>NZ_QYUR01000002.1:1746319-2980139 GCF_003596405.1 Pseudomonas cavernicola
GCAGGTCAGGAAGTGCTGGTAATGCTCGCGTACCGCCGGCGGTAGTTGCTCGACGATCTGCGCCTTGTCGACGCTGTGCAGAGGCGCGTTGCAGTGCAGGCAGAGGCTGAAGGGGAGCACGCTGCGTGCCAGGTCGAGCCGTTCGAACAGCTCGCGCAGCTGCTGGGCCGGCTTCAGCGCATGCACATAGCAGCCGTGGCTGATGATCCGGCGCTTGAGCAGTTCGCGGTCGCGGGTCAGCACGATGCGCCCTTCGGCGGCGGCCAGGGCGGCGATCTGTTCGTCGCGGAATTGGTTGTCGTAGAGAGTGTCGAAACCGGCCATACGCAGCAGGTGAGCCAGTGCTCCAAGATGAGCGTCGGCAACGAAGCGCAAGACCCGCAGAGGTTGCTCGCGCACCTTGAGCAATGGGCTGATATCCAGCGTCTCGAACTTGGGGTAGACCGCCACCCGATCGCCGTCCGCCAGCAGCCGCTCGAAGCCCACCGACTCGCCATTGACCAGCACCAGCTCGACCTCGGTATGCGGCACTCCAAGCGCCTCGATCATATGCTTGCAGGTCGCCGCTCGTGCACAGACACAGGTGAACGCCAGCCGACGGCGCTCGGCCGGGAGGAAATCGTTGAGCTCCTCGTAGAAGCGGAAGGTGGCGGTGACCATCTCAACACTATGGCAGTCGCCACGCAGGCTTGCCTGATGCTTGCGCTGCGCGGCGGATATTGAGCAGGTTCTAAGGTCTGCTGGTTGCTGCTTAGAGGGGGGCAGTGGTGGCTAATAGCCCCCTTCGTGCACGGGGCGCTTACTTACGCGCTCGTTGCTCTCCATCTGCGCACAGGTCATGAAGCCTTTGCCGTCCACTTCGCCGTCCGAGTCGAAGCTGACGTAATAGGCCTGCTGATGGCCATCCTTATCCAGAATGTAGTTGTTGCAAGTGCCGGGGCTCTCGGTGCGCCGCAGTTCTGTTGAGGGTGTGCCACCGATAGTCAGAACCTGAGCCTTGGTCATGCCTTTCTCGACATTTTTCGGTAACGGCTCGTTGTGGTAGGTCAGGTAATCGGTCGGGTTCTCCAGCTTGCTGGAGCAACCCGCCACTGCAGCCAGTACACAAAAAGCCACGAGGGTTTGCTTGTACATGGTGTCGTTCCTTGTGGTTAGCCTTTAAGGCTTGCTTGATTTGGAGTCGAAAGTACTTGGCTAGTTCGCCTGCGTTGCCCGGTAGGCCTGGGATGCGGGTGGCTAACACCTGCTTCAGAGTTTGATAAGTCGTGGCAATGCCATTAACCCTATGCCGATCGCCAACAGCCAGTACAGGTCGGTAACGAAATAGCTGTAGCCCATCAAGGCGATGCCGGCGATCAGGTGATCCTGCTTCTTTCCATAGATGAAATAACCCAGCCCAATCGAGCCAAATACAACGCCGCCCAGCAGTGACGCGGAACTGTCCAAAAACACCTCGTGCGCAGGCCGCCTAGGGGGGGGTGCCGTCAGCCCAAATTGGCCCTTTTGAGTGTAGGCGTGACGCCGGCAACATGAGGTTACGTCGCGCACGTTATGGCGTGCACGGCGCAATGCTCGTTTGGTTGTGTTTGCTAAAGTTGTGACTTGGGTAACCCGGCCGTTGAGAAAGGTAGCGAGCGACGCCAGGGCCGCACCCGTTCCCTACGGGTAGCGGCATTCCCCACATCCATGTGGGTCACAAGGTGCGACGCAGCAAAGCGGAGTAACAGCCGAAGGCTGGCCCGCAGGGCGAGCGTGGCGAGTTAATCCGTCGGAAAAGCACAGTTCACGTGCTGTAAATGAGCATTTTTAGGCTGACTTCAGCGCTGCATAGCGCGCGAAGCCCGCAGCAGTTTTTCAATGGCTTGCTAAGGCTGACGGCTGTGACAAGGCCTGGCATTGCGCTTGTTTAGTCGGTACGCCGCTCGTGCGAAAGAGACCGAGCGCTATATGGAGCTTGAAATAATGTACACGCAGCGCCTTCGCAGCATCAGTTTGGCAATCATCGCGGGCCTGGTTATCAGCGCGTGCTCCGAGCCGGTTGCGCCGGCTAAGGTCAGCTTTATCAACCAGGTTTGGCGTGTCAGCGAGTCGAGCACAATTGCGCGCGGCATGCTCTATGTCTTTCTCTCGGACGGTACGCTGGTGCTGGCCTCGGCTAATAACAAACCGGCTTTCGGTGCCTGGAAAGCCGAAGGTGCAGGGCTGACCATGATCGAGGAGGGCAGACCCTACAAAGTCGAGGTCCTGAAGTTGAGCCGCGACGAATTTCGGCTCCGTATTCACAACCCAGGTCAGCCGGTCGAGATCACCCTGGTGCCCGCTGACCAGCCCTAAGAGCTGGTTCTAAGCGGCGGAGCAGTTCCACGTGCGTGTCGGCAAAGGCAAAGCACTGGCTAAGCTTCGTCGGCATGCTGCGCCTATGCACAGTCCACCTAGTGGCCTGTGTGGCTAGTTCAATTAGTCAATTTCGGCGCCTGAAGCCCCGATACTGCGTTGCCGCTCCTCGCCATAGCCCAGCTATGACTCGTCACGGCGCCTTGTCTCAGGACTCCAGGCATCCGAACTTGAGTTAACCAACTAGCCGTACAGGCCACTAGAAGCCTCATGAATATGGTTCGTATCCCTGTGCTGGCGCTGGTTTTGCTGGTTTCCCCTCAGGTTTTTGCCGCTACCGCTCAGCAAGAGAAGATGACGTCGTGCAATGCCGAGGCCACCAGCAAGACGCTCAAGGGCGATGAGCGCCAAGCCTTTATGAGCACCTGCCTGAAAGCTGGTAGTACCCCGGCAGCGGCAACAGCAACCACCCCGCAAGAAAGAATGAAGTCGTGCAATGCCGATGCCGCCAGCAAAGCGCTCAAGGGCGATCCACGTAAGACCTTCATGAGCGAGTGCTTGAAGAAGAAATAAGTCGCTTAACATCGGGGCCGTCTCAAACGCACTGCTGTCAGTCAGTCGAGCCCGGACAAATTCCCGCCCATTCGTAGCTCGTCGCCATCGAGATTCGGCAGCGTCACTGGCGTAATCAGTGCGCTGACCGAGAGTGAGGCATTACTGCGCGTTTTCAGTCGCCTGCTGCAGGCGTTGGTTATTCAGCGCATTGGCCTGATCGATCTGTTGTTTGAGCTGGGTCATCTGTTGCTGCGCCTGCTCCGCTTGTTTGGCCTGCAGGGTCGCCGTTGCGGCAGTCTCCCCAAGCCCGCAAGCGGCTAACGCGAGTGTGGCGATCAGCGTAGTGGCTGCCTGAACGATATTCATGGGGGGCTCCTGCCGGTTGGGTTTGTCTGTGCAACGCTGGCCATGCATAGCCGGGTGGTTGGATGCGGCAACTGTAACGTGCGGAGCAGAAAGCTCGAAAGCGCTTCATAAACCGCCGCGGTTACCGACACACTGTGCTTGGCGTCGGCAAACGGCTGCCGCTTTGGGTTATGCCTCGCTGCCAAATGACCGGAATCATGAATAAACAACGTATCCATCAGCTGATTATCGACAAGCTCGTAGCCGACTTACAGATCGCGCAGGGTGCGCTGCAAACTGCCTATGAGGCGGCGACCCACGAGGAGAATATTGCCGAAAATAAATATGACACCCTCGGCCTGGAGGCCGGCTATTTGGCGCACGGCCAAGCGAAGCGGGTGGCCGAAATTGAGCAGGCGTTAACGGCTTATCGGCAGTTGCTGCTGCGGGCCTTCGATCCGTCGAACGGTATTCAACTGACCGCGTTGGTGCGGCTCGAGCTGGAAAGTGGCGCGCAACGCTTGCTGTTTCTCGGCCCGGATGCCGCTGGTTTGAAGATCGTGGATGCCGGCCAGGAAGTCATGGTCATCACCCCGCGCTCACCCATGGGCCAGAGCCTGCTGGGTAAGGCGCGGGGCGCGCTGGTAGACATCAGCGTGGCCAATCAGCGGCAGGAATTTGAAGTGCTGGAAGTCGTTTGACTTCTAGCCTCCCCCTGGTAGAGAGGGAGGCTGGGCTCTAGACCGTAGGCTGGGTAGAGCGATAGGTAAACGAATCAGCCGTAACGCTTCTTCGCCTCGATGGCCAAACCGCTGCCGATGCTGCCGAAGGTATTGCCCTCGGCATGCCGGGCGTTGGGTAGCAGCACATTGATGCTCTGGCGCAGGGCCGGGATGCCGCTGGAGCCACCGGTGAAAAACACCGTGTCGATGTGTTCGGTGCTGACATTGGCATCGCTGAGCAATTGCATGACGCTGCCGCTAATGCGTTCCAGCAAGCTGGCGATGGACTCGTCGAAACCGGCACGATCCAACTCGACCGACAGGCCTGATTCGATCCGGTCGAGTAACACGGTACGCCGCTCAACCTCGGTTAGCTCGATCTTGGTTTGTTCGATCTGCATCGCCAGCCAGTGTCCGGCGCGCTGTTCGATCAACTTGAAGAAACGGTCAAATCCGGGCGTGTCCAGCGCGTCGTAACGCATATTGCGCAACGCGGTCTGCGCCTGCTGCGAATAGACCGCGTTGATGGTGTGCCAGGTGACCAGATTGAGGTGATGACTGGTGGGCATGTAGGCCTGATTCTTCATCCGGCTGCCATAGCCGAACAGCGGCATGACCCCGCTCAGGCTCAACTGCTTGTCGAAATCGGTGCCGCCGATATGCACGCCACCGGTGGCCAGGATGTCCTCGTGGCGCTCGGCGAGCATGTGCCGCTCGGGGCCAGACGGATCAACGAGAAGTCCGAGGTGCCACCACCGATGTCGACGATCAGCACCAGTTCTTCACGCCCGATCGTGCTCTCGTAATCGAAGGCGGCGGCGATCGGTTCGTACTGGAACGAGATGTCCTTGAAACCGAGCTTCTTCGCCACGGCCACTAGGGTATCTTCGCCTTCCTGGTCGGCTTTTTCGTCATCGTCGACGAAAAATACCGGGCGTCCCAACACCACTTCTTCGAATGAGCGCTCGGCAACCGCTTCGGCGCGGTTTTTCAGTTCACCGATAAAGAAACCAAGGATGTCCTTGAACGGCAAAGCACTGCCGAGTACGGCGGTTTCGCTCTTGAGCAGTTTCGAGCCCAGCAGGCTCTTCAGCGAGCGCATCAGGCGGCCTTCGTAGCCTTCCAGATATTCATGCAGGGCCAGCCGGCCATATACCGGGCGGCGTTCTTCGAAGTTGAAGAACACCACCGACGGTAGGGTGATCTTGTCGTCTTCCAGCGCGATCAACGACTCCATGCCAGGGCGTAGCCAGCCGACAGTGGAGTTGGACGTGCCGAAATCGATGCCACAGGCACGAGCGGGAAGCGCGTTTTTCATGATGTGTTCCGGTTAAAGACAGCCGCGTAGTGTACCGCGAGAGGGTGGGGCGATGCTGTAGCAGGCTACGGCTTGGCGATGAAGGGGAGGCGGGACGGTTAATTGATCCTGGTCCGAAAGACCTGGGCTGGCGCAATCGGGCATTTACTATTCTTCGCGCCAGTCAGCGGCGACTAAGTCGCAAGGGACTCAGCCGCCGCTGTTCTGCTTCGCGCGCGATGCAGCCTGGTTTAATTGATCGTGTTCAGTTTCACCACGTCACCGGAAACCGTCGTGGTGTAACCGGTCAGCACCCAGGCCCAAAACCAGTCTTCTTGAATCTGTGTGTTGATCAGCGCGTCGCCGCCTTTGGATTTGATCGCGGCATTTTGCGCGCGAACAAAGCGGTTGTTTTGCTGAATTGGGATGAGCCCGAACAGGAGCAGGCCGGTGGCGCTCGCCTGGCTATGACCGACGACGGTGTATTGGCTGTTATCCAGGTTCTGCGCCTTCATCGGGGTGCCAGTGCAACCGCTGATAGTCAGGGTGAACAGCAGTGCGGCGATGATTTTGCTGACGTTTTTCACAGGTGTTTCTCCATGAGGTGATAGCCCAGGGATTCATTCCCTGAGGGCGGGTAATTTAAAGGTTGTTGCAGGAAATTAGAATCGGGAACTACCGAGTAAACCGGGTATTTCTCCGCTATCTGGAGTGAGATGAGCCCTGTTCGGAACGTAGGCCGGGTTAGCGGCGCAAGCAAATCCGTAACAACCCACGCAATCGTAAACGCCGCGTAACCCGGCAATGCGATGGCACTGGCGCGAGTGTATCGCCGGGTTACGGCGCGTCCTAGATTGCCGCATGGCTACGAGCCGGAGCGCGCCTCACCCAGCCTATCGCACCAGATAGTTCTTCACCCCGGTGAAGATGATTTGCGCCGCCAGTGCGCAGACGAACAAGCCCATCAGCCGGCTGACAATCTGCAGCCCTTGCTCGCCGAGCAGGCGCTCAAAGCGGTCGGAGAGGTAGAGCACGACACCGACCGTCAGGCTGGCCAGCACGATGCCCAGCACCGCCACCAGCTTATCGTCCCAATGCGGTTGGCCGGCACCCATCACCAGCATCGCACCGATGGTGCCGGGGCCCACTGTCAGCGGGATGGTCAGTGGCACTATGGTGACGTCCTGCTGCACGTTTTCGCTTTGCACCGCAGGGCTGCCCTGAGCCATGCCCAGCGCGGAAATGAATAGCACGCTGCCGGCGCCAATGCGGAACGCATCGATGGTGATGCCGAATACGGTGAAGATATTCTGGCCGAACAGGTACAGCAGCACGCTGGCGATCACCACGCCGCCGGCGACTTTCCAGGCCAGCTTCTTGCGTTCCTTCACCGTGTAGCCGCGGGTCAGGCTGATAAAGCAGGAGAGTACGAAGAAGGGGCTGTAGAGCACCAGCATCTTCAAGTACAGGCTGAATAGCTCGGACAGCATGGGCTTGGCTCGTAGTTGGAGGTGGGGCCCGCGCCGAGCTCGGGCCTTGTAACGTCAACCGACGCCATTCGCAGAGGGCTCAGATGACCGGGCGTTGTTAGCTTCGCGCTGGCGGCGCAGTTCGCGTTCAGAGACCCAGTGTTCGATCAGTTCACGCAGTTGCGAAAGCTCCACCGGCTTGGCCATATGCCCGTCCATGCCGACCAGGCGTGCGCGCTCTTTATGTTCGGCGAGGATATGCGCGGTGAGCGCCACCACCGGGGTGCGGCTGCGCTTCTCTGCGGCTTCCCAGGCGCGTAGTTGCTGGGTGGCGGAGAAGCCATCGAGTACCGGCATCTCGCAGTCCATCAGCACCAGGTCGTACTGCTGGGCTTTCATCGCGATCAATGCTTCCTCGCCATTGCTGGCGGTGTCCGGTTGCAGGTTGAGTTTGCCGAGCATGCCGCGGATCACCTTGGTGGAGATGCTGTTGTCTTCGGCGACCAGGATGCGGAAGTCGCTAGGCACATTCAGCGGCGCACTCGCCAGGGTTGGTGCCCAGTGTATGGCGCCGCCATGTTTGCGCTGCGCCAGCTCGTCGGCGAGGGTGGTTTTTAGCGTATAGCCGGCTACCGGCTTGGCCAGGATGCGTTTGATCCCGGCGTTGCGGGCGATGATTTTGCTCGGAGCGTTGCTGATGCCAGTGAGCATGACCAACAGGATGTCGTGGTTGAGGCTGGGGTCTTCCTTGATCTTCGCCGCCAGCTGCATGCCACTCATGCCGGGCATGTCCTGATCGAGCAGCACCGCATCGAAGTATTCGCGGATGTGCGCCTTGGTTCGTAGCAGGGCCAGGGCCTCTTTGCCGGAAGGCACCGCACTGACCGTCAGGCCCCAGGCACTGCACTGCTGCACCAGGACTTTGCGGCAGGTGTCATTGTCATCGACCACCAGCAAACGAGCGCCTTGCAGTGTGCCGTCGAGGTCGGCGGTGGGGTGTTCCAAGCGTTCGGCATCCAGTGGCAGGGTGAGCCACAGGGTGTTGCCCTGGTTGCTACCGCTCTGGATGCCGAATGCGCCGTTCATCAGGCGCACCAGTTGGCGGGCGATGATCAGGCCGAGACGGCCGCCGAGCTTGGTGGCGGCGAGGAAGTCTTTGCTGTGCAGTTCGGTGTTGAGCAAGGCGTCGCGCTCGCTGCTCTCCAGCGGGCGGCCGCTGTCCTGTACGGCAATCCGGAGGCGTGGGGCATCGGCGCTGGTGTCCAATGCGACCACCAATAGAATCTCGCCTTCGTCGGTTTGCTTGAAGGCGTTGTCCAGCAGGCTGAGCAAGGTCTGGCGCAGGCGTGTCGGGTCACCGCTGATCACCCGTGGCACTTGCGGCTGCATAAAGCTGATCAGCTCGACTTTCTGCTGTTCGGCTTTGGCGCGGAAGATGTCCAGGCAATCATCGATCAGCGCATTCAGGTCGAACTGCACGTCATCCAGCTCGATCTGTCCGGACTCCAGCTTGGAAATGTCGAGGATCTCGTTGATCAGCGTCAGCAGCTCGTTACCTGCGCTGTGAATGGTCTGCACATAGTCGCGTTGCTTGGCCGAGAGCGGAGTCCCAAGCAGCAATTCGGTCATGCCCAGCACACCGTTCATTGGTGTGCGGATTTCGTGGCTGATCTTGGCGAGGAATTCGGCTTTTGCCTTCAGTTCGGCGGAGCTGGCGGCGAGCTCCCGGCTGATGCTGAAGTCGTCCTGAATGATTCGTCGCTGGCGCTCGCTGAGTGCGATGCTAAGCATGAAACCGCTGAGGGCGGCCACGCTCAGCAGACCGAAAGCCAGCCATTCGGACTGCACCGCCCAGTAGCCGAACAGCGCCGGCAGGGCTCCGATGAAGGCTAGGTTAAACACCAGCAGGGCCAGGGTGAATAGTCGTGCTGGCTGATAGCCGTGCTGCCAGTGAAAGGCGGCAACGACCAAGATGCTCAGGCTGCTCACAGCGGCAATCACGTACACCAGTTGGTTGAACTGCAGGTTGCTGGCGATCAACAGCACGATGCAGGTCAGGCCGATCAGCACGCTTTCGCCGATCAGTACGCGCCGTAACGAAGTGCTTGGGCAGACCTTGTGGAAAAAGCTGCCGGTGAAGGACAAGCCACAGAGCATCGCCAGTAGCATCGACAGATTGGCAATCTGTGGCTGAGCGGTCTGCCAGTCAGCCAACCACGGAGTGCTGATCCCCAGCACGCTCAGGCTGGTTCCCAGAAAGCAGACTTGGGTGGCTGCTAGCCACAGGCTGCTGCGTATGCGGGCGTAGGCAAAGCGCACGAGGTTGTAGAGCAGCAACATGCCAAAAGCGCCGAGCAGCAGGCCATAGAGCAATGGGCGAGTGTCGTCGGCGGCCATCGCCGCGGCCGACTCGAGGCTGATGCTTGGGCGCAGAGCATGGGTTGAGGCCAGGCGCAGGTAGATATCCAGCGGCTCCTTGGCCGCCGGTAGCGGCAGCAGGAAATCGCGGCTGGGCAGCGGGCGGCTGGCAAAGGGTAGGCGGCTGCCGGTGCGGGTGTTGGCGAGTAGTTCATCGCCTTGCAGCGCATACAGATCGAGGAAGTCCACATACGGGGCGAAGACCCGCAGCAGGTGTTCCCGGTCACTGGCAGGCAGACGGTAGTGCAGCCACAGCGCAGTGTTCCCACCGGGGGTGTAGAGCTGCTTGAGATCGACCGGGCCGAACTGCGGGAGATAGCGCGGGGAGCGGACTTCATCCAGTTGCAATGAGGCTTCGCTATCGATCAGGGCGAACCATTGCCCTTGCTCGGTTGCCTGCGCCGGGGATAGATTGAGCGCAGTCAACAGCAGGCTGACAATGAGTCCTATGGCGATCCTAAGCCCGCGCACGGTGAAATCCCTTCGAATGTGAATCGACCGATTATAGCCAAGCGCCTGCTTGGCGGTAATACGCAAAAGGCAGCCAAATGGCTGCCTTTGCACGCTTTACAGCTTGTTCTACGAATTCAGGCGCTTAATCCTCGCCGCGTTCGCGGGCGATGGCCCGATAACCGATGTCGTGACGGTAGAAACAGCCATCCCAGTCGATCTTCGCCGCCAGCGCATAGGCGTTGTGCTGGGCCTCTGAGACGGTCTCGCCAAGGGCAGTGGCGCAGAGTACGCGGCCGCCTGAGGTGACTACCTGGCCGTCCTTGAGCGCTGTGCCGGCGTGGAACACTTTGCCCTGGTCGCTGACGGCAGCGTCCAGCCCCCTGATCGCCGCGCCTTTGGCGTAGTCGCCGGGATACCCACCGGCAGCCAGCACCACCCCCAGGCTGGGGCGCGGGTCCCACTGTGCTTCGATTTTATCGAGGGCTTCGGCCAAGGCGCCTTCGACCAGCAGCAGCAGGCTCGATTGCAGCCGCAGCATGATCGGCTGGGTTTCCGGATCGCCAAAACGGCAGTTGAACTCGATGACTTTCGGTTTGCCGGCCTTGTCGATCATCAGCCCGGCATACAGGAAGCCGGTGTAAACATTGCCCTCGCTGGCCATGCCACGCACGGTCGGCCAGATCACTTCGTCCATGGCCCGTTGGTGTACCTCGGCGGTAACCACCGGTGCCGGCGAATAGGCGCCCATGCCGCCGGTGTTCGGGCCGCTATCGCCGTCGCCAACGCGTTTGTGATCCTGGCTGGTGGCCATCGGCAGCACGTTGTGGCCATCGACCATGACGATAAAGCTGGCTTCTTCGCCGTCGAGGAACTCTTCGATCACTACGCGCGAACCAGCGTCACCGAAGGCATTGCCGGCGAGCATGTCGCGCACGGCATCTTCGGCCTCGCCCAGGGTCATGGCGACGATCACGCCTTTGCCGGCGGCCAGGCCGTCAGCCTTGATCACGATCGGTGCGCCTTTCTCGCGCAGGTAAGCCAGCGCCGGCTCGACTTCGGTGAAGTTCTGGTAGTCGGCGGTGGGGATATTGTGCCGTGCGAGGAAGTCTTTGGTGAAAGCCTTGGAGCCTTCCAGCTGTGCGGCGCCAGCCGTTGGGCCGAAGCACTTGAGGTTGCGGCTGCGGAACAGATCGACCACGCCCGCTACCAGTGGTGCTTCGGGGCCAACGATGGTCAGACCGACGTTCTGCTCGGCGAAGTCGGCCAGCTGCTCCAGCGCGAGTACGTCGATGGCGACGTTCTCGCACTTGGCTTCGGTGGCGGTTCCGGCGTTGCCCGGGGCGACGAAGACTTTCTCAACGCGCGGGTCTTGCGCAACTTTCCAGGCCAGTGCGTGTTCGCGGCCACCGCTGCCGATGATCAAAACATTCATTTCGAAACCTCGATGACGCTAATTCTTCGACCAGGAGGCTAAACCCCCAGCTCTTCTAAAATCTACACATTACGAGGTCGCAATGAAGTAGGTGGATGCAAGGCGTGGATGGCTACGACAAGCGCAGTTGCCTATTGGCAATGAGCATTGGCGAAGTCGTCCGCAACGCAGCAGACGCCTGCTTCAGTGCGGCCGTCTTCAATGACGGAAGTGGCGCATGCCGGTGAATACCATGGCAATACCGGCTTCGTCGGCGGCAGCGATCACTTCGTTATCGCGCATCGAGCCACCTGGCTGGATCACCGCGGTGATGCCAACCTTGGCGGCATTGTCGATGCCGTCGCGGAACGGGAAGAAGGCGTCCGACGCCATCACCGCCCCCTGCACCTGCAAGCCGGCATGTTCGGCCTTGATCGCGGCGATGCGGGCGGAGTTGACCCGGCTCATCTGCCCGGCGCCGACACCAATGGTCTGGCGGTTCTTGGCGTAGACGATGGCGTTGGATTTGACATATTTGGCGACTTTCCAGGCGAAGATCAGGTCGTGGATTTCCTGTTCGCTTGGCGCGCGCTGGGTCACCACCTTCAGATCATCTGCGCTGATCATACCGATATCGCGGCTCTGTACCAGTAGGCCACCGTTGACCCGTTTGTAGTCCCAGGCGGAAGTACGTTCGGCGGCCCATTCTCCGCATTCGAGCAGACGCACGTTGGCTTTGGCGGCGACCACTGCGCGGGCGGCAGCGCTGACTTTCGGCGCGATGATGACTTCGACGAACTGACGCTCGACGATGGCTTTGGCGGTTTCTGCATCGAGTTCGCGGTTGAAGGCGATGATGCCGCCGAACGCCGATTCGGTGTCGGTGGCGTAGGCCAGTTCGTAGGCCTGGCGGATGCCGCCTTCGCTGTCGAGGGCCACAGCCACGCCGCATGGGTTGGCGTGCTTGACGATCACGCAGGCCGGCTTGACGAAGCTCTTCACGCATTCCAGGGCGGCGTCGGTGTCGGCTACGTTGTTGAACGACAGCTCCTTGCCTTGCAACTGGATCGCGGTGGCGATGCTGGCTTCCACCGGCTTGGCTTCCACGTAGAACGCCGCGCTCTGGTGCGGGTTCTCGCCGTAGCGCATCTCCTGGGCCTTGATGAACTGGCTGTTGAAGGTCCGCGGGAAAGCGCCACGGTCTTCGGTGCTGAGCGTCTCGGCGGCCTGGTTCACGGTGCCGAAGTAGTTGGCGATCATGCCGTCGTAGGAGCTGGTGTGCTCGAAGGCCTTGAGCATCAGGTCGAAACGCTGGGCGTAAGTCAGGCCGCCGGCTTTCAGGCTTTCCAGCACGGCGCTGTAATCGCTGGCGTTGACCACGATGGCCACGTCTTTGTGGTTCTTGGCCGCCGAGCGGACCATGGTCGGGCCGCCGATGTCGATGTTTTCGATGGCGGTCGGCAGGTCGCAACCCGGTTTGGCAACGGTCGCTTCGAAGGGGTAGAGGTTGACTGCGACCAGGTCTATCGGCTTGATCCCGTGCTCGGCCATGATGGCGTCGTCGATGCCACGGCGACCCAGGATGCCTCCGTGAATTTTCGGGTGCAGGGTCTTCACCCGGCCATCCATCATTTCCGCGAAACCGGTGTAGTCGGCGACTTCCACGGCGGCCACGCCATTGTCCTTGAGCAGCTTGAAGGTGCCGCCGGTGGAGAGGATTTCAACCCCAAGGGCTGACAGCTCACGGGCGAACTCAAGGATTCCGGTCTTGTCGGAAACGCTGATCAGGGCGCGGCGGATAGGCAGACGGGTGGTTTGGTCGGTCATCTCAATTTCCATCTAAAGCAGAGAAATCAGCAAAAAAGGGCGGCCATTTCATCAACAGGGGCCGCCCTTTTTCGTTTGAGTGCATGCTTACAGCAGATCGTATTGCTTGAGCTTCTTGCGCAGCGTGCCGCGGTTCAGCCCGAGCAGTTCGGAGGCCTTGGTCTGGTTGCCCTTGACGTAGTTCATCACGGTCTCCAGCAGCGGTGCCTCGACTTCGGAGAGCACCAGGTTGTAGACGTCAGAGACATCCTGCCCATCCAGATGGGCAAAGTAGTTGTGCAGCGCCTTTTCCACATTGCCGCGCAGGGTCTGGCCCTCTTCGCTCGGCGTGCTCAGGTGCTGTTTCAAATTGACGTTATCGGTCACGGGTGCAATTCCACTCACTAGTGTCTCAGTCATCATCGTCATGCAGCCACCCCTTCTCCGTCGTTATGACGTTCGGCGAAATACTGCCGAACGTTGGCGCATTGCACGTCCGTGTTCTCCAGACGATTGAATTGGGCGCGAAACTCCCTGGCGCCCGGCAGGGTGGCTAGATACCAGCCGACATGTTTGCGGGCGATACGCACGCCCATCACATCGCCATAGAAACTATGTAGTTCGGCCAGATGCTCTAGCAGAATGCGTTCCACTTCGTGCAGCGTTGGCGCCGGCAATTTTACGCCGGTGCGCAGGTAATGCTCGATCTCACGAAAAATCCATGGCCGCCCTTGCGCGGCACGCCCAATCAGCAGGGCATCGGCGCCGGTGGCCGCGAGCACGTGCTGGGCTTTCTCTGGTGAGTCGATATCGCCATTGGCAAACACCGGAATCGACACCGCCTGCTTGATCGCGGCGATGGTCTCGTACTCGGCCTCGCCGGTGTACAGGTCCGCACGCGTGCGGCCATGCACGGCGAGCGCTTGAATGCCCGATTGTTCGGCGATCTTCGCTACAACAATGCCGTTTTTGTTCTCGCGATCCCAGCCGGTGCGGATTTTCAGGGTCACCGGCACGTTCACCGCGGCCACCACGGCCTGCAGAATCGCGCTGACCAGTGCTTCATCCTTCAACAGCGCAGAACCGGCGGCCTTGTTGCAGACCTTCTTGGCCGGGCAGCCCATGTTGATGTCGATGATTTGCGCACCCAGTTCGACATTCGCGCGCGCGGCATCCGCCAGCATCTGCGGATCGCCGCCGGCAATCTGCACCGAACGGGGTTCCGGGTCGCCGGCATGAATCAGCCGTAGGCTCGATTTGCGGGTGTTCCACAGGCTCATATCGCTGGTGACCATCTCCGATACCACCAGGCCCGCGCCAAGGCGGCGACAGAGTTGACGGAACGGGCGATCAGTGACTCCCGCCATGGGCGCGAGTATCAACTGATTGGGCAATGTGTATGGACCGATGCGTACCGCCGACATGGGGCTTCCCTGCTGAAAAGGCGGATATGGGAGTGCGAAAAAGGGTTGGCATGATACCCGCTCTCGATAACTGGATAAAGGCTGTTCTGGATAAATTATGAACAGTTATTGGCGGCTCACGGTGCCTGCGGATGGCCGTGAAAATGCCAAAAGCCAGTGCGCGGCGGTTACTCGGGCGAGTGGAAACTCAGGCTGTAATTCACGGCCTTGGTGCCTGGGTCGAGGATGTCGAGGGAAATGTGGATCGGCGTTTGCGGTGGCATTTCGGCCTGACCGGCAAGCTCACCCGCCAGATATTCGCTGGGCTTGAAACGACGACTGGCAAGTAATTGGCCGTTGATATCGGCGAAGCGTATTTCCAGCAAGGGGAAGGGTTGGGCGAAAGATGCGCGGTTGTAGAGAATCGCGTCTACCACCAGGGCGCCAGTGAACTCCGGGTGGCTGCGCACCACCAGGTTGCTGCTCTTGATCAGGCTGATCTCGACCTTGGACGGCAGGCTGCAGCCGAGGCTTGGGCAGAACTGCTCGAACCAGGGGCGGTACTGATCCTGACGCGCCAGTTCGTCGAAATGGTAGGCGATATATTGGCTGGCCAGGGCGACCGCGCCGATCAGGTTCAGCAGACCCCAGCCCAGCCAGCGGCCCCAGGGTTTGCGCCGTTCTTGCCAGTCGAGTTGCAGGGGCTCTTCAGCCAGATTGAATAGCCCGTCGTCACGCAGCCCAGGTTCGCTGCGTCCGGGGTTTTGCAAGGTTCTGACGGAGGCAAAGCTGTTGTCCTGATCGTCATGGTCGTCAGTGGCGGACAAGCTGACATCCGGCTTGTCGCGCTCGGCGCTGAGCTTGAAGTCGTGCTCCAGTTCCTCATCATCGCCCTCATTCGTGGCGTCTGCGTTGTCGCGGGCCAGTGCTGGCTCATCGCTCACCAGGCTGGAAGGTGGTACTTCGGCTGGCGGCGCGGCCACGGGCGGCGGCGCTACTGTCGATGCAAGAGGTGCGGTGGGGGCAGCACTAACCCTGGCCGGGCGTGACGCGGGCTCGTCCTTGAGGAGTGCCTCGGTCCAACTTTCGTCGTGCTGCTCGCGCGCTTTTTCCGGCGCTTTGAGGAGGTTCTCGGCCGATTTCGGGTTGGGCTCCAGGGCGAGAAACTCTTGCGAGAGTTGCAGTTCCTGCTGCTCAAGCTTGGCCAGCTCTTCATCGAGGCTGTCGAGGTCGAGGTCGTCATGAATCCACAGCGTGTCGCTGGCAGCTTTGCCGGGCGGCGTGGCGGGTTGGCTGGCAGGGGTTGCCGGGCGGGGCGGCTGCGCGGTGGTCGGCGGCGGGCTAGCGGCTGCTTTAGCGACGGCCGGTTGTGCGCCGAGAAGCTGTTGCGCGGCATTGAATACATGTAAGCAGGCTCCGCAACGCACTGCGCCATGGGCTGCGCCCAGCTGTGCGCGGCTCACGCGGAAGCTGGTGCGGCAATGGGGGCATTGGGTGACGAAGCTGGCGGTCATGCAGTAATCCGGCGTTCTACGCGAGTAAATCGGAGCGATTAGTCTAACTCAAGGCGGCTGCGGATGGCGCCTCAGAGCCTGTTCATGATCTGCTGCGCGCGCGACGATCTTGAACGGGCTCTCAGCGGCGGCGGCCGGTGATACGTACCCAGCCGTCTTTTTCTGCCGTGGGATCCAGCTCGAAGGCATCGCTGTAGGCCGCGCGCACTTCTTCCGCCTGTTCGGCGAGGATGCCCGATAGTGCCAGGCGCCCATTGGTCTGAACCAGCGAGGTGATTTGCGGGGCTAATTGCACCAGCGGGCCGGCAAGAATGTTGGCGACCACCACTTCGGCAGGTTGTTGTGGCAGATCGGCCGGCAGGTAGAGCGGAAACAATGCCGGATCGATGCCATTGCGCCCGGCGTTGTCGCGTGAAGCTTCCAGTGCTTGCGGGTCGATATCGGTGCCGACCGCCTGTTTGGCGCCCAAGAGCAGTGCGGCGATGGCGAGGATGCCGGAGCCGCAACCAAAATCCAGCACAGTGCACCCTTGCAGGCTTTGGCCGTCCAGCCACTCCAGGCAGAGTGCGGTGGTCGGGTGGGTGCCGGTGCCAAAGGCCAGGCCTGGATCGAGCAGCAGGTTGACGGCGTCCGGTTCCGGCGCGGCATGCCAGCTGGGCACGATCCACAGGCGCTGGCCAAAACGCATGGGCTGGAAGTTGTCCATCCAGCTGCGTTCCCAGTCCTGGTCTTCGATGCGTTCGAACTGGTGCGGCGGCAACGGCGTGCCGGTCAGCAGTTCGAGATGCGCGAGCAGGTTGGCTTCATCGGTGTCGGCTTCGAACAGGGCGAGCAGGTGCGTGTGCGACCAGAGTGGCGTAGTGCCGAGGTCCGGTTCGTAGATCGGCTGGTCTTCGGCGTCCATGAAGGTTACCGACACGGCGCCGACGCCGAGCAGGGCGTCTTCGTAGGTTTCCGCCTGTTCCGGGCTGATGGCGAGACGGACTTGTAACCAGGGCATGACAAACCTCTTGAGCGATGACGCAGCGAGCCGATGACAGGGGCTGGCGCAATTGGCGGGCAAGCTTACTTGAGGGGCGAGCTGGCTTCCACCGCTTCAGGTTAGGCGCAAACGACAAGGGCCGCCCGTGGGCAGCCCTTGTCGTGGTGCGGCATGCAGCTTAGTGCTTATCCATACCCAGTTTCTTTTCCAGGTAATGGATGTTGACACCGCCTTTGCAGAAGCCTTTGTCACGAACCAGATCGCGATGCAGCGGGATGTTGGTTTTGATCCCGTCGACGACGATCTCGTCCAGCGCATTGCGCATGCGCGCCATGGCTTCGTCACGTGTGGCGCCGTAGGTGATCAGTTTGCCGATCAACGAGTCGTAGTTCGGCGGCACGGTGTAACCGCTGTACAGGTGCGAGTCGACGCGCACGCCATTACCGCCCGGCGCGTGGAAGTGCTTGACCTTGCCGGGGCTCGGCATAAAGGACGAAGGGTCTTCCGCGTTGATCCGGCATTCCAGCGCGTGGCCACGGATCACTACATCTTCCTGCTTGATCGACAGCTTGTTGCCAGCGGCGATGCTGAGCATTTCCTTGACGATGTCGATGCCGGTGACCATCTCCGACACCGGATGCTCCACCTGCACGCGGGTGTTCATCTCGATGAAATAGAAATGGCCGTTCTCGTAGAGGAACTCGAAGGTGCCGGCGCCGCGGTAACCGATCTCGATGCAGGCACGCACGCAACGATCCAGCACTTCGGCCCGGGCCTTCTCGTCGATGCCCGGGGCTGGCGCTTCTTCCAGAACCTTCTGATGGCGGCGTTGCAGCGAGCAGTCGCGGTCACCCAGGTGGATAGCGTTGCCCTGACCGTCAGACAGCACCTGCACTTCCACATGGCGAGGGTTGGTGAGGAACTTTTCCAGATAGACCATCGGGTTGCCGAAGTATGCGCCGGCTTCGGTGCGCGTCAGCTGGGCCGACTTGATCAGCTCTTCCTCGTCCTGCACCACGCGCATGCCACGACCACCGCCGCCGCCAGCGGCCTTGATGATCACCGGGTAGCCGACTTCACGGCCAATCGCCAGAGCGGTTTCTTCGTCTTCCGGCAGCGGGCCGTCGGAGCCCGGTACGGTCGGCACGCCGGCTTTCTTCATGGCATCTTTGGCCGAGACCTTATCGCCCATCAGGCGAATGGTCTCGGCTTTCGGGCCGATGAAGGCGAAGCCGGATTTCTCGACCTGTTCGGCAAAGTCGGCGTTTTCCGCGAGGAAGCCATAGCCCGGGTGGATCGCCGTGGCGCCGGTGACTTCCGCCGCCGCGATGATTGCCGGGATATGCAGGTAGGATTGGGCGGCGGATGCCGGGCCAATGCACACCGTTTCGTCGGCCAGGCCCAGGTGCATCAACTCGCGGTCGGCGGTGGAGTACACCGCCACGGTCTTGATGCCCAGTTCCTTGCAGGCGCGGAGGATGCGCAGGGCGATCTCGCCGCGGTTGGCGATCAGAACTTTTTCCAACATCGCAGGCTCTCCGCGGTTCAAACGATGGTGAACAGCGGCTGGTCGTATTCCACCGGCTGGCCGTTCTCCACCAAGATGGATTCGATAACGCCGCTGGTTTCAGCTTCGATGTGGTTCATCATCTTCATCGCTTCGACGATGCAGAGGATGTCGCCTTTCTTCACGCTCTGGCCGATCTCGACGAAGGCCGGCGCGGTCGGCGCGGGGGTACGGTAGAAGGTGCCGACCATCGGCGAGCGCACCACGTTGCCGTTCAGCTTGGCGGCGGCCGGAGCGGCTGCTTCGGCGGCTGGCGCTGCAGCGACGGCAGCAGCAATTGGTGCCGGGACCGGGGCGGCATACATTTGCGGCGCGGCAAACTGTGGTTGTTTGCCATGGCGGCTGATCCGTACGGACTCTTCGCCCTCGCGGATCTCAAGTTCGTCGATACCGGACTCTTCCAGCAGCTCGATCAGTTTCTTAACTTTACGAATATCCATTAAGCGGCAACTCCCAAGGGTAAGGTCAGGGGCGTTCAAGTTGTTCCAGGGCAGCCTCCAGGGCCAGCCGGTAACCGCTGGCGCCAAGGCCGCAGATCACTCCCACGGCAACGTCGGAAAAGTAGGAGTGATGGCGGAAAGGTTCGCGTTTGTGCACGTTGGACAGGTGCACTTCGATGAATGGGATGCTCACCGCCAGCAACGCGTCACGTAATGCGACGCTGGTATGTGTAAATGCCGCCGGATTGATCAGGATGAAGTCCACCCCTTCGCCCGGTGCGGCGTGGATGCGGTCGATCAGTTCGTACTCGGCATTGCTTTGCAGATAGAGCAGGTGGTGGCCGGCTTCACGGGCGCGGCGCTCCAGATCAAGGTTGATCTGCTCGAGAGTGACGGCACCATAGACGCCGGGTTCGCGAGTGCCCAGCAAGTTCAGATTGGGACCGTGCAGCACCAGTAATGTGGCCATGTGGTTGTCTTCCTTCTTTTCACGCTGCGCAGGACTATGCCGCAGAGTGGTAAAGGCTGTCTAGTTGTCAGCAGTAGCCGACACGATGCCCGCTGTTTGCGGCAAATGTATGACACTCTGCGTTAAAGCCTGTTTTCAACGCAGCTTGGCCAGGTGCAGCAGATATTGAACAGATTCTTAGCGGGTGCTGGCTTTGCGCAGCCGTTCGGCAAAGTTGCCCGCATCGATCTCACCTACGACACGTAAATCCGCCCATTCGTCACCTTGGGGCGAAAAAAACAGAATCGCTGGTGGGCCGAACAGTTGGTAGCGATCGAGCAGGGCTCGTTGTTCGGGGGTGCTCGCGGTCATGTCGAAGCGAATCAGCCGGTAGCCGGCAAGTTGGCGGACGACTTCCGGCGCGGTCAGCACCTCGCGTTCGATCACTTTGCAGCTGATGCACCAGTCGGCGTACCAGTCGAGCAGCAGCGGTTGGTTGGCGGCTTTGGCGGCGGCGAGGGCAGTGTCCAGTTCGCTTTGGGTGTTCAGGGTTTGCCAGCTGCCGCTGACTACCGAACTGCTCGTGCTGGCTGTGCTGTCGGTCAGCGATGGGCGGCCGAGCGGGCGTAGCGGGTCGGATTCGCCTCGCAGAGCGCCGACCCAGGCGCTTAGGGCGTAAGCCAGCAGAGCCAGGCCAGCCAATTGGGCTAAGCGCTGACGGGGCGACTTATAGCTGAACTCCAAGGCCCCGAGGAACAAGGCTACGCCGCCGGCCAGCAGCCCCCAGAGCGCCAGCCCCCAGGCGCCGGGTAGCACGCGTTCAAGCAGCCAGACCGCCACCGCCAGCAACAACACACCGAAGGCGTTGCGCACGATGATCATCCAGGTGCCGCTCTTCGGTAGCAGGGCGGCACCGCCAGTAGCGAATAGCAGCAGCGGTGCACCCATGCCGAGGCCTAGGGCGAACAGCTTGAGCCCGCCGCCGAGGGCATCGCCGCTGGCGCTGATATACAGCAGCGCGCCGGCCAATGGCGCGGAAACACAGGGTGAAACCAGCAGGCTGGAAACCACCCCGAGCAGCGCCGCACCCCACAGCGAACCGCCGCGGGCGTTGCCGGCCAGGCGGTCCAGAGGCTCGCTGAGTAAACGCGGCAGGCGCAGCTCGAAGACCCCGAACATGGCCAGGGCGAACACGCCGAAGAACAACGCGAAGGGCACCAGTACCCAGGCCGATTGCAGGCGCGCCTGCAGATTCAGTTCGGCGCCGAATACGCCCATCAGTGCGCCGAGCAGGGCGAAGCAGGCGGCCATCGGCAGCACGTAGGCGAGTGACAGACTCAAGCCGCGCAGGCCGCCGATCTGCCCACGCAGCACGACCCCGGAAAGGATCGGCAGCATCGGCAGCACGCAGGGGGTGAAGGTCAGGCCGAGTCCGGCGAGGAAGAACAGCGCCAGTTCGTGCCACCTCCAGCCGCTCTGGCCTAGAGGTGGCGTGGTGGTGGCAGCCGCTACCTCGCCGACGTCCAGGCGTTCGGTTTCCGGTGGGTAGCACAGACCCTTATCCGCGCAGCCTTGATAAGTCACCTGCAGGCTAAAGGGCAGTTGGTTTGGATTTTTTAGCGGCAGTTCGACATCGAGTACGCCGTAATACACCTCGACATCGCCAAAGTAGGCGTCGGTCTTCTGTTGGCCGGTGGGCAGCTGAGCCACGCCGTTGGCGATATCCGTGGGCTCGAGCCGAAATTGGAAGCGGTGGCGGTAGAGGTAATAGCCCTCGGCGGCGACAAAGCGCAGCTTGACCGATTGCGCGCTGCTTTCCACCAGGCTCAAGCGGAAGGCTTCGCGCACCGGCAGGAAGTCCGCACTGTTATTCAGCGGCGCACCGAGCACCGGGCTTGGGCGGTTGTCGAAAAAGCCCGCGCTGGCAGGCAGGGCGAGCAACAGCAGGATCAGGCTGAGCAGGCGGCGCATGGAGGTCTCGCAAGTCGAAGATGGCGCAATGATAACGGAAAGCCGGCTGCTGCGACCGAGACACCGGGACGCTGGCGCGAGCACCGATGAGAGCGGCATCGCTGCGTGCGGGTTCCGGCTGCTGGGCGTGACATGGGGTCGCAGTCTTGGGTTTGCGCAAGAGGCTTGGGGGGTATCCCCGCTCGACCGGATGCTTTTCACCAGGCAGCAGAGACTTTGCTGAGTGTAGGAGCGAATTTATTCGCGATGGGGCAGCACCGAGTCGCTCTTGTTCGCGGATCAATCCGCTCCTACAGTCGGGCAGTCATTTCGGGGGTTACAGGCGAAACGCCTGCACGGCCGTATGCAACTGGCCGCCCAGCTCCAGCAACTGTTCGCCCTGGCTGCGCCCGTGGCCGATGCGCAGGAGGTTATCGCCGCCGAGTTGGTGGATGCGCTCGCTATGACCGCGGATTTCGCTGACGGCACCGCTTTGCTGGGCGGTGGCATCGGCAATACGTTCGGCCATGCTGGCGATGGTGCGGATCGCCGCGACGATTTCGTCCAGCGCACCGTCGGCGGCCTGGGCCTGACTGGCGGTGGCTTCGGCATGCTCGACCTGGCTGCGCATGGCTTCTAGCGACTGCCTTGCCGCCTGTTGCAGGCGGGCGATCAACTGCTGGATCTCACCGGTGGCACCGGCGGTGCGTTGAGCCAGGGAGCGCACTTCCTCGGCCACCACGGCAAAGCCGCGGCCGGTTTCGCCGGCGCGGGCCGCCTCAATGGCGGCGTTCAGGGCGAGTAGATTGGTTTGCTCGGCGATGGCGCGGATCACCGTCAGCACGCTGCCGATGGTCGCCGACTCCTCCGCCAGGCGCTCGATCGCCTGGGCATTGCCCTGCACCTCGCCAACCAACGCGTGTAGCCCGGTCAAACTTTGGCCGATCACGCTTTGCCCGTGTTCCAGTGCCCGGCCCGCTTCGCGGCTGGCGTCGGCGGCGTGGCTGGCATCGCCGGCGACCTGTTGGATGGTCGACTCCAGATCGCCCAGCGCGTCGCGGATTTGTTCGGTGTCGCCGGCTTGACGCTCGGCGCCGCTGTGCAGGCCGCTGCTCAGTTCGGCCAGGGTACGACTGCTGCCGGCGACCTGTTCGGCATGTAAGCGGATGGTGCCGACCAGGTCGACCAGATAGGCGCGCAGACGGTTGAGTGATTCTTCGATGTCGCGCAGTTCGCGGGTGCGCGCGTCCAGGCGGATGTCTGCGCCGAAGTCGCCCTCGGCCCAGGCTGAGAGTGCCGGTGCCAGGCGGCTGAGCACTTGGCTGAGGCGGCGCTGGATGGTGTCGATGGTCAGCGCGATCAGCAGAATCAGGCCGATCATCAGGCCCTGAAGCAGCCGAACCTCGCCTTGAATGCGCCCGTGTTCGGCACGCACGGCCGGGGCCAAGGCGGCCAGGGCTTGCTGCGCGGCGCTGACTTTGGCACGGGTGGTGTTGGCCAGTTCGGCGCGGCGCTGGATCAGTTCGCGGGTGCGCGCGAGTTCCGCCGGGTAGCGCTTCAGCAGGCTGGCGAAGTCGCGTTTGAGGGCAATGCCGCGATCTTCCGCCTGCCGACTGTTGTTAGGACTGAGGCTGTCACTGGCCAGGCCCATCAGCGCGGCAAAGTCATCGGCGCCCGAGTTGGTGCTTTCGGCAACGCCTAGCAGCGGCAGCGTTTCCAGGCTTTCGGCTTGGCGATTTAGGGCGCCGAGTTCGCGTTCGATATCCGCGGCCAGTTCGTCGCGGCCGCTGCTGATTAGCTTGCCGCGGGCATGGCTGAGGCGGGTAAGGTGCTGGGCCGCGCGCAGCAGCGGGGCGTGGTAGTCGGCGGCGGCGCTGTTGGCGCTGGCCTCGACATACTCTGCCAGTTGCTCAAGGGCGCCGCTCATCTCGCGTTCGGCTTGCAGTAAGAGGCCCTGGGGGTCGCCGGCTAGTTTGCCGGCGGCGAGCAGCTCGTTGGCGCTAAAGGCACGCAGCTCGCCGAGGCTCGGGCGCAGGTTGTCGGCGAGCTGCGCCGGCAGTTCGTCGAGTGCCTGTTGCAGGCTGTCGATGGCTTGGCTGGCACGGCTATGCCGTAGCGCGTCGCCGCTGGCGAGGTAGTCCTGGATATTGCCCGCGACGTCGGTCTGGAACTGTTGCGACAGGCTCAGGTAGCGCTCCATCAGTAGATAGG
Organism: Pseudomonas cavernicola; assembly: GCF_003596405.1. Lineage (NCBI taxonomy): Bacteria > Pseudomonadati > Pseudomonadota > Gammaproteobacteria > Pseudomonadales > Pseudomonadaceae > Pseudomonas > Pseudomonas cavernicola. The sequence continues at coordinate 1,769,645 of NZ_QYUR01000002.1, forward strand.
GGCGTTCCAGGGCGCGCTGCGACCACCAGAGGGTCGCGCCCAGGGCCAGGCAAACGGCAACCAGTAGCAGGGTATTGAGGTTGGTAAGTAGCTTCAGGCGCATGCGAGGCTCGACCGGCGGTGGGACGGTAAGTCTCGGAATTTATTGCGCTTTCATTGCAAGGTGATGACAGCGTGAGGGGCGTCACGGTTTGCCCGGGACGCCACTGCTGAGTCGGCGCGGCCTAATCGGCGAAGATTTCCACGCGGTTGCGGCCGCCATGCTTGGCAACATACAAGGCCTCATCGGCCTGTTTCGACAGGGTATTGATATCCATGCCTTCGTGCAGTTGGGCGATGCCACAGCTAAAAGTGCACGACAGATCCTTTGGCTGTGCCGGGTAGTGGATTTCGGCGAAGCGTCGGCGAATTTCGTCGAGCACCTTGCGCGCGGTGCTGGCATCGGTGTCCGGCAACACCACGGCGAACTCTTCGCCGCCGTAACGGCCGATATGGTCGGTTTTGCGCAGGCGCTGCTTGAGAAACAGCGCCAGGCTCTTGATTACCCGATCGCCCATCGGGTGACCGTAGGTGTCGTTGACCTTTTTGAAGTGGTCGATATCGAGCATGGCGAAGGTCAGCGGCTGGCTTTCGCGGCGTGCGCGAAAGCTCGTGTCTTCCAGCAGTTGGAGGATATGGGTGTGGTTGTACAAGCCGGTCAGGCTGTCGCGCACCATCCGTGCTTTCAGGTTGCGCGCACGGCCTGCGCGGTTGCGCACGGTAGCGATCAGATGGCGCGGTTTGATCGGCTTGGTGAGGAAGTCGTCGCCGCCTTCGCTCATCGCGTCGAGTTGCTTGTCCAGATCGTCTTCGGCCGACAGGTAGATGATCGGCACGCTGACGTAGCGGTCGTTATGGCGGATCACCTTGGCCAGTTCGGTGCCGTTGCACTCCGGCATATACATATCGAGGATGATCAGGTCCGGCTGGAACTCGGCCAGTGCGGCCATCGCCTGGATCGGATCGACCAGCGTGTGGGTGACGATGCCGGCGCTGTTGAGTACGCGCTCGGTATGCGTGGCCTGGGCGCGGGAGTCGTCGATGATCAGCACGCGGTAGGGTTCGTACTGGGCTACATGGGTGAGGACTTCGATCCGTTCCAGCAGGCTGGAGGCGTCCAGGCTGCCGGTGAAGAGTTCTTGGCCTCCGGCGCGCACGGCCGCCAGCCGGGTCGGGGTATCGGTGTCTTCGTGGCTAAAGAACAGCAGCGGCAACTTCTGCTCCAGGCCTTGCTGGATTTCGGCCGCTAGTTGCAGGCCAAGCCCTGTGCCTGCGAAGTCGATTTCCATGAGGATGGCGGCCGGATGACGCTCGAGCATGGCGGCGCGAAAGGCATTGGTATTGTCGAACGGCTGGGCGATCAGGCCGAAGAACTCCATCTGCTGGGCCAGACGCCCGGCACGCTCACGATCCTGCAAGGCCAGGTAGACCGGCTTGCGCAGCGGCGGCAGGAAGGTTTGTTCGAACTGGTCGCCATGCCGCAGGCCGGTACGCGACAGGCGCTGCATCAGTTGGTTGAGTTCGGTGATCAGGCTGCTGGTCAGGCGCCCGCGGTTGGCGGTGCTGGCCTCCAGGCAATTGGCGATGCCTTGTGCCAGTTGCGCGTGTTCGGCTTGCTCGAAGCGTTCGGCATACCGCAGCAGCCGCAGATTGGCTTCGGCCAGCTCCGCATCGCTCCATTCGCTTTGCTGTAGCCGTTGCCAGACTTCCAGCACTTGCCGCGCCTGGTGGATAACCCGTTGGGCAAAGTGGTGTTTGAGGCGGTCGCGATTGGGGTCTTCTTGCTCGGTCATGGACTGACTTCTTCTTATTTTGTAGCGCCGCAGGGTAGCCTGAATGATGGCTCTATGCTACCACTGGTCTTTAGGTACGCCAGTACCGCCGATCATTTGTGGCCAACCTTCGATCTGCTGCTGGGCGGTTAGTTCGTTTACCTGCCGCGGTATCCGTAGGCTGCGCAGAGCCGTTTTTGGCGAAACCCAGCCTACGTCCTGCGCCGACTATAAGTTTGCGCTGTCGGCGCTGCGCATCGACTAGCGCTTCCCTTATAGTGCGTGGCAGGACGGCAACCCTAGTGGGGGTTGTGGTCGAACACCTGAATTCGATGATTGAAGGACATGGCCATGCTGAACTGGAAGAACCGCGCGGGCAGCTTGCGCGACAGTGTCGACGACTCGGTGGATGACGTGCGCAGCTACCTTGGTGGCCTCTGGCTCAGCCGGGCGCTGGGTTCGCTGGTGGGCCTCTATCTGCTCGTGGCGCTGGTGGTCGGCTGGTATTGGAGCCAGGAGCCTGAGCTGTTCCCGGTGCAACAGAATGCTCAAGCGGCCGCCGAGAAGGCGCACCGCCAGTTGGTCAACGGTTACACCACGGTGGAAACCTTGAAACAGGTCGTCGGCACCCTGCTCGACAAGCCGGGCGGCTACCTGTCCAACGACATCGCCCCGCCGGGCTTGTGGCTGGACAATATGCCGAGCTGGGAATACGGCGTGCTGGTGCAGGTGCGTGACCTATCGCGGGCGCTACGCAAAGACTTCGCCCGCTCGCAAACGCAATCCACCGAAGACCCGGATCTGGCCAAGGCCGAGCCGCGTTTCAACTTCGATAATAAAAGCTGGGCACTGCCGGAGAGCGAGGCGGAATACCGCGAAGGGATCAAGTCGCTGGATCGTTACCTGGCGCGTCTGGCTGACCCGAGCCAGCCGAATGCGCAGTTCTATACCCGTGCCGACAACCTGAATAATTGGCTGGGCGATACCGCCACGCGTTTGGGCTCTTTGTCCCAGCGCTTGTCCGCCAGCGTCGGCCAGGTCCGCCTGAGTGCTGGGCTGAAGGACAACGCCGCGCTGGTCGCCGCCGGTGAGGGGGCGACAGCCGGTGAAACCACCTATGAAACGCCATGGCTGCAGATCGACAACGTGTTCTATGAGGCGCGCGGCCAGGCCTGGGCGTTGTCACACTTGCTGCGGGCGATAGAGGTGGACTTCGCCGACGTGTTGGCGAAAAAGAACGCCGCCGTCAGCGTGCAGCAGATCATCCGCGAGCTGGAGGCCTCGCAGGAGCCGCTGTGGAGCCCGATGATCCTCAATGGCAGCGGTTATGGGGTGCTGGCGAACCACTCGCTGGTGATGGCCAACTACATCTCGCGGGCCAACGCCGCGATCATCGACCTGCGTCAGTTGCTGAGCCAGGGCTGATCGATGGCTTTTTCACCCAGAGAGGCGGCCCACCGGGCAGCCTCCGACGCAGAACGGATCGCCTGGGTCGATGAGGTCGATCAACTCCTTGGTGGCATGCCGCGGTTAGCCCTGCGCGAGCGCGGGCTGATCGGCCGCGGCACCTTTATCCTGTTGTTCAACTCGGCCGGTGAGCTCTGCGTGCATCGGCGCACGCTGAGCAAGGCGCTGTACCCCGGTTATTGGGATGTGGCCGCTGGCGGTATGGTGCTGGAGGGCGAGAGTTACGCCGAGTCCGCGGCCCGTGAGCTGGAAGAAGAGCTGGGGATTGCTGGAGTGCCCTTGCGCGAGCACGAGCATTTCTTCTTCGATCAGCCGGACAACCGTCTCTGGTGCGCGGTGTTTTCCGCCGTCTCCGATGCGCCGTTACGGCTGCAACCGGAAGAGGTACTGGAAGCCCGCTTCATGCCGATCGAGGCCGCGCTGGCCGAGGCGCAAGACAAACCTTTCTGCCCCGACTCCCTGGCTGCTCTGAAGCGCTATCTGGCATAGGCTGGAATACGGCGAAGCCTTTCCCAGCGTATACCGAGGTGTTTGCTCATCAGGCGGATGGAAGAGTGTCATCCACCCTACGTCGTTAGGTGAAAACCGGTCAGGTCGCTAATCCGCCGAATAATGGCGCAATTTCGCTATTAGCATTGGTGGTTTTTGCCGTTACACTGCGCGGCCTTTTCAAGCCAGAGCCTCCCGGCTCAGGTGCGCTGCCCCTGCCAGAGTGGGGCTTCGCGGCTGACAACCGTCAGCCAGTCGCTTTCAGGTCTATTTCAATGATCAACTGCTGAGATAGCCCTTCTGACCCCTATGAGGATAGCCCGGTGGTCAAGAAAGCTTCGTCCTTTGCCGCCCTTGGCGGTTTGGTGTTTTCCACCGATGCAGGCCGGCATTGCCCGGACTGCAGCCAGCCGGTGGATGCCTGTATCTGCAAGCAGAGTGTCATCCCCGCCGGGGATGGGATCGCCCGTGTGCGTCGCGAAACCAAAGGTCGCGGCGGCAAAACGGTGACCACCGTGAGCGGTGTGCCGCTGGCCGAAGAACCGCTCAAGGAGCTGGCCAGCCAGCTCAAGCGGCGCTGCGGCTGCGGTGGTTCGCTGAAGGACGGGGTCATCGAGATTCAGGGCGACCACGTGCAACTGCTGCTGGATGAACTGATCAAACACGGCTTCAAAGCGAAGAAATCTGGCGGCTAGCCCGGCACTTTCTAAACTTCTGCTTTGGGGCGTCGGTCAATACCTCAGCAATCGTCATTTCCAATGCTTATTCTGCTTCGATCCGCCGTGGTCGGAGCTTTTGATTTCTTGATAGAAGGGGACCTCGATGTCCGTACGACGCACACGTAAAGATGACGGCAGCCAGTGGACCGTAGCGGACAGCCGTAGCGTCTATGGCATTCGCCATTGGGGCGCCGGCTATTTCGCGATTAACGACGCAGGTCGAGTTGAATCGCGCCCGAGTGGCCCGCACAGCGCGCCGATTGACCTGTTCGCCCAGATCGAAGAGCTGCGTAGCAGTGGCTTGTCGCTGCCGTTGCTGGTGCGCTTCCCGGACATTCTGCAAGACCGCGTGCGTCAGCTGACCGGTGCCTTCGACGCCAATATCGCCCGTCTCGAGTACCAGAGCCGCTACACCGCGCTGTACCCGATCAAGGTCAACCAGCAAGAAGCGGTGGTGGAAAACATCATCGCCACGCAGGACGTTTCCATCGGCCTGGAGGCCGGCTCCAAGCCCGAACTGCTGGCCGTGCTGGCGCTGGCGCCGAAGGGCGGCACCATCGTCTGCAATGGCTACAAGGACCGTGAGTTCATCCGCCTGGCGCTGATGGGGCAGAAGCTCGGCCACAACGTCTTTATCGTCATCGAGAAAGAATCCGAGGTGCAGTTGGTGATCGAGGAGGCGGCCGAGTTGAAGGTCGCTCCACAAGTCGGCCTGCGCGTGCGCTTGTCTTCCCTGGCCTCGAGCAAGTGGGCCGATACCGGTGGCGAGAAGTCCAAGTTCGGCCTGTCGGCGGCGCAGCTGTTGTCGGTGGTCGAGCGTTTTCGCAAGGCGGGCCTGGATCAAGGCATCCGTCTGCTGCACTTCCACATGGGGTCGCAGATCGCCAACCTCGCCGATTACCAGCACGGTTTCAAAGAAGCCATCCGTTACTACGGCGAGCTGCGTGGTCTGGGCCTGCCGGTCGACCATATCGACGTTGGCGGTGGCCTGGGCGTCGACTACGACGGCACCCACTCGCGTAATGCCAGCTCGATCAACTACGACATGGACGACTACGCCGGCGTGGTGGTGGGCATGTTGAAGGAGTTCTGCGACGCCCAGGAGCTGCCGCACCCGCATATCTTCTCCGAGAGTGGCCGTTCGCTGACCGCGCACCACGCGATGCTGGTGGTGCAGGTGACCGACGTCGAGAAGCACAACGACGATGTGCCGGTCATCGACGACAAGGAAAGCCTGCCGGAAACCGTGCAATGGCTGGTCGACCTGCTCGGCCCGACCGATCTCGAGATGGTCACCGAAACCTACTGGCGCGCCACCCACTACATGAGTGACGTCGCCAGTCAGTACGCCGACGGCAAGATCAGCCTGACCCAGAAGGCGCTGGCCGAGCAGTGCTATTTCGCCGTCTGCCGCCGTCTGCACAACTCGCTGAAGGCCCGCCAGCGTTCCCATCGTCAGGTGCTGGATGAGCTGAACGACAAGCTCGCCGACAAATACATCTGCAACTTCTCGGTGTTCCAGAGCCTGCCCGATACCTGGGCCATCGGCCAGGTGCTGCCGATCCTGCCGCTGCACCGTCTCGACGAAGAACCGCTACGCCGCGCGGTGCTGCAAGACCTGACCTGCGATTCCGACGGCAAGATCAAGCAGTACGTCGACGAGCAGAGCATCGAAACCAGCCTGCCGGTCCACGAAGTACGCGAGGGCGAAGACTATCTGCTGGGCATCTTCCTGGTCGGCGCCTACCAGGAAATCCTCGGCGACATGCACAATCTGTTCGGTGACACCGATTCGGTGAACATCTACCAGAACCCGGACGGCAGCGTGTACCACGCCGGGATCGAAACCCACGACACCATCGAGGACATGCTGCGTTACGTGCATTTATCGCCGGAAGAATTGATGACCCATTACCGCGACAAGGTCGCCAGCGCCAAGATCAGCGCCCGCGAACGCACGCAGTTTCTCGACGCTTTGCGTCTGGGCCTGACCCGTTCGTCGTACCTGTCGTCCTGAGGTTGTCTGCGTCTAGAAGCCCGGCCCAGGTCGGGCTTTTTTATGCGCAAGACGGGTAGGGCTGCCTCGCAGGTTGGTGCTGAGGGCAGTGATACCCAACAAGGAGTCGCCTAGCGATTCCCTATGTATCAGCCGATCACCCCATAACCGCGCGCCATCAGCGCCGCCAGCAGCGGCATGATCAACAGCAACAGCAGTTCCAGGCGAATGCTCATGATCGTCAACTTGGCTTGCCGTGGGCTGATTTGCGGAACTTGGCCGGCCTTCAGCGCATTGCGCCAGTTGAGGAAGGTGAAAGTTGGCAGGACCGAGACCAGCGCAATTAACAGAAACAACCCCAGCTTGGCGTGGAACAGGCTGTTATGCAGGTAATAGGTTGCGCCTTTGCCGTACCAGATGACTCGCGCCGCGCCGGTGGCCAGCACCAGGCCGGCCGTCAGGCCGTAGGCGATATCCACACGGGTCAGACTGCGCGCCCGCTCCAGATCCAGCGGCAGCTTGAACAGCCGATGCTCCAGCACCAGCAGGGCGAACAGCAGAAAGATCGACAGGTAATGCAGGTATGCGGCGATGGCTTCGGCCATGGGGATTCCTTTCAGGTCGTCACGGGGCTGGTGTTATTTATCAGGTGTAAGCGCTGTTAGCGGCGTACTCGACGGCTTGCTAACTCCTTCAAGCGTGGGCCGCTCTAAGCCAAGCATCGTTATAGCTCAGGCGCCAGGCGATCGCGCCGAGGCACAGCCCGCGCAGCAGCATAAAGCACAGAAACGCCAGCCACAGGCCGTGATTGCCCAGGCTTTGCAGGCTCCAGGCGAGTGGTATGGCCAGCAGTACGCTGAGCAGCATGGCGTTGCGCATTTCCCGCGCACGGGTGGCGCCAATGAACAGGCCGTCGAGCACATAGCTCCACACCGCAATCAGCGGCAACAGCGCGAGGTAGGGCAGGTAGATCTGGGCGATGGCGCGCACCGCGGGAATGTCGCTTTGTAGCTGGACAAACAATGGGCCGGCGAGCAGGAAGAACAGCGCAAAACCCAGGCTGGCCAACAGCGACCAGCCGCCGGCCACCACCAGGGAACGACGCAGAGCGGTGCGGTCACGGGCGCCAATCGCATGGCCGCACAGCGCTTCTACGGCATGCGCCAGGCCATCGAGGGCGTGCGCGGTGAGCAGCAAACCGTTGAGCAGCAGGGCATTGGCCGCGACAGTTGCGTCCCCCAGGCGAGTGCCCTGTACGGTGACCAGAAAGAACACCAGCTCCAGCGCCAGGGTGCGGATAAAGATGTCGCGGTTCACCGCCAGCAACGGTCGCCAGTTCAGCCAGCGGCGCAGCGCGGCCCAGTCGACTTGGCCCGGATACTTGAGCAGCGCCTTGCGCGTCAGCGCCAAGCCGAGCAGGGCGCCGCTCCATTCGGCCAGCACCGAGGCGCGCGCGGCACCGACCACGCCCCAGTCCAGGCCAAGGACGAACCACAGAGCCAGCAGCACATTGATCAGGTTGGTGGTCAGCAAAATCGCCAGCGGCGCACGGGCGTTCTGCGTGCCGAGAAACCAGCCGACCAGCGCGTAGTTGGCCAACGCGGCAGGCAGGCCGAACAGGCGGGTGGCGAGAAAGTCGCGGGTCAGTTGATTCAGCTCCGCCGACGGCTGCATCAGGCCCAAGGCGACGCCGCTCAAGGGCACGGCGAGTAACCCCAGCAGCAGCGCCAGGCCCAGCGCCAGCAGCAGGCCTTGGCAAAGGATCTGCCGCAGCGCGCCGCCATCCCCACGCCCGGCGGCCTGGGCGGCGAAGCCGGTGCTGCCCATGCGCAGGAACCCCATGGCCCAGACCAGCAAGGTGTACAGGCTACCGCCGACCGCCACCGCCGCCAGTTGATAGGCATGCGGCAGATGGCCGACCACGGCGCTGTCGACCAACGCCACCAGCGGCACCGAGAGGTTGGATAGAATCATCGGCGCGGCCAGCGCCCAGACTCGTCGGTGGGTCGGTGAGTGTTGCCAGGCGTCGCGCAGCATAAGGTCGCTCCAGAGGACGCAGCATTATAGGGGCCGCAGGTTGCCGTGTGCGTGGCGATGCGGGGCCTGTGGGCCGTTTCGTTGGTGGATAGAAGAGCGTTATCCACCCTCCGTCTGTAGGAGCGGATTTATCCGCGAACGAAAACGACTCGGTGTTGCCCCATCGCGAATAAATTCGCTCCTACAATCAGGGCGAAACCAGTGGCGTATGGATAACGCTTTTCTTATCCACCTGTGCTCTTTCCCCGGCATCAGCAGTGCCGCTCGGCTATAGTTCTCGGCTTCTGTTTCCCCGAAATGTCGGAGCACTAAATGCCGAAGAAAGGATTGCTTCTGGCGCTTGTCCTGAGCCTGCTCAGTGCTTGTGATTCCTCCACCCCCGAGCAGCCCGCCGCGACCTCGGCGCCGCCCGAAAGCCAACAGGCTAAGCCAAGGCCGGAGGTGGATCTACCTACCTTGGCCAAGCGCTACGCCGGTCGCGAGCTAACGGTGGTGGACGTCTCCGAAGTCCAGTTGGACGGCGCCAGCGCGCTGTCGGTGAGCTTCGGCGTGCCGCTCGATCCCGAGCAGAAGTTCGCCGACAAACTGCACCTGGTCGACAGCAAAAACGGCAAGGTCGACGGCGCCTGGGAGCTTTCCGACAACCTCATGGAGCTGCGCCTGCGCCATCTGGAACCGAGGCGCAAACTGGTGCTGACGGTGGACGCCGGCCTGCGCGCGGTGAACGATGCCACGCTGGCCGAGGACTTCATCAGCCAGCTGGAAACCCGCGACCTGGAGGCCAGCATCGGCTTCGCCAGCCGTGGTTCGCTGTTGCCGACCCGCCTGGCCGAAGGCCTGCCGGTGATCACCCTGAACGTCGACAAGGTCAACGTCGAGTTCTTCCGCATCAAACCGCAAGCCCTGCCGGCCTTTCTCAGCCAGTGGGGGCGCGGCACCAGCCTGGGCACCTGGGAGGCTCGCGAGTTATTGCCGATGGCGGATCTGGTCTATGGCGGCCGCTTCGATCTGAACCCCGCGCGCAACACCCGCGAAACGCTACTGCTGCCGATTGCCGGGCTGCAGCCGTTCAAGCAACCCGGCGTCTACCTGGCGGTGATGCGCGGCGCCGGCACCTACACCTATTCGCAGCCCGCCACGCTGTTCACCCTCAGCGATATCGGCCTGTCGGCGCACCGCTATCAGGATCGTCTGGACGTCTTCACCCAGGCCCTGGAAGGCGGCAAAGCGCTGGACAGCGTCGAGCTGGAACTGCTCGATGGCTCCGGCCGCGTGCTCGCCACGGGCAAGACCGATGGCGCCGGCCATGCCGAGCTGCCGCTGGCGCCCAAGGCCGAAGTACTGCTGGCCCGCCAGGGTGAGCAGACCAGCCTGCTCCGGCTAAACGCTGCGGCGCTGGACCTGGCCGAGTTCGATATCGCCGGGCCGCAAGCACACCCGCTGCAATTTTTCGTGTTCGGCCCGCGGGATCTCTACCGCCCCGGTGAAACCGTGCTGCTCAATGCCTTGCTCCGAGATGCCGATGGCCGCGCGGTGAAAACCCAGCCGGTGAGCGTCGAGGTGCGCCGCCCGGACGAACAAGTCAGTCGCAAATTCGTCTGGGAGGCGGACGCTTCCGGCCTCTATCGATACCAGCTGCAACTCGCTGGTGAAGCACCGACCGGGCGCTGGCAACTGCTGTTCGACCTCGGCGACGGCAAGCCGCAGCTGTATGAATTCCTGGTCGAAGACTTCTTGCCAGAGCGCCTGGCCCTGGAACTGAAGGGCAGTGATACGCCGTTCGCGCCAGCGGACAACGCCCAGTTCAGCGTTAATGGCCGTTACCTCTACGGCGCGCCAGCGGCGGGTAATCGCTTGAGCGGGCAACTGTATGTGCGCCCGCTGCGCGAAGCGGTTGCGGCGCTGCCGGGTTACCAGTTCGGTTCGGTGACTGAAGAGGAGCTGAGCCAGGATATCGAGTTGGACGAAACCGTCCTGGACGCCGATGGCGAAACCACCCTGGATATCCAAAGCAAGTGGGCCGATGCCAAGTCGCCGCTGAAGTTGATCCTCCAGGCCAGCCTGCAAGAATCCGGTGGGCGGCCGATCACCCGGCGCATCGTTCAGCCGGTCTGGCCGGCCGAACGCCTGCCGGGACTGCGGGGGTTGTTCGAGGGTGAAGAGATCGACGCCGATGGGCTGGCCGAATTCGAATTGTTGGTGGCCGACCCGGCCGGTAACAAGCTGGCTGCCGATAGCCTCAAGGTGCGCTTGATTCGCGAGCGTCGCGACTATTACTGGAACTACTCCGAGAACGACGGCTGGAGCTACCACTACAACGAGAAGTACCTGAACCTCAGTGAAGAAACACTCAGCGTGCGGGCCGGCGGCACCGCCAAGGTCAGCTTCCCGGTCGAGTGGGGCCCCTATCGCGTCGAGGTGGAAGATCCGCAAACCGGTATCGTCAGCAGCCTGCGCTTCTGGGCCGGCTACCGCTGGCAAGACAACACCGAAGGCGGCGCGGTGCGCCCCGACCAGGTCAAGCTGGCGCTGGACAAGCCCGCCTATGTCGACGGCGACACGGCCAAAGTCACGGTCACGCCGCCGTCGGCCGGCAAGGGGTATTTGCTGGTCGAGTCGAGCAATGGGCCGCTCTGGTGGCAGGAAATCGAAGTGCCGGCCGAAGGTAAAAGCTTCGACATCCCCATCGCCAAAGACTGGGCGCGGCATGATCTGTATGTCAGCGCCCTGATCATTCGCCCCGGCGAGCGCAAAGCCAATGTCACACCCAAACGTGCGGTCGGCCTGCTGCATCTACCGCTGGAGCGTGCACCGCGCAAGCTGGCGCTGACGTTGACGGCGCCGGAGAAAATGCGGCCCAAGCAGCCGTTGACGGTCAAAGTGCAGGCGAAGAATGCCGATGGCAGCGTGCCGAAACAGGTGCAAGTGCTGGTCGCGGCGGTGGATGTCGGCATCCTCAACATCACCGAATACCCGACACCGGACCCGTACTCCAGCTTGTTCGGGCGCAAGGCTTACGGCGTTGACCAGCTGGATATCTATGGTCAGCTGATCGAGGCCGGCCAGGGCCGTTTGGCCAGCCTGGCCTTCGGCGGTGACGCGGCATTGGCCAAGGGCGGCAAACGCCCGGACACCAGCATCACCATCGTCGCCTTGCAAAGCCAGCCGCTGAACTTGAACGAACAGGGCGAAGGTGAAGTCAGCCTGGATATCCCCGAGTTCAACGGCGAGCTGCGGCTAATGGCGCAAGCCTGGACGGATGAACGCTACGGCATGGCCGAGGGCAAAACGGTGGTGGCGGCGCCGCTGATCGCCGAGCTGTCGGCGCCGCGCTTCCTCGCCGGTGGCGATGAAACCACGCTGGCACTGGACCTGAGCAACCTCACCGATAAAACCCAGCAACTGGACGTGCAACTGAGCGCCGCAGGTCAACTGGACTTGGCGCAAAGCGCCGGCGGGCAAGTGGCGCCTGTGCAATTGGGCAAAGGCCAACGCATCACCCTACGCATTCCGGTGCGGGCCCTGGGTGGTTACGGACAGGGTCGTTTCAAGGTAACGGTGCAGGGTTTGGACCTACCGGGTGAAAACCTGCCGCCGTTTACCCGCGAGTGGACGCTGGGCATTCGTCCGGCTTACCCGGCGTTGCTCAAACACTTCCGTGCGGTGCTCAAAGGCGAAACCTGGAGCCTGCCGGACGGTGCGCTCGATGCCTACGAGCCGGCCAGTCGTGAGGGGCTGTTGGCGCTCTCGAGTCGCCCGCCGCTGAACCTCGGCGAGCAGATTCGCGCGCTCAAGGCCTATCCCTATGGTTGCCTGGAACAAACTACCAGTGGCCTGTACCCGTCGTTGTACGCCGACGCCGCCAGCCTCAAACGCCTCGGCCTGATTGGCGAGCCGGATGAACAGCGGCGCAAATCGATCGAACTGGGCATCGAACGCCTGCTCGGGATGCAGCGCTATAACGGCAGCTTCGGTCTGTGGGGGGCCGACGGCGATGAGGAATATTGGCTGACCGCTTACGTCACCGACTTCCTCCTGCGGGCCCGCGAGCAAGGTTTCGCCGTGCCGCCAGAGGCGCTGAAAAAGGCCAGCGAGCGGCTGTTGCGTTACTTGCAGGAGCGTAGCCTGATCGAGGTCAGCTATAGCGAAAACGCCGATCACACCCGCTTCGCCGTGCAAGCTTACGCCGGTTATGTGCTGGCGCGCAGCCAACAGGCGCCGCTGGGGGCTTTGCGCACGCTGTTTGAACGACGCGCCGACGCCTTGTCCGGCCTGCCGTTGGTACAGCTGGCGGTAGCCCTCAAGCAGATGGGCGACCAGCCGCGCGCCGACGACGCCCTGGCGGCGGGCTTGATGCGTGCGCGGAAAGCCGATGACTGGCTGGCGGACTACGGCAGCCCGCTGCGTGATCAGGCGCTGATCCTGGCCCTGCTGGAGGAGAACGACCTGGCGGCGAACAGCCGCGAGGAAAGGCTGTTCGCCCTAGCGGATGAGCTGGCGGCAAATCAGTACCTCTCGACCCAGGAACGCAACTCGCTCTACCTGGCGGGCCGCGGCTTGCTGAGCAAGCCTGAACGCGACTGGACGGCAGAGTTGAGCACGGCTGGGGTGGTGCGCGAGTTGAGCACCGCCCAACCGGCGCTGAAGCTGGAGGGTGCGGGGCTGGCCGCGCCGCTGACGTTGCGCAACGGTGGCAGCGAGCCGCTCTACCAGCGACTTACACTCTCCGGTTATCCGTTGGCCGCACCGGCTGCCGGTGGCGAGAATCTCAGCATCCGCCGCGAGTACTTAGGCATGGATGGCGAGCCGCTGGATCTGGCGGCGCTGGAGAGTGGCGAACTGGTGTTGGTGCATCTCGCCGTGGAAGCCAAGCAGCGCGTGCCGGATGCCCTGGTGGTAGACCTGCTGCCAGCCGGCCTGGAGCTGGAAAACCAGAACCTTGCCCAGAGCGCCGCCAGCCTGGCCGACGCCAGCAGTGCGGTGAAGGAATGGCAGCAGTCCATGCAGAACGCCAACCTGAAACACCAGGAGTTCCGTGACGACCGTTATGTCGCCGCGCTGGATGTGGGCGAATATGGCACTACCCACCTGCTCTACCTGGCCCGCGCCGTGACCCCCGGCCGCTACCGCGTGCCGCCGCCGCAAGTGGAGTCGATGTACCGTCCGAACTGGCAGGCACTCGGTGAAACCCCGGCAACTCTGGTGATAAAGGGCCGATAAGCCTGGTTGATTATTGATGGTTCCCACGCTCCCGCGTGGGAACCCCGCCTCGGACGCTCTGCGTCCGCTGTTGGCAGACGCGGAGCGTCTTGGGCTGCATTCCCACGCGGAGCGTGGGAACGATCAAAGGACAGTCAGCTAATTGATGGTTCCCACGCTCCCGCGTGGGAACCCCGCCTCGGACGCTCTGCGTCCGCTGTTGGCAGATGCGGAGCGTCTTGGGCTGCATTCCCACGCGGAGCGTGGGAACGATCCAAGGGCGATCAGCTGATGATCAAGCTCAGCAACCACAGCCCGAGCAGCAACATAAGCGTGCCCACGAGGAACGAGCGGCGGATGAAGGCGCGCCCGGCGTTGAACACCAGGAGGAGTCCGAGCACCAACGCGACAATGCTGAGCAGCGATGGTGTGATGCCCAGTGCGCGCGATAGGCCATTGATAAACTGGCTGCCGGCGTTGCCAATCAGGTGCAGAAAGCCACTCAGTCCTTCGACGATAAAACGGATCACGGCGCCAAGTGCTTGGCCGAGCCAATCGAAAAAGCCTTCTACCTGCATGCTGAATTCCTGGGTGGTGAGTGTTGTGGGCGTGCTGCGGATCGGTGCCGGCGCTGCAGTTTAGGCAGGGCTCTGGTGTCATAAATTCTGCCGCCCGTGGCGCTGCTCGAAGGCATTGCGCGCTAGCCGATCAGGCGGACGGAGCTCGCGACGCCGTAAGGTAACCGAACAGTGTGCGGCGCACTCGTTGTTCCAGGTGCGTGGCAGCGTTTTCCTCACGCTCGCCTGCCGCAGCGACCAGACCTTTGCTCATGACCAGCAGGTCGCCGGCGATGCCGCCCTAGGCGGCCAAGGCACCGTGCATCTGTGCATCTGTGCATCGGCGCGGTCGCGCAGGGCGACCCGTTCAAGTCGAATCGGGTCGGCGCCGCGCGCGTTACGGGTGCCAATGGGCAGGCGGCCTTCTGCAACATCCAGCCCCCGCGCCAGGGCCGGGCGGCGCATTGGGTGTTCGGCCGCGGCGCGCTCCCTTATGCTGTCCGCCGTGCTCCGTCGGACAGCAACCTTTGATGCCGGTTATCCCGCCTTTTCTCCACGTTTTCCATGCACGCTTGGCCAGGCTTTGGTCCTGGCTGCGGCGGCCCTGGATTGCTACGCCTTTGCTTCTGGTGGTGCTGCTTTGGTCGGCAGATAGGCTGTTCCCGCTGCAGTTGCCCGGCGATGACCTGGCCCGTGTGGTGTTGGCCGAAGACGGCACGCCCCTCTGGCGTTTTGCCGATGCCGAGGGTGTTTGGCGTTACCCGATCACACCCGAGGAAGTTTCGCCTTATTACCTGGAGGCGCTGCTGACCTACGAGGACCGCTGGTTCTATCAGCACCCGGGGGTTAATCCGCTGGCGTTGTTGCGTGCGGCTTGGCAGAACCTCAGCGGTGGGCGCGTGTTGTCGGGCGGCAGTACGTTGTCGATGCAGGTCGCGCGGCTGCTCGATCCGCATTCGCGAACCTTTGCCGGCAAACTGCGTCAGCTGTGGCGCACCGCGCAGTTGGAATGGCACCTGTCGAAAACGCAAATCCTCACCCTCTACCTCAATCGCGCGCCCTTCGGTGGCACGCTTCAAGGTGTTGCGGCAGCCAGTTGGGCTTACCTCGGCAAGCCGCCGTCGCAGCTGAGCCGTGGTGAAGCGGCCTTGCTCGCGGTGTTGCCACAGGCGCCCAGCCGCCTGCGCCCGGATCGGCACCCCGAGCGTGCGCAGGCGGCGCGCGATAAAGTGCTCAAGCGTGTCGCCGAGTTCGAGGTGTGGCCAAAGCTGGCGGTCAGGGAGGCCCTGGAAGAGCCGGTGCTGCTGGCTCCTCGCCAGGAACCACGCCTGGCGCCGTTGCTGGCGCGGCGGCTGAATAAAGCGGATAGCCCACCCTTGATTCGCACCACCCTCGATGCCGCCTTGCAGCGGCGCTTGGAAGATTTGTTGCTTGGCTGGCGCGCGCGCCTGCCGGAGCACACCTCGGCGGCGATTCTGGTGGTCGAGCACGAGAGCATGGCGGTGCGCGCCTATTTGGGGTCGGTGGATATCGGCGATCAGCGCCGCTTCGGTCATGTCGATATGGTCAGCGCCCAACGCTCGCCCGGTTCGACGCTGAAACCCTTTCTCTACGGCATGGCCCTGGACGCCGGGTTGATCCACTCCGAATCGCTGTTACAGGACGTACCGCGGCGTTACGGCGACTACCGCCCTGGCAACTTCTCCAGCGGCTTTACCGGCGCGGTGTCGGCCAGCGAGGCGTTGGCCACTTCGCTCAACTTGCCAGCAGTACAGTTGCTCGAAGCCTACGGGCCGAAGCGCTTTGCCGGCGAATTGCGCGGCGCCGGCGTGCCTCTGGCGCTGCCGCCGTTGGCCGAGCCGAATCTGGCGTTGATCCTGGGGGGCGCCGGTAGTCGTCTGGATGAGTTGGTCACGGGCTACAGCGCCTTCGCCCGCGCCGGCAAAACCGCGCGGCTGCGCTTTCAACCCGAGGACGGCTTGAGCGAGCGGCGCCTGCTGTCACCTGGTGCAGCCTGGATCGTCCGACGGATTCTCAGTGGCCAGGCCCGCCCGGATCGCGACCCGCGCGCGCAACTGGTACAGCGGCCGGTGCTGGCCTGGAAGACCGGCACCAGTTACGGCTTTCGCGATGCCTGGGCGATTGGCGTCGGTCCGCGCTATTTGATCGGTATCTGGATCGGTCGTCCGGACGGCACCCCAGTGCCCGGTCAATTCGGCCTGGCCTCGGCAGCTCCATTGCTGCTGCAGGTGCACGATCTACTGGTCAACCGCGACAGCCAGCGCGGCATCGCGGCGCCCGTGGACGTGGTGCCGCAGAGCATCGGTGTGGCGGCGATCTGTTGGCCACTCGGCCAGCCGCTGCTCAAGGGCGATCCGAATTGCCGATGCCAGCGTTTCGCCTGGACGCTCGACGGCACTACGCCGCCGACCTTGCAGGCCGAGGATCAGCCGCTGGGCTTGGGCCTGCTGCAAAAAGTCTGGCTCAACCCGAAAGGCCTGCGCGTGGACGCCAGTTGCCCCGCTGCCACGCCTCATGAGCTGGCGTTCTGGCCGGCGCCGCTGGAACCCTGGCTGCCGCGTCGCGAACGGCGTGCCGCTCGTCTGCCGGCGCTGGACCCAAGCTGCCCGGCGCAACTGCCGCCGGCAGTGGCACCGCTGTCCATCGTCGGCGTACGCGAAGGCGATAGCCTGCGCCGGCCGGCCGCCAGCGCCGAACCTCTGCGGCTGAAACTCACTGCCTTGGGTGGTGGCGGCCACCGCTGGTGGTTCCTGAACGGCGCACCGCTGGCCGATAGCGCGGCGGAAACTGCAATCAACCAACCCCTCGAGCGCAGCGGCCGTTATCAACTCAGCGTGCTCGACGAGTCCGGGCAAACTGCACGGATCGAGTTCAATGTGCTTGACTGAACCTTATGGCCCCGCTTCGCGCTGGGTTCAACGTGCAGCAAACACCGTCAGCGGCCCGCGTTTGCTTGCACACACCGCCGCTGCGCCCCGCGGCTATATCCCTGGCCGAGAAAGAATAGTTTCGTAGGATGGACAACGGGCTCCCCGGAATTCGCTGAGCAACCTAAGGTTTTCGACCTCGAGCAATAGGGGGTTTGATGATTTCTCTGGCGGTAGATAGTGGTGGTACGCATACCCGTCTGTTGTTGGTGGCGCAATTGTGCCGACCGTCAGCCGCCGCGCGGGGGACCGAGTAAATGGCTGGGCCGGCTGAGCTGCGGCAACCGCCGAGGCCGCGCTGGCTGTTCCTGCGACTGGTCGTGCCGTATTGGAACTCTGCCGGGAAGTGGAAGGTGCGCGGTTTCATCCTGGCACTGCTGCTGCTCACCCTGGCCCAGGTCAGCCTGGTGATCTGGATGAATTACTGGAGTCGCGCGCTCTTCGATGCCCTGGAAGATAGGTCGTTAAGCCGCTTTCTGTTGCAGCTCGGCACCTTCGCGGTGATCCTCCTGCTGACCATTGGCGTTACGGCGCTGCATATGCAGGCCAAGCGCTGGCTACAGCTGGACTGGCGCAGGTGGCTGACGGCAAAGGTCCTCGACCGATGGATGGCGCACGGGCATCACTACCAGTTGCAGCTGACCGAAGGTGAGCATGACAACCCCGATGGACGTATCGCTGAAGATATCCGCGTCGTCACCGAAAGCGCGATCGCCCTGACTCACTCACTGGTCTATTCGCTGCTGATTTTCGGTAGTTTTGTCGACATTCTGCTGGCAGTTACCGGCAGTGCCCACTTACCCGGGACCTCCCTGTTGGTGCCGGGTTACATGGTGATCCTGGCGTTTGCTTACGCCGGCGCCGGCACGTTGTTCGGCATGCTGCTCGGGCGTCCGTTGATCAATGCGACCAACAAGCTACAAACCGCGGAGGCGAATTTCCGCTTTGGGCTGGCGCATTCACGGGAGTGTTCCGAGTCGATTGCGCTGATGCGTGGCGAAGGGGTCGAGCGGCAGAACTCTACGGCTTATTTCGCCGAGTTGGGCCGCCGCTGGTATCGCCAGACCCTCGGCTACCTGGGGATTGTGTCGTTTTCTTCGGGCTACGGTGTGCTGTTGCCGGTATTCCCGATCCTGGTCGTGGCACCCCAGTACATTGCCGGCAGCATGACCCTGGGGGTGTTGATGCAGTCCGCGCAAGCCTTCCAGCAGGTGACCTCGGCACTCTCCTGGCCGATCGATAACCTCGCCGAGCTGGCACGCTGCCGGGCTTCCGCGGATCGGGTGATGAGCCTCTACAACGACCTGCTGCGACTCGAAGAGCAGGTAGCCAAGCCGCAAGAGCATCGCATCAACCTGGTGCAGTCGAACCGGGCCGAGCTGGTGCTGCGCGATCTGTGCATCGCCAACCCAGACGGGCAGATTCTGATCGAGGGTCTCAACACGGTCATCCAGCGTGGCGAGCGGGTGCTGATTGCCGGCGATCCGGCGGTCACCACCAGCCTGTTCAAAGTGCTGGCAGGCTTGTGGCCGTGGGGGCATGGCAAGGTCTGGCTGCCGGCGGGGCAGGCGATCAGTTTTCTGCCGCAGCGGCCATTTCTGCCGTTCAGCAGCTTGCAGTCGGTGCTGAGTTATCCGCTGCCGGCGGATACCTTCGCTGCCAGTGCCATGCAGCAAGCCCTGGAATGCGCTGGGATTGCCTGGCTGGCGTCGCGCCTGGGCGAGGTCGATAACTGGGATCGCGTGTTGCCGCTGCGTGTGCAGCAACGCCTCGGCATTGCCCGGCTGTTCCTGCAGCAGCCGGCCTGGGTGTTCATCGAAGAGGCGACCAATGCCTTTGACCCCAAGGGCGAGGAAAGCATGATGGACATGCTGCACCGCGAACTGCCCAGCGCGACGCTGCTGGCTATCAGTTTTCATACCGGCCTTGAGCCTTACTACCAGCGCAAACTGCTGCTCAATCGCCTGCCGCAAGAGAAGTTCCTCAGCAGCAGCGCGCCGGTCTACGCGCTAAGAGAAACTTGAGGGCAACCAGCCGCGCTGGACGCATTCGCGAAAACACCAGGCCGGCGTGGTTTCGGTTTTATAACTCCAGAAGAACCAGCCCAGGTATTTCTCGAAGGTCAGCAACTGGGCGGCGGCATAGCCACGATACGCGGTGTCTTGCTGGAAGCTGTCCATGCTCTCCAGGGCGTGGTTGAACGGCCCTTCTGCCCAGAGCGAGACCACTTTCAGGTCGAGGCCCAGGCTCCACTCGGCGCAATACGCCGGTATCCCCAGTTGCTCGATGAGCGCATCGGCTTCGGCTTTCCACTGGCCGCTGGCTTTATGCAGGTGCGTGTAGATATCGCTGTCAATGTCACCGCGCTCAAAGCACTGGTAGCGATGGATATCAAACACCACGTTGGCGAATTCCGGCGGCTGCATAAAACCCAGGTACTCCTCGAAGGAGCGGAAGCCGTCATGGAAGACCACGCTGACCCGGTCGGCCTTGCAGTACCGGCGGATGCGCTGGTAGGCGTCGAGGTTGTAGCTCTTCAGGTACTCGGTCGGCACGTCCCAGCGCGGTTCGTTGAGGACCTCGATGGCATGCAGGCTGGGCTGGCCGTGGTAGCGCTCGGCCAGGCGCTCCAGCACCTTCAGCGAGTGCTCGCGGTATTGCGCCTGGGTGTGCCATTCGCAGACATCCTTGATTCCGCCGTTATCGAAGCCGTTCTGGCAGCCGGGGGCGGCATGCAGATCCAGGACAATCTTCAGCTGGAGTTCTTCCGCCCAGGCGAACGCCCGGTCGAGTACCTCGAGCCCGCCTTCGACAAAGGGGTAGCGGCTCTCGCCATAGCTGCGGTGATAGGGGTAATCCGGGCCGAATATCCAGTGGCCGACTGGAATGCGCACGGCATTGATGCCGCGCTCGTGCAGCCAGACAAAGTCCTCGCGGCTGATAAAGCTGTTCCAGTGCTGCTGTAGTTTTGCCGTGGCCTGTGCGCCCATCTCGGCACACCAAGTGGTTTCATCGACGGCCTGCAACCCTTCGAACAGGCTGGGGGTCATCCATTTCTCCAGAACCAGCCAGCCGCCCAGATTCACCCCACGCAATTTCATGCCGGGGTTGGCGTGGACAGGGATTTTTTGCTCCATGACGGCGCTCCTTTAACCAGAAAGGACTGCGGCGAGAGACCGCGACGGCTTAAGCATAGATGGGCCGCCCATGCTGACAACCAACCCTTGAGCGCAGAGGCCGCTATCGGCTAGGCAACACAAGGTTGGCGCTGAACGCAGTGATGCCCAACAAGGAGTCGCTCCGCGACTCCCTTTGCCCGATCTCGCGCTTGGAAGCCCGGCCTTGCAGGCCGGTTGTTGGGCATCGCCTTTGGCTCAGCACCAACCTACGCGCCAACCCACCTCCGCGTGCTCGACAAGTCCGGGCAAACGGTGCGGGTCGAGTTCAGTGTGCTTGACTGAAACGTGTCTGGTGCAGCATCGCGCTAGGCTCCAAATGCAGCGAACACCGCCACCCCAAGCGTTTGCTGAAACACCGTCGTATTTCCTGGCCGAGAAAGAATAGTAAGCTGCCTACCTATGACTACAGTGCCGCAAGCAGGAAGCGCCCGCCTGGAAGCCTCAGCTACCCCGCCGAGTTTGTTTATCTCCGGGGACTGGACCCTGCCGTATTACACCGACCTTGCCCGCGAAGTCGCCGAAATTCGCTCGGGTCTCGACGCTGGTACTCAGGTGGTTCTCGATGGCCTCGGTGCGCTGGATACCGCTGGCGCGGCGCTGTTGGCTGAGCTGCTCGGGGCTGAGCGTTTGCAGAGCCTGGCGAGCAGTGCGCCGGGGCTGGCCGCTGCACGGCGCGCTTTGCTGCATACGGTTGGCAGCGCACTGACGGAATATTGCAAACCGGAAAAGCCCAAACACGGTTCGGTTTTGATCGAATTGCTGGCCCACATTGGCAGTGCGGTCGAAGCCATCTGGCGGCAGATCATTGCGCTGCTGGCCTTTATCGGCCTGACCTTGGAAACCCTGGCGCTCAGTCTGTTCCGGCCGCGTAGCTGGCGGGTTACCTCGCTGGTCGCGAACATTGAGCAGACCGGGCTGGATGCCGTGCCCATCGTTGTGCTGCTGACCTTTCTGGTCGGTGCGGTGGTGGCGTTTCTCGGCGCCACGGTGCTGGCTGAGTTCGGTGCCAGCATTTATACCGTCGATCTGGTGGCCTTCGCCTTTCTCCGTGAATTTGGCGTGCTGCTCACGGCGATCCTGATGGCCGGGCGCACCGCCAGCGCCTTTACCGCGCAGATCGGTTCGATGAAGGCCAACGAGGAAATCGACGCGATCCGCACTCTGGGCCTTAATCCAATCGAGCTGCTGGTACTGCCGCGGGTGCTGGCGATGCTGGTGACGCTGCCGATCCTGACGTTTCTGGCCATGTTCGCGGGGATCATCGGTGGCGCCGTGGTTTGCGTTCTGGCGCTGGATATTTCGCCGGCGATGTTCATGTCGATCCTGCAACGCGATATCGATGTCCGGCATTTCATCGTCGGCTTGGCCAAGGCGCCGGTATTTGCCTTCCTGATTGCGGTAATCGGTTGCCTGGAGGGCTTCAAAGTCAGTGGCAGCGCTAAATCGGTCGGCGACCACACCACCTCCAGCGTGGTGCAGTCGATCTTCGTGGTGATCCTGCTGGACGCCGTCGCTGCGTTGTTCTTCATGGAGATGGGCTGGTGAGCACGAGTCCCGCAGTTGCCCGCGAGGCGATTATCCAAGTGCGCGACCTGAGCAACCGCTTTGGCGCGCAGGCGGTGCATGAGCACCTCGATCTGGATGTCCAGCGCGGCGAGATACTCGGCGTGGTCGGTGGCTCGGGTACCGGCAAGTCGGTGCTGCTGCGCACCATCGTCGGTCTGCGGCGCCCGACTTTCGGCAGCGTGCAGGTGTTCGGTGAGGATTTGTTGAGCCTGTCAATCGGGCGCCGCTCGCAACTGGAGCGCCGCTTCGGCGTGCTGTTCCAGGCCGGCGCGTTGTTTTCCTCGCTGACCGTGACGGAGAACATCGCCCTGCCGCTGATCGAGCATGCCGGGCTCAGCCGCGCCGACGCCGAGCACTTGGCCGGGGTGAAGTTGGCGCTGGTCGGTTTGCCTGCCAGTGCCGCGAATAAATATCCCGACTCGTTGTCCGGTGGCATGGTCAAGCGCGCTGCGCTGGCCCGCGCGTTGGCCCTGGACCCGGAAATTCTGTTTCTCGATGAGCCGACCGCCGGCCTCGATCCGATCAGCGCGGCGGCTTTCGATCAGTTGCTTTTGACCCTGCGCGATGCACTCGGCCTTACGGTTTTTCTCGTGACCCACGACCTCGATACGCTCTACACCATTTGCGACCGGGTCGCGGTGCTCTCACAAAAACGCGTGCTGGTAGTCGGTAGCCTTGAGACGGTGGCGGCCGCTGACGATGCCTGGGTGCACGCCTATTTCCACGGTCCGCGCGGCCGTGCGGCCCAGCAGGCGGGCGAACGTCTGCCGGAGACTCTTTGATATGGAAACCCGTGCCCATCATGTATTGATCGGCCTGTTCACCGTGCTGGTGGTGGCCGCTGCGTTGTTGTTCGGCTTATGGCTGACCAAGTCCAGCGCGGACAGCGAGTTCACCCTCTACGACATCGTCTTCAACGAGGCGGTGACTGGTCTGTCGAAAGGCAGTGCGGTGCAGTACAGCGGGATCAAGGTCGGCGATGTCGTCCAGCTCAAGCTCGACCCGAAGGACCCGCGTAAGGTGCGGGCGCGCGTGCGGCTGGCTGGCGATACGCCGGTCAAGCAGAACACGCGGGCCAAACTGGCGCTGACCGGCATCACCGGTGGCGCATTTATCCAGCTGCACAGCGGTTCGCCAGATAGCCCAAAGCTGGAGAGCGAAAATGGCGAGGTGGCGGTGATCGTCGCCGACCCGTCGCCGATCAGCACGCTGCTGGCCAATGGCGAAGACCTGCTGACCAACATCAATAAATTCGTCGATAGCGCTAACCAGATGCTCTCCCCGGAGAATGCCGCGCGTATCAGCCGAACCCTGGAGCATCTGGATCTGGCGACCGGGGTGCTCGCCGAGCAGCGCAACGATATTCGCGAGATGGTGCAGCAGTTGGCCAGCGCCAGTAAACAAGCCAGTCTGACCCTCGAGCAGAGTGCGCAATTGATGCGCACAGCCAATGGCTTGCTGGACAAGCAGGGCAAGGGGGCGTTCGACGGCGCGCAGCAGGCGATGGCCGCACTGGAACGGGCCAGCCGCAACATTGCCCACTTGCTGAACGACAACCATGACTCGCTCAACGCGGGTGTTCAGGGCTTGAGTGAAATCGGCCCGGCGGTCAGTGAGCTGCGGGAAACCCTCAGTGGGCTGCGCTCGATTACGCGTCGGCTCGAAGAAGACCCGGCGAGTTACCTGCTCGGCGGCGACAAGACCAAGGAGTTTGAGCCATGAGGCCATCCCTGCAGCCGCTTCGTTTGTGCTGCCGTTTGCGTTTGCTCTGCGCGAGTGCGCTGTTGGGCCTGCTGTCGGGTTGCTCGCTGCTGCCACATGCCGAGCCGAACGATGTGTACCTGTTGCCTGGTAGTGTTAGCCGCCAGACCAACAGCGGCACTGCTGTCGATTGGTCTTTGCGCGTCGCCAAACCGCAGGCTAACCAGGTGCTGGATAACTCGCGCATCGCGGTGCTACCCGAAGGCAGCCTGATCAGCAGCTACAAGGGCGCCCGCTGGAGCGATGCCGGCCCGGTGCTGCTGCGCGACCGTCTGATCGAAGCCTTCCAGGCCGATGGCCGGATCACCTCGCTCAGCAGTGACGACACGCAACTTCAGGCCGATCTGGAACTGCTCAGCGACCTGCGGGCGTTTCAGAGCGAATACCGCACCGGGCAGCCCGAGGTGGTGATCCGTCTGGATGTGCGGCTGGTGCAAAGCGCTACCCGCAAGATCGTCGCGATGCAGCGCTTTGAGACGCGTCAGGCGTCCAGCAGCGCGCAAGTCGCGGATGTGGTCACGGCGTTCGGCCTGGCCAGCAATGCGCTCGCCGGGCAACTGCTGACCTGGACCCTGCAACAAGGGCAGCTGCAGGCCCGGAACCTGCGCTGACACGCGGCCTCAATACATACAGTCCGCGTCAAGGGGCCCGTTGTCGTTCAATTAGGGACAACTCGCAGACAGGAGGCAGCCGTAGGTTGGCGCTGAGCGCAGTGATGCCCAACAAGGAGTCGCCCGCGACTCCCTATGCTCGGTCCCGCGTTTGGCAGCCCGGCCTTGCAGGCCGGTTGTTGGGCATCGCCTTTGGCTCAGCGCCAACCTTGTATGTTGTTTTCCGTCAACCGGGTTAGCCTTTCAGGCCCTGCGCTTGACGCAGAGAAGCAGTTACTGGGGAGGCCGTTCCAACCTGGAGGTGAGTTCACACTCAACCTCGTCCGTAGATTGGCCCCCCGCCTCATTGCCCACCGCGTGGAGTATCTGGAAGCCAGCTCATTGAGGTGGACTTCGCATCACAAGGTTGCAGCGGCAAGAAGTGCGAGGTCGGGGAACCGGTAGCTATTGTTGCTCAAATGCCGGGCGAGATGAAATCAATGAGCGTATTTGTCGGTGTGGATGTGGGTGCCAAGACAGTTGTCTTGGCATGGCGAAAGGGTGGTCGCACGCGGGGCAAGCTGGACATCCAGCAAACGCCCGAGGGGCACGCCCAGGCGGTGGAGCGGATTAAAGCGCTAGAAGCCGTCCAAGTCGTGATGGAGGCCACCGGCGTTTACTACTTGGACTTGGCCGTTGCCTTGAGCAAGGCCGGGATCGTCGTGTCTGTCATCAACCCCAAAAGCTTCCACCACTTTGCCCAACTCAAGTTGGCGCAAAGCAAGACCGACCCGCTAGACGCGGCCCTCCTGGCCGAGTACGCCGAGCGGATGACGCCAGCCCCTTGGACTGCGCCGGATACCCTCCGTATGGCGCTGCGTGACATCGGCCGACAAATCAATCGGCTGACCGCGACCCGTACACAAGCCAAGAACCGCCTGCACGCCTTGCGCTCCAAACGTGACACGCTGGCGCTGCTGATTGAAGACGAAGTTGAAGCGGTCGAGAGGCTGGATCAGCGCATCGAGCGACTCAGCAACGCTGCACAGCGCCTGATTGCCGAGGACGCCGTGTTGAACAGTCAGTTTCAGCATCTGCTGGCAGCCAAAGGTGTTGGCGTTGCCAGTGCTATTGCGTTACTGGCTGAACTCAGTGTCCTGCCCCAGCATCTGAAGGCGCCGCAAGTCAGTCGCTATGCCGGGCTAGATATCCGCCTGTGCCAATCGGGCAGTAGCGTCAATAAGGCTTCACGGCTGAGCAAGGCGGGTAATGCCTATCTACGAAGCGCCCTCTACATGCCGGCACTGAGCGCGGTACGACATGACCCAAACGCCAAGGCCTTCTACCTGTCCCTACAACGCCGTGGCAAAAAGAAAATACAGGCCGTATGCGCCGTCATGCGCAAGTACCTGACCGGGCTTTGGGCTTGCATCCAACTGGGCGAACCCTTCGACTCCAGCAAGCTATTCAGCAAAATCCATCTGGCTGAAGCTTGACGTCCAACAGAGTATCTACGGATTTACAGAGTGCCGGCACAGTTGTCCGACGCTTAACTGAACAGCATTAGCCCCTTGTCGCACTTTTTCGGCTCGCTTCAGGGCCTGCGTTTGTCGCTTCTTCTAAGCGAGGAGGCTAATGGTGCTTTGGCTTTTCCGGTACGCTCGTACAGCTATTGTGCACAATGTAAAACATCTCTCAAGCCCCTATAGCCTCTGGTCGATAACTCGGAGCGGCGGTCACAAAACAGCAGTATTTATGGTTGTTTTGTATACAATCAGCCGCGACTTTTTCCGGATAAAGGTAACTCTCCATGCGCCTCTGGCAACGCAGTATTCAGTGGCAGCTGATCCTCAGCATGGGGGCGGCACTGCTCGCCAGCATCCTGATCGTGGTCGGCATTTATACGGTGGTGGTCAACCGCCTGGCCGAGCGGGCACTGGTCGAACAGGCTTTGCCAGCCAGTGTGGCGGTAATCGGTAATGATCTTGAGCGGATCCTCACCGAGCCGTTGACCGCCGCCCGCGGCATCGCCGAGAACAGCATGGTGCAGGAGTGGCTGGCCGGCGGCGAAGATCCGGCGCAGCAGGAGGCTTTTCTGCGTTACCTGAAAAGTGTGCAGAGCCAGCAGCAGGCCTTGACGACGTTTATCGTCGGCCTGGACAGCGGCCATTACTTCACCGACAAAAAGCTGGACCGCACTTTGACCCGCGGGCCGACGGAAAATGCGTGGTTCTATAGTTTTGTCGATGGCGGCGAAAACCGTGCGGTGGTTATCGACACGGACAAGTCTACTCACCTGCCAACCCTGTTTATCAACCAGCGCATCAGCCTGGGCGGCAAGACCCTGGGGATCGCAGGCTTGGGTTTTGACCTGGACGCCATGTCGGAATTGGTACGCAACTTTCGCTTCGGTGAAAGCGGGCGGATCTTCCTGATCAGCGCCGATGGCCGGGTCAAGGTGCATGCGCAATCCGAGTTCAACGACAGTCGTGAGTTGCGTGATTTGCTCGGCGCAGACGCCGCCCGCGAACTGCTCGCCAGCAAGGGCAAAGCGGTGCATTTCGAGCGTGATGGCGAGGCCTACCTAGCCCTGGCTAAACCCTTGAAGAGCCTCGGTTGGCTGTTGGTGAGCGAGGTGCCAGAGGCGGAAATTTACGCCGAAGCACGCCAGGCGCTGCTGACCAGCAGCCTGATTGGCCTGGTGGTGGCGTTGTTCTCGCTCGGCTTGGTGGTGTTGCTGGCCCGTGGTTTGGTGCGGCCGATTCGCCAGGTCACCGCGGCGTTGGTAGAGATTGGCGGCGGCGGTGGCGATCTGACGCGGCGTTTGGATGAGTCGCGCGCGGATGAACTGGGCGATCTGGCGCGCGGTTTCAACCGTTTTATCGGCAGCCAGCGGGAGCTGATCGGTGCCGTGCTGGCCACCAGCGAGCGGCTGGGCACGGCCGTCGGCCAAGTGGCTCAGGTGGTGGAGAACACCGCCGGGCGTGCCGGCCAGCAACAGGAAATGACCGATATGGTGGCCACCGCGGTGCACGAGATGGGCCTGACCGTACAGGAAATCGCGCGCAACGCCAGCAGTGCGGCGAGTACCTCGCAGAGTGCGCGTGACGAGGCGGTGCAGGCGCGTCAGGTGGTGGGCAGCTCTATCGCGCAGATCAAGAAGATGTCCGGCGATATCGGCCACGCGGCTGGGGCGGTTAGCGAACTGGCTGACGAGGTCGCATCGATTGATCAGGTGCTCTCGGTGATCCGGGGGATTTCCGAGCAGACCAACTTGCTTGCCCTGAACGCAGCGATCGAGGCGGCACGGGCCGGCGAGATGGGCCGTGGTTTTGCCGTGGTCGCCGATGAGGTGCGCACCCTGGCCAGCCGTACTCAGGCTTCCACCGGTGAGATTCAGCAGATGATCCAGCGGCTAAAAACCGGGGCGCAAACCGCAGTTAGTTCCATGCACGCGGGGCAAGCGGCGACCGGCACGGGCGTTGAGTCCAGCCAGCGCACTGGCGAGGCGCTGGGCTCGATCACCGAGCAGATCGAAAAAATCAGCGATATGAATACGCAAGTGGCGGCGGCGACTGAAGAGCAGTCCTCGGTGACCGAGGAGATCAACCGCAACGTGCAGGGCATTGCCGACCTGGCTCACGCGACCTCTGGCGAGGTGCAGGTTTGCCGCGAGGATTGCCAGACGCTGCGCCGTCTGGCGAATGACCTGGCGCAGCAGATGGGCAGTTTCCGCCTCTGAGCCGCCGGGGTGCGGCCCAGTGGCCTGTGTGGCTAGTTCAATTAGTCAATTTCGGCGCCTGAAGCTCCGATGCTGCGTTGCCGCTCCTCGCCATAGCCCAGCTATGACTCGTCGCGGCGCCTTGTCTCAGAACTCCAGGCATCCGAACTTGAGTTAACCAACTAGCCGTACTGGCCACTAGCCTTCTGGCTGAGCCAGCACCAGGCGGTCGCGGCCGGCTTCCTTGGCCCGGTAGAGGGCGTCGTCGACCCGCTTGTAGAGGGCTTCGGCGCTGCCGCCGCGCAGTGGGTCGTAGGTGCCGACGCCGAGGCTGGCGGTCAGCGGCATCCACTGCTGCTGGCAACTGAAGCCGCTGGCGGCGAGCTCGGCGCGGAAGCTTTCCGCCAGTTGCCGGGCCTGTTCCAGGGGGGTGTCCGGCATCAGCACGCCGAACTCCTCGCCGCCCAGACGCAGCAGGGCATCGCTGTCGCGGCGGAACGCCCGGCACATGCGCTCGGCGAAGGCGCGCAGGCATTCGTCGCCCACCGCGTGACCGTACTCGTCGTTGACCTTCTTGAAGAAGTCGATATCCAGCAGCACCAGCGACAGCGGGCTGCCGTGGCGCAGGGCGTTGGCCAGCAAGGCCGGGAACAGGCTGTTGAACCGATGGCGGTTGCCCAGCTGGGTCAGGCCGTCGGTGTGGCCCAGCGCTTCCATCCGCTCGCGCTGCTCCAGCAGTTGCAGTTCCAGGTCCAGGGTGTTGCAGTATTCGCGGTGGCTGCGGCTCTGGGCCAGCAGCAGGTAGCTGAGGTAGAGGGCCAGGGTCGCCAGCTCGCCGAGGTGCGCCGCGGCATCCGGCAGGAGCACCGCGAGCCCTGGCAGATAGAGCAGCAGGATGGCCAGGGCACCGCGGCTGCGATCCATCGAGAAGGTGAAGGCCATCGCCGCACTGATGGCGATGGTGCTGATGGCGGCGATCGACTGCGAGGGGGCGAAGTCAATGGTCTGCAGGGTCCAGGCCTGAACTAAGCCCCAGCCCAGGGCGTTGCCGCAGACCAGCCAGGCTTGCAGGTCCAGCCAGCGGCGCAGATCGCTTTCTGCATGCCCGGCGGGCAGCCGGTGCAGCCAGCGCAGGATCAGAATCAGGCTGAAGAAGGCCGTGGTGCCCAGGCCCAGCAACAAGTGCGCGCCCGGCGCGGCGCTGAAGCCCCAGACCAGCAGCCAGGCCAGCAGGTAATAGATGCCGCCTAGGCGCGTCCGTGATTGGGTGTGCTGGGCCTCGCGCCAGAGGCGGAAGGCGTTCGGTGCGCGGGGGAGGTCGGCGTCGGTCATGCGTTGTGACCAAAAGTACGGCATGAATTGAGCTTAGGTCGGCGCTGTCAAAGCGCCATCTTTTGTTGCGGTCAGCCGCGACGAATCAACCAGATGCCGACGACGATCAGTAGCAGCCCGGCGATCTTGCCTAAGCCCACTGGCGTCTCGCGAAAGCCTGCCCAGCCGAAGTGATCGAGTAGCAGCGCCATGCCGAGCTGCCCGGCCAGCACCAGCGTCATAAACAGCAAGGCGCCGATCCGTGGGCCGGTGAAGGCGGCGGTGGTGATAAAGAACGCTCCGAGCAGGCCACCGCTCCAATGCCACCAGGTCAGCCCTTTGAGGGCCGCCAGGGTTGGCACCTCGCGTTGCATCAGTACTAGCAACAGCAGCGCCAACGAGCCAATCAGAAAGGAAATCAGCGCTGCGGCCAGCACACTGGATACCTGTTTGGCTAACTGGCCATTGATACCGGCTTGCAGCGGCAGAAAGGCGCCAGCGATGAGTGGCAGGGTTAGCAGCCACCAGGCGGGAGCAGGCATGGCAAATTCCTTGAGGGGAAAGGCCGCCTAGTATGCCGTAAGCATGCCTGACGAATTTTCTGCGGTGCATAACTGTGGGTTGCGACTATGTACGCAAAAGAAAATCTATGTTTGAAATTTTAATTCAGTGTTTACAGAGATTGAGGTTTTTTTGTTGTGCGTATTCTAACTGCTTGAATGGCTGCTGTTGTTAGGTGGTCAACTAGCTGAGGTGATTTTTATAAAGCTTTGGCTGTTTTTATGAGACTGATTTTATTGGATTTTTGGTTATATCCTTTGGATTGCTTAGTTTGGGGTGGAGTGGCTGTTATATAAGTTGTTAATACCAAGTTCAGGGTTGTTGTGTTGGTCCGGATGCTCTGTTATCTCGCCAACGGATGAAAAGTCTTCTTGGAACTTAAGATATTTTCGGTGTGGTGGAGTTGAGCAGAAGGGATCGCCGTTCCTGGGAACGCTTGCTACAACTCTATGTCGTGATTAATGCCGCGCGTACCTGGTTCAACCAGCAGCCGATAGTGGATTCACGGTTGTCCTCCGCCGCGCTGGACCCGCGTTTTGGTGATGCGCATGACTACAACTTTGCCTTGGGGTTGCCAAGCCGATGTCCGACGAGGCATTGGACAGCCACAACCGCCGGTCGCGTGTCCGCTCAGCTCCAGTTATCAACTCTAAATGAACGCGTGCAAATGAATACGCCCAAGCGCTGGATCATGGTGCTTGGGCGTATTCACTAAACAGGAGCGATTCAGCATTTGACGGCCTGCACCCGCGGTAACGGAAACAGGCAGTTGAGGGTCTCGAACAAGCGTTCGTGGTAAATCGGCTTGCGGAAGAAATCGAGTACCTGCAAACGCAGGACGCCAATCACATCGTCCATCTCCGCGTGCCCGGAGGTGACGATTACCGGCAGGTGCTGCCGTGAAGTGTGTTCCCGGAGTCGCTGAATCAAACGCAGGCCGCTTTCCTCAGGCATGCGCAGGTCGGTGATGACCAACGCGATATCCGGGTGACGGCTGAGTTGAGCCAGGGCAAGTTTGACCGAGGTGGCGGTATGGCAACAGAAGCCTTCACCTTCGAGCAGTTCCGTCAGCTCGAGGAGAATGGCTTCGTCGTCATCCATCAAGAGCAGTTCCTGACGTATTGGGACGTGGAGGTTCATGGGATGGGCTCCTGCCGAGGTGTGTCCATTGCTTGGCATTAAACATTTTCGTGGGCCCTCAATGAGCCATGCACCTGAGAGCCCCTTAAAAGCTTAGTGGCGCCCCTACAACGTGGGGCTGAATCGCCCCGGGTTTCGTGGAGGCCTCAACTCTTGAGAAGATGAGGCCATGAGAAAGACCACGACCTACTCCCCCGAAGTCCGTGAACGTGCTGTACGCATGGTTCTGGAGCACCTGAACGACTATCCGTCCGAGTGGGCGGCCATCGAGTCCATCGCCCCCAAGATTGGCTGTGCAGCGCAAACCCTACATGGCTGGGTGCGTCGTTATCAGACCAACACCGGGCAGCGGCCCGGTCAAACCACGGAAGAGCATGAGCGCATCAAGACGCTGGAGCGAGAAGTGCGAGAGCTGCGCAAGGCCAACGAGATCCTGCGCCTGGCCAGTGCGTATTTTGCCCAGGCGGAGCTCGACCGCCGCACCAAGTCCTGAGGGCGTTTGTTGACCAGCATCGTGACCGTCTTGGGGTCGAGTCGATCTGCCGCGTCTTGCGGATCGCCCCATCCGGTTACCGGAAGCATGCAGCCCGGCTTCGTAACCCCGCACTGCGCTCCTGTCGTGCTCGGCGTGACGAGGTGTTGATCGCGGAAATCCAGCGAGTGTGGAATGCCAACATGCAGTGCTATGGCGCGATGAAGGTCTGGAAGCAACTCAGGCGAGAGCGCGTCGATGTGGCCAGGTGCACCGTGGAGCGTTTGATGCGTCAGGTCGGATTACAGGGCATACGGCGTGGTCAGGTCGTGCGGACAACGGTATCGGGCGACCAAACCGTATGCCCGCTGGATCGTGTCCAGCGTCAGTTCCATGCCGACCGGCCTAACCAGCTGTGGGTGTCGGACTTCACCTACATTTCGACCTGGCAGGGATGGTTGTATGTGGCCTTCGTGATCGACGTATTTGCACGCCGTATCGTCGGCTGGCGAGTCAGTACCAGCATGAAGACCGACTTCGTACTGGATGCCTTGGACCAGGCCCTGTATGACCGCCAGTCCAGTCGTACGGGCGGCCTGATCCATCACAGCGACCGCGGCAGCCAGTACGTCTCGATTCGCTACACCGAACGCCTGGCCGAGGCCGGCATCGAGCCCTCGGTCGGCAGCAAAGGCGATAGCTATGACAATGCCCTGGCCGAAACCATCAACGGGCTGTACAAGGCAGAGCTGATTCACCGGCAATCATGGAAGAGCCGCGAGGCTGTCGAGCTGGCCACCCTGAAGTGGGTGCACTGGTACAACCACCAGCGTCTGCTGGGCTCAATCGGCTATATCCCGCCGGCGGAGGCTGAGACAAACTTCTACCGGCAACAAGCCAGTCAGGCCATTGCGGCCTGACTTAAACGAAACGGCCTCCACAATAGCCGGGGCGATTCAGGCTGATGGCCGTGAAGATGGCACTCACGCGTGTGCTGATTGGGCCGCTGAACGTTACCAAAACCACCGCCACATTGGCGTACTCGATACCGGAGGCACTCTCTTCTTCTTTTGCGAATACTTTGCATCTCTGCAGCAGAGACTTCATGGGCATGATGTCGCTCCTTGCGGGTGGTTAAGGGCAGTCTGAATAAGTCGTCATGCCCGCGCTGGCGGGCATCCAGCTACACCGTAACTCCTACGTTCCCGCCTACTCGGGAACGACGTAAAAAAACTTGGTCAGAGCTTCCTTAAATTGCGTGCAACGAGCTGAGCGATGTCGATGCTGCTGTGCTTTGTAAATGTAAGAAGTTATAGGACTAAAGTCGAGTCGATAGCTATAAATGCTGACGATAATCAGTGCTGATTCGGCGTCATGGCAGTGCGCAAGCGGTTTTAACGCCTTGCGTTAGCCGCTGACTAAAGTATTACTAAATTACTGTTCGTTCTTTGCATCTGTATCTATGCTTCAAAAAAGCTTGAGATGGGGTGATGGCCATGTGCCGTCATGGCAGCAAGCGTAATAAGTCTCAAGGGTAAAGGGGGGCGACCGAATGGATAGTCGGGTGAACGAACGCTTACCCAACCGCCAGTTGGGCAAGCTTACGGCCTTGTTTTGCCGCCAGCAGGATGCCGACGCGACGTTGCTGGCCACCCATCTGGCCTTGGCCGTGCAGCAGACAGGGCAGCAGACGCTATTGCTCGATCTGGGCCTGCCGCATGGCGACAGCCTGGACCTGTTGAGTCTGGAGGCTTCGTTCCAGTTCGCTGACGCACTGCGCAACCTGCGCCGCTTGGATAATGCCCTGATCGACAGCGCCTTCTGCACCCATGCTTCGGGCCTGCGTTTGCTGGTGCTGTCGGCCGCGGGCGAGACGCTTGAGCATGCCAGTGCAGCAGAGCTTTACCTGCTGCTGGGTGCATTACGTCAACACTTCCAGCACATCGTCGTGAACCTTGCGGGGCAGCCGGATAGTGAGGCTTTGCGCTTGCTGGTCAGCAACTCCGACCAACTGCTTTGGTGTGCCGACCAGAGCGTGCCGAGCTGCCGGCGCAACCTCTCGCTGCTCAGCCAATGGCGCGAGCATGGGGTAAAGCTGGGGCACGCCAGTTTGCTGATCGATCGTTACTTGCGCGGGGTGGTACCGGATGATCAAGCCCTGAGTAAATCGTTCGCTCTTCCGGTTATTGAGGTGCTGCCATTTAGCGTTGAGGTGCGGATGAATGCCAAGAACCAAGGCCGTAGTCTGTTCGAGGTCGCGCCGCGGGAGCGTTTGAGCCAGCGTCTGAAATTGCTTGGTGAACAGCTGGCCGAGATCGACAAACCTGCGCCGCCGCCGCGTGGCTGGCTACGCCGGTGGGGAGGCTCGAAATGAGCGTCGACGCACTCTTTGGCGCTACCGTGCGGGGCATGCCCAGGCCGGGCAATACGACGCCCAGGGCCTCAAGCTGGTGCTGCACCGCTACATCATCGATGCCATCGACGATGACGGGGTGAATATTCTCGAAGGCGTGCGCTCGGCGGTTGCCCAGTACGTCATCGACAAGGTGGTCGAGTATGCCGGCCGCCATCAACTGGCTGTCTCGCGTTATGAAATGGAGCAGATGGCCGAGGAGCTGGTCGATGGGTTGACCGGTTTTGGCGCGAAACCAACCCCGATTTCGACCCCTGGATTGCCTTACGCGCAGAGAAAACCGAGGCCGTGGTGCGACTGCTGGTCGAGGACAACGGTGGCGGTATCGATCCACGGCTGTTGGAGCGCATCTTCGAGCCCTTCTTTACCACCAAGCCGGTGGGCAAGGGCACGGGCCTCGGGCTGTCGGTCAGCTACGGTATCGTCGAGCAGATGGGTGGGCTGCTGAGTGCCGAGAATTCGGCTGAAGGCGCACGCTTTATTATCAGCCTGCCGTTGGCAGAGGCCGCCATCCCCGCGCCATGATGCCGAGCGGCAGCCTATTGGAGTGCACAAATCCATCCGCACGGCTTAGCGAGACGGTACCAGCGCAGGGGTCAGTGCGGTGGATATTGCGAGAGCACCTTGCCGACTGTCTCGCGGATTGCCGCTTCGCGCTCGGTGGGGCTCGGCGGGACGCTACGCATGATCTGCTCGGCACTGCCGCGCCAGACCAGCTTGCCGTCCTTGCCGTCGAACAGGTCGACCTGGATGGTGGCGACTTTGTAGTCGTAGTTGCGTGTCTCGGTGTAAGCCGGACCACCCCAGTAGCCGTTCCAGTAACCGCCCCACATACCTCCGTAGCTGGTGCTGACCTGGTTCTGGCGATTTTCGACGATCAGCCATGTCTGGGCCTTGAGGTCTGACTTGGCACCGACCGGCGCCGGGTGTAGGCCGCGTTGGTCGAGCTGCTGGCTGACCGCTTCACGGATGCGTTGTTCGGTGAGATCGCTTTTGATCCGCGGGTCGTCCGGTCGGTACTGCAACGCCGGTTCTTGCCAGCTCCAGCTGCGATATGCGCCGAAGTCGCGAGTAGCGTCGAAATCACGGCTGAGTTGGTCGGTCTGGCAAGCGGCCAGCAACAACAGGATGGGGACTAAGAAAAAACGGGGGGACATGATTGCATCTCCGGAGCTAGAGCCTCTATCCAAGCGCAAGCGGAGAGCCGCCGCAAGCGCATATTGCAACGGCGCGTGAACCCCTATCCGTAGGCTGGGTAGAGCCTTTTTTTGGCGAAACCCAGCTTGCGGTCTTGATTGCTGGGTTTCGCTTCGCTCTACCCAGCCTACGCAAACGGTATGACCTAGTTCGGCGGGTAGTCGCTCAGGGCTTGCTGTACCGCGGAACGCAGAGCAGTGGCGCGTTCCGACTGGCTGCCGCGGCTATCCGTTTCGGCGCTGCCACTCCACACCGCCTGGCCATTGCCGGCGTCGAACAAGTCAATGCGCACCACCATGACTTCCTCCTCGTAGGTGCGCACCAGCGGCACGCTGCCATACAGGCCATAGTTGTTGCCGTAGGGGCCGTAGCCGTAATAGCTGCCGTAGTTATCCTGCACTTGGCGCAAGCGGCGCTCCACATGCATATTCGCGGCGACGCGCAGGTCGGCCTTGGCGCCTTGTTGAGCCGGGCGCAGGCCGCGTTGATCGAGGCTGGTGCTCAGGGTTTCCTGCACGAGTTCCGGGCTGGCCCAGGAGGTGCCGGCCGGTAGGTGGCCATCCAGCCAAGCCCAGGTACGGTAGCGCCCGTAATCGCGCGGCGCGGCGGGGTAAGAGCTGAGATCGAGGGTATTAGCCGCCTGAGCTGGAGCCGGTGGTAAGGGGTTGGAGCTGGCGGTATAGGGGTTGCTGCCCTGACAGGCAACAAGGCTCAAACAGCACGCCAACATACAAATACGGCGATTCATCACGTCCTCCGGGGCGACTCGTTAGAGCGGGCGGCAGATCCAGTGCAGATAGCGTCCAAGGCCCATGAAGCTCGGGTGGCGGCGGTGCGCTAGCTCCATTTCCAGCAGGTCGATCAGCTCGGCCTTGGCTTGGAATTCCACCGGCATATAGTCGTGAAATACTCGCACACCGCTTTGAGTTTCGACCTTCCAGTGGCCGGCTAGTTGCGCTGCCAGCTCACGTGGGTCAAGCGGCCGCTGCGGTGTCAGGCTTTGTTTTTCACCGGCAAACTCTTGTTTGCGCAGCTTGCGGAAGTGGCCCTTGAGCAGGTTGCGGTAGATCAGCGCATCGCGGTTGTAGAAGGCCAGCGACAGCCAGCCGCCAGCCGCCGTCAGTTGGTGCAGTACCGGCAGGATCGCGTGAGGTTCGGCCAGCCACTCCAGCACCGCGTGGCAGATCACCAGGTCATAGGGTTCGGTCAGTTGGCCGAGCAACTCCTGCCAGGGCGCCTGAATGAAGGTCGCGCTCTGCCCGGCCGCGGCGAAGCGCTCGCGGGCGCCCAGCAGCATGGGCTCGGCGGGTTCGCTGACGGTGACCTGATGGCCGCGCTCGGTCAACCACAACGACATATGCCCCAAGCCGGCGCCGATATCCAGCACCCGCATTGGGCGGTCCGGCAGGCTTTCGGCGAGGTCGGCCTGGAGCACCGCCAAGCGAATCGCGCCCTTGGCGCCGCCGTAGATCTTCTCGGCGAAACGCGTCGCCAGTTCATCGAAGTGTCGGTCGCTCATTTTCCGAACCGCCGTTCGCCATCGGCCAGTTTGGCGCGCACGGCCTGCTCCATATCGATGCCGAGTTCAGCGCAAAGCAGCAAGAGATACAGCACGATGTCGCCGACTTCCTGGCCGGCGTGCTCCAACTGGTCGGCCGGCAATTGCCGTGACTGGTCTTCGGTGAGCCACTGGAATATTTCCACCAGCTCAGCCATCTCTACGCTGGCGGCCATGGCCAGGTTCTTCGGGCTGTGGAAGCCGCTCCAGTCATTGCTGTCGCGAATGGCGTGCAGGCGGGTGGTGAGTTCTTCGAGGTTCATGCGGCTCTCCGGGTCAGAGCCGCATTGTTTCACGGGGCGCGCCCTAGATCACCCGCCAGCTACCGCTCATATGCGGGATGCCGTCTTGCCCCTGCAGTTTGAACTGCCCGCTGGGCGCCACATCGCTGGCTAGCAGGGTGGCTTCGCCGGGCAGCAGTAGCGGTTTCTGGAAGCGCACCTCAACCACATAACCGGCGGCCGGCAGCCGTTCGCCGAGGGCGGCCAGCGCGCGGGCCTTGTTCCACAGGCCATGGGCGATGGCGCGGGGGAAGCCGAACAGCTTGGCGCTGAAGGCGGACAGATGGATCGGGTTGTAGTCGCCTGCCACCCTGGCGTAGCGCCGGCCAATATTCGCCGGCGCCTGCCACTGCGCGATTTCGCCCAGCGCCAGCGGTTCGTCCTCGGCGCGCTGGATTGGCTGGCCGTTCAGGCGCAGGGCTCGGCAGAGGATGCGGCTGTCGCCTTCCCAGAGCAGACCGAGCTGGTCTTCGAGACGGGTAATCAGGCTGAAGACCGCGCCCTTTTCGTGTGGCTGGAGGTTTTCCACCTGCACGCTGACGCTGAACGGGCCGAGGCCGCCGAGCTGGCGCAGCACGCGGATGCGATTTTCCAGGTGTACCAGGCCGAGCAACGGGAAGGGGAAGGTCTTGTCAGTGAGCAACTGCATTTGCAGCGCGAAGGCGAGGATATGCGGGTAGGTCGGCGGTAACCGGCCGTCATCACTAAAGCCGCAGATCTGCCGGTAACGCGTCAAATGCCCTGGGTCGACGCTGACCGAGCAGCGCAGACCGTGGCTGGGCAGGGTCTGCCCGGTTACGCCGCGGCGCAGTGCGGCACGAGCGAATAGACCGGGCAGAGCCGGCGGGGCGGGCAGGTCGAGCCAAGCGGTGGCCATGGATAATCTCCTTGTTCAGATGCCAGCAGCTTAGTCCGCCACACTGCGGCTACATTGGCCGCGCGGCGTGCTCGCCTGGCAGGCGAGTCAATCAGCTTGAGCCGCAAGGCCAAAGCTGCATAAGATGACCACGCCTCACGGACAATAAGAACCTATAAAAAATGCTGCGTGATCTGACCGACGATGTGGCGCTGATGCGCCCGGTGATCGACGCCTTGCGGGCCAGTGGAACCGACCCCGATCGGGTGCTGGTGCGTGTCGGCTTACCACCCGGTGGCTTGCCCGCCGGGCGCTTCCCCCATTCTGCCCAGGCGCTGTTCTGGAAGGCCGCCGCCGACGAGTGCGCCCAGGAGCACATCGGCCTGTATTTGGCGCGCAATCTGCCGGCGTTCCATGGCCTGCTGCTGGAGTATCTATTCCTCTCCAGCGAAACCTTCGGCGACGGTTTACGCCATGCCCTGCGCTACGTGCGTCTGCTTTCCGACACCTTGAACGCCAAGCTGGAAGTCGAGGGCGAGCGTGCCACCCTGGTGCTCGGCATGATGGTCGGGGTGCCGCGACATTTTCCGGAAATGCTCGCCGGTGCGGTGATTCGCCTATTTGCCGCGTTGACCGAGGGCAACTTCAGGCCCTACGCCGTGCAATTGATGCACTGCGAGGGCGCGCCAGCAGAGCATTACGTCGATGTTTACGGCTGCCCCGCGCAGTTGGGGGCCGAGCGTTATGCCTTGCTGTTCGACGCCGCCGTGCTGAACCAGGCCTCTCGCCATGCCGCACCGGAATTGCTGCGGATGCACGAGTCCCTGGCGCGCCGGCAATTGGCCGAGGTGGAACGTCTGGACCTGGTGCGCAAGGTGCGCGAACTGATCGGCGAGCTGTTGGTTGAGAGCGGCGCCACCCTGGAACAGGTTGCCGGTAGCTTGAACATGCCGCCGCGCCGGCTGCGTGAACGGTTGGCTATGGCCGGGGTGCGCTTCAACGATCTGGTCACCGACTACCGTTGCCGGCTGGCCAAAGAGTTGCTGCTCAAGACCGATGAACGCATCGAAGTGATAGTCGAACGCACCGGCTTCTCCGAGCCAAGCACGTTCTACCGGGCGTTCAAACGCTGGGTCGGAGAGACCCCGGTGGAGTTTAGGAAACGCGGCAAATTGTAGGCTGGGTAGAGCCGTTTTTTGGCGAAACCCAGCTTTGCGACGGTGGCCTAGCTGGGTTTCATGAGGTGCATCCATGCACCTCGCTCTGCGGGTAGCTAAAGTTGTGCAAAACGGCTTTCCTGCTGTTTCGTCGCTGCGCTCTACGCCAGTGCGTAGGGTGGGTTAGCCGCGAAGCGGCGTAACCCACCGACCGGTCCGGCAGCACCCTACGCCCCCAGCAAACTCTGCCCACACACCCGCAGTACCTGCCCGCTTACCGCCCCGGAACTCGGTTGAGCGAACCAGGCCACGGCTTCGGCGACATCTTGCGGCAGGCCGCCCTGGCCCATGGAGTTCATGCGCCGGCCGGCTTCACGGATGGTCAAGGGAATGGCGGCGGTCATCTGTGTCTCGATAAAGCCTGGCGCCACCGCATTGATGCTGATGCCGCGTTTGCCGAGTGCGGGAGACCAGGCCTGGGCCAGGCCGATCAGGCCGGCTTTGCTGACCGCGTAGTTGCTCTGGCCCATGTTGCCGGCGATGCCGCTGATCGACGCGAGCAATACCACGCGAGCGTTATCGTGCAGCTTGCCAGCCTCCAGCAGGGCCTGGGTCAGCAGTTGTGGCGCGCGTAGGTTGACGTCGATCACCGAGTCCCAGAAAGCATCGCTCATCTTCGCCAGGGTCTTGTCGCGGGTGATACCGGCGTTGTGCACCAGAATATCCACCCCTTCTGGCAGCGCTTCGATTAGTTGCGCCGCCGCATCTGTCGCGCAGATATCCAGCGCTATGCTGCGCCCGCCGAGGCGAGCGGCGAGGGCGTCGAGGGCGTCTTTGACTTGCGGCACATCCAGCAGCAGCACTTGTGCACCATCGCGCGCCAGGGTTTCCGCGATGGCGGCGCCGATACCACGGCTGGCGCCAGTCACCAGGGCTGTCTGCCCGGCCAGCGGCCGAGTCCAGTCTTTCACTTGCTCCGCACAAGCGCTCAGGCGGATGACTTGGCCAGAGACGTAAGCGCTTTTCGGTGAGAGGAAAAAGCGCAGGGCACCTTCCAACTGATTTTCGGCACCCTTGCCGACATACAGCAGTTGCACGCTGCCACCACGGCGGATCTCCTTGCCGAGCGAGCGGGTGAAACCTTCCAGCGAACGTTGCGCGCTGGCGGCGAACGGGTCTTTGAGCGACTCCGGCGGCCGTCCGAGTACCACCACCCGAGGGCATTGAGCCAAGCCTTTGAGGGCCGGCTGGAAGAAGTCGCGCAGCTCACGCAACTGCTCGGCGTTGCTGATACCGCTGGCGTCGAAGATCAAGGCCTTAAGTTTTGGGCCGTGCTCGGCGGTCCAGCGGCTCAGGCCGAACTGGCCATCCTGCTGGGCGAAGGCGGCATCGGTCAGGCGATTCAGGCAGCCACTGGCGGCTTCGGCCAGCACTCCGCCGCTGATCAGCAGGGCCCCATCGACCGGCCGAGTCCGTCCGGCCATCCAGCGCTCCAAACGCAGCGGAGCAGGCAGACCGAGGGCGCCGACCAGGCGACGGCCCAGAGCGGAGTTGGCGAAGTTCAGATAACGGTCGGACATGGCAGTCGGCTCCTGCTGGCGAATCAAATGTGGGCCCACTCTACGCAGCCCGACAGACTGCGCAATTGACCGTGCCGCCTGCCGTGCTGGCAAGGCGGCCAATGCGAGGCGGGCGGGGCAAGCTAGTCTTGTGCCCACTTATCCCGCAAGGAGTCACCCATGACCCAGCTGCGTCGGGTCGCCATTGTCGGCGGCAACCGTATCCCCTTCGCCCGCTCTAATACCGTGTACGCCACCGCGAGCAATCAGCAGATGTTGACGGCGGCACTTGAAGGCCTGATCGAGCGCTACAACCTGCATGGCGAGCGCTTGGGTGAAGTGGTGGCTGGCGCGGTGCTCAAGCATTCACGCGACTTCAACCTGACCCGTGAATGCGTGCTGGGCTCGCGGCTGGCGCCGGAAACCTCGGCTTATGACCTCCAGCAAGCCTGCGGAACCGGCCTGGAAGCGGCGATTCTGGTGGCCAACAAGATTGCCCTCGGGCAGATCGACAGCGGCATCGCCGGCGGCGTCGACACCACCTCCGATGCGCCGATCGGGGTCAACGAAGGGCTGCGGCAGATTCTGCTGGAGGCCAATCGCGGCAAGTCCACGGGCGACAAGCTGAAAACCCTGCTGAAGATTCGTCCGCGCCATCTGGCGCCGCATATCCCGCGCAATGGCGAGCCGCGTACCGGCTTGTCGATGGGTGAGCATTGCGAGCAGATGGCACAGACCTGGGCCATCCCCCGCGATGAACAGGACCAACTGGCCGTCGCCAGCCACCAGAAGCTCGCAGCCGCTTATGCCGAGAGCTGGCACGACGACCTGCTGACGCCGTTCCTCGGCTTGACCCGCGACCAGAACCTGCGCCCGGAGATCAGCCTGGAGAAGTTGGCGACCCTCAACCCGGTGTTCGACAAAGGCCCGCGCGGCACCCTGACCGCCGCCAACTCGACGCCGCTGACCGACGGCGCCTCGGTGGTGCTGCTGGCCAGTGAAGAGTGGGCCAAGGCCCGCGGCCTACCGATTCTGGCCTACTTCAAGGATGGCGAAGCGGCGGCGGTGGACTTCGTAAAAGGTAAGGAAGGCCTGCTGATGGCGCCGGTGTACGCCGTGCCACGTCTACTGGCGCGCAACAAGCTGAGTTTGCAGGACTTCG
Source organism: Pseudomonas cavernicola (assembly GCF_003596405.1). Classification (NCBI taxonomy): domain Bacteria; kingdom Pseudomonadati; phylum Pseudomonadota; class Gammaproteobacteria; order Pseudomonadales; family Pseudomonadaceae; genus Pseudomonas; species Pseudomonas cavernicola. The sequence goes on from NZ_QYUR01000002.1 coordinate 1,811,352, forward strand.
ACTATTACGAAATTCACGAGGCCTTCGCCGCCCAAGTGCTTTGTACGCTGAAGGCCTGGGAAGATCCTGAGTACTGCAAGACCCGGCTCGGCCTGGACCAGGCGCTAGGTTCGATTGACCGTAGCAAGATGAACGTCAAAGGCAGCTCGCTGGCCGCCGGCCATCCGTTCGCGGCCACCGGCGGGCGCATCGTCGCCAACCTGGCCAAGCTGCTGTCGGTGGCGGAGCAGGGCCGTGGCCTGATCTCAATTTGCGCCGCCGGCGGTCAAGGTGTGACTGCGATCATCGAAAAGTAATCCAACCGCTGTGACCGCAATTCAGCGCGGCCACAGGATGTAAGCAACTCCGTGATTCTCTTCGTTTTGAGAGCGGCGGCCCGTTTCGGCGGTGCCGCCTTTTTTTGTTCTGTATGGAGCGGACACAGGGTGTAGGAGCGAATTTATTCGCGATGGGGCAGCACCGAGTCGCTCTTGTTCGCGGATGAATCCGCTCCTACAAAACCCAAGCCCTCAGTGCTGGCCATTCCCCGGCTGCAACAGCGAAGTCGGCACCCGGCCATTGAAGGGGGTGGAGAGGATGATCGAGGTCTTGCTCGCGCCGTACTCCGAGAGCCGGTCGATCAGCGATTGCAGCTCGTTCATCGAGGCGACGGCGGCGTGCATGATCACGCAGGCATCGCCGGTCACACGGTAGCAACTGGTCAGCTCTGGGAAGCGTTCGAGTGCCGCCAGGCTTGAGTGCGATTGGTGAGTGGCGATGCGCAGCTCGATCATGCACTCGATCGGCAGGCCGAGTTTGCTGACGTCGACATTGGCCTGATAGCCGCTGATCACGCCGCTGCTCTCCAGCTTGGCCACCCGTTCGGCGACGGCGGGTGGCGACAGGTTGACCCGCCGCGCCAACTCGGCAAATGACAGGCGGCCGTCTTCGATCAGGGCGGTCAGAATCAGGCGGTCGTATTTATCCATGCTGAAACTCCAGGCCGTGTGAAAACTACTGTGCTCGGTTATACCGCGTTAAAAACAGGCTCAAAATGCTCATTTACACTACGTAAACTGCGCTTTTTCATCTGTTTTTGCCTTGTCTAACCTTCGCTCGCTACGTTTTCACACGGCCTAACTCGCAAATTTCGAATCGTTGGTTATTCGCTAAAAATACCATTGAGAATAAAGTTTTCACGCTAATAAACGTTTGTTCGCTATTAGCTCTCCTGGATAAGCCTCATAAACTATCCGCTCACTTCTTCGCCTTGTCGAGTCGAGCATGAGCACGCGCGTCGTCCGTTTTCCCCTGTTGCTGCTCGGTGCGTTTGCCGCGCTGTATCTGATCTGGGGCTCCACCTACCTGGCTATCCGTATCGGCGTGGAGTCCTGGCCGCCGCTGTTGATGGCTGGTATCCGCTTTCTCGTCGCCGGCTGCCTGATGTATGCCTGGCTGCGTTGGCGTGGCGTGCCGGCGCCAACCGGGCGTGAATGGCGCGCGGCTGGGAAGATTGGGTTTCTGCTGCTGGCCTGCGGCAACGGCGGGGTGACGGTGGCCGAACATTGGGGCGTAGCTTCCGGCGTGGCGGCGTTGGCGGTGGCGACGGTGCCGCTGTTCACCTTGTTGTTCGGGATGTTCTGGGGCCAGCGCAATACCAAATTGGAATGGGCCGGCATTGCCCTCGGCCTGCTGGGGATCGCCTTGCTTAACCTGGGTTCGAACTTGCAGGCGAGCCCGGCGGGCGCGGCGTTGATCCTGTTCGCCGCGGCCAGTTGGGCGTTTGGTTCGATGTGGGGCAAGTCACTGCCGTTACCCAACGGACCGATGGCCAGTGCGGCGGAGATGCTCGTGGGGGGCGCGGTGCTGCTGATCGGTAGCCTGCTCAGTGGCGAGCGGCTGACGCAGATGCCCAGCGCCGCCGGTTGGGGCGCCTTGGCCTATCTGGTGCTGTTCGGCTCGATCATCGCCTTCAGTTCCTACCTCTACCTGCTCAAGCATGTGCGTCCGGCGGCGGCGACCAGTTATGCCTACGTCAATCCGGTGGTGGCAGTGCTGCTCGGCATCCTCTTCGCTGGCGAACAGATCGGCAGTGCGGAATGGCTGGCGATGGTGGTGATCGTCAGTGCGGTGCTGCTGATCGGCCTGCCGCAGTGGCGCCAGCGTCAGGACGAACTGGCGGCTGCGGCTGATTAATGCTCGCCCGGGGCCGACCTAGGAGCCTGTTCATGATCTGCTGCGCGTCGGCCTCCGGCCCACCCTGATCACCGGTAGTGCATATACGTGCTGGTGTCCGTCGATGAAGTCGGGAAGCCGGTTGAAGTGCCGCCCGATGGCGGTCTATGTGGCCATTGCCCTCAGGTCTTTGGCTAGCTCTGGCCAGAGCGGCGATTGGCTCATGACGCGGGTGGCAGAGATGCGCTGCTGGCCGAGCAGTTCGAAAATGGCTGCGCTGATGGACAGCGATTGGGCGAAATCGTCGGCGCACAGCGTCAGCCGTTTCACTAGGCCTTGGCCCCGTAAAACGCCCAGAGCCGGCTCAAGACGAAGGTCACCCCAGCCACCACCAGCAGCACTATGAGCAACGCTACGCGGTAGTCCAGCGGAGTGGTGCACAGCAGGATGAAATACAGCGTCTCGTTGAGCAGAAAGCCAAAGCTGGCCACGGCGAAAAAGCGCGGCAAGGTCTGGCGGTGGGGCAAGTGCCCCGCCTCGAAAGTCTTCAGGCGGTGGCCCCAGTAACTTACCTGGAAGGCCACCAGATAGGCCAGGACGTTGGCGAACAAGGGCGCCAGGCCCAGCGGCACCAGTAGGCTGACCACCAGAAAATGCACCAGCAGGGCGGTTACGCCGACGATGGCAAACCAGAACAGTTCACGACTCATGGTTTGCCGGGTTCATTGAATCGGGTGATTTTGCTGATCAGGTAGGTCGGCCGTTGTTTCACCTCGTTGAAGATCCGCCCGATGTATTCGCCGAGAATCCCGATCGATAACAGTTGCACGCCGCAGAGGAAGGTAATGGCCACCGTCAGGGTTAGCCAGCCGGACAGCGGGTTGCCGAACAGCTGTGTGCGCAAGAACGCCCAGCCGGCGTAGGCAATCGCCAGCAGCGAGATGCAACTGCCGAGCAGGGTCCAGATGCGCAACGGCATGTTGGAGAAGGCAGTCATCCCGGTCATGCCGAGGCTCAGCAAGCGGCGGAAGTTGAAGCTGCTGGTGCCGGCACGGCGTTCCTGGTATTCGATTTCCAGGGCCAGTTGGGAAAACCCCACCCAGTTGTAGAGCCCTTTCATAAAGCGGTTGCGTTCCGGCATCTGGCGCAGGGCGTCCAGCACGCAGCGGTCGAGCACGCGGAAGTCCTGAGTGTTCTGCGGAATCTTGTGCGCTGTGCCGCTGTTGACCAGGGCGTAGAACGTGCGAGTGAAGAGCCGCGTCGCCAGCCTCTGGTGTCCGCGGTAGGGGCGTACGCTGTAGACCATGTCATAGCCGTTGCGCCATTGCCTGAGGAACTCGGGCACCCTTTCCGGCGGATGCTGAAAGTCGCAGTCGATCAATACCGCGACATCGCCCTGGGCATGGTCGATCCCGGCGGTCAGGGCCATTTCTTTGCCGAAGTTGCGCGACAACTGAATCAGGGTCACCGGCAAACCGATGGTTTCGCTGCAGACACGCTTGACGGTGTCGTCCTGGCTGCCGTCGTCCACCACCAACAGCTCATGCCGGTAGCCGGCCGTGCTGAGCACACGGTGCAGGGTTTGCAGCATCGGGACGATATTACTTTCTTCGTTGTAGGCCGGGATGATGCAGCTCACCAGCGGGTCTAGCGGGCGCTGGATCGCGCGTTGTTCGAGGGGGTAGGAGTGCACAAAGGTGTCCATCATGGCTTCACCTGACTGGTCCTGAATCCGTTGCGTTCGCGCAACAACAGTATGTGGTCTTTTCTCACCGGGATGCTGGCGACCTGTTCGAAACGCGCCAACAGCTCGGCGGGGAGTTGCGGGCGGTCGGCGGCGTTGAGCACCAGATAATCGCGACTCGGGTGGTCGGTCAGTTGCTCGAGTTGCGCGGCGTCATGGGTGGTTTTCGCGCGGCCGGCGGAATAGAACTCGGCAGAGAATTCGCGGCGGCTGTCCCAGTACACCAGAGCACTGTCCTGGGTCGGCTGCGCATGCTGCCAGGCGGCAATCACGGCCTTCTGCGTGCGCAGGAACTGATCCGAGCTCAGGGCATTGAGCAGCAACAGCACGCCGAACAGTGCCCCGGTGCTAGCGGCGATCCAGGGCAGGCTGCTGCGCTCGGAAGGGCTGCGCGCACGGCTCCACAGCTCGGCGAACAACAGTGCGCAACCGGGCAGCATGGGCAACGAGTAGGGGAAAATGATATGGCCCGAGAGGCTGAAGAACAGCGGCGTCATCACCGTCCATAGGCACAGATAAAGCAGCCAGCCTTCCTGATCCGGCAGCAATGCACTGAGCTGGTGGCGCTGGCGGAACAGCCAGACGAGCATGGCGATCGACCAGGGGAACAGGGCGCCGAGTGCATAGAGCCAGATCAGCCCGTGCGGGGTGTTGTGGGCGAAGCCGTACTTGTCGCCGTGCCAGCCAGGGTCGAGGAAGCGGTGGACGTTTTCGCCCATGATGAAGTAGTCGAGAAAGCCGGGGGTCCGCGCTTCGGCCAGCAGGTACCAGGGCAGCGCGATGACCAGCATCAGCAGGCTGCCGGTGATCCACGGCAGGTTATGCCAGAGGTCCTGCCACTGCTTGCGGAGCAGCACCCAGAAGAAAATCGGCAGGCCGGCGAGCACCAGAGCCAGCGGCCCCTTGGCCAGCAAGCCGAGGCCCAGCCCGACAAAGAACAGATAACGCCACAGGCGCTCTGGCTGGCGCATAGCGTGCCAGAACGCCACTTGGCTCAATGTGACGCAAAACAGAAAGGCGGGGTCGGTCATCACGCTGCCAGCGGCGATGAAGAACAACAGACCACCGGCGAGAAACAGCGTCGCCGCGGTTGCGGCATCTCGACCGCTATGCCGCCGCGCGAGATCGAAGGTCAGCCACAGCGTGGCGAGTGAGACCAATAACGAGGGGAGTCGTGCGGCCAACGCGTTCTGCCCAAACAGGCCCATGGCCGAGGCTGACAGCCAGGTCGACAGCGGCGGCTTGGCCCAGAACGGCACGCCATAGTCATGCAGCGGGGTTACCCAGTTGCCGGTTTCCAGCATCTTGCGGGCAATCTCGGCATAGCGGGCTTCGGTCGTGTCGGTCAGCGGGATGTAGTACATCAAGACCACACGCATGACCAGCAGGGCCAGGAGAACCAAGAGCGCCGTGCGTTGCCAGGTCAGGTGTCGAGAATCTTGCATGGGGGAAACGGCCTCTAAACGCGACATCGAAGCGTGCTGGCCGTGCTCGGTACAGCAGCGCTGATACTGGGGTTGAAGGCTGTCAAACGATTCTGGCTAATCATCGCGCTACCCTGCGGTTATCCGGTTGGTAAAAATCTTGGTCGATGAGCAGGCTCTGCCGTAGCGGCCGCACAGCACCGTCTGTATTAAGTAAAGATGGCATTGCGACAAAGCACATAAGCGCCGAGCGGACACCCGTAGCATTCGCTGGGCGTCCACCAGAGAAAGCCTGCGGTGGGGCTAATCGAATGTTTGTGAAAAATTGCGCCTTAGCTAGCGCTCAGGTAACGAGGCTCGGTTGGCGCCGGTTGCAGGTTTGTGCGGCAATAAAAAGCCCCGCACGCGGGGCTGAGACGTTGCTTGATACGGTCGTTGAGGACGGCCGCGCGTGATCAATAACCGACGGTAAAGCGCTGTTGCCGATGCTGTGGCTGCTCGGTCTCGTCGAGCAGGGCTACAGCCAGGTCGGCGACGCTGATGCTGGCCGGCGCCTCGCCATTCATCAGCAACTGTTCGCCACCGAGGCGGAACTGCCCAGTGCGCTCGCCCGGTTGCAGCAGCGCCGGCGGGGAGAGGAAGGTCCAGTCCAGTGAGTGTTCTTCGCGCAGCAGTTGCAGGGCCTGGCGTGCGCCCTCCGCACCGTCTCGGTATTTGGCCGGGAAGTCCGGGGTATCGATCAGTTGCAGCCCCGGTGCGACGTACAGGCTGCCGGCACCGCCGACTACCAGCAGGCGCTCCACTCCGGCCTGCTTGACCCCGGCCACGATGGCTTGGCTACCTTGAATAAACAGCGCCCGGATATCCGCCTTGCCCCAGCCTGGGTTGAAGGCGCTGATCACCGCGTCATGCCCGGCGACAGCCTGCGCGACTGCGGCGGCGTCATAGGCATTAACCTTTAGCGCAGTCAGATTGGCGTGTCGCGGCAGCTTCTCCGGGTGCTGGACGATAGCGCTGACCTGATGGCCGCGATTCAAGGCTTCTTGCAGAACTGCTGCGCCAACAAAGCCGCTGGCGCCGATCAGTGCGAGTTTCATGAGCTGTCTCCAAGTGTGGTGATTCGACGGGAAAGATAATCTCAGATGGATAAATGTGAGAAAAATAGGCTAAAAAGGCTTTAACAATTAAGCAGGGCTTAATAATGGAGCAGTTAAAACGTATGGCGGTGTTTGCCACGGTGGTGGACAACGGCTCGATGGTGGCCGCCGCCGAGGTACTGGGCATGACGGCCTCGGCGGTTAGCCAGCAGATCCGTCGGTTGGAGGAGAGCACTCAGATCAGCCTGCTGCACCGCACCACCCGCAAGCTGACCCTCACCGAGGCTGGCGCCACCTTCTACCGCAGCTGCGCGCAGGTCCTGGAACTGGCCCAGCAGGCCGAACAGCGGCTGGCCGAGTTGCGCGATGCGCCGGTCGGTGAGCTGCGTATCGCCGCACCGGTGGGGTTTGCCGGCGCACGGCTGTGCGCGGCGTTGGCACCATTGCTGGCGGCGCACCGGCAACTCAGGCTCAAACTGTTCTTTCATGATGAACAGATCGATCTGATCGAGCAGCGCATCGATATCGCCATCCGCGTCGGCAACCTGGAAAGCTCCAGCCTAGTGGCGCGGCATATTGCCGACTGGAACTCGGTGCTGTGCGCGGCGCCGGCTTATCTGGCGCGCCAAGGCCCGATCGACCGGCCGGAGCAGTTGATTGGCCTGGACTGGCTAAGCCTGAGTGCCAATCCGCAGCCGCAGCAGTTGATCCTGCGCGGGCCGGGTGGGGCGGAGCAGCGGTTACGGATCGACAGCCGGATCTGCAGTAACAACATCATCGCCGCGCGCGAGTTTGCCCTGGCTGGCATGGGCATTTCCCTGCAGCCGGAGCCGGAAATCCGTGCCGAGCTGGCCAGTGGTCGGCTGCTGCGGGTGTTGCCGGAGTGGCAAGCACCACAACTCGGCATCTATATAGTGACCCCACGGCGCGATGCGCAGCCGGCCAAAGTGCGCTACGCCATCGAGGCGCTGCGGCAACACTTACTCGCCGTCTGAGTTCAACACATAAGCGCGCCACTTCGCGTTCAGTGGTCGGCATCTGCGGCGCGCTGTGAGAGGATGGCGCACATTACAGCTGTTGAGCTTGGCAACACCTGAATCCAGGAGTCTGTCGGGCTCAGGCTTTTTGCAGTACAACCGTTCTAAGATCGACAGACTCCAAGCAACAAAGGACCCGCGATAAAAACTGATGAAGACTCCAAAACGCATTGAACCCCTGATTGAAGATGGCTTGGTCGATGAGGTGCTGCGCCCGCTGATGAGCGGTAAGGAAGCCGCCGTCTATGTGGTGCGCTGCGGTAAAGAATTGCGCTGCGCCAAGGTCTACAAAGAAGCGAACAAACGCAGCTTCCGCCAGGCCGCCGAGTATCAGGAAGGCCGCAAGGTGCGTAACAGCCGTGATGCGCGGGCCATGGCCAAGGGCTCCAAATACGGCCGCAAGGAACAGGAAGACAACTGGCAGAACGCCGAAGTGGCCGCCTTGTTCCGCCTGGCCAACGCCGGCGTGCGGGTGCCCAAGCCGTATGACTTCCTCGAAGGCGTGCTGCTGATGGAGTTGGTGGCCGACGGCTACGGCGATGCGGCGCCGCGTTTGAATGATGTGGTGATGGAGTCGGAGCAAGCGCGCGAGTACCACACCTTCCTGATCCGCCAGATCGTGCGGATGCTTTGCGCCGGGTTGGTGCATGGCGATTTGTCCGAATTCAACGTACTGCTCGACGCCGACGGCCCGGTGATCATCGACCTGCCGCAGGCGGTGGACGCGGCGGGCAATAACCACGCCTTCAGCATGCTCGAGCGGGATGTCGGCAACATGGCCACCTACTTCGGCCGTTTCGCCCCGGAGCTGAAAACTACCAAGTACGCCAAGGAAATGTGGGCGCTGTACGAGGCCGGCACCCTGCATCCGCTCAGCCCGCTGACTGGCGAATTCGACGAGCCGGAGGAGTTGGCCGATGTCGATGGCGTGATCCGCGAAATCGAAGCGGCGCGTTTGGACGAGATCCGCCGCCAGGCCGCCCGCGCCGAGGTGGATGGCCCACCGAAAGCCGAAGAACCGCCACCGCCGCCGTGGCTGCAGTAGGCTTCGACTGAAGCCTTATCCGTAGGCTGGGTAGAGCCGTTTTTTAGCGAAACCCAGCTTGCGGCTGAATCGACGCCGACTGTTGCCCAGTAACGGTACTCATACATTCCCCAGACAAGCTGCTAGCGTGCTCTGAGCCACCTCGGAGCGTTCGCCATGTCCTTGCCTCACGCTTTGCTCGCCTTGCTGGTGACCCTGATTTGGGGCATCAACTTCGTGGTGATCAAGGTCGGCCTGCTGTTCGTCGGCATGCATCTGGGTATGCCAGCCGGGCTGTCTTCGCTGGTGCTGCAAAGCCAGGTGTTCTTTACCGTGCTGATCGCCACGCTGTTGCTGGGTGAACGCCCCACGCTGCGCGCCCTGGCTGGCTTGCGCACTGGTGTTCGTCGGGCTGGCGATCACCGTGCTGCCAAAAGATCTGTTGCGGCGGCTGGTCAGTTGGTAGGGTGGCTAACCTTTTTTTCTCCACCGAGCGCTGCTTCTTCAGTGGCAAGCGCCATTCGACGCCAGGTCTTTAAGGATCGGGCAATCCGGACGCTGATCGCCGTGGCAGTGTTCGACCAGATCCTCCAGGGTGTCGCGCAGGCCACTGAGTTCGGCGATCTTGAGGTTGAGTTCGTCGATATGGCGGTGCGCCAGCGCTTTTACATCGGCGCTGGCGCGTTGGCGGTCTTGCCAGAGGGCGAGCAATTTGCCGACTTCCTCCAGCGAAAACCCCAGGTCGCGTGAACGCTTGATAAACGCCAGGGTGTGCAAGTCCTGCGCATTGTAGCGGCGGTAGCCGCTGTCGCTGCGGCTGGCTGGCTGGAGCAGGCCAATGGCTTCGTAATAACGAATCATTTTGGCGCTCAGGCCGCTGATTTTGGCTGCTTGGCCGATGTTCATCACTCTCTCCAGGTCATTCTGCTAGGAGCCAGTTCTGCTCGCGATCGCCAGCAGAGCTGGCTCCTACAGGTTCAACGTCGGGCACCGCACGGGTTAGGTGTGATCTTTAGGTTTCCAGGTTTTCAGTAGCAGCGCGTTGCTCACCACGCTGACACTGGACAGCGCCATGGCGGCTCCGGCGAGCACCGGGTTGAGCAGACCGAAAGCCGCCAGCGGAATACCGACCAGGTTGTAGATAAAGGCCCAGAACAGGTTTTGCCGAATTTTGTTGTAGGTGCGCCGGCTGATCTCCAGCGCCGCCGGCACCAGCCGTGGGTCGCCGCGCATCAGGGTGATGCCGGCCGCGTGCATGGCCACATCGGTGCCGCCGCCCATGGCGATGCCGACATCCGCGGCGGCCAGGGCTGGGGCGTCGTTGATGCCGTCACCGACCATCGCCACCACGGCGTTTTTTTGCAGTTGGGCGATGATCGCGGATTTGTCGGCAGGTAGCACTTCGGCATGTACATCGGTGATCCCCAGAGCGGCGGCCACAACCTGGGCGCTGCCGTGGTTATCGCCGGTAATCAGGTGGCTGCGGATGCCGCGCGCGTTCAACTGGCGGATCGCCTGCGTGGCGCCAGGCTTGAGACTATCACCAAAGGCGAACAGGCCGAGCACCCGGGGCTGCGGCGCCTGTTCGATCAGCCAGGACAGGGTGCGGCCCTCGGCCTCCCAGGCCTGAGCCGAGGCCGCCAGTTCGCCGGCCGGCAAGCCGCTTTCTGCCAACAGTCGGCGATTGCCCAGGGCCAGTTGGCGACCGTCCACGGTGCCGGCTATGCCACGACCGGCCAGCGCCTGGCTGGCAGTGGCGCTACTCACCTCGAGGCCGCGCGCCTGGCAGGCGGCCAGCACGGCCCTGGCCAATGGATGTTCGCTGCCCCGTTGCAGCGCCCCCGCCAGTTGCAATAAACCATTGTGATCCCCGCCAACACCGTGATCCTCTTTGCCGCCGTCATCCCCGCGAAGGCGGGGACCCAATAAAGAGGCAAGGTGGACGATTTGCGCGGTGCCCGAGGTCAGGGTTCCGGTCTTGTCGAAGGCAATGGCGCTTATCGCATGGGCGACCTCCAGGGCTTCGGCGTCCTTGATCAGGATGCCGTGGCGCGCGGCCACGCCGGTGCCGGCCATGATCGCAGTCGGTGTGGCCAGGCCCAAGGCGCAGGGGCAGGCGATCACCAGCACCGCCACCGCGTTGAGCAGCGCGGTTTCCAGCGAGCTGCCGGCCCTCAGCCAGCCGAGCAGAGTGGCGGCGGCAATGGCGATGACCAGCGGGACGAAGACCGTGCTGACCTTATCCACCAGCTTCTGGATCGGCGCCTTGGCCGCCTGCGCGTCTTCCACCAGGCGGATGATCCGCGCCAGCACGGTTTCCCCGCCGAGGGCGCGGGTGCGCACTAACAGCCGGCCTTCGCCGTTGATGGCGCCAGCGGTAACCGGGTCGCCGGGTTGCTTGGGCACCGGCAGGTTTTCGCCGCTGATCAGCGCTTCGTCGGCGTGGCTCTGGCCTTCGATGACATCGCCATCTACCGGGAAGCGCTCACCGGGCTTGACCACGATGAGATCGTCCAGCCGCAACGCGGCAATGGCGACCGGCTCTTCGTGACCGTCGCGCAGGCGAATGGCGTGCTCCGGGCGCAGCGCTTCGAGGGCGCGGATGGCGCTGGCGGTCTGGCGCTTGGCACGGCTTTCCAGGTATTTGCCGAGCAGCACCAGGCTAATCACCACGGCAGCGGCTTCGAGGTACAGGTGCGGCATGGCGCCGGCGGGGGCCGTCCACCATTGATAGAGGCTTAGGCCATAGGCCGCGCTGGTACCCAACGCGACCAGCAGATCCATATTCCCGGCGCCAGCGCGCACGGCTTTGTAGGCCGCTTTATAGAAGCGCGCGCCGAGGATGAACTGCACCGGCGTGGCCAGGGCGAACTGGGCCCAGACCGGCAACATCCAGTGCAGGCCAAACCATTCCAGCAACATTGGTGCGAGCAGTGGCAGCGCCAGCGCAATCGCCAGCAACACGGCCCAACGTTCGTGTTGCAGGTGCTGTTCGGGAGAGGTGGCGGGGCGGCTCTCATCCAGTCTTTCTGCGTGATAGCCGGCGGCCTCGATGGCTTGGAGGAGAAGGCTGCTGTCGAGGCTGTCGAGCACTTGCAGATGCGCGCGTTCACTGGCCAGGTTGACGGTCACCGAGCGCACTCCGGGGACTTTTTCCAGGGCGCGTTCGACGCGGCCGACACAGCTGGCGCAGGTCATACCGTCGATGGCGAGTTCCAGGCGCTGGCTGGGGACCTGGTAACCGGCGCTTTCCACCGCGTCGATCAGGGCCGGCAGGTCGGTGTCGGCCGCCTCGATGCGCGCTTGCTCGGTGGCCAGGTTGACGCTGGCGCGTTGTACCCCTGGGACTTTCTGCAAAGCCCGTTCGACGCGGCCGGCACAGCTGGCGCAGGTCATACCGGCGATGGGCAGGTCGAAGGCGGTCAAGCTGGACATGGAGCGATCTCCTGTGAGTTCGCCCACAGGATCAACCTTGACCCCTGGGCAAGGTCAAGCCTTTGCTCAGAACTTATTCTCAGCGGCTGGTCGGGGCCGCCAGCAGGTACAGGCCTTCGGTGCTGAGGGCGATGCGGTATTTGCGGATTTCACCGGCCCGCAGGTTGATCAACTGGCTTTTGAGCTGGGCGATACCAGGCCGACAGATACCGGGGCCAACCAGGCTGAGACGCACCGAGACAGTGCCCGGCGGTAAGTTGAAAGAGACCGACTGCCCCTGGTAAAGGCGTGCGGCCAGTTGATCCTGCAAATACAGGCCAATGTCGCAGGGATTGGCGACCTCTAAACGTTCGCGGGAGATGATCAGCACGCCATAGCCGTCGGATTGTGGCGTCTTGGCATCGGGTACTTCAGCCAAGGCCCAGGGCGGCAGCACCAGTACGGCAAGCCAACTAAGGTTGAAGCGACGCATGCAACACCTCCTGGTCGGCAAGAGCCTGCTGGAATGTTGGCCGAGTTGTGGGTTGTCGACAAGTTTAGGCCGGTCACGGTCTTGACCTTACCCAGGGGGCAAGGTCGATGCTTGAAGCACAAGATTCAGTTATCCGTTCACTCAGGAGAGTAAGCATGCAAACGTTCAAGGTGCAGGGCATGTCCTGCGGACACTGCGCGCGGGCCATCACTCAGGCGCTGCAAGCGCGTGATCCGCAGGCCGAGGTGCAGGTGGATATCGCCGCCGGCGAGGTGCGGGTGGCCAGCCACTTGCCGCGGGAAACGGTAGCTGCGGCAATTCGAGAGGAAGGTTACGCGGTGAGTCCGTAGGGCGGGCTTCAGCCCACCGATGCAAGGTTTTCGGTGGGCTAAAGCCCACCCTACAAAGCCGCGCGCGGGCCATCACTCAGGCGCTGCAAGCGCGTGATCCGCAGGCCGAGGTGCAGGTGGATATCGCCGCCGGCGAGGTGCGGGTGGCCAGTCACTTGCCGCGGGAAACGGTAGCTGCGGCAATTCGCGAGGAGGGTTACGCGGTGAGTCCGTAGGGTGGGCTTCAGCCCACCGATGCAAGGTATTCGGTGGGCTGAAGCCCACCCTACAAAGCTCGCTGCTATTGCCAGTCGCGGGCCAAGCCGCGAAACAATGCGTCGATCATCGCGGCGGTGTCGTGCAAGGGATCGAACAGCGTCGGGTCGCGCAGCCAGTCACTGAACAGGCCGACGATCATCGCGTGCAGGGCGCGAGCGGCGAGGTGCGGGGTCATGCCCGGTTGCAGGCGGCCGCGCGCATCGGCACGGCTCAGCAGCTCCTCACAGAGGGCGATGAACTGGTTGATAAAGGCATTGTGGCGGTCTTCGGCGTCACGCAACTCATCGGTGAATTCGCAACGGTGCAACAGGATGGTGAGGATACGCCGCCGCTGTTCATCCCGTGCCAGGTTCTCCAGGGCTTCCACGCAGAGATTGCGCAGAGTCTGCAGGGGGTCTTGCTCGTTGCAGCAGGATAGGAATTCGGCCATTTGCTCCGGAGGCAGGCGCACTTGATTGAGCATTTCGTGAAACAAATGGGCCTTGTTCTGGAAATGCCAATACACCGCACCGCGGGTCACCTCGGCGCTGCGGGCGATCTGCTCGAGCGTGGTGTGGGCCACGCCCTTTTCCAGAAACAGCATTTCCGCCGCCAGGAGGATGGCACTGCGGGTCTTCTCGGCTTCTTCTTTAGTGCGGCGCATGGCGGCTAGGGTATTTCTGGCTAGGCTCTTGTTTGGGGACTGAGTGTAATGAGTTTTATGCCGATATTCTGTTTACAAGCATGAATGTATGTAATTAGCATCGCTGCTCGGTTGCTTTCGCCCGCTTTGGCTTGTCATGGAGACCTCTATGTTGTTTGCTCGCCGCTTTTCTTCTGTCCTCAGGATTTTTGCGCTCAGTACCGCTTTGGGACAGTACGCACTGGCGGCCGACGCCCCTGTTGCAGCCCCGCCTGCGCCAGAGGTCACGGTGGAAACGGTCAGCGTCGCGCCCTTTCCGCTGGAGCTAGAGTACGCCGGGCGCACCGCTGGTTACCGCGAGGTGGAGGTGCGGGCGCAGGTCAGCGGCATTCTGCAGCAGCGCACCTACGATGAGGGCAGTCGGGTCAAGCAGGGGCAAATTCTGTTTCGCATCGACCCCAGGTCTTACCAGGCCGCTCTCGGGCAGGCCAAGGGCGCGCTCGCCCAAGCCGAGGCGCGCTATCGGCAGACCGGTCGCGATCTCAAGCGGATCCGCGAGCTGGAGAAAAAGGGCTACGCCAGCGAGAGCGAGCTGGATAACGCGATCTCCAACTTCGAGCAGAGCAAGGCCAATGTCGAGGCGGCCAAGGCCGAGGTGCAGGCCAAGCAGATCGACCTCGACTACACCACGGTAGAAGCGCCGATCTCGGGCATGACCAGCAAGGAAACCCGCTCGGAAGGTAGCCTGGTCGCGGCGAACGATCCGAATACCAGCCTGCTGACCCAGCTGACCCAGCTCGATCCGCTCTATGTCAACTTCGCCTACCCGGACACCGAGGCCGAGCGCCTGCGTGACGGGGTGCAGAGCGGCGAGCTGGTGCTGCCGGCGGACGGTAAGTTGTTTGCCGTGCTCAAGTTCGGCGACGGCAGCGCCTACCCACTCGAAGGGCGGGTGGACTTCACCGACAGCTTCGTCAATACCGGCACCGGCACGGTCAGCGCCCGTGCCGTGGTGCCCAATCCTGAGCAGAAACTGCTGCCTGGGCAGTTCGTGCGGGTGCTGATCAAAGGCATCAGCCGACCGAATGCCGTGACCGTGCCCGAGCGCGCGCTGGCACAGGGGCCGCGTGGCACCTTCGTGTATGTGGTCGACGACCAGGGGATGGCGCGGGTGCGCCAGGTCGCCACTGGGCAGACCTCCGGCGGTCGCTGGGTGATCGAGTCCGGCGTCGCCGCCGGCGACCGGGTGATTGTCGAGGGCCTGCCGAAGGTGCGCCCCGATCAGCCGGTCAAGGCGGTCGAGGCCAGCGCCAAACCGTCTGAAACCCAACCCGCCAAAAAGTCCTAAGGAGCGCCTAACGTGATTTCGCGCTTCTTTATCGACCGACCGATCTTCGCCACGGTCATTTCCATCGTCATCGTGCTGGCCGGCCTCGCCGCCATGCGTGCGCTACCGATCGCCCAATACCCGGAGATCCTGCCACCGCAGGTCTCGGTCAGCGCTTCCTATCCGGGCGCCAGCTCCCAGGTTATCGCGGAAACCGTGGCCGCACCGCTGGAGCAGGAAATCAACGGTGTCGAGAACATGATCTACCAGCTGTCCAACTCCGACAGCAGCGGGGCCATGAGCCTGACGGTGTATTTCCAGGTCGGCACCGACCCGGACCAGGCCACCATCAACGTCAACAACAAGGTGCAGGCGGCGCTGGCTAAATTGCCCGAGGAGGTGCGCCGACAAGGGGTGAAGGTGGAGAAGAAATCCTCCGACATCCTCCAGGTGATCACCCTGTACTCGCCGGACAATTCGCGCGATCCGATCTTCATCAGCAACTACGCGCTGATCAACGTGATCGATGAGATCAAGCGTCTGCCCGGTGTCGGCGACGCCAGCCAGTTCGGCTCCAAGGACTACTCCATGCGCATCTGGCTGCGGCCGGACAAGCTGGCACAGTACGACCTGACCCCGAGCGATGTGGTTAATGCGATTCAGGAGCAGAACTCGCAGTTCGCCGCCGGCAGCTTTGGCCGGCAGCCGCTCAAGCAGGAGCAGGACTTCACCTATACGGTGACTACCCAGGGTCGCTTCACCAAACAGGCGGAGTTCGAGAACGTCATCCTGCGCACCGATGCGACCGGTGCCAGCCTGTTGCTCAAGGACGTCGCCAGGGTCGAGTTGGGCGCCCAGGACTACTCACTGATGACCTCGCTGAACGGCCAGCAGAATGCCGCATTCGGCATCTACCTGCAGCCGGGGGCGAATGCCCTGGACACCGCCGATGCGGTAGAGGCGACCATGGAGCGTCTGGCCAAGCGCTTCCCGGAGGGCATCACCTACAAGATCCCCTACGACACCACCAAGTTCGTCAAGGTCTCGATCAAGGAGGTGATCCACACCTTCTTCGAGGCGCTGGCGCTGGTGGTGCTGGTGGTTTTCGTCTTCCTGCAGAACTGGCGCGCCACGCTGATCCCGGTGCTGGCGATTCCGGTGTCGTTGATCGGCACCTTCGCCGGTATGTACATGCTCGGTTTCTCGATCAACCTGTTGACCCTGTTCGGCATGGTGCTGGCCATCGGTATCGTCGTGGACGACGCCATCGTGGTGCTGGAGAACGTCGAGCGGGTAATGCGCACCGAGAAGCTCGGCCCGCGTGACGCGGCGATCAAGGCGATGGAAGAGGTGACCGGGCCGATCATCGCGATCGTGCTGGTGCTCTGTGCGGTATTCATCCCGGTCGGTTTTCTCGGTGGCCTGGCTGGGCAGATGTACAAACAGTTCGCGATCACCATCGCGGTCTCGGTGGCGGTTTCCGGGCTGGTGGCGCTGACCTTGTCGCCGGCACTCTGCGCACTGCTGCTCAAGCCCGGCGAGCATGAGCCGGCGGCGCCGTTCCGCTGGTTCAACCGGGTCTTCGATCGTGCCACCGCCGGTTATGGCGCCGGGGTGCAATTCTTTCTCAAGCGCTCGGCGGTGGGTCTGTTGCTGTTCGGCGGGATGATCGCGCTGATGGTCGTGCTGTTTGGCCGGGTGCCAGGCTCTCTGGTGCCGGACGAGGACCAGGGGTATGTGCTCAACGCCTACTTCCTGCCGCCAGCGGCCTCGCTGACCCGTACCGAGAAAGTCACCGGTGCCGTCACCGAGGAGTTGATGAAGCACCCGGCGGTGCAGGATGTGGTGACCTTTGCCGGCTTCGACATTCTCACCTTTGGCACTCGCAGCAACGCCGGGGTTTCGTTCGTGCCGTTGAAGGATTGGGACGAGCGGACCACGCCGGAGCTGGACGCGCGCAACCTGACCCATGAGTTCATGGCCATGGGCGCGAAGCAGAAAGATGGGGTGGTGATGACGTTCAATCCGCCGCCGATCACCGGTATGAGTACCACCGGTGGCTTCGAGGCGTACATCCAGGATCGCAGCGGTGGCAGCAGCGAGCAGCTGCAAGCGATGGTGCAGAAGTTCCTCGCCGAGGCGGCCAAGCGCCCTGAGCTGGCGGGGGTCAACACCACCTTCAACGCCGATGTGCCGCAGTACTACATTGATCTCGACCGCACCAAGGCACGTGCCTTGGGCGTGGCGGTCAACGATGTGTTCACCGCCATGCAGGCGACCTTCGGCAGCTACTACGTCAACGACTTCACCCTCTACGGGCGAACCTGGCAGGTCAGCCTGCAGGCCGAGTCGGAGTTCCGCCGCAAGCCGGAAGACCTCAGCCAGGTTTACGTGCGCTCGGCCAGCAATGACCTGGTGCCGCTGTCGTCGCTGGTGAGCGTGCAGCGCATCCTTGGGCCAGACAGCTACGCGCGCTTCAACGTCTACCCGGCGGCCAAGGTGCTCGGCGGGCCGGCCAAGGGCTACAGCTCGGGGCAGGCGCTGGCGGCCATGCAAGAGGTGGCCGATCAGGTGCTGGGCGAGGATTACAGCATCGGTTGGATTGGCTCGGCCTACCAGGAGCTGGCGTCCCAGGGCTCCGGCAGTACTGCGTTCGTTTTCGGCTTGATCATGGTGTTCCTGATCCTCGCCGCGCAGTACGAGCGCTGGACCTTGCCGGTGGCAGTGGTCACCGCGGTGCCCTTCGCGGTATTCGGCGCGATCCTGGCGATCTGGCTGCGGGGTATCCAGAACGATGTGTACTTCCAGGTCGGCTTGGTGACCTTGATCGGTCTGGCGGCGAAGAACGCCATCCTGATCGTCGAGTTCGCCGTGCTCTGCCGGGAACAAGGCATGGGTATCTACGAGTCGGCGCTGGAGGCAGCCAAGCTGCGCTTCCGGCCGATCGTGATGACCTCGCTGGCCTTCATCCTCGGTTGCGTACCTTTGGCCATTAGCAGCGGCGCGGGTTCGGCCAGCCGCCACTCGATCGGTACCGGGGTGATTGGTGGCATGCTGGCCGCGACCATCCTGGCGACCTTCATGATTCCGATGTTCTACCTGTTGGTGGAGTCGGCGGCAGCGAAGCTCAGCAAAGATAAGACCCCCGAGGCTGTGGTTCACGACGAGTAGAAGAGTAGGGGGGCAATCCACCAACCGAGCCAACGGGCCGGCCGCCTGTTGGCGGTGCCTTCGGCACCGATGGTGGGTGCAACCACCCTACATTGCTGAGTGCGTCTGTTGTTGGATATCCGATGAATCTACGAGTGCTCTTGATCCTCGGTGCGTTAAGCGCTTTCGCACCGTTGGCGATCGATTTTTACCTCCCGAGTTTTCCCACGCTGGCGCGGGTTTTCGCGACAGATGTCGAACATGTGCAGCTGTCACTGGCGGTCTACTTTATCGGCTTGGCGATCGGCCAGTTGGCTTATGGGCCGCTGGCGGATCGTTATGGCCGGCGCGGGCCGCTGCTGGTCGGCGTGCTGCTGTTCACCCTGGCGTCGGTGGCTTGTGCGCTGGCTCCGAGCTTGGAGTGGCTGATCGCTGCCCGTTTCGTTCAGGCGCTTGGCGGCTGTGCCGGGATGGTGGTGTCGCGCGCGGTGGTGCGCGACCTCTGTGACCCTATCCATTCGGCCAAGGTGTTTTCCCAACTGATGCTGGTGATGGGCCTGGCGCCGATTCTGGCGCCGTTCGCCGGTGGTGTGCTGTTGGGGGTTTTTGGCTGGCAGTCGATTTTCTATTGCCTGACCGGGTTCAGTGCGTTGTGCGCAGTAGGTGTTGCGCTCTGGTTGCCGGAGACCATCCCCGTTGGTTTGACGCGCCCGCCACTGCGCGGTGCCTTCAGGCAATACCAGCGGCTGTTCGCCAATAGCCAGTTCATCGGTCATGCGTTGACCGGCGGGGTGGCGATGGCCGGGATGTTCGCTTACATCGCCGGTTCGCCGTTCGTGTTCATCGAACTGTATGGCGTGCCGGCCGAGCACTACGGTTGGCTGTTCGGTAGCAATGCGGCGGGCTTCATCCTAATGGCTCAGGTCAACGCGCGGATGTTGCGCCGCCATGGCCCGGCGTATTGGTTGGTCAGGGTGGTGTGGTTCTACCTGGCTTGTGCGCTGATCCTGCTCGGGCTGACGGCACTGCGCCCGGCGGCACTATGGCCGCTACTGATTCCACTCTTTGGTTGCATCGCCAGCCTCGGTTGCATCATCCCCAACGCCTCCGCGTGCGCCATGGCCGGGCAGGGCACGCATGCGGGCAGTGCTTCGGCTTTACTGGGCTGTTTGCAATTCGGCGTAGCCGCCGGTGCGGCGGCTTTGGTCGGTGCGCTACACAATGGCACTGCCTTGCCGATGGCGCTGGTGATCAGTCTGTGTGGTGTCTCGGCAGTGGTGATCGCGCAGCTCACCGCTCGCGCCGGGCCAACCTCACCGCACGGTTTGGGGCCGTACCCTTAGCCGGCGACTCGTTGCTCTATGGCTGGGAAAACGTGTGGCGCGCGCAGCCGCGCTTCGAGGGTGGCGACGAACGCACGAGCCTCGGCCTCGCTGCGAAAGGTCACCGCATGTTGATCCAGGCGTACCTGCCAGCAGGTCCCTTGGGGCTTGGAGAGCGTACGAATAAGGATGTTCATGGCTGCCTCCCGCTGATCGAAGAATGTGCAGTCTAGTCCGCACGCATGAACTTTCTTTGACCTGGATCATCCGCCCGACTGACGGTCGCCAGTCTTTCAGACAGGCAATTGTTCGGGACTTAACGCGGCGCTGCTGAAACGCTAATCCTGGCCACGCCGCAGGTTGCCGCATGGCTGCCGACAACCTGCAGCTCGCAGATCAAAAGCTTTCCAGCACGATTTTGCCTTTGGCCTTGCCGCTTTCAAGCAGGGCATGGGCGCGGCGCAGGTTGCTCGCATTGATACTGCCGAAATGTTCGCCCACGGTGGTTTTCAAAATGCCGCTGTCAATCAACTCCGCCACCCGATTGAGCAGCTTGTGCTGTTCGAGCATGTCCGCGGTTTCGAACAGCGAGCGGGTGTACATGAACTCCCAATGCAGCGACAGGCTCTTGCGCTTGAGCTTGACCACGTCCAGCGCTTTCGGGTCGTCGATCAGCGCCAGTTTGCCTTGCGGTGCCAAGGCTTCGATCAGTTGATCGAAGTGTTGGTCGGTCTGCGTCAGGCTGGCGACATGGGTGACCTGCCCGATGCCGATGCGCTTGAGCTCGGCACTCAGCGGCTGGCTGTGGTCGATCACGTGATGGGCGCCAAGCTCGCGCACCCAGGCTTGGGTTTCGGGGCGTGAGGCGGTGCCGATCACGGTCAGGCCGGTGAGCTGGCGTGCCAGTTGGGTCAGGATCGAACCGACGCCGCCGGCCGCGCCAACGATCAGCAGGCTTTGTTGCTGGTCGGTTTTGTTCTGCGCAATCTGCAGGCGCTCAAACAGCAGTTCCCAGGCTGTGATCGCGGTCAGCGGCAGGGCGGCCGACTGGGTGAAGCTCAGGTTTTTCGGCATGTGTCCGACGATGCGCTCATCGACCACGTGCCGCTCGCTGTTGCCCCCCGCGCGGTTGAGGGCGCCGGCGTAGAACACCTTGTCGCCGACTTCAAACAGGCTGACGTCGCTGCCGACGACTTTGACCACGCCGGCCACATCCCAGCCGAGTACTTTGGCCTGGCCGTTTTCTGGCTGCACGTTCTGGCGGATCTTGGTATCCACCGGGTTGACCGAGATGGCTCTGACTTCGACCAACAGGTCGCGCGGCCCAGGTGTTGGTTCCGGCAGTTCGATGTCTTGCAGCGACTCGGGGTTGTCGATGGCGAGGGACTGGTAATAGGCGATGGCTTTCATGTTGGCTCCTTAGAACCTGTTCAATATCTGGCTGCGCTTGCTCATGCAGCGTTGAAAACGAACTCAAAATGCTCATTTACCACACGTAAACTGCGCTTTTGACTCGCTACGCTCGCCCTGCGGGCCAGCCTTTGGCTGTTACTTCGCTGCGCTACGTTGCGTCCGTTTTCGCCTTACCTGAGCGGCGCTCGCCTAGATCTTGAACAGGCTCTTGGGTGAGCGGATCAGGCGATGCATTACAGCGGGTTGGCGCAGTGGGGCAGCGGTGCTTATCCGTTAACTGAATCCATGGTCGACTATTTCGCGAAGTAGAAAAACCGGGTAGAGATAGAGTCTCCTTCAACTATTTGTTGAAAATAAAGGGCTGAACCATGTTGCGCCTGGATGACCTGCAAATCGTGGTGCGGACTGCCGAGCTCGGCAGTTTGTCCGCCGCAGCCCGTGCCTTGGACGTGTCGCCGGCAGTCGCTAGCGGGGCGCTCAAGCGCTTGGAGCGCCAGCTGGATGTACGACTGTTTGCCCGCTCCACCCGCAGCTTGCGCCTGACCCCGGAGGGCGAGCAATTCCTCGGCTATGCGCGGGCGGCTTTGCAAAACCTAGAAGAAGGTCAGCAACAACTGGCCGGGAGTAAGGTTGGCATCAGCGGCGTATTGCAGCTCTCGGCACCGTCCGATTTTGGCCGCAACGTGCTCCTGCCCTGGCTCGATGAGTTCCAGCAGGAGCACCCGCAACTGAGCCTGCGGCTGCTGCTCGGCGACCGGGTGGCCGATCTGTATCGCCAGCAGGTGGACATCGCCATTCGCTATGGCACGCCGGAAGACTCCAGCCTGGTGGCGTTGCCCCTGGCGGCAAGCAACCGGCGAGTGCTCTGCGCAGCGCCGGCGTACCAGCACCAGCACGGCGAACTGCGGCGGCTGGATCAGCTGGCGCAGCACAATTGCCTGCTGTACATGCTCGGCGGGCGGCTGCATGAACGCTGGCGCTTTCAAGACGGCAAGCGCGAACTCAGCGTGACGGTGAGTGGCAATCGCGTCAGCGATGATGCAGACGTGGTACGCCGCTGGGCCGTGGCTGGTCGCGGCGTGGTCTACAAGTCTTGGCTGGATGTCGCGGACGATGTGCAGGCCGGCCGTTTGCGGGTGTTGTTGCCTGAGCTGCGTGGCGAGTTGGCACCGCTTAACCTAGTCTGTACTCATCGCGCCCAACTGAGTAAAGCGGTGCATTTGCTCCGTGAATTTATCCAGCGCCGCTGCGCCGAACTGCTGGTACGGAAGCCGTGGTCTGGCTAGTTCAGGAGCTTCTGGCTGCGGCAATCGAGCACAGGGCTGGAGCTTGCTATCCGAGGGTGCAATGCTAATGTGCTGTTTCAAAAATAACTGTTCAATTTTGGCGGCGTCTTTTGCCGCCATACTGCGTTGCCGCTCCTCGCCATAGCTGAGCTATGACTCGTCGCGGCGCCTTGTCTGGCAACAAAATCCACTCGCCAATTCTTGAACGTATTTCCGAGACAGCACACTAGAGTCGCGGCCATGGAACTAGCGCGTACTGATCGTTCGCTCATTGCATGGATGCTGTATTTCAGCGTCCTGTTCAATGTGCTCGCCTGCGGTATTGGTCACGGGCAAATGCTCGGCTTGAGCCTGAATGGCGTCGGAGGGGCATTCTGCTCGGCCGAAGGCAACTCCGGCCCGACCCTGGATTCCGGTGCTGGAACCGTATCGGACAGTACCTGGTCGAGCACCTTCAGTTGCCCGCTGTGCGGTACGCTCAGCCTCGGTCTGGCCTTGCTGTTCTGCCTCAGCTGGTTGCGCCGCGCGCCTGACAGTCTGCGCCCTGCGCATGAACCATTCAGTAAGGCTCCTCCCCGCTATACCTGGCCCTCGGCCAACCCCCGCGCCTCCCCCTTCTAACTCTCCTGCTCGGCCCCCGTAGTCGCCTATCGGTGCGCGTTTCCGTGCGTCTGACTTGGCCCGAGGGCGCCGTCACAGCCAGCAGCTGCGCGGGCATGGCAAAGCCTATCCCGCTGCAACCGTGACCAATTACGAGCAGTTCTTTCCCCGAGTCCAATGGGCTGCTGTGGCCTTGCGCTACAGCTAAGAGGTGGCCGGGGGTCGCCAAGTGAAAGTTATAAGAAGAATCCGAGGAGAGCGGTATGCGTAATTTTCCTATCCTGAGCTTGTTTGCGCTGGGCGCCGGCATTTCACCCTGGGCTTTGGCCGAGCACGTGGAGCTCAAAGACACCTTGGTCACAGGTGAATATCAGAAGGACCCAACTGCACCGACTATTGCCGAGAAACGCGCGGACTTCTCGCACGTGCCTGGCGGCGCATCGGTAGTCGATGCGGAAACTTACAAGACAGGCCGCAGCAGCACCCTGCAAGATGCCCTGGGCCTGGCCACCGGGGTGTTCATCCAGCCGCGCTTTGGAGCCGAGGAGGCGCGCCTGTCGATTCGTGGCTCCGGCCTGCAACGCACCTTCCACGGCCGTGGCCTGCTGCTGATGCAGGACGGCGCCCAGGTCAACCTTGCCGACGGCAGCTTCGACTTCCAGACCATCGAGCCGCTGGCCGCCGACCACATCGAAGTCCTGCGCGGCGCCAACGCCTGGCGCTATGGCGCGGCGAACCTCGGCGGGGCGATCAACTTCGTCACGCCCACCGGCAAGACGGCGCCACCGGTGGATCTGCGCTATGAAGGCGGCAGCTTTGGCTATCACCGCCTGTATGGCGCTTTTGCCCAGGACTTCGGCGACTGGGACGGTTACCTGAGCATTTCCGACTCAGCCCAGGACGGCTTTCGCGACCACGCAAAGCAGGACAACCAGCGTTACTTCGCCAACCTCGGCGGGCGCATCAATGAGCGACTGTCCACCCGGGTTTACCTGACCCATGTGGAGACCGACTCCGAACTGCCCGGCAACCTGACCAAGGCGCAGCTGCGCCGCGACCCCGAGCAGGCCGCAGCGGGCAACATCACCGGCGATCAACGCCGTGACTTCACCCTCAACCGCGTCGGCAACATCACCACGCTGCAACTGGATGACGGTCACAGCCTGGAGCTGTCCAGTTACTACAGCGAGAAATCGCTGTGGCACCCGATTTTCCAGGTGTTGGATATCAACAGCGAAGACTACGGCCTGCGTCTGGCGCACAAATGGGAGAACGAGCAAGGCTGGCGTTGG
The DNA here is from genome assembly GCF_003596405.1 of Pseudomonas cavernicola. Classification (NCBI taxonomy): domain Bacteria; kingdom Pseudomonadati; phylum Pseudomonadota; class Gammaproteobacteria; order Pseudomonadales; family Pseudomonadaceae; genus Pseudomonas; species Pseudomonas cavernicola. The sequence goes on from NZ_QYUR01000002.1 coordinate 1,835,359, forward strand.
ACTGGCGGCGTCGAAGCCAGCCAGGGGCGCAACTGGGACTCGCGCTACGTTAACGTCCGCGGGCACAAGGGGCGCAAGGTCAACGAACTGCACCAGACCGCGCGCAACCTGAACGCCTTTGGCGAGCTGGAGGTGCCGCTGGCCGAGCGCTGGGCCTTGATCGGTGGCGTTGCCTGGCTGCACCAGGAGCGCGATGTCGACGACCGCTTCAAGTGCAACGCCTTCGTCACGGCCTTCTGCTTGCCGCAGGATGAGTCGTTCAACGAAACCTACCTGGGTCGTGTTGGTCGTATCGGCCTGCGCCATGACTTGGCCGAGGGCGTGCAGTTGTTCAGCAACTTCAGCCAGAGCTTCGAGCCGCCGACCTTCAGCGAGCTGACCGGCGGCCAGGTGGTGACCAGGAACGACGCACAGAAGGCCAACTCCCTCGAAGCCGGCCTGCGTTGGTCGCGTGACAACCTCGACCTGGATCTGGCGGTCTATCGCAGCGAAATCCGCGATGAGCTGCTGGCGCTCAACGACGGCAACGGCCAGCCGCTGGGCACCATCAACGCCGACCGCACTGTCCACCAGGGCGTCGAGCTGGGCGGGGCGCTGACTCTTGGCCAGATCGTGCTGCGCGGCCAGTACCTGTTCAATGATTTCCGCTTCGACAACGACGAGGTCTACGGCGACAACCGCCTGGCCGGCACTCCCCGCCAGTTCATCAAGGGTGAGGCGTTGTGGCGGCAGGAAGGCTGGTATGCCGGCCCGACCTTTGAGTGGGCGCCAAACCACTACAACGTCGACCAGGCGGAAACCCTGTTCGCTGAAGGCTATGCGATCTGGGGCCTGAAGGGTGGCTATCGACCGAGCGAAGGTTTCGGCTTCTTCGTCGAAGGCCGCAACCTTTCCGATAAAACCTACATCGCCACCACGGGCGTGATCGCCGATGCCAAAGGCCGGGACAGCGCGCAGTTCCTCCCCGGCGATGGCCGCAGCGTGTTCGCCGGCCTGGAGTGGCGGCTATGAGCCCTGTCCGAATTTTCGATTGCTTACCTACAACCGCTGAGTCGCAACCCAGGAGAGACACCATGACCCTGACCAAATCCCTGTTGTTGACCACCCTGCTGACCTGCGCCTGGGGCGTCTCGGCGCAGGAGTACCAGGCCGGAGACCTGCACATCGAGCATCCGTGGTCCCGGGAAATGCCCACGAATGCGCCCACCGCCGCGGCCTACTTCGTCGTGCATAACCAAGGCACCAGCGCCGACCGCCTGCTCGGTGCGGACACCCCGGCAGCAGGCAAGGCCGAACTGCATGAGCATGTGCACAAAGACGGCCTGATGAAGATGCAGCAAGTCCAGGCCGTGGACATCCCCGCTGGTGGCGAGGCGGCCTTCGCATCCATGGGTTACCACGTGATGTTGTTCAACCTGACGCAGCAACTGCGTGACGGTGAGCGCTTCCCGCTGACCTTGCACTTCGAGAAAGCCGGTGACGTGAAGGTTGAGGTGGCGGTGCAGAAAGAAGCGCCCGCAGAACATAAGCACGAACAACAGAACTGAGCCGACGAGCCCTTTTCGCTGAGGGCTCATTCAAGAGGAGTCTTAATCATGACCGAGCCAAGTGGTTCCTTCTACAACCAGGCCTGGCGTTGGCATTTCTATGCCGGGCTGTTCGTGATCCCGTTCCTGATCATGCTGTCGCTGACCGGCATCGTCTACCTGTTCAAACCGCAACTGGATAACCTGCTCTACGCCGACCTGCTGTTGGTGCCGCAGGGCGAGCAACTGCTCAGCGCGGATCAGCAACTGGCGCTGGTCAAACAGGCCTATCCGCAGGCGGCGATCAGCCAGTACTTGCCTCCGGTGGATGTGCAGCACAGCGCACAATTCGTGGTGACTGAAGGCGAGCGCAAGCTCAATGTGTTTCTCGATCCCTACCAAGGCACCGTGCTTGGCACGCAAGACGCCGTGAATAACCTGCAAGCGATCGCCCGCGCCCTGCACGGCGAGTTGCTGATCGGTAAGTTCGGTGATCGGCTGATCGAATTGGCCGCCGGCTGGGCCGTCGTCCTGGTGGTGTCCGGGCTGTATCTCTGGTGGCCGCGCGGCAATGGTTTGCGCGGTGTGCTGTGGCCACGCCTGGCCAATCGCGGCCGGCTACTCTGGCGCGATGTGCATGCGGTTACCGGCTTCTGGGGGGCGCTGCTATTGCTGTTCATGCTGCTGACGGGCATGACCTGGACCGGCTTCTGGGGGGAGACCTTCGCTGGTGTCTGGAACCGCTTCCCAGCCGTGATGTGGAATGAGGTGCCGAAGTCCGCTCAGCAAGCGCGCAGCCTCAACACGGCAGAGGGGCAGACCGTCGCCTGGGCGGTGGAAAATACGCCGATCCCGGCCTCCGATCCGCATGCCGCGCACACTGGGCAGGCCATGAACTCCTCGGCGCCGGTTGCTGCGCAAGTCAGCCTGCAGCAGATTCTCGACATAGCCCGCGCCCAGGACGTGGTAGCGGGTTACAGCGTGACCCTGCCCAAGGGTGGGGAAGGGGTTTACACCATCGCGGTATTCGCCGACGACCCGCGCAACGATGCGACCCTGCATGTCGATCAATACAGCGGCAAGGTGTTGGCCGACGTGCGCTGGCAGGACTATGGCGCGGTGGCGAAAAGCGTGGAAATGGGCGTGGTGCTGCACGAAGGCAAGTTCTTCGGTCTGGCCAACCAACTGCTGATGCTGGCGGTCTGCCTGCTGATTTTGCTCAGTTCGATCAGCGGTCTGGTGATCTGGTGGATGCGCCGCCCACAAGGCAGTCTTGGCGTGCCACCGCTGCGTCACGACCTGCCGCTGTGGAAAACCGCGTTGGTGATCGTTGCCGTGCTCGGTGTGGTTTTCCCATTGGTCGGTGCTTCGCTGGTGGTGATTGGCGCGCTGGATTGGTTGCTGTTTTCGCGCCTGGCGCGTCCCCGAGCAGTGTTGGAAAGATGACGAGAAGCAGTAGCGGCTGAGAATTATTGCTGGCTTAAACCGGCGCATGGACTTATTTTTACGCGGCAATCCCAACCGCTCGAGGAGATTCACATGCGTAAACTTCTGTTGCTTGCTCTCGCCGTCGCTAGCCCGCTGGCGTTCGCCGGGCCGGAATGCACCACTGCCGACAAGGCGCAGTGGCAGGATCAAACCAAGTTCCAGGAGAACCTCAAGACCCAGGGCTACGAGATCAAGAAGTTCAAGGTGACCAAGGGCAACTGCTACGAAATCTACGGCTTCGATAAGGACAAGCGCAAAGTCGAGATCTACTTCGATCCGGTCAGCGGCAAGGTGGTCAAGGAAGAAGTCGAGGGCTAATCCATGAGCCAGGAAACCCTACGCCTTTGGGACCCGGTGGTGCGTGTGTGCCACTGGTCACTGGTAGTCGCCTTTTTCTCCGACTACTTCTTCAATGAAGCGGGCGATGGCTGGCACCGTTGGCTCGGTTACTACGCAGTGGCTTGCGTATTGCTGCGTCTGGTGTGGGGTTTCATTGGTTCAGGAGCGGCGCGTTGGGAGGACTTTTGGCCGACCCCGGCGCGCCTCACCGAGCATGTGCGGGCACTGCTCGGCAGGCAGCCGCATCACCGCCTCGGGCATTCGCCGCTGGGCGGGTTGGTGATGATTTTGATGTTGTCGTTGATGCTGGGGCTGGGCATCACCGGCTTTATGCTGGAAGAAATCGACTACTTCTGGGGCGAAGACCTGCCGCGGGATGTGCATGTGTTCTTCGCCGATGCCCTGTTTGCCCTGATCTGCCTGCATGTGACGGCGGCGCTGGTCGAGAGCTTTAGGCTGAAGGAAAACCTGCCCTTGTCGATGATCACCGGGCGCCGTCGGCAGCGTTAGCGCAGGCGCTTACTCCGCGAGCCGCGTGGGCTGAAGCCCACCCTACAGAGCTGGTAGATCACTGGGTTTGACCCATCCCCGCTGGCAAGCTGGCACCGTTGCGTGCGGCAATTTGTACACCGCCGTTGGCAATGGCGCTGGTGGCCAGATCGAAGACGATGGGATCGCCGCCGTCACGGGGGGCCGCGAAGGCGATCGGGTTGGTGCCGAACAATGCGCTATGGCCGCCATGGGGCACGACGCAGGCAAAGCTGTTGACCAGGTTGAGCGCCACCAGCCCTTCGCGGGCAAAGGGCTCGACATCGGGCCAGAACGCGGTGAAGTGGTGGGAATTGCGAATAGCCAACACAGCGATACCTGAGTTTCGGGCCTTTTCCACCAGCAATTGGCAGGCTGCGGCCAAGGCCGGTTGGGCGAAGCCGTTCGCCGCATCGACCCGCACAAAGCTCGCTGCGACATCCTCGACCACGGGCAGCGCCCGGCGTCCATCCAGCTCGCCGTAAAGCGGGCAAACGGGCTGTTATGACTTGAAGTATTTTTCCCGCACGGCGGCAACGGCGGCCGCCCTGAGCATAGCGATAAACAGCTGCTCGACATCGCTGAGTGGCAGGTTTTCCGGGGTCACCAGGTACACCTCGTTGACCGGCAAATTTTCATAGGGCGGCAGCTGGAAGAGGATGTTCTGCTTCACGAAGGGTTTGGCCCCCTCGACCGTCAGAGCACCAAAACCGACCCCCGCCAGAATCAGGCGGCGCACCTCCTCCTCGTTCGAGGATACCGCCACCAGCTTGCCCCAGAACTGCTGCTCGGCGCGTACCGAGCTGACCGCGCTAAGCCCCTCGCCCGGCTGGTCGCTTTCAAAGGACACGTACGACAGGCCGCGCAAATCCGCGGCCGTCAGCTCTGTGCGACCGTACAAGGGATGCCGGGAGCCACAGTAGAAGGCCATCTGTTCATAACCGAGCAAGTCGAAATGCAGGCCGGTCTGGGCGGTTTTCTTGTTGCTGATACCAATATGCAGCCGCCCTTCCGCCACCGCATTGACGATATCGGCGCTGGGCTGGGCATTGATGCTGATCAACACATTGGGATACAGGCCATGGAACTGCGCCAGGCTGTCATCGAACGACTGACAACTCACATGGCTGGCGACCTGCATATTCAGCTCGCCCAGCACCGCGTCGGCTTCGCCGGCAAACTGTTCGGCCATGTTGTCGATGATGCTGCCGGCCGACGAAACATATTCGTACACCCGCAGCCCCTGCTCGGTTAAGGAAAACATGCCTTTCTTGCGATGGATCAGGCGCATGCCCAGGTGCGCCTCCAGGCGCTTCAAGGCATTGCTGACACTCGGCTGGCTCAGCGACAGTTTGCGCGCCGCGCCGGTGATGCTGCTTTCCTCGACAATCACCAGGAAGGTGTACAACAGGTTCCAGTCCAGATTGCGCAACAAACGCTCACGCGGTGACAACATACGATTCTCTCCCAGGCCAGCCGTCACGGCATGTGCACCGGGCACAACATAGCACTGGCAGCCAGGCCGCGGGCAACTGCACGCCAGGCCGCAAGGGCGCCAAACAAAGCGCCCGAATCGTGAGATCCGGGCGCCTGTGGTTGCACCATCAGTGGGGACGACGCCTCAGTCGACGTCATAGGCCAGCAGGTCCTGGTATTCGGCACGGCGGCGGATCAGGCGGCTGCCTTGCTGCAGATCCACCAGCACCGCGGCGGCAGACTGGCGACCGCAGTACTCGGTCATGTTTTCCAGTGCGTAGGCGCCGACATCGAGCAAGGCGATCACATCACCGATCGCGGTGGCGGCCGGCAATTCACGCATATTGGGTTGATTGATCAATACCTCTTCCAGCAGGCCCCGGTGCTCCTGCAGCGCCGGCGCGGCATTCAGCAAGGCGTTCACCGCACCCTCGCCTTCGATGTCGTAATAGGTGTCGCTGCTGTCGCACAGCGGCCCCACCATGCGGCAGTGCTTGGTCAGCACGTCATCGGCGCGCGAGGCGTTGAGCATATGGAAATACCAGCCGTTATAGATATCGAACAGCACGCTGTAACCGGCATCCAGGTAATACACCGGGTGCTGCTGACGCTGTTTTTCCGCCTCGATGCGGGTGAGCAAAATCGCCGTATCGCTGACCATGCTGCGGCCCGGCTCGACAATGATTTCAATCTGCTCGCCCAACGCCTGGGCAATCGGCTTGATCAGATGTTTGGACAACAGGGCGAAATCGATCGTGGTGCGATAGTTCTCGCAATAATGCGCGGCGACGGTTTGGAAGTTGTCCGCCGCGCTGCTGTAGTTTTTCGGAAAGCCACCGCCCAGGTTCACATGCTCAAGCGGGTAAGGCAGCATCTCCGCCACCTGCTGGAAATAGCCGATCAGGAAGTCCGCTTCCGCCTCATACACCGCAATGTCATTCACCTGGGTGCCGATATGGGCGTGGATGCCGACCATCTTCAAGGCCGCCGGATGTTGCACGATCAGCGCGATGGCTTCGGCCTGCTCCAGGCTGGTCATACCGAACTTGGAGGCCGAGGTGCCGGTCTGCCAGCCGGCCGCCGCGCCGCCCTTGATTTCCGGAATGATGCGCAGGGTCACCTGCGCCTGCTGCTGCAACTCAGTCGCCACCGCGAGGATGCGCGCAAGCTCCGACAGCGAGTCGACGTTGATGGCCTTGATTCCGGCGGCAATCACTTCGCGCAGTTCGCCGATCTGTTTGGCCACTCCGTTGAACACCATGTCCGCCGGGGAATATCCGGCGGCCCGCGCCTTGTAGAACTCGCCGCCGGAATTGACTTCCACCGACAAGCCGCAGTCTTTGAATACCTTCAACACCGCCAGGTTGGCGCAGGCCTTACTGGCAAAGCAGACGCGGGTATTGGCATGTTCGCGGCGGAAGTTACCCAGAATATCCAGGGCATTTTCCCGCAATTTGGCTTCCGAGTAGACATACAGCGGTGAACCATAGCGCGCCAGCAACTCAGCGGCGTTAACCCCATCGATCAGCAATCGATTATTTTCACTATTAAGGTGCTGTTTTCTTTTCCATGGGTGCAACGAGACAACTTGACTCATAATTGATCACTCATTTATGCAAGGGCAGTATTTAAGTTTTGGCTAATTAATCAGTGCTGGCTGGCTAACAACCGACGCAAGTTGCTGGACTGCGGAGAGTTGAATAACTGTTCCGGGCTGCCCTGCTCTTCAATCCGCCCCTGGTGCAAATACACCACCTTGGACGACACCTCGCGGGCAAAGCGCATTTCATGGGTGACCATGATCATGGTGCGGCCTTCCTGGGCCAGCTCGCGAATGACCAGCAGCACCTCGTTGACCAGCTCCGGGTCCAGCGCCGAGGTGGGCTCATCGAACAGCATCACCTCCGGGTCCATGGCCAAGGCGCGGGCAATGGCGACCCGCTGCTTCTGCCCACCGGACAGGCATTCCGGGTACATATGACATTTTTCCAGCATGCCAACCCGTGCTAGCAGGGTTTTCGCCTGCGCCTCGACCTCGTCCTTGTTGCGCTTGAGCACGATGCAAGGCCCCATCATCACGTTCTCCAGCACCGTCATATGCGGCCACAGATTGAACGACTGGAAGACCATGGCCAGACGCGAACGCACCCGCTCGATTTGCCGCTTAAAGCGCCGGGAACGGCCGCCGCGCAAGTTGGGCGCCAGATCGAGTTCCTCGCCATGCACCCGCAACTTGCCGCTGTCCGGAAACTCCAGCAGGTTCATGCAGCGCAGCAAGGTGCTTTTGCCCGAACCGCTGGAGCCGATAATGCTGATGACATCATGCTTTTGCGCCGACAACGAAACGCCTTTCAGAACTTCGACGCCGTCAAACGACTTGTGCAATTCCTCAACTTGCAACGCCGCATTGTTATTGTTAATTGCGTTCATGATGAAGCCCCTGTCTGTACCCGCGTTGCGAGTGGTAGGTCTTTACGTGGTTCGGCAACCCGACAACGCATATGCCGCGTCAAATATCTTTCCAGCCGGCGCCAGAGCAGAACAAACACCGTGGTCATCGCCAGATAAATAAGTGCCGCCCAGAAATACACCGACAAATCGAAGGTCTGCGAGAATATCCGCCGTGTTTGCCCCATCACATCGAGCACCGTAATCACGCTGACCACGGCACTGCCCTTCAACAGCAGAATGATTTCATTACCCAGGGCCGGAAACGCAATCCGGTAGGCATTCGGCAAGATGATCTTTCGATATTGCTGGAACTTGGACAAACCCAGGGCAATGCCAGCCTCGATTTCGCCATAGGGCACGGCCCTCAGGCCACCACGCAATATTTCCACTTGATAGGCGGTGGAGTTGAGGGCGAAGGTCAGCAGTGCACAGTAATAAGGGTCGCGGAAGAACCACCACAGGCCGATCTCGGTCAACTCTGCGCGAAACTGCCCCGAGCCGTAATACACCAGGAACAACTGCGCCAGTAATGGCGTGCCGCGGAAAAACGACACATAGACCCTGATTGGCCAGCGGTAATATGCCTGTTCGCTGCGCCGCAGAATGGCCAGCGGCAACGACAGCGAGCAGGCAATCACTACGGCAATCACCGTGATCTGCAGGGTCATGTTGGCGCCGGCCGTTAACTGACTGGCATAGCGGGTTAAAATTTCAATCATGCTGTTTACCCTCTGCCGTTATGCCGCGCGCAAGCCGCGGTTGGCCCGTTTTTCCATGCGCGCCAGGCAACACTCGAACAGGATGCAAATCGCCCAATAAATCAGGCATACCGCCAGAAAGAATACGAACGGCTTCTTGGTTGTCCCGACCGCCACATTGGCCATGCGCATCAGGTCATTCAGGGCAATCACCGAGACCAGCGCCGTGTCTTTCAACAGGTTGATCCACAAGTTGCCCAGGCCCGGCAGCGCCAGGCGCAGCAGCTGCGGCAACTCGATCAGGCGGAAGATGGTGAAGCGCCGCACGCCCAGGGCCTGAGCGGCTTCCAGCTGGCCCCTGTCCAGCGCCTGCCAGGCCCCGCGCAGGACTTCGCTGGCATAGCCGCCGAAGACCATGCCCAGCGCCAGCACCCCGGCCAGAAACGGGCTCAACTCGAAATAGCCGGACTGCGGGCTGTACCACTTCAGCAGGCTGTTAATCCCCAGCCCGACGCCGTGATAAATGATGAACAGCGTCAGCAACTCGGGCAGCCCGCGGATGGTGGTGGTAAAGGCCACCGCCAGTGAACGGGACACGGGGCGACCGAATAGGCTCACCGCCGCCACCAGCAAACCCAGCAACAAACCCACCGGCAAGGTCGCCACGGCGAGTGACAGGGTGACCCCCAGGCCACTCAGCAACTCATCGCCCCACCCGCCATCACTGAAGCTCAGGTATTTGAGCCACTCCATAGGACATCCTCTTCGCGATCACCAAGGCACACATCTCAACCGGCGCGGAATTACTTTTTCAGCGTCAGCAGGTTGACCGAGAAGAACTTGTCGTTGATGGCTTTATAGGTGCCGTCGGCAATCAGCGCGGCCAGGGCAAGGTTCAGGGATTCACGCAGCTTGTCATCGTCCTGGCGCAGGGCGATGCCGACACCCTGGCCGACATATTGCGGATCGCTGATCGGCTCGCCGGCCAGCTTGCAGCAACTGCCGTCGTCCGACTTCTGGGTCCAGTCGAGCATGGGAATCATGTCGCCTACCTGCGCATCCAGACGCCCGGAAACCAGGTCCAGGTTCACCGCATCCTGGGTTGGATACAGGCGCACATCGGAATCGGGGAAGACGGCGGTCAGATAGTCGGCCTGGGTGGTCGAGCCTTGCGCGCCGATGGTTTTACCGGCCATGGCGGCCGGGGAGAAATCACTCAGGGACGAGTCCTTCGGCACCACGAAGGTCATCGCCGATTTTTGGTAGGGGTCGGTGAAATCGACTTTCTGCCGGCGCTCATCGGTAATGAACATCGAGGCGATGATCAGATCGTATTTGTTCGCCAGTAAGGCCGGGATGATGCCGTCCCAGTCCTGGGCCACGAACGAACATTGGGCCTGCATTTTTGCACACAGCGCGCGGCCAATTTCGATATCAAAGCCGGCCAACTTGCCGTCGGCGGTAAAATAATTGAACGGTGGGTACGCCCCTTCCGTGGCGATGCGCAAGGTAGGTGCTTCAGTCGCTATGACTGCGGTGACCGGAAGCATGGCGACCACGGCAGACAGTGCCAACGAACGTAGAGTCTTATTCATATTGTTTTCCTCTGGAGTCAGGTTTCGCGCTGAGAGGGCTAGCCGCATCGCCACCCCCTTTGGAAGCAGGCGTTGCTGGAGCCTGCGAATTAGCATCTGCCGCGCCCTAGCATTTATCAAATGCATAGTTTTTATATCATGCATAATCGCAGGCTATGCATTTGCCCTGCAGTGGCTCCAACCTTCCACGTCAGCTAGTTGTCGCCTGAACTGACTCATCAAAACGGCAAATCAGGCCAGCGCCTAGGCCGGGAGCGGCGCCATCGCGGGAGTGTCGAGCAGAAGCTGGCCATGGCTCGCGAGAGCCTGGATCCAGGACAAAGCGTTTCGGTTGTGGTTCGACGCAACGGCATCAATGCCCACGTATGGTCACGACCAAGCTGGCCTTCTCGCGCAGCTTCGACTTCCAGATCTACCTCTGGGCGGCAGTGCTGTATCTGCTGATTGTCGAAGTCGTGAGGCGTAGTTTGAAAATCATCGAAGGGCGCTTGAGGCGTCACCTGGGTTAGGCCACTTTTCACTGGGCGCTGCGCGGTGAACCGTGTGCGCCAGAGTCCGAAGGATTAATCCATGCACTGCGAAACCATGGTTCTGGGGGCCGGCATTGTCGGCGTCTGCACCGCGCTACACCTGCAAGCCCGTGGCCGCAAGGTCGTGCTGATCGACCGCGGCGAGCCGGGCAGCGGCACCAGCCATGGCAATGCCGGGCTGATCGAGCGCTCCCGCGTGATCCCTTACGCCTTCCCCCGACAGCTTTCCAGCCTGCTGCGTTATGGGCTCAACCGCGAGTCAGACGTGCGCTACAGCTTTAGCTACTTGCCCAAAGTCGGACCTTGGCTGTTCAAGTACTGGCAGAACTCGTCGCCACAGCGCCTGGCAGAAGCCACCCGGGCCATGTTGCCGTTGGTGGAGCGTTGTGTGGTTGAGCACGACTTGCTCGCCGAGGCGGCCGGGATCACCGAACTGATCAAAGCCAGCGGCTGGATCGGGGTCTTCCGTAACCAGCCGGCCTTTGACAAGGGCTTGGCCGAAGCAGCGGCACTCAAACCCTATGGGTTACGTTATGAGGTGCTGAATAAACAGCAGCTGCACGAACGCGAGCCGAGCCTGCATGACAACGCTCTGGGCGGCATTCACTGGCTGGACCCGAAAACCGTCAGCGATCCCGGCGCCTTGACCCGTGGCTATGCGGATTTATTCGTTAAGCGTGGCGGCCAGTTCGTCAAAGGTGATGCTTTGACTTTGCAACAGGTTTCCGGTCAATGGCAGGTCAGCAGTGAGCAGGGGCAAGTGCTGGCAGCCGAAGTGGTCGTCGCCCTCGGCCCGCAATCCGCGGCGTTGTTCGAGCCCTTGGGTTATCGGATTCCGCTGGCGATCAAGCGCGGTTATCACATGCACTATGGCTCACCACCGGGCGTGCAATTGCTGCACTCGATTGTCGATACCCAAGGCGGCTATGTCCTGGCGCCCATGGCCCAAGGCATACGCCTGACCACCGGTATCGAATTTGCCGCCAGCGACGCACCGGTCAATGAAATCCAGTTACGCCGCTGCGAAGTCATCGCCCGCACGCTCTACCCACTGGGCGAACGCCTCGACCCGGAGCCGTGGCTCGGTCTGCGCCCGTGCTTGCCGGATATGCGCCCCGTGATCGGTCCGGCACCCCTGCACAAAGGGCTGTGGTTCAACTTTGGTCACGCCCACCATGGCCTGACGCTGGGTCCGGTCAGCGGTCGCTTGCTGGCGGAAATGATGACCACCAATACGCCCTTTACCGATCCCGCACCCTACAGCGCCGAGCGCTTCAACTAGGTTGGAGGCAAGACCATGTCAGCGACCAACACCCAAGCGCAGCGTGTCGAGACGCTCGCCCAGCCAGTCGCCGCTGCGCTTGATACGCGCAAGGTGGCCGTGGCTATCGAAGGCTTGAACAAGTTCTATGGTGCTTATCATGTACTGCACGACATCAACCTGAGTGTGCGTGCAGGCGAGCGCATCGTTTTGTGCGGGCCGTCGGGCTCAGGTAAGTCCACCTTGATTCGCTGCATCAACCGCCTGGAAATTGCCGAGGTCGGTAGCATTCTGGTTAATGACACCGACCTCTCCCTATCGACCCGTCAGGCGGCGAAAGTGCGCGGTGAGGTGGGTATGGTGTTTCAGCACTTCAACCTCTTTCCCCATATGAGCGTTCTGCAAAATTGCACCTTGGCGCCGATGTCGGCGCTCGGCTATTCGCGGAAAAAAGCCGAAGAGCTGGACCGAGGGATTTAAAAGCGCAAGGCCAGGTTGGCACCCAGCAGCAATAACCCACAGAAGAACCACTGGCGAAAGCGCTCCTGGCTGATCCGTTGACGTAGCCACTGGCCGAGGAACATCCCGCCCAGCGCCGGTAGCAAGGCCAGCAGCGAAGCACCGAATAACGGCCCCTGTTGCAGCGTATCGCTATGCATCAGGCTGATGGCTAGGGCAAGGGTGGAGGCCATGAAGGATAATCCCAGCGCCTGAATCAGCTCCTCCTTCTGCAAACCCAGCGCCTGCAGATAGGGTACGGACGGAATCACAAAGACCCCGGTGACAGCCGTGACGGCCCCCGTGAGTGCGCCGATCACCGGGGCAAGCCAGTGCTCGGTGGCCGGCGTCACCTGGAAATGCACCTTGCCCAGCCCGAGCAGCGCATAGGCCACCAGTGCGATACCGAGCACCGAAGTGGCGTAGTGGAGTGGTTGACTGCCGAGCAGCCAGCTGGCGGCCAGGGTGCCGATGAAGATCCCCAGCAGCATTGGCCAGAGCCTGTGCAACAGCGCAGTGAAGCGTGAACCGCCGGTCAGTTGCCAGATATTGGTGACCACCGAGGGCGCAATGAGCAAGGCGGCCGCCTGCAATGGCGGCATGCTCAGACCGAGCAGGCCAACCGCGATGGTAGGCAGGCCGAGGCCGACCACGCCTTTGACGAAGCCGGCGAGGAGGAAGGTCAGGGCGATGAACAGGATCAGTGGAGCGCTAGGTTCGAACATGGCCGGTTTTGCATCCTTGTATGGGAGCCCGCTATGCGGCTGGCTTGGCGGGCGTTGATTTCCTGTTCAGTATGTTGGCCTGCCCAGTGGGTTGTTTCGCCATGGAGTGAACAATGGATTACGCACCGAATATCAGCTTGATCGCCTCCCTGCTCGCCGACCCTGGGCGGGCGGCAATAATCTGGGCATTGATGGATGGCACCTCAAGGCCGGCTGGTGAGCTGGCGATTCTCGCCGACCTGTCGCCATCTTCTGCCAGCGGCCACTTGGCACGCCTGACCGAGGGTGGCGTGCTGACCTTGGAGGCGCGCGGCCGGAGTCGCTATTACCGGATCGCGGCAGCGGAAATCGGCGCAGCGGTAGAGGCCCTGGTCAGTGCTTCACAAGCCAGTCAGACGCAGCGTGCCCGCGCCATCCCGACTTCGCGCAGTACGCCGTTGCCTCTGCGTCATGCACGCACCTGCTATGACCACTTGGCCGGAGAGCTGGCGGTTGCGGTGTACGAGCGCATGCTCGGCGCGGGCTGGATAGTGCAGGACGGCAAACGCGTGGAACTCACGGCAAGCGGCGCCAGCGGCCTGGCGGAGCTGGGCATCGATGTGCAGGCCGAAAGCAAACGCCGCCGCCAATTCGCCTGTGCCTGCCCCGACTGGAGCGAGCGTAAGCCGCATCTGGGCGGCGCCTTGGGGGCGGCGTTGTTGCAAGCGTGTGTGCAGTTGCGTTGGCTGCGGGCGATGAAGGACTCGCGGGCGTTGCATGTGTCCCCCAGCGGTAGCCGGGAAATCCCGCGCATTGCGGCGCAGGTCTCCCGCTAGCGCTCAGCCTTTGACCAGTCGTGCATCCAGGCTGTTCTGCGCCAGGCGCTTGGCCTGCTCTTCGGTCATGCCCAGGCTTTGGTGCAAGGCGGCGAAGTTCTCGGTGACGTAGCCGCCGAAGTACGCCGGGTCGTCCGAATTCACCGTGACCTTCACGCCTTGCTCGAGCATGTCGAGGATGTTGTGGTGCTTCATGTCCTCGAACACGCAGAGCTTGGTGTTCGACAGCGGGCAGACGGTCAGCGGGATTTGCTCGTCGATCAGCCGCTGCATCAGGAGCGGGTCTTCGCTGGCGCGTACGCCATGGTCGATGCGGCTGACCTTCAACAGGTCCAGGGCTTGCCAGATGTATTCCGGCGGGCCTTCTTCGCCGGCGTGGGCGACGGTCAAAAAGCCTTCGCTGCGCGCGCGGTCGAACACCCGTTGGAACTTGCTCGGCGGATTGCCCATCTCGGAACTGTCCAGGCCGACGGCAAAAAAGGCGTCGCGATAGGGCAGGGCTTGCTCGAAGGTTTTCTGTGCGTGTTCTTCCGGCAGGTGGCGGAGGAAGCTGAGGATCAGGCCGCTGCTGATACCGAGCTGCTGGCGACCATCTTTCAGTGCCGTGGCGATCCCGTTGAGGGCGACCTCGAAAGGAATACCGCGCTCGGTGTGGGTTTGCGGATCGTAGAACGGTTCGGTGTGAATCACGTTCTGGGCTTTGCAGCGTTGCAGATAAGCCCAGGTCAGATCGTAGAAGTCCTGCTCAGTGCGCAGTACAGCGGCGCCCTGGTAATAGAGGTCGAGGAATTCCTGCAGGTTGTTGAAGGCGTAGGCACTGCGCAGGGTTTCCACGTCGGCCCAGGGCAGGGCGATCTTGTTGCGCTCGGCCAGGGCGAACAGCAGCTCCGGTTCCAGTGAGCCTTCCAGGTGCAGGTGCAGTTCGGCCTTGGGCAAGGCGTTGAGCCAGTCGTACATAAGTCAGAGCCTGGTTTGCGGGTAATGCCGAGCAGTTTAGCTGACCGGCAGGACAGAATCCCCAGTGAAGCAACGGCTTTGTCTACGCTGCCTGTTGCGCAGTCGCGTGACAACAACTACCTGGCCACAACGTCGAACCCGTAGGAGCGAGCCTGTGACCCACATGGATGTGGGGAATGCCGCAAGCCGTAAGGAACGGCTGCGGCCTCGCGAAGCTTTTGTGTTGCCTGCCTTCGCTAGCAGAGCTAGCTCCTACAAAGAGCTGCCGTTGCGCAACTGCCTGACGACAACGCCGAACCCGTAGGAGCGAGCTTGCTCGCGAAGCTTTTGCGTTGCCTGCCTTCGCTAGCAGAGCTAGCTCCTACAAAGAGCTGCCGTTGCGCAACTGCCCGACGACAACGTCGAACCCGTAGGAGCGAGCTCTGCTCGCGAAGCTTTTGCGTTGCCTGCCTTCGCTAGCAGAGCTAGCTCCTACAAAGAGCTGCCGTTGCGCAACTGGCTGACGACAATGCCGAACCCGTAGGAGCGAGCTCTGCTCGCGAAGCTTTTGTGTTGCCTGCCTTCGCTAGCAGAGCTAGCTCCTACAAAGAGCTGTCGTTGCGCAACTGGCTGACGACAACGCCGAACCTGTAGGAGCGAGCTTGCTCGCGAAGCATGTGATTGCCTGTGTTCGCGAGCCAGCCCCTGCGGTTGCTTTACCCCGCGATCAACTGGCGCGCCGCCTCACGGTGCGAGCGGATCAGCTGTTGCAGGTCGAGCCCTTCAATCTGCCCATCGACTACCCGCCAATTGCCGCCGATCATCACCCGGTCGGCCCTATCGGCGCCGCAGAGCAGCAAGGCCGAGAGCGGATCGTGGCTGCCGGAGAAACGCAGTTCATCCAGCTTGAACAGCGCCAGGTCAGCCTGTTTGCCGACCGCCAACTCACCGATATCGCTGCGACCGAGTAGCTTGGCCGAGCCGCGGGTGGCCCAGCCGAGGGCCACTTGCGGGGTGATCTTCTCGGCACCATAGCGCAGCCGTTGCAGGTACAGGGCCTGGCGGGCTTCGAGGATCAGGTTGGAGGCATCGTTGGAGGCCGAGCCATCGACTCCCAGACCAATCGGCGCGCCGGCTGCTTCCAGATCCAGGGTCGGGCAGATGCCCGAGGCCAGGCGCATATTCGAGCTGGGGCAGTGGCAAATGCCAGTGCCGGCGGCGCCGAGGCGGGCGATTTCGTCCGGGTTGAAGTGGATGCCGTGGGCCAGCCAGGTACGCGGGCCGAGCCAGCCGACGCTGTCCAGATAATCCACGGTGCGCAGACCAAAGCGTTGCAGGCAGAAGTCCTCCTCATCGAGGGTTTCCGCCAGGTGCGTATGTAGGCGCACGTCATGTTTTTCTGCCAGTTCGGCGCTGGCGCGCATGATTTCCGGGGTGACTGAGAACGGCGAGCAGGGAGCCAGGGCGATCTGGATTTGCGCCCCGTCGCCACGCTCATGGTACTGGCCGATCAGCCGTTGGCTGTCCTCCAGAATCACTTCGCCCTGCTGCACGGTCTGCTGCGGTGGCAGGCCGCCATCGGCTTCACCCAGACTCATCGAACCACGGGTGAGCATGGCGCGCATGCCCAACTCACGGACTACGTCGACCTGGACGTCGATGGCTTCTTCCAGGCCACCGGGGAACAGATAGTGGTGATCCGCCGCCGTGGTGCAGCCGGACAGCAGTAGTTCGGCCAGCGCCACCTGTGTGGCCAGCGCCAGTTTCTCCGGCGTCAAGCGGGCCCACACCGGGTAGAGGGTTTTCAGCCAGGGAAACAGCGGTTGATTGACCACCGGCGCCCAGGCGCGGGTGAGGGTTTGGTAGAAGTGGTGATGGGTGTTGATCAGCCCCGGCAGCAGCACATGCTCGCGGGCATCGAAGGTTTGATCGCAGGGTGTCGCGGGTTGCTGGCCGGCAGCGAGAACTTCGGCGATCACGCCGTTTTCAATCACCAGGCCACCACGGGCGTCGAGGTCATTGGCGGTGAAGATGGCTTGCGGGTTACGCAGCCAGAGACGGTTAGCAGCCATTGGCAGGCTCCTCTGAGGTTTAAGTTCAGGTTCGCCAGCTCAGTTTTACCCTGTCTGCTGATCCAGGTACGCCCCGCTCGATAGCCGCGGGGCGTGGCGGCAAAGATAAAGCCTTAAGCCGCACTTGTCATGTGTCGTGCTGGCTTTGGTAAGTGTGGACTTATCCCCACGTCGTTGCCGCGCAGGCGGGAAACCAGAGCGTTACACGCCTGAGCTCTAGGCCTTCACCAGGGAATGGTCTGGCCCTGATAGTCGATGAAATGATGCTCACCGCTGCCGGCGTAGCGCTCAATCTGCGCCAGCAGCCCCAGGCAGCTGGTCTCGACATCCAGGGTGGCCCCTGCGCCGCCCATGTCGGTCCGTACCCAGCCCGGATGCAGCGACAATACGGTCAGTTGGTTCTCGCCCAGTTCGCAGACGAAGCTGTTGGTCAGCGAGTTGAGGGCGGCCTTGCTCGCCTTGTACAGCGCCAGATTGCTGCCTTCCTGGTTGGCGACACTGCCCAGCACCGAACTCATGAAGGCCAGCACGCCGCTGCCCTTGCGGAGATGCAGGGCGAAGCGTTCGGCCAGGCGAATCGGCGCTATCGCATTGGTCATAAACAACTGCGCGACTTCTGCCGCGGTGGCGGCGCTGGCGGATTGGTGCGCCGGGCCGGAGATCCCGGCGTTGACGAACAGTAGATCGAACACCTGCCCCTCAAGCCGCTGCTCCAGCGCGCTTAATTGCTGGGCGTCGTCGATATCCAACTGTTCGATCTGCACGCCGGGCAGTGCTTGCAGCGCTTCGGCGCGCGCCAGATCGCGCACGCTGGCGGTGACGTGCCAGCCGTCCGCCTGCAACTGTTTCACCAAGCCCAGGCCAAGCCCGCGCGAGGCGCCGATGATCAATGCTGTTTTTGCCTGTGCCATAGCCGTACCGATGCCCCGTCACGATGAGTTCAAGCCACAGCATACCGGCAAGCAGGTGCGAGGCCGAACCCGCTTTGACTCATCAGTTAACGGGTACATAGCCAATTTAGTCCGTCGGCGCCTGACTCCGTAGGCTGGGTAGAGCGCAGCCTACGGTCTGCAGCCCACCACCGTCGCCAGCTCGGTCCGCGACCGTAGGTTGGTGCTGAATGAAGTGATGCCCAACAAGGAGCCGCTTGCGGCTCCCGGCACAAACGTGGTTCCAGGGCACCGAGCGCCGGCTCGCCGTTTCATAGACACCGCAGCGCCTCGCGGCCACGGCTGATATCCGTCACCAGCCGCTGCAGTTCATCGAAACGTGCCGCCGGTACAGCCAGTTGCAGCTCGGCGCCGCTGGCATCGAAGGCTTCGCTTTCGAGCAGCGCTTCCAACTCAGGCAGGCGCGCCTTGAACAGCGGCAGTTCGGCAAAGCTACAGTGAAAGCCGCAGCGCGTGCGCGCCACCAATGCGACCCGTTCGGCTGCCTGCAGGCACTTGCTGGCGCTGCCGCCATAGGCGCGCGCCAAACCGCCGGTGCCAAGTTGGATGCCGCCGTACCAGCGAGTAACGACCACCGCCACCTGATCGCAGTCCTGCCCTTCGATGGCCGCGAGGATCGGCCGGCCTGCCGTACCACCGGGTTCGCCGTCATCGCTGAAACGGTACTGCTGGCCGACCTTCCAGGCCCAGCAGTTGTGCGTGGCGCTGCGATCGCTGACCTGCTCGATAAAGGCCTGTGCTTCGGCCGCGCTGCTGACCGGTGCGGCCTGGGCGAGAAAGCGGCTTTTGCGGATATCCTCGCGGTACTCGCAAGGCGCACTGAGGCTGAAGGGCATGCTTAAACGGCCGGCGGTGTCAGCCCACAACCTTTGAGGATGATGTGGGTCAGGTTGGCGGTGGCGGTGCTGAAGTCGCCCTTGCTCAGCTTCTTGCGCCCGGTCAGGCGGCAGATCTGCACGGCAAAGTCGGCGTAGTGCTGGGTGCTGCTCCAGAGCAGGAAGATCAGGTGCACCGGGTCGACCGGATCCATCTTGCCGGCGGCGATCCAGGCGGCGAACACCGCCGCACGGCCACGAAACCAGTGCTGGTAATCCTGGTTGAAGTGTTCGGACAGGCATTCGCCGCCGCTGATCACTTCCATGGCGAAGATCTTCGAGGCGAGCGGCTGACGGCGGGAGAACTCCATCTTGCCTTCGATGTAGCGAGCCAGCGCTTCGGCCGGATCGTCGTCGACGGTGAGGGTGTTGAAGGTGTTGTCCCAGAGCCCGATGATATTGCGCATCACCTCGATATACAGCCCCAGCTTGTTGTTGAAGTAATAGTGCAGGTTGGCCTTCGGCAGGCCGACAGCCTGCGCGATGGTGTTCATGCTGGTGCCCTTGAAGCCGTGGCGGGCGAACTCTTCTTCGGCGGCGGCAAGGATCGCTTCTTCGTTTTTCTGGCGTATGCGCCCGACAGGTTTGCCGACGGGTCTGGCGCTGTGCGCGGGGACTTCAAAGGTCATGGGGCGATTCCGGACTGTTCAGGGAGCGGAGCGAAAGCACAGATAACCCACTGTCGGCGAGGTGACAAGCGCAAGGCGCAGAAAAGCGCCGCCGCTCACTCCCCCCTAGGCAGCGAAAACATAACTCTACGTAGGTTGGCGCTGAGCCTGTGATGCCCAACAACCGGTTCAAAGAACCGGCGCTTGGAGTTCCGTTTGGTTCACGTCTGCAATGGGAACCGCAAGCGGCTCCCTGTTGGGCATCGCTTCGCTCAGCGCCAACCTACCGATAGCGGATCGGCCCGGTGGTTGTGGTGGGCTATTGCTCACGTGGTTCGAGTTGCTGCTCCTTCCGCCCGCCCAGGTACCAACCCAGCAGGCCCCACAGGGCGGCGCAGATTGCGCCCACTAGCGCGACCAGCAACACGCCCTGGGCGAGGGTGTCGAGCAGTGCCTTGGCCCAGCCGCTGATGGCGTCGCCGGCGCGGTAGACCACGGTATCGATGAAGTTCTTCGCCTTGTATTTGGTCTGCGCGTCGAGCGGTGCGAAGAGCATTTCCCGACCGGGCCGGATGAAGGCGTATTCGCCCACGCGACGCACGATCATCAACGCTGCCAGCGCGGCGAAGGTCGGCGCCAGGGCCAGGCCGAGGAAGCCCAGGCAGACCAGCAGCGGCACCCCGGCGAGCAGCACGCGCAGACCCAGGCGTTGGGCGATGCGTCCGGTGATGAACAACTGGGCGAGCAGGGAAAGCAGCTGCACGGTGAAGTCGATCAGGCCGAACACGCGAATCTGCTCGTTGCCGTCGGGGAAGGTCTGCGCCACCAGCCGCGCCTGCTCGAAGTAGAGGAAGGTGCTCGCTGTGGCCAGGAGGATGACGAAAGCGCCGATGCCCAGCAGGTAGGGCGAGGTCAGCACGCCGGTGATGCCGCTGAACGGGTTGCCCGACACCGGTTCGCCCGGGTGCTCGCTGATAGGCGCGCCGGGTCGCCCCGCGCCGCCCACCGCGCGCCAGGCCATCAACTGATGCTTGGCCAGCAGGGTGACGCCCAGCAAAAGGGCGGCGCACAGGGTTAGCCCGCTCTCGCCGAGGATATTGATGAACAGCGCCCCCAGCGCCGGGCCGGTCAAGCCGCCACAGCTGGCACCGGCGGCGATGAAGGCGAACAGACGGCGCGCCTGGGGGGCGTCGAACACATCGGCCATCAGGCTCCAGGCCACGGACACCACGAACAGGTTGTAGACGGATATCCACACGTAAAACACTCGCGCCAGCCAGAGGTTGTCCCCGGCTTGTTTGAACAGCACGGCGAACGCCAGCAGGTTTAGGACGAAGAAACCGTATACCCAGTCGATGTAGCGTGCACGCGGCACCCGCGAGTTGAGCCAGGCGAACAGCGGCACGGCGGCGAGCATGACGACGAAAGTGGCGGTGAACAGCCATTGCAAGTTCTCCACGCCGCCCCGGATGCCCATCGCCTCGCGAATCGGCCGCAGCATGAAATAGCCGCTGAACAGGCAGTAGAACAGGCCGAAGCCACTCAATGCAGCGAGCAGTTCGGCGGGCCTGGCGTTGATCGCCATAGCCAGGCGCTGAGCTGGTGTCATGGGTGCTCCCTCTCCCCCTGCCCCTCTCCCAAGGGGAGAGGGGAGGTGATCGGCGTTGCAGTACATGCATTGGAAAAGCGCAAAACCTGTAGGAGCGGGCGATGCCCGCGAAGCTCTTGCTTGAATGGCTTTCGCGAGCTGAGCTCGCTCCTACGAAGAGCTGCAGTCTGGCTCGACATCTAATCTCCCGCGTCCCCTATCCCAGAGGGAGAGGGGAGGTCTTATCCCGGCAGCATCTCAGGCAAACGCCTGCGCGATCTTCTCCCGCAGTGCCGCATCCGGCAGGCGGCCAAGGCCTGCCTTGAGATTGTCGGCCATGTAGCGCGGGTTGGAGGTGGCGGGGATCACCACCGTCACGGCCGGGTTGGCGAGGATGAACTTGAGCAGCAGTTGCGCCCAGGAAGTGGCGTCGGTCTCCATCGCCCAGTCCGGCAACGGCTCGCCCTTGACCCGGCTGAGCAACTGGCCGCGCTGGAATGGGCGGTTGATCAGGGTGGCGATGCCGTGCTCGGCGCAGTAGGGCAGCAGGCGTTTCTCGGCGTTGCGTTCGGCCACCGAGTAGTTGACCTGGACGAAATCCACCCGCTCCTCGGCCAGCACTTCGAGCAGGTCGTCGTGGGCAGCCTCGCGGGAATGAGTGATGCCGATGTAGCGCACCTTGCCCTGCTCCTTGAGCTCGCGCAGCAAGTCGAGCTGGGTGCGGGTGTCTTGAAGGTTATGCACCTGCACCAGATCGAGCTTGTCGGCCTGCAATGCGCGCAGGCTGGCTTCGAACTGCGCCATACCGCGCGAGCGGCCAGTGGCGGAAACCTTGGTGGCGAGAAAGGCCTTGCCCTGGGTGCCGGTGCGTTTCAGCAGCTCGCCGGTGACCGCTTCCGAGGCCCCGTAGCTGGGTGCGGTGTCGATCACCCGGGCGCCACCGTTGATGAAAGTGCGCATCACCTCATCCAGGGGCTCGAGGCTGTCATCGTCGAGATCGACGTCGAAGGTGCGCGAGGTGCCCAGGCCGATCACCGGTAGTGCCTCGCCGCTGGAGGGAATCTTGCGTTGCAGCAGTTGGCCGGGCACGGCGAAGGTGAAGCGCGGCAGCAGGGGCGTGACGGCGGCGAGGGTGAGCAGGGTGGCGCTGCATTGAAGGAAGTGACGACGGCTAGGCATGGTGTCCTCCGTGGTAGCACTGCACTGGGATGTTGGAAGCCCGTGTGGGATGCGCCAGTGGCGCACCGTTCGAGCATAGTCCGGTGACCGCTGCGCTCTACAGGCTGCGGCCGCCTAGTTGTTACCTGTTGTGTCGACCTTCGACAACGCGGCGCCCTTGCCCAGACTGATACGGAAGCAGGGCGCTAGCTGGTCGCTGCCAACGCATCGAGAAAACTCTCCAGCACCAGATGCGGCCTGCGTCCCTTGCGCGTCACCGAAGCGAGGCTGAGGTCATAGAAGCGCGTCGCCGCTTTCAACGCCCGCAAGCGGCCTTGCTGCACCCACAGGCTGGCGTAGTGGTCCGGCAAGTAACCGATATAGCGCCCGGTGAGAATCAGAAAGGCCATGCCCTCACGGTCCGAGGCGCTAGCCGTGCAGTTCAACGCCTGGTATCGCGCTTGAATCTCAGGCGGCAGGCGGAAGGTCGGGGCGATGGCATCCTGGCTATTCAGGCGCTCATCCGTCAGCTGCTGGTCATCGACATAGAACAGCGGATGGCCGACCGCGCAGTAGAGCAGTGAGCGTTCGCTATACAGCGGCTGATACTCCAGCCCCGACAGCGTGCTGGCCTGCGGCACCACGCCAACGTGCAGGCGGCCGTCGAGCACGCCTTGCTCCACCTCGCTCGGCGGGGTCATGCGGATCTGGATGTGCACATCCGGCCCGCGCTCCTTCAGCAACGCCAAGGCGTGGGTAATGCGCATGTGCGGCAGGGTCACCAGGTTATCGGTCAGGCCGATGTTCAGCTCGCCGCGCAAATGCTGGTGCAGGCCGTTCACTTCGGTGCGAAAGCTTTCCAGGGCACCGAGCAGTTGCAACGAGGATTGGTAAACCTCGCGGCCTTCCTCGGTCAGGGCAAAACCGGCACGCCCGCGTTGACACAGACGCAGGCCCAGGCGCTGCTCCAGGTCGCTCATCTGTTGGCTGATCGCCGAGCGGCCGATGCCCAGTACGCTTTCCGCCGCGGAGAAGCCGCCACACTCCACCACGCTGCGAAAGATCCGTAGCAGACGGATATCGAAGTCGCTGACTTGGGCCAAGGGGGCGGGGCGGCGGTTGCTCATGGTTTAGTAAAAGCCAATCTGAGGATTAGAAGAGTCGTGTTTTTCAGACTTTATGCCCGTGGCACCTTATCGGCAAGACATTGAACCGTAGGAGCGAGCTTGCTCGCGAACAGTTCGCTAGCAAGCTCGCTCCTACGCTTGCCTTATCCGCCCAAAACGAGGCCGCCCATGAACATGCCGCAAACCGCCGATCTCTCCCTGGCCAGCCAGCTGAAGCTGGACGCCCACTGGATGCCGTTTTCCGCCAACCGTAATTTCCAGCGTGATCCGCGTTTTATCGTCGGCGCTGAGGGCAGCTACCTGATCGATGATCAGGGCCGCAAGATTTACGACAGCCTGTCCGGCCTCTGGACCTGCGGCGCCGGGCATACCCGTAAGGAAATTCAGGAAGCCGTGGCCCGTCAACTGGGCACCCTCGACTATTCGCCGGCCTTCCAGTACGGCCACCCGCTGTCGTTCAGGCTGGCTGAGAAAATCGCCGACCTGACCCCGGGCGAGCTGAACCACGTGTTCTTCACCGGCTCCGGCTCCGAGTGCGCCGACACCACCGTGAAGATGGCCCGCGCATACTGGCGCCTGAAAGGCCAGGCGAGCAAAACCAAACTGATCGGCCGTGCCCGTGGTTACCACGGCGTCAACATCGCCGGCACCAGCCTCGGCGGCATCAACGGCAACCGCAAGCTGTACGGCCAGTTCATGGACGTCGACCACCTGCCGCACACCCTGCAGCCGGGCCTGGCGTTTACCCGTGGCATGGCTGAAACCGGTGGCGTCGAGCTGGCCAACGAGCTGCTGAAACTGATCGAACTGCATGACGCCTCCAACATCGCCGCCGTGATCGTCGAGCCGATGGCCGGCTCCGCTGGTGTGCTGGTGCCGCCGCAGGGCTACCTGCAACGCCTGCGCGAGATTTGCGATGCGAACAACATCCTGCTGATCTTCGACGAAGTGATCACCGCCTTCGGTCGTATGGGCAAAGCCACCGGTGCCGAATACTTCGGCGTGACCCCGGACCTGATGAACGTCGCCAAGCAAATCACCAACGGCGCCATCCCGATGGGCGCAGTGATCGCCAGCCGCGAGATCTACCAGACCTTCATGAACCAGGCGACCCCGGAGTACGCCGTGGAGTTCACCCACGGCTACACCTACTCGGCCCACCCGGTCGCTTGCGCGGCTGGCTTGGCCGCACTGGAGTTGCTTGAGCGCGAGAACCTGATTCAGCAATCCGCCGAACTGGCGCCGCACTTCGAGAACGCCCTGCATGGTTTGAAAGGCGCGAAGAACGTGGTCGATATCCGCAACTGCGGTCTGGCCGGTGCGATCCAGATCGCCCCGCGTGACGGCGACGCCATCGTCCGTCCGTTCGAGGCTGGGATGAAGCTGTGGAAAGCCGGCTTCTATGTACGCTTCGGTGGCGACACCCTGCAATTCGGGCCAACTTTCAACGCCAAACCGGCTGACCTCGACCGCCTGTTCGATGCAGTCGGCGATGCCCTGAATCAGCTTGATTGAACGGAACGCCAAGATGAAACGACCCCAGGCCGTGCCAACCGTGCAAGTGAACAACGAGCGGGTGATCGTCACCGAATGGCGCTTTGCGCCAGGTGCCGAAACCGGCCACCACAGCCACGGTTACGACTACGTAGTGGTGCCCATGACCAATGGCACCCTGCTATTGGAAACCCCCGAGGGCGACAAGCACGCACCTCTCACGGCTGGGCAGGCGTATTTCCGCAAAGCGGGAGTCGAGCACAACGTGATCAACGCCAGCGCGCATGAAATCGTCTTCGTCGAAACCGAAATCAAATAAGCGCTGCCCAACGCAACGCTGACGCAATTTACCCCCTCTCCCTTCCAGGGAGAGGGCGGGGGAGAGGGTAAAAACTCACCCCAACCCTACAAGCCTTAAACAAGAGAGCCGACCATGAGCACCATCAAGCACCTGATCAACGGCGAGTTCGTGACCGACACCGGCCGCACTGCCGACGTGTTCAACCCGTCCACCGGCGAAGCGATCCACAAAGTCCCGCTGGCCAGCCGCGCCACCGTGCAACAAGCCATCGACGCCGCTAAAGCCGCCTTCCCGGCCTGGCGCAACACCCCGCCAGGCAAGCGTGCCCAGGTCATGTTCCGCTTCAAGCAACTGCTCGAAGCCAACGAAGCGCGCATCGCCCAGATGATCAGCGAAGAGCACGGCAAAACCCTCGAAGACGCTGCCGGCGAACTTAAGCGCGGCATCGAGAACGTCGAGTACGCCAGCGCCGCGCCGGAAATCCTCAAGGGCGAATACAGCCGCAACGTCGGCCCGAACATCGACGCCTGGAGCGACTTCCAGCCGCTCGGCGTGGTTGCCGGCATCACCCCGTTCAACTTCCCGGCGATGGTGCCGTTGTGGATGTACCCGCTGGCGATTGCCTGCGGTAACTGCTTCATCCTCAAGCCGTCCGAGCGCGACCCAAGCTCCACCCTGCTGATCGCCGAACTGCTGAACCAGGCCGGCCTACCCAAAGGCGTGCTCAACGTAGTGCACGGCGACAAAGAAGCCGTCGACGCGCTGATCGAAGCCCCGGAAGTCAAAGCCCTGAGCTTCGTCGGCTCCACCCCGATTGCCGAATACATCTATGCCGAAGGCACCAAGCGCGGCAAGCGCGTACAAGCCCTGGGCGGCGCGAAAAACCACGCGGTGCTGATGCCCGACGCGGACCTGGACAACGCCGTCAGCGCGCTGATGGGCGCCGCCTATGGCTCCTGCGGCGAGCGCTGCATGGCCATCTCCGTGGCAGTTTGCGTGGGTGACCAAGTCGCCGACGCGCTGGTCGCCAAACTGGTGCCGCAAATCAAGGCGCTGAAAATCGGTGCTGGCACTTCCTGCGGCCTCGACATGGGTCCGTTGGTCACCAGCCAACACCTGGACAAAGTCAGCGGCTATGTCGCCGACGGCGAAAATGCCGGTGCGCAACTGGTGGTAGACGGCCGTGGCCTGCAAATCGCCGGCAACGAGGGCGGCTTCTTCCTCGGCGGCTGCCTGTTCGATCACGTGACCCCGGACATGCGCATCTACAAAGAAGAAATCTTCGGCCCAGTGCTCTGCATCGTTCGGGTGAACAGCCTGGAAGAAGCCATGCAACTGATCAACGACCACGAATACGGCAACGGCACCTGCATCTTCACCCGTGACGGTGAAGCGGCCCGCCTGTTCTGCGACGAGATCGAAGTCGGCATGGTCGGCGTCAACGTACCCCTGCCGGTGCCGGTGGCCTACCACAGCTTCGGCGGCTGGAAGCGCTCCCTGTTCGGCGACTTGCACGCCTACGGCCCGGACGGCGTGCGCTTCTACACCCGCCGCAAAGCCATCACCCAGCGCTGGCCGCAACGTGCCAGCCATGAGGCGTCGCAGTTCGCGTTCCCAAGCTTGTAAGGGTTCGCGGAAAACAAAAAGGCCAGTCGAGAGACTGGCCTTTTTGTTTTTATGTGATCGCTCCCATGCTCCAGCGTGGGAGCGCAGGCTCCGCGTCCGAGCAGACCAACGCCGAGCCTAATGGACGCTGGAGCGTCGAGGGCTGCATTCCCATGCAGAGCATGGGAACGATCACGCGTTAGCCACCGGGCTGGCTTAAACCTTTTTCACAAACTCCGACTTCAGCTTCATCGGGCCAATGCCGTCGATTTTGCAGTCGATGTCATGGTCGCCATCGCATAGACGGATGTTTTTGACTTTGGTGCCGACCTTCACCACCAGCGAGGTACCTTTGACTTTCAAGTCCTTGATCACGCTAATCGTGTCGCCATCTTGCAAGACATTGCCGACCGCATCCTTGATCACCTTATCGCCATCGGTCGAGGCTTCAGCCGCGTCACCCGCAGACCATTCATGGCTGCACTCCGGGCAGACCAGTTGCTGGCCGTCTTCATAGGTGTATTCGGAATTGCATTTGGGGCAGGGCGGCAGAGTGCTCACGAAGGATCCTCACGATCAGGAATGCTAAAGGCCGCAAATTGTATAAGGTTTTGATGGCCTTGAGGCTTTGGCGGGCCAGAGGGTAAAGGGGGGCTCATACCTGATCGTTGATCGTTCCCACGCTCTGCGTGGGAACGCAGCCCTCGACGCTCCAGCGTCCATCAGGCTCTGAGTGGGAACGATCAATAGGGTGGGTTGAGCCCGCCACAATCGCCCGGCCGATCTGCCACGACTCATGCCTTATGGAGCCGGTGCTGGTGCGGGCTCCGGTAGGTTCAGCACGCCCGCATCGGTAAAGCGCACGGTTCCCCAGAAGCCACCAGCCAGCTTGCCGCGCATTACATAAGGCAAGTTCTGGCGCGGCACAGTGCCGGCCATGCCCCAGGCCTGGCGCACCACGGAGAAGGCCGAAATCGTCACCGGCACGCTGAGCAGCGATTCGCCAAAGCGCGGCACCTGCCCGCGCTGGTCACTCACCCCGCTGGCCAGCGGCAGGTCGTTTACCTCGAGTTCCAGTGCCACACCGTTGTAGTCGATGGCGGCGTCATTCGGGTTCTGCACCCGCAGCTTCACCGCAAAGCGTATCTCCAGGCCCTGGCCCGGCAGCGGTTCCAGCCCCACCAGATCGATGCGTAGCGGGTCGCGCTGGCTCAGGGTGCTGCAGGCCACCAGGCTTAGTGCCAGCAAGCTGCAGGCAGCAAGGCGCAGAAGGTTGAGGAGGGGCTGACTGGCGTTGCGGCGCATGGCATGGCTTCCGGTTCGGGGTTGTTGCATAGAGTAAAGGACAGGTTCCGGCCAGGGCTTTGCTCAATCTGGCGTTGCGGAGGGGGCCGTCGGCCTTGATGGTTCCCGCGCTGCGGACGCTCTGCGTCCGGTGTTGCAGACGCGAAGCGTCTAGGGCTGCATTCTCACGCGGAGCGTGGGAACGATCAGCACCGCATTCCCCTTTTTAGTCGTATTCCGCTTCCTCATGCTCCCCCAGCAGCCTGCGCTGTCTCGGCGTGCATGCTGCAATCACTTCGGGATTGAACTGCCACACCAGGTAGGGCGAGAACTTCTGCGCCAGCATGCGCCGGCCGTAATGCACTTGTAGCAGGTAGCGCGTCCGGTCTGCCGTGCGGTTGCGGCTGCCGGCGTGCCAAAGCTCGCTGCGAAAGAACAGCACATCGCCGGCCTGGCACAGCACCGGCTCCGCAGCCCTGCCTTGCCACTGATTTTCTCCCGCCACAGGCTTGCGCCCGGCGCGATGGCTGCCAGGTACGACCAGGGTGGGGCAGAGGTCTTCGCTGATGTCATCGAGGTAGAGGTGAGCCGTGCAGATCTGCATAGGCAACACGAAGGCCGGGGTGGCCAGCAGGGCTGGCGGCAATTCCATCGCCAGATAATCCAGATGCAACTCGGCGCCGATAAAGCCGGGGTGGCAGCGCCACGCCGTTTGGCCGATCACATGACAGTCCGCCCCCAAGGCGGCCTCGGCCAATTCGATTACGCCCGGCGGGTCGAGGTAGGGCAGCCACAGGGGATCGCGGTTGAACACGCATTTGTAGTGATCGAGCAGACCGGTGTAATCCCAGTGCTCCGGTCTGAGCCGGTCGATGGCTTCACGCAGTTCGGCGGTCTGCTGCGCGCCCAGTACGCCGGGGAGCAGCACGAAACCCTGTTCATGCAAGGCTTGCTGGCGGGTGGCGGTAAGCCTTGGGTCGATGGTGGCAGTACTCATGGCGCGCTCCCTTCAATCCCCACTTAGCATGCTTGCATGATCGCTGCGGTTTGAAAATTACCCCTGCGAAGTGCCTGAAGACTGGAGCCCGGAGGATGGGTGTCACTACGCTCCTCGGCCCTGACGGTCTGCGCTTCTACATCCGCCGCAAGGCCATCATCCAGAGCTGGCCACTGCGTGCGAGTCATGAGGCTTCGCAGTTTGCGTTCCCACATTTGCTATGGGCGATGGGTGCGTCCGCTGCGGCCAGTGGTGGATAAGAGAAGCGTTATCCACCCCTACGAAGACTGATGATCCAACGCTGGGTGGAAAACCCGCGAAGCGGTTTCCCAACGAGCGGACTTCTTGGCTGGCTCGCTGCATCCGTGCACGCCGAATTGAATATAGATCAGCCTCTTCGATGATTTGCAGATTGCGCCCCGCCGCTGTGAACGGAGCGACGAGTTGTTCGTCTGATTGGCTATGGAAGTTTATAGCGATTAGTTTTATTAAATAAAAAAACGTAACAATATCAATAGATTACTAATCAAAACTTACTATTCTTGAATGCAGACAAAATATTGACTTGGTTGTGCCGCGCAACTAATACCTTAAACACGCTCAAGCAATAAAAGTGTTCGATGCGCTTGAGTGGGGTGCTCAGACATATGTGCCGGCTAGGGCAATGGCGCGCAGTCTGTCTGGGCCGCCCTTCAGGTATCGGCTGGCGCTTTTATCACGCCTGCCCGTGCAGGCAGATGGTGTGACAACTTCTTCAGTGCCATCCGCAACATCCGGCAGAGCGTGCCGTGACTTTGGCTCTTTGGCGTCGTGCAGTGAGAGGGAGGCTGTGAAATGGACAGAGTGGGCGCCGAGGCAGAAAAGATACAGCCAGCATCGGCTCGCGTCACCGCTACACGAGCCGCTAGCAGATATCCCGTCAGGCGCCTTTTGTGCTTTCTAGCCGGCCTGCTTGTGGCAGCGCTGGGCGCGGCTGACGAACCTCAGGGCAATGACAATCAGGGTAATGACAAGTGGCTGGAGCCGGCACGTTCCAAGCTCATGCATGTGATTGGTGGGATGCCGTTCTTTCCGCATCGGGCCAATACCACGGACAACGCCGTTTTGAATGTGAAGGACTTCGACGATGCCCAGGTCTGTGGCGCTTGCCATACGGAGATCTACAGGCAATGGCGCTCTTCGATGATGGCCCAAGCCTGGGATGAACCCATCTATCGGGCCTTGCTCAAGCATGCGAGCGAGGCCACCGATGGGCGGGTCGATAACTTCTGCACCGGCTGCCATAGCCCGATCGGCCTCACGACCGGGCAGATTACTTCGGAACTCAACCGCTCCTCGATTGAAGACAGCACAAAGAATCATCCGATGCCTGGGGTCGACTGCGAGACCTGCCACAACATCAGTGCCCGCACCGGCCTCGATAACGGCGCTTATGTCTTGAGCCCGCGAGCGAACGGTAAACCGACTAAGTTCGGCCCGCGTAAAGATGCCGTTTCGCCTTATCACGACACCGTGTATTCCGCTCTGCACACGCGCTCGGACTTTTGCGCGACCTGCCACAATGTCACGCACCCGTTCAGCAGCGTGGCGGTCGAGCGTACCTATGACGAATGGCTGGAGAGCCCCTACAGCCTCAACGATGAAACCTGCCAGGACTGCCACATGCCGGGTTTTGCGGGTAAGGCCGCGATCATGGGGCCAGACCGCGAGCAGGTCGCCTCGCATTGGTTCAGCGGGGCCAACGCTACGGTGCTTGCGTATCTAGGCCAGCACGAAGGCGCGCAACGTGCGCGCGACATGCTCGCACGCGCGGCGGCAATTCATTTTCAGCAACTGCCGGCAGCCATCATGCCCGGGCACTACACCTCGGTAGCGGTCAAGGTTGCCAATGTCGGCGCCGGGCACAAGCTGCCGACCGGTTTTCCGGAGGGGCGAGAGATCTGGATCGATTTCCGGGTGCTGGATGCCAGTGGTCGCGAGCTCTATCGCCTGGGCTCGATCAAGGACGGTAAGACCGAGAACGGCACGCGAAACTTCAAGGTGCGCCTGGGCGACAAGGACGGCAATGAGCTAGATGTAGAGGTCTGGAATGCCACGCAAATTCTCTCGGATAACCGCATTCTGCCCAAGGGCTACGATACTCGGGAGTTCTCCTTCCTAGTGCCGGCCGATGCCGTCGGGCCGCTCACATTGACTGCGGAGCTGAACTACTGGCCGTTTTCGCAGAAGCTGGCCGACTACCTGCTCGGCAAGGATAAGTTGCAGGTGGAAATCTCCCGGATGGCCAAAGTCACGCAGAGCGTACCCCTCTCGACAAATCTGCCAACCGCAGGGACAGGAGGCGCTGCCAGCGCCGTGCAGTTTTAGGTGTGCATAGTCGGTGTCTGGGTTGTGCCCAGGCCTCTCTCACCCCGCCCCGCTCTGGTGTCCTGGCCACTGCGCATGCTTCACCTCGTTGCGCCTTGCTTCGAGGGGAGGAGGGCTTTCGACAGGGGTTCGCTGTGCAACAAATACCTTTAGTTGGAGCCTCGGGAAGCGCTACGGACTCATGCGGGGCTGAGGCCGCGAATGCTCTGTTTCAGGTTCACCCTTGGTGTAAAAAATAAAAAACTAACAAAACGTCTGCATTTGTAAAAAAACGTTTAGTTACAGCATGTTAAATGATTATTTAGCCTCCTAAACAAAACGATTTGGCGACTTTTATGGAGCCTTTCGGCTGTAATCGTTTGACATATTTTACGAGCTAGGCAGACTGCGCCGCCGTGGAGTCAGGCAAATAGGCCGCTGCTGGGGCCGTAACAGCCCATTCCGTGGTGCGCTTTGCCTGGCCTGCCAAGCTAAAAACAAAAACATCTGCCGGTCGCGGCAACGTCTGCTTGAGCTTCCCTTGTGTGAGCGTGCAGACCGACGACGGGCTAGAGCCATTGGAACAAGAGCAAATGCTGATTTGGTTTGTTACAGGTTACCTGCTGATCACTCTGGGTATTGGTTTCTACGCCTCCACCCGCGTACGCAACTCGAATGACTTCGCTGCTGGGGGGCGCAGTATGTCGTTCCCGATTGTGGCGGCAATGGTCTTTGCCACATGGTTCGGCTCGGAAGCCGTGCTGGGCATTCCGGCCACGTTTATCGAAGAAGGTTTCGCCGGGATCATCGAAGACCCCTTCGGCTCATTCGGCTGCCTGATGCTGGTGGGCCTGGTCTTCGCCCGCCCGCTGTACCGGATGAACCTGCTGACCATCGGCGATTTTTTCCGCAAGCGCTTCGGCCCCAAAGTCGAGCTGATCACCAGCCTGGTGATCATCGGCTCTTACCTGGGCTGGATCGCTGCGCAGCTCACCGCGCTGGGCCTGGTCTTCAATGTGCTCTCTGATGGTTCCATCAGCACCACCAACGGCATGCTGATCGGCACGGCGATCGTGCTGGTCTACACCTTGTTTGGCGGCATGTTGTCGGTGGCGTTTACCGACTTCTTCCAGATGGTCATCATCGTCGTCGGCCTGGGATATCTGACTTGGCTGATTGGCGACATGGCCGGCGGCGCCGACGTGGTGATCAGCCATGCGGCGGCAGCGGGCAAGTTCACCTTTATCAACAGCTTCGAGCCCAAGGATATCGTCGCCTTCATCGGTGCGGCGGTGACCCTTATGTTCGGCTCGATTCCGCAGCAGGACGTGTACGCTCGCGTGATGTCGGCCAAGACCGAGAACATCGCCGTGCGCGCCACGGTGGTCGGCGGGGTGTTCTACCTGTGCTTCTGCATGCTGCCGATCTTCCTCACCTATGCCGCGTTGATGATCGATCCGGAAATGGTCAAGAAATGGCTGGCGGAAGATGCGCAGATGATCCTGCCGCACCTGATCCTCGAGCGCACGCCACTGTTCGCCCAGATCATGTTCTTCGGCGCGCTGCTCTCGGCGATCCTGTCGACCGCTTCTGGCACCCTGCTGGCGCCATCGGTGACTTTCACCGAGAACGTGCTCAAGCGCTTTATGCCGGAGATGAACGACCGTCAGTTCCTTAAGGCCATGCGCGTCAGCATCTTCTTCTGCGCCATCGCGACCTTGAGTTTCGCGCTGTACTCCGATGCGAGCATTTACGAGATGGTCGGCAATGCTTACAAAGTGACGCTGGTGGCTGCCGTGGTGCCGTTGTTCGCCGGGCTGTTCTGGAAGCGCGCCACGACCCAGGGCGCTTTGTTGGCGGTTGCTTTCGGTCTGCTTTCCTGGGGGACGTTGGAGATGACTTATCAGGACGCTGATTTCTGGCCGCCCCAGTTGGCCGGTTTGCTATTCAGTCTGCTGGGCATGCTGCTGGGTTCGCTGTTGCCGCAGTTCTTGCAGGACAAGCAGGCGCCTGCAGAGGCCCCGGTTTTCGCTGGGCAAGAAGCCTATTAAGGCATTGCAAATGCGGTCATAGAAAAGCTGGCGGTTCTGTAGGTCTCGCTTCTTCTCGCAACTCTCTCAGCCCCGATTCGCTCCCCGCGGATTGGGGCTGACTTTTTCCAGGCTGGAAAGTGGGGCTGGCGAGGTAAGCGTCTTAAGTCGCTTCTTCTATATATAGGTAGAGATACGCCAGGTGAGACCGTTTCAGGCTTGCGGGTCGCAAGTCGTAGGGTATGACAAAAAGCTTTCAATAAGTGCTTGACGGTTGATTTGCTGGGCCTATAATGCGCACCACTTCCGGCGCAGACCTCTCGGAAAACTTCTTAGATAACAAGAAGTTAGCTTTAAAAGAGGGGTTGCAAAGCAGCGAAGCTGTGTAGAATGCGCCGGGCTGACAGGGTGGTGGTTGAGCCGTGTTGTCGGTCTGCTGGAGGATCGAAAGCGGTTGAATGAGGTGGTTGACAGCGGTTTGAAACGCTGTAGAATTCGCCTCCCGCTGACGAGAAGCCTGGCTTGATCGGAAGCGCAAGTGGTTGAAGTTAATCAAGAAAATTTGAAACTTCGTTGAAATAACCGCTTGACAGGATGTGAGGCTGCTGTAAAATGCGCGCCTCGGTTGAGACGAAAGACTTAACCAACTGTTCTTTAACAACTGAATCAAGCAATTCGTGTGGGTGCTTGTGAGGTAAGACTGATAGTCAACTGATTATCAGCGTCACAAGTAACTCTTCGTGAATTCAAAGAGTTTAATTGCGATTGCTGAGCCAAGTTTAGGGTTTTCTCAAAACCCAAAGATGTTTGAACTGAAGAGTTTGATCATGGCTCAGATTGAACGCTGGCGGCAGGCCTAACACATGCAAGTCGAGCGCAGCACGGGTACTTGTACCTGGTGGCGAGCGGCGGACGGGTGAGTAATGCCTAGGAATCTGCCTAGTAGTGGGGATAACGTTCGGAAACGGACGCTAATACCGCATACGTCCTACGGGAGAAAGTGGGGGATCTTCGGACCTCACGCTATTAGATGAGCCTAGGTCGGATTAGCTAGTTGGTAGGGTAAAGGCCTACCAAGGCGACGATCCGTAACTGGTCTGAGAGGATGATCAGTCACACTGGAACTGAGACACGGTCCAGACTCCTACGGGAGGCAGCAGTGGGGAATATTGGACAATGGGCGAAAGCCTGATCCAGCCATGCCGCGTGTGTGAAGAAGGTCTTCGGATTGTAAAGCACTTTAAGTTGGGAGGAAGGGCATTAACCTAATACGTTAGTGTTTTGACGTTACCGACAGAATAAGCACGGCTAACTCTGTGCCAGCAGCCGCGGTAATACAGAGGGTGCAAGCGTTAATCGGAATTACTGGGCGTAAAGCGCGCGTAGGTGGTTCGGTAAGTTGGATGTGAAATCCCGGGCTCAACCTGGGAACTGCATCCAAAACTGCCGAGCTAGAGTATGGTAGAGGGTGGTGGAATTTCCTGTGTAGCGGTGAAATGCGTAGATATAGGAAGGAACACCAGTGGCGAAGGCGACCACCTGGACTGATACTGACACTGAGGTGCGAAAGCGTGGGGGAGCAAACAGGATTAGATACCCTGGTAGTCCACGCCGTAAACGATGTCGACTAGCCGTTGGGATCCTTGAGATCTTAGTGGCGCAGCTAACGCATTAAGTCGACCGCCTGGGGAGTACGGCCGCAAGGTTAAAAACTCAAATGAATTGACGGGGGCCCGCACAAGCGGTGGAGCATGTGGTTTAATTCGAAGCAACGCGAAGAACCTTACCTGGCCTTGACATGTCGAGAAGTCTGCAGAGATGCGGATGTGCCTTCGGGAACTCGAACACAGGTGCTGCATGGCTGTCGTCAGCTCGTGTCGTGAGATGTTGGGTTAAGTCCCGTAACGAGCGCAACCCTTGTCCTTAGTTACCAGCACGTTATGGTGGGCACTCTAAGGAGACTGCCGGTGACAAACCGGAGGAAGGTGGGGATGACGTCAAGTCATCATGGCCCTTACGGCCAGGGCTACACACGTGCTACAATGGTCGGTACAAAGGGTTGCCAAGCCGCGAGGTGGAGCTAATCCCATAAAACCGATCGTAGTCCGGATCGCAGTCTGCAACTCGACTGCGTGAAGTCGGAATCGCTAGTAATCGTGAATCAGAATGTCACGGTGAATACGTTCCCGGGCCTTGTACACACCGCCCGTCACACCATGGGAGTGGGTTGCACCAGAAGTAGCTAGTCTAACCGCAAGGGGGACGGTTACCACGGTGTGATTCATGACTGGGGTGAAGTCGTAACAAGGTAGCCGTAGGGGAACCTGCGGCTGGATCACCTCCTTAATCGACGACATCAGCTTCCTTATAAGCTCCCACACGAATTGCTTGATTCATTGCGAAAGACGATTGGGTCTGTAGCTCAGTTGGTTAGAGCGCACCCCTGATAAGGGTGAGGTCGGCAGTTCGAATCTGCCCAGACCCACCAATTGTTGTGGGGTTGGCCTTGTACGAATATGGGGCCATAGCTCAGCTGGGAGAGCGCCTGCCTTGCACGCAGGAGGTCAGCGGTTCGATCCCGCTTGGCTCCACCATACAGACGCCGCGAGAGTTCAGAATTGAATATTCCTGGGGTGACCTGGTTGAATATTGACTTCTGGTCTTTGACTAGTAAGTAACAATCGTTCTTTAAAAATTTGGGTATGTGATAGAAAGAATAGACTGGTCACCCTTTTCACTGGGGGTGTGATCAGGCTAAGGTAAAATTTGCGAGTTTAATTGCGAATTTTCGGCGAATGTCGTCTTCATAGTATAACCAGATTGCTTGGGGTTATATGGTCAAGTGAAGAAGCGCATACGGTGGATGCCTTGGCAGTCAGAGGCGATGAAAGACGTGGTAGCCTGCGAAAAGCTTCGGGGAGTCGGCAAACAGACTGTGATCCGGAGATATCTGAATGGGGGAACCCACCTAACATAAGTTAGGTATCTTGCACTGAATACATAGGTGTAAGAAGCGAACCCGGGGAACTGAAACATCTAAGTACCCGGAGGAAAAGAAATCAACCGAGATTCCCTTAGTAGTGGCGAGCGAACGGGGACTAGCCCTTAAGCTTCTTTGATTTTAGCGGAACGCTCTGGAAAGTGCGGCCATAGTGGGTGATAGCCCTGTACGCGAAAAGATCTTAGAAGTGAAATCGAGTAGGACGGAGCACGAGAAACTTTGTCTGAATATGGGGGGACCATCCTCCAAGGCTAAATACTACTGACTGACCGATAGTGAACTAGTACCGTGAGGGAAAGGCGAAAAGAACCCCGGAGAGGGGAGTGAAATAGATCCTGAAACCGTATGCGTACAAGCAGTGGGAGCCCACTTTGTTGGGTGACTGCGTACCTTTTGTATAATGGGTCAGCGACTTATTTTCAGTGGCGAGCTTAACCGAATAGGGGAGGCGTAGCGAAAGCGAGTCTTAATAGGGCGTTTAGTCGCTGGGAATAGACCCGAAACCGGGCGATCTATCCATGGGCAGGTTGAAGGTTGGGTAACACTAACTGGAGGACCGAACCGACTACCGTTGAAAAGTTAGCGGATGACCTGTGGATCGGAGTGAAAGGCTAATCAAGCTCGGAGATAGCTGGTTCTCCTCGAAAGCTATTTAGGTAGCGCCTCGTGTATCACTGCTGGGGGTAGAGCACTGTTTCGGCTAGGGGGTCATCCCGACTTACCAAACCGATGCAAACTCCGAATACCAGCAAGTGCGAGCACGGGAGACACACGGCGGGTGCTAACGTCCGTCGTGAAAAGGGAAACAACCCAGACCGTCAGCTAAGGTCCCAAAGTTATGGTTAAGTGGGAAACGATGTGGGAAGGCTTAGACAGCTAGGAGGTTGGCTTAGAAGCAGCCACCCTTTAAAGAAAGCGTAATAGCTCACTAGTCGAGTCGGCCTGCGCGGAAGATGTAACGGGGCTCAAACCATACACCGAAGCTACGGGTATCACTTAGGTGATGCGGTAGAGGAGCGTTCTGTAAGCCTGTGAAGGTGAGTTGAGAAGCTTGCTGGAGGTATCAGAAGTGCGAATGCTGACATGAGTAACGACAATGGGTGTGAAAAACACCCACGCCGAAAGACCAAGGTTTCCTGCGCAACGTTAATCGACGCAGGGTTAGTCGGTCCCTAAGGCGAGGCTGAAAAGCGTAGTCGATGGAAAACAGGTTAATATTCCTGTACTTCTAGTTATTGCGATGGGGGGACGGAGAAGGCTAGGCCAGCTTGGCGTTGGTTGTCCAAGTTTAAGGTTGTAGGCTGGGTGCTTAGGTAAATCCGGGCGCCTAAGGCTGAGAACTGATGACGAGTGCTCATTAGAGCGCGAAGTGGTTGATGCCATGCTTCCAAGAAAAGCCTCTAAGCTTCAGATAACTAGGAACCGTACCCCAAACCGACACAGGTGGTTGGGTAGAGAATACCAAGGCGCTTGAGAGAACTCGGGTGAAGGAACTAGGCAAAATGGCACCGTAACTTCGGGAGAAGGTGCGCCGGTGAGGGTGAACGATTTACTCGGTAAGCCCATGCCGGTCGAAGATACCAGGCCGCTGCGACTGTTTATTAAAAACACAGCACTCTGCAAACACGAAAGTGGACGTATAGGGTGTGACGCCTGCCCGGTGCCGGAAGGTTAATTGATGGGGTTAGCTAACGCGAAGCTCTTGATCGAAGCCCCGGTAAACGGCGGCCGTAACTATAACGGTCCTAAGGTAGCGAAATTCCTTGTCGGGTAAGTTCCGACCTGCACGAATGGCGTAACGATGGCGGCGCTGTCTCCACCCGAGACTCAGTGAAATTGAAATCGCTGTGAAGATGCAGTGTATCCGCGGCTAGACGGAAAGACCCCGTGAACCTTTACTATAGCTTTGCACTGGACTTTGAATTTGCTTGTGTAGGATAGGTGGGAGGCTTTGAAGCGTGAACGCCAGTTTGCGTGGAGCCAATCTTGAAATACCACCCTGGCAACTTTGAGGTTCTAACTCAGGTCCGTTATCCGGATCGAGGACAGTGTATGGTGGGTAGTTTGACTGGGGCGGTCTCCTCCTAAAGAGTAACGGAGGAGTACGAAGGTGCGCTCAGACCGGTCGGAAATCGGTCGTAGAGTATAAAGGCAAAAGCGCGCTTGACTGCGAGACAGACACGTCGAGCAGGTACGAAAGTAGGTCTTAGTGATCCGGTGGTTCTGTATGGAAGGGCCATCGCTCAACGGATAAAAGGTACTCCGGGGATAACAGGCTGATACCGCCCAAGAGTTCATATCGACGGCGGTGTTTGGCACCTCGATGTCGGCTCATCACATCCTGGGGCTGAAGCCGGTCCAAGGGTATGGCTGTTCGCCATTTAAAGTGGTACGCGAGCTGGGTTTAGAACGTCGTGAGACAGTTCGGTCCCTATCTGCCGTGGACGTTTGAGATTTGAGAGGGGCTGCTCCTAGTACGAGAGGACCGGAGTGGACGAACCTCTGGTGTTCCGGTTGTCACGCCAGTGGCATCGCCGGGTAGCTATGTTCGGAATAGATAACCGCTGAAAGCATCTAAGCGGGAAACTAGCCTCAAGATGAGATCTCACTGGAACCTTGAGTTCCCTAAAGGGCCGTCGAAGACTACGACGTTGATAGGTGGGGTGTGTAAGCGCTGTGAGGCGTTGAGCTAACCCATACTAATTGCCCGTGAGGCTTGACCATATAACACCCAAGCAATTTGCTTAACGGCGAATTGATGAGTGTGAAGACGAGACCGAAAGTTCGTCAAACTCGCGCAAGACTGTCTATCACAGACCCAATTAGGAGTAGCGCGTCAGCGACACTCCAGCCGAATTGCTTGACGACCATAGAGCGTTGGAACCACCTGATCCCATCCCGAACTCAGTAGTGAAACGACGCATCGCCGATGGTAGTGTGGGGTCTCCCCATGTGAGAGTAGGTCATCGTCAAGCTTAATTCCAAACCCCACACACCATCGGCGATGCGTCGTTCACTACTGAGTTCGGGATGGATCAGGTGGTTCAACGCTCTATGGTCGTCAAGCAATTCGGCTGGAGTGTCGCTGACGCGCTACTCCTAATTGGGTCTGTGATAGACAGTCTTGCGCGAGTTTGACGAACTTTCGGTCTCGTCTTCACACTCATCAATTCGCCGTTAAGCAAATTGCTTGGGTGTTATATGGTCAAGCCTCACGGGCAATTAGTATGGGTTAGCTCAACGCCTCACAGCGCTTACACACCCCACCTATCAACGTCGTAGTCTTCGACGGCCCTTTAGGGAACTCAAGGTTCCAGTGAGATCTCATCTTGAGGCTAGTTTCCCGCTTAGATGCTTTCAGCGGTTATCTATTCCGAACATAGCTACCCGGCGATGCCACTGGCGTGACAACCGGAACACCAGAGGTTCGTCCACTCCGGTCCTCTCGTACTAGGAGCAGCCCCTCTCAAATCTCAAACGTCCACGGCAGATAGGGACCGAACTGTCTCACGACGTTCTAAACCCAGCTCGCGTACCACTTTAAATGGCGAACAGCCATACCCTTGGGACCGGCTTCAGCCCCAGGATGTGATGAGCCGACATCGAGGTGCCAAACACCGCCGTCGATATGAACTCTTGGGCGGTATCAGCCTGTTATCCCCGGAGTACCTTTTATCCGTTGAGCGATGGCCCTTCCATACAGAACCACCGGATCACTAAGACCTACTTTCGTACCTGCTCGACGTGTCTGTCTCGCAGTCAAGCGCGCTTTTGCCTTTATACTCTACGACCGATTTCCGACCGGTCTGAGCGCACCTTCGTACTCCTCCGTTACTCTTTAGGAGGAGACCGCCCCAGTCAAACTACCCACCATACACTGTCCTCGATCCGGATAACGGACCTGAGTTAGAACCTCAAAGTTGCCAGGGTGGTATTTCAAGATTGGCTCCACGCAAACTGGCGTTCACGCTTCAAAGCCTCCCACCTATCCTACACAAGCAAATTCAAAGTCCAGTGCAAAGCTATAGTAAAGGTTCACGGGGTCTTTCCGTCTAGCCGCGGATACACTGCATCTTCACAGCGATTTCAATTTCACTGAGTCTCGGGTGGAGACAGCGCCGCCATCGTTACGCCATTCGTGCAGGTCGGAACTTACCCGACAAGGAATTTCGCTACCTTAGGACCGTTATAGTTACGGCCGCCGTTTACCGGGGCTTCGATCAAGAGCTTCGCGTTAGCTAACCCCATCAATTAACCTTCCGGCACCGGGCAGGCGTCACACCCTATACGTCCACTTTCGTGTTTGCAGAGTGCTGTGTTTTTAATAAACAGTCGCAGCGGCCTGGTATCTTCGACCGGCATGGGCTTACCGAGTAAATCGTTCACCCTCACCGGCGCACCTTCTCCCGAAGTTACGGTGCCATTTTGCCTAGTTCCTTCACCCGAGTTCTCTCAAGCGCCTTGGTATTCTCTACCCAACCACCTGTGTCGGTTTGGGGTACGGTTCCTAGTTATCTGAAGCTTAGAGGCTTTTCTTGGAAGCATGGCATCAACCACTTCGCGCTCTAATGAGCACTCGTCATCAGTTCTCAGCCTTAGGCGCCCGGATTTACCTAAGCACCCAGCCTACAACCTTAAACTTGGACAACCAACGCCAAGCTGGCCTAGCCTTCTCCGTCCCCCCATCGCAATAACTAGAAGTACAGGAATATTAACCTGTTTTCCATCGACTACGCTTTTCAGCCTCGCCTTAGGGACCGACTAACCCTGCGTCGATTAACGTTGCGCAGGAAACCTTGGTCTTTCGGCGTGGGTGTTTTTCACACCCATTGTCGTTACTCATGTCAGCATTCGCACTTCTGATACCTCCAGCAAGCTTCTCAACTCACCTTCACAGGCTTACAGAACGCTCCTCTACCGCATCACCTAAGTGATACCCGTAGCTTCGGTGTATGGTTTGAGCCCCGTTACATCTTCCGCGCAGGCCGACTCGACTAGTGAGCTATTACGCTTTCTTTAAAGGGTGGCTGCTTCTAAGCCAACCTCCTAGCTGTCTAAGCCTTCCCACATCGTTTCCCACTTAACCATAACTTTGGGACCTTAGCTGACGGTCTGGGTTGTTTCCCTTTTCACGACGGACGTTAGCACCCGCCGTGTGTCTCCCGTGCTCGCACTTGCTGGTATTCGGAGTTTGCATCGGTTTGGTAAGTCGGGATGACCCCCTAGCCGAAACAGTGCTCTACCCCCAGCAGTGATACACGAGGCGCTACCTAAATAGCTTTCGAGGAGAACCAGCTATCTCCGAGCTTGATTAGCCTTTCACTCCGATCCACAGGTCATCCGCTAACTTTTCAACGGTAGTCGGTTCGGTCCTCCAGTTAGTGTTACCCAACCTTCAACCTGCCCATGGATAGATCGCCCGGTTTCGGGTCTATTCCCAGCGACTAAACGCCCTATTAAGACTCGCTTTCGCTACGCCTCCCCTATTCGGTTAAGCTCGCCACTGAAAATAAGTCGCTGACCCATTATACAAAAGGTACGCAGTCACCCAACAAAGTGGGCTCCCACTGCTTGTACGCATACGGTTTCAGGATCTATTTCACTCCCCTCTCCGGGGTTCTTTTCGCCTTTCCCTCACGGTACTAGTTCACTATCGGTCAGTCAGTAGTATTTAGCCTTGGAGGATGGTCCCCCCATATTCAGACAAAGTTTCTCGTGCTCCGTCCTACTCGATTTCACTTCTAAGATCTTTTCGCGTACAGGGCTATCACCCACTATGGCCGCACTTTCCAGAGCGTTCCGCTAAAATCAAAGAAGCTTAAGGGCTAGTCCCCGTTCGCTCGCCA
The DNA here is from genome assembly GCF_003596405.1 of Pseudomonas cavernicola. Classification (NCBI taxonomy): domain Bacteria; kingdom Pseudomonadati; phylum Pseudomonadota; class Gammaproteobacteria; order Pseudomonadales; family Pseudomonadaceae; genus Pseudomonas; species Pseudomonas cavernicola. The sequence goes on from NZ_QYUR01000002.1 coordinate 1,877,507, forward strand.
CTACTAAGGGAATCTCGGTTGATTTCTTTTCCTCCGGGTACTTAGATGTTTCAGTTCCCCGGGTTCGCTTCTTACACCTATGTATTCAGTGCAAGATACCTAACTTATGTTAGGTGGGTTCCCCCATTCAGATATCTCCGGATCACAGTCTGCTTGCCGACTCCCCGAAGCTTTTCGCAGGCTACCACGTCTTTCATCGCCTCTGACTGCCAAGGCATCCACCGTATGCGCTTCTTCACTTGACCATATAACCCCAAGCAATCTGGTTATACTATGAAGACGACATTCGCCGAAAATTCGCAATTAAACTCGCAAATTTTACCTTAGCCTGATCACACCCCAGTGAAAAGGGTGACCAGTCTATTCTTTCTATCACATACCCAAATTTTTAAAGAACGATTGTTACTTACTAGTCAAAGACCAGAAGTCAATATTCAACCAGGTCACCCCAGGAATATTCAATTCTGAACTCTCGCGGCGTCTGTATGGTGGAGCCAAGCGGGATCGAACCGCTGACCTCCTGCGTGCAAGGCAGGCGCTCTCCCAGCTGAGCTATGGCCCCATATTCGTACAAGGCCAACCCCACAACAATTGGTGGGTCTGGGCAGATTCGAACTGCCGACCTCACCCTTATCAGGGGTGCGCTCTAACCAACTGAGCTACAGACCCAATCGTCTTTCGCAATGAATCAAGCAATTCGTGTGGGAGCTTATAAGGAAGCTGATGTCGTCGATTAAGGAGGTGATCCAGCCGCAGGTTCCCCTACGGCTACCTTGTTACGACTTCACCCCAGTCATGAATCACACCGTGGTAACCGTCCCCCTTGCGGTTAGACTAGCTACTTCTGGTGCAACCCACTCCCATGGTGTGACGGGCGGTGTGTACAAGGCCCGGGAACGTATTCACCGTGACATTCTGATTCACGATTACTAGCGATTCCGACTTCACGCAGTCGAGTTGCAGACTGCGATCCGGACTACGATCGGTTTTATGGGATTAGCTCCACCTCGCGGCTTGGCAACCCTTTGTACCGACCATTGTAGCACGTGTGTAGCCCTGGCCGTAAGGGCCATGATGACTTGACGTCATCCCCACCTTCCTCCGGTTTGTCACCGGCAGTCTCCTTAGAGTGCCCACCATAACGTGCTGGTAACTAAGGACAAGGGTTGCGCTCGTTACGGGACTTAACCCAACATCTCACGACACGAGCTGACGACAGCCATGCAGCACCTGTGTTCGAGTTCCCGAAGGCACATCCGCATCTCTGCAGACTTCTCGACATGTCAAGGCCAGGTAAGGTTCTTCGCGTTGCTTCGAATTAAACCACATGCTCCACCGCTTGTGCGGGCCCCCGTCAATTCATTTGAGTTTTAACCTTGCGGCCGTACTCCCCAGGCGGTCGACTTAATGCGTTAGCTGCGCCACTAAGATCTCAAGGATCCCAACGGCTAGTCGACATCGTTTACGGCGTGGACTACCAGGGTATCTAATCCTGTTTGCTCCCCACGCTTTCGCACCTCAGTGTCAGTATCAGTCCAGGTGGTCGCCTTCGCCACTGGTGTTCCTTCCTATATCTACGCATTTCACCGCTACACAGGAAATTCCACCACCCTCTACCATACTCTAGCTCGGCAGTTTTGGATGCAGTTCCCAGGTTGAGCCCGGGGATTTCACATCCAACTTACCGAACCACCTACGCGCGCTTTACGCCCAGTAATTCCGATTAACGCTTGCACCCTCTGTATTACCGCGGCTGCTGGCACAGAGTTAGCCGGTGCTTATTCTGTCGGTAACGTCAAAACACTAACGTATTAGGTTAATGCCCTTCCTCCCAACTTAAAGTGCTTTACAATCCGAAGACCTTCTTCACACACGCGGCATGGCTGGATCAGGCTTTCGCCCATTGTCCAATATTCCCCACTGCTGCCTCCCGTAGGAGTCTGGACCGTGTCTCAGTTCCAGTGTGACTGATCATCCTCTCAGACCAGTTACGGATCGTCGCCTTGGTAGGCCTTTACCCTACCAACTAGCTAATCCGACCTAGGCTCATCTAATAGCGTGAGGTCCGAAGATCCCCCACTTTCTCCCGTAGGACGTATGCGGTATTAGCGTCCGTTTCCGAACGTTATCCCCCACTACTAGGCAGATTCCTAGGCATTACTCACCCGTCCGCCGCTCGCCACCAGGTACAAGTACCCGTGCTGCCGCTCGACTTGCATGTGTTAGGCCTGCCGCCAGCGTTCAATCTGAGCCATGATCAAACTCTTCAGTTCAAACATCTTTGGGTTTTGAGAAAACCCTAAACTTGGCTCAGCAATCGCAAATAAACTCTTTGAATTCACGAAGAGTTACTTGTGACGCTGATAATCAGTTGACTATCAGGCTTACCTCACAAGCACCCACACGAATTGCTTGATTCAGTTGTTAAAGAACAGTTGGTTAAGTCTTTCGTCTCAACCGAGGCGCGCATTTTACAGCAGCCTCACATCCTGTCAAGCGGTCATTTCAACGAAGTTTCAAAATTTCTTGATCAACTTCAACCACTTGCGCTTCCGATCAAGCCAGGCTTCTCGTCAGCGGGAGGCGAATTCTACAGCGTTTCAAACCGCTGTCAACCACCTCGTACCACCGCTTTCGATCTCTCCAGCAGACCGACTGACAAGACGCAAACACCACCCTGTCAGCCCGGCGCATTCTACACAGCTTGCGCTGCTTTGCAACCCCTCTTTTAAAGCTAACTTCTTGTTATCTAAGAAGTTTTCCGAGAGGTCTGCGCCGGAAGTGGTGCGCATTATAGGCCCAGCAAATCAACCGTCAAGCACTTATTGAAAGCTTTTTGTCATATATGACGAAAAGCATCGCGAGGCGGCAGCCGTTCCTACGCAGGCCGTCAGCACACTAGCAGTCCCTATATATAGAAGAAGCGATAAGACGCTTTGCTGCCGGCTTCCCGCACGGGTGGAAAGCCAGCATCTATTACCGCCGCGTACCCGTAGGAGCGAGCTCTGCTCGCGATGCTTTTGTGCTATGCCCGATCGCGAGCAGGGCTCGCTCCTAAAAGAGCAATCGCGCTGCGAGACAGGCCATTTATTGACGCTTCGCCCGCTCTTGCAGGTAAGCCACTACGTCAGGTTGCTCACCGGAAAACTCGATTCGACCGTCCTTGCTTTCGCGCTGGAAGGCGTACATGGGGTCGTAGTAATCCTTCAGCAGTACCTCGATCCAGCCGCGATGCAGCTCGACCGCACCACTGCGCTGCTGCTCAAGCAGGGCGCCCTGCATGATCGTCGCCAGCCGCTGATAGCGCTCGCCGCCCAAGCGTTTGAGGATGTTCGCCAGACTCTGCTGCAGGCGCTCGGCAAAGCGCACGAAGCCGTGTTCGTCACCATGCTCGGCGATGAATTCGGCACAAAGGTCGATCACGTAATCGCGCAGGATGCGTTCGACTCGACCTTCGAGGCTGTCCTCCAGCCACACCATCGGGTAGTGCTGCATACCCTGATACAGCTCCAGCGGTTGCGAGCAACTGCCCACCGTACGGCCCTCATCCTCCAACACGAACCGCTCTATCCCGGCCGCGCGCTTTTTCAGAATGTCCACCGCCAGGCGATTCTCGAAATCGATCTGCGCCGGTTGCCCGGTCACCCGCTTGCCGAAGCTGGAACCACGATGATTGGCATGACCTTCCAGGTCCAGACCATTGGCCAGTTGGCTCAGCGCCTCGGTCTTGCCGGTGCCGGTGAGGCCGCCGATCAAAACGAAATCGCACTGCGCCACGGCCTGCTGAGTGGTCTCCAGCAGGAAGGTCCGCATGGCCTTGTAACCGCCGATCACCCGCGGGTAGTCAATGCCCGCCTCGCGCTTTAACCATTGCTGGACGATTTGCGAGCGCAGGCCGCCGCGAAAGCAATACAGATAACCGTCGGGGTTGGCGCGGGCGAACGCGGCCCAGGCCTCAACCCGCTCGGCCTTGATCTGGCCGGCGACCAGTTGGTGACCCAGTTCGATGGCGGCTTGCTGGCCGTGCTGCTTGTAGCAGGTGCCAACCTTTTGCCGTTCGATGTCATTCATCAGCGGCAGGTTGAGCACCCCTGGGAACGCGCCCTTGTGGAATTCCACCGGGGCACGGGCGTCCATCATCGGCGTGTCGTTGAGGAAGATTTCGCGGTAATTCGACGTGTTCTCGCGCATCAGCACACCTCGACCGCGTAGCGCTGTCGCTCAAGCATCTGGCCAATCGGCGCCAGCGTCAGACCCAGTTCAGCGGCTACGGCCAAGAACTCGGCCTCGCCCTCCGGCGTGACCGCGACCAGCAGCCCGCCACTGGTTTGTGGATCGCACAGCAACAGTTTCTGTGCTTCCGGCAGCGGCGCGATCTTCTCGCCATAGCTTTCGAAATTGCGATGAGTACCACCCGGTACGCAGTCCTCAGCCAAGTAATACTCGACACCGGGTAAACGTGGCACCGCGGCGAATTCAAGCCGAGCGGTCAGCGCACTGCCATCGGCCATTTCGATCAGATGGCCGAGCAGGCCAAAGCCGGTGACATCGGTCATGGCCTGTACACCGGCGAGTTTGCCGAAACGGCTGCCGGGCTTGTTCAGGGTGCACATCCAGTCGCGGGCCAGCCCCACATCCTCGGCCCGCAGTTTGGCCTTTTTTTCGGCCGTGGTAAGGATGCCGATACCCAGAGGTTTGCTCAGGTAGAGTTTGCAGCCTACCGTCGCGGTGTCATTGCGTTTCATGTGACGCTTTTCCACCACCCCAGTGACCGCCAGGCCGAAGATCGGTTCGGGCGCGTCGATCGAGTGCCCGCCGGCCAGCGGAATACCTGCGGCCTCACAGGCGGCGCGGCCACCGGCGATCACCTCACGCGCGACCTCTGGGGCCAGAACGTTGACCGGCCAGCCCAGGATGGCAATGGCCATCAATGGGTCGCCGCCCATGGCGTAGATATCGCTGATCGCATTGGTCGCAGCGATACGGCCGAAATCAAACGGGTCATCGACAATCGGCATAAAGAAGTCGGTGGTGGACACCACTCCTCTCTCATCATCCAGGGCATAAACCGCCGCATCGTCACGCGAAGCGTTGCCGACCCAGAGCTTCGGATCGAGGTTTTGCGCACCGCTGCCGGCCAGTATCACGTCCAACACCTTGGGGGAGATCTTGCATCCACAACCGGCGCCGTGGCTGTACTGGGTCAAGCGGATCGGTTCGCTCATCGGGAATTCACTCGCTACGGATAACAGGGGCGGATTCTAGCAAAGTACAAAGGCTAAGCCTTAGCGCACGGAAGATTGCCCGCGCAGGCCCACCGCCCTCTATAATTCGCCGGCTTTTTTCCGCTATTTAACCGGAGAACCCCTATGTTCAAGCGTACCTTGGCGCTCGCCGCCGGCTTTGCCCTGACCCTGTCCGCCGTATCCACTTTTGCCGCTGAGACCCTGAAAGTCTCGGCCATACCCGACGAAGCGCCGACTGAACTGCTGCGCAAGTTCAAACCACTGGGCGCCTACCTGGAACAACAGCTCGGCATGAAGGTCGAGTTTGTCCCGGTAACGGATTATGCCGCCGTGGTCGAAGCGCTGGCCGCCGACCGTATCGATATGGCCTGGCTGGGCGGCTTCACCTTTGTCCAGGCGCGGCTGAAGACCGGTAATGCCATTCCGTTGGTACAGCGTGAGCAGGACGAGAAATTCACCAGCAAGTTCATCAGCGCGGATCCGCAGATCAAGAACTTGCAAGACCTGAAGGGCAAAACCTTCGCCTTCGGTTCGGTCTCCTCCACCTCCGGCAGCCTGATGCCGCGCTATTTCATGCTTAAAGATGGGATCAAGCCGGAAGAGTTTTTCAGCCGTGTGGCCTATTCCGGCGCCCATGACGCCACCGTGGCCTGGGTGCAGGCCGGTAAGGTCGATGGCGGCGTACTTAACGCCTCGGTCTGGGAAAAACTGGTCGCCAGCGGCAAAGTCGACACACAAAAAGTCAAAGTCTTCGCCACCACCCCGACTTACTACGATTACAACTGGACGGTACGCGGCAGCCTAGACCCGGCACTGGCCGAGAAGATCAAAGCCGCCTTCCTCGCCTTGGACCCAGCTAATCCAGAGCAAAAGGCGATTCTCGACCTGCAAGCCGCCAGCCGCTTCATCGCCACCAAGCCGGAAAACTACAAAGGCATCGAGGAAGCAGCCCGCGCCGCCGGCCTGTTGAAGTGATCATTCGCCTGAACGCGGCAACCCTTCGCCACGCTAACGGACAGGTCGCCCTGAGTGGGATAGACCTGAACGTTGAGCGCGGCGAACGAGTTGCCATTATCGGGCCATCCGGTGCTGGCAAAACCAGTTTGCTGCACCTGCTGGCCACGGCCACACAGCTCTCTAGCGGGCAACTCGAGTTGTTCGGCGAGTCACCCTGGGCGCTATCCGGCGCGGCGCGGCAAAGGCTGCGCACACACATCGGCCTGATTCATCAAGCACCACCCCTGCCCCCTCGGCAACGGGTGGTGACAGCGGTGCTGGCCGGTAAACTCGGCCAATGGGGGCTGCTCAAGGGCCTCCTCAACCTGCTCTACCCGCTGGACATTGCCGGTGTGCGAACAACGCTCGGTCGACTCGATCTGGCGGATAAGCTGTTCCAGCGCTGCGCTGAGCTTTCCGGTGGCCAGTTGCAGCGCGTCGGGGTTGCCCGCGTGCTCTACCAGGCACCGCAGTTGCTGCTCGCTGACGAACCTGTCTCGGCCATGGACCCGGTCCTGGCCGAACATACCCTCGGCGTGCTCTGTCAGCATGCCGCCGCACACGACGTCACCTTGCTCGCCAGCTTGCATGCAGTCGACCTGGCACTGGCACACTTCCCGCGGATCATTGGGGTGCGCGACGGGCGGATTGTCTTCGACCGTGCAGCCAAGGAGGTCACCCCAGCTCAGCTCGATGCGCTGTATGCCAACGAGCAACTGAACCCCATGCCGGCATCGCCTGTATCGGCTCCCGTCACCCTGCCAATTCCACGATGCTGAGTTCGGCTACTCGCGACCCCGCAGGCCTGCCACGTCTACTGCTGACGCTGTTGGCCGTCGCGCTGCTGTGGCCCGGGATTCAGCTCAGTGAATTGAACCCACTGGTGCTGTTCGACAGCGACAACGCCCACAACATGGGCCAATTCGTCGCGGCCTTCTGGCCACCGGCGCATGACGCCGAGTTTCTGCAACTACTCTGGCCAGCCACCCTGCAAACCCTGGCTATCGCCACCGCCGGCATGTGCCTGGCCTTGTTGATTGCCCTGCCGGCTGCCCTATTGGCCAGTCGCGCCCTGTCACTCTCGGCCGTGCCTCGCGGCGGCAAGCCCAGTTGGCCAGCCCAGCTCTTGCGCTGGCCGCCACGCGGACTGTTGATCTTCCTGCGCAGCGTGCCGGAAATCGTCTGGGCCCTGCTCTTCGTGCGGGCCGTGGGCCTCGGCCCAACCGCCGGCGTACTGGCCATTGCCATCACCTACAGTGGCATGCTCGGAAAGGTCTACGCCGAGACTTTCGAATCGGTCGATCAACGGCCGGCACGGGCGCTGATGATCGCCGGTAGCAGCCGCTTGGACGCCTTCATCTACGGCATCCTGCCCAACGCCGCAGCGGAAATGCTCTCCTATACCGTCTACCGCTGGGAGTGCGCGATCCGCGCTTCGGTGGTGATGGGCTTCGTCGGTGCCGGCGGGCTTGGCCAGCAGATCGATTTATCCCTGCGCATGTTTGCCGGGGGCGAAGTGGCCAGCCTGCTGCTGACCTTTCTCGGCCTGGTATTACTGGCCGATCAACTCAGCCGGTTGTTGCGGGTACGACTGACATGAACCGCGCGCTCAATGTTCTTCTGCTGTTGGCGATCGGCAGCGCCATGCTGGCATCGTTCCTCTACCTCGGCATCGATCTCACCGCCCTGTTTGGCGGCGACAGCCTGCAGCAAATGGCCGGCTATGCCCGGCGCTTCCTTGAGCCAGACCTTAGCGGCGAGCATCTGAGCGCTATCGCTCGCGGCGCCCTGGAAACCCTGGCCATGTCGGCACTCGGTACACTGCTGGCGGCGCTGCTCGGTTTGTTCCTCGCGCTACCCGCCGCCAAGCGCTTTGGCTGGCCGGCCCAGAGCGCGGCACGTCTGCTGCTCAATGCATTGCGCGCCATACCCGAACTGGTCTGGGCGGCCTTGATGGTGCTGGCCGCAGGGCTGGGGCCGAATGCCGGCACTCTGGCGTTAGCGCTGCATACCTCGGGAGTACTCGGCCGGCTGTTTGCCGAGGCGCTGGAAAATGCCCCGCCCGGCCCGGCCGAAGCCATTCGCCTGAACGGCGGCAGTCAGGTTGCAGCTTTCTGTTACGGCACCCTGCCGGGCGTCTGGCCACAATTGCTGGCCTACACCCTGTATCGCTGGGAAAACAATATCCGTATGGCCAGCGTGCTCGGCTTCGTCGGCGCGGGTGGCCTCGGGCAGATGCTCTATATGAGCCTCAGCCTGTTCCAGGAAGCACAAGCCAGCACGGTGATCCTGGCCATGTTGCTACTGGTTCTGGGTGTGGATGCGCTGAGTAGTTGGGGACGGCAGCGCTGGGTGAATGCCTGACAGGCCGTTGAAAAACTACTGCGCTAGGCTATGCGGCGTTGAAATCAGCCTCAAAATGCTCATTTACAGCGCGTAAATTGCGCTTTTTCGGCTGATTGACTCGCTACGCTCGCCCTGCGGGCCAGCCTTCGGCTGTTACTCCGCTTCGCTGCGTTGCGCCTTGTGACCCACATGGATGTGGGGAATGCCGCTACCCGTAGGGAACGGGTGCGGCCCTAGCCGTCGCTCGCTACGTTTTTTCAACGGCCTGTTAACCCGAGTGAGCCCCGATGATGGCCAGGCAAACCTCGGAAAGCAGACCGAATCTGTTAGCTGCGAACTCAGCGCAACCGCTCGAGCATCTGGTAGTACCACATGCCCACGGCCATCATCTGATTGCCCAGCCAGGCACCAACCGGCAGGCGGATATGGCTGACACCGGCAAAAGTGTCGAACCTCTCCAGCGAGCCGGTGACCGCATTGGCCATGATCTCGCCAACGATATGCGTAGTGGCAACCCCATGCCCGGAGTAGCCCTGGGCATACCAGACATTTTTTGAAAGTTTGCCCAGTTGCGGAATGCGGTTGATCACGATGCCCATCATGCCGCTCCACTGGAACTCGATCTCGACGCCCTTCAGGCGCGGGAAGGTGTGCTCGATCGCCGGACGCAGTTCGGCTTCGATGTCGCGCGAATCACGGCCGGAATAGTTGGCACCACCGCCGAATAGCAGGCGTTTGTCGGCCGTCATACGGTAATAATCGAGCACGAAACGGCAGTCGTAAACGGCCAGGTCGTGAGGATTGAGCATGGCTGCGACCTCTTCGCCCAGCGGTTTGGTAGTGACGATGCCACCCGAAGCCGGAAAGATCATTCCACCCATCTTGCGCTGTTCGAGCTTGTGGTAGGCGTTACCGGCTAGGATCACCGAGTTGGCGGTGATCCGCCCATGCTCGGTCACCACCACCGGCAGATCGTTGTGGATAATCTCCACGACCGGCGAATTTTCGAAAATCAGTGTGCCCAAGCTGGCGGCGGCCTTGGCTTCACCGATACACAGGTTCAGCGAGTGCAGATGCATGTTGCGCTTGTTATGCAGGGCACCATGGTAGACATCGGTTTCCAGGTAATTCGGCATCTCACTGGCACTGATCATGCGCACCTCATCGCCCATGCCGCGACGAACCGCCTCGTCATAGTTGGCCTGCAGGCCTTCCATGTGGCTCGGTTTGTAGGCGGCGTGCAGGTGACCGTGCTTGAGGTCGCACCGGATGCCGTACTTGGCCACGCGCTTCTTGATGATTTCGTGACCACGCCAGCGCAGATTCCAGATGAAGTCGTCAACCTCGGAACCGAGCTTGGCGCGCATCTGTTTGCGCATCGCCTCGTCACCGGACAGGCTGCCCGTAACCTGACCGCCATTGCGGCCAGTGGCGCCCCAGCCAATTTTCTTGGCTTCGATAATCGCCACTTTCAGGCCACGCTCGGCCAGCTCTAGTGCGGTTGATACCCCGGTAAAGCCGCCGCCGATTATCGCAACATCCACCCGCTGTTCGCCCTCAAGGCGAGGGTAGTTGGTCTCTTCATTGAGGGTGGCCGTGTAGTAAGAGTTGCAGCGCTGTGTAGTCATAGCACTCAAGTTCCCAATTCTATTTTTGCTGATACGGAGCCTGAAAAGACGCCAGAGCATTGCTGCCAAGGCCAGCCAGGTTCAGGCCCCTCATTGATCTTGCCTCACGGCTCGTAGGCCATCGCCAGGGAGCAGGCTAAGACGCGGCCCGCCCAGAACTCGATGGCCAACGAGCGCTTATCACGCCTGCTGCAGATACCAGCGCCAGTCCTGCTCGCCTACCTCACCCATAAATTGCTGATATTCGGCACGTTTAACCGCGAGATAGACCCGCAGGAACTCATCACCGAGGGCATCGCGGGCCCAGACGGAGTTTTCCAGCGCGCGCAAGGTGGTCAGCCAGTCCGTCGGTAAAACCTCCTTGGCCTGGGCATAACCGTTGCCCTCGATAGGTGCGCCGGGGTCGAGCTGTTCGCGGATGCCCCGGTGGATACCGGCGAGGATCGCAGCGGCGGCCAGATAGGGGTTGGCATCGGCGCCGCAAATGCGGTGTTCGATATGCCGGCTGTTTGCCGGGCCACCGGGCACGCGCAGGCTCACGGTGCGGTTGTCCACCCCCCAGGTTGGCGCCAGTGGCGCGTAGCTGTTGGCCTGGAAGCGGCGGTAGGAGTTGGCGTTGGGGCAAAAAAACAGCAGCGAATCGAGCAGCGTAGAAAGCATGCCGCCAATCGCCTGTTTGAGCAGCGGCGTGCCCTCTGGCGCCTCACTGGCGAACAGGTTGTTACCCTGCTCATCCGCCAGACTGACGTGCATGTGCATGCCCGTACCGGCGATATGGTCAAAGGGTTTGGCCATGAAACAGGCAATCATCCCGTGCTTGTGCGCCACGCCCTTAACCAGGCGCTTGTAGCGCACGGCTTCGTCCATCGCTTGCAAGGCATCGGCACGATGCTCCAGGGTAATTTCCACCTGCCCTGGGGCATATTCGGAGATCGCGGTGCGGGCCGGTATGCCTTGCGCTTTGCACGCGGCGTACAGGTCCGCAAGGAACGGTTCGATCTGCTCAAGCTCACGCAAACCATAGACTTGCGTGCTGTAGGGGCGACCGCCATCGGCATCCAGCGCAGGCTGTGGGCGGCCGTTACTGTCGCGCTTTTGGTCGAGCAAGTAGAACTCCAGCTCGGCGGCCATGACCGGGTAATAACCATCGGCTTTGAGCTCGTCGATGACTTTGGCCAGTAGCCGGCGCGGGTCAGCCACCGCAGCCGGCATGCCCTGTTGCGGGTGCATGCTGACCTGCACCGCCGCGGTCGGCATCAGCCGCCAAGGCAGGCGTGTCAGGCTACCGGCTAGCGGGTAGGCGCGGCAGTCGATATCACCGACATCCCAGACCAAACCGGAGTTCTCGACATCGTCGCCATTGACCGTCAACCCAAGAATGGTGCTAGGCAACGGCCGCCCCGTTTCATAAACCGCCAATAACTCATCGCGGTGCAGCAACTTGCCGCGCGGTACACCGTTGTTATCGAGGATGAACAGCTCGAAGGCTTCGATATCGGGGTTCTGCTCAAGGAAATTCAGGGCTTCTTGCGGTGTGGCAAAGCTCATGGGGACTCTCTTGTTTTCGCGTCGTCTTGACGCTCACGGCGCATAGCCTCCGGATAAGCCCAGGCCTGATCTGCTCTCAAAAGGAGATCGGGTTACTGAATTGCCGAAGAATGCACGCAGGAAACAGTGCTGCTGTTTTGCAGGCGCACGCTCAGATAGCGGACAGGGCAAGGTGCCTGTCAGAGGGTGGGAGCGTCTGGCGGCCGCGCATGGCGGCAGTGCCACAATGCCCAAAACGCTAGTTCAAGAGGAAGGGAGGTGCTCAATTGGAATGGCTCTGCTCAACAGTTTGCTGTGGCTTATGGTTGCTGAAAGCAGCAGGCGACAAAGGAACTCTTGAGGCGATATCCATGTGGCCAAACTGCTTCAGGTAAAGGTGCCAGGGCAAGCATTTGGCGGGCAGAATCACACAACAGTTAAGCGGCGTTAAATCTAATTTTATCTATGTTTGGTTATTGCAACGCTAAACATTGAGGCTCGAAATTTTGCATTCGAGCCACACCAAAGTGGCCATTTGTACATTCTCGGGAGCGCCCAATATGCCTACTCCAACTGGGCGACGCCCGCAACGCACTGGGTATGACTCCTGCTACGTTTTCTCCTTTAACGGCCAGAATATTGGCTAGTTCTTTACCTTGACCACTCCACGGTCCTCGAGAACATCGGCCTCGAAGAGGTTTTCCAGCTCGGCACGCGCCTCACGGGCGGTCTGTATTACCGCTGCCTCGTCGTCATAGACACGGTGTTGCTGCTTCAGAACCTCCTCGTCATGCCGCTGAAAGCGCCTGATCCGTGCAGCGGCTTGCTCCTCGGACAGCCCCAGCCCCAGCAGAACCTGGCGGCTCATTTCCAGGCTCGAGTGAAAAGACTCCCGCACAGGGCTGGCATCAAGATCCATCAGGTGGAAGACATGCTGGCGGTTACGGGCGCGCGCGATGATTTTTAGCTGCGGGTACAACTGGCGAACCAGGCGAGCGGTTTCGATGTTGGTTTGCGGATTATCGGTAGCCACGATAAAGAACTCGGCCTTATCGACCTGCGCTGCGCGGAGGATTTCCGGACGCAGGGGATCGCCATAGAAGATCGGCATACGGCCCAGGCTACGGGACAGTTCGATGCTCTCGACCGAGGTATCCAACGCCACAAAAGGCACCCGCTGCGCGCGCAACACGCGAGCGATGATTTGCCCCATGCGGCCCATACCGGCGATGACCACACGGGGAGCGTCACTGTCGATATCGGTGTACTCTGCCGGCGGCTTGATTAGCGGTGCCGGCTTGGGCTTGATCAACTTGGCCAGCAACAGCAGCAAAAGCGGCGTCACCGCCATCGACAAGGTGATGGCGAGCACCAACAGCCCATGCAATTGGCCGCTGAATAGGCCCTGCTCACGAGCCAGCTTGAACACCACGAAAGCGAACTCACCGCCAGCGGCAAGCACTATGCCCAGACGCAGCGCTGATCGGCGATCCAGCCCGCCGGAAAAGCGCCCCACGAAGTACAGCAGTGGCATCTTCAACAAGATCAGTAAAGCGGTGAGCCCCAACACTAAACCAGGTGCGCTCAGCAGTAAGCGAATATCCGCGGTCATCCCCACACTGATGAAAAACAGCCCAAGCAGCAGGCCCTTGAAGGGCTCGATCTGCGCTTCCAGTTCGTGCCGGTACTCCGAGTCTGCCAGCAACAGGCCCGCGAGGAAGGCCCCCAGGGCCATGGACACACCCGCGAGCTCCATCAACCAAGCGGTGCCCATCACCACCAGCAGCGCGGTGGCCGTCGAGACTTCTTGCAGGCCGGTTTTGGCTACCACGCGGAACACCGGGCGCAGCAGATAGCGCCCGCCCACCACGACGACCGCAATGCTGCCCACCACCTTCAGCAGTTGCTCGAACTGATTGCCTGCCGCGCCACTGCCGTAAGCCCCGCTGAGCAAGGGAATCATGGCGATTAGCGGAATTGCCGCGATGTCCTGGAACAGCAGGATGGCAAAAGCCAGGCGACCGTGTGGACGGGTGAGTTCCTTGCGTTCGGCGAGGATCTGCAATCCAAAAGCCGTGGACGAAAGCGCCAACCCAAGGCCCAGCACCACTGCGCTGTTCAGTGGCTGACCGAAGCCCAGCAACGCGACGCCGCCGATGACCAAGGCGGTCAGCAATACCTGGGCAAGACCCACACCAAATACCGACTTGCGCATCACCCAAAGGCGCCGTGGCGAGAGCTCCAGGCCGATGATGAACAACAACAGAACGACACCCAGCTCGGAAATCTGCCAGACACTTTCCGGCTTCCCGATCAGCCCCAGCACCGAGGGGCCGATAAGCACTCCGGCCAACAGATACCCCAGCACGGCGCCCAGCTGCAGGCGCTTGGCCAAGGGCACAACCAGCACCGCAGCCAGCAGGAAAATCACACCCGACTGCAGAAAACTATCGCCATGCTCCACGCTCAACGCTCCCCTTGCGCAGCGAACTGGGCACGGATCAATTGGATGGTTTCGATGTCCATCGCGATGTAGGCCTGCTGTATGAAGACGTCATAAGGCAGCTCTTCCCCTAGCGCTCGCTGGTCGTCTGTGCAGTAGGCAAAACGCACGAACAGCGCATTGGGTTCAGGTTCTTCAATGCTGATCGTCAGTGAACCGCCAGCGGCCTTGGCGTTAGCTTCGACCTCGAAATGAATACTCTGTAGCAGCTGAAAAGTGACCTCATCCTCAACCGTCACTCCTGGCAAATACAAGCGGCGACGGATACCCGCCGCGCGTTCGACGAGAATTTCAAAACGCTCCAGGCCGACGATAAAGCGCAGCGGATCATAGGCACGGTCCAGCAGGCCCTCCCAGAGTTGCGCCCGGCTCAGGGCCGGGATATCCGTGCGCGACAGGTCGTTAACCTGTACCAAATGCTCGAACTGCATAAAACGCCCTTCCTATTCCACGTGCTCGGTCATACTGGTGCCGCCAGGTGCTTGCAACGCCACGAAGCGCGATTACTCATCTGCTCGCCCATCGGATATGCCCACAGCCCTTTACATACAGTAAAGGGCTGCAATTTTGGCGCTAATACCCTCGGTATCTTCGCGCAGAACGAGGGTACTCAAGGTCGTTACTTGCCGCCCTTGAGCGTGGTGTAGCTGGTGATCAGGTTACGGTAGTCGGGGATGTGGTTGGAGAACAGCGTACCCAGCCCTTCGACGTCGTTGCGCCAATCCCGATGCAGCTCGCAGGCCAGGCCGAACCAGGTCATCAGTTGCGCGCCGGCAGCGTTCATGCGGTGCCAGGCCGACTCACGGGTGACTTCATTGAAGGTGCCCGAGGCATCGGTGACCACGAACACGTCGTAACCCGCCTCAATCGCCGAAAGCGCAGGGAAAGCCACGCAGACTTCGGTGACCACGCCGGCAATGATCAGTTGCTTCTTACCGGTGGCCTTCACGGCCTTGACGAAGTCTTCGTTGTCCCAGGCGTTGATCTGGCCGGGACGGGCAATGTAAGGCGCCTCCGGGAACTGTGCCTTGAGTTCGGGAACCAGCGGGCCGTTGGGGCCATCCTCGAAACTGGTGGTAAGAATGGTCGGCAACTTGAAGTACTTGGCCAGGTCGGCCAAAGCCAGCACGTTGTTCTTGAACTTGTCCGGATCCAAGTCGCGCACCAGCGACAGCAGGCCCGTCTGGTGATCCACCATCAGTACCGCGGCTTGGTTCTTGTCGAGGCGTTTGTAGGAAGTGGCCATGATCAGTCTCCTTGCATTTTTTTGAGGGAAGCCCGCCAACCGGATTGCGCAATGGCACCCAGGCTGTCACGGGGTCATGCTACGGATGAGCCGAAATCCATCGGCTACTGCGGAACATGCTGGGCGGGAGTGGCTGGATGGCTAGTCATCCCCGCCGCACGATTATTTGCGCTGCGAATCCAGCGTTTCGTGATTGCTCACAACCGCTTGAGCCTTCATGTAGCTCTCGATCAACAGCTGGTAGTGCGGGAAGACGGCACTGTAGGCCTCGGCCCACTGGGCGGCGTCGGGGCGGTTCCAGGTCTGTTGCACTTCGGAGCACACCGACGCCGTGTCCATCGGCACCACGCCGGCCTGGACGATGCGGGCCAGGGTGATTTCCTGGGCCATCTTCGAGTAGGTGCCGGAGGCGTCGACCACCGCGAACACCTTGTAGCCGGCGTTCACCGCGCTGATGCTGGGGAAGGCCATGCACACGCTGGTGATGGTGCCGGCGATGATCAGGGTCTTCTTGCCGGTCTTCTCGACGGCAGCGACGAAATCGGGGTTGTCCCAGGCGTTGATCTCGCCCTTGCGCGCCACGTACTGGGCGTGGGGAGCGGCTTCGTGGATCTCGGGGATCAACGGGCCGTTGGGGCCCTGGGGCACCGAGGCAGTGGTGATAACCGGTATCTTGGCCAGGCTGGCGATCTTCGCCAGGGTAATGGCGTTGGCCCGCAGCTCGGTCATGGGCATGTCCTTGACCGTCTGGAACAGCCCGCTCTGATGGTCGATCAGCAGCATCGCGGCGTCATTGGGGTCGATCTTCGGAATCTTGCCATTGAAGTTAGCGACATTAGCGAAGGTGTTCATATTCCATTTCCTCGTGGGTGGTTGATGTTGCAGAGGCCGCGCCGGCCGGGCCGGACGAATCGATCAATGCGGCGCACACCTCCCGTGTGAGCCGGTCTATCCAGACTAGTCAGCTACCCGATCGGGATGCGGCAATCAGTGGTTCATTCGTCCGAAACCGCCGTTATTGAAGTCCTTTATCGCCTGCTCGATTTCCTCCCGGCTGTTCATCACGAAGGGCCCGTAACCGACGATAGGTTCGTCGATGGGTTCACCATCGAGCAGCAGAACCGTTGCCTCGTTGTTGGCCTCCAGCTCCAGTTCGTCGCCCGCACGATCGAGCAAGACCATCTGGGCCTCCCTCGCAACCTGAGTGCCGTTGACCAGCACGCTACCGCGCAGCACGATCAGCGCGGCGGTGCGCCCTTCCGGCAGATTGAGCGCGACGCTCTTGCCGGCATTCAGACGAATATCCCAGACATCCATCGGCGTGAAAGTGCGCGCCGGCCCCTTGTGGCCGGCGTATTCCCCGGCGATCAGACGCAGGCTGCCGGCGGCGTCCGGCAGCGGCACGAGCGGAATATCCTGATCGAGAATGGTCTGGTAGCCCGGTTCGGCCAGCTTGTCCTTGGCCGGCAGGTTCACCCACAGCTGCACCATTTCCAGGGTGCCGCCGCTGCGGGTGAACTCATGGGAGTGGAACTCCTCATGCAGGATGCCCGAGGCCGCGGTCATCCACTGCACATCGCCGGGGCCGATGCGCCCGCCGCTGCCAGTGGAGTCACGGTGCTCCAACTCACCCTGGTAGACGATGGTCACCGTTTCGAAACCGCGATGCGGGTGCTGACCGACGCCGCGCGGGCGCTGTGTCGGGGTGAAGTCGGCAGGGCCGGCGTAATCCAGCATCAGGAACGGACTGGTGTGTTTACCCAAACTGTCGTAGGAAAACAGCGTGCGAACCGGGAAGCCATCGCCGACCCAGTGCTGTTTGGGGGCGCTGTAGATACCGAGGATCTTTTTCATATCGATCTCCTTAACCAATGGAGATAACGATAGATTCGCAACGCTGTGCTCGGTAGAGCCGATGTTTTACTCTCAGCGTTCTATTTGGTGAACGATGAGCTGGCGATGGACGACCTGAACGATCTCTACTTTTACGCCCAGGTGGTGGAACACGGCGGCTTCGCTCCGGCCGGGCGAGCGCTGAACACACCCAAGTCGAAACTGAGTCGGCGCATCGCCCTGCTTGAGGAGCGCCTTGGCGTGCGTCTGATTCAGCGCTCCACCCGCCGTTTTTCGGTCACCGAGATCGGTCAGGAGTATTACCGCCACTGCGTGGCCATGCTGGTCGAGGCGGATGCCGCGCGGGCGGTGATCGAGCGGACCCGATCCGAACCGCAAGGCATTGTCAGAATGAGCTGCCCGACCGCGCTGCTGAACTTCCAGGTCGGCGATGTCGTTAGCCGCTTCATGGTGGAAAATCCACGGGTACAAGTGCACCTTGAAGCCACCGATCGACATGTCGATGTCATCGGTGAAGGCCTCGATATCGCCCTGCGGGTTCGCTTTCCGCCGCTAGAAAACAGCGACCTGGTGATGAGAGTACTCAGAGATAGCCCGCAACGACTGGTGGCCAGCCCCGAACTTCTGCGCAGCCTGAGTGTGCCCCTGGTGCCCGCCGACCTGAGTGGCCTGCCGAGCCTGGACTGGGGGCCGGCGAACCGCGATCACGCCTGGTGCCTGGAAGGCCCAAACGGCGCCACCGCGCTGGTGCCGCACACGCCGCGCCTGGTGACGGATGACATGGCGACCCTGCGCCAGGCCGCCCTGCACGGCGTGGGCGTGGTGCAACTGCCTTATATGGTGGTGATCAACGATTTGCAGCAAGGCACTCTGCTGAACATTGTCGCGGACTGGGCTCCGCGCAGTGGCATCGTCCATGCCGTGTTCCCTTCGCGCCGCGGATTGCTGCCGTCGGTACGCAGCCTGATCGATTATTTGGCGGATGAATTGCCGCAGTAACCCGAAGATGTAAAACGCCTGGCCAATTCTGAAGCGCTATTCGGTTGTGCAGAAACGCCGACAAACCCTCTGCACTGCCTCGCATACCACTCAATGTAGTTCTTGGTCCCCCCGCCACTCGGTGCCCAAACTGAAGACGGATCAGCGTCTGAAGAGCGGGTACGTTTCGCTGGCCAACACCATGCCGAAAGTCCGCCGTATCGCCCTGCACACGCTGATCTACACCGACATGCGCTGGCATGTACGCGCGTGCTGCGAGAAGAACCGTGATTACCCGGACTTTGTGCTCAGCTGCTTCGCGGTAATGAGCCGGAGCGTAGCCCCCAGGCCCAGATTTACCACAGGCTATTCGCGGGCAGCCGGACGGCTATCTGGCTCTGCCGATCCATAAGCCAGTCGCGCCAATAGCAGGAGTACGCCGCCGAAAGCCATCACAACCAGAGCATTTTCAAGAATCGAACCCGTAAGCCACATGAGCGCACCTCTTCAATCAGGGAGTCGTGATTGCAGATCCAGCCCTAGGTAGCCCTGAACACCGGTCGATCTATCAAGCTTTCGTGCGTAACCAAATTGCACGCATCGCTATCAGACTCATCCGGCCTATCGGTGGGACGACCATACGCCGACTGCCGATTGACTATAAGTCACTCGCCCTACTACTGTATATACATACAGATAAATAGGTTTCCCCATGCCCAACATGATCTATCTCGGGCCCGTAAGCAGCTCAACCTGCGAGCTGCCGTTCTTCTCTGCACGAGTACCTGCGGGTTTTCCCAGCCCGGCAGAGGATCACTTGGACCAGAAAATCTCGCTCGATGCACTGCTGAACATCGACGCGCCCCACACCTACCTCGTGCGCGCCTCAGGTGACAGCATGATAAATGCTGGGATCTTTGACGAGGATGTGTTGATAGTCAGTCGTGCGCTGCCACCTACTGATGGCGATATCGTCATCGCCGCCATCAATGGCGACATTTTTATCAAGCGGCTATCGAAAGCGGGCGAGCAGATTATCCTGCAGCCAGAGAACCCCAAATACCTGCCCCGCTACATCCTCGAAAGCGACGAACTGGTGATTTGGGGTGTGGTCACCGCCAGCATCCGTAGGCATCACGGTCATGCCTAAGAGCGTTTTTGCCCTGATCGACTGCAACAGCTTCTACGCCAGTTGCGAGCGGGTGTTCCGGCCAGACCTACAACGCACGCCCATCGTGGTGCTGAGCAATAACGACGGTTGCGTGATTGCCCGCTCGGCCGACGCCAAACCCTTTGTGAAGATGGGCGCGCCTTACTTCCAGATCAAAAACGACCTCAAACGCCACGGCATTGAGGCTTTCAGCAGTAACTACGCGCTCTACGGCGACATGAGCCAGCGAGTCATGACGATCCTGGAAAACCTGCTGCCAGTGGTGGCGGTGTATAGCATCGATGAAGCCTTCGCTGAGTTGACCGGTATACCAGAACCCTTGGAGACACTCGGCCACCAACTGCGCGCCGAGGTGCTGCAAAAAACTGGCCTTCCCGTCGGCGTGGGCATTGCCGAGACCATGACCTTGGCCAAACTGGCCAATCACGCCTCCAAGCGTTGGCAACGGCAGACCGGCGGCGTGGTCAATATTTGTGATCCGGAGAAGCGGAATAAGTTACTGAAGGTCACGCCAGTCGAAGAGGTTTGGGGCATAGGCCAGCGTATGAAAGCGAGTCTTCAGGCCATGCACATTACTACTGCGTGGCAGCTGGCCCTGGCCGATCCCCGGACGCTGCGTAAAAAATTCAGCGTCATTATCGAAAAGACCGCACGAGAACTGCGCGGCACGCCCTGCCTGGAACTCGAAGAAAGCCCCCTGCCCAAACAGGAGATCTGCTGTAGCCGGATGTTCGGTGACCGTCAGTACGAGCTATCGCCAATCCGTGAGGCGGTTGCAACCTACACCGCCCGAGCGGCGGAGAAACTACGCGCGCAGCAGTCTCTGTGCAGCCGCATTCGGGTGAGCATTCGCACCGGAATGTTCAACCCGGACGAGGCTAAAAAATATGCCAAGGGCGTGATCTACCAACTTCCCTACCCGACCGACGACACACGCTTGCTGAACCAAGCCGCTCAGACGTGTCTGGAGAGCATTTATCGCCCCGGCTATGCCTACAGCAAGGCCGAGGTCATGTTGCTTGAGCTATGCCGACGTAACGAACACACCCCAGACCTTTTTGCCCCAATGCAGCAACCCGAGGTGGATCGAGTGATGAGCGTACTGGACCAAATCAATGCCCGTTGGGGGCGTGGAACCATAGGCTCCGGTCGAATTCCCGCGGCACCCGGCTGGACCATGCGCCGCGAAATGCTCAACCCTAGTTACACAACACGACTAGACCAGCTATGGCGCATTCGAGCCGAGTAAGAGCCTGGCTTCTTGCAGGACCACACTTCATTCGCACCGAGTCGCCCTTAGCTTCGTAGATACCATCCCTACTTGAGAAGGAGCCTGCTCCTACGAGAGGCGATACGCGCCAACGCGCCCCAATAAAAAACGGGCCATTAAGGCCCGTTAAATACTCGGCAAGCTCAGGCCTTGGCCAGTTGCTCACGGAAAAAGGGAATCACCTGCTCGCCGATATTTTTCAGGGTCTCCAGCTGCGCCCATTGCGGCACTGTGCCCATCTGGCAGATGAACAGGATTTCATCGGCACCGGCTTCCTGCAAGCGCTGCACGTAGCCGATGCAGTCTTCGACCGTGCCGTAGGCGTGGTTGGGGTTCATCATCGCCATGGTCGGGTCGGAGAAGTCCGCAGTGATCTCTTCCGAGGCGAAGCGCGATTTGATCACGCTCTGGCCGTTGCCGTCGGTGAAGGTGTCGTCCTTCCACTTTTCCGGGTCCGGGCGTTCGCCGCCGGCGTACCAGTAGGCCAGGGATTCCATGAAGTAGCGCTGGCCACGGATACCGATCTTGCGCGCCTGCTCGTTATCGTCGAGAACGATGGCCGGACACAGGGCGGCAATGTGGCGGATGGGGCGGAAACCAACCTGGTCCTTCAGGTCACGGTTGTCCCAGGCCTCATGGTAGACGGCGACCTTCTTGGCGATTTCCTCCGGGCCGCCGAAACCCAGCACCAGGGCGCCCATGCCGCGCTCGCCGGCGCGCTTGAGCGATTCGGTGTTGGTGCAGGCCAGGTACATCGGCGGGTGCGGGTCCTGATACGGCTTGGGATGGATCGGCCGCAGGGGGATCTGTACGAAATCGCCGTGATGTTCGATCTCGTCCTGCACGAACATCTTCGGGATCAGGTACATGGCTTCGTCGATCTGCGGCTGCAGGGTCGCCAGGTCGTAGCCGAAGGTGCCGGCTTCCTGCTGGGTGCCGCCCTTGCCGACACCGAAGTGCACGCGGCCCTTGGACAGCAGGTCGAGGGTGGCGATGCGCTCGGCCACCTTGACTGGATGGTTCATCGCCGGCGGCAGGCAAACCACACCATGGCCGATGCCGATGCGCTCGGTCTTGCCGGCGACGAACGCCAGCATGGTCTCGGGTGCCGACATGTGCGAGTAGTTGCTCAGCGCGGTGTGCTCGACGCACCAGAAGGTGTCGAAGCCGAGCTTATCGGCTAGCACCGCCTGCTCCACGGTCTCTTCGAAAATCCGGCGGTCGCCTTCACGGCTGGAGTCCACCGTCTGGGCTTCATAGATCAGTGAGAATTTCATGATTGATCCTTGTACTTATTGGCTGGTCTGTCGGCGGTCAGGGAGTGCGCCTTGCAGCCATGTTCGGGGATAGCCGAGGCGCTGGAATCGCTCAAACGGACTAGCCCGCAGGCCTTGATGCATGGGTTTTTCTGGGTCTGTGGCCGGCCCTTTTTTGTAGGAGCGGCTTTAGCCGCGATGCTGTGTTAGGCAGAGGTCCCTATCGCGGATAAATCCGCTCCTACACCCCAACCTCAGCATCCGCGCCGCTCTTGTAGAACCGTAGGGTGGGCTTCAGCCCACCGTGTTGCGCTTTTCGGTGGGCTGAAGCCCACACCCTACGACCGGCTCAGAGGAAGAAGTCGCTGCTGTCCTGCCCCATGCTCACGCCACCGAGGTTCCAGGCGTATTTGGCCGGGCTGTTGGCGACGTGAGCGCGGCCGGTGTGGATGTCGCGGAAGGCGCGGTTGATCACGTGGCTGCGGAAGATGGTCGAGGCACCGCTGTTGAACATCAGCTCGGAGACCGCCCGCGCGCACTTGTCGGCCACCAGTGCCGAGTCGTAACGCATCTTCACCCGCTCCGGCATGCTCAACGGCTCGCCATGTTGCGCGCGTTGCAGCATCAGGGCGAAATTGCGCAACAGCACCGTCTTGCATTCGTCGACGCAAACCATCGCGTTTGCCAGCGCGGTCTGCGCCGCCGGGTCCTGGACCATCTTGCGCCCGTCGTTGACGCCGACCCGCGCACGGTTGTGTTCGACGAACTGGTCGACTGCACCCTGCAAGGCGCCGATCGCCGAGGAAGACACGGCGCGCACGAAGATCTGTCCGAACGGCAGGCGAAACAGCGGCGCGGTGTTCACCGCGTTGCCCGGGCTGTGCTGCATAAAACCATCCAGGGCGCGATGCGTGCGGTACTCGGGAACGAAGGCGTTCTCCACCAGAATATCGTGGGAGCCGGTGGCTTCCAGGCCCATCACGTTCCAGTTGTCGAGGATCTGGTAATCGCCGCGTGGTAGCAGGAAGGTCCGGTAGTCCGGCGCCCCGCCCACCTCTGCCGGTGGCACCATGGCGCCGAGGAACACCCAGTCGCAGTGTTTGCTGCCGGAGGAAAACCCCCACCGGCCGCTCAGGCGAAAGCCGCCGTCGACCCGCTCGACCTTGCCCACCGGCATATAAGAGGAAGAGATCAGCACGCTGGAGTCCTGGCCCCAGACGTCCTGCGCGGCGCGGTCGTCGAACAGCGCCAGCTGCCAGTTGTGGATGGCCACCACGCCGAGTACCCAGGCTGAAGACATGCAGCCTTCGGCGAGGGTCATCTGCACCTCGAAGAAGTCCTTGGGCTCCAGCTCGTAGCCCTCCCAGCGGGCGGGTTGGAGGATGCGAAAGAAACCGGCCTCCTGGAAATCGCGAATGGTCTCCTCCGGCAGTTGGCCGAGCTGCGCGGCCTGTGGCGCGCGTTCGCGCAGCAACGGCACCAGCTCGCGGGCACGTTGGATCAGACGCTGGCGAATCAGGTCTTGGTCGAGCATCTTGTTGTTCTCCTGTGTTCACCCCGTCCGCCGGGGCGCGCGTTCTGCGGGTAGCGGGCCGCGCTACAGAAGACCGGCGGCCGACCCTACGCGGGCATTCAAACAACGCCTGGGCCGGCGAACATCCCTCAAACGGACCATATGGATGTTCTCTCTCGCCCACTTCCTGCAGGAGCGGATTTATCCGCGATGGGGCCTTCCGCTCAACGCAGCTATCGCGGCCCATGCCCAGGCTTCTTTCTGCAGGATCGGTGTCGTTTTCGGGCTCTGCTTCGCGGATAAATCCGCTCCTACAAAAGCTCCGCAGCCGCAGCCATTTCGCAGGCGGGATACGCTCCTACGGTATGCAGCCCGGCCCACCGGGATTCCGCGCTCGACTAGTCCCCTCGGACGATGTTGCCGCCGTGAGCCGTTGCAAGAATCCATCGCACTCCATGCACAACGAGAGGGCCGTGCGATGAACGAAGCCAATCTGAAAGCCGAGATGCTCCAGGCCATGCGCCGCCTGGCCAAGTCCGTGACCATCATCACCACCAGCAACGGCCGCGAGCGTTTCGCCATGTCCGCCACCGCGGTCGACTCGCTGAGCACCGAGCCGCCTTCGCTGCTGATCTGCGTCAACCAAACAGCCTCCCTGCATGCGGTGCTGGATACCGGCGCGGACTTCTGCGTGAACATCCTCGGCCTGGAACAGGAAGAGCTGTCGCTGCTGTGCAGCGGGCCGATCAAGGGCGAGGCGCGGTTCCAGCGCGGCAACTGGCTGAGCAGCGCCGAAGGTATTCCCTACCTGGGCGATGCACAGTCGGCCATCCTCTGTCGCCAGGACGGTAAGTTCACCTACGGCACCCACAGCATCTTCATCGGCCGCATCCAACAGATTTACAACGGCGAGACGATCAGCCCGCTGGTTTATCTGGATGGTTCCTACACCACCACCGCTGCACCCGTGCCGACCCTCGCGGCGGCCGGCTGAGGCGCGCAACATGAATGGAATAGAGGCTTTGCCGCCATTGCGGGTTGCGACCG
The DNA here is from genome assembly GCF_003596405.1 of Pseudomonas cavernicola. Classification (NCBI taxonomy): domain Bacteria; kingdom Pseudomonadati; phylum Pseudomonadota; class Gammaproteobacteria; order Pseudomonadales; family Pseudomonadaceae; genus Pseudomonas; species Pseudomonas cavernicola. The sequence goes on from NZ_QYUR01000002.1 coordinate 1,902,088, forward strand.
CCGAGCAGTTGACCTGGGACGACCAAGCCGAACTGCTGGTGGTCGGCTTCGGCGGCGCCGGGGCCTGCGCGGCTATCGAGGCGGCCAGCCGTGGGTTGTCCGTGCTAGCCCTGGAACGCTTCGCCGGCGGCGGCGCTACCGCGATCAGCGGCGGCGTGGTCTATGCCGGCGGCGGTACGCCTTACCAGCAGCAAGCTGGTTACAGTGATGGCAGCGAGGCGATGTTCCGCTACCTGCGCCAAGAGGTCGGCGAGGCGGTGTCCGCTGCGACTCTGCGCGATTTTTGCGAACGCAGCTGTGAACAGCTGGCTTGGTTGGAACGCCAAGGCGTGACTTTCGAAGCCAGCGTGCCGCCGCATAAAACCTCCTACCCGACCGACCAGTACTACCTCTATTACTCCGGCAACGAAGCGGTGCCGGCCTATGCCGAGCAAGCGCCGCCGGCACCGCGCGGGCACCGGGCAAAAGGCCCGGGGATGTCCGGCGCCAGTCTATTCGCTCCGCTGAAAGCTGCCGCCCTCAGCCGTGGCGTGCGCCTGCACAGCCAGTGCGAAGTGCGCCGCCTGGTGCTCAACGAGCGCGATGAAGTGCTCGGGGTCGAAGCCTGGCAATTGCCTGCCGGCAGCCGCGCGGCGCGCTGGCATGGGCGCCTGGCACGCTGGGCCACGGCAATCCACATGTACGCCCCGGCATTGGCCGATAGTTTGCGTGTGCGTCTGCGGCGGATCGAACAGGTCCACGCCGAGCGCCGGCTGATCCGCGCCGAACGCGGCGTGCTGCTGAGCGCCGGTGGTTTTATCTTCAACCGCGCGCTGGTTCGTCAGCACGCACCGCACTACTTGGCCGGCCTGCCACTGGGCACCACCGGCTGCGACGGCAGCGGCATCCGCCTCGGACAGAGCGCCGGCGCCGCGTTGGCGCGGATGGACAAGGTCAGCGCCTGGCGCTTTATCAACCCGCCGCTGGCCTGGGCCCGTGGACTGATCGTCAACGGCGCCGGCCAACGTTACTGCAACGAAGAGGTGTATGGCGCCACGCTCGGCCACGCCATGGTCGAGGAACAGGGCGGCCGCGCCATCCTGATCCTCAATAAGGCTCTGGTGCGCGAAGCGCTGCGTCAGGTCGGACCCGGCAAAGTCTGGCAGTTCCAGCGTTTGCCTGTGCTGATCAACCTGCTGTTTAACGCCAAACGCGCCACCAGCCCGGCCGCACTGGCCGAGCGCTGCGGCCTGCCGGCGGTGCAGTTGGAGCAGAGCCTGGCCGCCTACAACCGCGCCGCCCGCGGTGAGGTGGCCGATGCCTTCGGTAAGTCGTCGGCCATGCTCGCCTCCCTGGAACAAGGGCCCTGGTACGCCCTCGACCTGTCCTTCGACAGCCGCCTGTTCCCCTGTCCGGCCATCACCCTCGGCGGACTCAAGGTCTGCGAGCGCAGCGGGCAGGTACTGAACGACTCGGGCGCACCGATTACCGGCCTGTACAGCGCCGGGCGCAATGCCGTGGGCATAGCTTCCAACCTCTATGTGTCCGGCCTGTCACTGGCCGACTGCGTCTATTCCGGCCGCCGCGCCGGCGCCCATGTAGCCACACACACTTCACTCGAAACCGCCTGATCAGGAGAACAACAATGAAACGCGTAGAAGGCAAAGTTTGCATCATCACCGGTGCCGCCAGCGGCGTTGGCCGCGAGGACGCGCTGCTACTGGCCCGCGAGGGCGCCAAGGTGGTGCTTACCGACTTGAACGACGAGGCCGGCCGCCAGGTCGCTGCCGAGATCGGCGCCAACGCCCTGTTTATCCACCAGGACATCGCTAGCGAGGCCGATTGGCAGAACGTCATCAAGGTCACCCTGGAAACCTTCGGCCGCCTCGACGTGCTGGTGAACAACGCCGCCATCCTCGCCCTCGGCAGCATCGAAGACACCAGCCTGGAGCTATGGCAGAAAGTGCAGAAAATCAACGGCGAGGGCTACTTCCTCGGTTGCAAGTACGCGGTGCAGGCGATGAAGGAAAGTGGCGGCGGTTCCATCGTCAATATGTCCTCGGTGGCGGCCCTCGGCGGCATGCCGATGTTCTGCGCCTACTCCGCCTCCAAGGGCGCAGTGGCGGCCATGACCCGTTCCGTCGCCCTGCACTGCAAGCAGCAGGGCTACCGCATCCGCTGCAACAGCGTGCACCCGGACGGCATCAACACGCCGATGACCCAAGCCCTCGCCGGTGGTCAGCCGATCCCCCAAGAAATCCTGGACCAGGACCCGATGAACCGTATGTGCGCGCCGCAGGATATCGCCAGCGTAGTGCTGTTCCTCGCCTCGGACGAGTCGCGCTTCGTCAACGGCGCCGAGATCCGCGTGGACAACGCCCAGTTGATCAGCGGTATCTGAGACGGAGGTGAGCATGGGCACGCAGCAGCTGAACCTGACGCCTGCCGGACAGGCGCCGCTAGGCGTCTACCGGTTGGAAGTGGCCGAGGTGATCGACGAAACGGCCGACGCCCGCTCGCTGGTACTGCGCGTGCCAGCGGAACTGAGCGAACGCTTCCACTACAAACCGGGGCAGTTCCTCAGCTTTCGCGTGCCTTATGAAGGCAAGTTGCTGACCCGCTGTTACTCCATGGCCAGCTCGCCGGATTGCGATGCCTTGCCCAAGGTAACGGTCAAGCGGGTCGAGGGCGGCCGGGTGTCCAACTGGATGAACCAACGGGTGCAAGCCGGCGACTGGCTGGAGGTGCTGCCCCCAGCGGGACACTTCTGTTTAAACCAGAGCCACCAGACGGCGAGCGACAGCGACATAGTCCTGTTCGGCGGCGGCTCTGGCATTACCCCGGTGTTCTCCATCCTCAAGTCGGCGCTGCGGACCAGCCAGCGGCGGATCAAGCTGATCTACGCCAATCGCGACGAGAGCTCGGTGATCTTCCGCGACGAACTGCGCCAGCTGGCCAAGGCCAACGGCGAGCGGTTGGAAGTGATACATGTACTGGATTCGCTGCAGGGATATCTGACGACGGAAGAAGTCCGACACCTGGTACGCGGCCATGCTGGTGCCGAGTTCTTTATCTGCGGCCCCGGCCCTTTTATGGACACGGTGGAACGGGCGTTACTAGGCCTAGGCGAGGCACCGGCGCGCATTCATGTCGAACGCTTCGTCTCGCCGCCCGATCCGGATGAACTGTTGGCGCAGGAGGTCGAGGCGCGTGCGGCAGCTGCCGGCTCGGCCTGCGAAGTCTTGGCCGTCGAGTTGGATGGCCAGCTTCACGAAATAACCTGCCGGCCTGGCGATACCCTGTTGCAGAGCTGCAAGGTGGCCGGGCTGGATGTGCCCTCCTCCTGCGAGGAGGGCTTCTGCGGCGCCTGCATGTGCCGGGTACAAGAAGGTGAAACCCTGTTGGCGCGCAACGATGTACTGAGTACGCAGGAGTTGGCCGAGGGTTGGACCCTGGCCTGCCAGAGCCGGCCGACCAGTGCACGGGTGCGGCTGAAATTTCCAGATTGAGGAGTTGGCCTGAACGCCTACCCCTTTTTTCCCGGCTTCGGCCGGGTTTTTTTATTGGCCTCTGTAGGAGCGGATTTATCCGCGATGCTTTGGCGGCCCCATCGCGGATAAATCCGCTCCTACAAAAGCTAGTCTCTTCCCGCCGGCCGGCGCTTGCCCACCGGTTAGTCCCAATGGACGATCACCGGCGGCCGAGCTGCGGTTAGACTCCGAACGAAGAACTTGGCCCACAACAATAATGAGGTTCAGTTATGGCACGTTTGCAGAACAAGGTGGCGGTCGTGACCGGTGCCGCTTCGGGTATAGGTCTGGCTTGTGTGCGCCGCTTCGCCGAGGAAGGCGCGCAGGTGGTGGGGCTGGATATCGGCGCTGCACCGGCGGAGTTTCCCGGCCTGTTCATGACCCTGGACGTACGCGACGAGGCCCGTATCCAGCAGCTGATGAGTGAGATCATCTCGCGCTTTGGCCGCATCGATGCCTTGGTTAACGCCGCTGGCATCGCCGATCAGGGCAGTGTCACCGCCATCGAAACCGCCAGTTGGCAACGGGTGCTGGACATCAACCTGACCGGCAGCATGCTCACCAGCAAGTACGTATTGCCGCAGATGGAAGCCCAGCGCAGCGGTTCGATCATCAATATCGGCTCGATCTTCGGCCTGCAGGGCTGCGACGGCAACGTCGCCTACAACGTGGCCAAGGGCGGCATCAACCAGCTGACCCGCTCCATGGCGATCGATTATGGTTATGCGAATATCCGCGTCAACGGCCTCTGCCCTGGGCTGATCGAAACGCCAATGACCCATATGGTGCGCGAGCATGAGGCCTTCCACGCTTACTTCACCTCACAGCACATGCTCTGCCGCTCCGGGCAGCCGGAGGAAGTGGCCAACGTGGCACTGTTCCTCGCCTCCGACGAGGCCTCCTTCGTCAGTGGGCAGATGATCGCGGTGGATGGTGGTTTCTCCGCCGGCCGCCGTTTCGCCCCACCGGCGCAGTAACACGCATCACTGGCCGGGCACCCTGCCCGGCCAACTCCCATCCGCTTTTATCCTCTGCTGGAGGAGGCCCCATGCCGTCCGTGGAAAACGCCGTAACCATTCCGCAACTCATAGCCGCCGCGGCCCGGGCCTACGGCGACAGCTCAGCCATTGAGGAAGCCGGCCGGCGAATCAGCTACCGCGAACTCGACCAACTGCGCCGCCAGGCCGCCCGCGCCTTGCTGGCGCTGGGTGTGCAGGCCGGTGAGCGGGTGGCGATCTGGGCACCGAATATCTGGGAATGGATAGTCGCGGCCACGGCGCTGCAAAGCATCGGCGCCGCCCTGGTGCCGTTGAACACGCGAATGAAGGGCGCCGAGGCCGGTTTCGTCCTGCGCGAGAGCGGTGCCAGCCTGTTGTTCGTGATCGGCGAATTTCTCGGTGTCGACTATCCGCGCCTGCTGGAGGGCGAATCCTTGCCGGCCTTGCGCCGAATCGTCAGCCTGCGCGGCGCCAGCCACGGCGCTCTGGCCTGGGCAGATTTTCTCTCCCTGGCCGCCGAAATTTCACCGGCCGAGTTGGTGGTGCGCGAAGAGGCGGTCAACCCGCAGTCGCTCTCCGATCTGCTGTTCACCTCCGGCACCACCGGCAATCCTAAGGGGGTCATGACCCAGCATGGGCAGAACCTTATGGTGGTACGCGACTGGAGCGCGGTGGTCGGCCTGCGCGAGGGCGACCGCTACCTGATCGTCAATCCGTTCTTCCACTCCTTTGGCTACAAGGCCGGCTGGCTGGCGGCGCTGATGCGCGGCTGCACCATCCTGCCGCAACAGGTGTTCGATGTGCAGGCGGTGCTGGAGTGTGTGGCGCGCGAGCGTATCAGCGTGCTGCCGGGGCCACCGACTCTGTATCAATCGCTCCTCGCCCACCCGCAACGGGCGCAGTACGACCTGTCCTCGCTACGCGTGGCGGTGACCGGCGCGGCGGCAATTCCGGTGCAGATGATCCATCGCATGCGCGACGAGCTGGGCTTCCAGACCATCATCACCGCCTACGGGCTGACCGAAGTCTGCGGCTTCGCCACCATCTGCCGTGCCGGGGATGCGCCCGAGCTAGTCGCCACTACCAGCGGGCGAGCCATGCCCGGCATCGAGATCTGCTGCGTGGATGCCGAGGGCCACCTGCTACCGCCAGGCGAGCCCGGTGAGGTGCTGGTGCGCGGCTACAACCTGATGCAGGGCTACTTCAACGATCCCCAGGCAAGCCTGGAGACCATCGACAGCGACGGCTGGCTGCATACCGGGGATATCGGCGTACTCGACGAACAGGGCTATCTGCGCATCACCGACCGGCTGAAGGACATGTTTATCACCGGCGGCTTCAACGTCTACCCGGCGGAGATCGAGCAGTGCCTACTCAAGTACCCGGGGCTGGCCCAGGTCGCGGTGATCGGCATCCCCGACGAACGCCTCGGCGAGGTGGCCATGGCCTTCCTGCTGCCGACGCCCGGTAACACGGTCGAAGAGCCGGCCTTTATCGCCTGGTGCCGCGAGCAGATGGCCAATTACAAAGTGCCGCGGCGGGTGCAGGTGGTGCAGGCCATGCCGTTGAATGCCTCGGGCAAAGTGACCAAGAATGCCTTGCGCGAACTGGCTTCGGCGGCGGTTTGAAGCACCTGAAAATGTAGGCGCGAGGGGGACGCCGAGCCCTCTGCTCGCGATGCGTGCGCAGACCTGGTTCCAATACGTCGAGCATTAGTCTGGATAGACGATGTGGCGGCACTCCCTGGCTATAGCATGGTCACCAGGCCAAGGCATAGGAGCCTGTCTGATCTGGCCTAATGATTCTGGACACCCCTACTCCGACACCGACAACCGAGGGCACTGCCTGCCATGGAAAAAGTCATCTATAGCGTCTGGCGCGATACCCAGACCAGCAATGAAGAGTTCGCCCGGCGCCTGCGCAACGAAGTCGCAGAACAGCTTCTCGTCCTCGGCGCCAGAGGGCTGCAGGTGAATGTCGTGGACAAGCAGGTCGAGCCGGCCGCCGGACTGCGCCAGGCGAACAACCAGCCGCTGATGGATGGCACTGTGTCGTTCTGGCTCGATAGAGCCAATGGGCAGTTCCGCCGCCCCTTCGAAGAAGTCATAGCCGCCGCGGTTTCCCGGCTGGCCGGCTATCTGGTCAGCGAATCCGTGCCGATCCGCAACACCCGCTATCCAGCGAGTGTGGGCGAGCGAACCCATGGTTTTTCCCAGCTCGCATTCCTCACCCGCCCGCCCCGGCTGACGCCCGCCGCCTGGCTGGATATCTGGCGTAACCACCACACCCAAGTGGCTATCGACACCCAGGACACCTTCCTCTATGTGCAGAACCTGGTGGTAAACCCATTGACCCCGGGTGCACCGCAGATCGACGCCATAGTCGAGGAAGGCTTCCCCCCAGAGGCCATGACCGATCCACAGGCGTTCTTCGACGCCGTGGGCGATGAGGAGAAATACCAACGCAACCTGGCCGCGATGATAGAGAGCTGCCAGCGCTTTATCGACTTCGACAAGATCGATGTGCTGCCAACCAGCCAGTACATCCTCAACGCGCCGGCGGCAGTATCGTAGGACGCAATAGCGCAGCGTATTGCGCCGAATCAAAACAACACATCACTCCCAGCCAGTCATGTAGGTGCGAGCTTGTGACCCACATGGATGGGGGAAATGCGGCGAGCCGCCAGGAACGCCGCACGTAAGCAAATGGTGGGTTACGGCCTGCGGCCTAACCCACCCTACGCTCTAACCCACCCTACACAACCCGGGCCGGATGCTGCAGCCGCGGCGCGCCGAGCATCTCGCGGTAGGACGGCGGCTGGCGGCCTTCGGCCTCGCTGATGCCATAGCGCGGGGCGATCTCGGCGGTGACCAGGGTCTGCCCGCTCAAGCTCAACAGTTCAGGATCATTGAGCAGCGCATGGATCACCTGGCCATTGAACTGCGGCGTCTCGGCTTGGGCCAAAAACGCCTCATATTGCTCGCCGTGGTTTTCGCCGGCGATACGTGTGCGCTCGGTCAGCTGCGGCCCCAGCCAGAGGGACAGCGCAGCCACCCCAGTGCCTTCGAAATCGACTGCCATGTCCGCTGCCAGCTTGTCGCAACCGGCCTTCTGCGCGCCGTAGGCCGGCCCGTGCATATAGCAGCCGGCACCGAACGAGGAGGTAAAGGCGATCAGTCCGTGGCCGCCGCGCACCAGCAACGGTGCGGCATGGTAGCTGGCGACATAGGCCGAACGCAGCCCGACCTCGAGGATTCGCACCAGCTCTAGCGGCTTCTCCCAGAAGGGCCCCGGATCGATCAGGTTCTCGTGGAGAAAGGCGGCGTTGTTCACCAGCAAATCGAGACGCCCGCATTCGCGCTCGACCCGTTCGAACAGCGCCCGCACCTGGGCATCGTCGGCATGGTCGCAGATCACCGCAATACCCCGGCCGCCGGCGCGGGTGATGGCTTCTGCGGTCTCCTCGAGCGAGCCGGTGAGTGCCTGGCCATGCAGCCTGGAACCAGCCTGTTCGGGGGCGCGGCCGCTGACGAAGACGGTCATACCGGCAGCGCCGAGAGCCAGAGCAATGCCCTTGCCGACGCCACGACTGGCGCCAGTGACGACGGCGACCTGGGTTAGTTCTGTATTCATATGCAGCTCCTGGATTTTGTGCACGATCGGCGCCGTTTTCAGGCTCAGCTTCGCGGATAAATCCGCTCCTACAAAAGCCCCGCAGTCGCGGCCATTTCACAGGCCGGACACGGCTCCCTGTGGGAGCGGATTTATCCGCGATGGGTGGCACCTACGGCACTAGTTAGGTTAATAGCGACGGACTGCTCAAGCGCTGGATCATCAGGCTCTGGTTCTTGATATGGTTCGCCGCCAGGTAACCGAAGGTCATGGCCGGGCCTATGGTGGAGCCGGCACCCGGGTAGGTACGGCCCATCATCGAGGCCGCGCTGTTGCCGATCGCATACAGGCCGGCGATCGGCTGACCATCCACATGCAGTACGCGGGCATGCACGTCGGTGAGCAGGCCGCCCTTGGTACCGATATCGCCGGCGTCGATGCGCACGGCATAGAACGGCCCCTTGTGCAGCGGTGCCAGGCAGGGATTGGGCTGCACATTGGGATCACCGTAGTAGCGGTCGAACAGCGACTCGCCCTTATGGAAATCCTCGTCGCGCCCCTGCACGGCCATGGCGTTGAAGCGCTCCACGCTGCGCGCCAATCCAGCGGGATCGACGCCGATCTGCCCGGCCAGGGCCTCCAGGCTCGCGGCCTTGTGGAAATAGCCACGCAGGTGCTTTGGCAATTGCCAGTCTGGCTGGGCGTAACCGGGCAGCAGCGCGCCGCAGGGGTATTTGCGCCGGAACTCGGCGTCGAAGACCATCCAGCAGGGCACGCTCACCGCGCCTTCGCGGTTGTTGGCATACATGGCGTAGACGATGTCGGTGTAGGGCGCTGCCTCGTTGACGAAGCGCTGGCCGGCGGAGTTGACCAGCACGCAGCCGGGCAAGGTACGTTCGACGAACAGCGCGCGCTGTTTTTCCTCACCCGCAACATGGGTGGTGGGCGCCCACCAACTGTGCCCCATCAGGGCTGTGTTCGCGCCTATGGCCTGGCCGGCGCGGATGGCGTCGCCGGTATTGTTCGGCGGCGTGGCGCTCCAGGTGGTCAGCGAAGGTTGTGGCAGATACTGCTCGCGCATCGCCTGGTTACGTTCGAAACCACCGGCGGCGAGGATCACCCCATGGCGCGCCTTGATCCGTAGCGGACGCCCCTCACGGCTGGCCAGCACGCCACTCACCCGGCCGTCCTCGACTATCAACTCTTCTAGCGCGCAGTTCAGCCACAGGGGTAGCGCGCGGTCCAACAGGGAGGCGCGCAAGGCGCCGATCAGCGCATTGCCCAGGGTCAGGAAACGGTCGCGGCGCGACAGCCGCCGACCCTCCCTATCCCGCCAGTAGCGCCAGATCACCCGCAGGGTCAGGCCGAGCCAACCCGGCCCACGGCAGAGCAGCACCTGCGCCTCCTTCATGGTCATGGCCATGCGCCCCATCATCAGGGTGCCGGGCGACGGCGGGCGCATGCGCAAAAATTCCTCACCCAGTTCGGCGGCATCGAACGGCTGCGGGTCCATGGAGCGGTAACCCGGCTTGCCGCCCTCCACCTCCGGGTAATAGTCGGCATAGTGGGGCTGCGCCTCGAAGCGCACCCGGCTGTGCCGCTCGAGGTACTCGACCATCTCGCGGCCGTGCTCGACATAGGCCTCGATGCGCCCATCGTCGATTTCCCCGTGGGTCACCGCTTTGATATAGCGAATCGCCTCCTCCACCGAGTCCGTACCGCCGAGCGCGGCGATCCGATGGTTATTCGGAATCCAGATGCCGCCGCCGGACACCGCCGAAGTGCCGCCATACTCCGCGCTCTTCTCGAGCAGCAGCACATTCAGCCCCAGGTCATGGGCGCGCAGCGCGGCGGTCATGGCCCCCGCTCCCGAGCCGACCACCAGCACATCGCAGCAGTCATCCCAGTTGATTTTGCCGTCACTCATGCGGCTCGCTCCTTTCTTGTTATACGAAGAGGCGCGCGCCGGACGGGCCGGCGGCAGTTAGACGGATTCTTATCCCCGCCCCGGCGAGCAACATCGTCCGATGGGACTACGGGCAAAGGGGTATGGGCGATGTGAATGCGGGCGCTCTGGTATGGGCTGTCTTCGTAGGGCGGGTGAAACCCGCCAAATAAAAACAAGCCCACACTATTAGCCAACCATCAGTTCTTTACCGCGCGGGTTTTACCCGCCCTACAAGGCTGTCGCTTTCTTCGGCGGCTTTGGGCGGCGCAGACAGTCTGCCCGGCGGGCAGCGCCATGCCGGAGCGGACGATCAGCAGCGGCGCTCCGGCAGTCGAAGCCTGGAATTTGAACCAAACTGATCTTAGGGGATCGTCCGCGCTCACTAGTCTTTATGGACGATGTTGCGATTCCCCCCGTGACCACATAGTCAGTCGCGCCTCACTTAACTGAACCTTGAGCGTAGGGCCTCGATGCCTTGCCTCACCGAGAGGAACAAAATGATAAGAACAACAAAAAGCCAACTCCGTACACCGCTGAACAGCGCCATTCGCTTTGCGCTGGTAAGCCTGGCTGGCGGTTTGAGCCTGCAAGCCCAGGCGCTGTCCTTCCAGCCCAGCGATGAGGTGGCCATAGATCTGGACACCACCCTGAGCTATGGCCTGGCCTGGCGTACCGACGACCGCGACCACCGACTGACCGCTGACGCCAATGGCAACGACGGTGACAACGCCTTCGACAAAGGCAGCCTGATCAACAACCGCGTCGGCTTCCTCACCGAAGCCAACGTCAAATGGCGCGAAGACTACGGCCTGTTCGTTCGCGCCGCCGGCTTCTACGACAACGTCTACGACCAGGGCAACGACAATGACACCGGCACCTCCAACTGTTTCGCCGGTGGTCAGTGCGCAAGACCCGACCGCTTTCCCCAGGACACCATCGACCAGCACCGCGAGGACCTGCGCCTGCTCGACTCCTACTTCTATGGCACCTGGGATGTAGCCGGCCGCGACCTCAACCTGCGCCTCGGCGATCAGGTGGTGAGCTGGGGTGAGAGTCTGTTCTACCAAGGCATCTCGTCCGCGCAGAGCCCGGTGGACGCCACCAAGGCGACCACCCCCGGCGTCGAGGTCAAGGAGATCCTGCTGCCGGTCGGCCAGCTGTTCGCCCAGTACAGCCTGACCGACAACCTCAACCTGCAGGCCTACTACCAGTACGAGTGGGAAAAAACCGAACTGTTCGGGGTCGGCAGCTACTTCTCCACCACCGACCTGATCGACGAAGGCGGCTTCAACGACGCCAGCGGTTTCCTCAAGCGGCTGGACGACGACGAACCGTCCGACAGCGGTCAATACGGCGTGGCCATGACCTATACCGCCGAATCGCTGAACAATACCGAGTTCGGTGTTTACTATTCGCGTTTCCACGACAAGGCTCCGACGCTGGATTTCCTCAGCGACTTTGGCAGCTACCGGGTGCGCTACTTCGACGACATCGACCAATACGGCGCCAGTTTCGCCACCGTACTCGGCGACACCAGTTTCTCGGGTGAGGTCAGCTACCGCGATGGCCAGCCGGTGCTGGTCGATACCGCCACCACGTTCAACGGCTTCGGCTTCCCCATCGACATCCCGCTCCCGCCGCACGCGGTAAGTGCCGAAACCCTGCAAGCGCAGATGTCCATGATCCATGTGGTTGGCCCAACCTCCTGGGCGGACAACACCACCCTGGTCGGTGAAGTGGTTTACAACAACGTCATGGACAACGACAAGGCGGAGTCTTTCACCGTCTTCATTCCTGGCATAGGCCCCTCAACACTCCGGAAACCGACAAGCTCTTCAAGGACCGAGACGCCTGGGGCTACACCGTCCAGGCCTCGTTCGACTACAACAACGTGTTCAGCGGCTGGGACATGTCGGTTCCCATCACCTACAGCACCGCAGCGCAACGCGATAGCTCGCTACTGGGCTCGATCAACTCGGGCGAGGGCGACGATCGCATGAGTGTCGCCAGCTCCTGGCGTTACCTCAACAACTTCACCGTGGAGGCTAGCTACAACGCTTTTCTGGGCAACTCGAAGAATGCCCCCTTGGCAGACCGCGACAACGTCGCCCTCAACTTCAAATACCGTTTCTGAAGCCTCTGACGGAGGAACCCAGCATGACCAGAAGCACCCAAACCCTGTTCCGCACGGCCCTGGCCGTTACCCTGCTCAGCGGCAGCCTTGCCGTTCAAGCCAAGGTCAGCAACGAAGAGGCCGCTCGCCTGGGTCAAGATCTGACCCCCATGGGCGCCGAGAAAGCCGGCAACGCCGACGGCAGCATCCCCGCCTGGTCCGGCAAATGGCGCGGCGCCCCGCCCCAGGTGAAATTCGCGGGCCCCGGCACGCCCTATCCAGACCCTTACGCCGATGAAAAACCCTTGTTCACCATCACCGCAGAGAACGTGGCGCAGTACGCCGACAATCTCAGCGATGGCCAGAAGGCGCTGCTCAAACGCTATCCCACCACGTTCAAGATCCCGGTTTACCCGAGTCACCGCGACTTCCGCTACGACCAGAAGACCGATGACAACATCAAACAGAATGCCCTCAACGCCGAGCTGATCGACGGCGGCTACGGCACCAAGAACGCCTTCGGCGCCTCGCCCTTCCCGATCCCGAAGAACGGCAGCGAGCTGATGTTCAACCACGTCCTGCAGGGGCGCGCCGCGAAAGAAGAGGCCGACTACCTTCAGGTCGTGAACTATGCCGATGGCAACAAGGTCTTCGAGAAGGTCAACTACAAGATCCTCTCGACTTGGTCCGACACGAACCTTACGTTGGAGTCAGTCAATGGCGTTATGTCGCACTTCCTGCTGACCACTATGGAGCCCGTGCGCAAGAAAGGTGAGATGGTCGTTGGCCACGAATTCATCAACCCCGTAGCCTCACCCCGGCAGGCGTGGATGTACGCACCAGGCCAACGCCGGGTACGTCGCGCACCCACTGTGGGCTATGACTCGCCCACCGGTGCTGGCGGCTTTCGCGTCTATGACGAGGACCGTCTGTTCAACGGCGCACCAGACCGCTACGAGTGGACGATCCTGGGCAAGAAAGAGCTCTACATCCCCTACCACAACTACAAGCTCGACGATCCCAGCGTGAAGGCCGAGCAGTTGCTGGCCACCAAGGGCCACGTCAACCCTGACTATATGCGGTATGAGAAACACCGCGTCTGGGTGCTGGAAGCCAAGCTGAAGGAAGGCAGCCGCCACATCTACGCCAAGCGCGTGCTCTACCTCGACGAGGACTCCTGGGCGGCTACGCTGGCTGACAACTACGACAACCGTGGCCAGTTTTGGCGCACCAACATGCAAGCCTCGATCTACACCTACGACACCCAGCGTTATCACGCCCGGTTGGGTATGTACCATGACCTGATCGCCGGCTCCTATCTGGTCGACCGGCTGCTGGTTGACCAGCAACCGGCGAAGTTGAATGCCAGCAACTTCACGGAAAGCGATTTCACCCCAGGCAACCTGCGCAAGTTGGGTACGCGCTAAGAACCTGCTCAAGATCGTCGCGAGCGCAGGTCAGGCAAGGCGAAAACAGGCGAGGACGCGGAGTTTACGAGTGGTAAATGAGCAGTCCGAGCCTGTTTTCAACGCAGCATGGCCAAGCGCAGCAGATATTGAATAGGTTCTGAGCCTAGCTCCCTGATCGGCCCGTTCGCTCAGGGAGCCCAATTGCAGCCGGCGTGCGGCACAGCACAATCCGCACGCCAGCAGCATATCTGTCGAACCTCTGTAACCAAGCCTTGCCAGACTGGCGGTGCCGCTGCGCCCCGCCGGTGATGGCCTTACTTTGATCGCATGGAGACGATAATAATGAATAAGTTGTTAACCGCCGCCCTGGGCGTGGCCGGTGTGAGCCTGTCACTGCAGGCCAATGCTTTGAACATCCTGCTAACCAACGATGACGGCTGCCGTGCGCCGGGCATCGGCTTCGTCTACCAGGCACTGGTTGGCGCCGGTCACCAGGTCACCCTGGTCGGCCCGCTGAACGACAGCAGTGGTATCGGTGCCGCCAGCGTGGTCAACCCCGGCCAGGCCGTGGCGGTGACCGAGCTGGCGCCCGGCAAGTTCTGCGTCGGCCCGCCGGAAGGCTACACCCCTCCGGCCGGCAAGACCTCGGCAATCGGCACGCCGGTGGATGCGGTCAACGTCGGCCTTGGCCTGCTGCTCAAGGACAACCCACCGGATCTGGTGGTCTCCGGGACCAACTTCGGCGACAACGTCGGCCCACTGACCCAGATGTCCGGCACAGTGAACGCTGCCGTACGCGCCATGTTCAAGGGGGTGCCGGCGGTGGCGGTGTCTACCGCGATCGACATGGAGCTGTTTATGCGTGACCGCCAGGCTGGCTACCTGAAGACCCTGAACGCCATGGACGACACGGCCAACTTCGCGGTGAAGGTGATCGACAAGGCCTCTGCAACCGGTGCCCAGGCCAAGCGTCAGTGCGAGCAGAGCAAGGACAAAGCCAAGCCGTTCTGCGAGCTGAACGTACTCGGTTTGCCAGGCACCACCGGGCTGAACATCAACTACCCGGCCCGCGAAGCCAGCGAGGTGACTGGCGTCAGCTATGCACCGATCGGCGACTGGGGCACCGTGAACTTCGTCCCGCAGCGCGGCGCGGATGGCATTGTACGGGTCAATCTGGTGTCGCCACCGACCCCGACAGCAGCCCAGCAGCAGGCCGATGCTTATCAGCTGTGGTCGGGCAATGCGGTGATCACCGTAATCGACGGCAATATGACCGCGTTACCGGCGCTGCAGGAGAAGGCCAAGCTGATGCTCGAAGGTCTGAAACCCTGATTCAGCAGATATAAAAAAGCCCCGCCTAGTGCGGGGCTTTTTTATGGGGCTAATCAGCGCAGATCAATCTTCGCGATAGCGACGCAGCTTCAACTGCTTACCTGCCACACGAGTGTCCTTGAGCTTGGTCAGCAGACGCTCCAGGCCATCTTCCGGCAGCTCTACCAGGCTGAAGCTGTCACGCACCTGAATGCGACCGATCGCCTCACGAGCCAGGCCGCCTTCGTTGAGGATGGCACCAAGCAGATTCTTCGCGGCGATACCATCACGGGCACCCAGCGCAGTACGGCAACGCGCACGGCCATCGGCCAGCGGCATCGGCGCGCGACGCTCACGCACATCACCACGCTCGGAACGCTCACCGCTACGCTCGCTACGTTCACGCGGTGCACTGTTCGGCACCAGCGGCTGCTCACGCTCGACTTCAGCCAGGGTCAGCGCTTGGCCGTTGGTGGCTTTGCGCAGCAAAGCCGCGGCCAGCGCACGCGGGCTGCAACCGATATCGGCGGTCAGACGATCCAGCAGATCGCCATGCGTCGCTTCAGCATCAGCCACCAGCGGCGCCAGGCTGCTGGTCAGCTTCTTGATGCGTGCCGTTAGCACAGCAGCAGCATCTGGCAGGCGCACTTCGGCGACTTTTTGTCCAGTCACACGCTCGATCACCTGCAGCATGCGGCGCTCACGCGGCGTCACCAGCAGCAAGGCGCGACCGGTACGACCGGCACGCCCGGTACGACCGATACGGTGCACATAGGATTCCGGATCGTACGGCATATCCACGTTCATCACGTGAGTGATGCGCGGCACGTCAAGGCCACGGGCCGCGACGTCGGTAGCAACGACGATGTCCAGGCGGCCATCTTTCAGCGAGTCGATCACACGCTCGCGCTGATTCTGCGCGATGTCACCGTTCAAGGCCGCAGCCTTGTAGCCTTTGGCTTCCAGCGCGGCGGCCAGGTCCAGCGTGGCTTGCTTGGTACGGACGAAAGCGATCAGTGCATCGAACTCTTCCACCTCCAGCAGGCGCAGCACCGCAGAATGCTTCTGGTCAGCGTGCACCAGCAGGTGCGCCTGCTCGATGGCGGTAACGGTCTGGGTTTTGGTTTCGATTTTGACGTGCTTCGGGTTGCGCAGGTGCTTTTCGGCAATAGCGCGGATCGAATGCGGCAGGGTCGCGGAGAACAGTACGCTCTGGCGGGTTTCCGGCATGGCCTTGAAGATCACTTCGAGGTCATCCATGAAGCCCAGCTTGAGCATTTCGTCCGCTTCGTCGAGCACCAGGTGCTGAACGGTGGACAATACTTTCTCGTCACGGCGCAGGTGATCGACCAGACGACCCGGGGTCGCTACTACGATCTGTGCACCATTACGAATAGCTTTGAGCTGCGGGCCCATCGGCGCGCCGCCGTAAACAGCAACGACGTTAACGCCCGGCATTTGCTTGGCGTAGGTTTCGAATGCGGTGGCCACTTGCAGGGCCAGCTCGCGAGTTGGCGCCAGAATCAGGGCTTGCGGCTCGCGCTTGGCCGGATCGATACGGCTGAGGATTGGCAGGGCGAAGGCCGCGGTTTTACCGGTACCGGTCTGCGCCTGACCAATCATATCGTGGCCATCGAGAATTACAGGGATAGACTGCAATTGGATCGCCGAAGGCTCTTCGTAGCCAGTAGCGATAACAGCAGCAAGAATATTGGGGTGAAGTCCGAGTGCGGCGAAGCCGCCGGATAGCTGGGTCATGGGTCTGCCTCTAGTGCATCCGCAAAGACCCATGCTCCAAAGCTGCGCATGCCGTGTAAGACCCGAAAGTCACCCTGGCAGCCCTGTGGCGGGGGATTTGCGAAAACGTATTGATGAATGAATCGTCAAGGATAGTCCGCTGTGCGGACACGCAGCCGAAGCTGGCTTCGGGGGAATTGCATTACCTGAACGTGGCCAGTCAAATGGCCGGCGCGCACTATACCGGAAAAACCTGACCACTGTGCGGGTTTTTCCCACAAAAAAAGCAGGGCTCCGCCAGCCGGTCGGCAAACACGATGACCGCTGATCGGATCGGCAAATACTTTGGACAAGCCAAACAGGGGCGGCTATACACCTCGAATTGCCCCTCCCGCACAAGGATTTCCACCATGCCTCAAAGCTCCAGCGGCCGTGTCAGCCGTGCGAAACGCGGCCAGACCATGCTGATCGGCCTAGATCGTACAGCTAAACGCAACGCATTCGATCTGAATCTACTCAATGACCTGACCCTGGCCTATGGCGAGTTCGAGCGTGACCGTGACGCCCGAGTGGCCCTGGTATTTGCTCACGGCGAGCACTTCACCGCAGGCCTGGACCTGGCCAATGTCGCAGCAACCTTCGCCAGCGGCTGGACACTCCCGCAAGGCGGCTTTGACCCCTGGGGCGTGTTCGGCGGCCCACGGGTGAGCAAACCGGTGATAGTCGCCGCACAGGGCTATTGCTACACCATCGGCATCGAACTGATGCTGGCCTCGGACATCAACCTGTGCGCCAGCAATACCCGCTTCGCGCAGATGGAAGTGCAGCGCGGGATACTCCCCTTCGGCGGCGCCACCTTGCGCATGCACCAAGTGGCGGGCTGGGGCAACGCGATGCGCTGGCTGCTCACCGGCGACGAGTTCGATGCCCACGAAGCCTACCGCCTCGGCTTGGTGCAAGAAGTGCTCGCCAGTGAAGACCTGATACCCCGCGCTCTGCATCTCGCCGAACGCATTGCCGCACAAGCGCCGCTGGGCGTGCAGGCGACTCTGGCCTCGGCCCGTCAGGCCGTGCGTGAAGGTGAAAAAGCTGCCGCACACGGCTTGGCCGCGAATGCCGCCAAACTGATGGCCACTGAAGACGCCCAGGAAGGTCTGCGCGCCATGCAAGAGCGCCGCCCTGGCCACTTCAAGGGACATTGAGCAGCGTCGCGCTGACGCGGAACTGGCCGACCAACTGTTGCAACTTGTTAGCGGTGTACCGCACACGTTCGGCACTGCTGTGCAGCACCCCGACGCTCTGCCCCATTTCCCTGGATGCCTGATCGACGCCCTGGATGGTTTGCCCGTAATGCAGGCTGCGCTGGTGCAACTGTTTGATGATCTCGAACATGCGCTCTACGGTCTGATGCAGGTGGAGATTCTCCGATGAGGCCTCCTCGGTCAGCCGCAGGCTGGCATCGACGTTCTCCACCCCGCCTTCCATAAAGGCCACCGCCTGCTGGGTTTGCGCCTGCAAGCCCTCGACCATGCGGCGGATCTCCTCGGCGGCACTGGCCGTGCGTGACGCCAGGGTACGCACCTCCCCTGCCACCACGGCAAAGCCGCGGCCGTGGTCGCCGGCACGCGCCGCCTCGATCGCCGCATTCAGCGCCAAGAGGTTGGTTTGGTTGGTGATGTCGGTGATCAGGCCCACGATATTGCCGATCTCGGTCATCCGGCTGTCCAGCGATTGCACGCTCTGCGCCGAACGTTCGACCACATCGCGGATCGACTGAGTGCCGGCGCGCACTGCCTCGAACTGTTCACGGGCGCGAATGACGACGTCATCCATGGCTTGTTTCATCTGCTCGGCGGTCATCGACGCTTGCTGGATTTCACCGAGCTGCTCCTCGACCAGCAGCAACATACGGTGGATCGCGCCGGCGACTTCGTCGGAGCTTTGCCCGGCCAGGCTGCTGCGGCTAAGCATGGTTTCGTTGGTCTGTTTGACGCAGTGCGACACGCTGATCACCTGGCCGACGATACCGTCCAGGTTGTCGATAAAACTGTTGATCCAGCGCCCCATATCACCGGTTTCATCGTTGCCCAGCCGACTGCTGTCGAGACGCTGACGCAAGTTGCCCTCGCCTTCAGCGATGGTGCGGATAACCTCGGTCATCTCAACCATACGCGCCGCCAGCCGGCTGGGGCCGAAGGTCGAGAACAGCCAGGCGCCGAGCACCAACAAACCGCCATTGAGCAAGTACAACAGCTGCTGCGGCAGGCCGCTGAAATGCTGCAACAGGGTGCTCACGGCGAACAACGAGATCCCCGTCAGCAGGTAGGTCTTCATCAGTCCGACGCTCAGCGAACGACGTCGGTACACCTCTTCCAGGTCGGCCTCGCACATCATCCCCCAGCGATCCGCTGAGCCTGGCAGTTGGAAGGTCACGCCCTTGCCGATCACCGGGATATGCCGGTAGTCCGAATACCCCGGGTAGGTGACGAACAGGTTCGAGCCTTTATGGATGGTTTCACGCACGCCAGGGTGCAACTGGCCGGTGGCCGGATCGACGAAGCGCAACTCCAGCTCGGTGTGTTTCTGTACGCGCACCACACCCCAATCGGTGTGCACGCCGCTTTTCAGGTTCTCGCCGTGGCTGAAGGTGTTGTCCTCGAAGCGCGAACGCGACAATGCGGTGCCGGCCTGGATGCTCGCATCGAAGCGCGAGTCGACCATAAACAGATAGTTGTCGCCGGACTCCGGGTAGACATGCCCGGCCTCGCGCTGGATCAGATCGCCCAACACATCGTTCGGCACCCGCCCGCAAACGCAGCCCAGGCTTTGCCCGGCGACTACGATCGGCTGGTAGAACATCAAGGTCACCGCATCATGAAAGCGCGACGTGGACGGGCCGATGCTCAAGGTCAACGGATCGCTGTAAGGCCCGTGCAGGAACGGCTGCGTCAGCCCACGCGCCACGGCCTGAGGGTGTGGATCGCGCTGTTTGCAATGCGCCGGCCAAGTCGACGCCAGCACCTGACCGGCGCGGTCGATGACGAACAGCTCGGAAAAATCCGCCGCCTGCTCACGCTTGCTGCGCAGCACCTGCGGATCGACCTGGGCGAAATCCTTGCCCAGGCTGTCAGCCAACTCCGCCAGGTGCTCCCAATGCGCCGTCGTCCAGTTCTGCAGAATCCGCACACGGGTCTGGGCAATGCCTTCGAAGGTTTGCTCGACCAGGGGATAAATGTTGCGGTTCAACCGACACGACCAGCCCATGGCCAGCTTGCCAGTCTTCCCCAGCCAGGACAGCCAGCCCCGCTCGCTGGCAGTCAAATGCATCCGAGTGCTTTGCAGAATGGCCATGCCGACTCCTTACAACAGACTTCTAGGATATCGTTAGCACAGCAATTAATAGACCAACCGCGCAGCCCACTGAATGCGCCAAACTCTCTAGATCGATGGTTTCAGCTTGGTGCGCGGCATCTTGCCAGCACCAAAACAGGGCGGACAGGCTCAGCTGGCCGGGCGCAGTACCTCGATCAAGGGTTGCAAGGAATACCCCAGGCGCGGCTTCAATGCCTCGGCCCGGCGCTCCAATTCGTCAAAATCAAGCTGCTGATCCAAATCCTCTGGCACCAGCAGGATCACATTGCCCTCCTTCACCGGGCACTCCCAATAATGCCGATGGAAGAGACCGCGCAGCAGTGCGGCACCAAGGGGCTTGCCGTCATCTCCGGCCCATTGATTGATCACCAACCACCCCCCCGGATTCAGGCGCTTCTGGCAACTGTCCAGAAAGCGCCAAGCCAGATGGCCAACACCCGGGCCGTGATCGGTATACAGGTCGACGAAGATCAAATCGGCAGGCTCGGCGCTCTCCAGCAACTCCAGCGCATCACCAATGCGCACATAGAGACGCGGGTCGTCGTCCAGACCGAGGAATTCCATCGCCAGGCGCGGCACGTCCGGGCGCAGTTCGATGGCTTCGACATCTTCCAGCGGCAAGAACTTGAGACAGGCCTGAGTCAGCGTACCCGCGCCCAGACCGAGGAACAGCGCGCTTTCCGGCGCCTCGTGGCACAGTGCTCCGATCAGCATGGCGCGGGTGTAGTCGTACTCCAGCCAGGTTGGATCGGCGGTGAATACGCAACTCTGCTCTATCGCATCACCGAACTCTAGGAAGCGGTATTCGCCGACTTCCATCACCCGAATCACACCAAACTCGTCGTGCACCTCGGCCAGCAAAAGCTCCTCGGTCAATTCATCCCGCGGCGGCAGCCCAGGCATCACACACCCTCCAACCATGACATCCCCGACCAGCATGAATCCGGGAAAGGCGCCGATTGTCATTGAAGAGCCCGGCCTCGGTCACGCGATAATTCACCAACGGAAAAACCGGCGCAACGCTGGTGCAACGGCAGAACAAAAACAATCTCGAGGTTCCCGTATGTACGCCATTATCGGCGCTGGCCCCATGGGCCTGTGCACCGCGCGACAACTGCAAAAACACGGCATCCCCTTCGTTGGCTTCGAACTGCACAACGAAGTGGGCGGCCTGTGGGATATCGATAACCCGCACAGCACCATGTACGAATCGGCGCACCTGATCTCCTCCAAAGGCACTACCGAGTTCAGCGAGTTCCCGATGCGCGACGAGGTAGCGCCCTACCCGCACCACAGCGAGATGCGCCGTTACTTCCGCGACTACGCCCAGCACTTCGGCCTGTATGAGCATTACCAGTTCGGCACCCGGGTGCAGCGCCTGGAGCGTCTCGACAAGGGCTGGCGACTGGTCAGCGAGCAAAACGGCGCCACCCGCGAATGGCTGTTCGAGGGGGTATTGCTCGCCAACGGCACGCTGCACAAGCCGAATCGGCCAGCACTACCGGGTGAGTTCACCGGCGAACTGCTGCACTCCAGCGATTACTCCTCGCCGGCGATCTTCGATGGCAAACGCGTGCTGGTGATCGGTTGCGGC
This sequence comes from Pseudomonas cavernicola, assembly GCF_003596405.1. Taxonomy (NCBI): domain Bacteria; kingdom Pseudomonadati; phylum Pseudomonadota; class Gammaproteobacteria; order Pseudomonadales; family Pseudomonadaceae; genus Pseudomonas; species Pseudomonas cavernicola. The sequence goes on from NZ_QYUR01000002.1 coordinate 1,923,691, forward strand.
AACTCCGCCTGCGATATCACCGTGGACGCCGTACACCGCGCCGCCTCGGTCGACCTCTCGGTACGCCGTGGCTATTACTTCCTGCCAAAATTCTTGCTCGGGCGGCCGATCGACACCTTTGGCGGCATGATCAAACTGCCGCGCAAGCTCAAGCAGCGCATCGACGGTTGGCTGATCCGCGCGCTGATCGGTAAACCGTCTGACTACGGCCTGCCCGATCCGGACTACAAACTCTACGAGTCGCACCCGGTGGTGAATTCGCTGGTGTTGCATCACCTCGGCCACGGCGATATCAAGGCGCGCCGAGACATCGCCAAGGTCGAAGGGCGGCGAGTGACCTTCAGCGATGGCGAACAAGCCGACTACGACCTGATTCTGCAGGGCACCGGCTACAAACTGGACTACCCGTTCATCGACCGCAGCCACCTCAACTGGCCCGAGCGAGTCGGTGCACCGCAGCTCTACCTCAACGTATTTCACCCTGAATATGATGACCTGTTCATGATGGGCATGGTCGAAGCCTCCGGCCTTGGCTGGCAAGGCCGCGCCGAGCAGGCTGAATTGGTCGCGCTGTTCATCCGCCAACTGCAGGCCGGCAGCGAAGCAGCGAAGAAATTCCAGGCGATCAAACGCGAGCGCGCGAGCCTCCGTCTGGACGGTGGCTACCAGTATCTCGAACTGGAGCGCATGGCTTACTACGTGCACAAAGACACCTACCGCAGGAGCATCCAGCAGCACACCCAAGAGCTGCAACAAGCCCTGCCGGCGCATGCTTCAAGCCAATCCCCACAACCCGCCCAGGTTCAGCCATGACGCTCACGTGTCTTAGCCTGGCCGCGAACGGCCGCGGTTGGTGGCTTGCGCCAGGCACGCGCGCAGAAAGTACTGCAGAGCATGATTGACCCGTGGCTCTGGCTCGGGACCTGTATCTTTCTCGCCTACACCCTGGAGGCCATGACCGGCTTCGGCAGCGTGGTGATCGCCCTGTCGCTTGGCGCACTGGTGCTGCCGATCAAGGAACTGCTGCCGATTCTGGTCGCACTGAACATCTGCATGAGCGGCTACCTGACCTATAGGCATCGCCAACTGATCGACTGGCGCCTGCTGCTTAGCCTGATTTTGCCGGGCATGTCGGTCGGCACGCTGATCGGCTTCGGCCTCGGCCCCTGGCTCAGCGACGGCTCACTCAAACAAGGCTTCGGCGTTTTGATTGTGTGGTTCGCGCTGCGCGAACTGCTGCGCTTGGGCAAAAGCCAGCCAACGGGCCGTACACCACTGTGGGTGACCCGCCTGCAAATCGGTGCAGCCGGAATCAGTCATGGTCTGTTCGCCTCTGGCGGGCCGCTGCTGGTCTACGCGCTGGCGGCCACAGCGCTGGACAAGGCCCGCTTTCGCGCCACCCTGGTCTGCGTCTGGTTCAGCCTCAATGGCCTGCTGACCCTGGCCTTTCTCGCCAATGGCAGCCTTCAGCCAGCCTTACCGCGCGTCGCCAGCTATCTGCCGCTGCTGGCCATCGGCGTACTGCTCGGCGAGCACCTGCATCATCGGGTTGCCGAACAGCACTTTCGCCTCGGTATTTACCTGCTGCTGTGCATCACCGGCGTCCTGCTCGCCTGGCGGAGCTGAGCAATATAGCCAGCCTGCAGGCTGTGTGAAAACGTCACGAGCGAAGGTTAGACAAGGCGCAACGCAGCGAAGCGGAGTAACAGCCGCAGGCTGGCCCGAAGGGCGAGCGCCAGCGAGTCAAAACTGGCGAGAAAGCGCACGACTGCAGGGATGCAGGAGGTAGAGCGAAGCAGGATGCCCGAGCCGAGTTTACGTAGTGTAAATGAGCATTCTGAGCCTGTTTTTAACGCTGTATAACCGAGCGCAGTAGTTTTCACACGGCCTGCTATGGCCGCCATCGGCTGGCAGCGCCGAGGCTAACTGTTACCATGCAAGTTCCTAGAAAGCAGCCGTATCGAGTCCGTGATGAGCCAAGCCTGGAGCCCCGAAAGCTGGAGAGCCAAACCGATCCAGCAGCAACCCCAATACCCCGACGCCGTGCACCTGGCACAGGTCGAGCAGACCCTGGCCGGTTATCCGCCGCTGGTATTTGCCGGCGAAGCCCGCGAACTGCGTCGCCAGTTTGCCGAGGTCACCCAGGGCCGCGCCTTCCTGCTGCAAGGTGGCGACTGCGCCGAGAGCTTTGCCGAGTTCTCCGCAGCGAAAATCCGCGACACCTTCAAGGTGCTGCTGCAGATGGCGATCGTTATGACCTTCGCCGCCGGCTGCCCAGTGGTGAAAGTCGGGCGCATGGCCGGCCAATTCGCCAAACCGCGCTCTGCCAACGATGAAACCATCGGCGGCGTGACCCTGCCGGCTTATCGCGGCGACATCGTCAACGGCATCGGCTTCGACGAGAAGAGCCGCGTGCCGGACCCAGATCGTCTGCTACAGGCCTATCACCAGGCCACCGCCACCCTGAATCTGCTGCGCGCCTTCGCCCAGGGCGGCTTTGCCGACCTGCATCAGGTGCATCAGTGGAACCTCGACTTCATCGCCAACTCGGCGCTGGCCGAGAAGTACAGCCATCTGGCCGACCGCATCGACGAAACCCTGGCCTTTATGCGCGCCTGTGGCATGGACACCTCGCCGCAACTGCGCGAAACCAGCTTCTTCACCGCGCACGAAGCATTGCTGCTGAACTACGAAGAAGCCTTCGTCCGCAAAGACAGCCTGACCGGCGGCTACTACGGCTGCTCTGCGCATATGCTCTGGATCGGTGATCGCACCCGCCAGCTAGACGGCGCACACGTGGAATTCCTACGCGGCGTCGGCAACCCGATCGGGGTGAAAGTCGGTCCGAGCATGGACAGCGAGGAGCTGATTCGCCTGATCGACATCCTCAACCCGGATAACGATCCCGGCCGCCTCAACCTGATCGTGCGCATGGGTGCGGACAAGGTCGAAGCCGGTCTGCCACGCCTGATCCAGACCGTGCAGCGTGAAGGTCGCCAGGTGCTGTGGAGTTCAGACCCGATGCACGGCAACACCATCAAGGCCTCCAGCGGCTACAAAACCCGCGACTTCGCGCAGATCCTCGCCGAGGTTAAGCAGTTCTTCGCCGTGCATCAGGCCGAGGGCAGCTACGCCGGCGGCATCCATATCGAGATGACCGGGCAGAACGTCACCGAGTGCATCGGCGGCGCCCGCCCGATTACCGAGGACGGTCTGTCGGATCGCTACCACACCCATTGCGACCCACGGATGAATGCCGACCAGTCGCTGGAGCTAGCCTTCCTGATTGCCGAGACGCTGAAGCAGGTACGCCGCTGATCTGGTTGTCGATTGGGTCCCCGACTTCTCGGGGATAACGGTATTCACAGCCGGGAACGGCGGGGCTCACAACAAAGAGCAGCACTCCGCCTCCGCCGTCGCCCTCGCGAAGGCTGGGGCCCAGTAAATCGTGCAATTCCCCGACTGACATACGGCTACAACCCGGCCAGGGCCGCCTTCAAACGCAACGTCCCCGGCCGCTTGCAGGTGATCGCCACCTCATCCAGGCCCAGCCAGTGCGCCATGCTGAGCAGGTTCAGCGACAACGCCGCCATACCCTCATCGTCCAAACCCCGTTCTTCCTCATGCACGGCATGCACCGCCAAGCGGCCATGGGCCCGTTCGGCACGCAGGTCGACCCGCGCGGCCAAGCGTTCGTTGTGCAGAAACGGCAGCACGTAGTAGCCATAAACCCGTTTGTGCTGCGGGGTGTAGATCTCCAGACGATAACGAAAATCGAACAGTCGTTCGGTGCGCGCCCGCTCCCAGATCAGCGAATCGAACGGCGACAACAGCGCATTGGCGCTGACCTTACGCGGGATTTTTAGCTCGCCCAGGCAGTAAGCCGGCTGACGCCAACCTTGCACCTGTGCCGGCAGCAACTCACCCGACTCGACCAACTCAGCCAGCCGCGCCTGGCTGTCGGCAGCCTCCAGGCGGTAGTAATCACGCAGATCCTTTTCCGTGGCGACCCCCAGCGCCGTGGCCGAGCGCAGCAACAATTGGCGTTGCGCCTCAGCCTCATCCAGCTCGGGATGTTCCAGCAAGGCACTCGGCAGTACGCGCTCCGGCAGGTCATAGAGACGCTCGAATCCACGGCGCCCGGCCACCGTCACCTCACCGGCGGCGAACAACCATTCCAGCGCATGCTTTTCGGCGCTCCAATCCCACCACGGCCCGGCTCGCTCCTCGCGCGTGGCCAGTGCACCAGCCCCCACCGCGCCCTGCTCGCGCACAGTCTGCAACACCCGCCGGATCACGCTTTGCTGCTCGCGACCAAAGCGTGCCAACTGACCGTAGATACCCTCCCCCTGAGCCGCACGGCGCATGCGCCAACGCAGCAACGGATAGACCGACTGCGGCAACAACGAGGCTTCATGCCCCCAATACTCGAACAAGGTGCGCCGCCGCCCACTACCCCAGGCCGCTTGCTCCAGCAGCTCCGCGGAGTAGTTGCCCAGTCGGGAAAACAGCGGCAGGTAATGCGAACGCACCAAAGCGTTGACCGAGTCGATCTGCAGCACACCCAGGCGCTCGATCATCTGATTGAGCCGCTGTGGTTTGACCGCTGCAGACGTTGCCCGCCCAACAAAGCCCTGGGCACTCAGGGCCAGACGACGGGCTTCACTCAAGGACAGAGAGAGCGTGGCGGACATCGAGTCACTCCTGCCAGCTGAGCGCTCAACCGACCTCGAAGGCGGTAGATTGAAAGCTCTGCTCGGACGCAGCCGGCGAGTCAGATAGATGCGGTGCAGGATAAGGCTTAGCGAAGGTAAATGCTGCCGGCGATGGGCCAATTTCCTGCAGCGCCGCGAGCGCCAGCTTAGCCGACTCGGGGGACGGGATGTGCCCTTGCGGCACCCACCACAACACCAAGGAGGGAGAGTCGAGCTTCTCCATCCAGCTCTTCTTATTTCTTAAAAGCGCCAAATGCTCGCCGCTATACACATAATCCTTGAGCGCTTCGAACGACTCCCACACCGACATATTGACGATAATCCGCTCATCGTCGAACAGCTTGATCGCGGTCGCATCGCCCTCTTCGGTCTGCAAGCGCCAGACAAACCCCGGGCTGTTTTCTGCCAAGCGATTAATCGGCTCCAGTTGCTCAACAAAGCCCCTCATCAGCGGATCGTCGAGAGGGGCTTTGGCCCGAGCAATGTTGACCTGAGCGAGTTGGTATTTCTGACTCATTTATCCTTCCTTGATTACCAGCATCTTGCGTTAACCGCTGGTCACTTGATTGTTTTAGCGCATTCAGTGCTTGAGCGGATCATCCCAGAACGGCCGCTCGCTTTCCCCCATGACATCCGCCCGACTGAAGCCAAGATCCTTAAGCGCTGCGTCACTCAAACTCGCCAACTGACGACGCTGTGCGGCTAACTGATGCCAACGCTGCACTTGCATCCAAACCCGGCTCAACAGCCGCCCGAGACTAAAATGAAACTTGGGCAGTGCAGTGGCGATGGCATAACCTTTTTGACCTTTCATCATCAATCCCTCCGTTCAGCTCTGCCCCCAAGGGTTGCGCGACTGCCTGCTGCGCTTGGGGGATGGCGTAAGTGTCCGGCCAGGACTAAGATCAATCCAACGAATGTTTCTTATGCAACCCATCTTGGAGATTGATGAGATGAGCAGCTATCCAGGCATCGACAGCGAGCTATTGCGCACTTTCGTCGCGATTGCCGACTTGGGCGGCTTTACCCGCGCGGCCGAAGCGGTCAACCGCACGCAATCGGCAGTCAGCATGCAGATGAAACGGCTGGAAGAAGACGTGGTGCAGCGCTCACTGTTCGAGCGCGATGGACGTCAGGTTCGCCTGACCGCCGAAGGCCAAGTGCTGCTCGGCTATGCCCGACGCATCCTCAAGCTGCATGGCGAGGTCATCAACACCTTGCGCGAGCCGCACATGGTCGGCTCGGTGCGCATCGGCACGCCAGATGACTATGTGATGCGCTTTCTACCGGGGATTCTCTCGCGCTTCGCCCAGGCCTATCCGATGGTGCAGGTGGAAGTGCACTGCGAGTCTTCCTCGCAGCTCTTGCAACGCCAGGATCTCGACCTGTCGATTGTCACGCGCATGCCGGGCGATGAGATCGGCCAACTGCTGCGCCAAGAGCGCTTCGTCTGGGCCGAGGCACAGGGTTTCAGCCCCCATGAACAAACGCCGTTGCCGCTGGCCATGTTCAACAGCGATTGCTTCTGCCGCACCTGGGCCTGCAACGCGCTGGATGCCATGGAGCGTGACTATCGCGTTGCCTACACCAGCCCCAGCCTGTCGGCGATCATGGCGGTGGTTAGCGCCGGCCTGGCCGTGACCGCGCAGTTGCAAAGCCTGATCACTCCTGACCTGCGCATCCTCGGCAAAGCCGAAAACCTGCCAGAGCTGCCTATGTCCAGCATCGTTCTGCTGCGCAACACTCGCACCCAATCACCGGTGACCGAATGCCTGGCCGAGCATATTGCCGAGGGTTTTCGTCTCTAAAGCCAAACGCTGTTCAGCCAGAGTTATCTACCGCAGCGTCAGCGACACTGCACAAAGCACCAGAAAGCCACAGAACAGCGAGCGCAGCACCCGCTCAGGCAGGGCATGGGCCAGCTTTACGCCCCAACTGATACTAAGCAAGCCACCTACTGCCAAGGGAACCCCCATGGCCCAGGCCACATGGCCGTGCAGCCCGTAGGCCAGCAAGGTGACCGCCGTACTCGGTGCCGCCAGCGCCAGTGATAGGCCTTGGGCCACGACCTGAGTGGTACCGAACACGCTGGTCAAGACCGGTGTGGCCAGCACCGCGCCCCCAACACCGAACATGCCGCCTAGCACCCCGGAGCAACTGCCCAACAGGCCAAACCAAGGCCAGGGATAACGCAACTCGCTGCTCGGCGGAGTCGGCCGGATAAACAGCCGGCTTAGGTTGTAGACAGTCAGCGCCAACAAGAAGCCCACGAACGCCATGCGCATGCTCCCGGCATCCAGGCTCACCGCATAGGTCGAAGCTAGCCAGGCACAGAAGAAGCCGGAGAGCCCCAGCGCCAGGGCATAGCGCAGGTCGATGCGGTTGTGCTGGTGATAGCGCCACAGCGCCAGCAGCACATTCGGCACCACCATCACCAGTGCCGTGCCCTGAGCCAACTGTTGATCGAGACCAAACAGTACGCCAAGCGCCGGAATGGCGATCAGGCCACCACCGATACCGAAAAGCCCACCCACTGAGCCTAATGCCAGGCCCAGCACTAAATTCAACAACACGTCGATCAGGCTCATCGGCAGCTCCAGTTCTCAAGCCGCCTAGGGTACGCAGTAGCCGCTAGCACTGAAACGCATAGCCACGCACAATGGCTATGCGCCAACCGCACAGGCAACACCACCACCATGAACCCAGACGCCCTGACTGACCAACTCAACCTGTTTCTCGATGTGCTGGAAAGCGGCAGTTTTTCCGCCGCCGCGCGCCGCCATCCATTGACCCCGTCGGCAGTGGCACGCCGGATCGATGCCCTGGAGCGCTCGCTGGGCAGCAGCCTGTTCAGCCGCAGCACCCACGCCGTGCGTGCCACGCCCGCCGGTCTGGCATTCGCGGAGCGGGCCAAACGCGTGCTGGCCGAATTGCGCCTGGCGCGCGCCGAGGCGGTGTCCCTGAGCAGCGCACCGGAAGGCTTGATCCGCATCGACGCACCCTCACCGTTCGGCCGCCGTCACCTGGCACCGGCGATTGCCGAGTTTCTGCTCGCCTACCCGGGCCTGGATGTACAGCTGCGACTGATCGACAGCTTTGTCGACCTGCATGGCGAGCATCTCGGCGAAGTCGATCTGGTGCTGCGCATCGGTCCACTGGCCGACACTCGTCTGGTCGCCACCCCTTTGGCGCCGCTGGTACGAGTGGTCTGCGCCAGCCCTGAATACCTCAAGCGGCGTGGTGTGCCACGTAATCCGAGCGAACTCGCCGAGCACGACGGCCTGGATTGGGATGCGCTTGCCCCGCCCCACGCCTGGCGTTTCGAACAGGACGGGCGGATACAGGTTTTTCGCCCGCAGCGCCTGCGAATGACCGCCAACAATGCCGAAACGCTGGTCTTCGGTGCGCTGGCAGGTCTCGGCATCGCCCATCTACCGACCTGGCTGATCAGCGAATACCTGCTGCGCGGCGAGCTTGTGCCGTTGTTTTGCGAAAATGGCCTACCGCCGCCGGAGCCCAGCGGCATCTACGCCCTGCGCCTGGAAAGCAAAACCAGCTCACGCAGCCGATTACTGCTGGAGTTTCTGAAAACCCGCTTCGGCCCGGTACCACCTTGGGATCTGGCGCTCCAGAGCGGCCTGGGCCGTAGCTAAGCAGCGTGGCAGCAATCATCGGTCGCTATTGCAGGGGTTTCCGAACCACCAGAATCGTCACACGTACGCAGCACTAAAACGTGGCGCACGAAAGTCAAGCGCGCTAACTTTAGCCTCATCACCTATGGAGGCACTTATGAACCACCCCACCCCTTGCGCGCAATTGCGGCTCGACAACCAGCTGTGCTTCGCCCTCTATTCCACGTCATTGATGATGACCAAGGTCTATAAACCTCTGCTTCAAGAACTCAACCTGACCTACCCGCAATACCTGGCGATGCTGGTGCTGTGGGAGGGTGACGGCATCACCGTCGGCGAGCTAAGCCAGCGCCTGCTCACCGACCCGGGCTCGGTCACCCCGCTGCTCAAGCGCCTGGAAGGCGAAGGTTTGCTGACCCGCACTCGTAGCAGTGTCGACGAACGCGTAGTGGAGCTGCGCCTGACAGACAAAGGTCGTGCGCTACAACAACAAGCCCAAGCCGTACCAAGCTGCGTGCTCAAGGCCACCGAACAGTCTATCGGTGAGTTGACCGCCCTCACGAAAGAGCTGGTCACTCTGCGCAATAGCCTGCAGAAGGCCGTTTAGGGCCTTATTCCAAAAAGCCTCAAGGCTTATCGCAAATATTTCCAAAAATTAACTTGCGCGCAAAACACATTCACACTAACTTTCGCCTCGCGCACTTACTTAGCGCGCAAACGTTTAGCTAGCAAAACTAATTTGGAGATACTCGCATGCAAACCATCAAAGCTCTCTACACCGCTTCCGCTACCGCAACTGGAGGTCGTGACGGCCGCGCTGTGTCCTCTGACGGTTTCCTCGACGTCAAGCTGACCACCCCACGCGAACTCGGCGGCCAAGGCGGCGAAGCCACCAACCCCGAGCAACTGTTCGCTGCCGGCTACTCAGCCTGCTTTATCGGCGCCTTGAAATTCGTCGCCAGCCAGAGCAAACGCCAACTTCCAAACGACACCTCGATCACCGGCAAGGTCGGCATCGGCCAGATCCCTGGCGGTTTCGGCCTCGAAGTCGAATTGAACATCAGCCTGCCAGGCCTGGAACAAGCCGACGCAGACGCACTGGTAGCCGCAGCCCACCAGGTTTGCCCCTACTCCAACGCCACCCGCGGCAACATCCAAGTCAGCCTGAACGTCACCGTCTAAGACGCGACCCAGCCACCCCGATTACGAGGAGCCCGATGATGAAGTCGTTTAGCAAGGTACTTACCGGTAGCGTTCTTGCCCTCTCCATCAGCAGCGCTTTCGCGGCGGGCAGCCCAGGTGTCGAGCACAACACCCAGGCCTTCCTCGAAGCCCTCGCAGCCGGGGGTGGCAAACCTCTCGAGCAACTCGCGCCCAAAGACGCCCGCGCCGTGCTGGTAGGCGCTCTGGCTGGTGCAAATGCAAGAATCCAATGAAGTGGTTCCGGGACAACTACACCACTGACTCCAAGCAGCGTAAGGACATCTATGCCTCGCCGCTGCAAGCCACGACTGCACAGCTGAAAGGCCTGCCACCAACCTTGATCCAGACCGCCGAGTTCGACGTGCTGCGCGATGAAGGCGAGGCCTACGGCCGCAAACTGGATGCCGCCGGCGTGGCAGTCACCTCGATGCGCTACAACGGCATGATCCACGACTTCGGCCTGCTGAACGTGGTCAGCCAGGTTCCAGCAGTTCGCTCGGCCATGCTGCAGGCGGCCGAAGAGCTGAAAAAACACCTGAAATAAACCATCGCCATCGGGTAGGAGGCGGGGTCACCCCCGCCGTCCTCCCACACCACCGTACGTACGGTTCCGTATACGGCGGTTCCTGCCTACTGACAAACTGCATCAGCGAGCTTGGTTTCGTTCGATGTGTCGCCCGCGTAGTCTAAGCACCCGGACAGGCTCTCGGGACTTCCGGCCCCTACCTCCTGATTGTCCAGGCCTCCGTATCAGGGAGCTTGTGCCTGCGACCCGCTCAGAGAGCACACCTGACTATCCGCTCATGGCAGGTTCAGCCCTTCATTGCTCCGGTTCCGAGCAACTACTACGGCCTCGGCTGACTTCTGCTCGCCCATCCCGTCACCTCACGATGCCGGTAGCACATGGCAGGCGAACAGATCTCCCAGGGTAATTCGCGCGACCTTCCTGCTTATGCCTGTCGGATCTACGTCGTAGCGTTCCGTGCAAGTATCGGGCTTTGGCAATTATGGCTACCTCACCCCGCTACGCCGCCTAATCCGCTTCCTGTTCGTCAGGCCAGCAGTTTGCCTTCGGCTTCCTTCAGATTCGCAGTCGCCCGCGACACCCTTGCCTTCAGCTAACACTTCCCCTTGCCGGGTGTGTAGAGGACTTCCACCTCCAAGTCATCCAGCTCACCACCACAGTGAGCCAGACAGCGCCAGTCACGGCGCTACGCGCCATGCCTGGCGCACCATAAAAAAGCCCGACTCGCTGGTCGGGCTTTTTCTTGCTCGCGACTTAAGCCAAGGCTCAGGCCTGTGGTGCCTTGGTGCGGCCTTTGTAGGAACCACCTTCACGGGTATCGATTTCGATCCAGTCACCGATTTCCACGAAATCAGCAACGCTCAGCTCGGTACCGTTTTTCAGCTTGGCAGGCTTCATCACCTTGCCCGAAGTGTCGCCGCGAGCGGAACCTTCGGTGTAGTCGATCTGACGGACGATGGTAGTCGGCAGGTCAACGGAAACCAGACGCTCTTCGAAGAACACGGCCTCGCAGATGTCGGTCATGCCTTCTTCGATGAACGGCAGAACGCCTTCGATGTCTTCGGCGTTCAGCTCGTACATGGTGTAGTCGGTGGTGTCCATGAACGTGTAGATGTCGCCGTTGATGAAGGACAGGGTCGCTTCTTTACGGTCGAGGATCACGTCGTCCAGCTTGTCGTCTGCACTGTAGACGGTTTCGGTCTTGTAACCGGTCAGCAGGTTTTTCAGCTTGGTCTTCATGATCGCGCTGTTACGACCGGACTTGGTGAACTCAGCTTTCTGAACCAGCCAAGGATCGTTGTCGATACGAATCACGGTACCGGGTTTCAGTTCTTTACCAGTTTTCATCACGAATATCCGAATTTGGATGGAGATTTACAAAAATCTAGGCCGCATATCATATCCAATTTAGGTAAAACTGCACCAGAGCCGCTGCAAGGTCAGCCTGGGAGGCCTGCCCCAGACACCATTTCTCGGCATGTTCGGCCACCTCAGGCCACTCCTGCAACAGCGCCTGCCAGCTTTCAGCCATTCCTTCCCCTGCATTCCAGGCCCGCCACAGGCCTGTCATCGCCGCCTTGGCCGGCGGCGACAAGCCCACGGTATAGAGCGCAAGAAAGGCTTCGAGCTTGTCCAGATGGACATCTTCTTCCTGCTGGTAAATGTGCCAGAGCAGTGGGTGCCCGGCCCATTGCGCGCGGACGAAAGAGTCTTCACCGCGCACGGCATTGAAATCGCAGCTCCACAGCAAGCGGTCGTAATCATCCTGCTGGACGAACGGTAGCACGTGGACACTCAAGGTCCCGCGCGTCTGGCTATCGCCTGGCTTCAAGCCCTGTACGCCCAGCCAGCGCTCAAGATCCGCCAAAATCCGCCCCTCCGGCACCAACAGCTGAGTGGGTTGGAGGTCCCTGCGCAGGGCATCCAGCCAACTGGCCAGCCCGGTATTCTCGTAGGCGAACAGCGAGATCAACCGCGCACCCGGCAGTGGTTGCACACCCAATGAGCGCAGAAAAGCTAGCCGCGCTGCCGCATCGGCTTGGAACGCCTGACGTTGCGCCAGCAGATCACGCTCACGCAGCAAGCCCCCCGTGTCGGCGCTAAAGCCTGGAAAAAAGAAGAACTTCTGCAACCCACCCGACTGCAACGAAGGCAAGCCGTGACAACCAGCGACCCAATCCTCGGCACTGAGGTATTCCAGATTCAGCCAGAGCACTTTCGGCTTCGCCGCCATGGCGGCGATATAGGCTGCGGGTAAGTGGCAGGCAAAAGCCCCGATCACCACCTGCGCGGGCTCGACTGGCTGCCACTGTTTAGGCCACAGGCAAATCTCCACCCCCTGCTGCCACTGGCACGGGGCGTTGGCGTCGGCTTGCGGACAGAGCCGGACGAAAGCCTGCAGATCATCCACCCACAGCCGCACGGCTTGCCCCTGCTCGGCCGCCAACTGCCGGGCCAAACGCCAGGTCACGCCAATATCGCCGTAGTTATCGACAACGCTGCAGAATATGTCCCAGGTGGCTTTCATGCCGGACTCCGATGATGGGATAAGAGAAACCTTAAGGGGTTGCCGGTAATTGGAGAAGAGCATCGGTTGCCTTGATCCAGCCAAGATGAGCCAAACCCTGGGATTGTCTGGTGTTACGTGGGTTTCTCCTACCCAGCCCCCTTCCCTTCGGCCTATGGCAAGCGTTCCGAAAGGTCGGTCGACCCAAAGGGCTCATCCAACTGCCACCAACACTGAACGCAGAAACGAAAAAGCCCGGCATAGGGCCGGGCTTTTTCGTATTTCTATATGGCGATGAAGGAGGGATTCGAACCCTCAAAGGTATCGTTCCATACCGCTCAACGTCGCATAAATGCTGGCATCTGGCGCCAATGATAACGCCTAAACCGGCTTAGAGCAGCCGGCGCTTTGTCCCAAAACAAACACATTCAGGGCTTTGAGAGCGTCTACAGAAACCGGGGCGATTCACGAACGGCAGAAGTCGACCACTACATCTCCCCCACCTTCCCTCCTCAGGGGGAAGGTGGATTATCAGGAAAGTCGATACGGCTATTTTCATGCCGCGGGATTAAGCAACGCCTTCAAGGCGTATCCATTTCGCCTAGATCCATTTCGCCTGGATCGATATCGTCATCGCTCCTGGGAATACCGGCGGCGAACCAACTCGAGTTGGCCGCGTTACGGATGAGGAGCACCGGGGTGGTACATGGAGCGGGGGGCGCCGGCGAAAGCACATCGTTGATCCTGAAGTCTCCATTGGCATCGAGCGGTACGCCGACAAGGTTCGAGTTGCTTTCCGTGAACGGGCTCGTGGTTTCACAAATCAGCGTGGCAAACACCAACTGTCCAGTCGCCCTTCCGACATTATTGCCGCCACCCAATACCAGCCCCCTCCCATCGACCGTGATGCTTCCGTTCATTTCCACCTGGGCATCCAGTTTCCTTATCACCCAGATCTGACCAGCGGGTTGGACTCCGCGGACGATGTTGCGGTTTACGATCGTGGCGATTGCTTCCGTCCCCTGACCACTCGAGACGGGTAAGACTCCGATTCCACCCTTGAATATAGCGAGGGTGTCAGCGGCTACAACAGATGAGGCTAAGGCCCCTACGATGAGGAGTGCAGGAATGGATGCAGTTAGCACTTTCTTCATGACTGTATCTCCTTTTCAGGTCGCGATCGCATACCGAAGCACAACTTGTACGGCGCTTCAGGGTGCAACCGCTTCGCAGTGAGAGGGGGGGGCAGTCCGTGATCCCTTCTTGCACGGGGAACGCTAGCCAAAAGCTTTGGGATGCGTCGGACGTAAGGGAAATTCAAACGCTGTTTTGCCAATGGCTACTGTTGCTTCAGCCCGGGCAAACCTCCTCTCCCCTCCGGTGGAGCTTGGGCCTGACGTCGCGTCACCGGCCGCCGAGCAGCAAAGCTGTTGGGTGGCCCGATTCACCCGTATGTCAGCCCCCACCGTCCGTCAGGATTGGCACGAGCGCAAACAACTCATCGGCGTTGTGCTTGAACCCTGGCAGTACTCCAACTTGGAGTATAGCCCCTTCAAACCCGTCGCCATTTCCATGTGCCTCGGTGGGTGGAAGTCGGCGCGGAGGGCGCCCTCACTCCAGCCCTCTCCCTGAATTGGAAAGGGGGTGAGCTATGCCGGTGCAGACGCATGTAGTCCTGTAAGGCGCTACAAGCGATTTTCTCCACTTGGGTATGGGTCAAGTACCCCCTAAAAAATCCAGAATTTGCGTTTTTACACAGCCTCGGCCAGGAGCGGACAGTCATGAACGACCGCTCCAGCCCCTTGGAGGCCATTCGAGCAATCCGCTGGACAAGAACTGCGTTGCTGCCCTGCAGCGTCAATCCGTTTGCTAACGCCGTTCCTCCAGCGGTTGCCAGGCTATGGCCAAAAGCACTTATCATTCAACGATATACCTCATGGTCTGGGTGGGAATCGTCGGATGCTGTCTGCTGTCAAACGCTACAAACTGCTCCTCTCCGGGGCGTTGGCGCGATACTTCCCTCGGACCACGGCGTATCTGCGCTCCGAGAGCGAGGCGGCTTCGCTCCAGAAAAAGCCTAGATCGCGGGTGAAGAAGGCCACCGCTACAGCCAGCAAGGCCAACGCGGCCAGTGCGAAAAAACCCGTCAGCCCCCGTCCCAAGCCCAGTAAACCAGCCAGCGAAGGTATCTATGGGCCCTCGCTGATGCCGATCGACGAGCAACATATCAAAGCTATGCGCGAGGGCGTCGGCAAGGCCGTGGACGCTGGCGTGATCAGCCCCCCTTCGGATGAGCAGTGGGCGATGATCCTCGGCCGCAATCCGGTCACCCGAATCTTCGCCGGCGCTGGCTCGGGTAAGTCCACCACCCTGGTGCTGCGCGTGGTGTTCATGCTCTGTCATATGGGCATCGAACCCGGTCGTCTCACGGTAATATCCTTCACGAATGCGTCCTGCGCGCAGCTGCGCGAGCAACTGATCAAGGTCCTGGGGTTTTGGCAGTATCCCCTCGACGCCGCCCAGGCCCGGCAATGCGTGCGCACCTTCCATTCGGCCATGGGTGTCCTGGCCAAGGAAGTGTTGAACAGCCCGGTCTGGTTCGAACAGATGAACGACCAGGGCGCCTCGGCCAGCGAACTGGATAACCCCCTCACCTCCGCACGCCTGCGTCCCGCCCAGCAGCGCTTGCTAAAACAGGTTTACCAGAATTGCTACACCCAGGAACCGGGCTTTCGTGAGCGGGTTCATAGCTTGCTGGGTTTGCCACCGCTACCGGCCACCGACGTCGAGGGTAAGCGCGCACGAGCGCCCAAGGCGCCCCTGGATGGCTTCAAGCTGGCAGGGGAGTTCACCCCAGTGCCGCTGTTCGAAGCCTTCTATGTGCAGGCGGGCTTTATGGAAAGCATCGGCATCCGCCTTGACCAGATACAAACCCAAGCGCTGTCATGCTCCGCCTCGGAACGAGTCTTCATCGAAGCCCTGGTTTTGTTCTGGAAGTCTTTCGAGGGCTGTCTGCGCGAGCAGGGCCTGATGACCTTCAACGGTGCCTTCCAGAGGCTCACCCAAAGCCTGTCTGCTGGCGGGGACGGGATCTCGGCCCTGGGACCCTTCAGTCATCTGTTGATCGATGAATTCCAGGACATCTCCCCGCAGATCGTCCAGTGGCTGCAAGCCGTCCACCGCGGCCTGGCGCGCAAGGGCGAGGCGGTCAGTCTCATGGCCATCGGCGACGACTGGCAGTCCATCTATGGTTGGCGTGGTAGTTCGCCCGAACTGTTCATGGACTTCGACAAGTACTTCCCAGGCAAGGGTGAATCGAAGAAAAGCACCGTGCTCATGCTGGAAACCAACTACCGTTCCATCGAGCCGGTGATCCGCGATGGCGAGGCGGTGCTCAATGGCGTCGAGTACAAGCAAGCCAAGACCAGCAAAGCCTTCAAGGCCACGCAAGCGGGGGATCACGGCGTCAAGGTAGTGCAGCGCTTTGATATGAAAGCCCGTTTGCCGGAGCTGTTGAAGGAAATCAAAGCTCAATGCGAACACGTCGCCACCCGCAAAATGGCCGATCGTACCGCGGTGCTAGTCCTGAGCCGGCGCAACGAACCCTTGCAGAGCATCCAGGCCCAGCTGGACAAGAAACTGCCGGTCAAGACCTACACCATCCATCGTGCCAAGGGTTTGCAAGCCGAAGTCGCGATCATCGTCGACGATTGCTCGCCCCCCGAAAAACACTCGTTACGCAATGCGCTGTACGCCTATTCGGGGTTCTTTCGAAATAGCTACGACCAGGCGATGAAGGATGAGAGTTTGCGACTGGCTTATGTGGCTATTACCCGAGGAGTGAGCCGGGTGCTTTGGTTTACCCAGAAGACCCAGGGGGCGACGCAGGTGTTGGTGGAGCGAGCCAACCAACGAAGTCGTTCTTCGACTTAGGGTTTGAATCGTCCCCCCTATTCTTGTCGGCATCTTCGATGTGTCCGTTGGACAGTCACCGCCCAAAGAGAGCTGGTGACTGGCAGGCTGAGCAGCTTTGAATGGGAAGATCCAAGGGAAGCCATCATTGCCTTAAAACACGCGAGCTCTGCTGACAGCCAAGCTTGGTGTCGCATTTACGTTCAGTTGGTGACTGTCTCCTTTGGGTCCAGGCTGTGTGAAAACGCGGACACCGTTTTGAAGTCCGCGTTGCTACGTAAAATCTGCCAGCGTTTGGTTATCCAGCAGACCTTAAATTTGCGTAGGAGCGCGATTTTTGCTCCGATTCTGATCACAGCACCTGCTCGAAATTGTTTTTACACAGCCTCGGTCGTTAGCTGCCGGTCGTGAAGGTCTGCTTGCGACCCAGGCTGTGTGAAACGTCACGAGCGAAGGTTAGACAAGGCAAAAACAGGCGAAAAAGCGCAGTTTACGTAGTGTAAATGAGCATTCTGAGCCTGTTTTTAACGCTGTATAACCGAGCGCAGTAGTTTTCACACGGCCTGGACCCTTAGCGGTCGTCCAGCCCCAGATGCGACACCCCACAGAAAGTGCGTGTGTGAATCACCGCCTGCGGGGCGGGGGATGGTTAGGCTGCGCTTGCGCCTTGGACTAAGAGCGACCCAGCGCGCTCGTTGTTTGCTATTGATGGGACGCCCCCCTGCTCAGAGGTTAGGGTTCAGCCGCAGCGGAATTCTGCGCTGGCCGAACGCGCCGGCATATTGGTCGAAGCGCCCGGCGATGGGGGAGTTACACTGCGGACAGCGACCGCCTGCCGTCACCTGGTAGTGCAGGATGCGGTGCCAGTCACGCACGATCAATGGCTCGCCGCAGCCCGGACAAGAAGTCGTGCCGCCCTCAGCATCATGCACATTGCCCGTGTAGGCATAGCGTAGCCCTTGTGCACAGGCTATCTGTCGGGCGCGGGTGAGCGTCGCCGCCGGAGTCGGCGGTGTGTCGAGCATCTTGAAATCGGGGTGGAAGGCGGTGAAGTGGATGGGCACATCCGGGCCCAGCTCCTTGAACACCCAGGCGCACAGTGCCTCGATTTCACCATTCGAATCGTTGTAGCCCGGAATCAGCAAGGTAGTAATTTCCGTCCAGACGTCGGTTTCATGATGCAGATAGACCAGGGTATCCAGCACTGGCTGCAGATGCGCGCCGGTGAGCTTGAAATAGAAGTCGTCGGTAAAAGCCTTCAGGTCGACATTCGCCGCGTCCATCACCGCGAAGAATTCGCGCCGGGGCTCGTCGTGCACATAGCCCGAGGTCACTGCCACCGTCTTAATGCCGCGCGTATGGCAAGCGTTTGCTGTATCGATGGCGTATTCGGCAAAGATCACCGGATCGTTGTAGGTGAAGGCCACGCTGCTACAGCCCGATCTTTCCGCAGCCAGGGCTATCTGCTGCGGGCTGGCCTGATCCATCAGACGGTCCATGTCCCGCGATTTGCTGATATCCCAGTTCTGGCAAAACTTGCAGGCGAGATTGCAGCCCGCCGTGCCGAAGGAGAACACCCCCGAGCCGGGGAGGAAGTGGTTGAGCGGTTTCTTCTCGATAGGGTCGATACAAAAGCCGGATGAGCGGCCGTAGGTAGTCAGCACCATCTGCCCGCCTTCGCGCATGCGCACGAAGCAGGCGCCGCGCTGTCCGTCCCGCAGCTTGCAGTCACGAGGACACAGGTCGCACTGAATTCGGCCATCGGGCAGGTTGTGCCACCAGCGGCCCGAGTAATGTCCAGACAGGTCATTCATAGCCAGGCTCCTACCGCTTGCTGACTGTGTCGCACGCCAGACGGATATCCGCATGCCAGAAATCGGCGGGTGCGTTTCAGTAGTGTGCACTCCCCCACTTGTGGTAGGAAGCTGCCGCTGGAATGGTATTTCGCAACTATGTCATCGATACCGGGCCGGAACAATAAGCGGAACAATAAGGGATAGATCACTATATTGTTGCTTGTACGCGGCCCCTTTGGGTCGGCTGCTCTCAGTCGTGACAGGCAGGAGTCGACCCTTTGCAGTCGTTTAGCTGCTATTTTCACAACCACCGATAATGGCCGTTTGCGAGGTCTCGCCGGCGCGTCACTCGGGAAGATCGGCCTTGCGGTAGCCATCAACGAAATGCTCAAGCGTCGCAGCGTCGCGCAATGGCTCCGTCGTGGCCCAGTGGGTAGAGCATCGTGGACGCCGGCTTTATAGATCTCGACATACGGCTCACAAGAATTCGGCACGCGCAGTCGAAGGTTTATTTTCTCGACGCTGTAAAACCTACAGCCGAAAAGGCTGGCGCATCTTTCATGGACGCCCGACGGGGTTCGTTGTAAACATTCCGACCGCTTGATTTTAGAGGAGACGCAGCATGGACCGATTCACGGGCGGTTGCCTGTGCGGCAACGTCCGAATTGTGGCGTCGGGACTCCCATACCGGGTCGGCCTTTGTCACTGTCTCGACTGCCGCAAGCATCATGGGGCCCTTTTTCACGCTTCCGCGGTGTTCCCTCAGGATGCGGTGACGATCGATGGCGAAACACGCGACTACGCCGGGCGGTTTTTCTGTCCCCGCTGCGGCTCGTCCGTTTTCGCACGCACCGCAGACGAAATCGAAGTGAACCTAGGATCCCTGGATGCCCCTGACCAACTGATGCCAACCTACGAAAGCTGGATCGTCCGTCGCGAGTCCTGGTTGCCGCCGTTTCCGCTCACGAGACGATACGAGCGCGATCGTGACGCCACGGGTCGCTTTGAGGAGTAGGTGGCACGAACGGTGCGAAGGCGCCGTTACGAGGTGACCGAGATGTATGCCTAGATCGAGATCTCGAACCAGATGCTCGAGGACAGCGCCTTCGATCACGCCGGCCGTCACTCCGGAAGACCGGCCTTGCGGTATGTGAACTCTCCGAACAACTGGATTGTTCAGCTTGCTGCGACCGACAACGGCGTTGTGGCGCGCACCGTTAGCCTCCGCGGCAGTTGAGCCCGAGCAACAGAGCTACCTTATCGTCACCGCTGCTGCGATAAGGCTATGTCCGCTGCTGGAAAGCGGCCGATCGTGAAGGTCCGCTGCACGGACAGTGAGCTCGAAATAACGCTGCAAGCGGCCTTCAACCCGGCATGTTCAATCCACCTCGTCACGGAATAGGCGCTCGGGTAGAACGGGTTGTGCCCGGTTATGACTGCCACAGATTTTCTGCACTGATCCGCCGTGCGTAGGAATGCGGCGAGCCCGGCCGCTCTATTCGGCCTGGCCCGCCTGCAACTTGCTACCCCGCAGCGGCATCGCCCGTCATTCTGCGGCAAAGCAGTACAGCAGCCCCGCCCCGCCCGAGCCGGCCAGGGCTTCGCTGCTGCAGCCACGCGAGGGGTGCGAGGAGTTCCACGAGCGTGCCGCCGCATCGTCACGCAGTCCTATTCGGTCGTGATGACCGACCTGGGCCGTCCCTTCGCCGCTGCTGGTCCAGTTGCTGCAGGTATGGTCATCGCTGCCGGCGAACGCAGTTCCGTCTGCCTGCGAGCCGGTGAGGATGTCGTGCATGTTCGGCGTGTCGCCGCGCCCCTTAACCAACGCCCCGTGTTCGTCCAGGGCCGTTTCCTTGGTCAGTTGGTTGTCGCCGTGCAGTTGCGCGACATCACGGGCGATGACGGCCCCCTTGGCGTTTTGCCAGGGGCCTTGGCCGATGCGATCACGGGCATTGACCGCCCCTGCGCCGCCGGCGGCACTGGTGCTGAGGTAAGCACGCCAGGTGCGCTGGCCCGCCCCAACGGCGGAGGCCAGCGTCTGACAGTGCCTGTCGGCGCCGGCCAGACCGCCTAGATCGGCGCCCTTTCCCATGCCGAGGCTAGTGACGAAGAAGGTCATGTCCGTTTGCTGGGCCTGGCTGGCGAAACTGCAGACTAATGCCAGCAGGGCAGTCGGTAAGGCGAGAGTGAAAGTCGAGATGCGCATGTACAGTCCTCCTGCGGAAAAACGGCCCCAAGATGGAATGTGACTGAGAAATTGAGCCTAGACGACGCCGGTTACCGACACACAGCCGCGGTTCGACCTTCCGTCGCCATGTATTGCTTGAGTGCGCGGCTCGCAGCTTGGCGAGCGGGCGTTGGATGCAGGATGCGGTAAGACTCAATCCGCTTGGGGCGCTCCAGGGGCTTCGACACTTTTTCGACACGGCCCCCGGGAACCAGAAAGCAAAAACCCCCGATCTCTTTCGAAATCAGGGGTTTTCGTATTTCTCAATATGGCGGTGAAGGAGGGATTCGAACCCTCGATACGATTTCTCGTATACACACTTTCCAGGCGTGCTCCTTAAGCCTCTCGGACACCTCACCGAAGTCTCGACAGACTGTCAGGTCCGTCGAGGCGCGCTAATCTAGCCGAACAGCCCGCCAAAGGCAAAAGTTTTTTACAGGAGATTCATGCGCTTAAGCTAAATGCTGATCCCGAACCGAGGCAGGCTGAGCCTGCGCCTCAAAACGCTGGCTGCCGAACCGTAAAAAACCCAAGGCAATAAACAGGCTTAAGCCAAACAGAAGCACCACGCCCTGCGGACATTGGATTTCCACGCTATTGGCATGTACTAGCAGTGCTATTAGGGCCGTACCCGCTGTTAATAAAGCCGTAGCTTGTTCAAATGGTCGCATTGCCCGTCCCTCGCAGTTTTCTGGCTAACCTAAGTTGCGCACCTGAAAGTCAGCCAATTGCCTCTCTCGATAAGACCATCAGCCGCGCGGCACCTTATTCAAGCCGCACAGGCCGAGCATGCGAGCCGTGGCTGACTGGCCAGTCAGCCACGGCGCTTTACCTTAACTGGACGGGTCGGTAACGTTTGCCCACCTTTCAGTACATGCCTCAGCAAGGATTCCCGCCATGAGCGACCTGATCAGCTACCAACTCGAAGACGGCATTGCCACCCTGACCCTGAGCAATGGCAAGGTCAACGCCATCTCCCCGGACGTGATCGCGGCCTTCAATGTCGCACTGGATCGTGCCGAGCAGGACAAAGCGATCGTGATCATCACCGGCCAGCCGGGCATTCTCTCTGGCGGTTATGACCTGAAAGTGATGACCTCCGGCCCGCAGAACGCGATCAGTCTGGTGGCTGCCGGTTCAACTCTGGCCCGCCGGATGCTCGCTCACCCGTTCCCGATCATCGTCGCCTGCGGCGGCCATGCCGTGGCCAAGGGTGCGTTTATCCTGCTCTCGGCAGACTATCGCATCGGCGTCGAAGGCCCGTTCAGCATTGGCCTGAATGAAGTGCAGATCGGCATGACCATGCACCACGTCGGCATCGAACTGGCCCGCGACCGTTTGCGCAAATCGGCTTTTCACCGCTCGGTCATCAATGGCGAGATGTTCGACCCGCAAGGCGCCGTCGACGCCGGCTTCCTGGATAAGGTGGTGCCGGCTGAGCAACTGATGGCAACCGCGATTGCTGCCGCCCAGCAGTTGAAGAAAATCAACATGACGGCACACAAAAACACCAAGCTGAAAGTGCGCAAAACGCTGCTGGAAACCCTGGACCGAGCCATTGAGCTGGACCAACAACACCTCGTCTAAGGCGCCCGCCTTGAGTTAAAAGCCCGGCCAAGTGCCGGGCTTTTTATTTGGTTTAACTGCCGAGAATCTCGCGATCTACCTCTGATCTCCTTTGTTTGCCGAAAACAGTGCACATCCGTACACTGCGCGCCTTTTGTTCAGACGGGCGTACCAATGCTTTTTCTTCTGCGAATGCTACCTATGGGCCTGCACTTTATCGTGGCCGGCGTCCTCGGCATTCTGATTGGCCTGTGCCGCCCGTTTAATCCGGACAACAGCCGTCTCTGCGCCCGCCTCTACTCGTGGCCAGCGCTGTGGATCTTGCGTCTACGCCTGCAGACCGACACCCAAGCGCTGCGCGATCATTCACACGCCTGCGTGATCATCGCTAACCACCAATCCAACTATGACCTGTTCGTGCTGGGCAGCGTGGTGCCCAAGCGTACCGTCACCATCGGCAAGAAAAGCCTCAAATGGGTGCCCTTCTTCGGCCAGCTCTTCTGGCTCGCCGGTAATGTGCTGATCGACCGTGGCAATGCCCGCAAAGCCAAACAGGCCATGCTCACCACCACCGAAACCCTGCAGCATAAAGACACCTCGATCTGGGTTTTCCCGGAAGGTACGCGCAACCTCGGCAAGGGTTTGCTGCCGTTCAAGAAAGGTGCATTTCAGATGGCCATCGCCGCTGGGGTGCCGATCATTCCGGTATGCGTCAGCACTTACAGTACGCACATGCAGCTGAATCGCTGGAGCAGCGGCGAGATCATGATTCGCTCCCTACCCGCTATTCCCACCGTGGGATTGACTCTGGAGGATATTCCGACCTTGATCGAACGGTGCCGCGCGCAGATGCAGCAATCTATTTATGAGATGGATCAGCAGATCACAGCCTCCTGGACGGGGGCAGCCAAACACGCGCTTCAGTGATCGGCAAAGCCCAGCTCTACGCTGGGCTTTTCGTTGGTGAGTTTGCGCTCGAACCTCTAGCCTTAGAAGTGCGCCACTTGAGCGCAACACTGCGCGCGAACATGAACGGTTACTGACGCTCGCCATAGCGCTTTCGGATCGACCGTCTGCCGACAGATTTAAAGCCAGGGCTCGAGCCATGCCTGAGCTAACCGGTAAGACATTCCCGCCGGCTGAGGTAAGCTGCCACCGGGCCTCGCCCGCCATCTTCAACTGGAGAGAATGGATACCAACATGGGTCACGTCGTTGCAGCTGTGGTTTACGCCAAAGGCAAGAAAGTCACCGATATCGCTCTCGACGAAGGCATCAGCTGGGCCACGAAACCCGGCCACTTCGTCTGGATTGGCCTGCATGACCCCGCGAAAGAAGAACTGCTCAACCTGCAAAAGCAGTTCAACCTGCACGCACTGGCCATCGACGACGCGCTGACACAGCACACTCGACCCAAGCTGGAAACCTTCGGCGATGCGCTGTTTATGGTGGTCTACTCGCCCATCGTCACAGACGGCGAGTTGCAGTTCATCGAAACCCAACTATTTGCCGGCGAGGGTTACGTCATCAGCGCTCGCTACGGAGAATCGCCCTCCTACGCCCGCGTACGCCAACGCTGCGAAGCCCAGCCGCTGATGCTCGAGCACGGTGAAGACTTCGTGCTGTATGCGCTGCTCAGCTTCGTTATCGAGAACTACCGGCCGCTGATGGAAAAAATCAACGATGAACTGGAAGAGCTCGAGCAGAAAGTCCTGAATAATCCGCTCACCCAGGTCGATGTCGAGCAGATCCAAGGCATGCGCCGCAACTTGCTGCGGATACGTCGCTACATCGCACCCATGCTGGAGATTTGCCAGGAGTTGCAACAGCTGGACTTCCCCTTTATCGACAAACATATGCGGCCGTACTTCCGTGACATCTCGATCCACGTCAAGCGCGTGCTGGAAGACCTCACCGGGCTGCGCGAAATGGCCGACCACGCGATCGAGGTCGGCCTGCTGGTGGAGTCATCCCGGCAAAGCGTCGTGCAGCGCAAGTTCGCCGCCTGGGCCGCAATCCTTGCCTTCCCCACGGCTATCGCGGGGATTTACGGAATGAACTTCAACAATATGCCGGAGCTGACCTGGCATTACGGCTACTACGGCATACTCGGCATCATCG
Source organism: Pseudomonas cavernicola (assembly GCF_003596405.1). Lineage (NCBI taxonomy): Bacteria > Pseudomonadati > Pseudomonadota > Gammaproteobacteria > Pseudomonadales > Pseudomonadaceae > Pseudomonas > Pseudomonas cavernicola. The sequence continues at coordinate 1,947,893 of NZ_QYUR01000002.1, forward strand.
TGGTTGGTTGTGGTGGTTTGTTTGCCAACTTCAAAAGAATGGGCTGGCTGTAGCCCTGCGCCTAAATAGAAAAGCCCGGCGGCTAGCCGCAATGCTGTTCACTTAAGCATACGTCTTCGCCTTTTATCCCCTCGCCCCTCTGGGGAGAGGGTTAGGGAGAGGGGTGCATGCCAGATGAATTCACTTTTGCCCGCTATTTACCCTCTCCCCCAGCCCCTCTCCCGTAAACGGGAGAGGGGCGCCCAGGCGCACATCGCTTAAGTGAACAGCATTGCGGCGGCTAGCAGGGCTTTTGGGTGCAGAACGGCAGGCGGCTCAAGCCGACTCAGCAGTCCGATTCTGCGCAACGAAGCGCATCATCCATTCCGCCACCGTGGCGCCCTGGTGGTCGTGCTGCAGGCTGGCGATACCTTGCTGGTAAACCTGCTCACCCAGGTGCTGCTGACGAATCTCCAACAATGCCTTGGAGTAGTCATGGATGAACTCCGGATGGCCCTGGAAGCACAGCACCTGATCATCGATGCAGTAGGCCGCAATCGGGCAGAACTCACTGGAAGCAATCACCGTCGCGTTTTCCGGCAGCACCGTGACCTGATCCTGATGGCTGATCAGCATGGTCAGCTCGTCCATCACCGGGCTCATCCAGGCCGGCTGTTCCGCCACCTGGTAGCGATGGGTGCCAACTCCCCAGCCCTGGTGCGAGCGCTCACTTTTACCACCGAGCAACAGCGCCAGCAGTTGATGGCCGAAGCAGATGCCGAGCAATTTATCGCCGCGCTCGTAACGCTCCAGCAGGTAGGTCTTGAGCGTTTGGATCCAAGGGTCAGTACCGAAGGAGTCGGCCTTGCTGCCGGTCACCAGGTAGGCGTCATAACGCTCGTCATCTGGGGGGTAATTGCCTTGCACCACGTTGTACACAGTGGCAGTGGCCGCTATCGGCTGCTGAGCAAACAGCTGCTCGAACATCCGCCCGTAGCCTTGGTACTGGTCAACCAGTTCCGGGCGGAGAAAGTCTGTTTCCAGAATGCAGATACGTAGCGGCATTAGCGATTTCCTGAAGCGATGAAGGTGAAAGCTCTGTGTTTGTTTTTTTTAACACATCGATCGAAGCAAAGAAATAACCGGGTGCTCTTCCCACAGGGCGCCAGGGTTGGCTCGGTGGGAGCTGCGGCGCGCCCGAAGTCTTTGCGCGGATGAGCGCACGCTCCGTCACAGCCCCCCGACGCCCTCCAGCGCCAGCAACGCGCAGCCACGTCCCGCCCTCATCACTGCGCTCGATAGTCACCATAAAGGCCTTTCACTTCTGCACCTGGGGTGCGCTCGGCAATCATGCAGCCATCGGGTCAAGCCCATCAGCCACATGAGGAACGCATAATGAACAAGTTTGCCGCTATCGCCAGCCTGATTGCCGCCTCCGCGTTTGTCAGCCACGCCAACGCTGAAATCTATCGCAGTGCCGACAAGACTCCCGCTCCCGAACTTAAAGCCGAGAAAAGCCTAGCCGCGAAATAACCACCTGCGCGCCGCGGCAACGCGGCGCACGAGCACATAGGAGAGCCGTAATGAATAGCGCACGAACCGAGTCAGGCAAAAACGTTTACGGCATCACCTACGCCACCTTTGATGACAACGGGCTGCACTTCGAGTCGGAACTGGCCATTCAGTTGCACGATGGCCCTCTGGTGACCCTGAAGATGCCGACACAGCTGAGCGAGCGACAGGCGATTAGCCAACTGGTCTGTGGCCAGGCGGCGGGTTGCAGTCGCTGAGCGTTATCCGTGCCGCCAAGCCGACTGCCTTGAAAACCCTCTTTCCGAGTGTTTTTTGATCCGTAGATCGAGGTGCTGGTCGAGGCGTTATTTCGCATTTAAGCGCGGCGAATATCATCGATAAAATAGATTATTAATGCGAAAAATATCCGCTTTTTAATCGATTAGTTATCAACGAAGCTTCACCCACGCACTCTCGGAGCAAGGCCATGAGTATCACCATCAAGTACGCCCGCAATGGCGCCTTGGCAGGCATTGGCCTGTATCTGATCTGCGCCATCACGCTGCTGACCCTGAGCATCAGCTATGAGAAAGCCCAGGCCAAGGCCGTTAGAAACGACTTATCCGTCTCGCTCTTCAGCCGCATAAGCCAAGCGCTGCCCGTGCTGTTCCACAGCTGAAATAACCCGCCGCAAAGCACGGCGAAATCCTCAAAGATCTGCCAGAGGCCCAGGGACACCATGAAGTTGCAAAAGAGAAACCTGCTGATCCTTGCCGCACTGGCCGTGATGACCAATGGCTTTTCATTGTTCGGTATCGGGCAGGCCTCAGTAGGCTCCGTTGCCAGAACGATAGAGTGCAATCACTCGATCGCACGCAACCTGGAACTTAAGGAAACCCTGCAAAGAATTGCCGGCAACCCACCCGCCAAGCGGGATATGGCCTTCGCTGGCCAATTCATTCTCGAGTGTTTCAGCTAGCTCAGCATTAACGTCGGTGCAGCAACCAGCCCTCCTCCCGAGCCGTCACCCTCCTGGGCAAAAGCACTAGCCTTCAAAGACATGCCCGATAAAAAAACCGGCTCTTGCAGGAGCCGGTTTCTTGATAATCCTGAGCCAGTTTCCCAACTGCCTCAGGTCCGTTCGCCGGGTCGTTCAACCCATCAAAACCTTTGCCCCTTGGCGGCTTTTTCCAGCAACAGCGCCGGCGGCTCGAAGCGCTCGCCATACTGCTCGGCCAAGTACTGTGCCCGGGCGACGAAATCCTGCAAGCCATATTGGTTGATGAACTGCAGTGCCCCGCCGGTCCAGGCGGCAAAGCCGATGCCGAAGACCGAGCCGATGTTGGCGTCAGCGGTCGAAAGCAGTACGCCCTCTTCCACGCAACGCACGGTTTCGATGGCCTGGATGAACAAGATGCGGTCGCGCACGTCTTCCTGGGAGATTTGTGCGTCAGGCTTCTCGAAACGGGCTTTCAGCTCAGGCCACAGCTGTTTCTTGCCGTTCGCCGGGTAATCGTAGAAGCCGCCATTGGCCGCTTTTCCTGGGCGTTTGAACTCATTGACCATCAGGTCGATGACCGCGAATGCCGGGTGCTGCGCGATGGCTTTACCTTCCGCTTGCAAGTCCTTGATGGTCTGAGCGCGGATGTGAGTCATCAGGCTCATGGAGACTTCATCGGAGATCGCCAGCGGGCCGACCGGCATGCCGGCTTTGCGCGCTTCGGTTTCGATCATCGCCGCATTCACACCCTCGCCGAGCATGGCCACACCTTCGTTGGTGAAGGTGCCAAACACGCGTGAGGTGAAGAAGCCACGGCTGTCGGTCACGACGATCGGTGTCTTCTGGATCTGCAACACGTAGTCGAAGCCACGCGCCAGGGTTTCGTCGCTGGTGTGCTCGCCCTTGATAATTTCCACCAGCGGCATTTTGTCCACCGGGCTAAAGAAGTGCAGGCCGATGAACTTGTCCTGCTTCTGCACCGCCTTGGCCAGGCCGCTGATCGGCAAGGTCGAGGTGTTGGAAGCGATCACCGCATCGCTCAGCGCATTACGCTCGGCAGCGGCGGTGACCTTGGCTTTCAGTTCGCGGTCTTCGAACACCGCTTCGATGATCAGATCGCAACCTGCGAAGTCCGCGTCGTTGTCCGTAGCCTTGATCCGCGCGAGGATGCCGTCACGCTTCTCGGCGCTCATCTGGCCACGGGCAACTTTCTGCTCCAGCAACTTAACGGAGTAACTTTTGCCCTTCTCGGCCGCTTCCACGGAGAGGTCTTTCAGCACTACGTCGATACCGGCAAGCGCCGAAACGTAGGCGATACCCGCGCCCATCATGCCGGCGCCGAGCACACCGACTTTCTGGGTGACATGGGGCGCCGGGCCTTTCGGACGCGAGCCGCCGGCGTTGATTTCATTGAGCTGGAACCAGAAGGTGCCAATCATGTTCTTCGCCACCTGTTCGGTGGTCAGCTCGGTGAAGTAACGCGCTTCGATGATTTGTGCGGTGTCGAAGTCGACCTGGGCGCCTTCCACAGCCGCGCACATGATCTTCTCCGGCGCTGGGAAGCAGCCTTTGGTCTTGTCGCGCAACACGGACGGAGCGATGGCGAGCATCTGTGCCACGTTCGGGCTGGACGGTGTACCACCGGGGATCTTGTAACCTTTGACATCCCACGGTTGCACGGCCGCTGGGTTGGCGGCGATCCAGGCGCGGGCCTTGGCCAGCATCTCGTCCGCGTTAGCGGCGATGTCGTGAATCAGCCCGGCTTTCAGTGCATCCTGCGGGCGGACTTTTTTGCCTTCTAACAGGTATGGGAATGCCTTCTCCAAGCCAAGGATGCGCACCATCCGCACCACACCGCCGCCACCTGGCAACAGGCCCAAGGTAACTTCCGGCAGGCCGAGTTGCACGCTGCTGCTGTCCAGGGCGATGCGGTGATGGCACGCCAGGCAAATTTCCCAGCCGCCGCCGAGAGCCGCACCATTGATGGCTGCGACTACAGGCTTGCCGAGGCTTTCCAGACGGCGCAGTTGGCCTTTGATGCGCAGAATCATCTGGTAGAAATCGTTGGCGTCGGCTTTTCTGACCTTAATCAACTCATTCAAATCGCCGCCGGCGAAGAAGGTTTTCTTCGCCGAAGTGATGATTACACCAGCGATAGAGTCCTTCTCGGCTTCCAGGCGCGCAACGGTTTTGCCCATGGCCTCGCGGTAGACCGCGTTCATGGTGTTGGCATTCTGGCCGGGCATGTCGATGGTCAGGACGACGATATTGTCCTGGCCTTTTTCGTAACGGATGGCGTCAGTCATTGTTGTTCTCCCGACTCAAACTCTTTCAATAATCGTGGCAATACCCATACCGCCGCCAACGCACAGCGTGGCGAGGCCATAGCGCAGGTTGCGCTTCTCCAGTTCATCGAGCAGGGTGCCGACGATGGCGCAGCCGGTGGCGCCGAGTGGGTGGCCCATGGCGATGGAGCCGCCGTTGACGTTGACCTTGTCTTCCGACACACCCATATCCTTCATGAACTTCATCACCACCGAGGCGAAGGCTTCGTTCACTTCGAACAGGTCGATGTCGTTCACGCTCAGCCCAGCTTTTGCCAGCACCTTACGGGTGGCCGGCGCTGGGCCGGTGAGCATGATGGTTGGGTCGGTACTGGTGACTGCCGTGGCGACAATCCGCGCGCGCGGCTTGAGGCCCAGCTCCTTACCTTTGGCCGCGGAGCCTATCAGCATGGCCGCGGCGCCATCGACGATGCCCGAGCTGTTGCCTGGGGTATGCACATGATTGATGCGCTCGACATGGCTGTACTGGCGGATGGCAGTCGCGTCGAAGCCCATCTGGCCCATCATCTCGAAACTTGGCTTGAGCGAGCCCAAACCTTCGAGGGTCGAGTCGCCACGAATGAATTCGTCGTGGTCGAGCAGGACGACACCGTTCTGGTCGGTGACCGGGATTAGCGACTTCTTGAACGAGCCGTCGGCGCTTGCGCGGGCGGCTTTCTGCTGCGAGCGCAAGGCGAAGGAGTCGACGTCGGTGCGGCTAAAGCCTTCGAGGGTGGCAATCAGATCGGCGCCAATACCCTGCGGGACGAAGTTGCTGCTGATGTTGGTTTCCGGGTCCATGACCCAGGCGCCGCCGTCGGAGCCCATCGGCACACGGGACATGGACTCAACGCCACCGACCACTACCAGGTCTTCGAAACCGGAACGGATTTTCATCGCTCCGAGGTTGATCGCTTCCAGGCCTGAGGCGCAGAAACGGTTGACCTGCAGGCCGGAAACGCTCACGTCCCACTTAGCCACCATCGGCGCGGTTTTGGCGATGTCGGCGCCTTGATCACCCACTGGGGTTACGCAGCCGAGGACAATGTCATCGACCTGGCTGGTATCGAGCTTGTTACGCTCTTCCAGGGCCTTGAGCAGGCCAGCGATCAAGTTGACGGGTTTGACGCTGTGCAGCGCGCCATCCTTCTTGCCTTTGCCGCGGGGTGTGCGCACCGCGTCGAAAATGAATGCTTCGGTCATGGCGTCCTCTGACCTCCGGTTAGGAGGGATAGGTAGCGGCGTAAACCTCAGGTTGCACGTCAGCGAACCTGAAATCGCCTGTTCTTGTTTGGCCGCTACACCTTAACGTTAGGGGTGACACGCTCAATGACCGAAATGCTCAGGGCTATTGACCGCTCTGCTCAGACGAACGGTCAATAGCCGCCCGGCCATTGGCCACCATGGAGGAAATGTGTCTGGCGCAAGGGTTGCCGAAGGATTGTGTGTTGATGGGCATAACTGAGTGCTACTAGCAGCAAGTTGCTTGATACCAAGTCATCTAAGCGAAGAGTGATGCGGCCCCTAGAGTTGAAAGGGCTAGGTGTCGTTGCCGGGTTTTGCCGGAACGATTTTCGAGTCCACGCCTCGGCGTGACGCGGCCACCCGACAAGCCTTTAGAGCGGGTACTCGGCGCCACACCAACAAGAACAAAAGGCAGAAGGCCATGTTTAAACAGCCAAAAATCCGGCAAGCCAGCTTGATTGTGTTTGCCACCACGGTGATTTTGATTCTTCCCAACCTAACGCGTCTGATCAGTTGACCGTCACCCTTTCCAGTCGCTGCGCACTGCCTTTGGCAGTCAACGCAGCGCTGGCGGCTACCACGCCAACAGCAACGGCAAGCAACCGAACGACAAAAACCTCGAACACACCAACACCACCCGGCTTGCTCGGGCGAGCGACCGAGTGGTCTGTACGGTTAGTTCGTTAACTTAAATTCGGATGCCTGGAGTCGCGAGGCAAGGCGCAATGACGAGTCGTAGCAGGGCTACGGCGAGGAATTGCAACGCTGGATCGCGACTTCAGGCGCCGAAGCTAACTAATGGAACTAGCCACACAGGCCACTAGGCGCACGGCAATCAAACCAATCGTTAAATACCGCCACCCGTATTGCCGAGGCCGGCGACGACCATTACCGGCGCCAATGGCGCAAACAACCCTGCCAGCAACACCGTCACCGTACTGCGCGCCCCCCGCACTAGCTGCCGGCCATTGGGCTCAGGCATTGTGCTAGGGTGCCATCGACATGCCCTAAGGAGACGGCTATGCGCACCCTACTCGCAGGTTGTGTCCTGCTTTTCAGCCTGTCGGCCGCTGCCGCTGAGGTCGACCAGACCGCTGCCGTTCAGGCGCTGGCAGAGCCCAAAACGCTACTGATCGATGTACGCACAGCCGAGGAATTTGCCGAAGGCGCCCTGCCCGGCGCCAGCCGTATCGGTTATGAACAAATCGATACACAGATCGCCAGCCTTACCTCGGATAAAGACACCCCCATCGTCCTTTACTGCCGCAGCGGCCGCCGCTCGGGCATCGCCCAGGATGAGCTGAGAAAATTGGGTTATACGCATGTGATCAACGCCGGTGGTTACCAAGAGTTGAAAACCGCTTTGGCTCTTGAGGATTAAAAATGCGCGCACTGCTTCTCGCTCTGCTGACGACCATCACCCCGTTACACGCCGCCGAACTGATTTTGGCACTGCCCGCGGGCAGCCGTAGCTGGAGCACCGCCGAGCTGCTTACCCATCCGCAGGCGCAGCAGATCGAGATCGCCAATGACGTCAGCTACAAGCACTCCATGTCCTATCGCGCTGTGCCGCTGGCAGCGCTGCTCGCGGGCGTGCAACCGGGCGATCATCTGCAAGCCGTGGCGCTGGATGGCTTTGCCGCCGAACTGCCGGCCGCACCGTTGCTGAGCAAGACGGGCAGCCGCGCATGGCTGGCCGTGGAAGACCCGGCTCGGCCCTGGCCACCGCTGGCCGCGGGAAAACCGAGCGCAGGGCCGTTTTATCTGGTCTGGAGCAACCCGCAAGCCGCCAATATCGGCCCGGAACAGTGGCCGTTTCAGGTCGCCAAGATCCGCCAACTCGCTTCAGTGACCGAGCGCTTCCCGGCATTGTTGCCGGCTGCCACGGCCAGCGCAGACGTGCAATCGGGCTTTGCGCTGTTCCAGAAAAACTGCCTGGCCTGTCATCGGCTGAATGCTGTCGGCGACTCGCAGTTCGGCCCGGATCTGAATATTCCGCATAACCCGACCGAGTACTTCGCCGCTGATTTTCTCACCGCCTACATCCGCGACCCGCAGAGCATGCGGCGCTGGCCGCAGGGCAAGATGCCGGGGTTTAGCGAGGCTGTGTTGAGCGAGAGCGAGTTGAGCCAGTTGCTCGCCTACCTGCGCCATATGACCGGGCGCAAGGTCGACAGCTGGTAAGGCGAGCCGTCTTGTGGCGCTAATCTAGCTCGCTTGCTGGGTTTCACGAGGTGCGCCCTGCGGGCAGCTAAAGCTGTGCAAAACGGCATTCCTGCCGTTTTGTCGCTTCGCTCTACACCAGCCTACAAATCTGTGCAGCCCACGCGGTTCTGGTGCGACCGAGCTGCGCGGCGACTACCCCCAGTAGTCACCGGGCGGCGGTGGCAATTGACCGAGCAACTGGCGCAGACCGCTGCACCATTGCTGGCGAATCTCTTCGAAGTAGGCATCGCCCTCGTGCACCCGAAAGCCTGTGGGCAGCTCCAGGCTGTTGGCTCGGTACACCAGCAGATCCAGAGGCATCCCCACCGAGAGGTTGCTGCGGATGGTCGAGTCGAAGGAAATCAACGCGCAACGCAACGCCTGCTGCAAGGACGTCTGATGGCTGAGGGCGCGATCCAGGATCGGCTTGCCGTATTTGCTTTCACCAATCTGGAAGTACGGCGTGTCCTCAGTGGAGGCGATGAAGTTGCCCTGCGGATAGAGGTTGTAAAGCGCCGGCGCTTCGCCGCGGATCTGCCCGCCGAGAAGGAAGGAGCAGCCCAGGTCGACGCCCTGGGTCAGAGTGGCGCCGCCGGTGCGGGACAGCACTTCGCGCACGGTATCGCCTACCAGCGTGGCGGCGGCGAAGAGGCTCGACACAGTGTGCAAATGCTCGCCCTCCCCGTTCAGACGGTGGCGCAGCAGGCTGATCACCGATTGCGACGTAGCCAGGTTGCCGGCGCTTTGCAGCACGATCAATCGCTCACCCGGCACACCGAACACATGTAGCTTGCGGAAGGTCGCGATGTGATCGACCCCCGCATTGGTGCGCGAGTCAGAAACGAACACCAGCCCTCCGGCCAGGTTCATGGCAACGCAATAGGTCATTCTTCACCTGTAACGAACAAGCGCGCCCGGTGCAGTGGAAAGGCTGCACCGGGCGCTATCGAGTATCCAGTGCTACTGCTGCTGTACGCGTAGCAGCGGGGAAACTTCCACATGCGCGTGCATCTGTTCGATGCCGCCCCCACGGCGCATGCCGCGCACCGGGCAAGCATCCAGGTAATCCAGACCGATTGCCAGCTTCAGGTGCCGCTCGGGTTTAGCCAGGCAGTTAGTCACATCGAAGCTGTACCAGCCGCCATCCAGCCAGGCTTCGGCCCAGGCGTGGCTGGCCAGGTGGTCGCTGCTGTCGGTGTACAGATAACCGGACACATAGCGCGCCGGAATACCCAGGCTGCGCGTGCAGGCGAGAAATGCGTGGGCGTGATCCTGACACACCCCCTGCCGCCCGGCGAAGGCTTCGGCCGCGCTGGTTTCGACCGCGGTAGTGCCCGGTTGGTAGCAGATGTGCGCATTCAATGCGTGCATCAGTTCAATCAACCCCGTGCGGTCACGGCGGTCCTTGCATTGCTGTTTGGCGAACTCGCGCAGCGCCTGGTCCGGCTCCGTCAGGCGGGTGACGCGCAAAAATGGCAAGGCCGACTGGCCCTCGTGCTCGGCCTCGCGCAGCTCATCGATCTCAACCTGGCCGCGGGCGCCGATGACGATGGATTCATGGGGTTCGTCCATGGTCAGCACGTGCAGGATATTGCCGTAAGGGTCGAGCTGGGCACGCACCGGCCGCGGCAGGTTGAGCTCCCAGTTGAGCACCTGCTGCCGTTCACTATCATGGGGTGTCATACGCAGGTACTGGATGCTCGCGCGCACCTGATCTTCGTAGTGGTAGGTAGTGTCGTGGCTGATGGACAGTCTCATGCGACCTCCAGGTATGAACTTTGAATGGCTTGGCCCAGCTGGCGCACCAGCAGGATGAAATCGGTGAGCCAGCCGTGCAGGCCCTCACTCAGGACTTCGTTGATGCTGGTGTAGCGCAGGCGCGCCTCCAACTCTGCCGCCAGACGCTGAGCCGGGCGACCGTTCTCGCCCGGCAAGCTGGCGAGCATCAGGTTGAGTTCATCCATGCAGGCGCGTAACGAACGCGGCACATCTGGCCGCAGCAGCAACAGCTCCGACACCTTGCGCGTGCCCGGCGAGCCACGGTAAATCTCGGCGAAAGCTTCGAATGAGGACAGCGCGCGCAACAGTGCGCTCCACTGGTAGTAGCTGCGCGCCGCGCGACCATCGATTTCGTCGATATCCTCGCCGAGCATTTCGTAGCGCGCATCGAGCAGGCGCAAGGTGTTATCGGCCCGCTCGATAAAGATGCCGAGGCGGATAAAGCGGTACGGATCGCCACGCATGATGGTGCCGAAGGTGGCGCCACGGAACAGGTGCGAACGCTCCTTGGCCCACTCGCAGAAGCGGCTGATGCCATAACGCCCCAACCCCTGCTCGGCGATGCCACGAATCTCCAGCCAGGTGGCGTTGATGTTCTCCCACATGTCCGCGGTGATGCGCCCGCGCACCGCATGGGCGTTGCTGCGCGCCGCTCCCAGGCAGTTGTAGATGCTCGCCGGGTTGTCCGCATCGAGGGCGAAGAAATGTAGCATGCGCTCGGCATGCAGCGGGCCGTGACGGGTCAGGTACTCGTCCAGGGTGCCGGTGATCAGCAGCGGCAGGGCCAGTTCTTCCAGGCCATCGCCGCGACCATCCTGCGGCATCAACGACAGCGAATAGCTGACGTCGAGCATCCGCGCGAGGTTCTCGGCACGCTCCAGGTAACGCGACATCCAGTACAGGTCAGAGGCAGTACGACTCAGCATATGTCACTCCTCCACCACCCAGGTGTCTTTGGTGCCGCCGCCCTGCGACGAGTTGACCACCAATGAACCTTCACGCAGCGCCACACGGGTCAGACCGCCCGGCACCAGGCGGGTTTCCCTGCCAGACAGGACGAACGGGCGCAGGTCGATATGCCGCGGGGCGATGCCGTTCTCGACAAAGGTCGGGCACGTCGACAAACACAGGGTCGGCTGGGCGATATACGCCTCCGGCTTGGCAATCAGCCGCGCCCGGAAGACTTCGATTTCCGCCTTGCTCGCCGCCGGCCCAACCAGCATGCCGTAGCCGCCGGAGCCCTGGGTTTCCTTGACCACCAGCTCCGACAGGTTAGCCAGCACATGGGACAGTTCTTCAGGCTTGCGGCACTGCCAGGTCGGCACGTTCTTCAGGATCGGCTCCTCGTCCAGGTAGAAACGGATCATGTCGCCGACGTAGGGATAGATCGACTTGTCGTCCGCCACGCCGGTGCCGATGGCGTTGGCCAGCACCAGGTTGCCGGTGCGATAGGTCGAGAGCAGCCCCGGCACACCGAGCATGGAATCCGGGTTGAAAGCCAGCGGGTCGAGGAAGGCGTCATCGAGACGCCGGTAGATCACATCCACCTGCTTGGCGCCGGAGGTGGTCCGCATATAGAGCTTGTCATCGCGAACGAACAGGTCGGCCCCCTCGACCAGCTCCACGCCCATCTCGCGGGCGAGGAAGGCATGCTCGAAATAGGCACTGTTGAAACGCCCCGGCGTGAGCACCACCACATTGGGATTATCCAGCGGGCTGGAGCTCTTCAGGGTGTCGAGCAGCAGGTTCGGGTAGTGGTCGATAGGCGCGACGCGCTGGGCGGCGAACAGCTCGGGGAACAGGCGCATCATCATCTTGCGGTCTTCGAGCATGTAGCTGACGCCGCTCGGTGTGCGCAGGTTGTCTTCCAAAACGTAGTAGCTGCCGTCGCCGTCGCGCACCAGGTCGACACCGGCAATATGTGCATACAGGTCACGGTGCAGATCGAGGCCCTGCATCGCCAGCTGGTAGCCCTCGTTGGCCAGCACCTGCTCGGCAGGAATGATCCCGGCCTTGATGATGCGCTGGTTATGGTAGATGTCGGCGAGGAACATATTCAGTGCCTGCACCCGCTGGATGCAGCCGCGCTCGACAATGCGCCACTCGCTGGCCGGAATGCTGCGCGGAATGATGTCGAAGGGGATCAGTCGCTCGGTGCCCTGGTCATCACCGTAGAGGGTGAAGGTGATGCCTGCGCGGTGGAACAGCAGGTCAGCTTCTCTGCGGCGCTGGGCCAGCAGCTCAGCCGGAGTATCCGCCAGCCAACGGGCGAACTCCCGGTAGTGCGGGCGGCAATCGCCGCTTGCCTGGTACATCTCGTCGTAAAAGGTGCGGGTCATGCTGTACTCCTTGTCACCCGGACGTACTGGAGCACTGCAAAGCCCGAGCCAGCAGACTTATTCTATACAGATCAAATGGTTACAAACCGAGCAGAAATAGTACGCACCAATACCGCGCAGCACAGTACCCGCCTCGGCTCACCACGCCCCATGGCACAGCAGCCGACAATGCAGCAACGGATCAGCCTCTGGCTGGCATAGGCGGGCTCGATTTCAGCGGGGTGCGCGAGCTGCGCATTATCGGCAGGGCTAAGTCTGAGTTCGCTGTTGCAGGGCGTGCAGTGGAAAAGCGCAAAACCTGTAGGAGCGATCTTGCTCGCGATGCTCTTGCTTGAAGGGCTTGGCGAGGCGGTAGCCGTTCCTTACGGCTTGCCGCATTCCCCACATCCATGTGGGTCACAGGTTCGCTCCAACAAGAAGCTCCAGCCCAACGCCATTGGAGGCCTTTTACGTGGCTGGCGGCAGATCCAACTCAAGCAAACGCCAGCTTCAACCAATGCCGATAAAAGCCTTCAGCCACCTGGTTAAGGGCCGCCACCTTGGTCGGCAGGTCGTCGAGCATCTGTCTGCGGGGCTGCTGGCTCGATTGCGTTTCGTCGAGCAGATGAGCCCAGTCAGTCAGCCACAGGCGCACCAACTCTTCGGTCATTTCCGGGTGGCCTTGTAGCGCTAACACCTTATCGCCCCAGGCAAACGCCTGGTTGGGACACCAAGGGCTGGATAACAGACGCTGCGCGCCTTCAGGGAGGTCAAAGGTATCGCCATGCCACTGATAAACCGGGAACTCCTCCGGCAGGTGTGCCAGCCACGGGTTGCCTGCCGCTTGACTCGATTGACTGAGCGGCTGCCAACCAATCTCGTTGTAAGGCATGCGGTGAATCGAGGCGCCCAATGCCTTGGCCAGCAGTTGGCCACCCAGGCAGTGGCCGATCAATGGGATATCGCGTTGAATAAAATGCCGTAACGCGGCAATTTCTGCCCCAATCCAGGGCAATGGGTCATTGGCGCTCATTGGCCCACCCATGATGGCTACCGCCTTGGGTCGGTCGAGGTCATAGCCCTGCAACTCGCCCAAATCGGCGCGCAGCACGCAAAAGTCGAGTTCCTGCGCATCGAGCACATGGGCCAGATGACCGGCAGGACAATAATCAACATGGGTGAGAATCAGGATATCGGTCATGACTGAACTACCTCTTTTGCTCAGTCTGACGCAAACGCCGTGCCGTGGTCGAGTAAAGGAAATGTCTGGTTTGGCGGGGTATCTGGCAACACCGACCAACCTCGCGGTCAATCGGTGAGTTGTGGCCAAGGCTGCGCCTTAAACGCGCAGCCCCTTGATCTCCTGGGTCACTCCCCAGCCATCGAGAACCCCTCCGAGCGGTGCGACCAGTAATTCCAAGTCCTGCTCGAAGTCGCCAATGCCGTCGTAGGTGGCATACATCACTTTGCTGATCAGTAGGTGCCAGGCCCCATCATCCCGCGCGGTTACCTGGGCGTTCAGCGATTCACTGCGAAAGTTTTTAGCCGCCATTCGGGCCCGCTCCTCGTCCGGGAAAATGGCGTAGAACTCGATTGGATGAATACGGGCGAAATCAAAACCACCCTCTTTCATGCGGCGCAGAACATTACTGCTGACATCATCGTGGAAGGCTGTGCTCATGAAACGACCCCCTCTCAAGCGATGGATGGATAGACCGCTTTCCCATTGCTGCTGCCAACGCAACGGCGCTGACGTCGCGGCACGCTAGCCGGCCGTGCCGCCCGAGGATCAAGCGTGTAGCTGCTTGATGTGGCACAAGCCAGACCTACAGCTGAGGCCTGGTCGACAGCAGGCACTCAGAGCGAGTGACCAGAGCTGTCTCTTGCAGGGTAGTGCTTTCAGGCCAGATCTGCTGGCCCGGAAAACAACTTGTGACGAGAGCGGCGACCAGCGGCACCCAAGCAGCCCGCCAGCCAATTCGCCCCTTGCAGGACTTGTGCAAGCTCAGAGCCCCTGTAGGGTGGGCTTCAGCCCACGCGTTTCGCAGCATACCGGTGTGGGACGCCCCCCTCTACGCAGCGCCGCAGCCCACTACCTGGCGGGGCCGGACGCCTTACTCGCGACTCAGCCAACCCATGATCAGCCGGTTAAGCCACTGCGGCGTGATTTGCCCTGACCAGTACATCAGCTTGAACTGCAAGCTGATCGGCCGATGCACAGCCGAACCCTGAGCCTGTTGCCAAGCAACCGCAGCGATGTCTTCAGCGGTCAACTTAACGCCCAGGCGGCGCATCACCGGTGCCTCGAAACGTTGGCTGAAAACCATCGGCGTACGCACGAATGGCGGCATCAGGTCGCCGACGCGTATGTCATGTTTGCACCACTCCAGCTCCAGCGCCTCGGTCAGCCCGCGCACGGCAAACTTAGAGGCCGAGTAGCTGGCCAGATGCGGCACGCCATACAGCCCGGAAGCCGAGCCCATATTGATCACCTGGGCATTCGGCGTGGCTTTCAGATAGGGAAACGCCGCGTGCGTCATTTGCAGCAACCCGAGTACGTTGATCTGCACGATCCGCGCGTGCTCGGCCATCTCGATCTGCTCGAAATTGCCGCATTGCAGGATGCCCGCGCAGTTGAACAACAAGCGCAGCTGGCCGTGATGCAACGCGGTGAAATCAGCCAAGGCAGCCTGCACCGCAACGGGGTCGATCACGTCCAACTCGGCATGCCAAACGCCACCCAGTTCTGCGGCCAAACTGGCGAGCGCGGCATGATTGATATCCAGCAAGCCGACCTTCCAACCCCGGGCATGGAACAAGCGCGCGGTCGCAGCGCCGATGCCGGAAGCGGCACCGGTAATCAGAATATTGCCCATCTCAGCTCCCCTGCTGCTGCAAAAAGTTCGCTACCCTGGCCAAGGCCAGATCAGCCACATCGAGCATGCCGGCATGGGCCTGGAATACATGCCATAACCCCGCATAGCGCTCCAGTACGACCGTCACCCCGGCAGCCGTGGCTTGCTCGGCGAGGCGCAGGCTATCGTTCAACAGCAGCTCATCCTCCCCCACCTGAATCAGCAGCGGCGGCAGCCCGGTCAAGTCGGCATAGGCCGGCGACAGGCCCGGATCGCGCCGATCCATGCCCGCCGGGCAAAACAACCCGGCAGCTTGCTGAATCCAGGCGGGGTTAAGCAACGGGTCACCGGCTGGCGGCTTATGCAGCTGGCTGCAGGTCGCATCCGTCAAGGGCGAGAAACACACCAGCGCGGCTGGCATCGGTAGCCCCAACTGTTTTATACGCAGTGCCGTGATCAGGCTCAGATTGCCGCCAGCCGAGTCGCCACCGATCACGATCTGCTCAGCCGTATAGCCCTGCACGAGCAACTCGCGATAAGCCGCCAGCGCATCCTCCAACGCCGCCGGATAAGGGTGCTCCGGCGCCAAACGGTAATCCAGCGCACACACCGCCATTGCGCAGCGTTTAGCCAAATGGCTGGTGATGCTGCGATGGGTTGCCGGTGAGCCGATCAGGTAGGCGCCGCCGTGCAGGTACAGCAGCACACGGCCACTGTCCTGCGCCGGCCGGTGCCACTCGCAAGCTCTGCCCGCCAGGGTGCTACTGGAGCGTTCGATACCTCGTGGCGTCACAGCCGCGGCTGTGAGCCCACGGATAATCGCGCGCTGCCCGGCAATCGGCATCGGCGGGCGGACCAGGCCGCGAAACAACAGGTACAAGCTGCCGCGCAACACACCCGCCAGCAGACGCTGGCTCAAGCGCTGGCGATCTGGCAATTCAACGAATGCAGTCATAGTGCTTAAGCTCCGGCGCGCGAGTGTGTTGGCGATAGGTAAAGGTGAACCCCGGCCAGTTATTGGTGTTCTTGCCGGCCGCAGTCTTATACCAACTGGTGCAGCCCTGCTCCCAGATCGAGTGATGAATCACTTTCTGTAGACGCTGGTTAAACGCCTGCTGCACCGCCGGTTTTACATCCAGATAGCGCAAACCCTGCGCTGCGAGTTGCTTGATACAGCTCAGCACATAAGGGAACTGGCTCTCCAGCATATAAATGATGGAGTTGTGTCCCAGGTTGGTGTTCGGCCCGTACAGGATGAACAGATTGGGAAAGCCGCTGACGCTGATGCCCAGATAGGCCTCGGCACCCTCCTTCCAGGCCTGATTCAACTCGCGCCCGCCAAGCCCCTTGATCTGCATCGGCGCGAGGAAATCCGTGGCAGCAAAACCGGTGCCGTAGATGATTGCATCCACCTCACGCTCACGGCCGTCGGCCGTCACCACACCCCGCTCCGTCACCGCGCTGATGCCGTCGTTAACGATCGCCACATTCGGCCGGGCCAACGCCGGGTAGTAGTCGTTGGAGATGAGAATGCGCTTGCAGCCCATCGGGTAATCCGGGGTCATCTGGTGGCGCAAGCCTGAGTCTTTGATGCCCCGCGCCAAGTGGAGGCGGAAGGCGAATTTCATCAGCCGCATCAGCGGCGGGAACGTGGAAAACGCCAACACCCGCGACTCGTGCTGGATGTACTTGAGCATCCGGTCGAGTTTCTGCAACCCAGGCAAGCGGCGCATCACGGCCAACTCCCAGGGGCGGTAAGCACGATCCGGTTTAGCGATCACATATGCCGCCGAACGCTGGAACAGATGCAACTGCGCCACCTGCGGCGCTATTTCCGGGATGAACTGAATAGCACTGGCTCCCGTGCCAATAACCGCCACCCGCTTACCGCGCAGGTCGTAAGCATGATTCCAGCGCGCCGAGTGGAAGGCCTCGCCTTGAAATGTCTGCAACCCCGGAATTCGTGGATAAGCCGGGCGATTCAGCTGGCCACAGGCGCTGACCAACGCCTGCGCAGTGAACACCTCGCCTGCGACGCTCGTGACACGCCAAAGCCCTAGCGATTCATCGAACTCGGCACCAGCCACTTCCGTGTTGAAGCGGATCTGCCCACGCAGGCCGTACTTGTCCGAACAGTGTTTGAGGTAAGCGAAAATCTCCGCCTGCGGGGCGAACTTGCGCGACCAGTCTGTTTTCGGCTCGAAGGAAAACGAATACAAGTGCGAAGGCACATCGCAGGCGGCGCCGGGGTAACGGTTATCGCGCCAGGTGCCACCGACTTCGGCAGCCTTCTCCAGCAGCAGAAAGTCGCTGATGCCGGCCTTCTGCAGCTGGATGGCCAAACCCATGCCGCCGAAACCGGAGCCGATAATCAGCACGCGCAAAGGCGCGGCTGGCGGGGATGCTTTAATCATTGTTTTTATCCCTGATGGTTCTCTGCGCAAACAATGCGAGTCAGCAGATGCTAAAGCGCCACTTGCAGGATCGTTATGGCATAGTCGGCCAACAATTGTGCGATTCGGACAAAGATGTCGGACAACATGTCGAACAAACCGCAAACCACCTGGCCTCCCCGCCGCAGTGCCATCAGCGTGCAACTGCTCACCCAGTTCGGTCTCGATCAGGGGCTTTCGCTTGAGCGCTGCCTGGCTGGCAGCGGCCTGGATTTAGCGCTACTGGCTGATCCGGGCGCGGAAATCGATGCCGAACAGGAGCTAAGCCTGATCCGCAATCTGGTCGGCGCCCTCGGCCACCTGCCCGGTATCGGCCTCAAGGCCGGTATGCGCTACCACCTCAACACCTATGGCATCTGGGGGTTCGCCCTGCTCAGCAGCCCGACCTTCCGCAGCGCCGCGCAACTGGGCCTGCGCTATCTGGACCTGACTTACGCCTTCCACGGCATGCGCCTGGAAGAAATCGGCGATGAAGCGCATCTACTGCTCGACGAGCGCAACGTGCCCGAAGACCTGCGCAGCTTCATCCTCGAACGCGACGCCGCCGGAGTAATGAGCATCCAGCGCGATCTGACCAACATCCGTCTGCCGCTTAAGCGCGCCAGCTTCCGCATCCCTGCCCCCAGCGACTTGACGCCTTATCAAGAGTTGTTCGGCCTGACGCCAACCTTCAATGCCGCGGAAAACCGTATCGTCCTCGACCGCGACTTGCTCGACCGTCCCCTGCCCGGCGCCAACCCACAAGTGGCCCTGCATTGCGAGCAACAGTGCCAAGCGCTCTTGGCCAAACGCCGCGTGCGGGCGGGTCTCAGTGGGCGCATCCGCAATCGCCTGCTGGCCCAGCCAGGGCAACTGCCAGCCATGGAACAACTGGCCAGCGAACTGCACATGACCTCACGCACCCTACGCCGCCGCCTGATCGAGGAAGGCAGCAGCTTTCGGCAATTGCTTGAGGAAGTGCGCCAGGCCCTGGCCGAAGAACTACTGGCCACCGGCGGGCTAACCCTGGAAGAAATCGCCGAGCGTTTGGGATATGGCGAAGTCTCCAACTTTATCCACGCCTTCAAACGCTGGAAGGGTGTGCCCCCCAGGCAGTACCGCACGCAGCAACAGCGCTAGGTACTTTTCGTACAGAACCTTGCGCTACGGCGCCGAGCGTTAATGCTCACCCTCCCCTTAGTTTGCCGATAAGACACTGGCCGATAGCCAGCAGTGCTGGCAGCTGAAGTCTACCGTATGAAATGAATCGCTCTGCTAACAGTACGCAAGCTTGTTTCGCAATGTCGTGCTTGTCTGCTTAGGCTGAAAGAATCAGCGACTTAACAATGAGATATCGAGCTTTATGCAAAATGTTATCGCGAATAAACGCAGTATTGATGCCACCTAATAGTGATTAGCTTTTAAAAAAAGTGGAATGATCCAATTGTCAGCAAGGTGCAAAATTATGGTTTGCATCTAGTATTCACATAGTTAACTAATGAGGAACCACTATGGAAACGCTACTACCTTTAATTATTCAATTGATCAGCGGTGCTATTGGTGGAAATGCGGCTGGTTCTTTGATGAAGGATTCATCCTTGGGCACTCTCGGTAACTCTATTGCCGGTATTATAGGTGGTGGGCTTGGCGGTCAGTTGCTTGGCATGCTGGGAGTCGCAGCGGGCACGGGGGGCATGGATCTTGGCAGCGTCATTGGAAGTATTGCCAGCGGTGGCGTGGGCGGTGCCGTATTGATTGCAGTTATTGGCCTCATAAAGAAAGCACTCGCCAAATAGAGCATCTATTGAGTGAAGAAAGCTAACAAGGCATTTCAACCAAGACCGGCTTACCCACCGCTTCGCTGTGGATAAGCCGGCCTATTAATTGCGACGTTAGAGTAAAAAATCCGGTTTTACTTTCCGCTTCCACCTTTCTCGACCAAACAATAAAAAGGGGCCTTATGGCCCCTTTTTATTACTCAAGCAGTTTTATCAACTGCTACCCGGCTTTCCGTCCACAACCCCTGCCGTGTTGCCCAGCAGGCTCTTGGTTGCCGTTTGCAGGAAGGCTTCGAGCTTCTTCTTCAGCACGGGGTCAATATCGCCCGGCACGCGTTCAGCTTTCGAGTTCGCCCCTAGTTGGTAGTCATACAGGCGCGGCTCAAAGCCCTTGGGCTGAATCAGGATGCGATTGGGCGTGACGATGGCAACGGTCTGTTCGCCGCCAGAAGGTTTGATCACGCCAACACCATGATCGCCTTCCGGCAGGTTGAGCAGGTCACGGCCCCAGCACTGGTGCCGTACTTCGCCACCTAGGCGGCCCATGATGGTCGGCACGATGTCGATCTGGGTGCCAACAGTGTCGCGGGTGGCGCCGAACTTTTCCTGAATGCCCGGAGCGATCAGCAGCAACGGCACGTTGAAGCGGTACAGGTCCATCTCTGTCAGTTGTTCGTTACTGCCGAAGCCATGGTCGCCGACGATGACGAACAGGGTGTCCTTGAAGTACGGCGCTTTGCGCGCCTTCTCGAAGAACTGGCCCAGAGCCCAGTCGGAATAACGCATGGCGGTCAGGTGCTCATCCAGTGAGCCATGACCGCTAACGCGCTCTACCGGCAAGTCTTTTGGCAAGGCGTATGGCGTGTGGTTGGACAAGGTTTGCAGCAAGGCATAGAACGGCTTTTCGCCAAAGTTCTTCTCCAACTCAGCCGCACCGCGGTCGAACATGTCCTGGTCGGACACGCCCCAGGTCGGGTCCATGAACACCGGGTCGACAAAATCCTCACGACCAACGAAGTCGGTCATGCCTTGGTTGCTGAAGAACCCCGATTGGTTGTCCCACTGGAAGTTGCCGTTGTAGACGTACAGATTGTCGTAATCGCGAGCACTGAGCAGTTGCGGCAAACCGGAGAACTTGTGGCCGCCTTCCGGCATGCGCATCAGATACTCGAAGCTGGGCAGATTGGGGAAGCAGGCCATAGTGGCGAACATGCCCTGGTGGGTATGGGTGCCATTGGAGAAGAAACGGTCGAACAGCAGGCCCTCTTTAGCCAGCTTGTCGAAGTTCGGAGTGATGTTATCCGGGCTACCCAAGGCGCCGACGTAGTGGCCGGCGAAGCTCTCCATGAGGATTACCACCACATTGCGGACCGGTAGCGTGCCATCGGCCGGCGGCGTGAAGTCGCGGCGGATGGCGGCCTTGTCGGTATCCACCAGCTTGTCGTTCGGTGTCAGCAGCATTTCACGGACAGCCTGCAGGGCTTCGGCATCCGGCATGGTCGACTTCCAGGCGTTGTCTCGGTGCGAGGAGAAGCTGGCCTTGGCCGCCGAGACCAGAGTCAGGGTGCCGTTCAGGCCGAGTTGGTTGGCGAACATCGAATCGGTGGTGTAGGCATCGCCCCAGCGCAGCGGTGGCCCCTGACGCACGGTACCGCGCGCCGCCAGAACGGCCAGTGCCAGACACAGCACAAACGCCATACCACGCCAGTGCCAAGGCGCCGAATGACTGGTGGCAGAGGACGGCAGCACCACCGTAGCTTGCGGTCGACTGAGGAAGTCGAGGCCCTTGAACAGCTTGGCCAGCAGCCAGGTCGCCAGCGCCCAGGCCAGCAGGTAGCGGCCAACTGGGAAGCCGTTCCAGAGCATGCTGAGGACAGTTTTCGGATCTTCCTGGAAATACTGGAACACCAGGCTGTTCAGACGCTGGTGAAACTCGCGGTAGAAATCCAGCTCGGTCAGCCCGAGAAACAGGGTGATGCTGGCGAACGCCGTCAGCCAGATGCGATGCAGGCCGCGAGCCGCCATGGCGCGAACGCTGAACAACGCCAGCAGCAACGGCACGCAGGCAAATACCACCACCCGCAGGTCGAAGCGCACGCCGTTGAAAAAGGCTTCGGCAAAAGTCGCGGCTGGGGTCACACCGATCAGTTCGCGGTTGTAGACCAGCAGGGCCACGCGCAGCAGCGAGTACATCAGCAGTAAGGCCAAGGCGCTCAAGAGCGTGAACGCGAGGTGACTTTTCACAGTCGGGCGGAATAAGCGCGATGAGGAGTGCTTGTTACTCAGGGCGTCCGTGTTAGCCATGGTGTTTAAGATCCGTTCGGTAGACGTTTGATTTCAATGCTGCGATTGCAGCCCTGCTCCGCCATGAATAACCGGCCGCAAGCAAGAGCAATGGGGATCGGTGCTGAGCGCAGGGGCGCAAGGATAACCTGTAGCTGGCCGACACGGTCCACTATCAAGCAGCCGCGCCCTGGGCGTGGCGTCCTCGCTGGCCCATCAGCCGTCGGCATTACCCCCTCAACGAGCTCAGTGCATTTAAACCAGGGCGAACGCTGATGTCGTCAGCTTTGCTCCGCCACGGCTTGAGCCAAGCACTGTACTGTTTGGCATCGCGGCGCGATTTTCCGCTATGCGATGTGAAAATTTTGTAGGTTTCAGGCCGCGCATCTGCGGTCCTCGACCCTGTGAGCAATGTGCGACCGCAAGCCTTTATCGAGCTGCACACGGGCAAAAGACAGCCTCGTAGGTTGGTGCTGGGCACAGCGATGCCCAACAGGGAGTCGCCCCGAGCAGGCCGTGTGAAAACTACTGCGCTCGGTTATACGGCGTTAAAAACAGGCTCAAAATGCTCATTTACCACTCGTAAACTCGGCTCGGGCATCCTGCTTCGCTCTACCTCCTGCATCCCTGCAGTCGTGCGCTTTCTCGCCAGTTTTGACTCGCTGGCGCTCGCCCTTCGGACCAGCCTGCGGCTGTTACTCCGCTTCGCTGCGTTGCGCCTTGTCTAACCTTCGCTCGCTACGTTTTCACACGGCCTGCGAGCCCCCCTTTTCCTGACGCAGCTCTTACTCAGTCATTACTCGGTTTGTTCACCGCTTGCAGCACGTACTGCGGCAGAGCGAAAGCGCCCAGATGAACTTCCGGGTTGTAATAGCGAGTAACGATACCGCTGCCGACGAAGCGCTGGCGCAGGGTGTCCAGCGGCAGCTTGCGCAGCTCGGCGTTGGTCGCGCCCCAGGCGAAGGTCATGGCGCCGCCGATATAGGTCGGCACTGCCGCCATGTAAAAGTGCCAATCGGCGAACAGGCTATCCATGCGGCTGGCAGTGGTCTGTACCTCACTGAGCTGCATGAAGGGCGTACCGTTTTGGGTGACCAGGATGCCGCCTTCGTTCAGGCAGCGACGGCAGGCTTGGTAGAAGTTCTCGGAAAACAGCACTTCACCCGGGCCGATCGGGTCGGTGGAGTCAGAGATGATCACATCGAACTTCTCCTCGGTGGTGGCAACGAAACGCATGCCGTCATCGATCACCAGATTCAGCCGCGGGTCGTCATAGGCGCCCTTGGAGTGGTTCGGCAGAAATTCTTTACACATCTCGACCACGGTGCCGTCGATCTCGACCATGGTGATGTGCTCGACCGTGCGGTGCTTGCTCACTTCGCGCAGCATGCCACCGTCGCCACCGCCGATGATCAGTACCCGCTTGGCCGCGCCGTGGGCGAGGATTGGCACGTGGGTGAGCATCTCGTGGTAAATGAATTCGTCGGCTTCGGTAGTCTGGATCACGCCGTCCAGCGCCATCACCCGGCCCATGCGCGGGTTCTCGAAAATCACCAGATGCTGGTGTTCGGTACGCACTTCGTGCAGCAGCTTGTCCATGCGAAAGCGCTGGCCATAGCCTTCGTAGAGGGTCTCTTGATAATCGCTCATGGGTCTATCTCCTCTGTCCTGCCGTCAACCAAACGAAGGGCTTGGAGCCTGTCGGCTTGGGGTATCGAAAGCCAAAAGCGGCCGACGATCCGCAGGCTCGTCAAGCTCCTTGCGCCCATGAAAGGCGCGCATTCTACGTGGGCAGCCATGACAGGTCGAACCTTGGATCGGCTACAACTGGTCAGAAAGCACCGCGAAAAATGCTTAGAACGGATTCAAAAGCAAGTTACGGGAAGACAGCCCAGGGGGCAGGACGCTATCGTCAACCCATGAACGACACCCCTGAACTGCCTGCTACCGTAGTCCGCCTACCCTATCTGATGCCCTGGAGCTGGCAGCAGTTCCAGCAGTACTTCGCCTTGCGCTGCCTGCCCGCGGTGGAACGCTTGACGCCACACAGCTACCACCGCAACTTCCAACTGGGTACCACCAGCGGCTGGTTCAAGCTGCGTCCGCTGGCCGAAGAAGCGGCTCTGGAGCTAAGCCTGAGCCCTTCCGCCAGCAGCCTGACCCAGCCGCTGGTAAAACGGGTGCGGCGGATGTTCGACCTAGATGCCGACACCGCGCTGATTGCCGCCCACCTTCGCACCGACCCGCTGTTGGCACCCTTGGTGGAGCGTTACCCTGGCCTGCGTCTACCCACGGCCTTTGATCCGTTCGAACAGGCGGTGCGCGCCATCATCGGTCAGCAAGTCACCGTCAAGGCCGCAGTGACTATCACCGGGCGTCTGGTGACGCGACTGGGCGAAACGCTGGCGGACGCGCCAGCAGATGGGCCGCAACGCTTGTTCCCGACTGCCGAAGCCATCGCCGGTAGCGTGCTGGACGGCATCGGCATGCCTGGCAAGCGCGTGGAAACCCTGCAGCGCTTTGCCCGCGCCGTACATGAGGGCACTCTTGCACTGCATGCCGATGACGGCGTAGAAGCGCTGGTCGAGCGCCTCTGCGCACTGCCGGGTATCGGCCCCTGGACCGCTGAATATATCGCCCTGCGCGCATTTGGCGTGGCGGATGCCTTCCCGGTCAGCGACTTGGGTCTGCTGAAGGCGCGGATCTGGGGCGATGACGGCATTAACGCCCGCATACTCGCGGCTCGGGCCGAAACCTGGCGCCCCTGGCGCGCCTACGCCGCCATGTATCTCTGGCAAAGCTACGCAGAGGATTGAAGCCATGTATTACCGCTACCACGACAGCCCACTCGGCCCCCTGCTGCTCGCCGGCGATGACGAGGGCCTGCGCCTGCTGCATATGAATGCAGCACAACCCTGGGAACTGGCGCAGGACTGGCAAGCCGCCGCGCAGCAACTGGATGACGCTTGCCGGCAACTAGACGAGTACTTCGCCGGCCAGCGCCAACAGTTCCAGCTGCGCCTGGCGCCGGCCGGTACGCCGTTCCAGCGTGAAGTCTGGCGGGCGCTGCTGGAAATCCCTTTCGGCCGCACCTGCAGCTATGCCGATTTAGCCCAGCGGATTGCTCGGCCGAAAGCCGTGCGCGCCGTCGGCACCGCCAATGGCGCCAACCCGATTGCCGTGGTGATCCCTTGTCACCGAGTGATCGGCAGCAACGGCACCCTCACCGGTTACGCCGGCGGCTTGGAGCGCAAGCAACTGCTGCTGCAGCTGGAAGGCGCGTGGTTACTCTAAAAGGCCGTTGAAAAACTTCTGCGGGCTTCGCGCGCTATACGGCGTTGGAAACAGCCACTTTCGAAGGCTCGGCTAAATCCGCACATTACCGCGCGGCCCGGCGACGGCCCAGATAATCAGGCCCAGCACTGGCAGAAACAGGATCAGCAGCGCCCAGATGATCTTCATCCCGGTTTCTGCGCCGCTTTTGATCACATTGAGAATCGCCCAGATATCCAGGGCCAGAATGATCAGGCCGATCAGGCCGCTAAACGTAGAATCCATGATGACATTCCTGTGTGAAGGGTTGCCCCCGTAGGATAGTCGCTGGGCCAGAGGTTCCGTATTGCGCTCAATGTAGGGTGGGTTAAAACCCACCACCGGCACCGAAGGTGCCGCCAATCGCCAACCGACCCGGCCGGCTGGTGGATTATCGCCGATGGCCTGATCCACCCTACGTCGAGATGATTTAGAAGCCGTTGAGGTCGATCACCGCAAAACTGGCCACAGCCGGATGCCCCGGCAATTCCCCCCCCTCGCGGGCCAAGCCACAGGTCTGCATACCGGCCTGCTGGGCGGCATCCAGCTCTTGCACGATGTCCGAAAGGAAGAGGATTTCATCCGCCGGGCGGCCGATGCGCTCGGCGATGCGGGTGTAGGACGCAGCCTCGCGCTTGGGTCCGGAGGTGGTGTCGAAATAGCCGGAGAATAGCGGCGTCAGGTCACCGGCGACCGAACAGCCAAAAATCAGTTGCTGCGCCTGGATCGAGCCGGAGGAGTAGACATACAACTCAAAACCCTCCTCCTTCCAACGTTTCAGCGCTTCTACCGCATCCGGGTAGACATGCCCTTTGAGTTGTCCCGCTTTATAGCCCTCGGCCCAGATCATTCCTTGCAACGCCTTGAGCGGCGTAGCTTTGCGGTCTTCGGCAATCCACTCGAGAAGGATTTCGACGACCCGCGGCAGATCCGCCTCGGCTTCACCACTCTCGGCCCGCACAGCTGCCAGTTGCGCCGCCACAGCCGGTTGCTCGGCGTTGTTCAGGACGAAATCCGGTAAATGGCGCGCGGCATAGGGAAACAACACATCGAAAACAAAACTCACTGCGCTGGTGGTGCCTTCGATGTCGGTGAGAATGGCTTTGATGGACATGGGTAACTCCAGAAATTGATGGTTCCCATGCTCCAGCGTGGGGACCCGTGCTGGACGCTCTGCGTCCGGCGTCTCGGTGCCTGAGGACACGGAACGTCCCGGCTGCGTTCCCGCGCGGGAGCGTGGGAATGATCATGCCTGGGATCAGTCTTCCAAGCGCGGGAAATGGCTGGCGATGTCTTGGCCAGTGAACTGCGCGACCCAACCCTCAGGATTATTGAACAGCCGAATCGCCACGAAATGCGGATGCTCGCCCATATCGAACCAATGCCGGGTGCCAGCGGGCACCGAAATCAGGTCGTTTTTCTCGCAGAGCACGGCGTAGACATAATCTTCGATATGCAGGGTGAACAAGCCGCGACCAGCGACGAAGAAGCGCACCTCGTCCTCGGCATGACGATGTTCATCGAGGAACTTGGCGCGCAGTTCGGCCTTCTGCGGGTGATCGCTGGTCAAACTGACCACATCGACGGTGACATAACCGCGCTCGCTCATCAGTTGCTCGATCTGCGGGCGATAGGCGGCGATCACTTCATCCTGCCCCGCGCCGGCGGCTATTGGTGCAGTGGCTTGCCAACGTTCGAAACGCACGCCGACCGCGGCCAGGGTCGAGGCGATGTCTTCCAGATGGGTCAACACCTTGTTCGGCAGATCGGGGGAGGCTTCGTGGTAGACGGTCAGGCTGCTCATGGTTTTCCTCTGCGGGTGTTGACCACCGCTCGTAGGCTGGGTAGAGGCTTTTTTTGCCGAAACCCAGCGGCAATCGATAGAGGCCAGATTTCGCTCTGCTCTACCCAGCCTACGGAGGTTGTACTCGGCCTCGTAGGCTGGGTAGAACGAAGTGAAACCCAGCATTCAGGTACGGAATCTGTGCTCAGCGCTGCAAGGCGCGCACTTTCAGCTCACATTCGAAGAGAAACTCGAAAGCTTCTACCTGACGCAATGCGTCGCTCATGCTCGGCCCCCAAGTATAAAGACCGTGGCCACGGATCAGGTAACCGACGCACTCCGGGTTGGCCTCCAGCCAGGGCTGCACCCTGCCGGCCAGGCGGGCGATGTTTTGGTCGTTGTCGAAGATCGGCACCACGACTTTCGACTCATGCGTCGAGACACCGGAAAAAGCCTTTTGCAACTCGTAATCTTCAAAGACCAGATGATCGCCTGCGGTCAGCCGCGACAGTACGGTGGCGTTAACAGAGTGAGTGTGCAGCACCGCGCCGATCTCCGCCTTCCAGGCATACAACTGCGTGTGCAACAAGGTTTCCGCCGAGGGCTTTTTGCCCGCCTCCAGGCTATTGCCGGCCAGATCGGTGGCCAACAGATCATCAATGCCGAGCTGGCCCTTGTGCTTGCCGGACACGGTCAGCAGCACTTCGTGAACCGACAAACGCGCCGAATAGTTGCTGCTGGTAGCTGGCGACCAGCCACGGCCGTAGAGGAAGCGTCCGGCTTCAATGACTTCCTGGGCCAGTTGTTCGCGGCTCATGCCCGCTCCTCGTTTAATTCAGTCGCTGTCAATTCAGTGTCTTTCAAGCGCATGCCGATGATAACCGCAGCAGCCAATGCCGCCAGGCTGGCGATGGCAAAGGTCCAGGCCGGCCCCAAGGTGTTCCAGCTATAGCCGGAGTACAACGCGCCCAACGCCCCACCGGTGCCAGCCAGCGCCGCATACAGCGCCTGGCCCTGGCCCTGTTGTTGCGGGCCGAAGCTACGTTGCACGAAATGGATGGCCGCTGCGTGAAAGCTGCCGAAAGTCGCCGCGTGCATCAGTTGCGCGACCAGCAGCACCGGCAGGTGCTCGGCAAAGTTGCCCAACAGCAGCCAACGCAGCGCGGCCAGTAGAAAGCTCGCCATCAACACCTGGCGCAAGGAAAACCGCTGGAGAATCCGCGCCATCACCAGGAACAGCAATACCTCCGCCACCACCCCCAGCGCCCACAGCTGGCCGATCAAACCGCGTGCGTAGCCCAGGTGCTCCAGGTGCAGGGTCAGGAAGGTGTAATACGGGCCGTGGCTGAGCTGCATCAACGCCACGCAACTATAAAAAGCCAGCACCCCGGGCCGGCGCAGTTGGGCGATAAAACCGCCCTCGCCCAGCCGACCGGCCCGAGCCTGCGGCTGCGCATTGGGCACCCACCAACTACTGATGACGATGCCGCCCATGATCAGGATCAAGGCCCAGGGATAGACGTCCAGACTGAGCAGCTCGAACAGCTTGCCCAGCCCGACCACCGTGAGAATGAAGCCGATGCTGCCCCACAGGCGAATCTGGCTATAGCGCGCGGCCTGCTCTTTCAGGTGGGCCAGCGTGATCACTTCGAACTGCGGCAACACCGCATGCCAGAAGAACGCATGCAGCGCCATGATCAGCGCCAGCCAGGCATAGCTTTTGCTGATGAAGATCAGGCTGAAGCAAATCAGGGTGCACAGCGCGCCAAAGCGCACGATAGCCAGCCGCCGCCCCGTGTGATCACCGAGCCAGCCCCAGAGATTCGGCGCCACGCAACGCATCAGCATGGGGATCGCCACCAGCTCGCCGATCCGTGCGCTGGAAAACCCCAGGTGGTCGAAATACAAGGCCAAAAAGGGCGCCGTAGCGCCCAGCAAGGCGAAGTAGAACAGGTAGAAGCTGGACAGCCGCCAGTAAGGAATATCGCTCATACGCTGAACATGGGTTGGCGCGTAGGTTGCTGCTGAGCTTTGTACCGTCCGAAGCTTGATCTGCGATGGCAGCCTTGCCTGAGTTCGGGGTGGTTCGGCGTGACGTAATGGTGCAGGGTGGGTGCTGGCAGGCCTTTGCCCTGCATGTTGGGCATCGCTGCGCTCAGCGCCAACCTACGCAGCACCCGCCATAAAGCAATCACAACTGCCCAAGCACCGGTGTATTCACTTGCACGCCAGCGTTCTGCCCACGATGACGCAGCAGATGATCCAACAACACGATGGCCATCATCGCCTCGGCAATCGGCGTGGCGCGAATGCCGACGCACGGGTCGTGGCGCCCTTTGGTGATCACCTCGACCGGGTTGCCGTCCACATCGATCGAGCGACCCGGCGTGGTGATGCTGGAAGTCGGCTTCAGCGCCAGATGGGCCACGATCGGCTGGCCGGAGGAAATCCCGCCGAGAATCCCGCCGGCGTTATTGCTGAGAAAACCTTGCGGGGTCAGTTCATCCCGATGCTCAGTGCCGCGCTGGGCGATGCTGGCGAAGCCGGCGCCGATCTCCACGCCTTTCACCGCATTAATGCTCATCAGCGCATGGGCCAGGTCCGCATCCAAGCGGTCGAAAATGGGCTCGCCCAGGCCAGGCATCACACCCTCAGCGACCACGGTGATCTTCGCGCCGACCGAATCCTGATCGCGGCGCAACTGGTCCATATAGGCCTCCAGCTCTGGCACCTTGCTCGCGTCGGGGCTGAAGAAAGCGTTTTCTTCGACCGAATCCCAGCTCTTGAACGGGATCTCGATCGGACCGAGCTGACTCATATAGCCGCGCACGGTAATGCCCAGAGTCGCCAGGTATTTCTTGGCGATGGCACCCGCCGCTACGCGCATGGCGGTTTCGCGGGCAGAACTGCGGCCGCCGCCGCGATAGTCACGGATGCCGTATTTGTGCTGATAGGTGTAGTCGGCGTGGGCTGGGCGGAACAGATCCTTGATCGCCGAGTAGTCCTTGGACTTCTGGTCGGTATTGCGGATCAGCAGGCCAATCGGGCAGCCCGTGGTCTTGCCTTCGAACACCCCGGAGAGAATCTCGACCTCGTCGGCTTCCTGGCGCTGCGTGGTGTGGCGGCTGGTGCCCGGCTTGCGCCGATCGAGGTCGCGCTGCAAGTCGGTCAACGACAGCTCCAGCCCCGGCGGGCAGCCGTCAACGATGGCGACCAGGGCCGGGCCATGGCTCTCGCCAGCGGTGGTGACAGTGAACAGCTTGCCGTAGGTATTGCCGGACATGCAGGACGCTCCGCGAAAATCAGCCACAAACAAAGGCCGAGGAGTATACCCGCCGTGCCCAAGCAGTTCATCCTCGAACCTTATCCTCAGGAGTCTGTCGGACTTAGAACTGTCCTGCTACGGACGCCTAAGCCCGACAGACTCCAAGCGGCGCTTCCAACCGCTTACTTTCCTTTTTAAGTAGCCGCCCCATGCTGCGAGTGCTCGCCTTGATCCTCCCTCTGCTTACCGGCCTGGCCCAGGCCACGCCCTACACCGTGTTGCAACGCCCGATTAGCCTGGACACCGGCAGCGGCGAGTTGCACGGCACTCTGCTGCTGCCGAAAACCGCTGTTCCGGTGCCGGTCGCCCTATTGATCGCTGGTTCCGGCCCGACCGACCGCAACGGCAACAACCCCAGCGGCGGACATAACGACAACCTCAAGCGCCTGGCCCAGGCGCTGGCCAAACACGGAATTGCCAGCGTGCGCTACGACAAACGTGGCGTGGCCGCCAGTCAGGCGGCCACGCCGGATGAACGCGACCTCAGCGTCGAGCAGTATGTTGCCGATGCGGCAGCCTGGGGGCAGCAACTCAAGGCCGACCCGCGCTTCGGCCAATTGACCCTGATCGGCCACAGCGAAGGTGCGCTGATCGCCAGCCTCGCCGCCACAGCCGCTGGCGCCGATGCGCTTATTTCCATCGCCGGCAGCTCTCGCCCGATCGACCAGGTACTGCGAGAACAACTACGCTTGCGCCTGCCGCGACCGTTGCTGGCGCAGAGCGAACAGCTGATCGACGATCTGAAAGCCGGGCAAACCGAGCAGGAAGTACCCGATGAGTTGCAGGTCCTGTTCCGCCCCAGTGTGCAGCCCTACCTGATCTCGCTGTTTCGCCAAGAGCCCGCTGCAGCCTTCGCCAAGCTGCGTATACCGACTCTGATCATCCAGGGCAGCCACGACATTCAGGTCGGCATCAGAGATGCCCAAGTGCTTAAAGTTGCCAAGCCAGATGCCCAACTGGTGCTGATCGAGGGCATGAACCATGTGCTGCGCATCGTCCCGAAAGATATCAAGCAGCAACTGGCGTCCTATAACAACCCGCAGTTACCGCTGGCGCGGGAACTAACCGACCAGATCATCAGCTTTATCCTGCGCAATAGCACAGTGCCATCCTACAGCGATGCAACCTCCGGCCGATAAGTCATAGGCCAGTGCTCTACCTGGCACTAGCGCACCAGGACGCCGCTTATGACCGACACCGACGCTCCACAACCAGACGCCGCCGTTGCCGTTGCCGTTGCCGCGGCGGCCCTGCCACATCCCTGGAGCAACTTGGGCCCGGAGCAGTTCCGCCTGTTGCGCCTGGCACCACTGCCAACGGATCGCTACACCGGTGTGCGTTCGCTGCGCTTCGTGCAATTTGGCCGGGTCGCACGGCATAGCCCGGACCAGAGCCTGCTGCGCCTGAGCCTGGAGCTCCCGGGCCAGCGCGTGCGCAAAGAGCAGAACGTGCTGGAGGTGTGGGTCGATCACCGCAGCAACGAAGTCCGCTTCGGCCTCGACAGTGGTCTGCACATCGAACCGATCAATCGCGGTCTCGGCCGCTTCCTGCTCGCCCAAGGGATCGCCTGGGCCAAGCAAAAATGCGCGCATTACCAAGTCGAAGGCGGCGCGCTAGCGGCGAAGGATCTGCTCAGCGATGACGCCCGCCTACGCCGTGACCACTTCCTGCGCGTCCAAGGCTTCGACGTCGATTATCCCGACCCGCGGCAGTTGAAGGCGACCTACAGCGCCGCCCGGGTCAACGCACTGAATAGCGACTGGCAGAAGGAAAAAGTGCAGATCGTCGAACTGCTGGACGCCGCAGCCATGCTACAGCAGGCCGACCAGAACCTACGCGAACAGGAGGTGACGTTGCGTAAACAGGACGAGCGCCTCGCCTCGCTAACACGCGAAGACGGCACTCTGCGCTTCACCATCACCTGCCTGGTGGCGTTCTGTGTGTTTCAGGCCGGCTTATTGATCTGGATGGCCACGCGCTAGCGAACCGCGTAGGGCGAATAACCCACTGCGTTATTCGCCATTGAGCCCAGCTGGCGGATAAATCGCTCGCGGCTTAGCCGTTAACCCGCGACCGAAAGAGCGCCTGATGCTGACAGCACTGCTCGGCAGTGAGGAGAAACACGCCATGGCCGCCGCGCTCAAAGTCCAGCCAGGTGAAGTCCACCTCCGGATACAACGCCTCGACATGCACCTGACTGTTACCTACCTCGACAATCAGCACGCCCTTCTCGGTCAAATGCTCGGCCGCCTCAGCCAGCATGCGACGCACCAGATCCAACCCGTCATTCCCGCAAGCCAGGCCCAGGGCCGGCTCGTGATGATACTCCGCCGGCATATCGGCAAAGTCTTCGGCGTCGACATAGGGTGGATTCGACACGATCAGGCCGAAACGCTGCCCCGGCAAGCCGACAAAACCATCGCCTTGCACGGTATAGACGCGCTCTTCCAGGTCATGCCGCTCGATATTCTGGTTCGCCACTTCCAGGGCCTCGAACGACAGATCGGCGAGCACCACTTCGGCGTGTGGGAACTCATAG
This sequence comes from Pseudomonas cavernicola, assembly GCF_003596405.1. NCBI lineage: Bacteria > Pseudomonadati > Pseudomonadota > Gammaproteobacteria > Pseudomonadales > Pseudomonadaceae > Pseudomonas > Pseudomonas cavernicola. The sequence goes on from NZ_QYUR01000002.1 coordinate 1,980,562, forward strand.
GCGCACGCGATACCGATGCAACCGGAACCGGTGCACAGATCGAGAATCCGCGTGGGCTCCTGCGGCAGCCAGGGCTCGAAGCGCCGCTCGATCAACTCGGCAATCGGCGAACGTGGGATCAACACCCGCTCATCGACCACGAAGGGTATCCCGCAGAACCAGGCCTCACCGAGCAAATAAGCGGTCGGCACGCGCTCCTCGATGCGCTGCTTGAGTAGCGTCTGCAAATACTCGCGCTCCTCGTCCTCCAAACGGCAATCGAGGTAGCTGTCGGCAATTTCCCAGGGCAGATGTACGGCGCCGAGCACCAACTGGCGCGCCTCATCCCAGGCATTATCGGTACCGTGGCCGAAGAACAGCCCTTCGGCGTGGAAGCGGCTGACGGCCCAGCGGATATGGTCGCGCAAGGTGCGCAATTGGGAGGTCGAAGCAGTCACGGCAGCATCTCCTGAATCAAGGCGGGCATTTTAGCCGAAGCCGCGCGAGCATCCGCTGATTTCTTCCAGCGGCTCTGCGTCCGCCTCTCCAGCCGCACTCAGCACAGCAAAGAGTCTGCATAAAAGGTTCACAGTCATCGCCCGTGAGGCGACAATGGTGGCAATCTGCGTCTGTCAGGAGCCACGTCATGCCCCAACCACAAACCTTACTCCAGCTCACCGGCCGGAGTTACGCACCGGCCAGCCTGAGTAATGCCTGCCTGCTGATCATCGATGCGCAAGAGGAATACCGCAGTGGTGCGCTGCCCTTGCCCGGCCTGGATGCTGCTATCGGCGAAATCGCCAATCTACTCGCCGCCGCCCGTGCCGCCGGCTCCCCCATCGTGCATGTGAAACACCTCGGTGTTCCTGGGGGCTTTCTGGACCCGCAAGGCCCACGTGGGCGCTTCCTCCCCGAACTGGCACCACTGCCAGGTGAAACCGTGGTCGAGAAACGTCTGCCCAATGCCTTCTCTGGCACTGAACTGCATGACCGGCTACAAGCCCTCGGCCGCCTCGACCTGATTGTCTGCGGTTTTATGACCCACTCCAGCGTCAGCACCACCGTGCGCGCCTGTAAGGATTATGGCTATCGCTGCACCCTGGTCGATAGCGCCTGCGCCACCCGCGACCTGCCCTATCGCGACGGAGTAATCACTGCCGACGCCCTTCATCGCGCAGAAATGGCCGCACTGGCAGACAACTTCGCAGCCTTGGTGCCACACGCCAAGGCGCTGGTCTAGCAGGCCGCTGAAAAACGTAGCGAACAACGGCTAGGCAAGGCGAGATCAGCCGAGAAAGCGCACGACTGCAGGGATGCAGGAGGTAGAGCGAAGCAGGATGCCCGAGCCGAGTTTACCGCCTGCAAATGAGCATTTTCAGGCTGCTTTCAACGCCACATAGCCTTGCGCAGTGCTTTCAACGGCCGGCTAAGCAACTCGCCCGGCACTTTGTCGCGGTGGCCAGGTCTACTCAGCAGCGCTGACTGAACCTCGCCACCAGGTGTCGGTCATACCGCCGATACCCTTAAAGGAAAGCGGAATGAAAATATCCGGTGGTTTTGATGCTCGTCGCCTGCGCTCACGCGGGCCGAGCAGCTGGCGCTGGCGTTTCGGCGCAGCCCTTTCCGCGCTGTTCGCGATGCTGGGAGTTCTGCTGGCCATGGCGGGCGCCGCTGCCCTGCTCGGCCGGTCGCCGGCGCTAGGCTCTCTGATTGCGACACCCACCGCCGCCGGCATCTTGTTGGTGGTTGGCTTGCTGCTGTTGTGGGGCGGCGTGATTGCCTGGCGCAGATGTCGGCGACGTTTGCGCCGGCCCAGCGACTTGAGCCTGGCGCCTCACCTGAGGAAAAAGCACGACTGACGCCGCTGCCACGCGAATGGTTACACTAGGCACCTTCGCGGAGGCCTTTATGCAAGACGACGACTTTTCCCTGTTCAAATCCGAGATTCGCGGCGTCAAGCCGATCCAGCACGACCGCGCCGACACCGGCAAACCAAAGGCCGACCGCGCGCGCATCGCCACCCTGCGCCAGGCCGCGACCGTGCGCGAGGGCTCACTGAAAGTCGATGGACTGTCCGACCAGTTTGTCATCGACGTCGGCCCAGAAGATGCCCTGAACTGGGCCCGCGACGGTGTGCAAGAAGGCCAGATGCGCAAGCTAAAGCTGGGTCAGATCAGCTTTGAGGGCAGCCTCGACCTACACGGCATGAGCGTGGAGAAAGCCCGCGACACACTGTGGGAATTCATCGCCGAAGCGACCAAGCTCGAAGTGCGTTGCGTGCGCATCACCCATGGCAAGGCGGTGCGCCTGGATGGCAAACGACCAATGCTCAAAAGCCACGTCAACACCTGGCTACGCCAACACCCGCAAGTGCTCGGCTTCACCTCATGCTTGCCCAAACACGGTGGCACCGGCGCGATTTACGTGATGCTGAAACGCACCATGCTCGACGGACGAGACGAATAAGGCAAATTAGCTGCAAGCCGCTGCGCAGACGCAGTGAGGCGAGCCTGTTGCTTGCTGGAATATAGGCGCGAGTTCTGCGGCTACCAACTGACGACCCAGGGCGAAGGGCTGATCCGCCGTGGCCGATATCCTAAGCAAGCTCAACCCGCAAACTACTCCACCGGCTACTCGCCAATTGACTCATGAAGAAATTCGCCAGATACGAGAAGCGGAGGCAGCCAGTGCCGCAAAGCGCAAGGCTGATGACGAACGACGATCTCGAAACGCCGCCTAGGAAGCCCGCAAGAATGCCGCCTGGGAAAAGTTTTTTCGCGCCTGATCGAGCCTGCATTTACCCCGAGTCGCCCAACCGAGTGAAGGTATGCGATGCGCGAGAAGCCAAACTCCGAGACGAATTTGATCGGTTTTGGGCGTCCGAAAATACCAGTCCCAGCACATAGACTCGCGAGGCTTTTCGTTTCTGCCCGTACCGCACGTCTACTCCTAGAGGATTTTCCTACTCCAGAAGCGCCCAATGGCATTTGGGGATCACAGGACAGGAGAACCGAAATGCTTAGGCGCCTAATCCCTCTTGCCATGCTCGCCCTGATCATTGCGATCAGTGGCTCTTCTTGTGATAACCGCGGGCAAAACGATGGCGGCGGATCACAGCAAAGCGAACCCTCGGGCGGCGGCGGATACTGACAAGGTATTAACCATAAGCCCCGCATCAGCGGGGCCTATGGTTTCTAGCCTGCCCTTCCCATGTCTGCCATCTCTGGCTAGCATTGCGCCATCACTGCAAGGAGCATCCTCATGGCACGACGCCCGCCTCGCCCATTCCACGAAGAAGTCGCTTTAATCATCGTCCGCATGCTCTTGGGCCTCGGTGTGGCATTGCTGCTCTGGCTTGTCTACATGAAGGTCATCACCCATACAGTCACGAACATGCAGAACGAGATCCTAGCCAACTCCCAGAAGGCACAGATGAAAGCCTCTGCACAGTATCAGCAGATCAGGGAACGGGAAGCAGCGCAGCGGCTTGAGCAGCAACACAGGCAGACGATGTCTGACGAGGAGGCTCGGCGACAACAGGTCCTTGAGAACCAGAAAAACGCGAAAGTAGTTCAGGCAAGATCCCAACTTGAGCGACAAAAGAGCGCCGCCTGGAGCCAGTTCTATAAAGAGCCCAGCTACTGCAGTAATTGGCAGACGGACCAACAGATGGTCGGGTGCCAGAACCACAAGCTCCGCACGAGGAGCGAGTTCGAGCAGAAGTGGGCGGCCGGCGAGCTCGATCAGTCAAATGGCTGAAGCCGTCAGCGAATGGCCTGCTTGGTCCAAACCGACTAAGAAGGCCCTGCCACCGAGCGGGGCTTTCGCACCCATAGCGGAACAAGGCGAACGCTCATGTTGGACATCATAGGAAGCTTCATCGCCGAGGTACTTTGCTTCCGCCTTGGGCAATGGATCATTAAGACCGTGTCATTCGGACGGTACCCTGGGCGAAGTAGCTACTGGTATGGGCTGTGCTCCGCCGCGGGCGGCTTGGCAATCATTGCGATTGTTGCGCTATCCATCTATATCATTTCGATCTGATCGCCCTACCCCCACCTCTTCAGCTCGAGCCACGCCCACGAACTAAGCTGAGCTGAACTGAGCGAGCCTGTCCCGAGCGGCTTTGCTGCTCCTCCCTCAGCTTCCGCTCTGCCAACCTTTACCTCTCCCTGACGATCCTTTACGCAAGCCTGGTGTCTTATAGGTGTACGGGAGACATGATCCCGCCGCTTTGAGAGGTATGGCCAATGCTTGCCCAATTCGCCAAAGTCGCCCTACTGGCAGCAATCCTCGCAGGCACCGGTTGCGTGTATTACGACCATGATCACGACCACGACAGGGGCTGGGACAACCACCGGGACTCGCACCACGACCGATCATTTGATGATGATCGGGACGACCGAGACCACAAAAAAGGCCGGAATTATTGAAATTGGAGCCCCGCCCGCGCGGGGCTTTTCGTTTCTGCCCTTCACGAAATTTTCACCTGCCGCCAGCAATAGTGTGGGCAGCTGAAGGATCAGCCCTATCGACAGAGAGCCCGCCATGAGCGGGCTTTCTGCTTTCTACCCTGCCCTGACCATTGGTCGGTTAGCGGGCAAACCCCAGAAGAGAGATCCATAGTTGAGGTTCGACTTGAGATCCAACTAATCTGAGGCCGCTATGAAACCACGTCATTTTCCGGGGCACATCGCATGGGGCGAGACCCGCATCAACGGCGACCATGCCTTGGCATTCATTGCCATCCAGCCACATGGCTCTTATGCCGAGCCACGGCTTCACCAGGTCTACGACGGGGCCTACTTCGCTCGACCGTCCGAAGCCTCCAATGCCGCTAAGGATGCGCTCTCCAAACTGCTGCTTGTCGAGAAGGATGGCAGGCCGGTATTCAGTTCGGCCGAGTGTTGAGGCTCGAGCTTCGTCGCCTCTGGTCTACCCTTCCCCTCTGCCGTCATTAGCGAGCATTGCGCTCACTGTCGATTGCCATTAGCCGACACTATTAGCGGCAATTCACCCGCCACAACTCATCCAACCGAGTCCTGTAGCTCTGGCCCATCATCTCCCAGCGCATCCCCAGCGGGCGTTGATCCGGTCGAGCACGGGCGTCAAGCGATCGTCACCTTCACTCGACCGCCGTCATGAGTTCGGCCATGTCCGCCACCTGCTCAGGCGTCAGCGTCGGCCAATAGCGCTCGCAGATGTGCCGGCAGATGCCTTTGTACAGTTCGCGGAATGCACCCTCGTCCATCTCGTCGAAGGCGATGCTCTGAGCCACGGCGACATCCAGCGCCCCGAAGCCCGGCAGATTGATGGACTGCACCTCGCAGCAGATACCGCTCTCTCGCTGCAGGCGCTTGATAGCGTCGTGGGCTGATAGCCCCTGGAAGTCCTCGATCTGCTCGGCGACCAGCTTCCCGAGGGCATGCACAAGCCGGTGGAACTTGGCATTGCGCGGTAGCTTCAGCACTGCACGCACGTCGTCGCCCGTACGCAGACCGAGCTCGTGCATCAGGTAGCTGTCAATTCCGCTTCCCGGCACCAGGGCACTAACTTCTTCACCGGTTTTCGGATTCACCAGCTTCCGAACCGTCATGTAGATCGGCCGATCGGCGCGCTTGGTACTCTTCTTCGGCTCAGCCATTGGCTGCCTCCAGCATCGCCACCTCTGCTTTCTCGGAGATGCTCTCCCAAGAATAGGCGCTGCTTCAGGGGCATGTAGACGCGGTAATAGCCGACACTCGACTCTCAGCGCGGCATATCCAGATCTTTCACCGGCATGCGCCCAAGCGAGATAGCTGCCCTGCGATGGGATGAAGTGGATAAGGCCAAACGCGTTGCGCATGTTTGCCGGATCGTGGTCGACCACAAGGTCCAGAAAAGGGCCAAGACCAAGACCAACCGCCTGGTCATGCTCAACAGCCGCGCTCTGCATGCCCTGGATGAAGCAAAGGCGGTCGCATCGATCAGGGCAAAACAGCGCCGGTCATTCCCGCAATCGCCCTATGTTTTCCCGCTGACCAAGAACTTTGAGTTCATCCAGCAGGCCAACGTGACCGACAAGCACTTCAAGATTGCGCTAGAAGGTCTCGGGATTCGCGCCAGACCGCAGTACAATTGCCGTCACACATACGCGACCATGTGCCTGATGGTTGGGATGACCCCGGCTTTCATTGCCACTCAGCTTGGCCACAGCGTCCAAATGGCGCTATCCACCTACGCCAGGTGGATGAACTCAAGCATTGACTGGACCGAGATCGGTAAACTTGAGCAGAGCCTAACTGGTACAAAATTGGTACGCTGACTTTTCACTACCCCCTGGAAGCACCATGGAATCTAGCCTCCCAAAACTAGAGCAACATTACACCGCGATTCTCGGCCAACTTGGCGAGGACGCTTCCCGAGAGGGCCTGCTCGATACGCCCAAGCGTGCCGCCAAGGCCATGCAGTACCTCTGCCGCGGCTACCAGCAGTCGCTGGAAGAAGTCGTCAACGGCGCCCTATTTAGCTCCGACAACAGCGAAATGGTGCTGGTGAAGCACGTCGAGCTGTACTCGCTGTGCGAACATCACCTGTTGCCTTTCATCGGCAAGGCGCATGTCGCGTACATTCCCAACGGCAAGGTGCTCGGCCTGTCCAAGGTCGCGCGGATCGTTGACATGTACGCGCGCCGTCTACAGATTCAGGAAAACCTCACCCGCCAGATCGCCGAAGCCATTCAGGAGGTCACCGGTGCCCTGGGCGTCGCAGTGGTCATCGAAGCCCAGCACATGTGCATGATGATGCGCGGTGTGGAGAAGCAGAACTCTTCGATGGTTACTTCGGTGATGCTCGGCGAATTCCGGGAAAACGCGGCCACGCGCAGCGAATTTCTCAGCCTGATCAACTGATTGGCTGCTCATATGAAAACCGGCCTTGCGCCGGTTTTTTTATGTCTTGCAGATCACCCTCGGCGCGTGATGTGCCAGTGCGAAACAACTGCTGATGACACTTAGATGAAACTAACGATGGCATCTCGCCGGAGAGTCGTCTGCGGATGAGCCTGCATAAGCCCCCCAGTCGCTCTGGACTGGGGAGTCTTATATAGGGCCTTGCTGGTTTTTACCTCAGGTACGGGTGATCGAGGCACCGCCATCGACCAAGGAGGCCGTACCGGTCACAAACGCGGAGTCGTCGGAGGCGAGATAGAGCACTGAGCGGGCCAGTTCTTCCGGTTTAGCGACGCGTTTCAGGGCGTGCAGGTTGGTGATAAAGGTCTGCGACTCCGTCGTGTCGTTCATGTCACGGTACATCGGGGTATCCACCGCGCCCGGCAGGATCGAATTGACGCGCACGCCCTGCGGGCCGTATTCGGCCGCCAGCGCCTGGGTCAGCCCGATCAATCCCGACTTGCTCGCTGCATAGGCGGCAACGCCTGGGAAGGCAAAGGAGTAGCCGACAAAAGTCGAGGTGAAAATAATCGAACCGCCACCCTGCTTGATCATCTCGGGGATCTGGTGTTTGGCACCTAAAAAGGCACTGGTCAGGTTGATGGCCAATGTCTCTGTCCAGCCCTTTTCAGAGACCTCGGTGGTCGGCGCCTGCTCACCCAAAGTACCGGCGTTATTGAAGGCAATGTCGAGGCGACCGAAGCGGCTGACTGCCAGGGCCACCAAGGCTTTCGCGAAATCTTCCGACTGCACGTCACCGGCCAGGGCGACGGCTTCGCCACCGGCGGCGCTGATCTCAGCGACCAGCTTCGCCAGTTCAGCTTCACGGCGGGCTGCAACTACGACTTTCGCACCCTCCTCGGCGAACAGTTTGGCGGTGGCCAGGCCAATGCCTGAACTTGCGCCTGTGACGATGGCTACTTTTCCAGTTAAACGTCCCATTTTTCACCTCAGCTATGCGTTGTATCGGCTGGCACCGGATGCGCTAGTCGTTGGAGGTAAATCTATGCTTCATATTGAGCTGGAAGAAGGCAGTAAATATGCTCTTATCATTCATCTTTTATGAATAAAGCGAGCGTGAAAAATGGATCGATTGCGCGCCTTTGAAGTGTTCGTGACGGTGGTAAGTCGCGGCAGTTTCACTCGTGCAGCGGATGCCCTCGACACCTCGCCTGCAAACGTGACCCGCTATGTCAACGAACTTGAGTCGCACCTCGGCACCCGCTTACTGAATCGTAGTTCACGCAAACTCTCACTCACTGAAAGTGGCGAAGCGCTCTTTGAGCGGAGCAAATCCATCCTCGACGAGGTAGCGGAAACCGAGGCGCTGGTCTCATCCAGTTCGCTGCAGCCACGCGGCCGGCTGCGGATCAATGCGCCGCTGAGCTTCGGCATTCTGCACCTGGCCCCACTGTGGCCGGAGTTCATGCAGAAGTACCCCGACGTGGAACTCGATGTGGCCTTGATCGATCGGGTTGTTGATCTTGTCGAGGATGGCTACGACATGGCCATCCGCATCTCCCGCGTCGGTACGACCAGCCACGCGGCGCGCAAACTGGCGACCTCGCAAAATATTCTGTGCGCCTCGCCTGAATACCTGAAACGTCACGGCCACCCCCAGACCCCGGCTGACCTGCGCGAGCATGCCTGCGTTTGCTACACCTACTCGGGCGATGAGTGGCACTTCAACGACGATCACGGCAAGGCCCATAGCGTGAAAGTGACTGGCCAGATGCACAGCAATAATGGCGATACTGCTCGGGCCGCGGCACTGGCTGGGCGTGGGGTGATCTGGCAACCGACCTTCCTGATCGGTGACGACCTGCGCTCGGGGCGGCTTGTACCGCTACTGCCGGGCTATCGCTTACCGGAAATCGACGTATTGGCCATGTACCCAAGCCGTCGTCACCTGAGCGCCAAGGTTCGGGTGATGGTGGACTTCCTGGTCGAGGCGTTCAGCGGCGTGCCGCCTTGGGATCGATAAGCGCTGTTTCGAATCAATAACCTCATTTCACTACTCGATCCAGGCTCGGTAAAACCATTGGTTGACCTGAGTCAAACCACGTTCTAGACGCTTGGATAGCCTTGGCAAAGCGCTCATACGCAATTGAGCGGCACGCTAAGGAACACGTTAAATGGACTACCTAGCTTGGCAAGACGACCTGAACACCGGCATTCAAGTCATCGACGATCAGCACAAGCGCATCGTCTTCATGATCAACCTGCTGATTCGGACCCAGGAGCCTGGGCACAGTCGTGATGAAGTGGGCAATGTGCTGAATGAACTGGTGGATTACACCCTGTCGCATTTTGCCTTCGAAGAATCGCTGATGGAGGAAGCAGGTTACGAATTCACACGCCCGCACAAGCATGTCCATAAAATCTTCATTGCCCGGGTGAAAGACTTCAGCCTGCGCTTCAAGGCTGGCGAAGACATTACCCAGGAACTGATCGGCTTGTTGTCGCGCTGGCTGTTTAACCATATCCGCAACGACGATTCCAACTATGTGCAGTCGGTGAAGGACAACATGAATGTACTGGTCAGTGATAAGCAGGCCGGTGGCTGGTTCTCGCGCTCGATCAAGAAGTTTTTCAACTAGGTCGGGCTTTAATGCAGGATAAAAAAGCCGGCGCAAGGCCGATTTTTTTTACAGCAAGCCGCAATCTGTTGCGAAATGGCATCTCACTTGACCACTCGATTGCACGACACCAGACCACCCGCTTGTATTGGAGCCGACCACTCTATCGGGATGGCAGAGTGGATTACCAGCAGAAGGTTGCGGCGTCGATGTCAGAATGCGGGCACTCTAGTTCAGTACTGACAGCCGGTCTGATGCAAATCCTGAGCACCTGAATGCACACCCCAACTCACAGAGAGACTCAGTGAGTTGGGGTGTGCATTCAGACTCAACGACTAGGTAGGTTTCCACCTGCAGCACTCTTGCAGTGAACAACAATAGGCCCATCACCTGACGGGCCCATTGTCCATCGCATGATTTACTGCCAGTTCACTGCGATCACTGAGGCAAGCGCTGACTGATAATTGCCCGGCAAGGTTGTCTGCCCGGCCGCAGGCGGCGCGAACGACGCCATGGCATCGACCAAACTCTGTACCTGGCTATCGAGTAAGATCTTGCTATCCGCGGTTTTGAACTGCTCAACATGGCAATCGTTACCGAGATACCAGTCCTTGATCGTTAACTTGTCGGGTGTACCGATGACACTGACTTCAAGGTTGTTGGTATCGGACATTTTACGGAACCACACCTGATCAGTGGCAATGCCCTCCAGGAACTGGGCAATATCGGTGTTACCTGTCGCGGAATCACTCTCCACGACTGTATCGGTGCCATGACCGCGCCCCAGAATATAAGTGTCGTTACCCGTCCCCCCCACCAGAGCATCAGTGCCACCCTGACCATCCAAGGTATCGTCACCCGAACCACCAACGATCGTGTTGGCGAGCGCGTTACCGGTGCCCGAGAAGTTGCCGCTAGCGCCGTAATACAGGCCTTCGACGTTGGCACCCAGCGTATAGCTCGCGAGCGAGGTCCAGACTGAATCCGTGCCTGCGGCGGCGAGCTCAATCACAACGTCCCCGAGCTCGGTGACTTCATAGACATCGTCGCCGGTACCGCCGACCATCGTGTCGGCACCTCCGCCACCGATGATGACATCGTTACCAGCGTCACCGTTGAGTGTGTCATTGCCGCCCAATCCCTTCAGCACATCGTTGGTGTCCCCTCCCATGAGGGTGTCGTTACTGTCGCTGCCTGTAACTTCCCATACCGCCCAGGCTGAAAGCTGATCACGGCTCCACTGGGTGCCATCGGCAAACTCTACGCGGCTCAACCGGTGGTAGTTGGTGTAGCCATAAGAGGCGGTGAACCAGTTGCCGATACTGATCTGATCCTGGCCGTTGCGGTGTTGAAGCACCAGGCTGCTGCCATCTCGGCGGACCTCGATGTCGGCAGCCGAAATACCTGCCCCGAACTTCAGGACATCGGTGTTCCACATGGCTTCGACATCGACAATGGTGTCTCGCCCGTCGCCCAGATTGAACAAGTAAATATCGCTGCCGGTGTGACCATAGAGGGTGTCGATGCCTGCCCCTCCGGTGATGGTGTCATTGCCCAGTCCACCATCGAGGATGTCGTTGCCCTGCCCGCCATCCAGACCATCATCGCCCGCTCCACCCGATAGATTGTCATCGCCATTGCCACCGAAGAGGGTGTCGTTGCCAGCCAGACCGTTGAGGCTGTCGTTGCCGCCCAACCCCTTCAGCACATCATTGGTGTCACCCCCGACGAGGGTGTCGTTGCCATTACTGGCTGAAAGATGATCGCGGCTCCACTGGGTGCCATCGGCAAACTCTACGCGGCTCAACCGGTGGTAGTTGGTGTAGCCATAAGAGGCGGTGAACCAGTTGCCGATACTGATCTGATCCTGGCCGTTGCGATGTTGAAGCACCAGGCTGCTGCCATCTCGGCTGACCTGGATGTCGGCAGCCGAAATACCTGCCCCGAACTTCAGGACATCGGTGTTCCACATGGCTTCGACATCGACAATGGTGTCTCGCCCGTCGCCCAGATTGAACAAGTAAGTATCGCTGCCGGTGTGACCGTATAGGGTGTCATTACCTGCCCCACCGATGAGGGTGTCGTTCCCGTCGGCGCCGCTGAGCACGTTATCGCCCCGATTACCGATGAGCACATTGTCGAGGCCGTTACCCTGACCGTTGATGTCCTCGCCCCACAGCTTCAATGGCTCGATCGTATAGATCGCATAGCCACTGGCGACGTTGGCTACTTGGCGGAACTTGTCGAGGCTCACGTAGCGGGTCATGTCGCTGACCTTCTGCCGCCCCGAGTCGGCAATATAGAAGCCCATCAGCTCACCGACAGCCTCACTGTAGGCCGCCCCCGTTACTGTGACGACATGGTTCACGGCGCCGCCGCCCACGTAGGCCGGGTCGTCCCACAGCGTCCCTGCATTGACCGCGAGGATGACGCCGCGCCCGCTGCGAATCAGGTTAGCCACACCTTGCTCGTTGTAACCGGACAGCAATTCGTTGCGAATTCCATAGCTGTCCAGGATCGCCCGTTGCTGGACGAAGTTCGAGCCGCCTCGCTCATACGCCGGCTTGTCCGGGCTCGTCACGGCCCAATTGTTGTCGATTGCCACCTGCACCACCTCTGCTTCGGTGGTAGGTCGGTCAGCCTGGGTGAGCAGGTTGGCAATCGCCGTCAACGCGCAGGTGCCTTGGAACTCTGGAATGGCATCGCCCTGCATGTAGTCCAGTTCGTTCATCTTCGGATAGCCGTAGACGAGGATGGCCTCCCCATCCACCAAGCCTCTTTCGGCTTTGGAAAAGTCCAGCAGTATTAGATTTTCCACGTTGTCGGCAAGCGTATGGCTGATGCTGCTTTGCACTGTGTCGACCCCTTCGCCAGTCCGCTCGATGGTCTGGTCGCCCAGGTTGTCAACATAATAAGTGTCGTCACCAGCCCCCCGATCATGGTGTCCTTGCCGGTCACGCCGTCGAGGATATTGTTGCGGCTGTTGCCAATCAGCTTGTTATCCTGGGCATTGCCGGTGGCATGGATATCAAGCCCTTCGACCAAGCGAAGCTCTTCAATATTGGCATTCAGAAGATAGTTGGAGCTACTGACAACGGTGTCGTAGCCAGCGCCAGTGTGCTCAAGAATGCTGTCATTCACGCTGTTGACGATGTAAATATCGTCCCCAGTGCCGCCCTCCATAAGATCTGCACCCGCGCCACCGTCAAGATAGTCATTCCCGACGCCCCCCAGCAGGGTGTCGTTGCCCGCCCCACCATACAACCAGTCGTTGTCGCTTTCGCCGACAGCGAGACTTTGCTTGCTCTCGTTGGTGGCGGTGAACCCCACCAGAATGTCATTGCCTTCGCCGCCGTAGAGTACGTCGTCGCCGACCTGCCCAAAGAGCTTGTCGTCGCCTTCCCCGCCAAACAACAGGTCGGCGCCCGAGCCACCTTGCAATTCATCGGCACCCGTTTCCCCAAATACAGTGTCGTCGCCCAGCCCACCCAGCAACAGGTCATTCCCCACACCGCCGTACAAGCTGTCGTTGTCGCTTTCTCCGTAGGCGAGGCTTTGCTTGGCCTCATTTTCTGCGGTGAATCCTACTAGGATATCGTCACCGCCTCCCCCCCACAGGGTGTCGTTGCCAGTCTGGCCGAACAGCCGATCGTTGCCACTTTCGCCTAGCAGCAGGTCGTTGCCGTCGTTACCCTGAATCTCGTCGTTTCCAGCGCCGCCGAACAGTGTGTCGCTGCCTTCGTTACCGACGAGCACGTCATTGTCATCGCCGCCGTCGAGTAAGTCGTCACCAAGACCACCGTACAGGTTGTCGTTACCGGCACCTGCGAAAAGCCTGTCATTGTCGCTTTCACCGGCGAAGAGGGTTTGCTTGGCCTCGTTGGAAGCGGTGAATCCCATCAACTGGTCATTGCCGGCACCGCCCCATAAGATGTCGTTGCCGGTTTGGCCGAAGAGCTTGTCGTCGCCCGCCTCGCCCAAGAGCACATCGTTGCCATCACCACCTTGGAGTTCGTCGACTCCATTGCCGCCGAAGAGCGTATCGTTACCGGCCTCACCCAGCAGCAAATCACCGTCGTCGCCACCATCCAGGTAATCGTTGCCCACCCCGCCAACGATAGTGTCGGCGCCACTGCCACCGCAAAGGCTGTCATCGTCACCCTGGCCGCTGAGCGCATCGGCACCATCCGCGCCGTTGATCACGTCGCTGCCTGCCCCACCGAACAGCCTATCGTTGCCCACGCCGCCATCTAGATAGTCGGCACCGTCATGCCCTTGTAGTTCGTCGTCGCCTTCTTCGCCGTAGAGCTTGTCGTTACCGGCATACCCCAATAGCAGGTCGTTGCCGGTGCCACCCCAGATACGGTCGTCGCGCACGCTGCCACCGACCGTATCGTCGCCACCCCCACCAAGGAAGTTGACCAGCAGAGAGCTGTTGAAATAGTTGTAACTGGCGTAGTAGTTGGAATCGAAGGCGTCGTTCCCGTCAGTACCGGTTAGGTAGGTTTGGTTCTTGTAGTTGATCTTGACCTGCGTAGGTGCCCAAGGAATGACACCGCCATTGACAAGCTCAAAAAATATGTCGGTATCGCGCAGGGTTCGATAGTTGCTGGCCGGGACGGCTTCAGTCCGGTCAGTGCGAACCGGCTGGCCGGTGCTTTCGCCTGGCTTGACGGGAGCGGTCACCGGGGTAGCGGCAACTCGGCTGTTACCGCGGGTATAAAAGTCGTAGTCAGTGGAATTGATTTGCGTGAGGCCTGCTTGAGCAAGGCCCTGGAGTTCACCGGCATCCATGAGGCCGTTTTCGTTGAGATCAGCCCAAGCGCTGATGTTACCCAGTTCGCTGCCACTCAGTTTGCCGTCATGGTCGGCATCGAGCCCGCCCAAAGCCGGCGTCGTCAAGCTGTGCTGAGCGCCGTCGAGCAGGACGAGGGTTTTGCTGGCGATGGACAAGGCGGCATCGGCCGCCGGGGTGCGGGTTTCGTAGAAAGCGCCAATGGGAGTGTAGCGCAGGCCTTCAACGTTAAGACCGAAGTTGAAAGAACTGGAGCCGGACGTTTGGGAGTTATTAAAGTTGTTAAGCAGCGTGCCGGAAGCCCACTTGGTGAAATCGTTGTATAAGCCCTGGCCTATCCGGCCTTGGCTGTAGAGATCTCTGATTTGATGATCGCCGCTCAGGATGCTTTGCAAGGTTGAATCGTAGCTCAGCTTAAAAAAGTCCCTTGCCCCATCTGGACTAGGACTTACAATACCAAGTATTTGTTTTATTTTAATTACATTATCCAAGTAAACCAGCCCACCACTATCACCGCCACCTGACCCAGGAAAATACTGGGGGAAACCCTCTAAAAATGTATCAATTTTTTCAGCCGAGTTCGCACGACCATTATTGTAATAGGTAATAAGAATCGCATCTTTTGTGTCTTGGCCGTAAGTACTCCAGGCCAGCGCTGTTTTATCCCTATAAAATTCGCTCCCCTCCTTCAGCATTAGCCCAGAAAATTTCAACGACACGTCGCTGTTTTTATTAGCGAGATCCCTGACCAATCTTCCGTAGTCGGAAGCATAGCTTTTTAATTGTAATGGATCACCCACAAAATCATTAACGTAACTACTCAGCAGCTTAATCGCGGTGTGGATCTTGATATTTCCAGGGCCAACGTCGTTTAACACGACATTTTGCGCCTTTATAACTAGCTTCCCTATCAATGACGCCGAAACAACATCCTTAAGTATCTGCGGATTTGCCTCAACCTCATTAAAGTTTTCGAGTATTGTTACGTGATCAAGTAGTGAGATAATGTCCCCTTGAAGCTCATCAGCGGGGCCGGTTGCCTCATATTCCTCTCCTATTGCTCCGAGAATGCCTTGCGCAGTTACATCACGCAGACCAAGAGCATTGGCAACTGCAACTGCCTTATCAGATATTGAGCCTAAATAATTGAACGTCTCTTTACTGAAAGCCATGTCAATCTCCTTACTTATAGATTCACTTTCCCGACCATCCAAAAACTATCAACAGCATGAACAACACATGTAAGGTCAGCGAAGCTACCGATATCCAAAATCCGACTGACCTCAAATACGTACCAGGCCAGAGCTTCCCAGCAAGGTCACAGGCGCAACCAACCCACCCTAATTGCGCCAAAGCAGAAAGAGCAATCACCACGACCATTAGATTGATCGACCCCGATACAGCTCCACCGGCCATAAGCAATACAAAACAAAGCAACGCAATCGGAAGATTCAGACACCAAATAACAATCGTTTTCCAAGCTAACAGCCTAAGACTCACATTCATGGTCAAGGCAACTAAGAACAGAGCCAATATTGGTAAATAAGCATATTCGCCATACTCCAGAATTGCTTTATATAGACTCATTTCAACCCCATTAGAACTTCCATTGCTCATCATCAAAGATAGTTCACAGGGCGGGTGAAACCCGCCAAATAAAAACAACACAACAGTCTCAGCCAGCCATTAGTTTTTTACCGCCCATACCCAAACTAGAAACTTACCCCCACCCACATCAACAACTTAACAACCGAATAAGCAACCTAAAGAAAGACTTCACTCCCTACCTGCTCAATCGTATATTTCTTCACATACCCCATAGCTTCATATGCGCCATTCAGACTAAATCTGACGACCTTGAACAAACCTGAATCCATTGGCATTGCAAAACCGACAAGCCCTTCTTGCTTCAACACTTCATGAATTTTGCTTTGATCATCTAGCACTAGCTCATGACTTCCCGCACTATTTCTACATGATGTCTGAATAGTGATAGCAGACACACTAGAACCAACCAACATCGGATAGCTCATGCCGACCTCACACGTAAAATCTACCGACAATACATGCACGCACTTCCGTTCCCCGACAAAACAACGAAGACCGATATAATTTCCGTCATTATTACGAGTTAACGCGACAAGATCAGAACCCTCTGCTGCGCGTATCACAGCCCAATCTCCAAAAACCTTGATCGGCTCCACTGCAAACGCCAGTGAAGAAAACGCTAAAAATACAACAGCAGCAATCAACCTATTCATGACTCGATCCTTAGACACTAAAACAAAACAACCTCATCACTCAAACAACCAACTTCAAAATCATTAATTATTACAAAATCCCACCACCCAAAATGGTCTCTATTTTTTCTAATAAATATTAATCAACGCTCTCTAATGCTCTCACTTGTATATGTCTTAAGCGGGCTCAAGAAGTAATCAATGACCTTGCGCTTATCGGTCTTCACTTCCGCCCTTACCGCCATCCCCGGCGACAGTGCGATTTGTTTGTCGCCCACGCGAATAGTGTTTTCCTTTAGCTGGATGCGAGTGCTGTACAGCAATCCGCGCTTTTCGTCCTCGATGGCGTCGTTGGAGATGCTGATGACCGTGCCATCTACCACGCCGTATTTGGTGAAGGTGAAGGTCTCGACCTTGATCTCGACTGCCTGGCCGGAGCGAACGAAGCCGATGTCCTTGTTCTCCAGCATGGCTTCCACTTCCACCGGCTGATCGGTGGGCACTATGACCATCAGGGGCTGAGCTTCGGTGACCACGCCGCCGTCGGTGTGAATGGCCAGTTGCTGCACGGTGCCGTCCACCGGGGTGGTGAGGCGCGTCAGGCGGTTGCGCTGTTCGGCCTTCTTCAGCTCCTGTACCAGAGCGGCGGCACGCTGATCGGACTCATGCTGTAGATCGAGCATGGCGCGGCGGGCCTGGGCGAGGATGCTGTTTTGCCGGCGCTCGGCTTCTTTTTTCGCGGCCAGCAGCTCCAGCACGCGGGCTTGCTGCACCAGCAGTTCGCGCTCTTGGTTCATGCGCGCCTGTTCCTTTTCCAGCCAGGAATGCTTGCCGACGATGGCCTTGTCTAGCAGCCGCTTGTAGTCAGCCGATAACTGCCGGGCGATAGGCAGACTGTCTTTCAGCGAGGCCACCGTGGCTCTGGCGGCCTGAATCTCTGCGGCCTGCTGTTCGATCTCGGCATCGACCTGATCCAGGCTGCTGCGCAGTTCCAGGTATTGGCCCTGCACCCAGCGCTGCGCGGCGTGCTGCTGCTCGGGGCTGGCTTGCGGGATCGAGCTGGCGAGTGAGGCCGGTTCGCCGCTGTTCTGGATCGCCTCGAGCAAGGCGTTGGCCCGGGCGCTATCGACCTGCGCCGCCAGCAGGTCGCTGTTCAGACGCTCGACATCGGCGCCGGTGATCTGCGCATCCAGCTCCACCAACAGCTCGCCGGCTTTGACCTGTTGCCCGTCATAGACGTGGATGGCCTTGACCACCGCCACTTCGCTGGGCTGGATGATCTTGGTCTTGCCACTGGGGACGATCTTGCCACTGGCGGTGGCGACCACATCGATCTCGCCGACGCCGGCCCAGAGCAGCGCCAGGGCCGAGAAGGCCATGATGGTCCAGAGGATGTAGCGCGGCGCCGGGTGCACCGGCTGCTCTTGCAGCGCCAAGGCCGCGGGGAGGAATTGCACCTCATGAACCAAGCGCGGTGGCGGATCCATCGCTTTACGTTGCGACCAGGAATTGCGCCAGGCGCTGCGGTAGCGGGTAAGCAGGTCGCGCTTGGCGCTCATGTCGGGCTACCTGGTGAAATTTGCGCTGCCCCGGAGCCCCCTCTCCCGGAGGGAGAGGGGGCGGAATTGTTTTGGCTGATCACTCGGTGTTGGCCTGGTCGATCGTTGTTCGCGAGCAAGCTCGCTCTTACGGGACGGGGGAGGCCGGGCAGATGGAGCTTCGTTTCCCTCACCCCGGCCCTCTCTCGGAGGGAGAGGGCGTTGTTTTGCGTTGTTAGCTGGCTCATGCGGCACCCCCTTGTTGCAGGCGGTGCAGCCGCGAGTAGTGCCCGGCTTGGTGGGCGAGCAGTTCGGCATGGGTGCCTTGCTCGACGATCTGCCCGCGGTCCATCACCACGATGCGGTTGGCATCGCGCACAGCGGACAGGCGGTGGGCAATGATGATCACGGTGCGGCCTTGGCAGATGGTCTGCATGTTGTGCTGGATGATCCGTTCGGACTCGTAGTCCAGCGCACTGGTGGCTTCGTCGAAGATCAGGATGCGCGGGTTGCCGATCAGCGCGCGGGCGATGGCCACCCGCTGGCGTTGCCCGCCCGACAACGAGGCGCCGTGCTCACCAACCAGGGTGTCGTAGCCTTCTGGCAATTCGAGGATGAACTCATGGGCGCCGGCCATCTTGGCCGCCTGGATCACCGCCTCGATCGGCGCGCCCGGATCGGTCAGTGCGATGTTTTCCCGGATGCTGCGGTGGAACAGCATGTTGTCCTGCAGCACCACGCCGATCTGCCGGCGCAACGAAGACACATCGGCCAGGGCCAGGTCCATGCCGTCCACCAGCACCCGGCCCCGCTCGGGGGTATAGAGGCGTTGCAGCAGGCGGGTCAGGGTGCTTTTGCCGGAGCCGGAACGACCAACAATGCCAATCACTTCACCGGCCTGAATGGTCAGGCTGATCGCGCGTAGCACCTCGGAGCCATCCGGGCCGTAGCGAAACTGCACCTGATCGAACTCGATCTGGCCCTTGAGCGGCGGCAAGGCGCTGCGAGTGGCTTGCGACAGCTCGGTACGGGTGTTGAGGATGTCGCCCAGGCGCTGCACCGATACGCCGGTTTGCTGGAAGTTGCTCCACAGCTGGGCCAACCGCATGATCGGCTGCGACACCCGGCCGGCGAGCATGTTGAAGGCGATCAACTGGCCGACCGACAGTTGCCCGTCCATCACCAGCCGCGCCCCCAGCCAGAGGGTGGCCACCGTGACCAGCTTGCCGACCAGCGAGACCGCTTCGTTGGTGATGGAAGACAGGTTCTGCGTCTTGAAACCGGCGGCGACGTAGCCGGCCAGTTGGTTGTCCCACTTGCGGGTGATCTGCGGTTCCACCGCCATGGCCTTGAGGGTGTCGATGCCGTTGACCGTTTCGACCAGGAAGGCCTGGTTCTCCGCGCCACGGCTGAAGCTTTCATTCAGGCGCGCACGCAGCGCCGGGGTGACCAGCAGCGAGATGAGGAAATATAGCGGTAGGGATAAAACCACCACCAGCGTCAGCCAGCCGCTGTAGACGAACATCACGACAATGAACACCACCGAGAACAGCACATCCAACAACAGGGTGATGGCGTTGCCGGTGAGGAAGCTGCGGATGTGTTCCAGCTCGCGCACCCGCGCCACCGAGTCACCGACCCGGCGTGCCTGGAAGTAGGCCAGCGGCAAGGTCACCAGATGGCGGAACAAGCGTGAGCCCAGTTCCACATCGATGCGGCTGGCGGTGTGGGCAAACACATAGGTGCGCAGGCCACTGAGGGCACTTTCAAACAGCATGATGCCGAGCAGGCCGACGGCGATCACGTCCAGGGTGGTGAGGCCGCGATGGACCAGCACCTTGTCCATCACCACCTGGAAGAACAGTGGCGTCAGCAGCGCAAAGATCTGCAGCACGAAGGACACCAGCAACACTTCGCCAAGTAGCTTGCGGTATTTGACGATGGCCGGGATGAACCAGGTGAAGTCGAATCGGCTCAGTTCACCAGCGAGGCTGGCTTCGGAGCGGATCAGGATCAGCTCACCGGCCCAGCGCGCTTGCAGCTCGTCGAAGCTTAATATCTCTGGTCGCTGGGCCAGTGGGTCGTGGATCAGGGCTTTGCCATCATCCAGGCGGGCGATGATGAAGAAGCTCCCGTCTGGGCTGGCCGCGATGGCTGGCAATGGGGTGTCGATCAGGCGCTCAACCTTGCTGCGCACGAACTTGGCTTTTAACCCGAGCTGCTTCGACGCGAGCAGCAACTCGGCTTTGGCAAACTGCCGACCGTCTGCGACATATTCGTGCGCGAGCTGCTCAGGCGAGGCGGCCACATTGTGAAAGCGCGCAAGCATGACCAAACAGGCAAGGCCGGTGTCGACCTCAGCTTGAACAGCCGGTCCTTGGTGTTCGTCTGACATCTGCATTCCTTGGCAGAGACTCAACCCACGCTGGGAGGGCTCCCGCTTAAACCGCGCGGCAACGGATAACGCTCATTCAAGATCGCAAAACTAGGCGATGGGTAGGCAAATCATGCCTCGCCCATCGAGGCCACTCGATTCTGGACGCAAAGCTAGAGACTTTTTCGGGATGGCGGCAAAATCGGATGTTTCCTACAAAAGCTTGCCGCTAGCCTCGAATGATCGATGTATCACATAGCAAGCAAAGTAGGCGGTCAGATCGAATGCAATTGACTGGTCAAGTTGAATGCAAGCGGGTGGTCAGGTGCAGGACAAAAGAGTAGTCAAACCGACTAAATTGCGGAATCAATTATTATTCAGGCTGAAAGTTCACTGAGAATGGCAGCGCTTTCCCGGAGTTCGCCGAGCATCGCCAAAGTAACCATCAAAGTGTTTTCTGCTTCTCCATGCCGCGTTTCATGCCGGTGACCTGCTGAATGGCTTCAGCGGTTCGTCCCATGGTTCGGGCTAGCCTCGACACATTCAGGTAAGCTGCCACCCTCAAATCGTCACCGAAGGGCACGCTGCAGTGTTTATCAAGGCATTAAGAGTTGGCTTGGGCCAGCTGATCGTTTTCATCGACTTCATCACCCGTCCACGTAAGATGCGCCGCCCCGCCGAAGTACAGGCCCAGGTTAATAAGGCCGCCGCGGGTCTATCGCTCTATCAATTTCACGCTTGCCCCTTTTGTGTGCGTACCCGTCGCACCATTCATCGCCTGAACCTGCCAATCGCTATGCGCGATGCGAAGAACAGCCCACGAGATCGGCAAACCCTGCTGGCCGAGGGCGGTGCGATCAAGGTGCCGTGCCTGCGCATCGAAGAAAACGGCCAGACCACGTGGATGTACGAATCCAAAGTCATCATGCAATACCTGCAAGATCGCTTTGCAGCGTATTGAAGCCCTCCCTGTGGAAACATCCGTAGGCTGGAGTAGAGCGAAGCGACAAAACGGCAGCAAAGCCGTTTTGCACAGTTTTAGTTGCCCGCAGGGCGAGGCGCATGGATGCACCTCATGAAACCCAGCGCTCTCAATCCAGGCGCGGTCTTGTCGGTTGGGCGTAGGTTGGGCTGAGCTCCGCGAAGCCCAACACCCGAATCTTTGGGACCGCTAGGCGCTCAGAGTTGGGCTTCGCAGGCTCAGCACCAACCTACCGGCTGCGCCCATCGACCTTCGCTACCTTCAGCGTCTCCAACTCCACCCCATCCAAGCAACGCACATTCACCGCGGCCATTGCCACGCCCTTATTGCTGGCTTCGCCGAACGGCGCACAGCCACGAGTCGGACAGAAGTGATGCTGGATTTTCTTGGTGTTGAACAGATAAGTCGCCAGATTGCTCTCAGGTGTACTGAGGCGTAACTGTTCGCGCGGAACGAACCAGAGCAGATAGCCGCGCTTGCTGCACAGCGAGCAATTGCACTCCATTACCTGAGTCAGTTCACCCTCGACTTCGAAAGCGATTTTTCCGCAATGACATCCACCTTGATAAAGCATGACCGCACCCCCGAGGCACGCCTGTTGGCAGGCTGAAGCCCACAACACTAATCCAGCCCGAACACCTCGCCATTTCTGTCGGCAGAAAAAAGGCTATGCCTGGGTTAGCTATTGCAAGGCGCGCATTGGAAAAGCGCAAAACCTGTAGGAGCGGGCCATGCCCGCGAAAAGCCACAACGCAAGAGCACCGCGGGCATGGCCCGCTCCGACCAAGAGCAGCAGTTCAACATGTAATGGGCGAAAAAAACCGGCCAATGGCCGGTTTTTGTCTTACTCCGCATGACACTCAGTCGAGCATACCGACATGCCTTGGGTGACTGGCGACGCGCTGCAACCAGCCCTGAATCGCCGGGTATCCGCTCAAATCAAAGCCGCCCTCGCCTGCCACATGGGTGTAGGCATAGAGCGCGATATCGGCAATCGAGTAGTTCTCCCCGACCAGATAAGACGTGCGCTTTAGCTGCTGTTCCATCACCTTCAACGCCTTGTGGCCACGCACCTGGCAGGTCTCGTACTCCTCCAGCCGCTCGGCCGGCATGCCCTGGTACAGCTGGATGAAGCGCGCGACGGCGATATACGGCTCATGGCTGTATTGCTCGAAGAACTGCCACTGCAGCACTTGGGTGCGCAGGCGCGGCTCGCTCGGCAGGAACTCGCTGCCGTCGGCGAGAAAATTCAGGATGGCATTCGATTCCCACAAGCAGCTGCCGTCTTCCAGTTGCAGCACCGGAATCTTGCCGTTGGGGTTCATCTCGAGAAACGCAGGGGTCTGGGTCTCACCTTTAAGGATATCGACCGGCACCCACTTCGACTCTTTACCGAGCAGATGCAACATCAGCTTGATCTTGTAGCAGTTGCCCGAGCGGTAATCACCGTAAACCTTGTACATCGCAACCTCCTGTTAAGCCGCCTCGGCGGCTTGTGCTTGGCGAATCACCTTGGCCAGTCGTTGGAGTCCTTCGCTCAAACGCTCCGGCGCGATATGGCTGAAGTTCAGCCGCAGATAACCCGGGTTCTGCTCTGGATGGGTGAAGAACGGCTCCCCCGGCATAAAGGCCACGTTCTGCTCCAGCGCCGGCTTGAGCAGCGTGCGGGTATCCAGCGGCTGCTTCAGGGTCAGCCAGAAAAACAGCCCACCCTGGGGAATGTTCCAGCTAGCCAGCTCGCCGAAATGCTCTTCCAGGGCGACCTGCATGGCATCGCGGCGCACCCGGTAGAAATCCCGCAGCTCGGCCAGATGCTCACGATAATGCCGGGTGCCAATCCATTGCAGCGCCTGCCACTGGCCGATGCGGTTGGTGTGCAGATCCGCCGACTGTTTGAGCCGCAGCAGGTGCGGGAACAAGTCCGGCGTGGCGATCAGGAAGCCCACCCGCAGGCCCGGCAACAAGGTTTTCGAGACGGTGCCGGTGTAGATCCAGCTGGCCTTTTTCAGGCGGCTGACGATAGGTGTGGCACTACCGGCGTCGAACACCAACTCGCGGTAAGGCTCGTCTTCGATCAGGGTCACTCCGAACTCGTCCAGCAGCGCCGCCACGGCATCACGCTTGGCTTCGCTGTAACGCACACCGGACGGATTCTGGAAAGTCGGGATCAGGTAGGCGAACGCTGGCTTGTGCTGCTCCAAACGCTGGCGCAGCGCGAGCAGTTCCGGGCCATCGGCTTCCTGTGGCACGGTGATGCAGTCGGCGCCGAACAGTTGGAAGGCTTGCAGCGCGGCCAGGTAAGTCGGTGCCTCGAGCAGCACTTCGGTGCCCGGATCGATAAACAGCTTGGCGGCGAGATCCAGCGTCTGCTGCGAGCCGCTGACGATCAACACCTGGCTGGCGTCGCAGGGTACGCCCAACTCACGCGCCTCGGCGGCGATGGCTTCGCGCAGCTCCGGCTCGCCCTCGCTCATGCCGTATTGGCCCATGCCCGCAGGCATGTCCGCCCACTCCACGCGCGGCAACATCGGCTCGGCCGGCAGGCCACCGGCAAACGACATCACCTCCGGACGCTGCGCCGCAGCCAGGATTTCGCGGATCAAAGAGCTTTTTAGGCGGGAGATACGTTCGGAGAAGGCCATTCAAGTCACCGGTAGCGAAGGCAAGGAAAAATAAGTCAAACTGGTTGACCGAAGCTACGATGACCCGAGTAGATACGTCAATATGCTTGACCTGAAAAACTCAACCACTCAGCAGGCCGCCATGGAGGCATTCTTCTTCGGCTACCAGGCGTTCACCGCCAAAGCCGATGAAATGCTGGCACGTCGCGGACTGAGCCGGGTACACCATCGCATACTGTTTTTCATCGCCCGCCATCCAGGCTTGAGCATGAAGGAGTTGCTGGCCGCGCTCGGGGTCAGCAAGCAAGCACTGAACATCCCGCTACGGCAACTGATGGAAATGCATCTGGTGCAGAGTGTGGCCGCCGAGGATGACAAGCGTAAGCGCCTGCTCGGGTTTACCGCCGAGGGCGCCAAGCTGGAATTGGCCCTGCGCCGCGAGCAAGCCAAACTGCTGCAACGGGTATTTGCCGAGGCCGGCGAAGCCGCAGTCAACGGTTGGCTGGAGGTTAACCAGGCGCTCGGCAGAACCCGACAGCCCGGCAGTGCTGAAGACTAATCGCAACACCACCTCGCCACACTCTCGATAAGCCGAGCCAGCCCCGGCAGAGCTCCCATGCTCACCCCCGCGGGCAATCCCAGCCGGTCAGCCCCTCGGCAAAATCGAGCGCACCAAGCTCCAACAGTTAACCGACTAGAGCCGATCCCGAGCGACTGTATGGCTAATTGCGCTAACCGCTGTATCGGGACGCCCTCCACCACCGCGCTTAGGCTGAGCGCTGACGCTGGAGAGAGCCAAAATGAGCCCGGAACTGTTGATCGCCTTTATCGCCTTTGCCTTCGTCACCTCGGTGACGCCCGGCCCGAACAATATGATGTTGCTCGCCTCCGGCGTGAACTTCGGCCTGCGCCGCAGCCTGCCGCATATGCTTGGGATCAGCCTGGGCTTTATGTTGCTGGTGATGGCCGTCGGCTTTGGCCTCGGCCAGCTGTTCGAGCAAGTGCCGCTGCTCTACACCGTGCTGCGCTACGCAGGCGCCGCGTACCTGCTGTACCTCGCCTGGAAAATCTCCCGCTCCGGTGCGCCGGACACCAGCGGCACAGATAGTGGCAAACCCTTCACCTTTCTCCAGGCCGCGGCCTTTCAGTGGGTCAATCCCAAGGCCTGGGTAATGGCGATCGGTGCGATCACCACCTATACGCCGCAGGAAAACTTCCTGGTTAACGTGCTGCTGGTCGCCGCGTTGTTTGCCTTGGTCAATTGCCCCAGCGTCGGCTTGTGGACTGTCGCCGGCAGCCTGCTGCGTAACTGGCTGAGCAACCCACGGGTGCTGCGTTGCTTCAATGTCGGCATGGCGCTGCTGCTGGTCGTCTCGCTCTATCCTATTCTCGGAGATTTCTAATTGAGCGATGCCAGCAGGAGCCCAGCAATGACCGAAGCCTCTGAATCCCGGGCAAATCCTGCGCCGCTGCGCCCGCTGGCCGACTCCTCGCCTTCCGCCGTGGTGGCGGGCTTTATTGCGATGATGACCGGCTATACCAGTTCGCTGGTGCTGATGTTCCAGGCCGGCCAAGCCGCCGGGCTGACCAGCGGGCAAATCTCTTCATGGATCTGGGCGCTGTCGATTGGCATGGCGATCTGCAGCATTGGCCTGTCGCTGCGTTATCGCACGCCGGTCACGGTGGCCTGGTCGACCCCCGGCGCGGCACTGCTGATCACCAGCCTCTCCGGCGTGACGTATGGCGAGGCGATTGGCGCCTACATCACCTGCGCGGTGCTGGTGACCATCTGCGGCCTGACCGGTAGTTTCGAGCGTCTGGTAAAACGCCTGCCCGCCTCATTGGCCGCCGCTTTGCTGGCTGGCATCCTATTCAAGATCGGCAGCGAGATTTTCGTTGCCGCGCAGCATCGCACCGGCCTGGTGCTCGGCATGTTCTTTACCTACCTGCTGATCAAACGGCTACAGCCGCGCTACGCCGTACTCGCCGCCTTGCTGGTCGGCACCGCGTTGTCCGGTGCACAGGGCCTGCTGGATTTCAGCGGCTTCAGCCTGGAAATGGCCACCCCGGTCTGG
The DNA here is from genome assembly GCF_003596405.1 of Pseudomonas cavernicola. Lineage (NCBI taxonomy): Bacteria > Pseudomonadati > Pseudomonadota > Gammaproteobacteria > Pseudomonadales > Pseudomonadaceae > Pseudomonas > Pseudomonas cavernicola. The sequence goes on from NZ_QYUR01000002.1 coordinate 2,006,674, forward strand.
ACCACCCCCTCGTTCTCCCTGGCGGCCACCATCAGCATCGGCATTCCGCTGTTCGTGGTGGCGATGACCTCGCAGAACATGCCCGGCATCGCCGTGCTGCGTGCCGACGGCTATTGGCTGCCCGCCTCGCCGCTGATCACGGTGACCGGTATCGCCTCGCTGCTGCTGGCGCCGTTCGGCTCCCACGGGATAAACCTGGCCGCGATCAGTGCCGCGATCTGCACCGGCCCACACGCCCATGAAGATCGCAGCAAGCGCTATACCGCCGCAGTCTGGTGTGGAGTCTTCTACGGCATCGCCGGAATCTTCGGCGCCACCCTGGCGGCGCTCTTTGCGGCGTTACCCAAGGAACTGGTGCTGTCGATTGCGGCGCTAGCGCTGTTCGGCTCGATCATCAACGGCCTGACCAATGCCATGAGCGAAGCGAAGGAGCGCGAAGCCGCGCTGATCACCTTTATGGTCACCGCCTCGGGCTTCAGCTTGTTCTCGATTGGTTCGGCGTTCTGGGGCATCGTCGCCGGCGTGCTGACGCTGCTGATTCTGAATTGGGGCAAAGACTGAGGGATCGAAGCGCGAGCCAGGGCACGAGGGAGTCGCGGGGCAACTCCTTGTTGGGCATCGCTGTGCTCAGCGCCAACCTACGAGGCCGTCTTTGCTCTTGAGTGAGCGGGTTCAGCTCACAAGCGGAAGTGCCCGACCATACCCTGCAACTCGTTGCTCAAGCTGGCCAGTTCAATGCTGGACGCCGCGGTGCCTTCCATCGCCAATGACGACTGATCGGCGCTACTGCGAATATTGGTCACGCTACGGTTGATCTCTTCCGCCACTGAGCTTTGCTGCTCGGCCGCCGCGGCAATCTGCTGGTTCATCTGATGGATCACCGACACCGCTGCGGCGATGCTGCCCAGCGCACTTTCGGTCTGCAATGCATCACTCACGGTCAGCTCAACCAAGGCGCTGCTGCTCTGAATCTGCGTGACGGAGCTCTGCGCACCCTGTTGCAAGGCCGCCACCAAGCGCTCTATTTCCGCGGTGGATTGCTGCGTGCGCTTGGCCAGCGCTCTCACCTCATCGGCCACCACAGCAAAACCACGGCCCTGCTCGCCTGCACGGGCGGCTTCGATTGCGGCGTTGAGCGCTAGCAAGTTGGTCTGTTCGGCGACACTTTTGATCACCCCCAGCACGGAACCGATGTTCTGAATTTCCTGGCTGAGGTTCTGGATGCTCTGGCTGGCCGAGCCGGAAGACACCGACAGCTGTTCGATGCGCGCCATGGTCTGGCGCACCACGTGCTGCCCATTGGCGACCTTGGCGTCCGCCGTCTCCGCGGCTCCTGCGGCCTCCTCGGCATTACGCGCGACATCGTGCACGGTCGCCGTCATCTGGTTCATCGCGGTGGCCACCTGCTCGGTTTCTTCCTTCTGGTTGGCGACCTCGGCATTGGTCTGCTCGGTAACTGTCGACAGCGAGCGCGCCGATGAGGCGATCTGGTTGATCCCCGCCTGCAGGCCACTGACCATGCTGCTGAGACTGGCGGACATCTGCTGCATAGCACTCATCAGCTGGCCGATTTCATCGCGGCCGCGCACTTCGATCTTCGCACTCAGGTCGCCCTCGGCAATCTGCTTAGCCACGCTGATCACGCTGTGCAACGGCCCGACTATGACCCGAGTAATCAACAAGGAAGCCGCCAGCCCGACCAGCAAGGCCAAGGCCGAAGAGCCGAGAATCAATACGGAGTTAGCCTTCAGCTCACGTTGCATGGCGGCGTCCTGCTCGGCATAGGCCTGATCGACCTGCTGCACCACTTGCTCGGCGCGCTCATGCATTTGTGCATAGACCTGCTGCTCTTTGCTTAGCAGGTCGGTGTATTCGCTCAACTTGCCGCCGAAATTGGTGATATGGCCGCTGACCTCGTTGAGCACGGTCAGGTAACCCGAGTCTTTCACCGCCGCTTTGAGCTGCTCGGCCAACGCCAGCGCTTCATCGGCCTGGGCGATCTTGCTTGCAGTGACTTCCTCACCGGCACTGGCCTTGCGACTCTGCGCCAAGCGCGCGTGCGCCTCGTTCAGCGCCTGCAGCATCAGCCGGGAAACCTGGCTGACCTGATTGGCTTGCGCGATAAACTCCGCGCCCCTCTGCCCTTGCGAGTCTTTCAGCTCATAAGCGCCATCATCGGCCAGCCCGGCTTGCAGCAGGTCGAGGTTGTTCGCCACGCTGGTCACCGACCAACTGGCCATCTCCAGCGCCAGATCCTTGGCCAGCGCCAGTTCAACAAACTGGTCGAAAGATGCGCGGTACGCGCCGACCGCCTGCTCCACCGCCTCCATCGCCGGGCGGCTGGCGGGGGACTGGCTCTTCAGCTCGGCACTCAAGGCCAGAATCGACTCGACGCCTTTACGCAGCGCCTCCACCGACTTCGGGTCGCCGCTCAAGGAGAACGCCTGCTCCTCCAGGCGCACACGCAGCACCGCGCTGTTGATCGCCGACATCTGCTTGAGGCCGTCGAAGCGCTGACTGATGGCTTGCAGCGAGGCCAGGCCAATCGCCGCCACCACGCCGGTGAGCAGCAAAACCAGGCCGAAACCGGTGCCGAGCTTCTTCGCCATTCCGAGATTGGCAAAACTGCGTTGCAAGGCGGAAATCATTGCGCTCAGTCCTCTATCGAATGCTAAACGGCATTACCGAACAGCTCTGCCATTCAAGATCCGTGCAGATTTGGGTGAGACGCCTTTAAGCACAAGCCTATTCGCCTGGGTGGATGGCAAATAGCTATGCCAGCGTCGTTTTCAGAACAGAGCCCAACCCGTCGTACCAAGCTCGTGGCGGGCTCAAGCTTGAGACTGAGGTAAGCAAGGCGCCCTAAGGCGCCTCGTTATGCAGACTTTTGTGCGCTCATTTGTGCACGAAAGGGCTCACGCCTCGGCCGCCAGTTCCTGGCCGTGCAGCTGATTCACCCACCAGCCGAACGCGGCAGCGGTGAAGAACATGATGATGCTGTAGACCGCCGCCGGGATGGCCATGGTCGAGTTGTTCAGCAGCATCGGGCTCAGCGCCAGGGCGATGGCCAGGGTGCCATTGTGGATGCCGATCTCCATGCCGATGGCAATCGCCTGACGCTGCGACAACTTGAGCAGACGCGGTACGTAGTAACCCACCGCCAGGCTGATCAGATTGAAACTGAGTGCCGCGAGACCGACCAAGGGTGCGTACTCGATAAAGGTCTGCCAGTCCTTGGCCAGCGCCAGCAAGATGATCAGCGCGAGGAACAGCGCCGAGACGATTTTGACCGGCGTCTGCATCCGCTCGGCAAACGCCGGGAACCGACTGCGCACTCCCATGCCGATAGCCACCGGCCCGAGCACGATGGCGAACACCTGCAGCACCTTGGCAAATTGCAGCGGAATGGCCTGATCGCCCTGCATAAAATGCAGCAGCGCGAAATTGACGATCAGCGGCATGGTCAGGATGGCAATCACCGAGTTCACCGCCGTCAGGGTGATATTCAGCGCCACATCGCCATGGGCCAGGTGGCTATAGAGGTTTGCCGTGGTGCCACCGGGTGAGGCCGCCAGCAGCATCAGCCCCACGGCCAGAGCCGGTTCCAGGCCGAAACCCTTGGCAATGCAGAAGCACACCAGCGGCAGTAGCAGAATCTGGCAACCCAGGCCGACCAGCACCGGCTTGGGGAATTTGGCCACGCGGGTGAAGTCGGCCAAGGTCAACGAGAGCCCAAGGCCAAGCATGATGATGCCGAGCGCCATGGGCATGAATAAAGTCAGCAAAGGATTGGCGGTCATTCTTATTCTTCTCTGTATGAACAGCCGGGGAGGATAGATCAGCTTGGATTCTGCGCAACCTGGCGGGCTAACGACAGTGGCTTTGCGCGCCAGAATATTGAATGGCGGCAACGGCAGGCAAAATAAAGGCGCCCACAGGCGCCTTTATTTTGCACGATAGTCCGAACGCCACTCAGATCGCCGTAGCCCCGCCATCCACTGCCAGCGCATGACCGGTGGTGAAGGCTGCGCCATCGCAGCACAGATACAGCACCGCCGCGGCGATTTCCTCGACCTTGCCGATGCGCCCAACCGGGTGCATGGCCGCCGCAAACTCGGCCTTCTTCGGATCAGCCTCATACGCGCGGCGGAACATGTCGGTGTCGATCACCGCCGGACATACCGCGTTGACGCGGATTTTCTTCTTCGCGTACTCGATGGCGGCGGATTTGGTCAGGCCGATCACCGCATGCTTGGAGGCGCTGTAGATGCTCATCTTCGGTGCCGCACCGAGGCCAGCGACCGACGCAGTGTTGACGATGGCACCGCCACCCTGAGCCAACAGCAGTGGCAGCTGGTGCTTCATGCACAGCCACACGCCTTTGACGTTGACGCCCATGATCGCGTCGAACTCCGCCTCACTACCTTCCGCCAGCCTGCCCTTTTCGATCTCGATGCCAGCGTTGTTGAAGGCATAGTCCAGGCGACCGTACGCCGCGACTACGCCGTCCATCAACGCCTTGACCTCCGCGTCCCTGGTCACGTCACAGCGGATGAACGTTGCGTCGCCACCGGCTGCGCGGATCAATGCAGCCGTGCCTTCACCGCCCGCTGCATCGACATCGGAAATCACTACCTTGAGGCCTTCGGCAGCGAAAGCTTGTGCGGTCGCGCGGCCAATACCGGCGGCACCGCCAGTTACCAAGGCAACCTGGCCGGAGAAGGTCATGCTCATCTATCTGTCCTCTGAAGCAATGGGGGTCGATTCGCGCTCAGTCTAGTCACGACGAAGAATGACGTGGCAGCACTATTACAAGCCGCGCTATGGGCTTATCCAAAAAAATGATAAAGCCCCAGGCTGCTCCATCATCCAGATGGATAAAGCCCCATTCCGCGATTCGCCAAGCCTTGCTCGATTGTGCACAGAGGTTTATCACAGAAACTTTCCCGCCATTGAGTGCCTGCCATGCCTGCCCAACTCAACCGTCAGTTCCTCCTCGCACAGCGCCCGGTCGGCTTGCCGAGCCGCGAAACCTTCAGCTACGTGGAAAACCCGCTGGGCGAACCTGGCCCCGGGCAAATTCTGGTCAAGAATGAATACCTGTCCCTCGATCCAGCCATGCGCGGCTGGATGAACGATGCCAAATCTTATATTCCGCCAGTCGCCATCGGCGAAGTGATGCGCGCGCTGGGCGTCGGCAAAGTCATCGCCTCGCAGAACCCGAACTTCGCCGTCGGCGATTACGTCAACGGCGCCCTGGGCGTGCAGGACTACTTCCTCGGCGAGCCAAAAGGCTTCTATACCGTCGACCCCAATCGCGCCCCGCTGCCGCTGTATCTCTCGGCCCTGGGCATGACCGGCATGACCGCCTACTTCGCCCTGCTTGACGTCGGCCAGCCGAAAGCCGGTGACACCGTGGTGATTTCCGGCGCCGCCGGCGCGGTCGGCAGCGTGGTCGGGCAGATTGCCAAGATCAAAGGCTGCCGCGTGATCGGAATCGCTGGCGGAGCGGTGAAATGCAAACTACTGATCGACGAATTCGGCTTCGACGGCGTCATCGACTACAAGAACGAAGACGTCTACGCCGGTCTCAAGCGCGAGTGCCCGAAAGGTGTCGATGTGTATTTCGATAACGTCGGCGGCGACATTCTCGACGCCGTACTGACCCGCATCGCTCCCAAGGCCCGCATCGTGATCTGCGGCGCAATCAGCCAGTACAACAACAAGGAAGCGGTGAAAGGCCCAGCCAACTATCTCTCGCTGCTGGTAAACCGTGCGCGAATGGAAGGCTTCGTGGTGATGGACTATGCCGCACAATTCGCTGATGCCGCGAAAGAAATGGGCGGCTGGATGGCCAGCGGCCAACTGAAGAGCAAGGAAGACATCGTCGAAGGCCTGCAAACCTTCCCGGAAACCTTGTTGAAACTGTTCAGTGGGGAAAACTTCGGCAAGCTGGTGTTGAAAGTCAGCTAAACCTGCGTGACAAACAAAAAGGGCAGTCTTCAAAAGACTGACCTTTTTTATTCAACCAGAGCGTTAAAGCCCGATCACTTATATTTAGCGTTAAACGCCTGGATCGCCTTTTCAGGCTTCTTCTCTTCTTTGGCCAGGACGTAAACGACACGTTCACCTTTGGGGCCACCGCCGACATCTACATAGCTAAAGGTTGGCTCGCCAATCTTGGCCATATCGACCATGTCGCCGTAACGGCTGAACACATAAATCACCTGTTCTTCGCGAATCTCGCCATAGAACGGGTAAGCCGGGGCGATGCTGACATTCCACAGGCGACTGGCGGCAATGGCATTCAAGTCTTTGCTTTGATCTTCAGCAGCCAAAGCTAAAACGATGTTACGGTCGAAATTGTCTTTCTTGCCTAGCGGCTTGGTGTAAGGCGCTTTGCCGGTTTGCAGGAACTGGTTGAACACCGCGTAACTATCAAACAGGTACAGCTCGCTTTCCGTACGAACCTGATACCAATCAGTATTATCGAGCGCCACGTCGACTGCTTTGCTACTTGCCGGCTTGCTAGTAGTAGTTGCAGGTGTGGGCGTATTCGTACTGCACGCGGCCATTGCGGCGGCGAGCAAAGCGATAGATATGGGTTTGGCAAAACGCGGTTTGATGAAAAACATAGCAACTCCTGCTCAAGAAAACACTGGCTTGCAAAACTGCCCGAGTTCCGTGACGGAGGAATTAAATCTTTATGTATGAATGATGACAGCCGTGGCTCCCGCCTGCGTGGAAGCCCAGCGCCAGGCTTACGCCAGTTCCGCGACCACTGCCGCCAAGGCCTGCGCCGGGTTGGCTGCTTGGCTGATGGGGCGACCGATCACCAGATAGTCGGAGCCGGCTTCCAGCGCCTGACGAGGCGTGAGGATGCGGCGCTGATCGTCCTGCGCACTGCCGGCGGGACGAATCCCCGGCGTGACCAATTGCAGCCCCGGGTACGCAGCTTTCAGCGCCTGCGCTTCCTGGGCCGAACACACCAGGCCGTCCATCCCGGCTTTTGCCGCCAAACCAGCCAAGCGCAGCACCTGCTCCTGCGGCTCGATATCCAAGCCGATGCCGGCCAGATCCTCGCGCTCCATGCTGGTCAGCACAGTGACACCGATCAGCAACGGCTTCGGTCCATTGAACTTATCGAGGGTTTCGCGGCACGCGGCCATCATGCGCAAACCACCGGAGCAGTGCACGTTGACCATCCACACGCCCATCTCGGCCGCCGCTTTCACCGCCATTGCCGTGGTGTTCGGGATGTCGTGAAATTTCAGGTCAAGGAATACGTCGAAACCCTTGTCGCGCAAGGTCGTGACGATGTCCGACGCGCAACTGGTGAACAACTCCTTGCCGACCTTGACCCGGCACAGCCGCGGATCCAGCTGATCAGCCAGCTTCAACGCGGCTTCGCGAGTGGGGAAATCCAGGGCGACGATGATAGGAGTCTGGCAGGCGGACATGGTCGGGCTCTCAGGCAAGTCGAAATCGGCGCGCATTGTAGCGCAAGCGCCCGCGTCGCTGCTTATCCGGCGATCAGAGATAGTAGGCCAACCCAACGACCAAGTAGACGCAACATGCTGCCGCGCGCCTCGCTAAGCCAAATGATGCAAAGCAAAGGCAGTCATAAAACCCGCCAGGGTGATCAAACCGGTCAATGCATGGGGGCTCTCGAATGCCTGAGGGATGCGCGTATCGACCAACATGCACAACACCGCCCCCGCTTGGGAGGCGAGCTATCGGCTCGACTGAGTACACCGGTTTGGCCAAGCGTGGGTCAGAGCGGGCATACTGACCCACGTTTCCGCCTACTACTTACTGTTCAGTTTCCCTGCATGCGCATTCACGTCACCTTTATCGACCGCGTTGGTATCACCCAGGAAGTGCTCGCCCTGCTCGGCGGGCGCAACCTCAATCTGGACGCGGTGGAGATGATCCCACCCAACGTCTATATCGACGCCCCGACCCTCAGCCCGAGCGTGCTGGAAGAACTGCGCGACGCCTTGTTCCGTCTGCATGGGGTGCAGGAAGTGGATGTGGTGGACATCCTTCCCGGCCAACGTCGACGCCTGCAACTCGACGCCCTGCTGGCCGCCATGGCCGACCCGGTGTTGGCGGTGGATGGCTCCGGCCACGTGCTGCTGGCCAATCCGGCGTTGATCGCCCTGTGTGGCCGCGAACCCGCCGGTGGACCGCTGGCGGCGCTGTTCGACGATCCAGCCCTGCAACGCACGCTGATCGAGCACGGTTTTCGCCTGCCAATGCGCGAGGTCTCGCTCAACGGCCGAGCTCTGCTACTCGATGCCATGCCGATTACCGATGGGGGCGCAGAAAATCAACAGCAACTGGCCGGCGGCCTGCTGACCCTCTATGTACCGAACCGCATCGGCGAACGTCTGGCGGCTCTGCACCATGATCACGCCGAAGGCTTCGACTCGTTACTCGGCGAATCACCGCCGGTGCGCACGTTGAAAGCCCGCGCCCAGCGCATTGCCACCCTCGACGCGCCGCTACTGATCCAGGGTGAAACCGGCACCGGCAAGGAGCTGGTGGCCCGCGCCTGTCATGCCCTCAGTCCACGCCACAATGCACCGTTCCTGGCCTTGAACTGCGCGGCACTGCCGGAGAACCTCGCCGAGAGCGAACTGTTCGGCTACGCTCCCGGCGCCTTCACCGGCGCCCAGCGGGGTGGCAAACCCGGTCTGCTCGAGCTGGCCGACCAGGGCACGGTGTCCCTCGACGAGATCGGCGAGATGTCGCCCTACTTGCAAGCCAAGCTGCTGCGGTTTCTCAGCGATGGCAGCTTCCGTCGAGTCGGTGGCGACCGCGAAATGAAGGTCAACGTGCGCATCCTCAGCGCTACCCACCGCAACCTGGAAAAGATGGTCAGCGAAGGCAGCTTCCGTGAGGACCTGTTCTACCGCCTGAATGTGCTCAACCTGGAAGTGCCACCGCTGCGCGAGCGCGGCCATGACATCCTGCTGCTGGCCCGGCACTTCATGCAGCAGGCCTGCGCGCAGATTCAGCGGCCAACCTGTCGACTGACACCTGGAACCTACCCTGCACTGCTGAGCAATCGCTGGCCGGGCAATGTGCGGCAGCTACAGAACGTGATCTTCCGCGCGGCGGCCATTTGCGAAAGCCCGCTGGTGGATATTGGCGACCTGGATATTGCCGGCACTTCCGTGGCGCGCCAGTCCGATGGCGAAGTGAGCAGCCTGGAAGACGCTGTCGAGGGTTTCGAAAAAGGTCTGCTGGAGAAGCTCTACGCCAGCTACCCCTCCAGCCGGCAACTCGCCGCACGCCTGCAAACCTCGCACAGCGCCATCGCCAACCGGCTGCGCAAATACGGTATTCCCGGCAAGGGCTGAACCCTGCCAATTGACCAGTCGACCCGCCAAACGCGCGTCCCTGTTGGGACGGTGGATTCATTCGCCTATTTCAAGTCCGCGAGCGAATTCATTGGCTATTTACCCGTTAGTTAAATGTTGAACAGGGCTGCCGATCTTCGTAGGAGCGAGCTTACTCGCGAAGCCCTTCAAGCAAAAGCGTCGCGAGCAAGCTCGCTCCTACAGGGTTTGCGCTACCCGTAAGAGCGGGCCATGCTCGCGAAAGCCTCTCAAGCAAAAACTCGCGGGCATGGCCCGCCACTACAATGCGACCACCCTCCTGCCGCCGTCAGCCAGTACCCCATGCAAGTGACGAAAAGCTCCGCTGGATCAAACGCGGACATTCCGTGCCGGCGAATTTGTTCGTTGGCGAGTTTCCCAGTTGGCCGCCAGGCCGACCGGTGCCTCCGACGGGGGCAGTTGCCTGCGCCCGCGCACCAGGTCGGAGGCGCGCTCGGCCAGCATGATGGTGGGCGCATTGAGGTTGCCGTTTGGCTCGGTGGGGAACACCGACGAGTCGATCACCCGCAAACCCTCGATGCCCCGCACGCGTAGCTCGGAATCGACCACCGCCATGTCGTCCTCGCCCATGCGGCACGAGCCGCAAGGATGGTAGGTGCTCTCCAGGTTCTCACGGACGAAGGCGTCGATCTCTGCATCGCTGTTCACCTGCGGCCCGGGCGCGATCTCGCCGTCGCGGAAGCGGTCCATCGCCGGCTGGCCGATGATTTCCCGGGTCAGGCGCACGCAGCGGCGGAAGCCCTCGCGGTCCTCTTCGCGTTGCAGGTAGTTGAAGCGGATCTCTGGATGCTCGTAGGGGTCCGCCGAGCGGACCCGCACATGGCCGCGGCTCTTGGGTTTGTTCGGCCCAGTGAGAACCATGAAACCGTGGCCCTTGATCGGTTTCTTGCCGTCGTAGCGCATCGCCGCGGGCAGGAAGTGGAACTGGATATCCGGCCAGCGCAGCCCCTGCTCGGAGCGGATGAAGCCACCGGCCTCGAAGTGGTTGGTCGCCCCCAGTCCGTCCTTGAACAGTAGCCAGCGCAGACCGATCAGCAGCTTGCTTAGCGGGTCCATCTTGCTGTTCAGCGTCACTGGTTCCTTGCAGCCGAACTGAATATAGATCTCCGCGTGATCCTGCAGGTTTTCCCCCACGCCGGGGAGCTCGTGCCTGACCTCGACCCCGGCTTTCCTGAGCACCTCGAGCGGTCCGATGCCGGAGCGTTGCAGCAAGTGCGGTGAACCGATGGGCCCGGCCGACACCAGGATTTCGCGGTTGCAGTAAACCTTCTGGGTTTCGCCTTCACAGTCGTATTCGATGCCCACCGCGCGTTTGCCTTCGAGGATGATCCGGCGCGTCATCGCCTTGGTTACCACCGTCAGGTTAGGGCGCCCCATGGCCGGCCGCAGGTAGGCATTGGCGGTGGAGCAGCGCACACCATCCTTGACCGTCATGTGCATGGCGCCGAAGCCTTCCTGCATGAAGCCGTTGGTATCGTCGGTCTTGATGTAGCCGGCCTCGGCCCCCGCCTCGACCCAGGCCCCGTACAGCGGGTTCTGCATGTTGTTGCCGTTGTTGGTGTGCAGCGGGCCGGCATCGCCGCGATACTGGTCGCCCCCGGCACTGAAGCTCTCGGCACGCTTGAAGTACGGCAGGCAGTTGCGATAGCCCCAGTCGCGGGCGCCGAGTTCCTCCCACTCGTCGAAGTCGTAGGCGTGCCCGCGGATGTAAACCAGGCCGTTGATCGACGACGAGCCGCCCAGGACCTTGCCTCTCGGGCAATGGATCCGCCGCCCGTCGAGGTAGGTCTCTGGCTCGGTCTCGTAACGCCAGTTGTATTTCTTGGTGTTCATCGGGATAGAAAAAGCACTCGGCATCTGGATCACCACACTGCGATCGCTGCCGCCGAATTCCAGAACCAGGACCGAAGTGCCTGCATCTTCGCTCAGACGGTTGGCCAGCACGCAGCCGGCAGAACCCGCACCGATGATGATGTAGTCGTAATGCTCATTCATTGCTGTAGCCCCTTGCTTTGAGGTCGAGCACCTCGGTCTTGCCGTCATGGCGCTTTGGGTAGGCACCCCAGCCCATCCGCTCAGCCAGCACCCGGGTCAACACGTAGTGGACGACGCCGGCGAGCAGGCAGGACGGCAACGAGGCGGTAACGAAGGTGAACAGCGTGGTATTGGCCAGCGTCTGCGGGTTGAACACCAGCACATAGATGCCGAAGCCGACCGCCAGCGCCACCAGGGCGATGGGGTTGAAGCCCTTCCAGTAGCGGTACGGCGACTGCTGCTCGGGGGCGTACAGGTGGCGCAGGTTCATGCGCTGGCGGCGCAGGAAGAAGTAGTCGGCGATGCCGATGCCGGCCAGCGCACTGTTCAGGGCCGAGGTCCACACCAGGAAGATGAAGAAGCCATCGTAGATGCCCGGCGCGAAGCAGACGATCAGCGCCGGCACCACGCAGAACAGCAGCACCAGCAGTTCCCAGTTCATCTCCCGGAGCTTCTTCCCGGCGAGCTGGCGCAGGCCGACGATCGAGGTGTAGAGGATATTGATCATACTGGTCACGTTGGCAAAGGCCACGAACCCCAGGGCGATGACACCGAAAGCGATGCCACCGATATGGGTCATCCACACGGTCGGGTCACTGTTGCCGAGCGCGGCGGCGGCCAGCAGGCCTACTACCTCACCCAGTGAAGCGGCGCCGAAGATGCCGATGATGTTCGGCCAGAACGCGGTCCTTTCGTTCTTGCTCAGCCTGGCCAGGTTGCCGACGTAGGGCCACCAGGAAAAGCCGGCCGCCATGTTCACTTCCACTGCGATCATGAAGTTAACGCGCTTATCCGCGAAGGGCGCATCCAGGGCCGGCATCGCCATCAGCTCGGCGAAGGAGTGCTTGCTGAGGATCATGTAGAGCATTACGCCCATGATGATGACCAGCGCCGGGGCGACTATGGTGTTGAACACCTTGATCGAGGTGGGGCCCTTGGCGACCACGAAGCCGGTCAGCAGAATGGCGACGAAGCCCGAGGCCAGGACCAGCCAACCATTCGGGTCGGTCTGATGCTCCGCGACCAGACCAGCCAGGCCGTCGATCGAGCGCCCGAACATCAGCCCCAGCACGGCCAGCCAACCCATGGTCAGGAACACCACCGCGAGCACATAGACCAGTCGGCTGCCATTGCTGCCGAACATGCTGCGCAGGAAGGTGAACTGCTCGGTGCCATACTTGCCACACGGCACGCAGGTCGAGAAGGTCGCCAACAGCACACCGAGAATGTTGCCGATGACGATGGCGGCGATGCCCTCCATGGGACCGACGAACAGCGCCGTGGCGCCACCGATCAGGAAGGCCCAGGTGGCGATGGCCAGGGCCGAGTTGGCGTAGGTGAACTCCCAGAAACCCCACATCCGCTCCGAGGGCAACAGCGGGGTATCGCCGCGCTCCGCCTCGAGGCTATGGTCGACTTGCTCATGCTTGGCCATGGCTCAATACCCCCAGAGGTAGAAGCCGGCGACCAGCACCAGCGTCATCAGGGTGATTGCGGTGTAGTCGGTGGCATTCAGCGCCCCCGGCCATTCGTTGTTGCTCTCCATCTCCTCATAGACGCGGATACGTCTTTCCAACTCTTGCGCTCTTGCGATGTCCGCTTGGCTGTTCATCTGGCATAACCTCATATGGTTCTTGTTGTGAGCTACGCGATGCATCCCGGCATATCGACGTTCTGTCGTGCTGCAGGTAAATGGACTGCCCCGTCTCTCAGGGCAGCGTTATCCAGACCGCCTTGGTCTCCAGCAGGTAATCGAGCTGTTCGGGACCGAGATCCTTGCCGAACCCGGACTGCTTGAAACCACCAAACGGCATCGACGGGTCGATGGTGCTGTGGGCATTGACGTACACCGAGCCCGCTCGCAGCCGCGGGATCAGGCCGTGCACGCGGTTGAGGTCGTTGGAATAGAGTGCGGCGGCCAGCCCGTAGGGCGAGTCGTTGGCCAGGGCCAGCGCCTCTTCGTCATTGTCGAAGGGCGCGGTAACCAGCACCGGGCCGAAGATCTCCTCCTGGACGATGCGCATATCATTGCGGCAATGGGCGAAGATGGTCGGCTCGACGAAGTAGCCGGGGCCCTCGACGGGCTGGCCGCCGTAATAGACTTCGGCGCCCTCGCGCTTGCCGATTTCGATGTAGTCCAGCACCCGCTCCTGCTGCTGCTTCGACACCAGCGGGCTGATGAAACAGTCGGGATCGAGGCCTGGCGCCATCTTCAGCGTCCGCGTGTAGGCGACCAGCTCGCGCAGGAACTCGTCGTAGATGCTGCGGTGGATGTAGGCGCGGGTGCCGGCATCACAGACCTGCCCGGAGTTGAAGAACACCCCGTTGGCCACGGCCTGGGCGGCGGCCGGCAGGTCGGCATCGGCGAGCACGATAACCGGGGACTTGCCGCCGAGCTCGAGGGTCAACCGTTTCATCTCGTCCACCGCTGCGCGGCCGACGGTGCGGCCGACCGGCGTCGAACCGGTGAAGGTGAGCTTGTCGATGCCGGGGTGCGTCGCCATCGCCGCACCGACCACAGTGCCGCGCCCGGTGACGATGTTGACCACCCCGTCCGGGATGCCCGCTTCCTGCACTAGTTCGGCGAAACGCAGGGCCGACAACGAGGTCAGCTCGGCCGGCTTGACCACCACGGTGCAGCCGGTGGCCAGTGCGGCGCCGAGCTTCCAGGCCATGGTCTGCAGCGGGAAGTTCCACGGCACGATGGCACCGACCACGCCCACCGGCTCCTTGCGCGTATAGGCCAGGTAGTTACCCGGCAGCGACGGCTCGACGGTGCGCCCGTGGAGCTTGGTGGCCCAGCCGGCGAAATAACGGAAGGTATCGACCGTGCCCTGGATATCGACGTCGCGCGCATGGGCCACCGATTTGCCCATGTCGATCGACTCGATCTCGGCCAACTCGGCGGCGTGGCTCTCGATCAAGTCGGCCAGGCGCTGCAGCAGACGCTCGCGCTCCAGCGGCTTCAGCAGGCGCCAGGTACCACCGTCAAACTGTGCACGGGCGGCTTGCACGGCGTGATCGAGATCGGCCGTAGTGCCCATGGGGATACGGGTGATCAGACCCTCGGTCGACGGCTCGATCACATCGGCGGTGCCGCCGTCGCTGGCCTCCACCCAGGCGCCACCGATGAACATCTTCTGGGCTTTGGAGAGGAACCGCTGGGTGGCCTCGGATACCCCGAATGTCTGCAGATACTCTTTGACGTTGCTGTCCACTGTCATTCCCTCTGGCCGGCGGTTGCGGTCACGCCGAGCCAACTGTTGTTCGATGATCGGCCCGCGCTCGCACCGAGCACGGCGCTGGTGTCGACGGTTAACGGGCGCAGGCGCGCTCGTGGAAGATGAAACCGATGCTGTTCAGCAGCAGTTGTGCGGCGAGAATCGAGGTGACCCCGGCCGGGTCATAGACGGGCGCGACCTCGACCAGATCCATGCCGACGATGTTGCCTTGGCTGCGCTTGGCCAGGGCCTGGATGATTTCCAGCACCTCGTAATAGAGGAATCCGCCATGGCTGGGAGTGCCGGTGCCAGGCGCGATGGAGGGGTCGAAGCCATCGATGTCGATGGTGATGTAGTAGTTGACGCCTTGCGGGATCAGCTCCAACACGCCCTCGGTACCGAGGCGACGGACATCCCGTACCGAAAGGATCTTCGAGCCGGCGGCATGGGCGGCTTCATAGTCATCGCGATTGGAAGAAGACACGTTGCGGATGCCCATCTGGGTCATGCCGACGATATGGTTCATTTCCGAAGCGCGGCGCAGCGGATTGCCATGGCCATAGCGAACGCCATGGCGCTCGTCGACGAAGTCCAGGTGCGCATCGAAGTGGATGATATGGATCGGGCCGCGCCCCTCGAAAGCCTTGATCACCGGCGCGTGAATCGAGTGATCGCCACCGAGCACCACCGGCATGGTGCCGGCCTCAAGAATCTTGCGGACGGCGAACTCGGTGTTCGCGTTGCTCGTGGCCATGTCGGTATGCACGATATCGGCGTCACCGACGTCCACCATACGCACGTCCGACGCGGTCAGGTACATGACGTCATCTTCGTGGTCATAAGCTCCGGCGTGGCCGAAGGAGAACAGCGTCGATGCCTCGCGAATCCCGCGTGGCCCAAAACGTGCGCCGGAACGCCACTGGGTACCCATGTCGTTGGGCGCTCCAAGGATGGCCACGTCTGCATCGAGCGCATCCCAATCGGTGCACACAGGGGATTTGGCAAAGGTGCAGTGACCTACGAACGGCAGGTTCAAGCGACCTGATTCATAACCGTGCTTCGACATGCTCATGCATCTCCACTTCTTGTTATCGGCGAGGGGCGGAGCTAATAAGCGACCGCCGTTGGAGTGACTATGGGCGCAGGTTTTCGTGGAAAAAATGCTAAACATCAGATACTCATATCGGCATTACCGATGCATCAACAGGCGGGAGGTTCGGGGTGATTCAACTGCACGATGTCGACCTGAAACTGCTCAGGGTGTTTGCCACCATCGTCAAATGCGGCGGTTTTTCCGCCGCGCAGGCGGCCTTGAATGCCGGCCAGTCGACCATCAGCGAACAGATGACCCATCTGGAGACCCGGCTCGGGGTCAAGCTCTGCCAGCGCGGCCGCAGTGGCTTTCGTCTGACCGAGCAAGGCGTAGCGATCCATGAAGCCACCCAGCGCCTGCTATCGGCAGTGGATAACTTCTGCATGGATGCCGATGTGCTCAAGCAGTACATCACCGGCAAGCTCAACCTCGGCATCATCGACTCCACCATCAGCGACCCGGACTCGCCCCTGCCGAAGACCACCCAGCGCTTCGTCTCCAGGGGGCACGACGTGCATCTCAACGTCTATGTCGGCGCCCCCGCGGAACTGGAGGAGCGCGTGCTCGACGGCCGCCTGCACCTGGCCATCGGGCACTTCCCTATCCACGTTCCCGGCCTGTCGTACTTGCCGCTTTATCAGGAGGCGCTGGGTCTGTATTGCGGTCGGCGCCACCCGCTGTTCGGCAGCCAGGCCGAGAGTTCCGAGCTGCTCGAGGAGATCGCCGAGAGCCGTATCGTCGCCAGGGGTTATATGCAGCAATACGACCTGGAGCATCTAGGCGTCAGCAAGGCGGCGGCCACGGTGGACAACATCGAGGCCCTGGCCATCCTGATCATCTCCGGGGCCTACATCGGCTTCCTGCCCGTGCACTTCGCCGCCCAGTGGGTGAGGACCGGCGACATGCAGCAATTGGGGCCGGAGAGCCTGCAACTGATGTCGCCATTCGATGTGATCACTCGTCGCGGCGTGGCCCCACCGCCGATTCTCCGGGCCTTCCTCGAGGACCTGGCGACCTGTTCGCGCAACCCGGTCCGCGCCTAGCACACCCGCGCCGGCTTGCTCGCCACAAGCGCAGCTGGCCCGGCATACTCCTTCGCCTCGATGGACCGTTCGCCACCCTTGCAGGTTTCCCCATGCGCATCCACGTCACCTTCCTCGACCGCGTCGGCATCACCCAGGAGGTCCTCGCCCTTCTCGGCGGCCGCAGCCTGAATCTGGACGCGGTGGAGATGGCGCCGCCGAACGTCTACATCGACGCGCCGACCCTCAGCCCCGAGGTGCTCGACGAACTGCGCGAGGCCCTGCACAAGGTCGCAGGCGTGCAGGCCGTGACCATCGTCGACATCCTCCCCGGCCAGCGCCGTCACCTGCAGCTCGACGCCCTGCTGGCCGCCATGAGCGACCCGGTGCTGACGGTGGATCGCGACGGTCTGGTGCTGCTGGCCAACCCGGCCCTGAGCGCCCTTTGCGGCCATGATCCGGCCGGGCAGCCCCTGGCCGAGCTCTTCGTCGACCCGGCCCTGCCAAAGGCGCTGATCGAGCATGGCTTCCGTCTGCCGCTGCGCGAAGTCACCCTCAACGGCGAGGCGCTGCTGCTGGATGCCGTGCCGATCAACGAGGGCGAGCACTTGACCGGCGCTCTCCTCACCCTCTACCCGCCCAATCGCATCGGCGGGCGCCTGGCCGCCCTGCATCACGACCATGCCGAAGGTTTCGATGCCCTGCTCGGCGATTCGCAGCCGATCCGCACCCTCAAGGCCCGCGCCCAGCGCATCGCCGGCCTCGATGCGCCGCTGCTGATCCATGGCGAAACCGGCACCGGCAAGGAACTGGTGGCCCGTGCCTGCCACGCCATCAGCGCCAGGCGCGACGCACCGTTCCTCGCCCTCAACTGCGCGGCCCTGCCGGAGAGCCTGGCCGAGAGCGAACTGTTCGGCTACGCCCCCGGCGCCTTCACCGGCGCCCAGCGCGGCGGCAAGCCCGGCCTGCTGGAGCTGGCCAACCAGGGCACGGTGTTCCTCGACGAGATCGGCGAGATGTCGCCCTACCTGCAGGCCAAGCTGCTGCGTTTTCTCAGCGACGGCTGCTTCCGCCGGGTCGGCGGCGACCGCGAAGTGAAGGTCGATGTGCGCATCCTCAGCGCCACCCACCGCGACCTGGAGAGGATGGTCGGCGCAGGCAGCTTCCGCGAAGACCTGTTCTACCGCCTCAACGTGCTCAACCTGGAAGTGCCGCCGCTGCGCGAACGTGGCCAGGACATCCTGCTGCTGGCGCACTTCTTCATGCAGCAGGCCTGCACCCAGATCCAGCGCCCGCCCTGCCACCTGGCTCCCGGCACCTACCCGGCGCTGCTCGGCAACCACTGGCCGGGCAACGTCCGCCAGTTGCAGAACGTGATCTTCCGCGCCGCCGCCATCTGCGAGAACCCGCAGGTGGCGCTCGACGACCTGGATATCGCCAGCACCGCCATGGCCCGGCAGGGCGACGGCGAGGTCGGCAGCCTGGAAGAGGCCATGCAAGGTTTCGAGAAGGAGCTGCTGGCCAAGCTCTACCGCAGTTACCCCTCTAGCCGGCAACTGGCCGCCCGCCTGCGCACCTCGCACAGCGCCATCGCCAACCGCCTGCGCAAATACGGCATTCCCGGCAAGGCCTGAGCCACGCCCCCTGTAGGAGCGAGCTCTGCTCGCGAAGCCCTTTAAGCAAAAGCATCGCGAGCAGAGCTCGCTCCTACTCCAAATCACCCGTATCGAAATCGCGACAGCGTATCGAATTCAAAACAACCCCTCGTAACCCGCACCATTCGGAGCCTTGCCAGCCCCACGCCCTCAGTTAGCCAAGGCGCTGTATTGAACTCATTACGCAAGCGCATTCATAACCCACTCAAAAACAAGCCAACCAGCTGATTCTTAAGCAATAAACATGATTGGCACCCGGCTTGCTAAAGAACTCCCCCAGCAACGCTCGCTGCCCGGCACGAGCACCGGAATCATCGTCTGGCACAAGAACCGGGCGAGTCATACCCGTTGAGGAGTTCACATGACCGAATTGCGTTTTACCGTCAATCACGAATGGCTGCGTCTGGAAGCCGATGGTCTGCTCACTGTTGGCATCACCCCCTTCGCCCAGGAAGCGCTGGGCGACGTGGTCTTCGTTCAGCTGCCGGAACTCGGTGCATACAGCGCCGGCGCGGAAGTCGCGGTACTGGAATCGGTGAAAGCCGCCAGCAACATCGCCATGCCGCTGGACGGCGAAGTGGTCGAAGTGAACCAGACCCTGGAAGATTCCCCCGATCTGGTCAACGAGGACGCTCTTGGCTCCGGCTGGTTCTTCCGCATGCGCCCGGCCGACACCAGCCAGCTGGCCGACCTGCTCGACCAGGCCGGCTATGAAGCACTCGTCAAAGCCAACGGCTGAGGACCGACCATGCCCATCAAGACCCCTTTCCTCGGCACCGCCAACGAATTCATCGCGCGCCATATCGGCCCGCGTGACGCCGATGTACAGGCCATGCTCGACCTGCTCGGCTTCGCCGACCTCGAAGCCCTGAGCGCCAGCGTCATCCCCGACAGCATCAAGGGCACCAGCGTGCTCGAGATGGGCGCCGGCCAGAGCGAGGCCGACGCCCTCGCCGCGATCAAGGCTATCGCCAGCAAGAACCAGCTGTGCAAGAACTACATCGGCCAGGGCTACTACGGCACCCATACGCCCTCGCCGATCCTCCGTAATCTGCTGGAAAACCCCGCCTGGTACACCGCCTATACCCCTTACCAGCCGGAAATCTCCCAGGGGCGCCTGGAAGCCCTGCTGAACTTCCAGACCCTGATCAGCGACCTCACCGGCCTACCGATCTCCAACGCCTCGCTACTCGACGAAGGCACCGCCGCCGCCGAGGCCATGACCTTCTGCAAGCGCCTGTCGAAGAACAAGGCCAGCAACGCCTTCTTCGCCTCGCGCCACTGCCACCCGCAGACCCTCGACGTGCTGCGCACCCGCGCAGAACCCCTGGGCATCGAGGTAGTGGTTGGCGACGAAGCCGAGATCACCGACGCCAGCGCCTACTTCGGCGCCCTGCTGCAATACCCGGCGAGCAATGGCGATGTCTTCGACTACCGCGAACTGGTCGCGCGCTTCCACGCCGCCAATGCCCTGGTGGCGGTGGCGGCCGACCTGTTGGCCCTGACCCTGCTCACCCCACCCGGCGAATTCGGTGCCGACGTGGCCATCGGCAGCGCCCAGCGCTTCGGTGTGCCGCTCGGTTTCGGTGGCCCGCACGCCGCCTACTTCGCCACCCGCGACGCCTTCAAGCGCGACATGCCGGGCCGCCTGGTCGGCGTCTCCATCGACCGCCACGGCAAGCCGGCCCTGCGCCTGGCCATGCAGACCCGCGAGCAGCACATCCGTCGCGAGAAGGCCACCAGCAACATCTGCACCGCGCAGGTGCTGCTGGCCAACATCGCCAGCATGTACGCCGTCTACCACGGCCCGCAGGGGCTGACCCGCATAGCCCGGCGCGTGCACCAGCTTACCGCGATCCTCGCCCAGGGCCTGGCCAAGCTCGGCCATGCCGTGGAGCAGCAAAGCTTCTTCGACACCCTGACCGTCGCCAGCGGCAGCCAGACCGCCGAGCTGCACGCCAAGGCCCGCGCCGCGCAAATCAACCTGCGTGAAGTGGATGGCGGCCGCCTCGGCCTGTCTCTCGACGAAACCAGCAGCCAGGCCGACATCGAGCAGCTCTGGGCGCTGTTCACCGAGGGCCAGGCGCTGCCGGACTTCGCCGCCCTGGCCGCGAGCATCCCCAGCCGCCTGCCGACCGCGCTGCTGCGCCAGTCGGCGATCCTCAGCCACCCGGTATTCAACCGCTACCACTCGGAAACCGAGCTGATGCGCTACCTGCGCAAGCTGGCCGACAAGGACCTGGCGCTGGACCGCAGCATGATCCCGCTGGGCTCCTGCACCATGAAGCTGAACGCCGCCAGCGAGATGATCCCGGTGACCTGGGCCGAGTTCGGCAACCTGCACCCCTTCGCCCCGGCCGAGCAGAGCCAGGGCTACCAGCAGCTGACCGACGAGTTGGAAGCCATGCTCTGCGCCGCCACCGGCTACGACGCCGTGTCGCTGCAACCCAACGCCGGTTCCCAGGGCGAATACGCCGGCCTGCTGGCGATTCGCGCCTACCACCACAGCCGCGGCGATGATCAGCGCGACATCTGCTTGATTCCCTCCTCCGCCCACGGCACCAACCCGGCCACCGCCAACATGGCCGGCATGCGCGTGGTGGTCACCGCCTGCGACGCCCGCGGCAACGTCGATATCGCCGACCTGCGCGCCAAGGCCGGGGAGCACAAGGACCGTCTCGCCGCGCTGATGATCACCTACCCGTCCACCCACGGAGTGTTCGAGGAAGGCATCCGCGAGATCTGCGCGATCATCCACGACAACGGCGGCCAGGTGTATATCGACGGCGCCAACATGAACGCCATGGTCGGCCTCTGCGCACCGGGCAAGTTCGGCGGCGACGTCTCGCACCTGAACCTGCACAAGACCTTCTGCATTCCCCACGGTGGTGGCGGCCCGGGCGTCGGCCCGATCGGCGTCAAGGCGCACCTGGCGCCCTTCCTCCCCGGTCACGCACAGATGGAGCGCAAGATCGGGGCGGTGAGTGCCGCGCCGTTCGGCAGCGCCAGCATCCTGCCGATCACCTGGATGTACATCCGCATGATGGGCGGCGCCGGCCTGCGCCGTGCCTCGCAGCTGGCGATCCTCAACGCCAACTACATCGCCCGTCGCCTCGAGGAGCACTACCCGGTGCTCTACAGCGGCAGCAACGGCCTGGTGGCCCACGAATGCATCCTCGATCTGCGCCCGCTGAAGGACAGCAGCGGCATCAGCGTCGACGACGTGGCCAAGCGCCTGATCGACTTCGGCTTCCACGCGCCGACCATGTCCTTCCCGGTGGCCGGCACGCTGATGATCGAGCCGACCGAGAGCGAAGCCAAGGAAGAGCTGGACCGTTTCTGCGACGCGATGATCCGCATCCGCGAGGAAATCCGTGCCGTTGAAAGTGGCGAGCTGGACCGCGAGGACAACCCGCTGAAGAACGCGCCGCACACCGCCGCCGAACTGGTGGGCGAGTGGACCCACCCGTACGGCCGCGAGCTGGCCGTGTACCCGGTCGCCAGCCTGGTGGAAGCCAAGTACTGGCCGCCGGTCGGTCGCGTCGACAACGTCTTCGGCGACCGCAACCTGGTCTGCGCCTGCCCGTCCATCGAGGCCTACCAGGAGGCCTGACCTCCCGCACAGCGCCCCGCGCCCGTGAAGGGCAAAGGGCGCCCGACAAGAACAACAGAGGATTGCGCAATGTTCAGCAAGCACGACCAGATCAAAGGCTACGACGACGAACTGCTGGCGGCGATGAATGCCGAGGAAGCGCGGCAGGAGCACCACATCGAGCTGATCGCCT
Source organism: Pseudomonas cavernicola (assembly GCF_003596405.1). NCBI lineage: Bacteria > Pseudomonadati > Pseudomonadota > Gammaproteobacteria > Pseudomonadales > Pseudomonadaceae > Pseudomonas > Pseudomonas cavernicola. The sequence goes on from NZ_QYUR01000002.1 coordinate 2,028,891, forward strand.
CGGAGAACTACACCAGTCAGCGGGTGATGGAAGCGCAAGGCAGCGGGCTGACCAACAAGTACGCCGAAGGCTATCCGGGCAAGCGCTACTACGGCGGCTGCGAGCACGTCGATGTGGTCGAGCAACTGGCCATCGACCGCGCCAAACAGCTGTTCGGCGCCGATTATGCCAACGTCCAGCCGCACTCCGGCAGCCAGGCCAACGCCGCGGTCTATCTGGCCCTGCTGCAAGCCGGCGACACCGTGCTGGGCATGAGCCTGGCCCACGGCGGTCACCTGACCCACGGTGCCAAAGTCAGTTTCTCCGGCAAGCTGTATAACGCCGTGCAGTACGGCATCGACACCGCTACCGGGCTGATCGATTACGACGAAGTCGAGCGTCTGGCCGTCGAGCACCAGCCGAAGATGATCATCGCCGGCTTCTCCGCCTACTCGAAGACCCTGGATTTCCCGCGCTTTCGCGCCATCGCCGACAAGGTTGGCGCCTACCTGTTCGTCGACATGGCCCACGTCGCCGGGCTGGTGGCTGCCGGTCTGTACCCGAACCCGATTCCCTTCGCCGATGTGGTCACCACCACCACCCACAAGACCCTGCGCGGCCCGCGCGGCGGCCTGATCCTGGCCAAGGCCAACCCGGAGTTGGAGAAGAAGCTCAACGCCGCAGTATTCCCCGGCGGCCAGGGTGGCCCGCTGATGCACGTGATCGCCGCCAAGGCCGTGTGCTTCAAGGAAGCGCTGGAACCGGGCTTCAAGAGCTATCAGGCACAAGTGATCCAGAACGCCCAGGCGATGGCTAAGGTCTTTATCGAGCGTGGCTACGACGTGGTCTCCGGCGGTACCGACAACCACCTGTTCCTGGTCAGCCTGATCCGTCAGGGCCTGACCGGCAAAGACGCCGACGCCGCCTTGGGCCGTGCCGGGATCACCGTGAACAAGAACGCCGTACCGAACGACCCGCAGTCGCCGTTCGTTACCTCCGGGCTGCGGATCGGTACGCCGGCGATCACCAGTCGTGGTTTCAAGGAAGCCCAGAGCATCGAACTGGCCGGCTGGATCTGCGACATCCTCGATCACCTCGGCGATGCCGATGTCGAGGCGCAAGTCGCCAGGCAGGCCGCCGCGTTGTGCGCCGACTTCCCGGTCTATGCTGATTAAGAGCTTCTGCTCGGCGCTACCGCTTGCGCGCGCATTTCCCTCTCCCTCCAGAAGAGAAGCCGCAGGTGGGGAAGCCCGACGAAGCATCGGAGATAACCATGTCACTCAGCGTTTTTGACCTGTTCAAGATCGGTATCGGCCCGTCCAGTTCGCACACCGTTGGCCCCATGCGCGCGGCCGCGCGCTTTGCCGAAGGCCTGCGCCGCGACGATCTGCTGAACGCCACGATAACGGTAAAAGTGGAGTTGTACGGTTCCCTCGGTGCCACCGGCAAAGGTCACGGCAGCGACAAGGCGGTGCTGCTCGGCCTGGAAGGTGAACACCCGGACACGGTGGACACCACCACCATCAACACGCGGCTGGAGGCTATCCGCAGTGCCGGCCAGCTAAATCTGCTGGGCGAGCGGCCGATTCACTTCGTCGAAAAAGAACACCTGGCAATGATCCGCAAACCGCTGGCCTTCCACCCCAACGGCATGATCTTTCGCGCCTTCGATGCGGCCGGCATACAGATCCGTAGCCGCGAGTACTACTCGGTCGGTGGCGGTTTCGTGGTCGACTCGGACGCCGCCGGCGCCGACCGCATCGTCGAAGACCGCACGCCCCTGACCTACCCGTTCAAGAGCGGCCAGGAACTGCTGGCCCACTGTGTCGAACAGGGCATCTCCTTCAGCCAGTTGATGCTCACCAACGAGTCCGCCTGGCGCCCGGAAGCGGAAACCCGCGCCGGCCTGCTGCGGATCTGGCAGGTGATGCAGGACTGCGTCGAGGCCGGCTGCCGCAACGAGGGCATCATGCCCGGCGGGCTCAAGGTCAAACGGCGTGCCGCGGCCATGTATCGGCAACTCTGCCAACACCCGGAAGCTGCGCTGCGTGACTCCCTGAGCGTGCTCGACTGGGTCAACCTCTACGCCCTCGCGGTCAATGAGGAAAACGCCAGCGGCGGCCGGGTCGTCACCGCGCCGACCAATGGTGCCGCGGGAATAGTCCCGGCGGTACTGCACTACTACACGCGTTTCATCCCCGGGGCGAACGACGACGGCGTGGTGCGTTTCCTGCTCACCGCTGCGGCGATCGGCATTCTCTACAAGGAAAACGCCTCGATCTCCGGCGCCGAAGTCGGCTGCCAGGGCGAAGTCGGCGTGGCCTGTTCGATGGCGGCCGGGGCACTCTGCGAAGTGCTCGGCGGCACCCCGCAGCAGGTGGAGAACGCCGCGGAAATCGGCATGGAACACAACCTCGGGCTGACCTGCGACCCAATCGGCGGGCTGGTACAAGTGCCCTGTATCGAACGCAACGCCATGGGCTCGGTGAAGGCGATCAACGCCGCACGCCTGGCCCTGCGCGGCGACGGCCAGCACTACGTCTCGCTCGACAAGGTGATCCGCACCATGCGCCAGACCGGTGCCGACATGAGCAGCAAATACAAGGAAACCGCCCGCGGCGGCCTGGCGGTCAACATCATCGAATGCTGACGCAACCCTCTCCCCCGACCCCTCTCCCATGAATGGGAGAGGGGAGTGACACCGCGCCGGACAACCCCCTCTCCCGTTTACGGGAGAGGGTTGGGGAGAGGGCAACCCTTTACACCTCCTCTCTCAAGAGCAGGAAAAACCTATCGGAGCTTTGCATGACCATCGAAACCCTGGCGAAAACGCCTCTACACGCCCTGCACCTGGAACTCGGCGCGCGCATGGTGCCCTTCGCCGGTTATGACATGCCGGTGCAATACCCGCTCGGCGTACTCAAAGAGCACCAGCACACTCGCGACCAGGCCGGCCTGTTCGATGTCTCGCACATGGGCCAGATCATCCTGCGTGGCGAAGGCGCCGCCCAGGCGCTGGAACGCCTGGTGCCGGTCGACATCGTCGACCTGCCGGTGGGCACGCAGCGCTATGCCATGTTCACCAACGAGGAAGGCGGCATCCTCGACGACTTGATGGTGGCCAATGCCTACGACCACCTGTTCCTGGTGGTCAACGCAGCCTGCAAACACGAAGACCTGGCGCACCTGCAACGCAACCTGGCCGGCCAGTGCGAAGTTGAACCGCTCTTCGACCGCGCCCTGCTCGCCCTCCAAGGCCCGGCCGCGGTCAAGGTACTGGCGCGCCTGGCGCCGGAAGTCGCGCAGATGACCTTCATGCAGTTCGCCCGCGTGCGCCTGCTTGATGTCGACTGCTTCGTCAGCCGTTCCGGCTACACCGGCGAAGATGGCTTTGAAATCTCCGTCCCGGCCGAGCACGCCGAAGCGCTGGCGCGCAGCCTGCTGGCTGAGCCGCAAGTGCAGCCTATCGGCCTCGGTGCGCGTGACTCGCTGCGCCTGGAAGCCGGCCTGTGCCTGTACGGCCATGACATGAGCAGCACCACCACGCCGATAGAAGCGGGCCTGGCCTGGGCCATCTCGAAAGCTCGCCGCGCTGGCGGCGCGCGTGCCGGCGGCTTCCCCGGCGCCGAACGCATCCTCGCGCAACAGCAAAACGGCGTACCGCGCAAACGTGTCGGCCTGCTGCCGCAAGAGCGCACGCCGGTGCGTGAAGGCAGCGAAATCGTCGATGCCGACAGCACGGTGATTGGCCAGGTCTGCAGCGGCGGCTTCGGCCCGACCTTGGGCGCGCCGCTGGCCATGGGTTATCTGGACAGCGCCCACAGCGCCCTCGACAGCGAAGTGTGGGCCGTGGTGCGTGGTAAACGCGTGCCGATGAAGGTCGCCAAGACTCCCTTCGTGCCGCAGCGTTACTACCGCGGCTAAATCGCTGGGAGGAGACAGCCCGTCGGTTGGTGCGTAGGTTGGTGCTGAGCACGGGAGTCGCGGGGCGACTCCTTGTTGGGCATCACTGCGTTCAGCACCAACCTACGCGCCAACCTACGCCGTCAACCGCTCGCGCAAACGCCCCAGCATGCCCAGCAAACTTCCCACCTTCTCCCTCTCGCGCTCATCCTTGGGGGCTGCAGCCGCACGACTCACCACCTGCGCAGGCTCTGCCCGCCAGATCAGCGCCTGCTCAGCCGCCGCTTTCAGGCCCTTTTCGAACAAGCCGCGACGGATCGGTTTGGGCAGGTAACGAAAGATCTGCGCCTCGTTGATCAACTTCAACAGCGCCTGGGTATCACAGAACGGCGTGACCACCAGGCTAAGCAAACGTGGATGGGCCTGGGCCAGGCTTTTCAGCAAGGGAGCAGTGTCTTCGCCGGCCAGTTTAAGATCGCTGACCAACAGGTGTACCGGTTCCAGGTTCAGCAGCGCCAAGGCCTCGGCCACATTGCGCGCGCGCAGCAGACGGTGGCCGCCTGCGCTGCAGAAGTCGCCGACGCAGGCCTGCGTGTCGGCATCCTCATCCAACAGCAGCACATTCAATGGCGCAGACAATTCGCTGGTCGCGGCCGTCACCGGCGCTTGCGCCTGGCGTGCGGCAATTTCGGCGGCTTGGCGCAGGGTGAAGGCCATTTCCTGCTGATCCCAGGGTTTGGTCAGGTAACGGAAAATACCGCCGCTGTTCAGCGCTTCGACGGCCGCATCCAGATCCGAGTAGCCGGTGAGCAGAATGCGCAGGGTTTCCGGCGCGATCTCACGGGCCTGCGCCAGCAGTTGCGCGCCACTCATCTGCGGCATGCGCTGGTCGCTGACGATGATATGCACCGGCTCGCTTTTCAGCCGTTCCAGGGCGCGGCGCGGATCGCTTTCGGTCAACACCTCGTATTGGCGCCGGAACTGCAGGGCGAGGCTACGCAGAATGCGCTCCTCGTCGTCGATAAAGAGGATGCGGATCGGCAGGCTCATCTCAGGCACTCCATTTCAGTTCGGCGGCTTGTGCGCGCGGCAGACGGAGCAAAAACCGCGTACCACGCCCCGGTTCAGAGGCGACGCGGATCAGGCCGCCGTGGTCTTGGATGATCTTGAAGCTGATCGACAGGCCCAGGCCGGTGCCCTGCCCGACCGGTTTGGTGGTGAAGAACGGATCGAAGATCCGCGCCAGCACCTCCGGCGGCATGCCGCGGCCGTTGTCCTGTACCGAGACGAACACCGCCGCCTCGTCGGCCCAGGTTTTCAGCTGAATCTGGCCGAAACCGTCGATCGCCTGGGCGGCATTGGTGAGCAGGTTGAGCAGCACCTGGTTGATCTGCGAAGGCGCGCAGGCAATGCGCGGTAGCTCGCCGAGTTGCGAGACGACTTCGGCCTTGTCCTTGATGCTGTTGCGGGCGATCACCAGCGCGCTGCGGATACAGTCATTCAGATCGACTTCTTCGCTCATGGCGCGATCCAGGCGAGCGAAATCCTTGAGGCCGACGACCAATTCGGCGATCTGCCCCAGGCCATACAGGGTGTCGCTGAACAACTGGCTCAAGTCCTCCACCAGCAACTCTGGCGCGGCCTGTTCGCGAGCACTGGCGGCCTGTTCCAGCGCCTGAGCCAAGTCCGTTTCGGAGCAGGCCGGGTCGTTCAGGCAATCGGCCAGCGTGGCCTGCGTCTCGGCCAACAGAAACAGCGGCGCACTCAACTCACGCAGCAATTCGACGTTGTTTTTCACGTAACCCAGTGGGGTGTTCAACTCGTGGGCGACGCCGGCGACCATCTGCCCGAGGGAAGCCATTTTTTCCGACTGCACCAGTTGGGTCTGCGACTCCTTGAGATCGACCAAGGCCTTGCGCAGCACCGCGTTGCGCTGGGCGATACGCGCTTCCATGGCCTTGAGCAGGTCGAGCACCGTGCCGATACCTCGGTAGCGACCCGCTGCATCGACCAGGATGAAGTCTTCGGTGATCGGATATTGCAGCTGGCCGGTGATCTGCTTGGCCGCGTTGTCCAGGCTGGTGTCCAGGCTGACCACCAGCGGCGCCGGATTCATCACCTCATGGATCGGGTGGCGGCCGCGCAAGTCGCGACCGAAGCGCTGCATGAAGATGTCCTGCAGCTTGGAGCGGCTGACCAGGCCAACCGGGCGCTCCGCAGCGTCGACCACCGGCAGGGAGAGAAAGGCCTTGTGTTCGGGCGTCAGCAAACGGTCGGCCACATCGCTGATACTCATAGTGGGCAACAGCGGCGCGACAGGTTTGAGCAGGCGACTTAGAGCACTGGCGGCGATCATTGGCGAACACTTCCCAGAGTGAGGAGTCGGCCATTCAAACAGTGCCAAGTTGCCAGCATGTGACAGCTGTCACACCTGCCCAGCGCTTTGCTGAGTGTAGGAGCGAATTTATTCGCGAACAAAAGCGACTCGGTGCTGCCCCGTCGCGAATAAATTCGCTCCTACATGGACGCCGGCGGATTGCCTCTCCGGTGTTAACCCCTCACGCCTCCCGGTAATCGGTGAATAGCCTTTTCTCTGACAGCGCCGGGGGCCTGAGCGTATGGTGAAAACACGCAAAGATTTCAGTAACACTCGAAACGCTGGATGATCGAAACTGTGTAGTGACGCGAACGGTCTGCTGTTGACCGCGACTTGTTGTTAATCGCAAATCAGGGAGAACGCTATGCCTTGGTACGCTTGGCTGATTATGGTTCTTGCCATCGGCTCAATCGTCGGTGGTTTGCTCATGTTGCGGGACACCGCAAAGAAGTTACCGCTGACCGACGAACAACTGAAACGCATCCATGAACGCAACGCCGAGATGGACGCCAAGGACGAGCGCGACCGTTAGCCTCGCCATACTTCTGCTGCTGGCCGGCTGCACCCGTCTCCCCCCTGCCCCAAGCGACGACTGCGCCGCGCTGTTCGCTGCGCGCGATCGCATCAGCGCGGTCAGCCACGACGCCCAATATCAGCCATTAGCCGGTTTTTATGGGCTGCGCAGCGACCGCGTGCTGGCCGCTCTTGGCCCGACCGCGCAGAGCCCCGAGCAGCGCCGCCTGTGGTTGCAACGCCTGGCCGAACGCGACGTGGAGGCCAGCACCATTGAACTGGGCAATCTACCGCCGCGGACACAACAGGACTGGAACAGCCCCGCGCGACAAAGCCAGCTGCAAAACTGCCGCTCGGCGCAGCAAGAGCGTTTGCTGCACAACCAGCATGGCTTTAACAACGCCGTCGCTGCGGCACAGATGCCTGACGATTACCGCGATTGGGCACGCACGCTGGGCCTCTATCCGCTGTTCAAACCGCTCTATCAACGCCTCATCGCGGCTTGGCAGGCCGAGGCGGCCAAGGCACAAGAGCCGGTGGATCGCGCAAACTGGCTGGCGTATCAGCCACTGCCTAACACAGCGGCGTTCAGCACTCCGCTGCATGAGGATGCCTTGGGCTTGCCGCAGCCTGACCCGCAGCAGCGCGCCGCCCTGTTCGCCCGCCATGCGCCATGGCTGCGGATCGCCCAACGCAGCCACGCCGACCGCCTAGGCAGCCCATTTTTCCTGCCCGATGGCCAACGCGACTTCGATCAGCTGGCGCCGCAGCTGTTTCAACAACTCGGCTGGAGCAAGCTCGACGGGCACTGGCATCTGCAGTTGATCTATCAGTTCTGGTTCAGCCAGAGACCCAAACCACAGCCCTTGGATATCTACGGCGGCGAGCTGGATGGTCTGATCTGGCGCGTCACCCTGGGCGAGCATGGGCAAGCGCTGCTGTACGACAGCATCCACCCGTGCGGCTGCTGGCATAGCTTCTTCCTTCCGGCAGATTCGCCATTTAAGTTTCGCCAACCGACGGAACTGGAAGCACGCACGGCGCAGCGTATCGAAACCCCCGGCGACCAAGCGCCGACACTCTGGCTGAGCGCGGGCGAACACAGTGTGTTGTGGGTCGACGGGCGCCGCCCGCAGTACCCCGCCATCGGCTATCAACAGCGCGAACTCAGCAGCCTGCGCCAGCTGCGTCATCCGCAAGGCCAGCGCAGCCTGTATGCCAGCGATGGCCTGGTGTCTGGCAGCGAGCGCCTGGAACGTTGGCTGCTGTGGCCTTCCGGGGTCGTTTCACCTGGCGCCATGCGCCAATGGGGCCGGCACGCCACAGCCTTCTACGGCCGCGCGCAGTTCGATGATCCAGCGCTGTTAGACCGGTATTTCTCCGCGCCCTGAGCACGAGCACGCCCCACGGGTGGCATACCGATATTGAGCTCAGCCGCGCCCACTCCTTCACACTCATCTGTAGACTCTGGCAGCGCAAAAGGAGCTGCCATGCCGCTGCATCTACGTCTACTCCTGCCAACCCTGGGTCTGGCACTAGGTTTCGCCCTCGGTTTTATCCAACCGGTGGGCCTGGCCTGCGGCGGCCTGTTTGCCGGCTTTCTGTTGTTCGCGCAGGGGCATCTGCCAAAAAAGCTTTGGTGGACACTGAGCTTTCTTGCCAGCATCGCCCTCGCCGCCCATCTGCTGCCCGGTTTCCAACCCTGGCAACTCTGGCCGCCGCGCCAGCTCAGCGCCGATGCCGCGCCTTACGCCCTACGTCTGTCGTGGGACAAGTTGCTGGTCGGCCTGACATTGTTCGCCTGGTGGCTCGGCCAAAAAACTACGTCCGCGTTTCAACCCCAGCGGGTCGGCTGGGTCGTGCTGATAACCTTGCTGGCAGTGCCGTTGCTGGCCCTGGTTCTAGGTTTGGTCGACTGGCAGCCGAAATGGCCAGCAGGCTTGATGCTCTGGCTGCTGGTGAATCTCGGGGTGGCTGTGCTGGCGGAGGAGCTGTTATTTCGCACTTGGCTGCAACCGGCGTTAGTGGCCCGCCTGGGCACTTGGCCGGGGATCGTGCTGACGGCCAGCCTATTCGGCGCCGTGCATGTCCCCTTTAGTCCGTTGTTCGCCCTGGTCGCCGGTGTGGCTGGGCTGGGTTACGGGCTGGCCTTCCACTACAGCGGTCGCTTGAGCGTGGCCATGGCTCTGCATGGCGCGGTCAATCTGCTCCACCTGTTGCTACTGAGCTATCCGCTGCGACTGGCATAACAGCGATCTGATGGCGGCCGAAGATATCCGCCAATTGCCCGCTACTGCGCAGCGTCTGTAACAGCGCGCTCAACGCCTGGGCGCTGATCGGCGCTTGCGGGCGCAACAGGGCGTAGTGGTGATAGGTTTGATCAGTGCGCGTAGAAACCAAGTACTGGCTGGCGGTTTCGCGATGACGCGCCAGGAAATCGCTCAGATACGAGCGGGTCACCAGAGCGATCTCCGCCCGCCCGCGCAACAGCATCGACAGGTTGCTGTCGTGGGAATAGGTCAGCTTGGCGTTGAAGTTCTGGGCAAGAAACCTGGGCTCGGCATTAAAGCCGGCAAAGGCATAGTGATAGCCGCTGTAGAGTGCTAAACGCTTGCCTTGCAGCGTGGTGAAATAGCTCTGATCGCGACCTGTCTCGGCCCGAGCCACGAATACCTCGGCATCCTCCAGGCCCATGTCGACTGCGGTGTGGGCAACCTTCTGCCAACCCCATTGCGGATTTTCGAAGATCGCCATGTCGATCCGGCCCTGCTCGAAGTCGCGGTAACGTCGGGGCAGCGAGGTCGGCACCGCTACAAAGCGATACTCGTTTTGTGCCTGATTGAGCGCATCGAGCAGCTGGGGCAACAAGCCCCTGTCCACCTTGCCCTGCTCTTGCTTGAGTACATAAGGCGGGAAATACACCGACCCAACCCGCACCAACTGCTCAGCCCCGGCGGGCAAGCAAAGGCTTGAGCAGAGCACCAGCAAAACACCTTCCAAGGCCCGCCGCAGAGTTAACATCATCAACCCCCAATATCCTTATTAGAGCGCTCAAAAACCGATGTACAGGACGTTTCAGTTTGCCTTGATGACTTCAGCTTGCCTTGATGACTAAGGACAACGCTTCTTCAGCCAACTGATCCAGAGTCATCGGCCCTTCCGGGCGGAACCAGGTGGTGGTCCAGGACAATGCCCCGGTGAGAAAACGCCGCTGAATGAACGGATCGCCGTTGAAGTAACCGGCACTCTTGGCCTCGCCCAGTACCTTGAGCCAGATCTGTTCGTAGGTATCGCGCAGATCGAGGATGTAGGCCTGGCCCTCATCGGACAATGAACGCCACTCGTAGACCAGCACTGCCATTGCCTCGCCAGTGCCACCCATGATCGATTGCAGCTCGCAACGAATCAGCGCCAGCACCCGCTCGCGGACGTTGTCCGCCTCGGCCAAGGCCGCATTCATCAACGCCGTGTTGTAGCGGATGGTTTCCTCCATGACCGAACGGAGGATTTCATCCTTGCTCTTGAAGTGATGAAAGATGCTGCCGGACTGAATGCCCACAGCGCCAGCCAGATCGCGCACCGTAGTGCGCTCGTAACCCTTGCTGCGAAACAGGTGCGCGGCGGTCTGCAGCAGCTTGCCGCGCGCGCTGTCCGGGTCAGTGAGCTGGCCGCTGGCTACCAAGTCACGCATCACCGCCTGGGCTTGTTGATCATCCACGCTTGTCTCTCTCCCGCCTGTCTTATCGCTTGCGCAACCTGCAAACCCGGCAAAGCGCGCCGAGGGTTCACGAGATGCCGGCAAGTGCTTGTCGTTATTGGTGAAATTTATGCTTGAAGGGCCGACCAAGCAAGCGCTTGGCCATTCTTTAGGTTAGAAAGCTCACTCGCAGGGCTTTTCAACCAAGCGCTTGCTTGGTAGTGTTTATCGCACCACTTCAGATGTTGCGGATAACTCCAATGACCAAGACCGTACGCATCGGTTGCGCCTCTGCTTTCTGGGGCGACACCTCCACCGCCGCCGCTCAGTTGGTCCGTGGCAGCGACCTCGATTATTTGGTGTTCGACTATCTGGCCGAGATCACCATGTCGCTGATGGCCGGCGCGCGGATGAAAAATCCCGAGCAAGGCTATGCCGGCGACTTCATCGAAGTGCTTGCGCCGCTGCTACAAGAGATCGCCGCCAAGAACATCCGGGTGATCAGCAACGCTGGCGGGGTCAACCCGCAAGCCTGCGCCAGCGCTCTGGCCGCTGCCTGCGAAAAGGCCGGCGTGCAGTTGAAGATCGCCGTGCTGCACGGCGACAACCTGCAGCCAAAGCTCGCCGAGCTGAGCAAAGCTGGCATCAGCGAGATGTTCACCGGCGCCGCGCTGCCGCCGCTGTGCGTATCGGTCAACGCCTACCTCGGCGCCCCGGGAATTGTCGAAGCGCTCAAGCAAGGCGCCGACATCGTCATCACTGGCCGCGTGGTCGACAGCGCGGTGGTCAGCGCCGCGCTGGTGCATGAGTTCGGCTGGAGCTGGAGCGATTACGACAAGCTCGCCCAGGCCGCACTGGCCGGGCACATCATCGAATGCGGCGCGCAGTGCACCGGCGGTAATTTCACCGACTGGGAGTCGGTGCCGGATTACGAACATATCGGCTTCCCGGTGATCGAGGTGGAAGCCGATGGCCGTTTTGTCGTGACTAAACCGGATGGTTCCGGCGGTTTGGTCACGCCTTTCTCCGTTGGCGAGCAGATGCTCTATGAGATTGGCGACCCGCGCGCCTATTTATTACCGGATGTGGTCTGTGACTTCAGCCAGGTCAGCCTCACCCAGGTCGGCGTCAACCGCGTGCAACTGCAAGGCGCCAAGGGTCTGCCAGCCACCGCGCAGTACAAGGTGTCGGCCACCCATCCAGACGGCTTCCGTTGCACCGCCAGTTGCCTGATCGCCGGGATCGATGCGGTGAAAAAGGCCGAACGGGTGAGTCAGGCGATCATCCGAAAAACCGAGGAAATTTTTGCCGAACGCGGCTGGGGGCCTTATCGGGAAGTCAGCGTCGAGTTGCTCGGCAGCGAAGCGACGTACGGCCCCCACGGCCGACGCAAAGACACCCGCGAAGTGGTGATCAAGCTGGCCGTGCGCCACAGCAAGAAAGAAGCGCTGGTGCTGTTCTCCCGCGAGATCGCCCAGGCCGCCACTGGTATGGCGCCAGGGCTGACCGGCATCGTCGGCGGCCGCCCGACGGTGTACCCGGTGATCCGCCTGTTCTCCTTCCTGGTCGATAAGAGTGCCTGCCAACTTGAGGTCGAGCTTAACGGCGAACGCCACGCGGTAGCCCTGCCACAACTCGCCACCTACGACCCAGCCTTCCTGCCTGACACCAGCGAACCCGAACAGCCGCACCCAGTTGCAAATGGAGTTGCCGATGCCAGCGTACCCCTGATCAAACTGGCGGTGGCGCGCTCCGGCGACAAGGGCAACCACAGCAATATCGGGGTCATGGCGCGCAAGCCTGAGTACCTGCCCTGGATCGCCGAGGCACTTAGCGTCGAAGCACTCGCCGACTGGATGAACCATGTGCTCGACCCGCAGACCGGGCGCATCAGCCGCTGGTACTTGCCGGGCTGCCATGGCCTGAACTTCCTGTTGGAGAACGCCTTGGGCGGCGGCGGTGTCGCCAGCCTGCGCATCGACCCACAAGGCAAGGCCTTCGCCCAGCAACTCCTGGAATTCCCGGTGCCGGTGCCCAAAGCACTGGCGGATGAAGTGAACTGACTTTGTAGAACGTAGGGTGGGTTAGCCGCAGGCGTGACCCACCAACCGGCTCACCGAGCCGGCCACTCAGTGTCAGGCGGTACCTGACGGTACCGATGGTGGGTTACGGCCAGAAGCCTAACCCACCCTACGAGAGACGAATAGGGAAACGATCGACATGGCATACGACTCAGTCTTCAAATCCGGCCTGTTCAGCGGCCAGACCATCCTGGTCACTGGTGGCGGTAGCGGCATTGGCCGGTGCACCGCGCATGAACTGGCGGCCCTCGGCGCCCATGTGGTACTGGTCGGGCGCAAGTTGGACAAGCTGGAAAATACTGCCGGCGAAATCGTCGAGGACGGCGGCAGCGTCAGCTGGCAAGTCTGCGATATTCGTGAAGAAGACTCGGTCAAGGCCATGGTCGCCGCGGTGCTTGCCGAACGCGGGCCGATCCACCATCTGGTCAATAACGCCGGCGGCCAGTACCCCGCCCCGCTCGCCTCGATCAACCAGAAAGGCTTCGAGACCGTGGTGCGTACCAATCTGGTCGGCGGCTTCCTGGTCGCCCGTGAAGTGTTCAACCAGTCCATGAGCAAGCACGGCGGCAGCATCGTCAACATGCTCGCCGACATGTGGGGCGGCATGCCCGGCATGGGCCACTCCGGCGCCGCCCGCGCGGGCATGGAGAACTTCACCAAGACTGCGGCGTTCGAGTGGGGTTACGCCGGGGTGCGGGTGAATGCCGTGGCGCCGGGCTGGATCGCCTCCAGTGGCATGGACACCTACGAAGGCGCGTTCAAGGCGGTGATTCCCACCCTCCGCGAGCACGTGCCGTTGAAGCGCATCGGCACAGAGTCGGAAGTCTCGGCGGCCATCGTCTTCCTGCTGTCGCCGGGTGCAGCCTTTATCAGCGGCAACACCATTCGCATCGACGGCGCCGCCACCCAGGGCAGCCGCGCCTGGCCGCTGCACAAGGCGCAAAACAGCACGTCCTACAACGGTTTCCACCGGGCTTTCCTGCCCGATGTATTGAAGGACCAGGAGTAACGCGATGGCGGTTATTCAGTCTGAAGTAGACGCCCACAGCGAAGGCTTCGCGCAGAACCGCGAGGCCATGCTGGCGACCATTGCCAGCTTTCGCGAGATCGAACAGAAGGTGCTGGATAAGGCCTTTGAAGCCAAAGCCAAGTTCGACAAGCGCGGCCAACTGCTGCCCCGCGAGCGCTTGAACCTGCTGCTCGACCCCGGCGCGCCGTTCCTCGAACTGGCCTCGCTGGCCGGCTATAAATTGCATGACGACAAGGATGGCACCCAGGCCGGCGGCGGGATCATCTCTGGCATCGGTTATATCGCCGGCGTGCGCTGCCTGATCAATGCCAGCAACAGCGCGATCAAGGGCGGCACCATCTCGCCCAGCGGCCTGAAGAAAACCCTGCGCCTGCAACAGATCGCCTTCGAGAACAAACTGCCGGTGGTGACCCTGGCGGAAAGCGGCGGCGCCAACCTCAATTACGCGGCGGATATTTTCGTCGAAGGCGCACGCGGCTTCGCCAATCAGGCCCGGATGTCGGCCATGGGGCTGCCGCAAATCACCGTGGTGCATGGCTCCAGCACCGCCGGCGGGGCTTACCAGCCAGGCTTGTCGGATTACGTGGTGGTGGTCCGTGGCAAGGCCAAGATGTTCCTCGCCGGCCCGCCGCTGCTGAAAGCCGCCACCGGTGAAGTAGCGAGCGATGAAGAACTCGGCGGCGCCGAGATGCACGCCCAGATCGCCGGCACCGCCGAGTACCTGGCCGAGAACGACGCCGATGCCGTGCGCATCGCGCGGGAAATCGTCGGCATGCTGCCGTGGAACGCGCAGCTGCCGCAGCGCCAACAAAAAGCCTTCAAGGAACCGCTGTATCCGGTCGAGGAACTGCTCGGCATTGTCCCCGCCGATCCGAAGAAGCCCTACGACGTGCGCGAGATCATCGCCCGTATCGCCGACGGTTCGGAGTATCTCGACTTCAAGCCGGAGTTCGATAACCAGACCATCTGCGGCCACCTGCAGATCGAAGGCCAGCCCTGCGGCTTTATCGGCAACAACGGGCCGATCACGCCGAAGGGCGCGGTCAAAGCCGCGCAGTTCATCCAACTCTGTGACCAGAGCAATACGCCGATCCTGTTCTTTCACAACACCACCGGCTTTATGGTCGGCACCGAGTCCGAGCAGCATGGTGTGATCAAGCACGGCTCCAAGCTGATCCAGGCGGTGGCCAACGCCCGCGTACCGAAGCTGACCATCGTCGTCGGCGGCTCCTACGGCGCCGGCAACTACGCCATGTGCGGCCGCGGTCTCGACCCACGTTTCATCTTCGCCTGGCCAAACAGCCGCACGGCAGTGATGGGCGGCGCCCAGGCCGGCAAGGTGCTGCGCATCGTCACCGAGGATAAACACCGCAAGGAAGGCAAAGACGCCGACCCGAAGATGCTCGACATGCTGGAAAGCGTCACCGCGCAAAAACTCGACAGCCAGTCCAGCGCGCTGTACGGCACCGCCAGCCTGTGGGACGACGGCCTGATCGACCCGCGCGATACGCGTAAATTGCTTGGTTACCTGCTCGATATCTGCGCGGAGGCCGAAGCGCGTCCGTTGAAACAAAACACGTTCGGAGTTGCACGCTTTTAATCCCCTCTCCCCCCTTCTTTGAAAGAGAAAGGGAAAGGGAGAGGGAGAACCGTACATAGGAGAACAAGAAGATGATCTTTACCCAGGAACACGAAGAACTACGCCGCACCGTCCGTAATTTCGTCGACAAGGAAATCAACCCGCACGTCGACGAATGGGAAAAGGCCGGCACCTTTCCCATCCACGAGATTTTCAAGAAGGCCGGCGACCTAGGTCTGCTGGGCATCTCCAAGCCGGAAAAATTCGGCGGCATGGGGCTCGACTACAGCTACTCGATCGTCGCCGCGGAAGAGTTCGGCACCATCCATTGCGGCGGCATCCCGATGGCCATCGGCGTGCAAACCGACATGTGCACCCCGGCCCTGGCCCGCTTCGGCTCCGATGAGTTGCGCGAAGAGTTCCTGCGCCCGGCGATCAGCGGTGAGATGGTCGGCTGTATCGGCGTCTCCGAAGTCGGCGCCGGCTCCGACGTCGCTGGGCTGAAGACCACCGCCCGTAAAGACGGCGACGACTATGTCATCAACGGCAGCAAGATGTGGATCACCAACTCGCCGTCCGCCGACTTCATGTGCCTGCTGGCCAATACCTCGGACGACAAACCCCACGTCAACAAATCGCTGATCGTGGTGCCGATGAACACCCCAGGCATCAGCCTCAGCCCGCACTTGGACAAGCTCGGCATGCGCAGCTCGGAGACCGCCCAGGTGTTCTTCGACAACGTTCGCGTCCCGCAGCGCAACCGCATCGGCCACGAAGGCGCCGGCTTCATGATGCAGATGTTGCAGTTCCAGGAAGAACGCCTGTTCGGCGCCGCCAACATGATCAAGGGCCTGGAGTACTGCGTCGACAGCACCATCGAGTACTGCAAGGAGCGCAAAACCTTCGGCAATGCGCTGATCGACAACCAGGTCATCCACTTCCGCCTGGCGGAGCTTTCGACCGAAATCGAATGCCTGCGCGCCATCGTCTACCAGGCCACCGAGATGTATGTGCGCGGCCAGGATGTCACCAAGCTGGCCTCGATGGCCAAACTCAAGGCCGGCCGCCTCGGCCGTGAAGTCAGCGACAGCTGCCTGCAGTACTGGGGCGGCATGGGTTTCATGTGGGACAACCCGGTGTCGCGCGCCTACCGCGACGTGCGCCTGGTTTCCATCGGCGGCGGCGCCGACGAAATCATGCTCGGCATCATCTGCAAGCTGATGGGCATTCTGCCTGGCAAGAAGAAAGGTTGAGGCCACACCCATGAGCCAATTGCCAAGCTGCGAAACCCTGCTGCTGGAAAGCCAGGGCGGCGTGTTGCACGTCACCCTGAACCGCCCCGAGAGCCGCAACGCCATGAGCCTGGGGATGGTCGAAGAACTCCGCGCGGTGTTCAAGGCCGTACGCGATGACCGCGACGTACGCGCCCTGGTGCTCTGCGGTGCGGGCGGGCATTTCTGTGCCGGCGGCGACATCAAGGATATGGCCGGTGCCCGCGCACGCGCTCAAGCCGAAGGCGCCGATGCTTACCGCGACCTGAACCGCGCGTTCGGCGCCCTGCTCGAGGAAGCGCAAAGCGCGCCGCAGGTGGTGATTGCGGTACTCGAAGGCGCGGTGCTCGGCGGTGGTTTTGGCCTGGCCTGCGTGTCCGATGTTGCCATCGCCCACATCAACGCCAAGTTCGGCTTACCGGAAACCAGCCTGGGGATTATTCCGGCGCAGATCGCGCCGTTCGTGGTCAAGCGCATCGGCCTGACCCAGACCCGCCGCCTGGCCCTGACCGCTGCCCGCTTCGATGGCCGTGAAGCCGAACGGCTGGGCCTGGTGCATTTTGCCGAGAGCGATGCGCAGGCGCTGGCCGAGCGCTTGAGCGACGTATTGGAGCAGGTTCGCCAGTGCGCCCCGGGCGCCAACGCTTTGACCAAAGCCTTGCTGCTGGCGACCGACAGCCAGCCCCTCAGCCCGCTGCTCGATCACGCTGCCGGGCTATTCGCCGCAGCGGTAGTCGGCGCCGAAGGGGTCGAAGGCACCATGGCCTTCGTGCAGAAACGCGCACCGCAATGGGCAGAGTGATTGCCGCCAACACCAAACAGCCCCCTCTCCCTTCAGGGAGAGGGTTGGGGAGAGGGAAATATCCATGCCCAGCTTCAACAAGATCCTGATCGCCAACCGCGGTGAAATCGCCTGCCGGGTCATGCGTACTGCCCAGGCTCTCGGTTACCGCACCGTCGCCGTGTACAGCGAGGCGGACGCCGATGCGCGCCATGTACAACTCGCCGATGAAGCCGTGTGCATTGGCCCCGCGCAGGTAAACCAGTCCTACCTGAAGATCGACAACATCATCACCGCTGCGAAGAAGACCGGTGCCGATGCGATACACCCCGGTTACGGCTTTCTCTCGGAAAACGCCGAGTTCGCCCAGGCCTGTGAAGCCGCGGGCATTGTGTTTATCGGCCCGACCATCGAAGCCATCCACCTGATGGGCAGCAAGCGTCTGTCGAAGATCGCCATGCTCGAAGCCCAGGTACCGTGTATCCCCGGCTACGAAGGCGCGGCGCAGGATGAGGCCGTCTTGGCCTTTGAAGCCGAGCGCATCGGCTACCCGCTAATGATCAAAGCCAGTGCTGGCGGCGGCGGGCGTGGCATGCGCCTGGTACATGAAGCCGGCGAGTTGCTCGCGCAGATCCGCACCGCCCGCTCGGAGGCACAACATGCGTTCGGCTCCGCCGAGCTGATTCTGGAGCGCGCGGTGATCCAGCCGCGCCACGTCGAGATTCAGGTCTTCGGCGACCAGCACGGCAATATCGTTTACCTCGGCGAGCGCGATTGCTCGGTGCAACGTCGCCATCAGAAAGTCGTCGAGGAAGCCCCCTCCCCGGTCATGACTGCCGAGCTGCGCCAAGCCATGGGCGAAGCAGCGGTGAAGGCCGCGGCTTCGGTCAATTATGTCGGTGCTGGCACGGTGGAGTTTCTGCTCGATCAGAGCGGCGAGTTCTTCTTTCTGGAAATGAACACCCGCCTGCAGGTGGAGCACCCGGTCACGGAGCTGATCACCGGGCAAGACCTGGTGGCCTGGCAGATCCGCGTAGCTGAGGGTCAGCCGCTGCCGCTTAAACAGGACGAGATCACCCTCAGCGGCCATGCCATGGAGGTGCGCCTGTACGCCGAAGACTCGGCCAACGACTTCCTCCCGCAAACCGGCGCAGTGCTGCGCTGGGAACCGGCGCTGCTGGAGGGCATTCGCATCGATCACGGCCTGGTCGAAGGTCAACCCGTCACGCCGTTCTACGACCCGATGCTGGCCAAGATCATCGCCTACGGCGCCAGCCGTGACGAAGCACGGCGCAAACTGATCCGTGCGGTCGAGGACTGCGTGCTGCTGGGCGTGAACGGCAATCAGCGTTTCCTCGCCAACCTGCTCAAGCATCCCGAGTTCGCTGCCGGAAACGCCACCACGGCCTTTATCGGCGAGCACTTTCAAGCTGACCCGAGCCTGAGCCCGCAAGCACCCTCGGCGGCCGAACTGGCGACCGCTGCGACCCTGCTCTACCAAGCCTCGGCGCAAGCCCGCGCGCATCAGTCCAGCCTGTCCGGCTGGCGTAACGCCGGCAACGCACCCTGGCGCTTCGTACTCAAACATGGCGAGCAGAAGCTGGCGGTGGAACTGGCGGTGATCGAGTCCGGCACTCAGCCACAACTGCATGCCCGGGTTGGTGAAACCGAGCTCAGTGTGCGCCTGCTCAAGGCTGACGGCCGCTGGGCCAGCTTGGAGCTGGACGGTGTACGCCAGCGCATGGCCTATCATCAATCAGGCGAAAATTTGTGGCTGTATGGCCGCAACGGCAATCTGGAACTGACCGACGTCACCCATGAGCCAGCCGGCGGGCAGAACGCCGCCAGCTCCGGCACGGTGAAAGCACCGATGGATGGCGCGATTGTCGAGGTGCTGGTGGCAGAAGGCGCCAAGGTCAGCAAAGGCCAGCTGCTAGTGGTGTTGGAAGCGATGAAGATGGAACACCCACTCAAGGCCGGGGTCGACGGGATTATCCGCCGCGTCCAGGTGAGCAAGGGCGATCAGGTCAAGAACCGCCAATTGCTGGTGGAGGTCGAGGCCGAAGAGGCATAAGGCTCCGTTACCCGTAGGGTGGGCTTCAGGTCGTAGGGTGGGCTTCAGCCCACGCGGAAGCTCACGACATGGCGGTGGGCTGATGCCCACCCTACGAGCTACGCTCTACCCGACCTACGGACATGACATCCCCCCTGGGAGCGGCCGGTTCGCTCCACGCACAGCCACAAGATCAGGAGAACACGCATGTCACTGCAAGGTAAAACCCTGTTCATCACCGGTGCCAGCCGCGGTATCGGCCGCGAGATCGCTCTGCGGGCGGCCAAAGACGGCGCCAATATCGTCATCGCCGCCAAAAGTGCCGAACCTCATCCCAAGCTCGCTGGCACCATCCATAGCGTTGCGGCTGAAGTCGAAGCGGCAGGCGGTAAAGCCCTGGCCCTGCAACTCGATGTGCGTGACGAGAACGCCGTCAAAGTCGCCATGGCCCAAGCCGCCGAGCACTTCGGCGGGATCGACGGGCTGGTCAACAACGCCGGGGCGATCAAGCTGGTCGGCGTCGAGCACTTGGAGCCCAAGCGCTTCGACTTGATGTTCCAGATCAACACCCGCGCGGTGATGGTCTGCAGCCAAGCGGCGCTGCCGTATTTGAAGAACAGCTCCGCTGGGGGGAATAACAGCGCCAGCGGCCACATCCTCAACCTCTCGCCACCGTTGAATATGGACAGCAAGTGGTTCGCCCAGCACGGCCCCTACACCGTGACCAAATACGGCATGAGCATGCTGACGGTGGGCATGAGTGAGGAGTTCAAGAAATACGGTATCAGCGTCAACTCGTTGTGGCCGAAGACCATGATCGCCACCGCCGCCATTGAGTTCGAACTGGGCAGCCGCGAGGCCTTCAAACGCGCCCGCCTGCCGGCGATCATGGCCGACGCCGCCCATGCAATTCTCAGCAGCAGCGGTCGCAGCATCACCGGCCGCCTGCTGATCGACGAGGAAATCCTGCGCGAACAAGGCCAGAGCGAGTTCGAGCAATACCGTTTCGATCCAGCCGGCGGTTCGCTGATTGCAGACCTGTTTGTGGATTGATTAGCTTCACCTCTCCCTCGGGAAATGCCGCAAGTCCATCAGGAGCTACGGTGTCTCCCTCTCCCCCAGCCCCTCTCCCGACGGGAGAGGGGTGCAAACCGATTTGCCGATCTGCCCTTGTTCATTCGCGTGAGGGCCATAGCCGCAAACCAGCGCCCGCCCTAGATTGCTTGTCACGCCGTTTCGCCTGTGCACAACAACGACAAAAGCCAGAGCCATGACCCACGCCGACCTGATCACCCCTACCCGCTTTATCGCCCAGCTGCCCGCCACCCTCAGCCGCGTGCCACGCATGCTGCGCGGCCTGTATTACGCCGGCATTCGCAACCGCGAGAAAAGCCTCTCGCTAGCCTGGGCATTGGAGCGCGCGGCCAACCTTTATCCGAACCGGCCGGCGGTACTGGACGAGCAACGGCAGCTCTCCTACGCCAGCTTCAACTCATGGGCCAATCGCTTGGCGCAGGCGTTCAAGGCAGAAGGTGTGTGCCACGGCAGTGTCGTGGCGGTGATGCTGGAGAGCCGCATCGAGGTGCTGGCAGTCCTCGCCGCCCTGGCCAAGCTCGGCGCGGTTGGCGCCCTGGTCAACACCACCCAGCGTGGCCAGGTGCTGATCCACAGCCTGAATCTGGTCAAACCCAGCCATTTCGTGATCGGCGAAGAGCTGCACGCCCCCTTCGAAGAAGTCCGTGGCGAGCTACTCAAAAGCAGCGGCCACTGCTATTGGGTCGCCGATGGCGACAGCTTCAGCGAGCCCGGTCACGCGCCGACAGGTTGGCAGAACCTGATCCGCCTGGCGCAAAACCTGGCGGGTGAGAACCTGCCGGAAACCGCTCAGGTGCGCCTGAAAGACGCCTGTTTCCTGATCTACACCTCCGGCACCACCGGCCTGCCAAAAGCCTCGATCATGAGCCACGGTAAATGGATCAAGGCCTACGGCGGCTTCGGCCATTCCGGCCTCGGCCTGAACAACACCGACGTGCTCTACCTGACGCTGCCCTGCTACCACAACAACGCCGTCACGGTGTGCTGGAGCGCGGTTCTGGCCGGCGGTGCGGCCATCGCCCTGCGCCGGCGCTTTTCCGCCAGCGCCTTCTGGAAAGACGTCAAACACTACCAAGCCACCTGCTTCGGCTATATCGGCGAGCTGTGTCGTTACCTACTGAACCAACCGCCCTGCCCGGAAGAACAGCACAACAGCCTGACCTGCATGATCGGCAACGGTCTGCGCCCCTCGATCTGGAGCGAGTTCAAACAGCGTTTCGGGATTGAGCGGATCACCGAGTTCTATGCCTCCAGCGAAGGCAATATCGGTTTCACCAACGTGTTCAACTTCGACAATACCGTCGGCTACTCCCCGGCGCCCTACGCCATCGTCCGCTACGACCTGGAGAATGACCGGCCACTGCGCAACAAAAAGCACTTCATGGAGAAGGCCAAGAAAGGCGAGCCGGGCCTGCTGATCAGCGAGATCAGCCCGAAATGGCCGTTCGACGGCTACACCGACCCGGCGAAAAGCGAGGCGGTGATTCTGCGTAACGTGTTCAAGAAGGGCGACGCCTGGTTCAACACCGGCGACCTGATGCGCGACATTGGCTTCAAGCACACCCAGTTCGTCGACCGGCTGGGCGACACCTTCCGCTGGAAAGGCGAGAACGTCTCCACCACCGAGGTGGAAAACGCCCTCGGCACTTTCCCAGGCATCGAGGATGCGGTGGTCTATGGCGTGGAAATCCCCGGCACCAATGGCCGCTGCGGGATGGCCGCCCTGCGCTTGGCGCAAGGGACTGAAATACCGACGGCCGGCTTGGCGGCGCACCTGGATCGCGAACTGCCGCCCTACGCCGCGCCGCTGTTTTTGCGCTTGCTGAAAGAAGTCGAGACGACTGGCACCTTCAAGTACAAGAAAGCCGACTTGAAAAAAACCGCCTACAATCCAGGCGAAGTCAGCGACCAGATGTTCGTTCGTCTACCCGGCGAAGCCAGTTTCCAGTGCCTGGATGCAGGGCTTTACCAAGCCATCCAGTCGGGCTACTACCGCTTCTGAAACGCACCATTTCCCCTTAGCGCCGGCCGTGAGGTCGGCGTTTTTTTATTGCTGGGCTTATTGTTTAAACTCGAACTGCAACTCAGCCCCTTCCACCGACTGCCAATAATCCTGCTCACGATCATTGGTGATCAGCCGGCCATTCAATTGGAACGGGCCTTGCGCGGGCGGCTTTTCTACGAATAAGGGCGGCAACAGGGACTGGTTGATCGGCTGGTCCACGGATTTACCCGGCTCCAGTTCCCCTACCAGATCCGACGGCAAACGCAGGTCTAGTTTGGTCTTGGGCAGGTCTGGTTTAGCCTTAGGTAGGTCTAGTCCGGCCTTCGGTAGGTCTAGTCTGGCCTTAGGTAGTGGCTCTTTGGCGGCCGTGCTGATGCTGGGCGCGGGACCGGGCGTGGGCGCGATAATCGGCGCCGCCTGCTCCCGTTTGACTACCGGCCTGCTGGGCTTTTCGACTTTGCCAGGAGGCCGATCAGGAGCGGCTTTGGCAGCCGCAGCCGGCTCGCTGACAACCGGTGCGGGGGGTGTCGGTGGTGACTTGGGAGGTGTCGGCTCAACAGGGTCACAGGCGCTCAACAGCACCAGTGCCACAGCAAGCCCCACATAGCGGGTAGCAGTCATTGGGAGCACAAGTAGCGAACATAACTTATTAATGCTCTCTCGGAGTAGATCGGTTGGCAAGCCTGTGATTGAGTCGCCTTGTTGCAAATCAAAGTAAAATGCCGCTCAGCGCAATAACCCCAAGACATAAGCCGCCGGGGTTCAGGCTGGGTTCCACACGCCATGCACGGGAGCCGTTCAGCGGCACGCTACAACAACCTGGGTGAAGCGAACCTCTCTCGCCGCTCCCGCCGATGCGATCAATGCCCAGCGAATGCCTGACCGACTAGCGTGAACCACTGGAATTTTCTGCCTTAGCAGCCTGCAAGCGTTCAAGTTCAGCCTGCAGATCAAGCCCTGGATAGCGCCGCTGCAACGCTGCGAGCTGCTCGCTGGCGAGTTTTTGCTTGCCACTACCTCGCAACTGAATGATCTGCTGCAACGCGCTCTGCAGATCTTCGCTCAGTTGCTGCAGGGGCTGAACGGGCGCGACCGCAGCCATGGGCGCTTCCGCTTTGGCAGCGCTGTCAGCGAGCCGGCCACCGGGGCTGGCTACGGACTTGCTGATTACCCGTTCCTCAGCCATCGGCAATTGCGCCTCGGCCATCGGGGCGACCAGCGCGGGCGGCGTCTCGCTCATAGGCAACTGCACGCTGCGCTTTTGCTCCGCCGGCTGCGGCAGCGCGTATGACTGAACGGCCTCCATGGCAGGTACCGGAGCCTGCATCGGCACAGGCGCTATATCGTAGTGTTCAGGGCTGCGTTCGAACGTACGCAGCGTCAGCCCCACACCTAAGCCAAGGGTCGCCAAGCTGGCGAACGCCACGGACCAACGTGTCCGTTGGCTGTCGCCAAACAACCAGCCATGCAGACGCGCCATGACGCCTGGCTGTGGCACCCGCTGAGCATCGGCGGCTGGCATTGCCGCTGCGGCGGCGGCCAAGATGCGCGCATCCAAGGCGGCCGAAGGCTCGTG
Source organism: Pseudomonas cavernicola (assembly GCF_003596405.1). Lineage (NCBI taxonomy): Bacteria > Pseudomonadati > Pseudomonadota > Gammaproteobacteria > Pseudomonadales > Pseudomonadaceae > Pseudomonas > Pseudomonas cavernicola. Next base: position 2,052,831 of record NZ_QYUR01000002.1, read on the forward strand.
CGGGTCATGCGCACGGTAGTGTTGCAACAGCGCCTGCTCGTGCGGTGCGAGCGGCGACGAGTCGGGGCTATGCCCTGTAGGATCATGCGGCTCGTGGCTCATACGGAAACCTCTTCGGCAGTGGCCGGGTCGGCCAGCAACCGACGTAACTTTTGCAGCGCGTAACGCAGACGGCTTTTCACTGTTTCCGCCGGGGTGTGGGTCAACTCGGCGATCTCGCCCAGTTCCAGGCCGCCATGGGCACGCAGCAGAAACACCTCGCGCTGTTCGGTCGGCAGATCGTCCAGCGCGGCCTGTAGTCGCTGTTGATCACGCGCCAGGCTAAGTTGCTGTTCCGGATTAGGCTCGCTGGAGACCTCACCATGCAGCTGCTCGTCGAACTCATCCTGTAACGCCTGGCACTTGCCGTGCTTGCGCCAATGGTCGATCAGACGGTTGCGCGCGATCTGATATAGCCAGGTCTTGAACTGCACCGCTTCGCGCAGCGAAGACTCGCTGCGGATCAGGCTTAGCCAGGTTTCCTGGAACACCTCCTCGGCCAGCGCCGGATCGCTGCACAAGCCGCAGAGAAAACGAAACAGGCCAAGACGATGGCGCGCATAGAGCACGCCAAAAGCCTCGGCATCGCCACGCCGATAACGCCGCAGAAGATCGGCGTCGCTATCGGCGAGGAAAGTCGCAACAGTGGCGGATGTCACTCTCAGTCGACCTTGGTCATGCTGGGAACGGAAGTTGAAGCTGAACTTGAAACCACAGTTTGCAGGCTCTGCGCCAGTTCGACTAGCTGGACGAACTCGGCACGCAGACCAAAACGATCCTCGCCCTTGGCGCCGCGGGCCAGTTTGGCGCTGGCCGCCATATCGAAGGTACCGGTGTATTGCCCGCCCTTGAGCTGCTGAGCGAAACCTGCAACGGCCGCGGCGAAGCGCAGATCCTCGCTGGCCTGAGCGATCGGAGTAGGGTTCTGTTCCGCCTTGATTGGTACTTCCAGCAAGCGGCTCTGGCTTTGCTGCGGCCCTTTGTAGCGGATGCGCAGTAGCGCCAGCTCAGCGGTCTTGGCTGCGGTTGTCTCTGTGCTCTGATAGCGCAGCGGTTCCAGCCAACCTTGGCTGCCCGTCGGCACTATCTCGTACAGTGCGGTGACGGTATGCCCAGCCCCAATCTCGCCGGCGTCGACCTTGTCGTTGCTGAAATCTTCACGTTTGAGCGCACGGTTCTCGTAGCCGAGCAGGCGATATTCACTGACGTGCGCGGGGTTGAACTCGACCTGGATTTTCACGTCTTTGGCCACCACCGCCAGGGTCGAGCTCAGCTGCTCGACCAACACCTTGCGCGCCTCACGCAGGTTGTCGATATAGGCATAGTTGCCGTCGCCGGCATCGGCCAGTTGCTCCATCAGTTGTTCGTTGTAGTTATCGGTACCGAAGCCGAGGGTGGTCAGCGAAATACCGCTTTTACGTTTGTCGGCCGCTAGTTTCTTCAGCGTCTCGAAGTCGCTGATACCGACGTTGAAGTCGCCATCGGTGGCCAACAGGATGCGGTTGATGCCCTTGTCGATGAAGCCCTGTTGCGCCTGTTGATAGGCCAGCTGGATACCCGACTCCCCGGCCGTGGAACCGCCGGCGGTGAGCTGGTCGATGGCCGCACGGATCTTGGCTTTCTGCGCCCCCGAAGTCGGCTCCAGCACCACCCGCGACTCACCGGCGTAGACCACCAGCGAGACCTTATCCTGGGCACGCAATTGCGCGACCAACAGTTTCAAGGTGCTCTGCACCATAGGCAGGCCTTCACGCCGATCCATCGAGCCGGAAACATCTACCAAGAACACCAGATTGGCCGCGGGAAGCTGTTCGACCTGCAGATCCGACGCCTTGATCGCCACCTTGAGCAGGCGACTGTTGGCATTCCACGGCGAGATTGCGAGCTCGGTGCTCACACCGAACGGGGTATCGCCCTTGGGCAGTGGATAGGCGTAGGAGAAGTAGTTGACCAGCTCTTCCAGGCGCACCGCCTCTTCTGGCGGCAGCCGGCCATCGTTCAGAAAACGCCGCACGTTGGCATAGCTGCCAGTATCCACGTCGATGCTGAAGGTCGACACGGGTGTCTCGGCCACCGCGTAAATCGGGTTATCTGCCAGCTTTTGATACTGCTCACGCGACACATCACGATAACCCGGCGGCAGCGCTTCACTCATCGGTGTCGGGGCAACCAGGCTCGGCATGGCCATGCCCGCGATGGCGTACTTCGCCGACTCGGCCTTCTGCTCCAACGGCTGTGCGCGTGACTCTTGGGTTCGTGCATCTTCAGCGACTGCGCCGGCCAGCTTCTCCCGCGCTACCGGCGCGCTCGGGTGCTCGGAGTTCGAGGCGCTGCAGGCGGCTAGTGCCAGCAGCAAACCGCTGGCAAAACCACAGAGCAGTGGTTGGCGGGAAATAACACGGTAACGGGACATGCTGGGCGCCTCCTGGGGACAAAAGATCCATTCGCCCTAGTAGACGCAGAGGTCACCGCCTTCGGGTTAAGCGTGCTGAAAGTTTTTTCAGAAACCGCTGGCCGCCTCCTGGCAAAGCTGATTGGCCAGCATCCCCAACGTCATCAGCGCGCGCTCGGCTTCGCGATTCCATGGAATACCGCAGTTCAACCGTACACAGTGATTGAACTGCTCGGTATTACTGAAAATCAGCCCCGGCGCAATGCTGATGCCCTGCTGCAAAGCGCGCACATGCAGATCCTTGGTATTCACCCGCCTCGGCAGACTGACCCAGAGGATGAAACCGCCCTTCGGCCGGGTGATTTGCGTACCTTCGGGGAAGTACTGCTGGACCGCCAGTTGGAAGGCGCTGAGGTTCTTGCGGTACTCCTGGCGGATATAACGCAGATGACGGTCGTAGCCGCCGTTCTCCAGATAAGCCGCCACGCCCATCTGCGTCACACTGCAGGCCGAATGGGTGCTGAAGGTCTGCAAGCGCTGGATATCATCCTGATACTTACCGGCAATGATCCAGCCGACCCGCACACCGGGCGACAGCGTCTTGGAAAAGCTCGAGCAATACACCACCCGCCCCTCACGGTCATGGGACTTGAGCGCCTTGGTCGGCCCCTGCTCGAACATCAACTCGCCGTAGATATCGTCCTCAATGATCTGGATATCGAAATCCTTCGCCAGGCGCAGCAACTGCTTTTGCCGCTCCTCGGGAATGGTGCCGCCGAGTGGGTTGCTCAGCCGTGCGGTCAGCACCATGGCCTTGATCGGCCACTGATTAGCCGCCAGTTGCAGGGCTTCCAGGCTGATGCCGGTGGTCGGATCACTGGGGATCTCGATCACTTTCAGGCCCAGCAAATCGGCCAACTGCAGCAAACCGTAGTAAGTCGGCGACTCGGCCGCAATCAAATCTCCCGGTTTAGTCAGCACCCGTAGCGACATCTGCAAGGCATCCACACAACCGTGGGTGATCACCACCTCCGCCGGATCGACCACGACACCTGCGTCCCGCATGCGGATCGCCACTTGTCGGCGCAACGGCTCAAACCCTGGGCTAAACATGTAACTGAAGGCGCGCGGGCTCTGAAACCGAGTGACCTTGGCCAATTGTTGATGCAGCGCACGCACGGGCAGGTAATCCACATGCGGCACTGCGGCCCCGAGGGGGAATACCCCTTCGCGCCGCGACTCGGTGAGCACCTGATTGATAATGCTGCTGCGGGTGACCAGGCCAGGCCGCTCAACCCGGGCGATATCCGGGGTTGGCGCCGTCAGCGCCGGAGTCTGGTGGACATAAAAACCGGACTGCGGCCGCGCGCGGATCAACCCCTGATCCTCAAGATTGGCGTAGGCCTGAAGCACCGTGGCATGGCTGACATTTAGCTGCGAGCTCATCTTGCGCACCGACGGCACCCGTTCACCCGGCTGGTAGACGCCACGGCGAATATCCTCAGCCAATTGCTGGGCGATGCGTTGGTAGAGCAACAGATTGGTCATGGCAGCCTTCCTCGGGTCACTGAACCGAAACAGTAGTCGAGCAGATTAAAACTGCACCGGCACAGTTTCTGACAATGTTGCCGATACAGTACAAGTTCGCCAGCGACTGTATCGGTTCAATTGGCAGCAAGAAGGAATTGTTTAGGACAGGCGGGTATAAAAACTTTAAGCTCTGCGGCTTTTATAAGCTCTGCGGCTTTTAACAGAGCAGACGCCGTGCGTCTCGGGCTGCATTCCCACGCAGAGCGTGGGAACGATCAAACAATCTTGCGCCCTACTACTCCCGTCATTCCCGCGCAGGCGGGAACCCAATAAACAACAGGTTTAGCGGGCCGAGCCGAGACGGCCCTGCTCATCGGAGAAGACGATCTCCACCCGACGATTTTGTGCTCGCCCACGGGAGGAAGCATTCTCCGCCACTGGGAAATCGGCCCCATAACCACTCACCTGGATACGTTTGCCATCGATGCCCAAGTCGACCAGCAGATCAGCCACGGTTTGCGCACGTGCGCGCGACAGCTCGAGGTTTTCCTGTTTGCTGCCACGGCTATCGGTGTAGCCCTCAATACGCACGACGCGTTTTGGGTTGAGCTGAAGAAACTGCACCAGTTTGAGCACCGTGCGATTGGCTGAGGCTTTCAACTCGGCGCGGTTGGCATCGAACAGCACATCGCCCAAAGTCATTACCAAACCACGCTCGGTCTCGGCGGTGGCCAGGCTGACGATCTGTTCCTCTAGCCACTTGCCCTGCTGTTGCACGCTGAGCAGTTTGGCTTCACGCAGGGTGAGTTGCAGACGCTCACGCTCCAGCTCGAGCTTGGCCGCACGTTCCTGGTTCAGGCTCAACGCGCTGTGCTGAGCAGCGATATCACTGTAACGCTGACTCAGGTAGGCGTAGTGGCTAACGTCAGCTTCACTGCCCCAGTAACTGGAGAGACGATCGGCACGCGCCAATGACTCACCGGCACGAATCACATCCTTAGGCGCGCTTCGCAGTACATCCGAGTCTTCCTTTACCTTCTGGAAGCTCTCCCGCGCCGCTTCCAGAGTTTGCTCGCTGTCTTGTTGACTGGCGCAACCCGCCAGTAACGCGATGGCCAGCCACAGGCTGCCATTCAAGTAAGGTTTGCAGCTCACTGCAGATCCCCCAACTGCTTGCGCAGACGATTGATCCGGGTGCTCAACTCCGCCAATTGTTTCTGGCTTTTCAGCGTCAGCACACGAGCCTCGGCCAAGCGAGCATCCAGTTCAGCTTGTTCGGCGAGCATCCGCGCCCTCTTGTAGTCCTCTTCGAGCATGTTCTTCTGCGCCAGCGCGAGCTTCTGCTCTGCCAGCAGCATTTCCGGTATCTGCTCATTCGCTCCGACTGCCTTGGCTTGCACTACAGCCTGCTCAGTCAGGCGCATCTGCTCGTTCGGCGCAGGGTCGTTAGCACAACCGGCCAAGGCCATAACGACCAGACTGGTTGCCAGTTTGCGTCTATGGATCACGAAAATTTTCCTACTGATTCGGGGCAGTTGCCGGCTGCAACTGCTGCTCTTTCCAACGCTCTAGATTGCGCTGCAGCAAGGTCTCCGGCACACCGGCGGCGGCCAATTCTGTCATCTTTTTCGCCAGTTGTCCGCGTAGCCAGGGCTCGTTGCAGGCTGAGTCATGCGACAAGGTCAGAAACAACCCTTTACTGGAGATCGGTGGCTCAAGCGTCTCCAAATCATTCTGCATACCGAGCGTGTCCGCCAGAGCAGCCCCTGGGTAGCGCTCGTACAGCACAAATTCGGGACTCCCCAGCAACAGTTTCTGGAACGCCTGGGTCAGACTGGGCATCTGTTCGAGGGTCAAATTGGCCTTAGCAAAAGCATCGAATTGCTGACCGAAGCGGTCATTCGCCAGAATCCCGCCTGTATGCCCACGCAGATCCTCCCAGCCGCCATATGGAAAACCGTGCCCCTTGCGCACCCACACCACACTCGGTGTAGAGAATAAGACCGGATGGATGTAATCCATGGTCTCCAACCGTGGCAAGGTCAGTGCGGCTCCCGCGAGCAAATCGACACGGCCGCTGCGCACCTCTTCCTTGGCCTGCGACCACGGGCCAGTGTAGATAATCTCCAGCTTCAGCCCCAAGGCCGTGGCGATTTGCTGCAGCAGATCGGCATTGGCGCCGATCAGTCGCTGCGGGTTCTGCGGGTCGCGCCAGAGATACGGTGGGTACTCTGGATTCCCGGTGGCCACCAGCCGCTCGCATTTGCCAATCGCTAAAGCCCACCCTGGGAGCAGGGCCAACCCCGTGAGCACCAGCAACAGTTTGAAGAAGGGATATTCACGCATGGAGTACTTCTCAACAAAACATTCGATTGGATAAGGACCACACGCGAACGCCGGGATTGATCTTCATGCTAGCTTAACGCCAGCCACAATAATTATTAGCGATAAGGACATGCCATGAAAAAGCTGCTTCTCGGTTTAACGTTGGTTTTAGCTGCGGCTATTGGGGTGCTGTACTTCTCCCCCGCTACCCTGATGGCCAGTGCGCAACTGGTCGAGCGCCAGTTGGCGGGGCTCACAGCCAAGCACCTGGAGGTAAGCGATCTTAGCATCCATTATTACGAGGGCGGCCCGGCGGACGGCGAAACCATACTGATGGTTCACGGCTTTGGCGCCAACAAGGATAACTGGCTGCGCTTTGCTAAACACTTCACTCAGCGCTACCACGTGATTGCGCTCGACCTCCCAGGTTTTGGCGAGAGCAGCAAGCCGGAGGCCAGTTATGACGTCGGCACTCAGGTGGAACGCCTCGCTGCCTTTACCAAGGCCCTGGGCATCGAAAAACTGCACTTGATCGGCAACTCCATGGGCGGACACATCAGCGCCCTGTACGCCGCGCGCCACCCGGAACAGGTGCTATCTGTGGCACTGCTGGACAACGCCGGCGTAACGGCGCCGAAGAAAAGTGAACTTTTCGAGATTCTGCAACGTGGCGAGCCCAATCCACTGGTTGTGAAGAGCCCTGAAGACTTTTCCCGCCTGGTGAGTTTTGTCTTCGTCGAGCCGCCACCATTACCGGACACACTCAACCGCTACTTGGCCGAACGAGCGATCGCCAACAGCGCGCACTACGACAAGATCTTCAAACAGTTGATGGAGCGTTATATTCCGCTGGAACCTGAACTACCGAAAATCCAGGCCCCCACGCTGCTACTCTGGGGCGACAAGGATCGCGTACTTGATGTCTCCAGCATCGAGGTGATGCAACCACTGCTGAAGAAGCCGAGTGTAGTCATCATGCAGAACACCGGGCACGCCCCCATGATCGAGCGTCCGGAAGAGACCGCCGAGCATTACCAGGCCTTTCTCGACAGCGTGAAAAGTTAAGTTTGAATCGCCCCGGGTTTCGTGGAGGCCTCAACTCTTGAGAAGATGAGGCCATGAGAAAGACCACGACCTACTCCCCCGAAGTCCGTGAACGTGCTGTACGCATGGTTCTGGAGCACCTGAACGACTATCCGTCCGAGTGGGCGGCCATCGAGTCCATCGCCCCCAAGATTGGCTGTGCAGCGCAAACCCTACATGGCTGGGTGCGTCGTTATCAGACCAACACCGGGCAGCGGCCCGGTCAAACCACGGAAGAGCATGAGCGCATCAAGACGCTGGAGCGAGAAGTGCGAGAGCTGCGCAAGGCCAACGAGATCCTGCGCCTGGCCAGTGCGTATTTTGCCCAGGCGGAGCTCGACCGCCGCACCAAGTCCTGAGGGCGTTTGTTGACCAGCATCGTGACCGTCTTGGGGTCGAGTCGATCTGCCGCGTCTTGCGGATCGCCCCATCCGGTTACCGGAAGCATGCAGCCCGGCTTCGTAACCCCGCACTGCGCTCCTGTCGTGCTCGGCGTGACGAGGTGTTGATCGCGGAAATCCAGCGAGTGTGGAATGCCAACATGCAGTGCTATGGCGCGATGAAGGTCTGGAAGCAACTCAGGCGAGAGCGCGTCGATGTGGCCAGGTGCACCGTGGAGCGTTTGATGCGTCAGGTCGGATTACAGGGCATACGGCGTGGTCAGGTCGTGCGGACAACGGTATCGGGCGACCAAACCGTATGCCCGCTGGATCGTGTCCAGCGTCAGTTCCATGCCGACCGGCCTAACCAGCTGTGGGTGTCGGACTTCACCTACATTTCGACCTGGCAGGGATGGTTGTATGTGGCCTTCGTGATCGACGTATTTGCACGCCGTATCGTCGGCTGGCGAGTCAGTACCAGCATGAAGACCGACTTCGTACTGGATGCCTTGGACCAGGCCCTGTATGACCGCCAGTCCAGTCGTACGGGCGGCCTGATCCATCACAGCGACCGCGGCAGCCAGTACGTCTCGATTCGCTACACCGAACGCCTGGCCGAGGCCGGCATCGAGCCCTCGGTCGGCAGCAAAGGCGATAGCTATGACAATGCCCTGGCCGAAACCATCAACGGGCTGTACAAGGCAGAGCTGATTCACCGGCAATCATGGAAGAGCCGCGAGGCTGTCGAGCTGGCCACCCTGAAGTGGGTGCACTGGTACAACCACCAGCGTCTGCTGGGCTCAATCGGCTATATCCCGCCGGCGGAGGCTGAGACAAACTTCTACCGGCAACAAGCCAGTCAGGCCATTGCGGCCTGACTTAAACGAAACGGCCTCCACAATAGCCGGGGCGATTCAGTTTGATCATTTGTCGGCAACAAAAAACCCGCTCGATGAGCGGGTTTTTTGTTGGGCGGATAAACCGGATTAAATCAGTTTTTCCAGCTCAGGTATGGCTTCGAACAGGTCAGCCACCAGGCCGTAGTCAGCCACCTGGAAGATCGGCGCTTCTTCGTCCTTGTTGATCGCCACGATCACCTTGGAGTCTTTCATCCCGGCCAAGTGTTGGATCGCACCGGAGATACCGACCGCGATGTACAGCTGCGGCGCGACGATCTTGCCGGTCTGACCGACCTGCATGTCGTTCGGCACGAAACCCGCATCGACGGCGGCGCGCGAGGCACCGACGGCGGCGCCGAGCTTGTCGGCCAGCGAGTACAGGTACTTGAAGTTATCGCCGTTCTGCATGCCACGACCGCCGGAGATGACGATCTTGGCCGCGGTCAGTTCCGGACGATCGGACTTGGCCAGCTCTTCACCGACGAACGCCGACTTGCCGGCATCGTTAGCCGCCGCCACCGCTTCAATGTCAGCAGAACCGCCTTCAGCCGCGACCGGATCGAAACCGGTGGAACGCACGGTGATCACTTTCACCGCCGCCGAAGACTGCACGGTAGCGATGGCGTTACCGGCATAGATCGGCCGCTTGAAGGTGTCCGCGCTTTCAACCGCGATGATCTCGGAGATCTGATCGACATCCAGCTGCGCGGCAACGCGCGGCAGGATGTTTTTGCCGTTGGAGGTCGCGCAAGCCAGCACGTGGCTGTAAGTTTTACCCAGCTCAGCAATCAGCGGCGCAACGTTTTCCGGTAGCTGATGCGCGTAAGCGGCGTTATCGGCGACCAGGACCTTGGACACTCCGGCGATTTTGGCCGCGGCTTCAGCAGCGGCGCCCACGCCTTGACCGGCAACCAGCACGTGAATATCGCCACCGATCGCTTTCGCGGCGGCAACCGTGTTCAGCGTGGCGGGCGCCAGAGCGGCGTTAGTGTGTTCAGCAACAACCAAGATAGTCATTTAGATTACCTTCGCCTCGTTCTTCAGTTTCTCGACCAATTCAGCCACCGACTTGACCTTGATACCGGCAGTACGCGCGGCCGGTGCTTCGACTTTCAGGGTCTTGACGGTGGACGCGGTGGAGACGCCCAGAGCATCCGGAGTGACAACCTCCAGCGGCTTCTTCTTGGCTTTCATGATGTTCGGCAGCGACGCATAACGCGGCTCATTCAGGCGCAGGTCGGTGGTGACGATGGCCGGAAGGTTCAGGGCTACCGTCTGCAGGCCGCCATCGATTTCACGCGTGACATTAACCTTGTCGCCCGCCACTTCGACCTTGGAGGCGAAGGTGCCTTGCGCGAAGCCGGTCAGGGCGCCGAGCATCTGGCCGGTCTGGTTGTTGTCGCTGTCGATGGCTTGCTTGCCGAGGATCACCAGCTGCGGCTGCTCTTTGTCGACCACGGCTTTCAGCAGTTTGGCCACCGCGAGCGAGTTCAGCTCGTCATTGGTGTCGACCAGGATGGCGCGATCAGCGCCCAGGGCCAGCGCCGTGCGCAGTTGCTCTTGAGCAGCGTTCGGGCCGATGGAGACGACGACGATTTCGCTAGCCACGCCCTTTTCTTTCAGGCGCACAGCTTCTTCCACGGCGATTTCGCAGAAGGGGTTCATCGACATTTTGACGTTGGCGAGATCAACGCCGGAGTTGTCCGCTTTGACGCGAACCTTGACGTTGTAGTCAACCACTCGTTTGACAGCTACAAGAACCTTCATGGATTCCTCGTTACTCTCCGGTGAATAAAGAATGTCGCCAAGACAAACCTGGCCGGTGATGCACGTCAGCCGGAACCGACGGTCAGCCTATAGAATGGCCAGCGCAAAACCGCCCGTATCTTGACCGTATCGCCCATGCCGGTCAATACGACAAAATGGCCACTTATGAGCCGCGGACACCCGATTCTAGCAGGGGTTAACGAAATTCAAACAAACGTTTGTATTGGACCTGCCAAAGGCAGTAGATATAATGCGCCCGCACCGCTCAAGGAACGAGCCTAGTCCGCCAATATAAAACATCGAAAAGAGCCTGAGTAGGAGATAGCCTGTGGAACGCGAATTTATGGAGTTCGACGTCGTCATCGTCGGCGCCGGCCCTGCTGGCCTGTCCGCCGCCTGCCGACTGAAGCAGAAGGCCGCACAAGCGGGTAAAGAAATCAGCGTTTGCGTGGTCGAAAAAGGCTCCGAAGTCGGCGCCCACATCCTCTCCGGCGCGGTGTTCGAACCGCGCGCGCTGAATGAATTGTTCCCGGACTGGAAAGAGCTCGGCGCTCCGCTGAACACGCCCGTCAAGCGCGATGACATCTACATGTTCAAAAGCGCCGAAAGCGCGATCAAGGTTCCCAACCTCTTTGTGCCGAAAACCATGCACAACGAAGGTAACTACATTATTTCCCTGGGCAACCTCTGCCGCTGGCTGGCCCAACAAGCCGAAAACCTTGGCGTAGAAATCTACCCAGGCTTTGCAGCTCAGGAAGCACTGATCGATGAAAATGGCGTAGTCCGCGGCATCCTTACCGGTGACCTCGGCGTCGACCGTGAAGGCCATCCCAAAGAGGGTTACTACACCCCAGGCATGGAGCTGCGCGGCAAATACACCCTGTTCGCTGAAGGCTGCCGTGGCCACATCGGTAAACAACTGATCAAGCGTTTCAACCTGGATACCGAAGCCGACGCCCAACACTACGGCATCGGCATCAAGGAAATCTGGGACGTCGACCCGGCCAAACACGAGCAAGGCCTGGTGCTGCACACCGCCGGTTGGCCGCTGTCGCTGGTGGATAGTGAAAATACCGGCGGCTCGTTCCTCTATCACCTGGAAAACAACCAGGTGGTGGTCGGTTTGATCGTCGACCTCTCCTACAGCAACCCGCACCTCTCGCCGTTCGATGAGTTCCAGCGCTACAAGCAGCACCCGGTGATCAAGCAGTACCTGGAAGGTGGTAAGCGCGTAGCCTATGGCGCCCGAGCGATCTGCAAGGGCGGCCTGAACTCGCTGCCGAAGATGGTATTCAACGGCGGCGCACTGATCGGCTGCGACCTGGGCACCCTGAACTTCGCCAAGATCAAGGGCAGCCATACCGCTATGAAGTCCGGCATGCTGGCCGCTGAAGCGGTAGCTGATGCCCTGTTCGTAGGCCGTGAAGGCGGCGACGAGTTGACCAGTTACGTCGAAGGCTTCAAGGCCAGCTGGCTGTATGACGAGCTGTTCCGTAGCCGCAACTTCGGTCCCGCGATTCACAAGTTCGGCGTTCTGGCCGGCGGTGCGTTCAACTACCTCGACCAGAACATCTTCGGCGGCAAAATCCCGGTTACCCTGCACGACACCACCCCGGATTACGCCACCCTGAAGCTCGCTGCCGACGCCAAGCGCATCGACTACCCGAAACCCGACGGCAAGATCAGCTTCGACAAACTGAGTTCGGTATTCCTCTCCAACACCAACCATGAAGAGGAACAACCCTGCCACCTGAAGCTGACCGACTCGAGCATCCCGCTGCTGAAAAATCTGCCGCTGTATGACGAGCCGGCACAACGCTACTGCCCGGCCGGCGTGTATGAGGTAGTGACGCAGGAAGACGGCGAGAAGAAGTTCCAGATCAACGCGCAGAACTGCGTGCACTGCAAGACCTGCGACATCAAGGATCCAGCCCAGAACATCACCTGGGTCGCACCGGAAGGCGCTGGCGGTCCGAACTACCCGAACATGTAATTCAGTCACGGGTATGAAAAAGGGCTCCTTCGGGAGCCCTTTTTTTTGCGCCTGTGTCTCGTCCTGAATAAGGTTTACACCTTCTGACCTATTTTCAGGAGGATGCAATGGATTCGGGGGAAAGGCGCAGTCAGCGCGATTACACACTGACTTTTAAATTGGCGGTCGTCGATCAGGTCGAAAAAGGCGAACTGAGTTATAAAGAGGCTCAAAGGCGCTACGGGATTCAGGGCAAGTCAACGGTGCTGGTGTGGCTCCGCAAGCATGGTCGGCAGGACTGGAGCCAAGGTGCTTCCATTCGCATCCAGAGGAACTGCCCCATGGGCGAGCCAAATCTTCCGCTGACACCTGAGCAGCGAATCAAAGAGCTTGAAGAGAAACTCGCGCTGGCCAACCAGAAGGCCCAGTTCTTTGAAGCCGTCGTTGACGTTTTGAAGAACGATTACGGTGTTTCTGTCGTAAAAAAGCGACCCGGCAAGTCCTCTCCCAAGGGCAAGTCAAAGACCTGAGCATCACCAGGGCTTGCCAATTCATGGGGATCTCCCGTCAGGCGTATTACAAGCGCAACCGGGCTTATGACGCTCGAGTCAGCCATAACCAGCAGGTGATGGGGTTTGTGCTGGAAACACGACGTCAGCAACCAAGGCTCGGCACTCGCAAGCTGCACAGCCTCATGCACGCTAAACCCGATGCGGCCTTGAAAGTCGGTCGGGATCGGCTATTCGATATTTTGAGAGATCGCCGGCAATTGGTTCCCCGCAAGCGGGCGTACCACAAAACTACCGACAGCCATCATCGCTTCCGCCGCCACCCCAACTTGCTCAAGGCGGGCCCGGAGCAAGTCGTCGCCACAGGCCCCGAGCAAGTCTGGGTGGCCGACATAACGTACCTGCCGACCCAGCAGAGCGTCGCTTATCTAAGCCTGGTAACCGACGCGTACTCGCGCAAAATCGTGGGGCATCATGTGCACGAAAGCCTGCACACCACCTCCGTAATCCAAGCGCTGAAGAAAGCCCTCAAGCAGAGAAGAACCGGCCAGCCGTTGATGCATCACTCGGATCGAGGCGTTCAATACTGCTCCGAGCTTTACCAGCGGCTGCACGCCAAACATGGCATCACATGCTCGATGACAGACGGCTACGACTGTTATCAGAACGCTCTGGCCGAGCGAGTGAATGGGATCTTGAAAACCGAGTTTCTGCTACACCGGCCGAAGGATCTCGCGGAGGCAACCCGGATGATTGATGAGTCAGTGTTGATCTACAACAGCAAACGGCCCCATCTTGCTTTGCAATACAAAACGCCCAATGCGGTGCATCGGGCGTTTTGAGTGACGCAGGTGTCAACCTATTTCAGGACTAGACACTGTCATTTAGTCCGGTTGCGGACCTATGGGAAAGAACTGCCCGGCGCTCCACACGCCCAACCAGCCCTGACCATCGATCTCGCGCGGCACGGCCAGCTCGACCAACTGATAGAACACGTTGCGGTGAATCAACGCTTCAAGATTGGCCCGCACATGCACATAGGGCGCAGGCTCCTGAGTGAGCGGATCGAGCTCAACCCGCAGCAGGTGTTCTGCACCAGCAACAGTTTCATCCTCCACATTGGTGGCAAAGCGCAGTACCTGCTCTTCACCTTCGCCTTCCACCTGCACACTGATGGCAACAAACGGCGCATCATCGACCTTGATCCCGACCTTCTCCACCGGCGTGATCAAGAAGTAGGCATCGCCGTCACGACGAATGATCGTGGAAAACAGCCGCACCATTGGCTTACGACCGATTGGCGTCCCCAGGTAAAACCAAGTGCCATCGCGGGCAATACGCATGTCGATATCGCCACAGAATGGCGGGTTCCACAGGTGTACCGGCGGCCGCCCCTTTTTCTCGGTCTTGGGAATCTGCGCTAACAAATCACCAGCCTTGCCTGGATCACTCATACCCTCTTCCTCTTAATCACTCAGCCCCAACAGGCGGCGAGCGTAATCCTGCAGTGGCGGGCCAAGCAGATCATCCGGCCTGGCATCGTAGAACGTCAGAAAACCGCCACGACTGCGAATGCGTGCAGCGTCCACCAAGTAGCGGGTATTGGTTTCGATCAACATCAGCTGGATCACACTGTGGTCTACCCCCAGTCGATCCAATCCCTCCTGATCCTCCCAGTCTTCCGCGGTGCCGATCCGGTCATCGGCATTCGCAAAACGGGCATACAACAGATAATGCGCGCCAACAGCCCGCGCCTGGCTCAGCGACTCTTCCAACCCGGCTGGGTTGCGCGCGCGCCGCACCATAGGGAAATACTCGACAAAACCGTCGAACGCCTCCTCCGCCACCACATTCGGCCGCGGATAGGCATTACCTGGTGGCACGAAATGCCCTTGAGCGATGTAGATAAAAGAGTCCGGCTGCAACCGCCATGGACTGGCCCGCCGGGTTTCGCTGTGATCGAGAAAACCCGCATCACTCAATTGATAGAGAGCACCATCGGTCAAGTCGCTGACCTTCATACAGCCGCCTAGGGCCATTAGCGTCAGCAGTAAAATCAGGCTACGCATCGCAGTTCTCCGGACGCCAGTGACGGAAAACCGGCGGATAGCGCCTCATTGCAGCTTCCGCGCCATCCCCTGAGATTCTCAGCAATAGCCTCACAAACCGCGCTGCCATTCCTGCCATAGGTGAGCCTGTTGTGGCTGTTCGATGGCCTGCCGCACCTGCACCAGCATGCGCGCCTTATCCGCCCCAAGATTGCCCTTGAGCACCAGATAATTGGAAGCATGGTCACTACGGAACACCGTGTCCTTCAGCTCCAGGCCTTGCAGCAGGCGCTCAACCTCGACGAACAAGTCATGCTGACTGAGCGCCTCATAGTCAGCAAAATTCTCGCGGAACCGCGCCTCTCCCTGCGGAAAGCTGACCACCAAAGTCGAGAGAAACTCCGGCTGCGCGGCATTCATCAGACGCGCAGAACTGTCCGCATGCTGCTCGCTCAGAGTCTTGCCACCCAGACCGTTAAGAATCATCACCGAACGGCTAATACCCGCCTGGCCGAGCTTATCCAGCGCGCTCAGCGTCGACTCGAAGGTCTCACCCTTGTTGACCCGCGCCAGCACCTCATCATCGCCAGACTCGGCACCGACATAGGCCATCTTCAGCCCGGCATCGGCCAGCTCCTTGAGCTCTTCGACCGACTTTTTGCGCAAATTGCGCGGCAGGCAATAGCTGGAAACACGATCGACTTCTGGTAGGTGCTCACGAATCGCCGAAAGGATTTTCAGCAATCGGCGGGTCGGCAAGATCAAGGCATCGCCGTCGGCAAGAAAGACTCGCTGAACGATCAGTTGCTCGCCGCAACGGCGGATCTCCTCCAGCACCTCGGCCTCATCGCGGGCGCGGAATTTCTTCTGCGGCGCCGTGTACATCTCATTGTTAGTTACCCCCAAGACACCCCAAAATCGCCTTTCTCTTTCATGCGCGTTGAATCATAAGGTTTTTTTATTGGGCATATCTTAGGAGTATCAATCCTGGCTGGTCCTAAATCTCCGACCTGCATTTCCGACAAGCGGCATCCCTCGTAGCCCGATTGCGAGGACGAAGCGCCGTCGTTAGCCGGGGCTTCGAAGCAGATCAGTTCGGGTCAGCATCTGCTAAGAATGCCTTAAGCTCGTCGTTGACTCGAGCTAGGAGTTCGTCCGTGCTGGCGAACCCTCCTTTCCACAGATACGTCAGGGCAAGAAGCGATAGGGGGGCTGTTTATCCGGGGTCTCGTTGAGCCGCACCTCGATATCCTTAAGCTATTGCATCTTGGCTTTCAAGGTCGCGATTTTTTCGTGCAGGCGTTCGGCTTTGGCCTGCGCGACTGCAGGTTCCTGGCGGACTGCGGTATTGAGCGCCGTCAGGTAACGGTTGATGCTGGATTCAATCTCCGCCATTCGCCGCTGGAGCTTGTTGCCTGTTGGTGAGAGATTGTGATGAATCGTTATTCTTCAGAGGAGTTGTGGGTCAGGTTCGCAATAGTCTCCCTTCGAATTTTGTTCAAGAGGTCGTCCAAAGAGAGGCCGGGCTCTTTAAGTAGAAATCCGGTGGCGAGAATACTCATGGGGTGTACACCCATCACCGTTGCAATCTTTTCTATTTTCTCAAGCGAAGGGCTCTTCAACCCGCGCTCAATACTGCTGATGTAGCTCTGGCTGGCTCCCACCCCCTCCTGGGGCAGTTCTTTGCGTTCCCTCATTCGCCTGATGGCTTCACCAAATGCTTGTTTCAGTTCCATTTGCCGATCTCGCAAAAGGAACGATGAAGCCTTTCGTGCCCGAAAAGCGCTATGCTCTATAGAGCATTATTGCTGAAACGAAACCATTTACCGAACACCGGAGCGTCGATCGGGCCGCAGGTTGCCTTGTTCGGTGAGTTTCCGCATCGGTTGGCCGGTGCTTCCACGTCATAGATAGATACTTTTGATTCAAGGAGCACGAATGTCCGACATGCCTCTGGCGGCTAAGATTCCAATACCCAGGGATCGCAACGGTATCCAAGTGATCGCGCGCGCAGCGGAGATACTTCGTGCGTTGGAAGGTGCCGTGGACGGGGTGGGTGTCGGTGAGCTCGCGAGCCGCGTGAAGCTATCCCGGAGCACAGTTGATCGAATCGTGGCCGCGCTTGCGAAAGAGGAGCTTCTGATACCCGCAGCGAGAAAAGCTAGTGTGAAGCTGGGCCCTGCACTGATTCGTTTGGGAGCTTCGGCCCAGACCTGTGTAGATCAGGTTGCGAAGCCGGTAATGGAGGAGCTCTCACGTGCATTGAATGAAACCGTCGAGCTGTCCATCTTGAGCAATGGTACGGCCGTGGTCATTCAGCAAATCACGGCGGCTCATCGCCTCCAAGCGGTGTCGACGGTTGGTGAGAGCTTTCCGTTGCATTGCTCCGCCAGCGGCAAAGCCCTGTTGGCACTGCTCAATGCACATCAGCTTGCGCGCCATTTGAAGCTTGCGTTCACTCAGCGGCTCTTCGACAACGCGCAGTTGGAGGCGGACCTTGAGCAAGTCAGGCGGGAGCAGGTTGCTTGGGACTTTGAGGAGCATCAGATCGGGGTGTGCGCCTTGGCTACTGCGTTTCTCGATCTGCAAGGGTATGCATACGCACTTTCGATACCAGTGCCGACAGCGCGCTTCAGGGAGAAGATGTTGGAGCTGACACCTCCATTACTAGCTGCACGCGAGAGTCTGCTGCGCTTGGTAAGCGGTCGCGCACGCACATAGTCATTTCGGCATGGATACTTGCGGGGAAGGCGGTCTCGCGTGTGCGGCGAGCTATTTACCGGTACGAAATAAGTGACTCTAGTTGAGATCGACCAGAAAACCTCGCGGCGGAGGGATGAATACATGACGATGCCCCATGAGCGTACTAGATCCGTTATCCAGACACGGGAGTTCCTGATGGAGCTGAGCCGGGATTCGACTCTGCCAGAATCTGTGCGTGGCGAGGCACGGAGGCTTCTGCGTCACTTTCCTTCAAAGGATGATCTAATTTTAGCGGGTAGGCTCGAAGAGCAACACCCATTTGGACCGGTGTTCAGTTCAACAATCGACGGGTGACAGATGCCCGCAAATCTGTTGCCCGCGCTTTTGCGGGCTGTCTTCTCTGTTGGCCCTGCTAGGGGTTAGCGTGCTCTATTCGTGGGGGGATCACCGGTCTAACCCCGTGAATGAGATCCCAAGTGAGGTATTGATTGCTTGGTGTAACGGGGACGCCGAGGCGCGTTACTCGCTCGCGGCCTCATTCGTCTCGTTCAAGCACTGTGCCGAAGAGAATGGTCCTCTGGCCTGGTCCGAACAGGCAAGAGCGCTGCTTGCCCATGCGCCGGACCCTAGAAGCGTGCTGGTGAATTTCGTAAATCGGTTCAAACCGATGAGCTGGAGTGGCTCGCGCGCTTCACTGATGGAGGCGAATACGCGCTTGCTCGATGACGCGCAGATTATGATTCCCGCAGCACTTCTGCCATATGTGGCGGAAGCTAAGGATCTATTGTCACGAGAGATCGCCAATGAGCGACAGTCCGAGACCGAGAGGGATCAAGTCAGAGACGAGCGGTTCGAATGAGTCTGGCGCTCGGCGCAGTAACGGATCGAAAAAAGCTACCGGTAGCCATGCAATTTCCGCTCTTGGCCGGTTCTGATAGCTCGTTACCGGCAGCTACCGACCCATTATAGGTAGTCGCATGCTGGCGATGGCTGGCCAGCATGCGGTCTCTCAAACTCAAAACTAACCGGCAGAGCTACTCCTCTCCGTAATTGAACTTACGCAGGGTGTTTGATTCTTCAGCCCTCGCCCTCTCACTGTCTCGCATGGCTTCAAGTTCCGAGATGTACTTGATGGCAAAGGTTCGAATGCGATCATCTGGGTCTTGGAGCCAGTCCAGCACCTCAAGGCGCTTCCTTTCGTACGCTTCGGCCATTCCATACTCTCCTGAGACCACGCCAGTACTCTGAAGAGCGATCTCGACCTCGGTGACGAGCGGACTACCCGACGGCAAACGCTTGATGAGCTCCCTTGCGACTGGATGAGTGAACGTCTCTCCGTTGTAAGCACGCAGGACACCGGCCACGAACTCCAGCTCTGTATCGCCGCCCTCGCGAATCAATCGCACCAGTGCTCCCTGATAGGTTTCTGAGAACTGCGGGAAGATGGCTTGGAGGAGCTTTGCGCCCCTGAACTCAAAGAGTGAGGAGTCCTTGCGATAGCAGTCCAAAACCTTCTGAGCCACCACTTGGGGGGCCCTAGACAGCGGATCTTGAAGCGTATGGAACTGGAAGGGCAGTTCCTCGTACTCCAACCCTTCCTTCTCGGCTAGCGCTGCGGCGTACTCGTCAGGTTCGTACAGCCGTGCGCAGAGGAACTCCACGACATCGAGCGGCTCGCGCTCCGCAATTACGGCCAGCACGTCCTCGGCTTGATAGTCGATTTGAGGAAGGAAGTGCAGATTCTTCAACACTTCACGGCGTTCCTCTGGCGAGAGTTCCGCGACTATGTCCTTTGTTTCTTCCCGGAACCAGATCTCCCTAACCCAGTTCGCATCTTTAAGCTCGGTAAGATGAGACAAAGCGCGCAAGAAGAGTGCCTTCAACTCGCCGCGGACTTCGTCCGTTGCAGACCTGGCAATGGCAACGGAAGCGACCTGGCGAAGGACAAAGGCATCCTTGAGCTCAGTCGCCTTGTCGAGCAGCTGACCCAGAAGTCCAACATCGACATGCTTAGTCGACAAGAAAAGCTTGGAACACGCGTAGAGGAAATCCGTCTCTTCTGGGCGCGCCTCCTGCACCCATCTCTGTATGAGCGACAGCAGTTCATCACGCTTCTCGCTATCCCAAAGGCCACGAAGAATCGGTATCAGGAACTTCGACAGCTGGTCGGCATCCTTGAGGAGCAGGTCTAGTGCGAAGGCCGGGTATGAACCCGCCACCTCCGCGAGGAACTCGTAGAAGACTGGAAAGGTCGCCATGTCGTTGGACTCAGTCTTGGCGAAAGCAAGGATCCTGCGACGCCATACGTCGAAGCCCTCATCTGTTATCCGAGACGCAATGACACGCGCCGCCTTCACTCTGGAGTCTTGGGACCCAAGTGCGAAGGACTCGTCACGCTTGGACTTCGACCAATCTCCGAAGACGCCCTCGAATCCTACGAGCGTCTTGTAGATTGCATACTCTTCGTTGGCGTCAATGACGGTCTTCACCTCAAGCGCTGCTGACCTCACATTCTCAGATGGACTGTGATAGTGAATCCAGTAGCTGTCGTGTTCGAGCTTCTGAACTATCTGAAGGTCTTCATCTTTGACAATGCGAGCAAAGAAGGCCAGCACCTCCTGCGCATTCGCGGAGATCATGTCCGCATAGGCCCCGTCCACAGTTCCCATATTCTGAGTGCGTGCGGCAGCGTTCAGCGCCCTGATGATGGATAGCTTCTGCGACTTGGTCTCAAAAAGGCCGTAGAGCTTCTTCAGGAGGGCAATGCTCCTTTGTCGGACGGACAAGACGCCTCCATCCGCTGGCGTCGCGGCCCGAGACAGAGTCACCGCGGTCGACGACCACCTGGCGGACTCCATCGACGTCGACAGCAATCCCTCCAAGAGAGTGAGCACCCCTCGGAAGTAGGTCTTCAGCTCCTCGTCACTCTTCTTCTCCAGGGTGTCAATGACCAACAGCTGGGGTGTTGCTCCAATCCCCCGGCCTGACTCGGTCCCCTGACCGTAGTAGACCGACAGGTTGTATTTCGCCAGGTCGCTCAATGCCGACGTGGCTTCTTTGCGCACGGACTCCTCGGCATGCGTCGAGGCCCAGAGCAAGGTGTCGACGATAGCAGGCGTCTCCAGGTAGCGCAGCCCGGACAGCACTTCAATGCCTTTGGACATCAGCGTGAATGCGTTGCGGTACTTCGACAACGTCTCGGCCAGATTTCCATACTCACCAGAGTGCACAATGCGCCTGTCCCCGACCGAGCGAATGAAGCTGTCTATGACAGCGACTGCTTCCTTGCTCCGCCGAAATCCCACCGCAGCCAGCACCTCGATGCTGAACTCCAGGGCTTCGTACTCATTTCCCTCTGCCAGATTCGAGAATGCCTGCTCGCACGCGCGGCCGATGGCCTCGTCAGCAGCAGGCGTGCTTGATTGGGCTAGTCGCCCTAAGACTTTGATGCGGGTTGCGGAATCCACTTCGTCAGTCCCCCAGCCCAGTGAGCTTGATCATCTCAGGCTCTACCAGCTGTGCTGCCATATCGGCCTGGTGCCCCTGCACAGCGAGATAGTTGTGGCCGGTATCTCTTATCGATCCAGCCAGAGCCAAGCGCTCAAGCGCATTCCTTGCTGCCGCCTCTGTTGCGACGCCCGATTGCACGAGCAAGCCAATGACGGTCTGCTTTTCCGTGCGCCCC
This sequence comes from Pseudomonas cavernicola, assembly GCF_003596405.1. Classification (NCBI taxonomy): domain Bacteria; kingdom Pseudomonadati; phylum Pseudomonadota; class Gammaproteobacteria; order Pseudomonadales; family Pseudomonadaceae; genus Pseudomonas; species Pseudomonas cavernicola. The sequence goes on from NZ_QYUR01000002.1 coordinate 2,074,163, forward strand.
AGATAGCTGACGAACCCTAGCGCCTTGACGTCGAGTAGCTCAAAAGGCTTCATTTGTGCCGCTAGCAGCGCCTCGAGCTCGCCGTCCGCGACGACCACGGGCTGAGGGGCGTCCTCAGCGGGATCCTTCGGCAGCACAGGTGCAACCCGCTCCGACTGCATGTATGCCTGGATGATCGGATGGTCGTCCACGGGCAGATCGCCGGTAACTGAAGCAGCAATGTCAGCAAATCGTTCCTTCAGCGCGTCGACCAGCGGCATCAATGTCGGGTTCTTTGTGGAGCTATATGCCGTCAGCAACAGGCCCTTGTCTTTAGCTTCCTTCTCGAGATTGGGGGCGAGAACCTGTCCATCGAAGAATGCCGCCTCGTCACGAGAAAGCAACATCACCTCGGACCCTTCCGCCAGGGTGAGCAGGCTCTCCCAGATGAGGCAATCCTTGTAACCGTGGTCCGTCTTGGAAGTTGGTCGGACGCCATTGATCGAGCGGTCGGCCGCAGCAACTTTGAGCTCTGGGGTTGTCGGTATGGTATGGATGACGTCTTCGAGCTGCGCCAAGATATCCAGCGCCTGAGCTTCCCCGAACTGAGTCTTGGGGAGGAGGCCGCTGATGTCATATCCACAGAACGTCTTCAGCTTGTCCAACTCCTTCGTTGCCTTCTGAAGAGCGTCATTTCCAGCCTGGATGAATTGGTTGATGTATTCCATCCGGAGCACTTCGGGCACCAACAGCTTGGCTTTTTTGGCGCGCAGCAAGGCGACAAGGAGCGGCCCTCCCTTCTTTCGAAATAGGTGGGCATCGCGAACCGCCGCGTTGGTATCGCACAAGACGTAAAGCTGTCTGTTATCTGTCATAGCTAACCATCATGCCACAAGCACCAATCTTAGATTCCACTGCACGCTCCCACCTAGGCAATCGCCTTGGTTTGGTCATGCTGAATGGCATCCGTGGGCCTGCCCCAAAGCGGACCTTGGTGAGTGACCGCTCCTGGCCGTTGGCTGGCTTTCGCGAAAGACAGCTTTGGGTCGACTGCTGCCGGCCGTGACAGGCCGAAGTCGACCCATAGCGGCCGGCGATGACCGGCAGAAGCAGGCGAGGAGGAGCCGTTTGAAGTAGGGAAAATAAATCTGAGAATCATCTGGCCGGCCTCCCCACCTCACGGACGTGGCGCAAAATTCAAGGTGCGAACTTAGTCTTTTGCTGTGAGGAGGCCGTAATGAAATTCTGTGGCATAGACCTGCATTCGAACAATAGCGTTGTGGTGGTTACCGACGAAACGGACCGGGTGCTGGTCAGTCGGCGCTGCCCCAATGACTTGCCGATAATCATCGGGCTACTCGAACCGTATCGTGCCGAACTGCTCGGTGTAGTGGTCGAGTCTACTTACAACTGGTATTGGCTGGTCGATGGCCTCAAGGCGGCGGGCTTCGACGTTAGGCTGGCCAACACCGTGGCGATGAAACGCTACGACGGTTTAAAGCATTCCGATGACAAAGATGATGCGGCTTTCCTGGCACATTTGCTGCGACTCGGAATTTTGCCGACCGGCTATATTCATCCACCGCAAGAACGAGCGCTGCGAGACTTGGCTCGTAAACGTATTCAGTTAGTACGCAGCAGGACTCAGCACATTCTGGCCGTCGAAAACATCATGGCGCGCCAGTTTGGCCACCGATTGAGCTGCAATGAAGTCAAAGGGCTGCCAGCCACATCCGTTGACAGGCAGGGCCTGTCAACGGATGTGGCTCTGGCGATGAAAGCCAATGTAGCCATCATCCAGGCGGTGCAGGCTCAAATTGATTTCCTCGAGGACCGATTGCTTCATGAAGCCAGTCTGCGCCCAGAGTTTTCCTTGTTAAAAACGATGCCCGGAATTGGCGAAGTTTTGGCAACGGTCATCATGCTGGAAACGGGAGATATTGAGCGCTTTGCCGACGTTGGCAACTTCGCCTCTTATGCCCGATGCGTAAAGAGTGCGCATTACTCCAACGGTAGCCTTTATCGAAGCCGCTAATTTTGCTCGGCGTTTCAGTGAGGACGCCAAACGCTTTTTCGAAGAAAAGAAAGCCAAGACCAATTCCGTGGTCGTCACTAAAGCGCTGGCTCACAAGCTGGCACGAGCGAGCTACCACATCCTGAGGGAGAAACAGCCTTTCGATGCCAAACGCTGTTTCCCCTGAAGGGCGAGTCAAGGTGATGGCCGGTCAACCAAAAAGGGACTGGGCGTGAACCATAAAATCTGAGTGGCGGCCGGCCGTCACCGCCTGAGTGTGTTGTAACCGGGTCGTCTGCCAAGTGAGCCCGTTGGGACTGGACGTGTGTTTTGCACGAGCCACAGTTCTGTAACACGTTTTGGACACATTGGCGGCACCAACGTTTCTCTGGGGCAGCTGACTGCCAGGGCGGTGCTGGAGGTATCGTTACCGCTTGATCCAAATGGGTGTCAGGCACGACTCGGTCGTAGCCAATGATGAGGAAACGGGTTCGACGGGTTCAACCAGGCAGGTTGCGATAGAGGAGAAACCCTGCAGTAAGAACTGCAGGGCGAGTAGGCTTTTAGCCTTGACTTGAGACCGGCTAATGGGTGTCCCCTTTTCCTGCCCCCTTTTCCGCAGATGCCGACTCTGTGCAGAAATTCAGGGGTGAGGATACATTCATATCACTATTCCCATGGTCCAAAGGCTCTTGTAGTTTTTAAACATCTGTTCTTCGCAACTAAGCTCGCATTCTCACCGCTTGACAGCTGCGGGAATGAGCCCAATTCCTTGAAGTATTCGATACCATGTGCCACACATTCACCGTAGCTAACTTTAACAATACCTTTACTTCTTCTAGCTGCCTCAACTGTCTCGGATCTTTTTATACCATTTTATCTTGGCACTCGGACTCGTGGCTTTGCCAAGCGTGGCCCCCGCAGACGTTCTTGATATACAAATCGACAGAAAAGCCACCCTGGTATTAGATGGAGCCCAGGTGTTGGTCACAGGAACTGTCCTTTGTGACGTGCCGCCTGACACCATATTCTCCAACGCAACTATCTTTCCAGCAGTTATCCAGACAACCGTAGGCAAAAAGATCGTTAATATATCCTTTGCTCCAGGCACGGATAACTTCCCTTGCTCAGACCCTACAACACCCACGCCCTACGCTCTTCTCGTGCCCAGCTCTGGCGTCCCCTTCAAATCAGGCCAAGCAATAGTTGCGATAACGGTTCAGCAGGTTATCTGCAACTCAATTGAATGCAGTTTTGTTCACAGGAACCTGAACCAGAAAGCCGTGCTGAATCCTTGAGCAGGAACTCCCCAGGATGATGGCCAATTGAAGCAGCACAAAGCCCGCCTCGTGCGGGCTTTGTTGTGAGCCGATCAGAACGGCGCCTCCTCTTCCAGTTCCTCCAGGGGCACCAGGCTCCCCTCGCCTACCTGGTGGTCGCCATCGCTCGCCAGGTGCCAATTCAACGTCACCGTGCCGTCGTCGTTGAAGGTCTGCTGCAGCGCCTGGTTCGGCTCGAAAACCCGCAACGTTCCAAATGCGGTCTTGCCCACTTTAAAACCAACCTTCGAGGCGCCATCCACGCGCGGCAAACAGCGGAACAAATGCAGGCGGGATGAACAGGCGGTCTTCCGGATTGGGAATGCGGAAGTAGCTCTGGGGGCGAAGAATCACGTCGTCGTTGCGACTCAAGTCGATGACGGCTCGATTGGGCAACTCACGCCGACCCAAATAGCGCACCTCGAAAGCCTCAAAGCGGAGCGGATTCGCCGGATTGAAGACACCGCTTCCGTTGGCGCGGGCTTGTCGGACAAAGTCGCGCGCCCGGCGCAACGCCGGGGTCGCCTGCGCGACCTGATTCGCGGTTCCGGGATCAAGCACCGCGTCAAGCAGTGGCGTGGCGCGGAACGGGTCGATATTGGGCCAAATGATATACGGCAGGGCCGCTCCGTTTTCGAGCATCCGCTCGTTGTAGGAAAGCGGCCGCGGACCAGGGTTGTTGGGGTTGGGCTGGTTCCGATTAATGAAGGCAAGGAACCGGCCGTAGGCATCGAACACCTCGAATGAGAAGGCGAGGAAGAACGCGAACGTATCCAGGTTCTGTCCCAGAGCGGTGATGTCGGACTGGACCAGTGCGATCAGTGCCTGCTCGGCGTTGTCGCCGTGCAAGCGATGGTTGCTTGCGGCCCCGGCGCCGATGCGGGTGCGCAGGTGATCCGCGAGCGGCGTCTCGAGCGGGAACGTCCCGAATTGGGGGAGAAACGGATCCGTGAGATAGGTCTCCCACTCCGCCGAATCGAGACGCCGAGCGCCGGCCGCGCCAGGCACTTGGAACGACTTCTCGGGCGTATCGATCCCGAGAAAACGGACCGAGCCGCTGCCGGCAACATGAACGCCGACCGTATCACCGTCGGGGATGGCAGCGTTGAGCGATTGCGGCTGGCCGTTGGCATCGCGCCGAATGGACGTGACGGCGCGCGGCAGGCCGCCTACCGTGAAAAAGGCATCGGCCATCTCAAGCCTCCCCTTGCATCTGGCGATGAATAGCCGCGGCCGTACGCAAGGTCAGTGCGGCGATGGTCATCGTGGGATTCGCCGTGGCACTGGTTGTGAACACGCTTGAGCCGACAATCCACAAGTTGGGAACGTCATGGGCGCGACCCCAGCGATCAACCACCGAGTCTTTGGGGTCGTCTCCCATGATGGTCGTGCCCATGATGTGGGCCGCCGTGTTCCAGTTCATGCGACCGGTCTGAGGGTTGATGAGCGGCTTGTCGCTGGGACTAATGGTCGCCCCCATTAGGCCGAAAAGCTCCGTCGCCGTCTCCAGGCCCTCACGCAAGCCGCCCCGGGCATAGTCTCCGACGTCGAAGGTGAAGCGCGGGCGCGGCAGTCCCAGCGCGTCAGTCTTGTCGGAAAGCTCGATACGGTTGGTCGACTCCGGCAGCATTTCCGTGGAGAAGCTCAACCGCAGCATTTTCGGGATGCGCTCGGCGATCGCCGCCGGAAGCGCGGAGCTGTACTTCCCTTCCTTGAGCAACCCGTCGATGACCGTCGCCGGCGACCCAGTCCGTCCCCACCCGTCATTGCCGACGGTCATTCGGAACGCGCTGCGCTGGGCACGACAGGGCCCGTCGCGGAAGTCTTCGATGCTGGCAATGCTCTGCGGTCCCCGGAACGGGTAGAGCGGCTCCGGGAAGATGGCGATCAGCTCGAACTGCACGTGGTCCATCAGGTTGCGGCCCACCTGTCCGCTCGAATTGGCCAAGCCGCCCGAATTAAGCAGGATCTTGGGAGTTTCAATGGCATGCGCCGCGAGCACCACCACCGCGCCTTGGACGCACCGCGGTTGAGGATTGTCGTCCGCCGTCCAATCGATGAAGTGGACTTTGCTCACTCGTCCGTCCTTGCCTTTTTCGAGGCGAGAGACCACGGCGCGAGTCCGCAACTCGACTCCGGGGAGCTGGAGCGCGCGGCGCAGATGCACGGTCGCATCGTACTTAGCTTGGATCGGGCAAAGGGGAATGCAGTTGGAGTGACCCTCGCACGCTGGCCGGTTATCGAAGGCGCGCGTGTTGCGCGCCTGGGGAGTAGTCACGACATGCACGACCTTCCCGCGCACCGACTTGCCGTGAACGCGCCGTTTGACCTGTTGGTCGCTATAGGAGAGTGGGATGCCCAGCATCGGAAAGGCTTGGCTGCGGTAGCCGCCGTGGAGCCCGTCCCACTCCTCGTGGTTGCCGGAAACGCCGAGTTCCCACTCGGCCTGGCAGTACCAGGGTTCGAGTTCGTTGTAGTCGAGCGGCCAATCCCGCCCATGTTTCCGCGCCACGACCAGGTGCTGCCCCACCATGCGGTTGTAGCTCGCCTTGAACGGATCACCGTTGAAGTCAGGCGCGTAGTCGTAGTAGTTGTTCGGGTCGTTCTTTTGTTCGGCCAACTCGCACTGCGCCTTCTCGGCGGCCGGCGCGTACTTCCGGCTCTCCAGAGCCATGTAGGGAGCGAACATGTCTCCGCGAGCGCCTTGCACGTCCATCGTGTGATGGAATTCCACCCGCTGGCCGTGAGAGATGCCGTTGTGGCCGGCCTCCAGAATCAGAATCCGGTATTTCCCAGCCTGGGCGAGTTTCCAAGCGGACAGCGCGCCGGCAACGCCCGAGCCGATCACGATCACGTCGTAGTCGTCTTTCATCAGGGTCTCCTTGATTTGTCTGGGTCAGTCCTGTTCCGCGGGCACCCGCGTCCAGTAGCCGTGCAACTGGGTGGAAAAGCCCAGCGGGTGCGCCCTGATGATGGGCCACACATTGCCTCGCTCGTAGAACCCGCCGTCGATGTGGTGGGCGCCCGACTTGTCATTGAACTGCGAAAAGTACCAAACGTTCACGATCTGTTTGGCGACGATTTCGTTGTCCTTGAAAGCCTGGGTCGCCCGCAGCGCCGCCAGAAGCGCGTCATCAACCGGAGACTTCGGATCGGCGGAGGCGAGAGCCTTGTAGACCTGCAGCAGCGCCGGGAACTCCTGGGGGAACGTGCCCTTCAGTCGGCGGGCATACTCTTCAGCGACTGGGGTATTGAGGGCTCGGTCCTCCGGATCGTTCAGGAGCGGATCGTAGAGGCCCGTCAAGAGAGCGGAAAATTCCATGAATGCTTGAGTGTCGTCCATAGTACCTCCACTAGGTGAACGCTGTTCTCAGTACCTGGGGGCCTTCGCTCGATATCGCGGATCATTCCTCGGTAACCAATACCGCCGAACGTTTAGGTTAAGGGGCCGCGGAACGCGGTCCCAGTGAGCGAAGCGAACGGTTTGAACCGTTTGTTAGGCCGCGCCGCGGATTCAAGCCGGACGCAAAAAGCTGGACGACTTGGCGATGCTGGATTTGTGGGCTTGAGCATACGCGTGCCGAGTTCAGGGTTGAAGCGGGTGCATGCGGTATGTCGGCGAGAGCCAAGCAGATGGTGCGGGTTGGATTCTTCCAGGCGACTTGAAGTGCCAGAATGAAAGCAGATTTTGTGATTGCCTTGCGTAACTTCCATGTGCGCACCTTATTTGCTTTTACCGCCTAACGCTCCGCTTGAGGGGCGCTTTTTGCGGCGTCCCTCTCGAAGCGGTTGTTAGGCAATGCAAAGTCAAGAAATGACCCCCTTACCCTACTTGATCACCGGCGGCCCCGGCTTCTCGCGCCCGAACTCGACGTAGAGGAAATCCGCCTTCTCGGGTGGCGTCGCGCTCGCGTCATTGAGCACCGCGTAGCCGAAGGCGCTGAAGAAGCGCGTATCAGGGTACGCGAGGCGGACGTGGACGTAGTCCCCCCACCGGGTGGGCATCAGGCGGGTGCTTGTGCGCTCACTTGCCGTCCCGTACCAGACGACGAAGTCGCCGAGAATGCCGACCGCGTGGCTGCCGTAGTGCTTGGTGCCGCCGCCCCAGGCGAGCGAGATGCCGACCTCGTTATCCGAGTTGGTCGTCAGGCTCGGGTAGGTGTACGCGTGGTCGGCGTTCCAGACCTGCATCTGCTCCACGAGCTTGTAGTCCTGCCCCAGGTCGAACTTCGCGATCTGCACGTGCGGGTACGGGAACTCAAAGCCGCCGGCGCCGCCTTTGCCGGCGTCCGCAGTCCAGGCGAACCACACCTGGTTGTTGACGCGGGTCGCACCGATGATCTGGTGCGAGGTGCTGACCCAGTCCGACGAATCGGGTGCGGCGGACACGATGTCCTGCCCCGTCTTGGTCGACATCGGCCAGTTATTGACGGTTCGCTCGCGCCACGCGTAGGTGCTTTCGGTCCCTTTCGACGAGTAGATCCGCAGCGTCGAGTTGTTGACGTGGGCGGCCCAGTAATTCTCCCCGCTGATGTTTTGGGCCGGCGACCCGAAGGTGAGCGTTGTCTCGTTGACGAAAGCAAACTGGAAATTGATCGTGCCGCCCGCCTTGAGGCTTGCGAGTGGCAGCTCGAAGAACAGCTTGCCCTGGAAGTCCTTGCCGGTGAACGCGTTGGTGAAGACGTACAGGAACTTATCGTCGTGAGTGATGTCGGGGAAGTCCATCCAACGATCGCCGAGGCCGAAGGTATCCGAGGTGAAATCCCACTGCCGCTGCCACGCCGCGTTGCCACCCTTGTGCGTCTTGAGATCGGCGGGGCTCGCGACCGCGACCTTCACGACGTTCTTGTTCGGGTTGCTCCCGGTGTGGTTCGACTGCACATAGAACACGAAGCAGTCGATCGCTGGCACGTAGTGCAGCACGGGGTCGCCCGCCCACCCGCCGTAGGTCTTCTCCTCGGCGAAGACCTTGGTGAAGTCTACGTCGGTGAACGTCTTGCCGCCATCGGTCGACAGCTCGAACCAGAGATTGCCCGACATCAGCACGACGTCCCCGGCCTTCGCGCCGGTCATATCCGGCGGCCAGAGCGTCGTGACGACGCCATCCTCGGTGAATGTGCGGAAGGTCACAGGATCCTGCGGCCCCGGTGTAGGCGCGCCGCTTTGGTAGTCGAGCGGCTGCGGCGTCAGCGCCGACGGCACGATCGGGCCCACGATCGGTCCCAGCGGCACCGGCGGCAGGTTCTCGTCGGCCTCGTGCGGCACGCGTGGCACGATCTTCCAGGGGGCGTGGGGCCGTTCGCTGTAGGGCACGGCCAGCACGGAGCCGCGCGATTTCATCGAATAGCCGTCCCCGCGACGGATGCCCCCCAGCGGCTTGCACGGCACGTAGTGGCAGATCGTCTCGCATGCGTCTTCCGGCGGACAGCAGCGCTCGATCTCAGCCCGCAGCTTGACAAGCCTGTCGAGTTCCACCGCTGCGGCCGGGTTGACCGTGCGGTACATCTCGACGAGCGCTTCCAGCGATTGCCGGAGTGCCTTGAGCTGCAGGGTGTTCTGATGGACCTCGTTGGCAGTCAGGCACGCGATGCGGCCGATCTTGTCGAGCAGACACGGACCAAGTTCCACATCGCGGCGGATCTCCGCGAGCAGCCGCGTCTGCTCAAGAAGCTCCTTCAACACTGTCAAAGAATCACGATGCGGCTCTTCATGTTGATTCGATGAATCAGATTTCATGATGCTCTCTTTCTTCTTGGCGTGTGACTAGCGGGCGCACTACCTTTTGGATAAGCGCATCTAGCATGAACCAAGTTGCCAAGAAGGCAGCGCACTCCAAGGTGAAGCTGTGGAATTTGAAGAAAAGCTCCGCGATGATCCACGCGAATGTCAACGCGGGCACCTGCTCATAAGCCAATCGTTTTACGGGAAGAAGACGTAACAGTGTGTACATAACAACCCTCCTTAAAGGGACGACGTAGAAAGGGACGACATAGCAGCTTTCCACCGCCTAACTACTATTAGGCGACATCCCCTGTCGTATAACACGCCAGCCAATGTCGCCTAATATTCTGTTGGTTTTCGTACCGCTCTGATTTTCTTGTTATCCGCCGAAGCAAACGCGACAGGTGTCCGGATAAAACGTGACATCAGGGAACAAGCCCTCGTGCCAGCTGGGTGAAACCTTTCGCACTTTGTAGTGAACTTAGTAGCGCTGCTGGCTTCCTGCTAGCGCTTAGAAAAACGATTTCGCGATATACGCAACTTCGAATGGGTCTTTATCCTTGCCCCTGTAGCTCCTCGGGTAAGCGCAACGCCATCCGGGTACTTCCGCCTGGTCACCCCGGATTGCGCCTCCGGCTTATCCGGGCTACGGCAGTAATCCCAGCCTCGACCGGCCCACCCGCGCTAGTCCCTGCGCCAAGGCACTTAATCGCTCTCCATAGGGCCTCCCCGGCATTTGCTTCGTGGGCGCCCCACCCGTACGCAGCGCGATGACGTATCGAGCGAACATATACGGCGCGTCTGGGAGGAAAACTTTAGGACTACGGCGTACGTAAGGTCTGGCGGCAGCTCACGCGTGAGTCGTTGGCGTGGCGCGCTGCACGGTGGCGCGCCTGATGCGGCGGATGGGCGAGAAGGCGTGGATCGCGGCCTACGTCGATGCCCGCGAGGACTGGCTGGCAACGCACGAGAACGAGGCGCTGCACCCCACGGTTTACCGCATGGAGGCCTTCAAGCGACTTATCCAGTTGGACCACTGGGGACTGGACCTGCCGCTGGTGGTGCGCGGCCAGGAGGTTTCCACCGCCACCCTGAATGGGACACCGCTGGGCTGCTATGACGGGCCCCAGCCGGGCAGCCGCGCACTGGCGCTGCAGACCTCGCTGGCACATGGGCTGGATGTGCGACTGGTGCAACTGGGCCTGTCTGGCCGGGGTTCCGATATCAAGGCCGACGGCGTTTGCGGGCAAACCAGCGCAGCGCGGATCAAGGACTTTCAGCAGGCGCACGGGCTGCCGCCCACCGGCATCGTGGACGCCGCGCTGATCGCCCAATTGCTGACGCGACGCGGTCCCACCGCAGAGCGAGCCACTCCTCTGGCGTGGCCTGACCCAAGCAACTGGCAAACCGAGGCAGCGCCTGCCTCGCAGATGGCCCCAACCCACATGGAGCTCCCGACATGGCCGGCTCAACCCACCACCCCTACCACCCGATCATCTACGTGCGCGGCTTTGCTTGATCAATGCATGCTTAGGATCATGCCCAGTAACGACTGGATGCCTCAGCCGTCATCAATCTAACGCCTCTTCACTGGCAGTCGCTCTACGTAGGGCGACTGCTCGATGGCGAACTGTGAACCCAAAGCGCCCGACAACTCCTCGCCGGGCACTTTCACGGTAAACTACAGGCATCCCAACAGCTAGGATGTTGCGAGATGCAGTTTCACAGGGACAATCACTATGTACCGCAGTTTTATCTCAAGCATTGGGCAATAGATAACAAGGTCAAAACCTATCGCTTACTGGTTTCTAACCAGAACATCCCGCCGTGGAAAGCACACTCAGTCAAAAGCATCGCTTTTCACAAACATCTCTACACCTACCTTGCAGCGCAAGGTGAGACAGATGAATTCGAGCGCTGGCTCGATCAGAAATTCGAAGCACCCGCCCAACCTGCCCTAGAAAAACTAATAAAGGGCAACCAGATCAGTCGGTCTGACTGGCAGCAGATTATCCGGTTTCTAGCGGCTCAAGACGTGCGAACGCCTGCTCGACTTATCGAGACGCTGAATCGACAAAATAGAACGCTGCCAGAAGTTCTCGACGAAGCACTGCAAACGTCAGTTTCAGAGCTGAAGGAACGGGCAAGGCTTGGGAAGCCAATTGTTGCAAATCCCGATGCGCCAGATCCTTGGCCCATTAAAGTAAAAGTCGAAAGCGCCTCTGACGGCGACGGCGGGCTTATTCGCGCAGAAGCCACAATCGGCCGCATGTTCTGGCTTCGCTCAACTAAACACTTATTGACGAGCACGATTGCTCATCTACTGCGACAACGATGGACTGTCCTTATGGCTCCCGAGGGAGTCCACTGGCCCACCAGCGACGATCCTGTCATCAAGCTGAATTACTACGAGCAGGGACATTACACGTTTGGCGGCGGATGGGGCTTTCAAGGCTCTGAAATCCTGTTACCGCTAACTCCCAACCACCTGCTCTACTCTCGGGTCGGCAGTCGCCCGCCACAAAGAGGCTCGGTGTTGTCGATGTCCACCGCATTGGAGGTGCGAAGATTCATCGTCGAGCACGCTCATCGATACGTCTATTCACTGCGAGCAGACGTAGATATCGAGAACATCCGCCCAAGGAAGGTTTGCTCGGACGCTCATGCAGCTGAGCAAGCTGCCTGGCAGAACTGGAACACTGAGCAAAGCCAATCGGAAGCCGAGTTCCACAGACAGGATCCTGCATGTTTCTCGCACAGACACCGGATGGTCGAAGAATAACAGCCACGCGCGATGAGGACGGCTTCTGCCCCAGTTGCCAGGAAGTGCTCACAGCTAAACTTGGCGATGTGTACGTGTGGCACTGGGCGCACAAGCCAGGAAGGTCTTGCGACTATCGAAGGAGCGCGACGTTTTGGCAGTACTCTTGGATGAGCTTCTATCATGCCTGCGGGAGCTGGGACATCGAGATCAGAGTTGATGGCTATGACTTCGACGGAATCAATCGGGAGAAGAAGCTTGCGCTCAAGCTCGCCACCAAATTGGATTGGCTTGAAGAGTTTGTGGGGCAGCTAAGGCGGCTGGGTTGAAGCCTGTCGTCATCTTCAATCAGAAGGCCTTCGACAGCTACCTCCTCAAGGACAGTAAATTCCAACCGAAACGGCGCTCGACGAACCACTGGGTGTTCTTCTGGAAGCATGCCATGCAGGGTGATTCAGAGGGACGCTCAGCATCCCTTTGGTTGAACATAGAGGATGGGGTAAAGCCCGACCTTGGGTTGCGTCCTGGGATGTACAACCTCAGCTATTCCGCAGCTTTTTCGGTGCCATCGTGGTCAGCTCCGAACCCAAGGTCAAAACCAAGCAGTGAATCGCCCTGGCTTCCGTAGGCAGTTTTGAGTACCTGCTATTGGCCGACTTCTGCCCATTGTAATAGCGGTAGTCCATCCCATTGCTTCCGGCCGGAATTTGCTCTCCTCGAATGGCTGCACTTGGCCGGTTAGCGACCGTGTGCCGTGATTGATCCACCCTTGCCCTCCCTCAATGCGGAGGACAAGCCATGAAATCCAGCGCCACCTACAACCATTGCCCTTGGAACAAGGGAAAGCTGGTCGGGCAGAAAGCCCCACTGCAGCTCAGAGATAATTGGGCCATTCGGCTAAGGCTCCAGATCGCGGAGAGAACCCGGGATCTTGCTCTATTCGACCTGGCCATCGACAGCAAGCTGCGAGCCTGCGACTTAACCAAGCTTCGTGTGCGGGACATAGCCCATGGAGACCATGTGTCGTCGCGAGCCATCGTGATGCAGCAGAAAACTCAGCGCCCGGTGCAATTTGAGATTACTGAGCAATGACATCTTCTCCAGCACGGCTATACTCCAAAAAATGCCTTGCACCAGACCTGAAAACAGTCGCTCCGTGGTGTTGTTCCCGTCGTCTCAGCGCCGTTTTGGACCAGGGTCGGTCAACCCTGCACGTCAGGTGCCCGGCATGGGCTGCAGCCAATGCAGCGCAAGGAAAACGGACAGCGGGAGGCAGAGTCATGGACATGCTGCTGGCACGGAACAAGAGTGGCGATGAAGTAGCGGAACTTCGGAAGCAACTGGCCAGGGCACTGGCCGACGACGGGCGAGGATTCCCCGGACTTGCAGGAGGAAGTGATTTCGACGCATTGACGGAATCGGCGGTCCGTCACTGGCAATCGGGCATCGGCATAGTGGCGGACGGGCTGGTCGGTCCTTACTGCCAGAGCCTGCTGGGTCTGCGCAAGCTCAAGGACTTGGCCATGGCGCTCAGCGTGGATGCGGTGAAGCCTCTATTCCCCGCAACCAAACCTTCGAACATCCAACGCTACCTTCCCTATGTCGCTGCGGCCCTGGCAGCGGCCGACCTGACAGACAGACCGATGATACTGGCCGCGTTGGGCACCATTCGCGCCGAGACTGAAGGCTTCGTGCCCATTTCGGAGTTTCCCTCGAAGTTCAATACCAGGCCGGGCATGCCGCCGTTCAGCGCCTACGACGGCAGAGCGGCGCTCGGCAACACCGAGTCCGGTGATGGCGCGAACTTCCGCGGCCGTGGCTTCGTACAACTGACCGGGCGCCACAACTATCACGTCTATTCAGAGAAGATCGACTTGGATATCGAAGCGCAGCCGGACCTTGCCAATGCTCCCGAGGTGGCGGCCATCCTCCTTGCGCGATTCCTTGCCGACCGGGCGTCCAGGATTCGTACCGCCCTGGCCAGTGACAACTACCGCGCGGCCCGCAAGGAGGTCAACGGCGGCTCCCACGGCCTCGACCGCTTCAGCGATGTCTTCAGACTTGCAGAGCTGATTCCACAGCCGACTCGCGCCCGTCAGGTCAGGGGCGCGGCGGCGAAAAAGGCTGCAGCGGCGCCAACGCCAGTCGCGCGTCAGCTCGATGCCAGCAAGGACCCGGTGGACCTGCGCGACCGCACCTACATGCCACCGCCCTTGAGCCTGCCCGATGCCTTTCCCAGTGACGATCTGATCAAGGAGTATCTGCCGCGCTATACCCAGTCGGGGTTGATCCTCGACCAGGGCCGGGAAGGTGCCTGCACCGGTTTCGGGTTGGCTTGCGTGGTTAACTACCTGCGCTGGCGCAAGAACGGCAACGGCAAAGTTCCGGAATCGGTCAGCCCGCGGATGCTTTACAACTACGCGCGACGCTACGACGAGTTCGCCGGCGAGGACTACGAGGGCTCCAGTTGCCGTGGCGCCCTGAAGGGCTGGCACCACCACGGCGTGTGCCTGGAGTCCGACTGGCCCTACGATGACCAAGGCACCCTGCCGCCGAAGTTCGGTTATGCCACCCGGGCAACCGACAACACATTGGGCGTCTACTACCGGATCGACATCCGTTCCATCACCGATCTGCAGGCCGCCATCTGCGAAGTCGGTGGGATCTATGTGTCCGCTTTCACTCACGACGGCTGGAACCAACTGCCAAAACCCAAGGGCAAGGTCAACGGACATGGCGCCCTGCCGGCCATTCCGTTCGACGGCAGGCCGTCGCAGAGCGGCGGCCACGCCTTCGCCCTGGTCGGTTTCAATGCCACCGGCTTCATCGTGCAGAACTCCTGGGGCATCACCTGGGGGGGTGGCGGTTTCGCCCTGCTGACCTACGCCGACTGGCTCGCCAATGGCATGGACGCCTGGGTTGCAGCCCTGGGCGTACCGGGGGTGATGCTCGGCCAACTGGCCGCAGGCCGCAGTACGGCAATCGCCGCGGCCGCGGCCGACAGCTCCCAGTGGTGGGATGAACCCAAGGCCTATGAGCACAGCGTGATCTTCGGCAACAACGGACGTATCGATCGCCACCTCACCCAGGACGAGCTGAGCCGTTCACTGCTGTACCAGGCCTGCGGGCTGCCGGACCAGTGGTTCCGTTCCCAGTCGGGCAAGACCAAGCGCCTGGTGCTCTACGTCCACGGCGGACTGAACGACCAGGCCGCCGCCATCGAACGTGCGAGGGCGATGGGGCGCTACTTCCTGGGCAACGGCTGCTATCCGCTGTTCATCGTCTGGAAGACCGGTGTACTCGAATCCATCACGGACATCATCACCGACATGTTCCAGCGCGAACGGGCCCGTGCCGGCGGTTTGCGCGAGAGCATCCAGGACGGGGCCGACATCCTCCTCGAACGGGGAATTGGCCGCCCCCTCGCCCGTCCGATCTGGAGCGAGATGAAAGAAAACGCCGAGTTCGCCAGCCTACCCACCCGTGGCGGCGACAAACTGGTGACGGCCCTGCAGAACCTGGCCAGGACCTGGGGCGACGATCTGGAAGTCCACCTGGTGGGACATTCGGCCGGCTCGATCTTCCTTGGCCATGTCATCGACCTGTTCGCCGCACGCGGCCTCGAAACGAACGTCCGCTCGCTCCACCTCTACGCGCCAGCCTGCACGGTGCAGTTTGCCAATCGCCACTTCGCTCCCCACGAAACGCTGATGCAGAACCTCTACCTGGACATCCTTTCGGACCGCAACGAGCGGGACGACAGTATCGGCCCCTACGGCAAGTCGCTGCTCTACCTGGTGTCCAACGCGCTGGAAGGCGACCTGCGCACGCCGATCCTCGGCCAGGCCAACGTGCTCGATCCCGAGTACAAGGGCTGGGACGGCTCCTCCAGCACCGGCGAGGCACTGGGCAAATGGCGCCAGGCCATCCAGTTGGCGGGCCTGGCCAGGCGCAAGCAGATCGACATCCTCGACGCAGGCACGGTGTTCAGCTACCGATCGGACAAGCCCGCCAACCGCTCCAACGTCACCATCAAGTCGACCCATGGCAGCTTCGACAACAACGTGGATGTGGTGAGCCGGACGCTCAAGCGCATAACCGGAACCGAGCCGAAGCAGGAACTCAAGTTGCCGGTGGACGATCTGCGCGGTTTCTGACAGGAGCCGCGCATTCGCCTTTAGCCCGATGAGGAAGACGTGAACGACGTCTTCCGTGGAGCCACAATATGGAAGGGTTCTACTCCGTTAACACGGAAATTTTATTGAGGCACTAGTCACTATCCTAACAAGCCCTGTATGTGGCCTGCTGGGGCTGTGCCTGTACGCTGCTCTTGGCTTTCCCGTCCATAAATACCTTAGTTCGAAATACCCCGGCGCAAGAGAAATAATTACAGTATTTTCAGGTGCCAAAGGCAGTGAGCCTCAAAGCTAACAATGTGCTCAACTATCGCTCACTTCGTTCGCCGGGCAGCCAAAAGCTACGCTTTGGGCTGCCCGTTAGCTTAATCGTTATGCCTAAGGAAGGAGAGAACGATACATGCAAGTAAATCATGAAGGATTTTCAGCAACTGTTAGTGGCCAAGAAGCAGTACGGGCTCTCTCTGAAATCATGCTCACCCGCATTCGAGAAAAGGAAAAGACCAAGCGCCTTTTAATAGTCGTTACTTTTGTTCTTCTAGCTATTGCCGCCTTTATTCCTTTATTCACCCCAGAAGGCCGGGAGGCAAATAGCTACATAACCAGTGCGGTATTGGCAATTATGGCCCTGGGAGCAATCGGCGCCACAAAATTTTCCATCAAAACACCCGCAGTAGAAATTGAGTCTGAAGTGCAGCAAGTAGTAAATATGGTAAATAAAGTAGGCACCAGTTACTCCGAGTCAAATAATGCATAACAAATCGCTCAACACCGTTCGCTACGCTCACTGGACTCGCCAAAGCTGTGCTTTTGCTCGCCTGTTAGCTTAATCGTTAGGCCTTATAGGAGACCATGATGGCAGCACAACCTGGGCCTGAAGACCCCGACCTAAAGGCCGCCCAGATTGAAAAACTGCGCGCCGAGACAGAGAAGCTCAAGGCCGAAAAGACAAAGCTCGAACAAGAAGCTGCAGCGGTACCCCGACAGGCTAGGGGATCCTACTGGTCTGAAGTCATCAAAATACTCGGTGCAATCGTCCTAGGAATAGGTGGAGTCGTCACTGCGGGTGGAAGCTACTTTGTAGCGAGGAACCAAGTAGAACTCGCTGAAATCAAGTCCTCGCAGGCGAACGAGAAGGCCAAAATTGCCGAATCTACTGCGGCAGCAGCCGAAGCCGAGGCTACTGCCGCTGTCAAACTGCGTGACGCGGCTCGAAAGGAGGAAGCCGATGCCGCGAAGTCTGTTCAAGAGCTCAGAAACAGCCTTGCCGAACTAACCTCGAAGGTTCAAACAGCAAATCCAGACTTGCTAAAGCGTCGCTTGGTATATATTCAGTTCCAGGGTGATTTGAGCCGATCACTTATCAACGAGTTGCGAAAAACTCTTGAAACACAAAGCTACTCCGCTCCAGGAGCAGAGCGACTAGCAGGCGAATACAAGGGGCTTGTCAAATACTTTCGCCCGGAAGACGAACAAGCTGCAGCTTCGCTACTTAAGTCTACCGAGGCTTTCTTTTTATCAAAGGGATGCCCCATCCAACTTCGCGCGATACAAGCGCAAGCAGCAACTACTGCCCCTCCGCTTGAGCTTTGGCTTTCTCACTCATGCAAGCAGTGAGACCTACCCCAACCGCATTCAGTCCAGCCGTCGCCTGGAGCGCGAACCTTCAGCGCCTCGTAAGTGCTGCAGTCAGTGAGCTACATACCAACGGCGTCCGCTTCGTTGAGCTTAGAAGTAGCGTTCTTTACCTAGCGGCTATTCAAGAGTGCTCGGTACCCGAAGCACTTCACCGGTTAATCACCTGCATAAGTCAGGCAACAAAACTATATGCAATGCAGTGGGGGCTAGTCTTGACGGTCACCCGTGGTGACTACAGCTCAGTTCACCTGGCAGCTCTACTTTCAGCCTACGATGCACTGGGTCGGCCAAAAAATATCGTTGGAATCGATCTCGCTGGAGATGAGCACATTCCCTATCCCATTGAGCTTCCCAGTTTGTTTAGGAAAGCAAAGGACGACTTTGGTCTCGGTATCACTATTCATGCCGGAGAAACGGGCCGTTCGGAAAACGTGCGTGCAGCTGTTGAGCTTTTCGGTGCCGATCGCATTGGGCATGGCACCGTGGCTGGTAGTGACCCCTGGCTCACGGAGCTTCTAGCAAAGCGAGATATTTGCGTAGAGGTGTGCCCAATCAGTAATCGGTTGACTGGTGCGGTACCGCCAGAGAAAGCCCACCCGCTATGTGATTTTTATGAGCATGGCGTACCGTTCGTGATCTGTTCAGATAATCCTGCGATACATGAACGCGGGCTGAATGAGGATCATGCGACTGCATTGGCTGAGGGGCTTCCGACTCATGTACTTCATGAACAATACACACATACTAAACGTTACTCCTTTATCAAGGATATTTCATGAAGATCAGATTCCTGTCAGGAAATCAGCACAAGCTTGAAGAGGTGCGCAAGATTCTTGAACTGGCAGGCGTTGAAGTAATTGCGGTCAGGGAGAAGATCGAGGAGCTACAAACGGACGACGTGGAACGTCTTGTCCGTGACAAGCTTTCAAAGGCGTTCGCACTAATTGGCAGACCCCTATTTGTAGAACACACAGGGCTCTATTTGGCCGGGATGAACGGGCTACCTGCAGGTCTCACACAAATATTCTGGGACAAACTTGAGGCGGACAAATTCACAACCTTAGTGCAAGGCCTCGGTGATGCTTCGGTGACCGCGAAAACAGTTCTTGGGTATTGTGATGGCCGACAGATTCACATTTTTTCAGGTGAAGTACACGGGATGGTGCCTGCGGCCCCAGCAGGGCTCCGAGATTTCCAGTGGGACTGCGTGTTCGTACCAAACGGGTACACGGAGACGTTTGCAGAGATGGGGGATCGCAAGAACGATATCTCGATGCGACGTAAAGCATTGGACGCCTTCGCAGCATTCTTGAAAGCAGTAAAGGGTGTGGCATGAAGGCAGAACTGATGCACGCATATCAGACAGGCAAGCTCGTTCTCTTCGCCGGTGCTGGAGTGTCCGCGAACCTTGGCCTCCCCTCTTGGGGGGAGCTATTTTCAGGCTTGCCGCTGAACTAGGCTACGACCCACAGATATTCTCCTCGTACGGCAGCCACCTTGCCTTGGCTGAGTTCTACCGCAGAAAGAAGGGCACATTGGGACCGCTTCGGAGCTGGATGGACCGGGAGTGGCACAAGCCAGGCATTGATGTCGGTGGTTCAGAGGTTCATCGATTCATCGCCCAAGGTAACTTCTCGAAGATATATACGACGAACTACGACCGATGGCTTGAGCTTGCACACGATTTTTACGGGACGGCCTACACCAAGGTTGCAAGCGTATCGGATCTCGTAGCTGTGCATGATGGCCATCGTCAGATCGTCAAGTTCCACGGCGACTTTGACGACGACGCTTCTATTGTTCTTGATGAGACAAGCTACTACGAACGTCTCGACTTCGAGTCACCATTGGACATCAAGCTTCGGCACGATGTGTTGGGTAACTCCGTGCTATTCATCGGATATAGCATTACCGATCTCAATATTCGGCTGCTCTTCTATCGCTTGACGAAGATGTGGGGCAGCCATGCTCTCGCTGCTGCGCGCCCTAAGTCATATCTCTTCACCAATCGCCCCAATCCGGTGGCTGAAGAGGTACTTGGACACTGGGGCATAGAGATGCTTGTGTCAGAAGAAGATGACAGGGAGGCAGCGCTGTCGAAGTTTCTTGCTGAGCTAGTTCAGCAGTAATTGCCCGCGAAGGGTCGACTCCGGCCGGTCACGACCGGCAGCAGCCGACCCGAAGCTGACTTTCGCTGGTGTCTATCCGTCACGGGGCGATCCAGAGCTACAGCGGGCCAAGGTAAAGAACCATTCGAACCAGCCCCGACAGATCAATATCGCGAAATCGTTTTCCTAAGCGCTAGCAGGAAGCCCGCAGCGGTACTAAGTTCATTACAGCGTGCGAAAGGTTTCACCCAGCTGGCGCAGAGTCTTGTTTTCTGATGTCGCGTTATGAACCATAGGTAACAGACCATGGATACGCGGATATTTGCAGACTCAGCCCTAGGCTTTACCAAGAGCCCACTCGGAATCATTGCGCTCTTCATAGTGCTTGTGTACGGATTCGCGTCGTTGGTGGTCGGCCTAGGGCAAGGGCTCTCCGATCACATTGCTCCGCTTATCTATTTCATGGTTTTTTTTCCGGTTATAGTCTTTTCGGGCTTTCTTTGGCTTGTTGCCAAACATCACAACAAGCTTTACGGCCCTTCAGACTTCAAGAATGAAGAAAACTTTATTAAAGCCCAGATGGCTTCAGTTGCGTCGCTAGCCGCCGCTACCGCCAAGCAGCCAGGTCACGAGTCAGGGGTATCGGTGGCGCAACTGAGACAAATCGTTAACATAGTATCAAGTACTCCAAAACAGCAAAAATCAGAGCAGTGGAAGAACCGCGTACTGTGGGTAGACGACCGGCCAGATAATAATGTCTATGAACGACAGGCATTTGAAGCCCAAGGTATCGAGTTCTCATTAGCGCTTTCGACGAACGAAGCACTTGAACTTCTCAAGGCGAATAAGTTTGCCGCAATTATTTCAGACATGGGCCGAAAAGAAGGCCCTCAAGAAGGGTATGTCCTGCTAGATAAGCTACGTATATCTGGCGACCTGACCCCGTTCATCATCTACGCCGCTTCAAATTTACCAGAGCATAAGAAAATGGCAAGAGAACGTGGTGCAACTGGATCAACAAATCGAGCTGAAGAGTTGTTCAAGCTAGTAATGAGCGCAGTGGCGTCAAATGGCTCATAACAAGTCAAGGCTCGACGTCCACCCTGCGCTTCGCTTCGGGCGGCCGCGCCCTTAATCCAACGTAAGCCGTTCATTTTGCTCCACACAGGAGAAAGTCAATGCAGACCCTTATGGCAGTAAAGTTTCGAGCCAGCATATTGGTCGCGCTTGTAGTCACGTTAGCAGCGTGCGCCACGCAGCTTGCGCCGTTATACGACAAAGCCCTTGTGGATGGCCTAACGTCCGCAAATGCAGACACTATGGAATTGATTGCATCAGCAGCGGGTGGAACTACGAAGGAAACATTCCCCAGCAGAGAAGCCCAATACAACAAG
The DNA here is from genome assembly GCF_003596405.1 of Pseudomonas cavernicola. Taxonomy (NCBI): domain Bacteria; kingdom Pseudomonadati; phylum Pseudomonadota; class Gammaproteobacteria; order Pseudomonadales; family Pseudomonadaceae; genus Pseudomonas; species Pseudomonas cavernicola. Next base: position 2,095,233 of record NZ_QYUR01000002.1, read on the forward strand.
GTCATTGGCAGCCTTGATGCGCTTGCCTTACAAGCCGCCGCACGCCCCGTTCCGACAAACAACGTGTTTGACGCTGTCAAGAAGATAGTTGGGTCGAGCAACGCGCCGGTGCTAAGCCAAGTCATTTCAAGCTCCACCGCGCTAGCGGGAATTTCAGAGACAGTCTCGAAGATGCGAGAAACGGACAAAAAGCAGGGCGTTACCGGCTTGGAAGTTCAGGCATTTAAGGGCCAAGCGCTTATCTACATGGACCAGGCACTGACCTACGAAGCTGCACTTGAACGCTAACTTCCTCTCATCAGGAGAAGACAATGGCAGCAATCGATATAGACCAATTGGTCACAGATATTAAGAACGCAGCTAATAAGATAATTAACAAGGACATTGCTACCGTTAAAGGATTTTCTGAACGCCAGCTGAAAGCAATCGGCCAGCACGCCGCACTTGTGGCCGGCGGGATAGTGACTGGCCAGATAACGGACGAAACGCGGGAGTTTTTCCTCGACGGCATTGAAAACATGACCCAAAACTTTCTCGAGACGTTACAGGGTCTATTTCGGCTGACCGTTGAGAAGCTTTGGAATGCAGTCGTAGGGGTGGTTTGGGGAGCAATTAATGGTGCCATTAGCGCAGCGACAGGCCTTGTCCTTCCGGTCCCGACGAAGGTGTAGTCACGGCTAACTAGGTGAGGGCCTTCATCATGAACACGACGCATGTCGCAACCCTGCAATTCGACCCCAATTTCAATGAACTGGGCAACAACAAGGCGCTACGGGATGGTCTGTCCGCTGTCTTGCAGTGCGACCGCACGCTCTGGGTGGCGAACGACGAAACTCTTAGCCTGGAACGCCTCACGCGCCTCCCGGACGATGGCCCTGGCGCCTGCCGGTACGGCCAGCACAGGCAATTCCCGCTCAGTGATTACCTTGCGCTGCCGGTAGCGGCAGCCGAGGATCCGGCCGATCTGGAAGAGGCGGACGTTGAAGGCCTGGCCTGTGCCGGCGGCTACCTTTGGCTGGTGGGCTCGCACAGCCTGAAGCGCAAGAACCCGAAGCTTAAGGAGGGTCACGACAAGGCCAGCAAACAGTTGGCCAAGGTCAGCCGCGACGGCAATCGCTATCTGCTGGCGCGCATTCCGCTCCTGGACGGCGACGGCACCTGCCTGCTGGCGAAACAAAGTACCCAGGATGGCAAGGAACTGTACGCCGCCCAGCTGCAGGGCAACGACCAAGGTGACGAACTGACCGAAGCCTTGCAGGACGACGAGCATCTCGGGCCATTCCTCGCCATCCCGGGCAAGGACAACGGCTTCGATATCGAAGGCCTTGCCGTGGCGGAGGAACGGATCTTCCTCGGCCTGCGCGGGCCAGTGCTGCGCGGCTGGGCGGTCGTGCTGGAGGTGGCGGTCGACGAGGGCGACAGCCCATCCACCTTGCGCCTGGCACCGATAGGGCCGGACGGGCGCCTGTACCGCAAGCACTTCCTTCAGCTCGGTGGCCTGGGTATTCGCGACCTGTGCGTGCAGGGCTCCGATCTGCTGATTCTCGCCGGGCCGACCATGGATCTCGACGGTCCTGTCAGCGTCTTTCGCTGGCTGGGTGGTAGCGCACCCGACGGCGAAGTACTGGTGCCGGCTAGCGAATTGCAGCGAGTCCTGGATGTGCCTTACGGCGAGGGCACGGACCATGCCGAAGGCATGACCCTGTTCGCGCCGAACGGCGGCCAAGCGCACTCGTTGCTGGTGGTGTACGACGCTGCAGCTGAGCGTCGCAAGTCGGTGCGAAGCACGGTAACGGCAGACATTCTCGAACTGCCATGAGAATCGTAGGCCGGATGACCGATCCAGCTTCGCCATCATTGGGTAAAAGGAGGTGCAACATGTCCAGCTTGTTTGATGATCTCGTAAGCCGATACAAGACCTTGAACATTGCCTTCCCGGCGCTTAAGCCGGTGACGCTCGCACAATGGATACTCGAGTCCGGTCGCGGAGCGTCCCCCCTGGCGACCCAGCACCTGAACTTCGGGGGCCTGAAATGGCGCTCCGAGATGGTCGGATTCGCCACGCCGGTTGAACACGAAGCCCACGACGGACTGGACTTCTACTGCAAGTTCGCCAGCCTCGATGCCTTCATCCTCGGTTACTGGAAGTTCCTTTCCCGCTCCCCCTACAAGGGCTGGGAGGAACGCGCCGCCGAGAGTCCGCAGGCCTTCATGCGATTCATCGGCCCCATCTACAACCCGGCTGGCGATGCCTACGTGAATCAGGTCCTGGCCTTGGTCGGTGAGGCGACGCAGCGCCTGGATGCGGCGCTCGCCGTCGCCCAACCGCAACCGCCCGAGGTCGCCGGGGCACCCGTCGTGATCGTCATCGATCCCGGCCATGGCGGGGTGGCGAGAACCGGCGGCAGTAGCCCGAACAACGCCATCTCGCCGTCCAGCGAACAGGAAAAGAACTGGACGCTGGACTTTGCCAAACGCACCCGGGCCGCCGTGCTGGCCAAGGCGCTGGCAAGCGGCAAGAACGTCAAGGTGGTGCTGACACGGGAAACGGACGTCAACCTCGGCCTGAACGCCCGCGCCAACGTCGCCAAGAGCAAGGGCGCGAAGCTCTTCCTGAGCATTCACCTGAACGGTTTCGACAAGCAGGTGCGTGGCGTGGAAGCGCTGATCGGCAAGGTCAATATCAACAAGGCGGCGGATCGCGCCTTCGCGCAGGCGATCCACGACAAGGTGGTCGCCGCCATGCACAGGATTGACCCGACCACCCTGGATTTGCCGACGCATCGCCGGGGCGTAAAGGAGCAGAGTCTGGGTGTCCTCAATGACATCGCGCTTGGCAATACCACATCATCCCAGCCCTGCCGCGCCTGCCTGGTCGAGCTCGAGTTCATGGATGTGCCGGCAGTCGATGCCCTGCTCCGCCTGAATCCGCCGCAGGCGACCATGGCCGAGAAAACCGCCCAGAACCGCCAGCAGATTGCCGACGCCCTGGCCGACGCCCTGCTGTCGCAAGTGTAAGGAGGACGCCCCTGCGAAACGGGCACCATGGCCGGCAAGCTCGCTTCGCCCTCGGGGGATGGACCGGGCAGCTTCCAGCACACTGCGCCATGCTTGTCTCGCAGGTGGGCAGGTGGGCAGGAGGCACAGGCTTCAGCTCCGCCACGCGAGCCGTAATCTGCACCATTGGAGGGCCACATCATCGACAAGCTCGCCCGTGCCCTGATGATCGCCTATGGATTTACGCTCGGCGCCTGCCATAGCAGCGGAGTCGATGCGAAGGACAGTTACCTCTATTGCGGCAAGCTCCTCTGGCCGGCCCAGCGAGAGGACTATCTGCCGTTTCCAGAAGGAATGGAAGTCAACCATTCCTCGCAACCTGGCATCGCCCAAGCCATCGAACAGCGGGAAAAACACCGGATAAGGTTCGCCTACGAGGATATGTCAATCTCCTACAGGGTCATGCAGGAGGCAGTCGACATGATCATCCGTCAAGGCTCCAACCATGTCTGCCTGGAAGCTGGAACGCTGGAGGAAGCGGACAGCGGCGTCCCCCTCGAGGTTTCTCCACTGCCGGCGGCGGATGGGCGCGTGATACTCGAATCCACCCCGGATCGGAAGAAGTAAAGGCAGCGTTCTACTTGGCGGTTGCGCAGGACATTGGCCCGTCCCGTGTTTTTTTTGGCCCCTTGCTAGATCACGGTGAGTCCCTGGTTCCCTAGCGACCCACACTTGTCCCCTTCTGGCCGGACTGGGACGCCCAGCGTTGGCGGAATAACGTCTTGATAGGCAGCGGGTGTAACCCCGCAGTAACCCCGACCTGAAACGACAACGGCGGCCCGACCGGCGTAGGCAAAACCTGGTTGGCCTGCGCACTGGCGCACAAGGCCTGCCGGGACGGCTACAGCGTGCGCTACCTGCGCCTGCCGCGCTTGATGGAGGAGCTGGGCCTGGCCCACGGTGACGGCCGCTTCGCCAAACTGATGGCCGGTTATGCCAAGACCGATCTGCTGATCCTTGACGACTGGGGCTTGGCGCCGTTTACCGCTCAGCAACGGCGCGACATGCTGGAGCTGCTGGACGACCGATACGGTCACCGCTCGACGCTGGTCACCAGCCAGATGCCGGTGGACAAATGGCATGCACTGATCGGTGATCCGACCTTGGGCGATGCGATCCTCGACCGGCTGGTGCACAACGCTTACCGCATCGAACTCAAGGGTGAATCGATGCGCAGGCGCTCGACGAAATTGACGACAGCGGATACTTCAGACTAACAATGCGAACCTGCGTCGCTGCGCTCCGACTGCCGGCCGGATGAGCGTGGAACAGGTGGCCGGATGTGCGTGGACTGGGCGGCCGGATGGCGTGGAATCCGCAACGTTCTGTCTAAAAAACAAAAGAACACCGGAAAAAAAAAAGGAGTAGAACTGTTTTCGGAGCGTTGCTGACCACGTGTGCGATCACGACGTTAAGCGCGATAGGGCTTCGATCTTGCCTGCATTTATTCGTCGTGTGGACGATTCTTGGCGATAGCGCCCCTTGGTGACAGGCTGCAATCGACGCTTTGCAGACATTCATAACGTTTGGTTAAGGGGCGGGCTTTAGCCCGTCCCGAGTGAGCGAAGCGAACGGCTTGATTGTTAGGCTGAGAAGCCAAGCCGGACACTGACGATGAATACCGCACTAGGCGGCCTCAGGTTCCAAGTGCAACACCTTACATCAGGTGTTGCACTTGCTCCTTGAGGCCGCCGTCTCGGGCCAGCGCAAGAAGCTCGTTATCGGCAATTCAGTAGTGTTCCATCGTAGAAGAAGTGCACGGACCGACCGCCTGCAGAGTAAGAGCCGGAGGCCGTTTCCCGTAACTCTCCGTGCCTTGACAGGCGCTTGAGCCGTTCTGCGCGCGAGATGCTGGGAGCGCAGTGATCAAGACGGCTCTGTTCTTCCTTTACGTCGGGCGCAAGATCTGGCGGGACCTTGGTTTCCAGGGTCCATTCGACCTGAAGACGCTGAAACCTCTTGTAGTCCTCAATTGAGACATATTCTTGCAGTTGAGTTCGAAGGCCAATTTTCTCGCCCTTTGCGCCTACGATGCCACTAAATTCGGAAAGCACGATTGGTTTGCTGAAGACTCTGAAACCATCCAGGTCGACGAAGTGGACGATGAGTTGTGCCTTCTGGTTTCGTTCGGCTAAGCGAGGGTCCGATAGATAGGCGGGATATCCGACGACATCTACGGATAGCAAGAGCTTCCTGGACACTAACTTTGTCTTGGCCTGAAGTTGCAAGCCGAGATTCGCGGTGAGGTCTGCTGACCACTCCTTGATGGTCTCGTACTGCTTGGCCTGGCTACTCTCGTAGCTATCGGTTGCCCAAGAGTAAAGCGCGATCGTGATCGCGAGGGCCAAACCTGCAAGGAAGAGGCCTGTGGCGAGTTTCGCTGCAGCGAGAAGAAAGTTCTTCATAATGACGCCTAACGTTGGAGTTAAGGCCGCGGCTCAGACGCAGCCTGAGACGTCGGGCGGAACGAAGTGGAGCGAACCTTGTTAGGCGATTCTGGCTTACTCAACAAGACAATTGCCTAGCATTATCGATGTTGATTCCACCCCGGTAGTTGTAAGCGAGGCTTTATAGGGCCCACGTAGCGGCCTCTTATTTGCACCGAGCTCATGGGACAGGCTTAAAATTTCATTAAAGTCACCGATATAGGTGCTCTCTAAGGTTTCCCAGCCCGCTGGGGTGGCGGCCTGCCAGATATTGCTATTTGTTGCTCTCTTGGCGCCATCAAGCTTCAGTGTATTGCTATCTGTCTTTCCCTGAACTATGCGCATGCCTTGATGGATAGGCGATTTTCTTGAGTTTTCAGGTTCCGCATGTGAGATGCCGATAAAAGACTCAAAAGTGCATGACATGGTTGGCGATATTTCTGCAGATGCATTTATTGAGATTATTGATGCTGTCAGTGCAAGGATTATTCTTCTCATGGTGAATATTCCACATTCGCCTAACGTTTGACATGAGAGGCGGCGCCCGGCTTGCCGGGCGACGTCCTCTCGATGGAAGAGTTAGGCGTCTTCTTTGAGTGCATTTCGCCTCGCCTTGATCTCTTTCAGAAGATGAAGATTGAAGTCGTAGACGCTGCCTGCGAGTCGATCGAGCCGCTGTTCTAGCTCCTCGGCATTAGCTTCAGATGTGCCTCGGATGGTCTGCTCCAGAATGCGGCCGATTGCGACGTACTCTGCACCAATCTCGTTGTCGATGGCATCGCGGAGTTCGGCGCTGAAGTGGATGGCAAGCAGTGCCAAGATGCGATTAACATTGTCGTTCCACTCGAAGACGACGGCTCGGTAGTCGGATAGTCTGTCCTCTATAAGGTCTTGTCCACGGTCAAGCGACCAAAGCAGCCGCCGCGTCCGATACAAGCGACGGTCAAGAATCCGACTGACTTCCTCAAATACAGCCTGTGCTTCTGAAAGCTCCTTCTCCCACCGAGTCCGCAACCACTGGTATCGAGCATGACGACGCTGAAAGGCAAAGCCGAGCAAGCCGCCGCACAAGGTTGTAAGCATGAACCCGACGGCGAGCTTCAGTAGATCGTCAGTCATAACGCGCTCCTCGTTGAGACGCCTAACGTTGGAATTGAGGGGCGGCTTTGGCGCAGCCAAAGACGTCCCACTCGAATGACTTGTTAGGCATCACTTTCGCCCACGAACTTGGTGACGGCCTGATTCATTACGCGCTCGTAGTAGTCGAGAACCAATCGGGCTACAGCATTTGGCGATCGGTCGGCAATTGGATTGCCACTGTGCGTCGAAGGTGCAGGAAAATTCTGCTTGTGGCGCTTGTTCTCAATCGTTGGCAGGACCGGTTTCCCGGGGGCATGTTCTACCAAAAGCGATTGTCCAGCGGGATTATTTGGCTCAGCTTGGGGTTCATAGCTTCCGTCAGGGTGAATCCGAAGCCCATACATTCGTCCAGCAAATCCACGGCCAATTATCAATTGAGGTTCCTCCCACGCCATTGGGATTCGCCCGTGCTGGCTTTGGTGCCTGGCTTGATAGAAATACTGGAGCGTTTCATCGTCCTTGCGCTCTTGATCAATCGCCCCGGCCCAGGGCTGGAAGTTGGTGAAAGCTGTCTTTCCCTCGTCGAAGAAGCGGCACCAGAACTCTTCAATGGAGTCAACAAACTGGCTCCAAGCTGCCTCGTAAGAGACTCGATCACGAGCAGCGTTCATCTCCGCAAGGGCTGTTTCTGCTTCGCCCAGCTTTTCGCGGGCAGCATCCCATAGGTCGCGGATGGTTGGGGCGATTGCACCTTTCTCTGGCTGAATGAACTTGCGTGTCATGTCGGGTGTGATTCCTAACTACTATTAGGCGACATGCCATGTCGCGTTTCTTGTCGTGATGGCGTGTCGGATCACGTTCCTTGTCGTCCTGTAAGTCCTTGTCTAGCTTAGAGGTGGTCGCGGCAAACGCGACATCGCCTAGAGAGAAACACGAAAGCAGCATCGGTGACGCTACCTATTTGCCATCACTGTGTCCACCGTCCGCTCCTGGCCGATAGCTGCCAGTCGTGAATGTCTGCTTTCAGCTGTGGATTCAACCAGTCGAGAGTGGCAGCTTTGGGTCGGTTGCGGTCATTCGCGAAAGGCCGCTTTCGACCCGATACTCAATAGCTTCTACAAAATAGGGGCGATTCACGGCTCAACTCGAAGATGAGTCAATGAAGCAAAGATTTAGGTCTTAGCCCATAGTCTCCATAGGCTGACCGTTAAAAGCCCTCCAGCAGCAAGCAAGGAGAGCAGCAGCAACAATTGTCGCGGGCTGCGCTTGTCGATGCGTCCCTCCAGGCATCGCGCCAAGCCATAGCCGGCGACTACCCCGGGAGCCAACTTGAACGTCGCGCTCAGGTAGTCGAGTGGCATGCGCCCCTGGTAGAGCAGGAACAGCAAGGAGACGGGGGTGGTCAGTAGAAAGAAGGCCGCCAACTCATCGCGGGTGTTTACTCGGCTGCACCCCTGATAGACCAGCGCCATGGGCGGGCCTCCCACCGAGGTCGCGGTGCCCATGAGCCCCGAGCAGAAGCCAGCGATGGCCAGGTTTTGCGGAGTGCAGCGCACCTCCAGCCAGCGGTAGCTGAAGATCGTCGCCAGCAGCACGGAACAGCCCAGCAGCAGGCCGAGCCAGGCCGAGGACAGCCAGGCCAGCAGCAGCCCCCCGCACCAGGCGCCGGGCAGCCGTGCCAGGATCGCCGGCATGGGCCGGCGCCAGGCCAGCGGCTGGCGATTGCCGAACCGCATGCAGAGGGCCAGGAGAAAACCCAGCAACAACACCGGCCCCGGCACATAGCGCGGCTCGAGCAGATACAGCAGGGGCGCCGCCAGCAGGGCGAAGCCGATGCCCAGCAGCCCTTGCACCAGGCTGCCGAACAGCACGATCAGCAGTGCCAGGCATTCGATGCCGCTGTAGCCCATGAGTGCTTGCCAGCGACTAGCGCTTCAGCGCCCGCCGGCGCCGCTGCGCGAGTGCTCGGAGTTTTCCACCAGTACCGCCTCGGCCAGGTGGTTGAGGCTCTGCCACAGCTCGTTCGAGATATCCATGCCGCCCTCCAGGGCCCCCTCGCCCGCACGGGCGAACTGCTCCGGAATGACCTGCCGATAGCCCGAGCGCTTGGCTCCTGCGCCGTGCAACTGACCCTGCAGGTCGATGCGGGTGCTGAACATCAGAGTCAGGGTCTGGCTATCCGCCGCCGTCCCCGAGTCCGCCAGCAGGGCTTCGCTGTAACTAGGGTAGCTCGCCCCCGCCGCGATGCTGGCGACATGCTCGCTGGCCGGCTGTTTGCCATTCTGCCAGTAGGCCAGCACGCTGATGCCGTGGCGGGCGCTGTCGACCAGCAGCTTGAGGATGAACTTACGGTTGTGGCAGTTGCGCACCTTGACATTGACGCAGCCCTGCTCCAGCACTTTGGTCTGGGCCAGCTCGACTATGGTCGGCAGGCAGTTCAGGCCACTGCGCCCGTGACAGTCGAACAGCAGCGCCTGACTCTCCTCGGCGAGCAGCTCCAGTGGCGGGCGCTGGCTGTCGGCGACATAGGGCAGCGAGCGCTGCAGTTCGGCAAACCCCTGTTCGCCATGCACCTGCAGCCACTTGACCAGGGCGGCGGCATCCTCGTAGTAGCCGATGGGATAACCCATGCCCTCGAACACCCGCTTGAGCAGGGCGGTCAATTCATTCGACGAGATCAACATCAGCGGGTCTCCAGGGACGGGGCCAGTGGCAGGAACCAGTCGTCCTCGAACGGCTGGCCGATATCCTCCAGCAGCGGCGCGCCCTGGAACATGGTGTTGCGCACCCACAGGCGCGAGCGCGGATCGAACTTGCTCACGCCGAAGAAGGCCAGCTTGCAGCGCAGCAGGTGCATCGGCAGCACCTGGCGATCCAGCAGGTTGGCCTGGATCTCGCCGTAGTGGGTCTTGGCTATGCTCTGGATGCGCCGGACGATGCCACGTTGATCGGGGTGGCGCAGGAGGAAGCTGGCGGTGCACTGTTGCGGGTTTTCGTCCAGGTAGACACAGAGCTGGCGATAGCACTGCTGCACCAGGTAGCCGATACCCAGCGGCATCTGCTTGTCGCGGCCAGTTTCCAGATTGCAGTTGCCCAGGCGCGGCTCCTGCTTCTCCTCGGAGCGGTACCAGAAGGTCTCGGTGGCACCGTCCGTGTCGAAGTCGATGGCCAGCGCCCAGGCGTAATGCTGCTCGATCAGCGCGCGCAGTTGACTGGCCGCCATCTCCGGTTGCAACTCCAGCGACTCGACCAGGGCGAAGCGGTCTTCCAGGGCGTCCACCAGCTCCGGATAGAGTTCCAGCAGGATGCAGTTGAGCAGTTCCTGGCCTTGCAGGCTGAGCTGTCGCTCGGCCCAGGCCAGCAGTTGTGCCCAGTTGTCCAGGTGATGGCCGCCCAGCCAATCCTGCAATGCGGCGAAGTCCTCCAGCACCACGCGGTTATTGCCGGTCTGCCAGCCGTCTTCGGTGACGGTTTCCTCGATATGACGAATGCCACGGGCGACCAGTGCATGCAGGCGCGCCAGACGCTCGGCCGTCACCTGACCTAGGCCGCGTACCCGTGCCAGGGCCAGCTCGCGCATCTCGATCCAGCGGCTGATCAGCTGCGGGTGATTGATCAGGTAGGGCGCCATACCGAGGCCCGTGGAGTTGCCGATGCCGAAGTAGCGCTTGAGCGCCGGCTGCAACGGCACCGCGGTTTCCGGCGCGCGCTGCCGGGCAATGTATTCGGCCTGCTGCAGGCTGAAGTTGCGCAGCATGAAACAGTTGAACATCTCGGCGGCGAAGGGTCGGGCGAAGTCCGGGTGCTTGCCGCTGACCTTCTCCCAGTCGGCCATGCCCAGCTTGCCACTGCCATAGACCGCGGTGGTGCGGTAGAGGTAGCCGACCCGGGCGATCTGCTCCACCGCCGGCTGCTGGCCGGCGCTCAGGGCCGCCACCACGCTGTCGAAGTTGCGCACGCTGCGATTGGCCCGCGACAGCACCATCACCCGCGAGTCGAGGCGCCCGGCTTCCTGCAGCGGCACGTTGCGCCGCAAGTATTCGACATAGTCGTCGTCCACCTCACCTTCGCACAGCGCCATGGTCAGGTCCCACTCGCTGGCGATCACCCGGTCGTTGCGCTTTTCCGGGTCCAGGTACTGGGAAAACAGCACGAAACTGAAGAGATCGCCGGTCGTTTGAACGCGGTAGACCACCGTGCCGTAGCCCTCGGCATCCAGCTCGAAACGCCGCGCCTTGATCTGCCAACCCTCGCGCATGATCTTGCGCACCAGGCTGCGCATGAAGCTTAGGCGGCTCTGATGCAGACTGCCGAGGCGTTCCAGGTCCATGACTACATGGGCCGGACGCATGCGGATCGCCTGTGCCCCGCGCATGCCGGGATCGATGCTTGAAGGGGTGTTCATACGCTGGCCCTCAACTGGCGGACACCGCAACCGGCAATACGGCCTGTTAAGGGCCAAGAGGGATGCGGAGGATTGTTGTTGTCTGCCGCCGATGGTGGTCCACGGGCGCCTGCGGGGCAATTCAGATCGCCCTATCAGCTGATAAGTGAAACTTATCTATATGGTCTTCTTAATCAGATAATGGCTGTTTTCACCAATCGTCCGGCTCTAGTTCATTGTCGCGCAGGATGAACTCGAACAAGGCCTGCGCCGCCACGGGTAACGAGCGGTTGGCCTGACGCACGATGCCGATGTCGCGGGTCACCAGCGGGTCGCTCAGCGGAATGAAGCGCAGCTGGCCGTGTTCCGGCGGAAAGGCGAAACGCGGCAGGGTGGTGATGCCCATCCCGGCCTCGAGCATGGCCAGCAGGGAGATCATGTTGGACATATAGAATTGCGAGTCGGCCACCAATTCCTCTGCCTCGCTGCCGGCCAGCAGGCGCGAGGTGCCATTGGCGATCAGCCGCTCGCCACGCAGCTGGCGCCAGCCCAATTGCGGCTCCTCAGCCAATGGGTGGTCGCACCGGCAGACCACGCCGACGCTGTCTTCCCAGATCGGGATGAACTGGATGTCGCTTCCCGCCTCCCAGAGGCTGGCGATACCGAAGTCCACCTGCTGGCTCTCCACCATCGCCAGCACCGCTTCGGAGTTGTCGTCGAACAGGCTCACATGCAGGTCCGTCGCATCGCCGATGAAGCGGGTGAGGATGTCCGGCAGCAGGCGGCTGGCGATCGAGGGCACCGAGGCGATACGCAGGTGCCCGGACTTGTGCTGGGCGATCAGGTTCATATCCTTGACCACTCGATCGTGGTGCGCGATCAGTTCCTTGGCGTAGCCTAGGAACTGCACCCCGAAAGGCGTCAACTCCGGCCTGGCCACGCGTGCGTTGCGCTTCTCGAACAAGGATTGCCCGAGCTTGTTCTCCAGGTCGCGGATCGACAGGGAAATCGCCGGCTGGGTTCGGTGCGCTCTTTCCGCGGCCGCATGGAAACCATGCAGTTCGGCGACCCAGACGAAATGCCGTAGTTGCACGATCTTGAGGTCAGGCAGCATGGTAAGTTTTCCTTATCAAACAATATTTACTATTAATTTTAGTTTATTCGGAGCGCCGCCTACCATGCGATCACAGCATGAGAGGAGGTGCATATGCCCAGCGATATCTTCCGTAACTATATTAATGGCGAGTGGCTAACTGGCTCTGCCACCGTTGCTAACGTCAGCCCCGCCAACATCGCGGACGTACTCGGCCATTTCGCCCAGGCCGATGCCGCGCAGGTCGAGCAGGCCATCGAGGCGGCCATCGCGGCTCAGGCGGTTTGGGAGTGCAGTGGGCTCGAACAGCGCTACCAGGTGTTGATGGCCATCGGCGATGAGCTGATTGCGCGCAAGGCCGAACTGGGTGAGCAACTCGCCCGCGAGGAAGGCAAGACCCTGGCCGAGGGCATCGGCGAGGTTTATCGCTCCGGCCAGTTCTTCCATTACTACGCTGCCGAAGTGCTGCGCCAGATGGGCGAGACCGCCGATTCGGTGCGCCCGGGTGTGGAGATCGAAATCCGCCGCGAGCCGGTGGGTGTGGTCGCCATCATCACCCCCTGGAACTTCCCCATGGCTACCGCAGCCTGGAAGATCGCCCCGGCACTGGCGTTCGGCAATGCGGTGGTGTTCAAACCGGCCAACGCAGTGCCGGCCAGCGCCTGGGCACTGACTGAAATCATCTCCCGCCAGGGGCTGCCGGCCGGTACGTTCAACCTGGTGATGGGTAGCGGCGCCATCGTTGGCGACCGCCTGATCCACTCGCCGAAGATCAACGCCTTGAGTTTCACCGGATCGGTCGACACCGGGCGCAAGGTCGCGGCCGCCACGGCCGTCAATTTTGTTCGCTGCCAGCTAGAAATGGGCAGCAAGAACGCCCTGGTGGTGCTCGACGATGCCGACCTGGAGCTGGCCGTGGACTGCGCGCTGAACGGTGCCTTCTTCGGCACCGGGCAGAAGTGCACCGCCTCCTCGCGGCTGATCGTCACCGCCGGGGTGCATGACCGCTTCGTCGCGGCGCTGATCGAGCGCATCGGCCAACTCAAGGTCGGCCACCCGCTGCGCGAAGGCGTGCAGATCGGCGCGGTGATCGACGAGAAGCAGCTCAACCAGAATCTGCGCTACATCCAGCAGGCCCAGGCCGATGGCGCCCGCCTGGCCTGCGGCGGCGAGCGTATTAGCGAGGAGCAGGAAGGCTTCTATATGCGCCCGGCGTTGTTCGTCGACACCCGCAACGACATGCAGATCAACCGCGACGAGGTGTTCGGCCCGATCGCCTGCGTGATCAAGGTCGCGGACTACGAGCAGCCCTGGCCACCCTCAACGACACCCGTTTCGGGCTGACCGCCGGGATCATCACCCAGTCGCTGAAGTACGCCAGCGACTTCAAGCGCCGCGCCAAGACCGGCTGCGTGATGGTCAACCTGCCAACCGCGGGAACCGATTACCACGTGCCGTTCGGCGGTCGCAAGGATTCCAGCTTCGGTCCGCGCGAACAGGGGCAATACGCCCGCGACTTCTACACGGTGGTCAAGACCACCTACGTGCGTCCCTGAACCGGAGATCGCCATGCACGAGCTTCTGATGATCGATGGCCTGCAATACTCCAACTGGAGCCCGGAAATTTTCCGCCAGATGCAGGCCGGTGGACTGAGCGCGGTGCACGCCACCATCGCTTACCACGAGAATGCCCGGGAAACCCTGTCGCGAATCGGCGAGTGGAACCGCCGTTTCGAGGCCTGGCCCGAGCTAATCCGCCCGGTGCACCACGCCGCGGATATCCGTCTCGCTCACGAGGAGGGACGGGTCGGAATCTTCTTCGGATTCCAAAATTGTTCGCCCATCGAAGATGACATCGATCTGGTGGAGATCTTCCGCCAGCTCGGCGTCTTCATCATGCAACTCACCTACAACAACCAGAGCCTGCTCGCCAGCGGCTGCTATGAGAACGAAGACAACGGCATCAGCCGCTTCGGCCGGCAGGTGATCCGCGAGATGAACCGCGTCGGCATGCTCATCGACATGTCCCACAGCGCCGAACGCAGCACCCTGGAAGCCATCGAGCTGTCGAGCCGGCCGGTGATCGTCTCCCATGCCAACCCGTCCAGCTTCCACGCCGCCAAGCGCAACAAGTCCGATGCGGTGCTGCGGGGCATCGCCGAATCCGGCGGGCTGCTCGGTTTCAGCACCTACCCCTTCCACCTCAAGGGCGCCTCCGCCTGCACGCTGGAGGAGTTCTGCGACATGGTCGCGCGTACCGCCGAGCTGATGGGCGTCGAGCACATCGGCATCGGCACCGACCTCTGCCAGCAACAACCGCTGCAAGTTCTGGAATGGATGCGCAACGGCCGCTGGAGCAAGGACAAGGACTACGGCGAAGGCTCGGCGGACAACGCCAACTGGCCAACGCCCCTGCAATGGTTCCGCGACAGCCGGGATTTCCCGACCATCGCCCAAGGACTGCGCACCCGCGGCTTCGCCGAAGACGAGGTGCGCAAGATCATGGGACTCAACTGGCTGCGCCTGCTGGAAAGCTCCACCGCGCCGCAAGCCTGACTCCCGATACCCACCGTGAGGACAGCATGAACAATAATAATTACGCCTCGTCCATCTCCTCGTCCGGAGACGGCCTGTGCCGGCAGCACTGCCACCAGCGATTTCACCCTCCCGCGCAACGAGCCGATCGCAGCGGCCCGACGGCGAACGCCGCACCGTTCTGACCAGGCGGGCCTGCCCCGCTTCGTATCCCGATCGTCAAACGCTCCGCAGCCCTGACGGGCAGTACGGAGCCCCGAGCGCATACCTTGGAGGCGTCATGAAACTCTCCACTACCCAACAAGTCGGCAGCGAGCCGCTGAGCTGTGCAGCCCTGAAAGGCATCGACTGGCCGCTGTTCATCATCAGCGGCGGTTTCCTGCTGGCATTCCTGGTGGCGGCCCTGGTCGACATCGACAGCGTGTCAGGTCTGGTGAACACGCTGTTCGCCTGGTCGACGAAGTTCTTCGGTCTGTACTGGCAGGTTCTAATGCTGCTCACCTTCCTGGTGAGCCTGGGAATCTGCTGTACGAAGTGCGGGCGCGTGCGCCTGGGCGGCGTCGACCAGAAGCCCGATACCAGTACGTTCAACTGGATCGCGGTCATCATGTGCGCCCTGCTCGCCGGTGGCGGCGCCTTCTGGGCTGCGGCCGAGCCGCTGATGCACTTCGCGAGCCCGCCACCGCTGTTCGCCGGGGTGCAACCGCACACCGAAGCGGCAGGGTATGCGGCGCTCGCCCAATCCTACGTGCACTGGGGATTCCTGGCCTGGGCGGTACTCGGCAGCCTGCTGGCGATCGTGCTGATGCATCTGCATTACGACAAGGGCCTGCCTCTGGCTCCGCGTACACTGCTCTACCCGCTACTCGGCCAGCGCGCACTGAAAGGGCCAATCGGCACGCTGGCAGATGCCACCTCGATCATCGCCGTGGTCGCCGGCACGATCGGTCCGATCGGATTCCTCGGCTTGCAGATCAGCAATGCGTTGCATGCCGTCTTGGGCATCCCGAACGACATCACCACCCAGGCCATCACCATCATCCTGGTGACCGTGATGTACACCACCTCGTGCCTGGTGGGGCTCAAGGGCATCCGCTTCGTCAGCGAAATCAACGTGTGGCTGATGATCGGCCTGGCCGTCTTCATGGTCGCGCTCGGGCCGACCGCCTTCATCCTGGGCGGTTTCCCGAAGGCTTTCGGCTTGCACCTCGAACACTTCATCCCGATGACGCTGTTCCGCGCCGATCCGAAATGGCTCGACTGGTGGACGGTGTTCTACTGGGGCTGGTTCATTGGCTACGCTCCAATGGTGGCGCTCTACGTTGCCAAGATCTCGCGCGGACGCACCATCCGCGAAATCATCCTGACACTGTCGATCATCGCCCCGATCGTGACCATGTTCTGGTTCACCGTGGTCGGCGGCACCGGCATCGGGCTGGAACTACAGACCCCAGGCATAGTCACCGCCAATGGCGCCGGGCCCGAGGCCCTGCTGCTGGGCGTGACCCAGAGCCTGCCACTCGGGGGCGTGATCTCCGCACTATTCCTGTTCCTGAGCTTCATCTCGGTCGCTACCAACGGCGACGCGATGGCTTTCACCGTGGCGATGGCGATGTCGGGCAACGACAAGCCGAAGAAGTGGCTGAGAGCGTTCTGGGCAATCGGCATGGGGCTGGCTGCGGTGGTGCTGATCACGATTGGTGCGGGCGGCGTGACGGCGCTGCAGTCTTTCATCGTCATCACCGCCGTGCCGGTTTCCCTGCTGATCCTGCCGTCGCTCTGGGATGCGCTAAGAATCGCCAGGCGCATGGCGGTGGAGCAGCAAATCTAGGTTTTGAGGGAGCGCGGTACCCGCCGCCTCCCTCTTTTTATTTCTAACTCCGGAGTAGTCGATGAAACAGGCAGTCAAAACCCAGTTGTTCCCGTCTAAAGCCCCACTGGAATGGGCAGTTATCGGCAACGGCACCCTGTACACCGCGCAGATCCCTATCGATGCGCAAGGCCAGGTGGTACCCGGCGGCATCGAGGCACAGACGCGCCAGACCCTGGACAACCTCAAACACACGCTGGAGGCGGCCGGCCTGGGCATGGACGCGGTGACCCAGGTGCTGATCTACGTGACCGACCGCTCCTACCTGGCCACGGTCAACGCGGTCTATGGCGAATACTTCGCTGCGCCTTACCCGAATCGCGCCGCCATGGTCATCGCCGGCCTGGCCCGCGAGGAGATGCTGGTGGAGTTGGTGGTATACGCCGCCGCCTGACCCTCTCGTATCCACTGCACGCTTGAACGGCAATCCCGGCTAGTGGCCTGTTTGCTTAGTCCGTTAACTTGAAAGCGAGCGAGGAAGCACTGGTTTCCCTTCTCCCGCCGGGAGACGACTGCATGGCTGCAGGAGGTAAGGCAGTGCAGGATGCCAAAGCCGAGGGACCGGGGTGAGGGAAACGGCGGGCGTAGGCTGGGTAGAGCCGTTTTTTGGTGAAACCCAGCGTGGTAACAGGGGCATCGCTGGGTTTCGCTTCGCTCTACGCCAGCCTACAGAGAGACCACGATAGGTAAACGAATTAACCAGAGGGACACTAGAATGTTATCCACCAAGCCCGTGAAAGCGTTATCACACCACTTGGTGTCTATTTATAGTTGGGCCCTCAACTAATTTTTTGGAAACAAGAAGACTGTGAAACCCAGATTAATAAGCTTCAAGCTGTGCCCATTCGTGCAAAGAGCGGCAATCGCGCTGCAATATAAGACTGTTGAATACGACATCGAATATATAGATTTGGCCAACCCTCCGGAATGGTTTCTAAAAATATCTCCCCTCAAGAAGGTCCCGCTGCTTCTAGTGGAGGATCATGTCATATTCGAATCGACAGTCATCAACGAATATATTGACGAGGCATATCCCAACAAGCTTCATCCGAGCGATCTCATCTTGCGTGCACACAATCGGAGCTGGATAGAGTTCGGTAACGGCTGCACGTGGAGTGCTTTTCATTTGAGCGTTAAAGAAAAAGAAGAGGACTTTAACAACGTCCTGGACGACTTATTGAATAAGTTCGATCAAATAGAAAAGGCAATTGGTGGCGCCCCCTTTTTTAATGGTAGTAAATTCTCGTTAGTTGATTCCAGCTACGCGCCCCTATTTCAGCGATTGGAGTACCTCGATGAATTAAGGCCCGGAATATTGGATAAGAAGAGGCACCCACGAATAAATGCTTGGAAAGAGAGCCTCCTGACGCTCAATGCGGTTCAGCGGTCGGCTGTTCCAGAAATTAAGGAGCTTTACCATGAATTGCTGTGGAAGAGACAGGGATACATATCTCAGTTCTTGGATGAGGAGAAATACGGGAAAAATAGCGAAAAAAGGATTTACTAATTTAAAAATGACCCAACAACTCAATCCAGCGGACGTGCTAATGGGTATGTAGTGCGGTGGGTTTTGCCGTTGTACTTGCAAGGCAAAACAGGCCGGAACACGGTCAATGGAGAGTTGTTGATAGAGAGCGCTGCGTAGGAAGTTGGGTAAGTCCTGGTTTTGTCTGGGTAACTCGTAGTTCGGGCAATTTTCCGGGGCCGGGATGACGCGGTATTTGATGTTGCTTTGCCCGAGCTTGAATGGGGCGATAGAGTTGTAAGTCGTCGCCACCGGGCCTTCCGGCGCGGGGCCAGCGTTTTCAGGGCGATGATCAGGTGGCGCAACTCCCAGGTGCGTGGGTCCCAGCAGGGAAAGAAGGCCAAGACTTTTTTGCCGCTGGCTTGGGCGGCGGAGTTCCTTTTGTACTCGGCCACGTCGCGGACGAAGAACGATGGGTGGCTGTTCTTGCACGGGTTAGGCAGTCGGCTCCTTAAATCATCGACGGTAGGAGGACATGTACGCCTGATGACCAAGCCGGGTGGGTCGCACAGGCTTCCATCGACACTCCCGACTGACCTATATTGGGTCGTTCTGAGCCGGTCGTGGCCCGGCTCAGCTCGGGCATAATTTGCTCTACCAGAAAACCTGTAAAGGGGCTTTGAGGCCCAGTTTGGATCAAGCCTGAAGCCAGGACTCCACGGCCAGAGCCCCGTACTGCTCTTTCCAAGCCTTAAGAACCCGGTGATTGCCACCTTTGGTTTCGACCACTTCACCGGTTTGAGGATTCTTATAAACCTTGACCACACGTGGACGGCGTTGCGGTGCACTGATGGACTTTGACTGGTAAGAAGACCGCTTGGGATCAAGAATGGCGATAATGTCCCGTAAGCTCTTGCCATAAGAGCCCATGAGGGCTCGCAGTTTTCCTTCAAACTCAATTTCTTTCTTCAGTGCCCCGTCATTTTTTAACGCGTCAAGCTGGGCCAACTGCTCCTGCAAGGCCTTTTCGATAGCACGGAACTCAGCGAGTTTTGACAAGGTAATGCTCCTTTTGGAAATAGCTGGGGGACTGTAGATTTAACCAATCCTAGCAAACTAGATTGAAGGTAGCAGCTTGACTATTCGCTTTTCACCAGAGGTAGTGCGACGCATACGATGCTCTCCTCGTGACTAGCGAAGCGAAGAGACATCCGCGCGGAGCGCTCGGGAATTTACCTCTTCCGTGTACTCCTTCAGCCACCTCAGCACTTGTACTGCCTCCCAGCGGCTCGGGTCATACAGGGCATATATCAAACCCTGGTAACCCACCACATCTAGCGGGCGGTGATAACCGGCGCGTCGAAACAATGCCTCGATTTCTGCAAAGCACGTATTGAAGTGCAAACGGGTAAACGGCGTCCTGCCTTCGGTTACCAAACCGTCGAGACTCAGCTCACTGGCCGCCGCGCGCACTTTCTCGATCGGCATACGACTTACCGAGTATTTCAATTGCTCGACATTGACCATGAGTTCCCATCATCATTCAATAGCGCTGTGAAACTGTTGTTACCTCGCGCACCGCTTCCCAGACAGCCGACCTGTACGCTCGCCTCCATTCCGGTCCGCGGTGAAGAGCGCCCCTGTGTCTTGTCTTCGCTAGTCGACCCGAACCTCGTTATGTGCAGCTCGTTTACAGACACCCAATGCCGTAGCCGCTCGCTGCTGCCGAGGATGGTGAGTGGTATGGTGGACCACCCAAACAATACTGTACACCCATACAGGTTACAGCGCGCTGCCTGCTTGGCAATACACCATGGATAAAAGGTCATCGTGGAGCGATGGCCGTTACACACCAGGACTCTTACGAATGCATCGATTGCTCGCCCTGATCTGCCTCTTGCTCGTCACCGCCATCCAAGCGGAGCCCCATCCACCGCGTACCTTCAACGAAGCCAAAAAGATCGCTTGGGACCTCTACGCACAGCAGTCCGTCAAGTTCTATTGCGACTGTCGCTACCAGGGCAACAGGGGCGACTTGGCCAGCTGTGGTTGGCCAGCAGCGGTCAACAGCAATGATGTGCAAGCTTTCATGGGACGGACTCCTTCGGATTGTCGTCGGCAGCGTGCTACTAAGTGCAAGTTGGCGGTTTTTTGTTCTTTATATTTTTGTGCGGATTGAGCCTGTAAGGATGCGCCTGTCCCCTCCCAATCAGCTTGCTTGCTCTATGCCAAACCAATGCAACGCGGCTGGCGTGGTATTGAGGTAGATGTGCTTGAGTTCGGTGAACTCATCCAGCCCCGCACGCGACAGCTCCCGACCAATGCCGCTGGACTTGTAACCGCCCCACGGCGCCTGGGGGAAGGCCGCGTTGTAGTCGTTGATCCATAAGGTTCCCACCCGCAGACGCCGTGCCATGCGATAGGCCTTGCCGAGATCCTGGGTCCAGACCCCAGCTGCCAGCCCGTAGGGGGTGTCATTGGCCAACTGCAGCGCCTGCTCCTCGCCGCTGAAGCGTTCGACGGTGATAACCGGGCCGAAGATTTCCTCCTGAGCAATACGCATAGCGGCGGTGACATTGCCCAGCAGGGTCGGTTCGAGCCAGAAGCCGCGCTGGAAGCCTGGGCCGGTGGGCGACTTGCCGCCGGCCAAAAGCCGGGCGCCTTCGCCCACCGCGCCAGCAATCATTGCCAGCACTTGCTCGCCCTGGCCGGCCGAAATCAACGGGCCCATCTGGGTCGCGGGATCCAGCCCATCGCCCAGGCGGATCTTGACGATCCGCTGCTGCAACGCTTCGACAAAACGATCATGGATGGCGTCTTCCACCAGCAGACGCGAGCCTGCCGAGCAGATTTGCCCAGCATTGAAAAACACCGCATTGAGCGCCTGATCCAGCGCCACTTCAAAGTCGGCATCGGCGAACACGATATTGGGGTTTTTTCCACCTAGCTCCAGCGCCACCCTTTTGAAATTGCCGCTGGCCGCGCGCATCACCTTGCCTCCCGCGCCAGCGCCGCCGGTCAGCGATACCAGATCCACCGCCGGGCTGGCCGCCAGTAGTTCACCGACCTCACCTGGGCCGCACAACAGGTTGAACACGCCAGCGGGCAAGCCCACTTGCGCCAATAGCTCAGCCAGGCGGTGGGCGGTCAGCGGGGTCAGGCTGCTGGGTTTGAACACCAGGGTGTTGCCGGCCGCCAACGCCGGTGCGATCTTCCACACCGCTTGCAGCAGGGGATAGTTCCAGGGCGCGATCAAGGCGCAGACACCGACCGGCTCGCGCTGGTTAAGGCTGATGACGTGCGCCGGCGCGTGGGAATTGACGCTGCCCGTTTCGATTTCCAGCAAGGCGGCGTAATAACGAAAGGTCGCCACCACATTGCCCATGTCCGCCAGACTTTCGCTCAGTGTCTTGCCCGCATTGAGGGTTTCCAGACGGGCCAGATGCTCGCCATCCGCCTCGATCGCCGTGGCGATCTTCTGCAGGATCGCGGCGCGCTCGGTCACCGCCATCGATGGCCACGCCCCCTGATCGAAGGCCCGTCGCGCGGCGTGGATCGCGCGCTCGGCGTCGGCTCGACCGGCGACCGCCACGCGGCCCAGCACCTCCTCGGTAGCCGGGTTGATCACGTCTCGGTAAAGAGGCTCTTGCGGCGCTTGCCATTGGCCCCCGATAAATAGCGGTATGTCCGACATCTGCGTCTCCTGGCTAGGTCACTGGATGCAGTCACTATCAGCCAGGCGCGCTTTGCGCTATTGATCAAAAACGGCAAATCCCTGCCGCTTTGCCACGACTTGCGAGCGGACACTGGGCGCGCGCGCATCGGCAACGATAGCGTCAGCGAAAGTCGCTTCGCATCAAGTGCAGCGGGCCCGGCTATCTACACTCGCAAGGTACTCCAGGGCAGCAATCGCTCTGGCAACTGCCAGTCTGACAAGGGGGAAACGATGAACAAGCTCGCCGAGCGCTCCGACCTGGATCCACACCTTAACTTGAGCCATTGGCAGCAGCGAACCGAGTTGGCCTGCGCCTTCCGCTGGGCCGCTAGGCTGGGGATGCATGAGTCGATCGCCAACCATTTCAGTGTGGCGGTTTCGGCTGATGGCCGGGAATTTCTGATCAACCCTTACGGGACGCACTTCTCCCGCATCAAGGCCAGCGACCTGCTGTTGGTAAATGCCGACGACCCCACCAGCCTTGATCGGCCCGATGCCCCGGACATCACGGCTTGGGCCTTGCACAGCGCGCTGCATCGCAACCAGCCGCAGGCGCGCTGCATTCTGCACACGCATTCCAAGTATGCGACGGCGCTGGCCTGCCTGGCCGACTCGCGATTGCCTCCCATAGAGCAGAATTCGATGCGCTTTTTCGAACGCGTCGCCATCGACGAGGGATTCGACGGCATGGGCTTGGGCGACGAGGCGGAACGGGTCAGCCGCTTGCTGGGCGATAAGCCGATTCTGCTGATGGGCAATCATGGGCTGCTGGTGGCAGCGTCGAGCATCGCCCAGGCTTTTGACGATCTGTACTATTTCGAGCGCGCCTGCGAAACCTATATCACCGCGCTGTCGACCGGCCTGCCGCTGCGGATTACTAGCGATGAGATCGCGCGCAAGACCGCGCAGCAGTGGCTGGATTACCCAGGGTTTGCCGATAAGCACTTTGCCGCGCTGCTCAAGATTCTGGATCAGGACGAGCCTGACTATTGTCATTGAAGACGGCAGCCACTAAATACGGCGTGCAGGATGAGTGCGCCGTTGCTCAGTCCTTCGGCGTTGGCTGCCTGGGTTCCCGGCTCAGGGGTTGGCGCATCACCGGCGCGCTCCAGATCTGGCTACGGTCTTGGCTCGGTGGGCAGCCGAACTTGGCCCGGTAGGCACGGGAGAAATGTTCCAGGGAGCCGAAACCGGAACTGGCGGCGACTTGCGCCACGCTGAGTTTGGTCTGCTGCAACAAGCTGTGGGCCTTGGCCAGACGCAGGGTGATGTAGTACTTGAGCGGCGAAAGCCCGGTGTGTTGCTTGAACTGACGCTCCAACTGCCGCTGGGAAAGCCCGACCCGACTGGCGATCGCCTCGCAGTCCAGTGGCTCCTCCAGCGCCTGCTCCATCAGCAGCACGGCCCGGCGCATCTTGCCGCCATAGACTCTGGTGTTGGGCTGATCGCCATCCAGCTGATTGTCCGTGGGCTGGCGCACCCGCCCGATCAACAGGTGCATAGCGATTTCCCGGGCCAGGTCGCTGTCGATGCTTTGCCCGAGCCAGCTCAGCACCATGTCCAAGGTGGTGGTAGCACCGGCACAGGTCAGGCGCTGCCGATCCAGAGTGTAGAGCTGAGCCTTGGCATGCACCCGTGGATAACTTTCCTGAAAGCCCTGCAGATTGTCCCAATGCACCGCCGCCTCATAACCATCCAGCACACCGGCGGCGGCCAGCAGTTCGGTGCCGGTTTCCACGCCCATCAGGACGGCGCCAAACAGCGCCTGTTTGCGCAGCCAGATTTTCAGCGCATGGTTGTGGCTGTGCTTGTGCACATCGAAGCTGGCGATAACCAGGCAGACGTTAAAACCCTGCTCGGGCCGGATGCTATCTGCCACCAAGCTGCACAGCCCATTGCTGGCTTGCACCGGCTGGCCGTCGAGCGAGAGCAGGGTCCACTCAAACAGTTGCCGCTGAGTCAGCCAGTTGGCGATCGCCAAGGGCTCGATGACAGCCGCCAGGCCCAGATTGGAAAACGACGGCAGTAGCAACACCGCAATACGCAACGGCGCTATCTCGCCCCGCCGCCAATCCAGCAGTGTCTCGACCTGTGCACCGGCCTCGCCGGATTCGCTGTTCATGCTCCGCCTCTCTGTGCAAAAAGTTGGGGCCCTTCCTGGGATTATTAACGCTGCTGGGTGCGCCATTGCGGATGAATCCAGACGGCTGCCTGGGCCTGGGGCAAAGACCGCAGACCGCGAATCATATCGCTGGCTTTTTCCGCGATCATAACCGTCGGCGCGTTGGTGTTGCCGCTGACGATGATTGGCATGATCGAGGCATCCACCACCCGTAGTCCCTGCACACCGTGCACGCGCAACTGCGGGTCGACCACCGCCTCGGGGTCGTCGCTCGGCCCCATCTTGCAGGTGCCACTGGCATGGTAGCCGGTCTCGGTTACGCGCCGGGCCCAAGCATCGAGTTCCTCATCACTGCGCGCCGCCGGCCCGGGAACCAGTTCTTCGCCCTTGAGAGCGGCCATGGCCGGTTGCTCGATGATCTCCCGGACCAGTCGGGCAGCGGCACGCATGTCGGCACGATCCTGTTCGGTCTTCAGGTAATTGAACAGAATGCGCGGCGCTTGTCGTGGGTCGGTGCTTTTCAGGGTGACGCTGCCCAAGCTAGTGGGACGCATCAGGTCGATATGAATCTGGAAGGCATGCGCCGGTACCAGATCGACGCTACCCGGCTGCACCGCCAGCGGCATGAAGGTCAGTTGCAGATCGGGATGTTCGACCCCCGCCCGCGACCGGATAAAGGCGCCTGCTTCGAAATGGTTGCTCGCCGCCAGGCCATCGTGGGTCACGAACCAGCGTGCACCTATCCACCATTTGCCCGGTGCCGTGGTCCAGGGATAGAGGGAAACTGGCTTTTTGCACAAATACTGCACGACGGCATCCGGGTGATCGTTGAGCCGCCGCCCGACGCCGGGCAAATCCTGCTGCAGCGGCAGACCCAGGCTGTGGATATCATCCGCCGGGCCGATACCGGACAGCAGTAACAGCTGTGGCGAGTTGATCGCCCCTGCAGTGAGTAGCACTTCCCGCGCCGCATGGGCCTGCTGGACCCGACCATTCTGCTCGTATTCGATACCGCAGGCGCGGCGTCCCTCGAACAGAATCCGCAAGGCCAAGGCCCCGGTCGCCACACTGACATTGCCGCGCTCCAAGGCTTGTGCCAGATAACCGCGAGCGGTGCTCCAGCGCCGACCTGCCCGTGTGGTGCGATCCACCGGGCCGAAACCCTCCTGGCGATAACCGTTCAGATCGCTACTCAAGGCGTAGCCTGCTTGCGCCCCTGCTTGAATGAAGGCCGCGCACAGCGGTGTGTGGATGTCGCCGGGGGTGACATGCAAATGCCCGGCGTCGCCACGGTATGGGTCCGCACCCTCGGCATGGGTCTGTGAGCGGATGAAATATGGCAGCACTTCTTGATAGCTCCAGCCCGTGCAGCCTTGTGCCGCCCAGCCGTCGTAATCACGGGCATGCCCGCGGATATAGACCATACCGTTGATCGAGGATGAGCCGCCCAGGGTACGCCCGCGGGGCGTGCCGATTCGCCGACCATCCAGGTAGGGCTCGGGTTCGGAGCTGTAATTCCAGTTATAGCGAGTTCCGCCTACGACAATGCCCACCGCCGAGGGCATATCGATGGTCCAGCTTTTGTCTACCGGCCCGGCCTCCAACACGAGGATTTTCACCAAGGGGTCTTCCCCCAGTCGGTTGGCCAGCACGCAGCCGGCCGAACCGGCTCCTACAATCACATAGTCAAACTGATGCTCGGACATTCCCAGGCTTGCTCCGTCAGGTGGTGAAAGCGCGATCAGCGGCGCTGATCCCGTGCAGTTCTTTCAGCTCGCGGACTGGCCGTGAATGCCCTGAAAGACCAGACGGTGGAAGTGGTGAACCAGATGCTCGCTTTCATTACTGCGCTGAGCGTCGATCATGTAACGGCCCTGGTCGTAGCCAAGCGAATGCAGGCCTTTTTGCACCGAGATATTCAGCGCGATGTCTTCCGGCCCCAGGTCCTCGTTCATCCATTGCATGCAGGCCTTGCTGACTTCGGCAGTCTGGTCGTTCGCCGTGTAATAGCCAAAGCGCAGCAGCGAGCGTTCGGCATCTAGCGGGATCATCATGAAGGTGCCGAGGAACTCGGAGAACGGAAAGGTGTAGAAGGTGTTATTCGGCCACAGACCGATATTGAAGAAACATTCCTGAGGGTTTCGTTCGCCTTTCAGCCCCACCCCATAGGCGGTTTCCGCCTCCAGGTTGGCCGGCGCGATATAGGTCCACCAATTATCGCGCTTGGTCAGCTGGTACCCCTTGAAGTCGATCAATTTGGCCAGGTCGATGTGACAGGGCCCGGACAGCTTGAAATGGTAACCCTCGATGGAGTTATCCATGATCACCTTCCAGTTGGCCGGGACTATCACATCCTGCTCCTCAATCAGACGCATCTTGCCCATATCCGGAAAGACCCGGTGCATCTCCTCGTCGGCGCCGGGGAACAGTTCCGCGAGGGAGGGCGCGCGCGGGTCCAGGTTGAAATAAATAAAGCCGCCCAGCTCTTCGATACGCACCTTGGGGATGTTGAATTGTTGCGGTTCGAAGTTCTTCATGCGCTCGCAACGCGGAGCGCTGCGCAGGCTGCCATCCATCTCGTAACACCAGGAGTGGTAGGCACAGCGCACGACGCCGCCGGTAGTACCGCGACGCTGCTCGAGCAACCGATTGCCGCGATGCTGGCAGACGTTATGAAAGGCGTGGATCTGCCCCTGCATGTTCTTGGCGACCACGATGCTCTGGTCGAACAGGTCGCAAACCACATATTGCCCCGGCTCGGCGAACTCGCTCTTGTGCCCGGCCACGTGCCAGGCACGCATAAAGATATTGTCGCGCTCGGCTTTGAACAGGGTCTCATCGAAGAAGTAGCGTGAAGGCAGGGTAAAGGCCTCTTCGGGGTCTTGGCGGTCCCAGCCGTCTACCGGGGTTTGCTGGTTCAGAGTCTCGACAGATTGCATCAGCTGGTCTCCTCAAGAGTGGCTGTCCGCACGGTGCGGCAGCCTGCTTTGGGAGCTAATCTAGGGCTCGTGCAAGAGCGGGTATTGACGGAAAGCGACCAGTTTTCCGTTTAAAATATCAAAACCGGTTTGGGCGAAGTCCCCATGCTGCTCGCCACAATCAGAGATTTGAGAGTGGCTACAGAAACCGGGGCGATTCACACAGCCGTGATTTCTCCCGGTCACCCGTGGGCAGAATTAACAGCTTAGGTTCCCCTGGTGACAGCGGCGCACTCCATCACTGCCTGCTGCCCTTCTAAGAATGCATAGAGCCGATCATCGAGCGAGTGTGCGACATTGAAGCGTATCCACGGTACTGCCCGAGCGTCGGGCATGAACAGTTGACCGGGTGCCAGCAGAATTTTCTTGCCCTTTGCTCTAATAGCTAGCGCGGCGGCGTCATCGGTCAACAGGTGGCGGGCCCAAAGAAAGAGGCCCGCACGCGGCTCGACGAAGATACTCATCCCGGCGCTCGCCAATCGGCGGGCGACGACCTCATGCGCTACCGCCAGGGTTTCCCGCAGCTGTTTCACGTGCTTGCGATGCCGGCCCTGAAGCAGAACATCAAACACGAGCGCCTCGGTAATCTCCGAACTGGTCAGGCCGCTGATCATCTTCAGCGGCGCCAGCTCGTCAATCAGATCGCGGTGGGCGGCTATGAAGCCGACCCGCAATGCCGGGGCAATCACTTTGGAAAAGCTGCCGATATAAATCACCCGAGCCAACTGGTCCATACCGGCCAGTACCTGCTGTTCGTTCGGGTCCAGGTCCGCGTAAATGTCGTTTTCGACGATCAGGAAATCGTATTTCTCCGCCAGTTGCAGAAGTCGATGGACGACAGCCAGAGGCAGGCTGGTCCCGGTCGGGCTCTGCAGACGAGTATTGGTGAAGAAGACCTTGGGGCGATGCGTGCGCACGGCACTTTCCAGCGCAGTGACGTCGAGCCCAGCCACTGTACGCGGCACGCCGACCAGTTTGGCGCCTTGCAGACGCAGATTGAGGAAAAGGTTGTGGTAGCCGGGCTCATCGACCAGAACCGTGTCGCCCCGTTGCACCAAGTAGCGCGACACCAGATCCAGCGCTTGGCTTGCGCCATTGGTTAGCAATATTTGTTCGGGACACGAGGTGATGTTGTAGTCGGTCAGCTTGTCGGCCAGCTTGCCCCGCAACCTCACATCCCCCTTGGTGTGACCGTAGCTGGAGAAACTGCTTGGCTCCACTCTGGCGAGTGCGCGCAAGCTACGCTGCAGCCCCTCTTGGTTGGTCCATTCCAGGGGTAGCAGGCCCACTCCTGGTCTGATTTCGACATCCAGCGGCTGGA
This sequence comes from Pseudomonas cavernicola, assembly GCF_003596405.1. Lineage (NCBI taxonomy): Bacteria > Pseudomonadati > Pseudomonadota > Gammaproteobacteria > Pseudomonadales > Pseudomonadaceae > Pseudomonas > Pseudomonas cavernicola. Next base: position 2,123,279 of record NZ_QYUR01000002.1, read on the forward strand.
AGACTTTCTGCAGCAACAGATACGCGTCGAAATCGAACTCGCTATCGCCCTGCTCGGTTGCGGTAGAGGGCTCATCGGTGTGTGTGTCGCCGGCCTGCCCGCGTACATAGAAACCAGCGTTGCGCACTGGCACCAGATAGCCGAGCGCCACCAGGCGGTCGTATGCCTCAACCACCGTGAAGTGGCTGACATGATGGGTCTGGGCAAATTTCCGGATCGACGGCAGCTTCGCACCGGGGCGAAGCCTTTGCTCGTCAATCGCCTGCTGGATGCTGTTGACGATTTGGCTAACCAGGGGAGCGTCGGAGCAAGGATCAAGAAACAACATACGAAACGACCGCCGGGGCAAGGGTTATATCAGCGGGTGTATTGGTAAAAGTACCGTAACAGCAATGCCCGCTAGCGACTTGTACTGTTCATGGCGTCCGCGGGATTCGATCCGCACTATCCATCTATTGCCACGCATTCCCGCAGCCAGAAACACTCCATAAGTAAGGACGTGCCATGCACGAGACAGGTTATATCATCGACCGCGAGGAAATCGCACCGGAAGAATGGGCCGTGCGCTGTGAGTTAGCGGCACTGTATCGGCTCGTGGCCCATTTCCGTATGACCGATCTGATCGATACCCATATCTCCGCCCGCGTTCCGGGCGACGATGGGCATTTCCTGATCAATAGATACGGCGTGTTGTTCCATGAAATGCGCGCATCCGACCTCATCAAGGTCGACCAGGAGGGCAACGTCGTCGACAGTCGCCTGGGTCCGGACAGCGTCAATCGGGCCGGCTTCAATATTCACTCAGCGATTCACGGGGCGCGACACGATGTCGCCTGCGTGATCCATACCCACACCTCGGCGGGTATTGCGGTCTCCGCGCAGGAGGAAGGTCTGCTGCCGATCAGCCAGCATGCGCTCAAGTTCTACAAGCGGCTGGGTTATCACGACTATGAAGGGATCGCTCTGAACCCGAACGAACGCGTGCGTCTCGTGCGTGACCTCGGCTCGCACATGGCGATGATCCTGCGCAATCACGGCTTGCTCGCCGTGGGCCGCTCAATCCCCGAAGCCTTCAACCAGATCTATTTCCTTGAGCGGGCATGCCAGGCGCAAGTCCAGGCGCTTTCCGGAGGCTGGCAACTGCGCTATCCGCCGGAGGATGTCTGCCTGCTGACGGCGCAACAATCGGCCGACGAGTTTGACCAGCAACTGCACATACTGGCCTGGAACTCAGCCTTGCGCCTGATCAGGGACAGCGAACGCGACTACCGGAGCTAAGCGGCGCGAGCCGCCATCGACGACCGGCTGGCCCGTCCGCGTCAGCGCCATGGGCAGGCCATCGACTCTTCACCTGACCGGGAAGTCCAGGTGGACTGGCGCGAGAGCGCCATAAAATTATCGCATGATGCGTGCTTTAACATCCGTGAAAAATATAATCCTAATAAGAGGTGGTCATGAAGAAAACAGCGATTGGGGCAATGCTCATTGCAGCCCTGGCTTCGAACGCAATGGCGAGCGAACTCACCGTCATCTCATTCGGTGGCACCAGCAAGAAGGTGCAGACCGACGCCTTTTATCGGCCTTTCGAGAAAGCCACCGGCAACAAGGTGCTAGCTGGCGAGTACAACGGCGAGATGGGCATGATCAAGGCCATGGTCGACACCAAAAGCGTCAACTGGGACGTGGTCCAGGTCGAAGGCCCTGAACTGCTGCGCGGATGCGACGAGGGGATGTTCGAACAACTGGCCCCAGCGCTGATTGGCAACCCTGAGAGTTTCGTTCCCGGCACCCTCTCCGACTGCGGCGCGGGTCTCCTCGTCTGGTCGATGGCAATGGCCTATAATGCAGACAAACTCAAGGTCGCACCGACCGGATGGAAGGACTTCTGGGACACCAACAAGTATCCGGGCAAGCGAGGCCTGCGTAAGGGCGCGAAATACACCTTGGAAATCGCGCTAATAGCCGATGGTGTGCCCCACGAGGATATTTACAAGGTGCTTTCGACCAGGGAAGGCGTTGACCGCGCCTTCAGGAAACTAGATGAGCTGAAGCCACATCTCCAGTGGTGGGAAGCGGGCGCACAACCGATGCAGTTTCTCGCCAGCGGTGACGTCGTCATGAGCACGGCCTTCAACGGCCGCGTCTTCAGTGCCCAGCAGGAAGGCGCCAACATGCAGGTCGTCTGGAACGGCAGTATCTACGCTATAGATTCCTGGGCGATTCCCAAGGGGAGCAAGAACAAGGAAATTGCCGAACAGTTCATCGAGTTCGCCTTGCGTCCTGAGAACCAGAAAATCCACACCGAGCGACTCTCCTACGGCTCAACCAACCTGAAGACTGTATCCCTTCTTGATCCGAAGCTGGCAGCCCAACTGAACACCGCACCGCAAAACCTCAACAGCGCGGTCCCGATGGACAACGTGTTCTGGGTGGACAACGGCGAGGAGCTCGAGCAGCGCTTCAACTCGTGGGTAGCGAAATGACGCTAACATGAACCGAGGAAATTGCTTAGCGGCCGAATGACTGAACACAATATCCTGCCATATGCGGCAGGTGCTACGTTCAGTTTTGCGGCTGCTAGGAGTTACCGCCTGCTATCGAACTCTCATCAGAAATAATGTAACCAATTGATTTAAAAGTACTGACCCCTGGACTTGATGCAGCAGAATCAGCCCCAGGCATTTACTTTTTGTGGGAGCGACTTTAGTCGCGATACCGACCACGCACGCCCCATCGTGGCTAAGGCCGCTCCCACAAAAGCCCGTCCGCACACTCTAGCCTTCTATCCCAGTTTGCCGCGCGACAGCACGCCGTCGAAGACGGGGCGCAAACTCCTACAGCCCCTTCCCCTCTGTACGTCGCATCGTTCTGTGCAAGTACCGGGCTTTGGCCTTTTTTGCTGCCTTACCCCGATGCGTCGCCTCGTATCCGCTTCCTGTTCGTCAGGCCAGCGCTTTGCCTCGGGCCTCCTTCAGATTCGCAGTCACCCGCGACACCCTTGCCGCCGGCTAACACTTCCCCTTGCCGGGTGTGTAGAGGACTTTCACCTCCGAGTTAGTGCGCCCTGCCGGGCGCACAAAAAAAAACCGCACTGTCATAGACGAGTGCAGCCAAATATTAATAGCGCTGGTAAGTCAGGGAGAAGAACTCACCTCAACTTACAACCCTCACACCAATGAACGCTGAACAACCCCATTCTCGCGCTTACGCATAAGCAGGTAATAAGAAGCTGCCGGGAAGATCAAGCCAACCAACCAAGCAAGATCAATACCATCCAGTGCGGTCGCGACCGGGCCAACATAGAGTGTGGTATTCATAAATGGCACTTCAATCAACACTGCCAATACGAAGGTGATACAGGCAATCCAGTTAACCCGCCCATACCTGCCGTTCAGGTCAAAAATATCAGGAATGCTGTACTCGCCCTTACGCAAGCAGTAGAAGTCAATCAGATTGATGGCCGTCCACGGAATCAAGAAGTAACTCATAAAGAAGATAAAGTTCAGAAAGAACGCAATGAAGTCGCCCTGACTAATCGTACACAGCACAGTCGCAATCACGCTGATCACCAGCATGAAGCCGCCGCGCACCATGGGGGTAACCCGAAGTTTGGCAAAGGGTTCAATCACCGTCACCGTGGACATGAATGCGCCATACAAGTTGAATACGTTGATTGCCACCTGCCCATATACGATAAACACGAAAAGCAAAACCGCCAGCCCGCCAAAAATGCCTGCCAGGTTAAGCCCAACATTATTGGCGAAATCCGGTATGGCCACACTCAGAATAGCGCCAAGAATCATCATCCAGGCACCACCGATCACCGTGCCGGCATAGCTAAACCAGAACACTTGCGGTGCCGACGTTTTGGTCGGCAGATAGCGTGAGTAGTCGGCAACATAGGGCGCGTATGAAAGCTGCCAAGTGACGGCAAGGCTAACCGCAGCGAGGAACTTGGCCAGTGAAAAACCACTCGTGGTCCATTGGCTTTCGGCTATCGGTAACAACAGCGCCAGGATCGTTGCGACCAGGAAGACTGCCACGGAGAGAATCGACAGCCACTTCTGGAGTTTGTGAATCAAGCGGTAGCCATATAAAGCCACGACAAAACACAGCGCCCCCACCAAATAAATATTGGCATTGCTGCCGAGCGGACTTACGGTCTCTACCGCCTGGGCCGCCAGCAAGGTATTACTGACGAAAAATCCCAGGTAAATCATCATCACAAACAGCAGGGGTAACACGGCACCAATCACCCCGAACTGGGCGCGGCTCTGAATCATCTGCGGAATGCCCAGCTTAGGTCCCTGCGCGGAATGGGAGGCCATAAAGATGGCGCCAATCAGCGAGCCCAGGATGATGGCCATGGCGCTCCAGAACAAATTCAAACCCAGCACCACAGGCAATACACCCGCAGCAATGGTAGTGATGTTCATATTCGCCCCAAACCAGATAAAGAACAGCGAACCTGGTTTTCCGTAACGTTCCCCTTCGGGAATAAAATCAATACTTCTTTGTTCGACTTTCATTGTTTTTATCCTCGCCTAAACAACGCCAACATCATTTGTTTATTTTTGCACGTAATTTACTGACCGCCTCAACCAGCCCTTCTGGCGCATGTGCAAACTCGTCAGGAACTGTCGCCTTGAACGCAACAAACTCTTGCCCTTGCAAGAAACGCAGGTACTCCTCGACCGTGAAAATCTCAAGGTCGTAAACCCAGTTAGCCATAATCAACAGCGATGAGTAGTGCGCCGCGCCAGTAGTCGCACCACATAGATCTTCAAGCAGGGTGACTTGATAGTCCCGGAAATAGGCATCAAACACCGTGGTCATTACGCAGACATCGGTCAGCACGCCACCGATCAATAGGTGCTTGACCCCCATCTGCTTCAAAAGCGCATCGAGTTCCGATTGGAAAAAGCTGCTGTAGCGATTTTTCTCAATAACGATCTCACCCGCCTGCGGTGCGAGTGCATCGATAATCTCGACACTTTCAGTAGTGGAACAATAGGCGTCCGGTTTTCCAGACGCGTCTCGTGGTTCGCCATTCGGCAGCCCGACGCCATCGATCCGATTGACATGCTTTGAATAAATGACCGGGATGCCTTGTTCACGCAAGGCCGCCAAGAGCGATGCCGCCTTATCGATTACGGCGTCGAATCCCTCTACCGCAAAACCATCTTCCTTTTGCATATCGATAAGCAAGAACGCTGTATCTGACTTCATTGCTGCCTTTCCTCTGCCTAGCGGGTGCCTTGGCTATCGATTTCACATGTAAGGAGATGAATGCCGCAGTCGGCATACCGACGCCTGAATACCCAACGCCCATGTTTTCGGCTTTGCCTCTCACCTGGCCCGCGGCCACTTGGTGCCATGGATAAGCGCGAATCTGTCGGTTCATGAAGCCGCCCAAACATTGCGTAATATGGTATACCATACACCGAAATCCCATCGCAACCCCGTATGTCGCCTTAGGCGTCAGGCCGATAGACCGCTCGACCTTTCGTCGCCGACGTCAGATGAGGCCCGGCAGTGGGGGCTTGCACATTTAGTCTTATGGTATACCATCATACCAAGAACGATTCACACCCAGGAGAGCAGCATGAGCTTCGAGATTCGCAAAATCGTCACCTATATCGAAGAAACCCTTATTGAAGGCGGCAAGGCCACTGACAAGCCAGTGACCATGGTCGGGGTTGCTGCGGTGATCAAGAACCCTTGGCACGGCCGTGGCTTTGTCGAAGACCTCAAGCCGGAAATCAAGGCGCATTGCTCTGAACTGGGCGCGCTGATCGTCGAGCGCCTGGCCGCCACCATCGGCGGCGCCGATAAGATCGAAGCGTACGGCAAGGCCGCAGTGGTCGGCGCCGATGGCGAGATCGAGCACGCGTCGGCAGTGATCCACACCCTGCGCTTCGGCAACCACTATCGCGAAGCGGTACAGGCCAAGAGTTACCTGAGCTTTACCAACAAGCGCGGCGGCCCGGGCACTTCGATTCAGATTCCGATGATGCACAAGGATGACGAGGGTTTCCGCTCGCACTACATCACCCTGGAAATGCAGATCGAAGACGCACCGCGCGCCGACGAAATCGTCATCGTCCTGGGCGCCGCCAACGGCGGCCGTGTCCATCCACGTATTGGCAGCCGCTACATCGACCTGGAAGAACTGGCAGCCGAGAAGGCGCAGTAATTGAAAGGCACGTGCAGGAGCATTTCATGATTCGGCTCACCGCTGAACGTACTCCGGCCGGCACCAGCTACCTGGCGACCGGCCAAGGCCAGCCCGTGGTATTGATCCACGGCGTCGGCCTGAACAAGGAAATGTGGGGCGGCCAGATCGTTGGCCTGGCGCCGCATTTCCGTGTGATCGCCTATGACATGCTTGGCCACGGCGCCAGCCCGCGCCCGGCGCAAGGCACTGAGCTGATCGGCTATGCCGAGCAGTTGCTCGAACTGCTCGATCATCTCGGCCTGACGCAGGCCGTAGTGGTCGGTTTCTCCATGGGCGGCTTGGTGGCGCGGGCGTTTGCCCTGCACTACCCCGCCCGGTTGAACGGCCTGGCGATCCTCAATAGCGTGTTCAATCGCAGCCCGGAACAGCGCGCCGGCGTGATCGAGCGCACCAGTCAGGCCGCTGAACACGGCCCGGATGCCAACGCCGAAGCTGCCTTGTCGCGCTGGTTCAGTCGTGAATACCAGGCCGCCAACCCGGCCCAGATCGCCGCCATCCGGCAAACGCTGGCGAGCAACGATCCGCTGGGCTACCTGACCACCTATGAGCTGTTTGCCACCCAGGACATGTACCGCGTCGACGACCTCGGCAGTATCCAGGTCGCCACGCTGGTCGCCACCGGCGAACTGGATCCCGGCTCTACGCCGGAAATGGCCCGGCAACTGGCCGAGCGGATTCCCGGTGCGCAAGCGGTCGTGCTCGAAGAGCAGCGGCATATGATGCCGGTAGAGTCGCCGCGTCTTATCAACCAGATGCTGCTGAACTTCCTCAACCGTGCCCTGGCGGCTACGCCTAACGTGAAGGAGATCGTTGCATGACCCTCGAACGCTTTCGCATGTGCATCGACGGCCAGTGGCTCGATGCCCTTTCCGGCAAGACCTTCCAAAGCCTCAACCCGGCACTCGCCGAGCCTTGGGCAGAACTGCCCGATGCCGATGAAGCGGATGTCGAGCGGGCCGTACAGTCCGCGCAAAAGGCTTTCGAAAGCCCAGCCTGGCGCGGCTTGACTGCCACCGCGCGGGGCAAACTGCTGCGCCGCCTCGGCGATCTGATTGCCGAGAACAGAGAACACCTGGCCCAGCTGGAAAGCCGCGACAACGGCAAACTGATCCGCGAAACCCGCGGTCAGGTCGGCTACCTGCCGGAGTTTTTCCACTACACCGCAGGCCTGGCCGACAAGCTCGAAGGCGGCACCCTGCCGCTGGATAAGCCGGATCTGTTCGCCTACACCGTGCATGAGCCGATGGGCGTGGTGGCCGGGATCATTCCCTGGAACAGCCCGCTGTACTTGACCGCGATCAAGCTGGCGCCGGCACTGGCGGCCGGTAACACCATCGTCCTCAAGCCATCCGAGCACGCTTCGGCGACCATCCTCGAACTGGCTCGACTGGCGCTGGAAGCGGGAATCCCGCCGGGCGTGGTCAATGTAGTCACCGGTTACGGCCCGAGCACCGGCGCGGCACTAACCCGCCATCCGTTGGTGCGCAAAATCGCCTTCACCGGTGGCGCGGCTACCGCTCGCCATGTGGTGCGCAGCAGCGCGGAGAACTTCGCCAAGTTGTCGCTGGAACTTGGCGGCAAGTCGCCGAACATCATCTTCGCCGATGCCGATCTCGACAGCGCCGTCAACGGTGCCGTTGCCGGTATCTACGCCGCCGCCGGGCAAAGCTGCGTCGCCGGCTCGCGCCTGCTGGTGCAGGACGAAATCTACGACGAGTTCATCGAACGCCTGGTCGCGCGGGCCCAACGCATCCGCATCGGCAACCCGCAGGATGAGAGCAGCGAGATGGGCCCGCTGGCCACCGCCCAGCAACTCGCGGTGGTCGAAGGCCTAGTCGCCGACGCCCTCGCCGAAGGCGCCACACTGCGCCTGGGCGGCAAGCGTGCGCAGCTCGACAGCAACGGCTGGTACTACGAACCGACCCTGTTCGAATGCGACCAGAACTCGATGAAGATCATGCAGGAAGAAGTCTTCGGCCCCGTCGCCGCGGTGATCCGCTTCAAAGACGAAGCCGAAGCCTTGGCCATCGCCAACGACTCGCAGTTCGGTCTCGCCGCCGGCATCTGGACCCGCGACCTCGGCCGCGCCCACCGCCTGGCCCGCGACATCCGCTCCGGAATCATCTGGGTCAATACCTATCGCGCCGTGTCGGCCATGGCGCCAATCGGTGGTTTCAAGAACAGCGGCTACGGTCGCGAGAGCGGCATCGACTCGGTGCTCGCCTACACCGAGTTGAAAACGGTGTGGATCAACCTCTCGCAAGCGCCGATGCCCGACCCCTTTGTCATGCGTTAACCGCCACCACCGCCCAGAACACAAGGTATAGAAAATGATCGAACCAGGCATCTACAAGCAGGTAATGGGCTCCTTCCCATCCGGCGTCACCGTGGTCACCGCACTGGATGAAAACGGCGACATCGTCGGCATCACCGCCAGCGCCTTCAGCGCCCTGTCGATAGACCCGGCATTGGTGCTGTTTTGCCCCAACTACGCCTCGGACTCCTACCCGGTGCTGTGCCACAGCAAGCAGTTCGCCATTCACGTGCTCAGCGCCGACCAGCAGGCCGTGGCCTACGCCTTTGCGCGCAAGGGCAAGGACAAGGCCGAGGGCATCGATTGGCACCTCAGCGCCTTGGGCAACCCGATCCTGAGTCATGCCACCGCGATCATCGAGTGCGAGTTGTGGCGCGAGTACGAAGGTGGGGACCACGCGATCCTGGTCGGCAAGGTGAAGAACCTGATCCTGCCCGAAGAAGAGCTGACGCCGATGATCTACTGCCACGGCAAGCTCGGCGCCCTGCCCGCCGTTGCCTGACTTTTCCGAAGGGCCGCGCGCACGTCCCACTCGCGCCCTTCCTTTTCCTCTATGGAGCCGGCATGACCCCAGCAGCCTTACACCTGTTCCGCCAGCAGGCCTATCTCAACGGCCAATGGCGCGATGCCCTAAACGGCGAAAGTCGTGCGATCCACAACCCGGCCACTGGCGAAGTGCTCGGCCGGGTGCCGCATATGGGCGCGACAGAAACCCAGGACGTCATCAGCGCGGCGACTGCCGCCTGGCCGGCCTGGCGCGCGCGCACGGCCAAGGAACGCAGCGCCATCCTCAAACGCTGGCATGCGCTGATGCTGGAACATGCCGACGCCCTGGCGCAGATCCTCACCCTCGAACAGGGCAAGCCGCTAGCCGAGGCCAAAGGCGAAATCCTCTACGCCGCCAGCTTCATCGAGTGGTTCGCCGAAGAGGCCAAGCGCATCTACGGCGACACCATCCCCAGCCACAAGGGCGATGCGCGGATAGTCGTCAGCAAGGAGCCGATCGGCGTAGTGGCGGCCATCACCCCGTGGAACTTCCCCACCGCGATGATCACCCGCAAGGCCGGCCCCGCCTTAGCCGCCGGCTGCCCGTGCATCGTCAAACCGGCACCGGAAACGCCCTTCTCCGCCCTAGCCATGGCCGCGCTGGCGGAAGAGGCTGGCATCCCACCAGGGATCTTTAACGTGATCACCGGCGATGCAGTGGCCATCGGCGCCGAACTGACCAGCAGCGCCGACGTGCGCAAGCTGTCTTTCACCGGCTCCACGGCCATCGGCAAGCTGTTGATGGCGCAATGCGCCGATACGCTGAAAAAAGTCTCCCTGGAACTGGGTGGCAACGCACCCTTTATCGTCTTCGATGACGCCGACCTGGAACGCGCGGTCGAAGGCGCGCTGATCGCCAAGTTCCGCAATGCCGGGCAGACCTGCGTGTGCGTCAACCGCTTCCTGGTGCAGGACGGCATCCATGACGCCTTCGTCGCGCGGCTGACCGAGCGGGTGCTCGAATTCAAGGTCGGCAATGGCCTGGATACTGGGGTGACCCAAGGGCCGCTGATCAACGAACGCGCGGTGGCCAAGGTCGATGACCATGTACAGGATGCCCTAGAGCATGGCGCGCAGCTGCTCTGCGGCGGCGAACGCCACGCGCTCGGCCATGGTTTCTACCAGCCGACAGTGCTCGCCGACGTGACCACCGAGATGAAAGTGGCCCGCGAAGAAACCTTTGGCCCGCTGGCGGCGGTGTTCCGCTTCAGCAGCGAAGCCGAAGCCGTGCAGCTGGCCAACGACACCGAATACGGCCTCGCCGCTTACTGCTACACCCGTGACTTGGGCCGCGCCTGGCGCATGAGCGAGGCACTGGAGTACGGCATGGTCGGTATCAACGAAGGGCTGATCTCCACCGAAGTGGCACCCTTCGGCGGGATCAAATCCTCGGGCCTGGGCCGCGAAGGCTCTAAATACGGCATCGAGGACTACCTGGAAATCAAATACACGCTGATGGGCGGGCTTTAACCCGCTCACGGTCGCCGCGCCTGGCGCGGCGCTTAACACAGCTTCACTGCGCAGGAGATCGACATGAGCAACGACAAATACCAGCAAGGCCTGGCAATCCGCACCCAGGTGCTCGGCGAGGCCTACGTGAACAAGTCGATCGAGAATGCCGACGACTTCAGCCGGCCGCTGCAGGAACTGGTCACCGAGTACTGCTGGGGCCACGTCTGGGGCCGGGAGGGTTTGTCGCTGCAACAACGCAGCATGATAAACTTGGCCATGATTTCGGCACTCAACCGCCCGCACGAACTCAAGCTGCATGTGCGCGGCGCCCTGCGTAACGGCCTCAGCCGTGAGCAGATTCGCGAGATTTTGCTACAGGTCGGCATCTACTGCGGCGTCCCGGCGGCGGTCGACAGCTTCCGCATTGCCCGCGAAGCTTTCGCCGAAGCCGAAGCCGAGAGCGCCACTTAACTTCAGGTTTTCCGAAACGCGCCGAGCCCCTATGATCGAGCGACTATTAGGTGCTCCGGCACTTTCCTACGGACAGCCATAACCAGAGCGGACCCCATGAAACGCCTGCCTCTCGATGACAGCTTCAAGGTCAATCACAACCCCATCACTCTGCGCGAAATCGTGTTGGAAAAGTTGCGCAGCGCGATCATGAATTTCCAGTTGATGCCCGGCGATCGCCTGGTCGAGCGCGATCTCTGTGATCGTCTCGGCGTCAGTCGCACCTCGGTGCGTGAAGCGCTTCGGCACTTGGAGTCCGAAGGACTGGTGGAGTTCGCCGATGCCAAGGGCCCACGGGTGGCGATCATCACCCTGGAAGATGCCCGCGACATCTACGAGTTGCGCTGCGTACTCGAGGGGCTGATCGTTCAACTGTTCACCTTGAACGCCAAACCCAAGAATATCCGCGCGCTGGAACGAGCCCTCGCGGTAAACCGCGAGGCCCTCAAGGAAGGCGAATTGCAGCAGGTGATCGACTCGGTGCAGGGTTTCTACGACGTGCTATTAGAGGGCTCCGGCAACCATATAGCCGCGACCCAGTTGCGCCAGTTGCAGGCGCGCATCAGCTACCTGCGCGCGACCTCGGTGTCGCAGGCAAACCGCCGTGGCGCGAGCAACCAGGAAATGGAACTGATCGTCGAGGCCATCAAGAGTGGCGACCCGCTGGCCGCGCACCAAGCCTCGGTCAATCATGTTCGCGCGGCCGCCAAAGTGGCGCTTGATTACCTGCGTACCAAGCAGGAGGAAGCTGCCAAGTTGCGTGAGATCGCCACCCCAATCGCCCTCAAAGAGCCACGTATAGGACGCTGATAGCATGCCCAGCCCGCGCTTTTGTCCGCACTGTGGTGCCGCCGGCCTGAGCCGCCAGCTCCCCGCCGGCGACACCCATGAGCGCTTGGTCTGCGCAGGCTGCGGCTATATCCACTACGAGAACCCCAAAGTCATCGCTGGCTGCATCATCGAGCAGGACGGCAAATACCTGCTCTGCCAACGCGCCATCCCCCCTCGCCCAGGCTCCTGGACGCTGCCGGCCGGCTTTATGGAGAACGGCGAAACCACCGAGCAGGCGGCGTTGCGCGAGGTCTGGGAAGAAAGCGGCGTGCGCGCCGAGATCCTCTCGCCCTACTCGATCTTCAGCGTGCCGCAGATCAGCGAGGTGTACATCATCTTCCGCGCCAGCGCGCTAGAGGTGACTGGCCAATACGGCCCGGAAACCCTCGACTACCGTTTCTTCGCCCCCGAGGAGATTCCTTGGGAGAGCATCTACTACCCGGCCATCCGGCAAATCCTCGAACGCTATATCGAGGAACGCCAGGCCGGGATCTACGGCATCTACATCGGCAACGATGACAGCGGCAAAGTGCACTTTATCCGCTAACTCTTCCCGAGCCTCAAGCCTGGGGCTCGAACCCTTCGACGATAATCACCTCGGCCTGCGCCACCCCCTGGCGATGCTTGCAAGCGTCCTGGTATTCGGCCGAGTGGTAGCAGGCCAGCGCCTGTTCGTAAGAGGGAAATTCGATCACCACACTACGCTGCGGCGTCGGCCGCCCCTCCAAGGCTTCGCTGCGGCCACCACGGGCCAGCAGTTTTCCGCCGAACAGCGCAAAAGCCGCCGGTGCGCGCGCGGTGTATTCACCATACTGAGTGGGCTCGGTCACATTCACATGAGCAATCCAGTAAGCCTTCATGGTGCCTCCTCTATTTCGATTTATTGGTATTATGGTATACCATAAACTATCAAATATTTTGTAGCCACCCGCCGATCCGCGAGACCGCCGCCATGTCGTTCAACAGCATCGAAGAAATCATCGAAGACTTCCGCCAGGGCAAGATGGTGCTTCTGGTCGACGACGAAGACCGCGAGAACGAAGGCGACCTGCTCCTCGCCGCCGAACGGGTCACGCCGGCCGCCATCAACTTCATGGCCCGTGAAGCGCGCGGCCTGATCTGCCTGACCCTGACCGACGAGCACTGTCAGCGCCTTGGCCTGGAACAAATGGTGCCGAGCAATGGCAGCGTCTTCGCCACCGCCTTTACCGTCTCCATCGAGGCGGCCGATGGGGTGACCACCGGCATCTCGGCGGCCGACCGCGCACGCACCGTGCAGGCAGCGGTCGCCGCCAACGCGAAAGCCGATGACTTGGTGCAGCCCGGGCATATCTTCCCGCTACGCGCCAAGGAAGGCGGCGTGCTGACCCGCGCCGGGCACACCGAGGCCGGCTGTGACCTGGCGCGCCTGGCCGGCTTCAGCCCGGCGGCGGTGATCGTCGAGGTGATGAACGATGACGGCAGCATGGCCCGTCGTCCGCAGCTGGAAGTGTTCGCCGAACAGCACGGGATCAAGATCGGCACCATCGCCGATCTGATCCACTACCGCCTGAACACTGAGCACACCGTCATCCGCATCGGCGAACGCGAGTTGCCCACGGTGCATGGCACCTTCCGCCTGATCACCTTCGAGGATCGCATCGAAGGCGGCGTGCACATGGCACTGGTAATGGGTGAGATCGCGACGGACACCCCGACGCTGGTGCGCGTCCACGTGATAGACTCGCTGCGCGACCTGGTCGGTGCCGAATACACCGGGCCAAAAAACTGGACTCTCTGGGCGGCCCTGCAAAAAATCGCCGAGCACGGCCATGGCGTAGTCGTGGTGCTGGCCAACAGCGAGTCGTCCCAGGCCCTGCTCGAGCGGGTGCCGCAACTGACCCAAGCACGCCGGCAGTTCAGCCGTTCGCAGTCGCGGATCTACTCGGAAGTCGGAACCGGCGCGCAAATCCTGCAGGACCTCGGCGTGCGCAAACTGCGCCACCTCGGCCCGCCGCTGAAATATGCCGGGCTGACCGGTTACGACCTGGAAGTGGTGGAAAGCATTCCTTTCGAGGAGTGAGCAGACCCCAACCGATTTTCCCTCTATCTGAGTTCCCGCCTTCGCGGGAATGACGGTGGTGAGGCGTTCAGCGTCAGCGCATCCCCAAATACCCCGCAATCCCGGCCGTAGCGAAATGCAGAGTCGGGCTCCAGGGGCTGGCCCCTGCCTACCCTGGTCCAACCTTCGTGGGAATGGCGGTGGCTGCGCGCACGCCCTCTAAGCGGTCCTGAGCCGGCCCGGCAACCATCAGTCGGAAGGTAGTCCTCAGCAAGATCAAGGAAGTCGCTAAGGACTTGCACATATCTTGGAATACCATAATATGACATTCCATGGACCACGGATTTGAATCATAATCCGTCTACTGCGAAATGGAAGCAAATCGCCTCCTCAGCCCACGGAACACGGGCAGCACCGAGGCAAAACCGGGACAGATTGGCAGGCCCCGAGCCACACGTTCACCAGCTTCAGCTCCATGCGTTACGGCTCGAAAACAAATACAAAATCGAGGAATACAGCATGTTGGATAGAAAACGCGTGACCTCTACCCTCGCCGCTATGGCCCTGGTGGTGGGTAGCAACATGGCGATGGCCGCCGACAGCCTGAACTTCGTCAGCTGGGGCGGCTCCACCCAGGATGCGCAAAAGCAGGCTTGGGCTGAGCCCTTTGGCAAGTCCACCGGCATCCAAGTGGTACAGGACGGCCCAACCGACTATGGCAAACTCAAGGCCATGGTCGAAAGCGGCAACGTGCAGTGGGATGTGGTCGATGTCGAAGCCGACTTCGCCTTGCGCGCCGCCAGCGAAGGCCTGATCGAGCCGCTGGACTTCACGCAGATCCAGCGCGACAAGATCGACCCGCGCTTCGTCTCCGACCACGGCGTCGGCTCGTTCTTCTTCTCCTTCGTGCTTGGCTACAACCAAGGCAAGCTGGGCGGCAAAGAACCGCAAGACTGGAGCGCCCTGTTTGACACCAAGACCTACCCAGGCAAACGCGCCCTGTACAAATGGCCGAGCCCCGGCGTGCTCGAACTGGCCTTGCTGGCCGACGGCGTAGCGCCAGACAAGCTCTACCCCCTGGATCTGGACCGCGCCTTCAAGAAACTCGACACCATCAAGCCGGACATCGTCTGGTGGGGCGGCGGTGCACAGTCGCAGCAACTACTGGCCTCGGGTGAAGCCTCCCTCGGGCAATTCTGGAACGGTCGCGTCTATGCCCTGCAACAAGACGGCGCACCGGTAGGCGTGAGCTGGAAGCAGAACCTGGTCATGGCCGATTTCCTGGTCATCCCCAAGGGTGCGAAGAACAAAGCCGCGGCCATGAAGTTCCTCGCCAATGCCAGCAGCGCCAAGGGCCAGGCCGAGTTCGCCAATCTGACCGCCTACGCCCCGGTCAACCTCGACAGCGTCAGCCAGCTCAAACCTGAGCTCGCCCCCAATCTGCCGACCGCCTACGCTAAAGACCAGATAACGCTTGACTTCGCTTACTGGGCCAAGAATGGCCCGGCAATCGCGACCCGGTGGAACGAATGGCTAGTCAAATAAAGATGGCCGGCGTCCAGTCCGAGCAATTAGCCCAGCCTGCCGGTGGCGCAGCCCGCGCCGCCAGCACGCGAAAAAGCACCCAGACCGTGCCGATGAAACAAAGCAACGAAGCCTCTCTGCGCTGGCGCGGCGCGCAAAACCTGTTGCCGGCGCTGATTTTCCTCGGCCTGTTCTTCCTGCTGCCGCTGATCGCCCTGCTACTGCGCGGCGTGCTCGAGCCCACGCCGGGGCTGGGCAACTACGAACAGTTGTTCGCCAACTCGGCTTACGCACGGGTGCTGTTCAACACCTTCGCCGTCGCCGGCCTGGTTACCCTGATCAGCCTGCTGCTGGGCTTCCCGCTGGCCTGGGCTGTTACCCTCGCCCCGCGTGGCTGGGGCCGCTGGCTGCTGAGCATCGTGCTGTTGTCGATGTGGACCAGCCTGCTGGCACGTAGCTACTCCTGGCTGGTGCTGCTGCAATCGACCGGGGTGATCAACAAGCTGCTGATCGCGCTAGGCATCATCGATCAACCGCTGGAGCTGGTGCATAACCTCAGCGGCGTGGTGATCGGCATGAGCTACATCATGATCCCGTTCATCGTCCTGCCGCTGCAGGCGACCATGTCGGCGATCGACCCGATGGTGCTGCAAGCCGGCTCTATCTGCGGCGCCAGCCAGTGGACCAACTTCTACCGGGTGTTCCTGCCGCTGTGCCGACCGGGGCTGTTTTCCGGCGGGCTGATGGTCTTCGTCATGTCGCTGGGTTACTACGTGACGCCCTCCTTGCTGGGCGGGGCGCAGAACATGATGCTGCCCGAGTTCATCGTCCAGCAGGTGCAGTCCTTCCTCAACTGGGGATTGGCCAGCGCCGCAGCCGCACTGCTGATCGTGCTCACCCTGGCGCTGTTCTACCTCTACTTGAAGCTGCAACCGGAATCCCCGGTCGGCTCCAGCAACTCGAGGTAACCGCAATGTTACTGACCCCCAATGCACTCGGCCCGAACCTGCGCCGCAGCCTGTACCTGACTACCGGCCTGATCGCGCTGTTCCTGCTGCTACCGATCGTGTTCATCGTGCTGCTCTCGTTCGGCTCCTCACAGTGGCTGGTATTCCCGCCGCCGGGCTACACCCTGAAGTGGTACGAGCAGTTCTTCGCCAACCCGGAATGGATCGGCGCCGCACTGACCAGCCTTAGGGTCGCGGTACTGACCACGATCTGCGCGGTGGCTCTCGGCCTGCCGTGCGCCTTCGCCCTGGTCCGCGGTCGCTTCCCCGGGCGTGACTTGCTGTACGCGTTCTTCACCCTACCGATGATCGTGCCGCTGGTGATCATCGCCGTGGCGGTCTACGCGCTGTTCCTCAAGCTCGGCTACACCGGCACGCTGTTCTCCTTCGTGGTCAGCCACGTGATAGTCGCGCTGCCGTTCACCATCATCTCGATCATCAACTCGCTGAAGCTGTTCGACCAGTCGATCGAGGATGCCGCGGTGATCTGCGGTGCCTCGCGGCTGCAGGCGGTGTTCAAGGTCACCTTCCCGGCGATCCGCCCCGGCCTGGTTGCCGGCGCCCTGTTCGCCTTCCTGGTGTCGTGGGACGAGGTGGTGCTGAGCGTGATGATGGCCAGCCCGAACCTGCAGACCCTACCCGTGAAAATGTGGACCACCTTGCGCCAGGACCTGACCCCGGTGATCGCCGTCGCCTCGACGCTGCTGATCGCCCTATCGGTACTGGTCATGGGCATTGCCGCCGGCCTCAAGCGCCGCAACGAAACTCGCGCCTGAGGCGCAGGAGACTCGACAAATGAGTGCAGTGATTCAAAAAGCCGCCGAAGGCGCAACCAACACCCTGGTCAGCCTGCGCAACCTGAGCAAGCACTACGGCAGCTTCAAGGCCGTGGACGATGTCTCGCTGGAAATCCAGGACGGCGAATTCCTGACCTTTCTCGGCTCCAGCGGCTCGGGCAAGACCACCACCCTGTCGATGCTGGCCGGCTTCGAAACGCCTACCTCTGGCGAGATTCTGGTCGAAGGCCAGTCGCTGGTACGGGTGCCGCCGCA
Organism: Pseudomonas cavernicola; assembly: GCF_003596405.1. Lineage (NCBI taxonomy): Bacteria > Pseudomonadati > Pseudomonadota > Gammaproteobacteria > Pseudomonadales > Pseudomonadaceae > Pseudomonas > Pseudomonas cavernicola. Next base: position 2,140,794 of record NZ_QYUR01000002.1, read on the forward strand.
CAAACGCAATATCGGCATGGTTTTCCAGCGCTACTCGTTGTTCCCGCACCTCTCCGTGCGCGACAACATTGGCTTCCCGCTGTCGATCCGCAAACGCGATGCCGGCGAGCGCGCACGCAGGGTCGAGGACATGCTCAAACTGGTGCAGCTGGAACAGTTCGCCGAACGCCGCCCCACCCAGCTGTCCGGAGGCCAGCAACAACGCGTGGCAATCGCCCGCGCGCTGGTCTACGAACCGCGCATCCTGCTGATGGACGAACCGCTCGGGGCACTGGACAAGAAGCTGCGTGAGGACCTGCAGGACGAACTGCGGCATCTGCACCGGCGCCTGGGCATCACCATCGTCTACGTGACTCACGACCAGGAAGAAGCCATGCGTCTGTCCCAGCGCATCGCCATCTTCAGCCACGGCAAGATCGTCGGTCTGGGCAACGGCTATGACCTCTACCAGAACCCGCCGAACGCCTTTGTGGCAGCCTTCCTCGGCAACTCGAACTTCCTCAAGGTGAAGGCCCTGGGCAACGCCGCTGCACAGTTCGAAGGCCAGCCACTGGCACTGCGACCGACCGCTGGCGTACGACCTGAGCAAGAGTTGCTGCTGATGGTGCGCCCGGAAAAAGCCGAGGTGCTGACGCTGGAGCAGTCCGCAGGCACGCGCCTCGCTGCGGGTTGGAACGAGATCCGGGCCAACGTCACCGAGGTGGTATTCCTCGGCGAGAGCCTGACCTACAGCGTGCGCACCGCCGGCGGGACTTCGCTGACGGTGAAAGCGCTCTCCGGTGGCGTGCTACCGCTGCAACCGGGTCACGAAGTGCGCGTGCGCTGGGCCGCGGCGGATGCCTGCGTCTACAGCGAATGGAATGATGCCGACCTCGGCAGCAAATTGACCGGCGGCGCCTGACCGGCGCCACGGCCTCCCAAACAAGGTTCACTGTGCACACCACCTGTGTCGGCACCTCGGGCGTGCACGGTGAACCTTGTCCTACCTAGTCCTATCTAGCTACCGCCTCGCGGGCTTTTCGCCCAAACCATACGCTTGAGACTGCGTGCTCTCGGGGTTATCGAACCTTCCACATAAGCCTGGCTGCTCTCCATCACCAGGACCACGTCGCGCGTGCCAAGTTACAACTGCTGGATGATTCGATGCACCTCTTCGGTGGCCTGCTGGGTCTTCTGCGCCAAGTTGCGCACTTCGTCGGCCACCACGGCAAAGCCGCGGCCCTGCTCGCCGGCGCGCGCCGCCTCAATCGCCGCGTTGAGCGCCAGCAGGTTGGTTTGCTCGGCGATGCTGCGGATGGTCACCAGGATGGTATTGATGCTTTCGCCGTCCCTGGCCAGGTTCTGCACGGCGCTGACGGCACAGCCGATATCGCAGGTTAGACGGGTAATCGCCGCGGCGGTGTTCACCGCCAGGCAGTGGCCCTGATTCGCCGCCTGATCGGCGTTGCGCGCCGCGTCTGCGGCCTGGCTGGCATTGCGCGCGACGTCCTGCGCAGTGGCCGCCATCTCATGCACGGCGGTGGCCACCTGTTCGATTTCGGCCAGCTGCTTGTGGATGCCCTGATCCGTGCGAATGGCGATGCTGGCGGTATGGCTCGAGGCGGCGTTGAGCTCCCGCACCGAACTCACCACCTGGCTGATCAAGCTACGGAAAACTGAATGGACCTGAACTGCATAAAGACTCCGAGTGTTACAGGCGGCGGTGTTCGGTGGCGCCGCCACCCAGCGGCAGGCTCACATAGCGCGGCAGACTGTTATCTTGGCTACCGTCTGCAGCGCCTTGGTACTTCCTCTCGCACCGAGCCAGGCAGCCCGCGCTGCACTCAGCCTGTTTGAGCGGCGCCAAAAAACCCGGCCCGCGCAAGGCGGGCCGGGTTCGGGTTACAAAGCGCTGAGCGAATCAGGCGAAGGCAGGGACGACGTGCTTGATAAACAGCTCCAGGGATTTCTTCTTCTCGGCATGCGACAGGCTGTTGTCGCTCCAGAAGCTGAACTCATCGACACCGAGTTCCTGGTAATGCTTGATCCGCGCGATGACTTGCTCGGGCGTGCCGATCATGACGTTCTTGCGCAGGTTGTTCAGGTCGTACTCGGGACGGTCTTTGACCGCCTCCTCGCTGGTCGGCTCGACAAAGCCATTCACCGGAGTCTGCTTGTTGTGGAACCAGCCTTCGAAGGTCCGGTAGAAACGCGAGATGCCCCGCGCCCCGACTTCCCAATCGCCGCCCTCTTCGTGGACGAAGGTATGCCGCAATACCATCAGTTGCGGGCGTGCCACTTCCGGGTTGTTGGCCAGGGCGCCGTTGAACTTGTTGACCAGGTCGAGCACTTCCTCGTCGCCCTTCATCAACGGAGTCACCATCACATTGCAGCCGTTCTTCACCGCGAAGTTGTGCGAGTCTGGATCGCGCGCGGCAATCCACATCGGCGGCGTGGGTTGCTGCAGCGGCTTCGGCACGCTGGTCGAGGTGGGGAATTTCCACACGTCGCCGTCGTGGGCGTAGTCGCCCTGCCAGAGCTTCTTCACCACCGGTACCATCTCACGCAGGTGCTGGCCACCGCTCGACGCGGGCATACCGCCGGCCATGCGGTCGAACTCGAACTGGTAGGCACCGCGGGCCAGCCCGACTTCCATCCGCCCGTTGCTGATCACATCGAGCAAGGCACACTCCCCCGCCACGCGGATCGGATGCCAGAACGGCGCGATGATGGTGCCAGCCCCCAGGCGAATGGTCGTGGTCCGCGCCGCCAGGTAAGACAGGATCGGCATCGGGCTCGGCGAGATGGTGTATTCCATCGCGTGGTGCTCACCGACCCACACGGTACGGAAGCCGCCGGCTTCTGCCATCTGGGTCAGCTCGACCAGATCCGCGAACACTTGCTGATGGCTTACCTGCTCGTCGTAGCGCTCCATGTGCACGAACAAAGAGAATTTCATGACGCTTACCTCGACCTTTGTTGTATTCGGTGATGCCCCTGAGGCAGACCGGAAGATGCCGTGCATACGTCCGGCATCGGCTTGGATTTCGCTACATCGGCAGACGCCCTCTGCGGGTGAGCGAACACCAAGTGATGGTATACCATAATACGGAATATCTCAAAACCATCTTGATCACCCGACCTATCTCACGCAAAAGGGTAAACTGACGCGCTCTTTCTAGCTGGGATGGCACATGGATATCGAGCTCGCCCGCACCTTTCTCGAAATCGTTCGTTGTGGCAGTTTCATTGCTGCAGCCGGGCTGCTTGCGCGTCACTCAGACAGCCATCACGGCGCGCGTCCAGAACCTCGAGAGCCAGCACAACTGCAAGCTATTCGTGCGTAATCGTGCTGGGGCCAAACTCACGGCCAACGGCGAGGCCTTCGTCGTTTATGCCAACCAGATGGTGCAGACTTGGGAAGCCGCTCAGCGTGATCTGCCGCTACTGGATGGCTACCGCAACCTGTTGCACGTCGGCGGTGAAGTCAGCCTGTGCAACCCGCTGATGCTCAGCTGGGTGCGCACATTACGCGAGCACATTCCAACCCACGCGATACGCGCGGAAATTGCTGACGGTCAAAGCCTGCTGCGCCAACTCGAGCTCGGGGTGCTGGATGCCGCACTGGTTTACCAGCCGGCCTACTAGCCAGGTCTACAGGTCGAGCAACTGCTGGAGGAGAAACTGATCCAGATCCGCTTGCCGGCGGAGCCTATATCGACTGGGGCGAAGGCTTTCGCCGTCAGCATGACGCCGCGCTGCCGGATAAAGCCAAAGCCGCCCTCAGCTTCAACCTGGGGCCGATGGCCCTGCAGTACATCCTCGAAAGTGGCGGCTCCGGCTATTTCCGCACCCGGGTGGTCCAGAGCTACCTCGACCGCGGGATTCTGGAACGGGAGCCCAAGGCGCCGGAGTTCAGCTATCTCACCGACCTGGTCTATTCCCGCGAACGGGACTCGGCGGTTCTGCAGCAGGCCTTCACGCTGTTGCGTGAGGCGGTCAAAGGCGACAGTGACTGGTCGCAACGCCGGGACCCGCTGATATAGACAGTATTGGGATTCAGCCCAAGTGCATGATCAGATCCCGATGCAGGGCTGCAATCAAGTCGGTCTGGGTGACGATCCCCACCAGTTCACCCTGCTCAAGCACGGGCAGGCAATGCAGGCCCTGGTCGGACAACAGGGGGATTAGCTCGACCACGTGGGTGCGGCTGTCCACGCAGGTGACCGGTCTGCTCATCACCTGCTCCAGCTGCACCTCGCCACGCAGCCCCAGACGGCCGAGCAGGTTGCAGCGACCTGAGCGGCGAGTATGGCTGATCAGGTCGATCAGGCTGACGATGCCGAATCGCCTTCAGAAAGATGTTCCGACGACCTGAAAAATCGGTATTCACTCGGAGCAAAGTGGCATCGGGCTGAGCAGCGATCTTTCAACAGGCGAGTTTTTCAACGGAATAGGTCTAAGTCAGCCTCTCGTAACGGTTAGTAGTTCGTATACCAGCCAAACGACTATCGTCGCTTAAGCATCTCCTGAATCTCTTGAGTAGCATCGCGGGTACGCCTGGCGAGGTTCTTCACTTCGTCGGCGACCACCGAGAAGCCACGACCCACCTCCCCCGCACGGGCGGCTTCGATGGCAGCATTGAGGGCAAGAAGGTTCGTCTGCTCGGCAATACTCTTGATCACTCCAACTACTCGGGCGATCTGCCCGTAGGTGGCCTGAATGGCCGCCTGCTCGCGCTCACGCGCTGCTTCGGCCTGTTTCTCGTCACTGATATCACGTACTGCACCGATCACCCGCCGCAGCACGCCCTGCTCGTTGCGCAGGCATCGCCCACGCTCACGGAACCAGATGTCACCACGGTTCTTGTGCCGCATGCGGTACTCGACAACGTAGGACGAGTGGCTATCGTGGCTGCGCATCAGCTCATCGAAATTGCCCATGACCTGCTTGAGATCATCCGGATGGGCAATGCGGTTGTAGCTGTCCCAACCATCCGGAAGCTCCTGGCGGCTGTAGCCGACCAAGGCGAGGAACTGGTCAGTCCAACGTATTTGACTCTGCGGGTGCTCGGGGTCGCCATTGACTACCAACAGTTCCCAGCAGCCTTCGGTAAGGTTCTGTCGGGTCAGCGCCCAGACTTGCTCCTCCTGCTCCCACTCGACTAGACGCGCCTGTTGTTGCGCCAACAATTGCTGAGCATGCTCCAGCAATTGGTGCAGGCGTAACTGCTCGCGATTGCTGTCGTCCAACTGGCATCCCAACGCAGTCACTTGCTCGGCGTTGCAGCGCTCAACCTGAGCGGCCTGCTCTGCCTCGCGCCGCGTTAAATGCTGCCCCAGTTGCTCGAATGCCTGACGCAATTGCGGCTGTTTGGACAGGATGGTGACGGAGCCCAGATCCACTGGCTGTCCGCCCAGCAGCGCGCCAATCAACGCTGACAGTTCAGTCGCCAGTTTCGTGTTTGCATTGGAAAACCACATGGCGCTCACTCCTGGGTGCGCTACCCGCCGGCAGCGCACCGAGACACTTAGAAGGATTTGCTGACGCCAGCCACCACGGTGGCCGAGCAGACATCGTCGAAGCCCATGTAGTTGGCGCATTCGGCCTGGGACAGGTCGGTGTCGATATAACTCAGCGACCAGTTCAGGGCGAAGACCTCCTTGCTCAGCTTGACCTCCCATTCGTGGTAGCTGTCGCGACTGCTGCCGCTGCTGGAAATCCACACCGGGTCCTTGTAGTCAGCCAGGCCGTAGCGCAGGTCCAGGCCGACCGCGTAGGGCAGCACGGTGCCGTAGCCGACATAGCTGTAGAGCATGCTCTGGTCGCCAGCGATATCGTCGGAGTAGTAGCCGCCCAGGCGTGCGCCGTAGAGGTTGAGCTCGGCGAAGTACTCGCTGTAGTTGAGATCGCTCTGCTTGGGATAGGTGTACTTGTAGTAGGCGACATCCAGGGCGATATCGTCGGTCGCCTGCCAGTAGTAGCCGGCGTAGTAGTCCAGCTCCTGACGGGTCTTGCTGTCGAAGCCGAAGTCGACGTTGGAACTCCACGCCCCGGCATACAGGCCGCTGGAATGCAGCAGCGTCGCCGAGCCCTGCACGGCCGGATCGCCCTGGGTCTGCGAAATGCCGCGCGAACGGTAGTCGCTGAGCAGGCCGGCCTCCAGCGCCAGACTGAAATCATCGTTGAGGGTGATGGCCTGGGTCAGTGTCCAGGGGGCCAGAACGATGCTGGCCAAGCCGAGCGTCATCATGCGTTTCATCGGTGTCTCCGTTGTTGTTGTAGTGGATTGCTTGCGCCCGGCGCGGCGTCGTATCCCCCGTGCCGCGCCAGGTTTTCTCCCTCTGGGGAACGGTGGCCGCCGGCAAGCGCGCGGCCGCGGGTAGCGACCCGCGATGTGGGTCGGGCCGAAATTGCTTGGACTGACAGCGGGCGGCTGAGCCGCCGGGATTCAGTGCGACGCGAGTGGGGGCGTGGCGGGCGAGTTCATAGCCAGCGGCTGTCGCGGGTGAAGCCGATCGCCAGCCAGCGGTTGGGCCCCTCGCTACCGATGGCGCTGGCGATCTCGGCGCGAACGCCGTCCAGTTCGTTGACCGGCCAGTGGTTCATCGCCGCCGGCAGGAGGATATGGATCTCGACGAACAGGCCGCGGCCGACCTGGCTGACGCATTGGGAAAAGTCCTCGAAGCCGTAGCGCTGGCTCATCCGCGCCATCAGCCCGGCGATCTCGCCATCCAGTGCGGGCGGGGTGATGCGCAGGATCTGTTGGACCGCCTTGCACACTGTGCGGCAGGGCGCCGGAATCAGTACCAGGGTCAGCAGTGCCAGGATCAGCGGATCGATATAGGGCGTCAGCGCCGCATATTCGCTGCCCTGCAGCAGGTAGCCGATGCTGAAGGCGAGCAGCAGTGCCAGGCTGATGACGGTAGACATCAGCCAGCTGTGCAGATCCATCTGGATCAGGGCGGAGCGCAGGCGGCGATTGCAACGGCGCAGGTAGCCGTACATCAGCCCGGCGCCGAGCGCAGTCAGCAGCGCATAGACAATCGCATCGTCAAAGGCCAGCTCCTGTCCGCCCCGGATCAGGCCGTCGATCGAGTTGACCAGGGCGTAGACACAGAGGATCACCAGCACGCTGCCATAGAGTGCCAGCACCATCGGCTCGATATGCCAGTAACCCTGCTGGAAGCGCCGCCCGGGCTGTTTTACCAGCAGGCGGGACACCAGCAGGGCAAGCCCTGCCATGCACGAGTCGATGGCGTTGAACAGGCCGTCGAAGACGATAGATTGCGAACCGGCGTAGAGGCCGAAGGCGATACCGGTGCTGGCCAGCAGCACGGTGGCCACGATCGTCACCTGCAAGGCCCGCTGTTCAGTGGCCATTTTCTACTTGCTCCTGTTGCGGGTTGTGCACACGGCCGCAGGCCGGTTACAGGTCGAGGGTCAGGGTCGGGGTCAGGGCGCGGGAAACGCAGAGCATCATCACGTTGCCGCGCGCCCGCTCGCCTTCGGTCAACAGCGAGTCGCGGTGATCCGGTATGCCGTCCAGCACCCGCGTCTCGCACATGCCGCAGATACCCTGCTCGCAGGATGAGGCGACCTCGTGCCCGGCGGCGCGCAGGGCGGCCATGATCGAGCAGTCGTTGGGCACCTCTACTTCCCTGCCGCTGCGCGCCAGGATCACCTTCAGGGTTTCCCCCGTCGCCGCTCCGGGCGCCGGTGCCTCCGGGGCGAAACGCTCCAGGTGCAGACGCTCGCTCAGGCCGGCTTCGGCGAAGCGCGCGCTCAAGGCATCGAGCAGCGGCGCCGGGCCGCAACTGTAGACCTGCTGCCCCGCGGCAGCGGCGGCCAACACCGCGTCAAGATCGAGCAGGCCGACCTCGTCGGCCGGGAGGATTTCCACCCGGCCACCGCCCAGTGCTTGTAGCTCCTCGATAAAGGCCATGGAGCGCCGCGAGCGGCCGCCGTACAGCAGCTGCCAGTCGGCGCCGGCACGCTGTGCCGCCCGGGCCATGGCCAGGATCGGAGTGATGCCGATGCCGCCGGCGACGAACAGGTAAGGCCCGTCGGCCTGCAGGCTGAAGGCATTGCGCGGGCCGCGGATGGCCAGCTTCTGGCCGACGCGCAGGCTGCCATGCACTTCCTGCGAGCCGCCACGGCCCTTGCTTTCCAGCAGCACGCCGATGCTCAGGCGCTGGCGATCCAACGGATCGCCACACAGCGAGTACTGGCGCACCAGGCCGGAGGGCAGCAGCAGGTCGATATGCGCGCCCGGCGTCCATTCCGGCAGCGACGCGCGGTCGGTGGCCTGCAGCTCGAGGGAGATCACGCCTTCGGCTTCCAGCCGCTTGCTAGTGATCTGTACCTCGAACTGCGCAGTTAAGGCGCTCACGACGACGCCCTCTGCTCGTCAACCAGGCGTACCGGCAGCTGGTGGGCGCGCTCGATGAACTCGCGGAAGGCACGGCGGTAGTTGAGGGTGTAGAGGTCGGAAGGCACCGAGTGCTCGACGACCGTCGCGTCCCAGTCGATCTCGCGCGGGGTGATGGTGGCGGCCACCGGCAGATCCTCGAGATAGAGCAGTTCTTCGACACGCAGGCATTCCTGCAGGTCGCCGCCCTTGTAGTCGCGGTCGTTGGCCACGGCCCAGAAGATCTTCACGTGGTCGTAGGCTTCCGGGCAGGGGAAGCCGGCCACCACGCGCTTGCCCAGGCGCTCGTAGTCGTAGGTGATGGCGACCAGGCCCGGCGCGACTATGTGGTAGCCCATCATGCAGTCGCCGTCGCTGGCCCACTCGCCCCCGCAGGACTGCAGCGGCCGGTCCATCCAGATGTCCAGGCCCTCGCGGCGCACGTTCAACGGTTCAACGACCGGGTTCACATGGCCCATCATGCCGCGATGGATGTAAGCGAAGTGCGCCACGTCACCGAAGTTTTCGATGGCCACCGCCACGCCCGTGGGGGAATCCAGCGGCTCGGCGGCCAGCCACTTCAGGTTCAGCTCGCGCCATTCGGCCAGGTCATACAGCTCGAACAGCGGCTCTTCCAGGGCCGTCCAGACATGCCCGTAACGCTCCTTGCAGGCGTAGGTGCGGATGGCTGCGCCTGGGGGGATCTTGCATTGATCTTCAAGCGACGGCACGCGGCTACACTTGCCGGTCTGCGCGGAGAACTGCCAGGCATGGTAGGGACAGGCGATGTTTTCGCCGTGTACTTCACCCAGGGACAGGTCGGCGCCCCGGTGCGGGCAGCGCGCCGCCTGCACCACGGCCTGACCGGACTCGGTGCGGTACACCACCAGCTTCTCGCCGAGCAGGGTGGCGGACTGCGGCTTGTCCAGGTCCATCGAGCGGGCGACCGGGAACCATTGGCGGCGCATGGCCTGTTCAGCGCGCTGGCGCTGGGTAACTTGAGTAGTCATGGCATTTCCTCACAGGTTTTCTTGTTGTCTTAGATGCCGACCAGCAGCGCGCCGCCATTGACGGGGATGGCCTGGCCGGCGATGAACGCGGCCTCGTCGGAGGCGAGGAAGGCGACGGCCGCGGCGATCTCCTCCGGGTGCACCAGGCGGCCCAGGGGGATGTTGGCTTTCTCGGGCTCGATGTACTCGTCCGGCACCATGCGGGTGAGGATGGCGCCGGGGGTGATGGCGTTGACCAGGATGCCCTCGCCGACGAACTCCTTGGCCAGGGTCTTCATCAGGCCGAGCTGCGCCGCCTTGCTGACCATGTAGCCGTAGGAATGGCCGTCCGGCACCTGGCCCCACTGCGAGTTGATGAAGATCACCCGCGGCGCGCGGCTCTGGCGCAGGTGCGGCAGGGCCGCGCGGGTCAGGTACAGCGGCGCGTGCACGTTGATCGCCAGCAGGCGGTCGAAGTTGGCGTCGTCGGTCTGCTCCAGGCCGGTCATCGAATAGATCAGCCCGGCGTTGTGCACCAGGATGTCGAGGCCGCCCAGCTGCTCGGCGACGTGCGCCACGCAGCGCTCGGCCAGCGTGCGGTCGGTGATGTCGGCGGCCAGGGCGATGGCGCGGCCACCGGCCTCGGCGATTTCCGCGGCGGTGGCGCGGGCGACGTCCTCATCGATATCGACGATCGCCACCGCCGCGCCACGGGCCGCCAGCAGGCGTGCATGGGCACGGCCGGCGCCGCGGCCGGCACCGGTGATCAGGGCGACCCGGCCGCTCAGCTTCTGCGCCTCGGGCGACAGGCTCAGCACCGACTCGGGAGCCTGGCAGGCCAGGCTCTTCTGGGAATTGGGCATGGTTGTGCTCCTGACTCAGACGGTCTTGTGCGGCTCGGTGACGTAGAACATGTTGCCGTCCGGGTCGAACATCGGGCGGTAGCGGTAGTGGGTGCCGTTGGGGTGCTGCCACTCGATGGGTTCGGCGGTGACCCACTCGACCTTGCCGTCGAGGTAGGCGATGGCTTCGTCGAGGTTCTCCACCTCGAAGGCGAAGGAGTCGAAGCCCGGCTTGTCTTCCAGGTTCACCGCGGTGCGCCGCGCCACCGGGGAGTCGTTCTCGGTGTGGAACAGGTACAGGGTGACGTTGCCCATTTCGATGGCGGCCCAGCGCTCCTCGGCCTCGTAGGGCAGGAAGAAGCCCAGGCCGAGGGTGCCGTGGTAGAAGTCCACCAGGCGCTGCACGTTGTGGGTGAGGATATCCATGTTGTCGAGGCGTTTGAGTTTGAGCATGGGAATGGCTCCGCTTTTGTTGTCGTTGAGTTAGAGGTGGCGGCAGGAGCCGCCCGCCAGGGCCTGCAGGGTGCCGCCGAGCACGTCGAGGGTGATGCTGGCCAGGGTGGCGTATTGACCGGTCTCGGGCTGACCGGGAGCCGGGTGACAGCAGACCGCGCCGGTGCTGCCCAGGTGGCTGTTCAGCGCCGTGAGCAGGTCCAGCGCGCTGAGGTCAGGCTGGTTGCTCAGGCGGCGCACCAGCAGGTCATGCCGGATCAAGGTGTCCGGGTAGGCGCGCGGCTCGGTGTCGAAGGCACTGGCCGGGGCCGAGAGGAAATGGTTGGTGTGCACCAGCAGGCCGTCGGCCGCCGGGAACACCAGGCCCGGACCGCCCGGATGGATCTCCACCGACACCGCGCAGCTGGAATGGTCCACGGCGGCGATCAGGGTCAGCGAACTGGAGGCGGAAACCTCGGTGCTGTTGCACAGTTGCAGGGCCTGGTTGATGTCCGAGCAGCTGTCGAGGATCCAGCGCGACAGCACATGCACCGGCACGCCGATATCGCCGCCGTCGCGTTCGTGGTGAAGGATGTTGAAGTGCACACCCAGGCCACGGTTGTTGACCCCGGGCTTGCCGACGATGCCGTACTCGGTGACGGTGGTGGTCAGACGGCCGTCGGCGTGGGGAATCTCCCACACCAGCCACTGCTCGGCGAACTCGCTGTACCAGTCCCAGGTCTGCGCCGTCACCGGCGCGCCCCAGGGGTCGACCTTGACCACGGTGGAGCACTCGCCGCGCAGCGGTGCACCGAGGGCGGCGAGGATCTCGGTGCGCGCATTGATGGCACCGATGTAGTCGGCCTCGACGCCCGCGCCCTCGGCCATGCCAAGGATTTCCTGGTGCAGCGATGGCGCAAAGGCCTCGATGCGGGCTAGGGCCTGGGCGCCCATGGCGCGCAGATCGAAAGGCCTTGAGGCAACGCGGTCGAACAGCCCCTGGTAAGCCGCCACCGTGGCGCGGATCTTGGTGGCGAAGGTCTCGCCGAATTCGCGACCGCGGGCGGTCGGCTCGCAGACCGTGGAACGGAATACCTGGCTCATTTGCTCACCTGCTGCAGTTGCGGGGCCACTTGCTTGGCCACCTCGTCAAGGCGGGCGAACCACACATCGCCATCGCTGGCCATGCGCTCGACCAGGCGCTCCAGTTGCTCGAAGCGCGCGGCGCGGCCGATCACTTCCGGGTGCATGGTGAAGCTGGTGTGGCGGCCATCGCGGCGCGCCGACTCGTACTCCGCCAGCCAGCTGTCGAACAGCACGCGCGGTGCGGTGAAGTTGCCGCCGTTGTCGATGCTCCAGCCGAACATCGGCCAGTCATCCTGCGACCAGTGCACCGGGATTTCCAGGATCGAGGCGCCGTTCCACTGCTCGTAGTAGGGACGGTCGTCGCCCATGCAACTGGAGTCGTAGGCGAAGCCGTTGGCCAGCACCAGCTCGAAGGTCTCCGGGGTCAGCTCCCAGGACGAGGAACGGTAGCCGGCCGGCTTCGGCGCCCCGGCCTTGGCCAGGGCCTCCAGGCCCAGCTGCATCTCCTCGGTCTGCTGCTCGGCGCTGACCTTGTCGCTGCGCAAGTGCATATGGCCGTGGTGACCGATCTCGTGGCCTTCCTTGAGCAGCATCTCCACCAGGTGCGGGTGCTGTTCGGCGGTGTAGCCGGGCACGAAGAAGGTCGCCGGGATCTTGTGCCGGCGCAGCAGTTCGAGAATCCGCGGCACGCCGCGGGTCACGCCGAAGCGGCCCTCGGACAGGCTGGTCAGGCGGCGCGCGAAGGTCGGGCTGTCGCCCAGTAGGCCGGCCTCGGCATCCACATCGAAGGTCAGGGAAACGGCGACCGGTCTCTTGTTCGGCCACTGCAGCCGGGGGTTGTTGTCTGCACGCATCAGGCGCACTCCTGTTCGGGGTTTTCTAGCGGTTACGGGGCTTTGTGCGCGGCGCCGGACTCGGAGTCCTCGCGGTCCTGCAGGCGTCTGAGCCAATAGAGCGCCTGGGAGATGGTCAGCACGGCCACGGCGATCAGCACCTCCTTGAGGCCGCCATAACCGGTGATGGCGGCGCCGGTCATGCCGACCACCAGGATCAGCGCATCGAACAACGCCAGGGCGATGGCGATGCCGGTCCAGGAGCGCGACAGGCAGATCGGCCGCGGCGCGTCAGGACGATCCCAGCGCAGCATCACGTAGCCGGACACCGCCAGCAGGTGGGCAAGGATGTAGCCGACGTTGCCGGCGACGATGACCGCCAGCGGGTTGCCGACCAGCAGCACCATCAGGATGTTGATCAGCAGCTGCACGGTCACCGCCCGGGCCGGCACGCCGGCGCGGTTGAGGGTGCCGAACTGGCGGATGGTCAGGCCATCACGCGAACTCTGGTACAACGCCCGACCGGCATCGGCCGTGCCCATCACCGACAGCACCAAGATGCCGGCGATCAGCACCAGGGTGATCGGCGCCGCGCCACCGCCCATCAGCACTTCGGCGCCCGCCTGCAGGAAGCCGTAGGGCTTATCCGTAAGCACCTGCTCGCCGAGCAGGCCGGCCAGGCCCAGCGGGGTCAGGGTGAACACCAGCAACAGGATCAGCGCGGAGATACGCAGCGCCTTGCGGGTATCCGCCACCGTGTCGCGGAACTCGGGGATAAAGGAGGCCGCGGCCTCCACCGCGTAAGCCGACCAGGCCATGATGAACAGCCAGGCGAGGATGGTGCGCAGGCCCTCGACACCCTCGCCGGTGCGCCAGGTGAAGCTGCTGGTGTTCCAGACGTCGGCGGTGAGGAAGCTGGTGCCGAAGATCAGCACCGGGATCATCAGCAGCACGCCGGCCACGGTGAGGATCACCATGGTGAAGCGCAACTGGATCATGCTCAGGGCCCAGGAAATCAGCGCCACGCCGAGGGCGATGAACTGCGGCAGCCCCAACTGGATCGGCCCCAGGTTGTAGCTGAAGGTGACGTCCGGCCAGAACTGCTCGGAAAGGATCTGCGCCACCGCCAGGCCCCAGATCGCCGGGGCGGTGGCCCAGGCGAACCAGTAGGCGTAAGTGGCCAGCGGCCCCAGGCTGGGAAAACGCCGGCTCCAGGCCTCGTTGGCGTAGAGCGCGATGCCGCCGGACTTCTCACCAAACATGGCGCCCATTTCCGAATACAGCCAGTTGTGCAGCACGGCGACGGCCGCAATCACGGCCCACAGGGCGATGGCCGCCCAGGCCCCGATCGCGCCAATCGAATAGCCGAGGCCGACGAACAGGGCCGCGGGCAGGCTGAGGGTGATCGCCACCCCGTCCCACCAGCGAATGGTTTTAGCGAGTACCGCGGTCGGCTCGGTGCCGGGATTGGCCTGGTGCATCTGCATCGCCCTCATCTTGTGGTTTTGTCATGGGTGTCGATGAGCAGATCCTAAGACAGTTTTTTGCGCATGTGTATATTTTTATTTTCTATTGATACGCATTGCGCAACTTAAAACGACAATAATTACGCAAATATCAATTTCAGCGCATGACCGCAACAAGGCCGTGCCCAGCCGCTACGCGACGATCTGGCACGGCACTCGGGGGCATTTCAGGCGGAAAAAAAGGGGGGATGAATGGAGGACATCTGCCTCACAACAGCGCGCATTGCGCAGAGATTCAATTACTGAGCTGCGCATTGCGCAAATGGGGACGCATGCCACTGCAGGAGGCGCAGTGGCTCAGCGGGGAAGGCGGGGCGGGAAGGTATTAGCGGAGCGAAGGCCTGCTGGTCAGGAGGAGGATCAGCTCTCGGGCTCGATCGGCGGAATGGTGAAGCGGATCTTGTGCACCTTCACTTCCTGCAGCATCCTCACGTCGCGGATGCCCGGCAGGCTGCGCACCCGCTGCTGCAAGGCCCACAGGCTATCATCATCGCGGCACAGCACCTGCACGCAGATATCCGCAGTGCCCATGGTGGTCGACAGGTAGCTGACTTCCGGCCAGCGCCCCAGCGTATCGACGGCCCGTTCGTGATCTTGCGGCGCCACGTTGACGAACAACAGCGCCAGCTTGGCATGCCCCAGCTTGGATGGGTTAGTGAACGCCAGGATCTGCACGATGCCCTGGTCTTGCAGGCGCTTGACCCGCGTGCGGATGGTGGCCTCGGGAACCGAGAGGTTGCGCGCAACTTCGCGAAAAGCGCGGCGGCCGTCTTCCTGCAGTTCACGGACGATTTCGAAGTCCAGTGGATCGAGGGACGAAATAGACATGTTCAAGGCTTCCATGGGTTGACGCAGGGTTGCCCCACTCGCTAGGCGGCAGACAACCCCTGGGTTAAAAGCGGCTCAAAGGCTAGCAGATTCAGGAGTGGGTTATCAGGGGCTGGTCGCGAATCCCTGCGAGGCGGAGCCGGCAGGGACTACACATAAGCACAACGCATAACGCGCATCAGCGCCAGATAAATTACTAACTATGCGCAAAGTATAGTGTCTTTATTTGTTTATTGCGCAACAAATATCCCGTACATTCCACGCAAACCACTACGACTTAAGATCAATAGCAGCGCGATAGCTCCCATCCATGTGGAAGGGCACGGACGAGTGATCGTGGACGATGCGCCATCGCCCGTTCGTCTTCCGAAGACACATCGTAGTGCGGTACCAAAGATCCTGGTCTTCACCGCTCTGTCGCCCGCGCATTCGGTTTAGCGCTGATGCGAACGCCACGTCGCCGTCGACGGTGAGATCGACGTCGCGCGCACCGATCTGGATTGGCCCGTCCCAGCCTGCAAGCCATGTCGCGACGCTGTCGCGTTTCATTCCGCGGCGCCCTAGCGGCGGCGCCAGGTCGTAAATCACAGCGTCCGGCGCATAGGCCTCGACGATGGCGTCTGCGTCGCGGTCAGCATGCGCTCTTACCAATCGTTGGAAGAGCGCTTCTATCTCGGCTCTATCTGCTGTCGAATTCATCCCATTACACCATTTCGAGTGGTAGTGGCACCTAATGGTCGAACGACGCGATAGTAAATCGACAGGTATCATGAAGATATCTCGCATGGAGTGTCATTCCAGCGCCTAACGCCTGAGTTAAGGGGCAGCAAAAAGCGTAGCTTTTGGATGTTCCATTGAGCGAAGCGAACGACTTGAACCATGTGTTAGGTGCTTTACCTAGTGGCTGTAATTCGCTCATACACGACACCGCGCAAGGCAAGCGAGGGGTACGGCCGTGGTTATTCAGCAAATCACGGCGGCTCATCGCCTCCAGGCGGTGTCGGCAGCTGGTGAGCGCGTTCCGTTGCATTGCTCCGCCAGCGGCAAAGCCCTTTTGGCAACGCTCAATGCACATCAGCTTGCGCGCCATTTGAAGCTTGCGCTCACTCACCGGCTCTTCGACAACGCACAGTTGGCGACGGAGCTTGAGCAAGTCAGGCAGGAGCAGGTTGCATGGGACTTTGAGGAACATCAGATCGGGGTGTGCGCCTTGGCTACTGCGTTTCTCGATCTGCAAGGGAATGTATACGCACTTTCCGACAGCGCGCTTCACGGAGAAGATGCCGGAGCTGACACCTCCATTACTAGCTGCGCGCGAGAGTCTACAGCGCTTGGTAAGCGGTCGCGCACGCACATAGTCATTTCGGCTTTCATATCTGCGGGGAAGGCGGTCTCGCGTGTCGCCGCAGAAGGATGAATGCATGACGATGCCCGATGAGCGTACTAGATCCGTTATCCAGACACGGGAGTTCCTGGTGGACCTGAGCCGGGATTCGACTCTGCCCGAATCTGTGCGGGGCGAGGCACGGAGGCTTCTGCGTCACTTTCCTTCAAAGGATGATTTAATTTTGGCAGCTAGGCTCGAAGAGCAACACCCACTTGGGCCGGTGTTCAGCTCAACGATCGACGGGTGACAGATGCCTGCAAATCAGTTGCCTGAGCTTTTGTGGGCTGCCTTCTCCATTGGCCCTGTTAGGGGCGACCGTCTCCATTTCACGACCTTTCTCGGCCGCGCCCTCGAAGAAGATTATTTGAATCGCCCCTAGTTTCGTAGACACCTCCAAGCCTTAAACTCGGTCATCGACAGTCCGCAGCCGCTGCTGCTGGTCGACTTCCTCGCCAAAAACCTCGATGACTGACCCCGCCGGTCAGCCCACCTCATCTGGCAGAGGGATAGCCGAAAACTCCCGCACTGCGGGCGCTTGCAAGGCGCCGGCGAAGAACCTCGCGGCCTCGACATAGCGCAACGCCGACTTCGCGTCCTTCCAGCCGACGTAGCTCATCAAGGACTTCTGGTCCCAGCCGTTGCACGTCGCCCAGGTGGCAAAGCCGCGGCGTAGCGAGTGACAGCTGTATTGCTCACCGTCCAGCCCCGCGCGCTGCAGCGTCTGCCGCAGCAGCGGAATCACGCTGTTGGGGTGCAACGGCGTGACCTGCAGCTGCCCCCAGCGGTTGATCCCACGAAACACGGGGCCGAGGGCAAGCCCCGCCACCGCGATCCACTCCAGGTAAGCCTGCACCGGACACAGGCGCTGCAAGGCCGGCGCCGAGTAGCTGGTGCCGAGGTTGTCGCGATCACCCTTGCTCCGCGGCAGGAAGAGGGTCATGCCCTCCCCGGCTCGCGCCTGGATGTGCTCGACCTGCAGACGGCACAGCTCGTCACTGCGAAAGGCGCGCCAGAAGCCGAGCAGGATTAGCGCGCGGTCGCGCCAGCAGCGCAGCACCCGAACTGATGCGACACGTACCTTCTTCGAAAGACCAAGCATCCTGACCTCGATCGCCCGTCGAGCCGGAATACCACCTTGACTGGCTTGGTGATGACTCGTTTCACAGCCTGCTCCTTCTGCGCTCGGCTGAATGTTCGCTCCTTAACTGGCACTACCAAAGCCGTCTCCAGAGGCAAAGCGTCGGCAGCATTCAGCGGCAGTAATGCGCTTTCACCACCTTGGTGAGCTGGGTCGAAGATACTTTCCCGCTTTGTATTCGCCGAGCAATCTCACCATCAGGGCACTGGGCACCTGGCCCGAGATACGGGTGGTGGCCAGGGCATGGGCAACATGCGCACGCCTGGCATCTCGGGACTGGTCAACGATTATCTCCACTCCTCGCTCCCGCTGTTCTCAGTAAGGCCTGCCGATAGGTTTATGGTCAATTATGCTCGCGAACATAATTTATACCCTTAAGCATAATTGCCAATAATTGCTGCTTTGGGAAAGCATCGACCGCCTGGGAGACCACCTTGTGGTGCTGGATAAAGGACGAGTGGTCGAGAGCCGCAACCACGGGGGATTGCTGTGACTTGGTGGCCTTTACGCGCGGCCCTGGCAACACCAAACAGGGGGCGTTCGTCGGGGTGGAGTGAACTTCACCTTCATCGACGGTCACATGAAGTCCTTGTTAAGCGAACTCCAGCAGAGGAACAGCCTTATGAAATTGGCCTCAGTTGTCAGCGCCGTGATTTCCAGTCTCGCGCCCAGTGTATTCGCCCAGGATGGCCTGCAAGAACCCGGCGCGAGTATCTCCGCCGTGGACTACCACTATGGAATGGAAATCGATGTGCAGAAGGTGCTGCAACGCACCGACACGTCCCAGAAGACGGGCGTGGTACCGGTGACCCTGGTCTACGAGGACAGCGAGGGCGAGGTGCACAAGATCCGTTTCCTCGAGTGGGGCGGGAGCACCGCCAGCACCACCAGCATTGCCTGATCAGGCCTGTCGATAGGGGTGTAGGGCACGAGCCTCCCCGGCGTACGCCTGCACCCCTCGCCCCTGTCGCACGAACTCTCCCACCGCCGAGCGCAGGCCGGGGTGGGCCAACCAAGGCCCGGAGAGGGTGATCACCGACTTGAAGCCACGGATCAGCTTGTGCTCGCCCTGGGCACCGGCGTCGAAGCACCGCAGGCCATCGCCGATAGCATGCTCGGTCCCCTGGTAGAAGCAGGTCGCGAAATGCAATCCGTACTTGGTGGGGACCTTATCGGTATCCTCGGAATGACGGGTATGCCGATCAGCTCTGATGACCGCGATACCGACTCTGCCCCCAGCGATAATTTTATAGCCCGCCACCTGATCGCGGATTTTGAGCACCGTGGTGGAGGAGTTCGCGTGCCGTGCGGCGGCTCGAATGCCCATGTTGGCGCCCAGCAGTTCCCGAACGCACTTGTGCAGATCCTCGTCCATCGGCCTGCCCGTGTAATCCCGCTGAGATGAGGTGCATTTCGGCACAAGGACTGAGCCAAAAAACCCATACAAACAATCTTTAAAATCAAATAATTACAGAACGAATGTCCTAATTTCCCCCTTATCTCGGCACGCCCCCTACTACGTCGGGCGTGTGCGTAATCGCGATCTGTATCGGGTCGGCGCGCAGCCGTGCGCAGTCCGTGAAAACCCTGTATGCACAGGCGACGACTTCACCCAAGCCGCTGGGCTGCGTGGAAATGACCCGCAACGCGCCCTACCTCACCCGACTTTACTGCGTGAAGCATCCGGCACAGGGGCGTAAACCCCTCGGCCTCAGACCAACGTACGCCAGTGGCTAGGCAAATCAGAGTGATGAGCTCAACGTGCGGGTTATCGCACCCTGCCCTAATGGCCTCAAGCAGAATGCCTATCTGATCATCGGTCAGCCAAGACAACTCCCTTTCGTCGATCTTAAAGGGCTTCACCAGCTCCAACGGATTGGCGTAATCCAGCTGCCCCAGCCAGCGTAACTCTCTGCCACAGTCACCTGGGCGGCATCAGCCCCGAGGCGTTTGAACGCGCCTCAATATGAGGCTGGAAAATGTCTATGGTGGCGGGGGTAGTCCACGGGCTTGCTTCACGCCCCGCCAAATGCTGTCGACAGCTTGCTTTTGCTCTGCAGAAAGCTTTTCCAGGAAATATAGGCGGCGTCGCTCCGCTTGATTAGGTACCAGCATTGGCTGCTCCCTGGCCAGCTGTACCATTTCCGGAGACTTGCTCGACAACGGCGAATAGAACTGAGTTGCAAGCGAGTTGCTCACAGAGTTTTTAGGCTGCATCAGATAGTCGATAAAGCGATATGCGAGCTCGGGATGCGGTGCATTGGCTGGGATGGCCAGGCTGTCGATAAACACCAAAGCCCCCTCTTGAGGAATATAGTAATGCAACGAAGGATTGGCCTTGGCGGCAGTCAAAGCATGCCCCACCCACGCCATGGCCACGCACAACCGCCCAGAGGAAAGGTCCTCGATATAACGTTCATTATTCAGCGAGCTTGTCCGCCCCCTAACTCCAACAGCGGCTTGCCTGCATGTGCAATCTGTCGCTCACTGCTGCGACTCAGGTTCTTACCCCGGTAGTTCAACCACAGCGATACCGTCTCTTCAGGAGCATCAAGCCAACCAATCCCACACCCCTCAAGGCGGGCACTTTGGCTTTGATCGAACAACACCCCCCAGCTGTTAGGCAAGGGGCCACCAAACGCAGGCTCGGCAAGTTTTTGGTTAACTGCCAGACCAACAGTTCCCCACAGATAGGGCGCCGCATAGCGATTAGCCGAGTTGAGTCCGGCCAGCAATGCCAACAAATTCGGGTCGACGTTAGCGTGTTGTGGTAACTGACGAAAATCCAACGCTTGTAGGCGTTTATTGGTAATCAGACCAGCAAGCTGAAAGTGCGACGGCACCACTACATCGATAAGGTCGCCGCGCGCCAGGGCCTGATTGAGTTCTTCCGCGGTAGTAAACGTCTGGTAATCAACCCGTACACCTGTCTCGCGCTGGAAGTTCTCTAGTACTGTGGGGTCGATATAGTTCTTCCAGGTTTTGAACCGCAACACTTCTTGCGCCTGAGCCTGAAACACAACTGCACTCAACACAATCAGCCAAGCCAAACGTGCCATCGACGCTCTCCAAGAATCGTAGATTGAAAGGTACCCGTAGCCCTGGAAACAGTTGGCCAACCGCTCACATTGTGTAGCGAAGCCCCGTGCCGGAGCCACGCTCCATCAGCCCAGTGTCACGCGATTACGCCCAGCTTGCTTGGCTTGGTAAAGCAACGCATCAGAGCGCTGATACAGCGATTCATTACTATCATCAGGCATAGCCATGATGGCACCGATACTAGCTGTCAGATGGCTCGCTGTAGGCGAGGTCGCGTGGGGGATGTGCAGTGCCGCCAGCGCTGCCTGCAATTGCTTGGTCAACTCGCTCACCTGTACCTTCTCGGTTGCATAAAGCAGTAAGGCGAACTCCTCGCCACCGACTCGTACGGCCATGTCCATAGGTCTGCGGGCAAAGCCTTGCAGCGCCTGGCCCACACGTTGCAACGCCTGATCGCCGGCCGGATGACCGTAGGTGTCGTTGAACAGCTTGAAGTGATCGATATCGATCATGACCAATGCCAACCCGACGCCTTCGCGCCGGGTCTGGCGCAGCACCGTTTCCAGATGCAGGCTAAAGCTGCGCCGATTGTTCAGCCCCGTCAGTGGATCGTGGTTTGCTTGCCAACTGAGCAGGTGCCGTAGAAGAAACTGCTCGCGCTGCACATGTTCGCGTATATATCCACCGACAGCGCCCACCAGCACGGCTAAGAGAAGCATGCATGTCAGGCGAATGTGGTCTTCATGCATCTCGCCCTGCAACATCATCAACCCTATCAGGATGGTGATCAGGCTGACGGATAGCGCCACCAGGATGCTGCCGTAGAAAGATAGCCCAAGAGGGAAAAAGATCGCGATGATCAGAAGCAGCTGCACGCTGTCCGAAAGCGCTACCCCTTCGAGCCTATAGAGCACAACCAGTAACGCCGTGCCGACGCCAATGCTGAAGAGTGTAAAGGCTGCGGCCTTTGCTGCGTACTTGGTCATACGCCCGGCAAACATCTGAATCGCGAGCATGGCGAGGGCCAGCATGATCGACCAACGAATCAGTACAACCATCCAGATGTTGCTGTTGTAGTTGGGAAAACCCTGCAGCAGTTGCAACCGTGTGATATCCACAACCGCAAACAAAATCCAGATCGCCAAGGCCAGGAGTATTGCGAGTTTTTGATAGCGCGCCTGTGTTTCGCTCATATGCTGGCGGTACTCGCGCTCCAACGGAGGACTAAAGCGTAACCAGTGGAAGCCTTGGAACAATTGCCTGGAATAGACGTTGTCAGGAATGCTCTGAATCTCCACAGGGTCTAAAAGCATGGAATTCCTCCCTGACCCTTGAGCAGATACCACTTCGTTATCTCAAATCGGCTCATGAGGGATTACCCTCGGCCTCTGCGCAACCGTTGAGAGATTATCTTCTTGAAGTAGGTCGGTTTCATTGGACCACTACATTGGCTTCTTTGCTGGTATGAAAAGTAAATCTAGGATTAGCGAGGCCAGTTGGGGCTGGCCTCACGTCAGGCTTAGGCTGGTTTGAAGCAGTAGGCGGCCAGCTTGTTGCCGTCGAGATCACGGGCATAGGCGGCATAGGCGTGCGGTGCCCAATCGCGTGGACCGGGTTGGCCTTCGTCCTTACCTCCGGCAGCCAGTGCAGCGGCATGGAAAGCATCGATCGCGGCACGATCTGGCGCCTCGAAGCTGACGGTGACGCCGTTACCGACGCTGGCGGGCGCACCGTTGGCCGGTTTCAGGACGAAGAAAGACGGTGCGTTCTCGCCCCAGATCGAGCCGTTCTCGCCCAGATCTGCGATACGTTTGTGGCCCAGCTTGCCCAGTACATTGTCGTAAAAGCTGCGGGCTTTGTGCAGGTCGTTGGTGCCGACTGTAACGTGAGTAAAGACGCTCATTTGATAGTTCTCCTTGATAAGAACGAGGTGGGTTGGCGTTGCTGATCCGCCAGGGCAGGATGCGTCCTGACAGCCATCACTGGGTCTACTGACTTAGCGATTGAAATGAATGACAGTACGAATGCTCTTGCCTTCGTGCATCAACTCGAAGGCCTGGTTGATGTCTTCCAGCGGCATGTTATGGGTGATGAAGGTATCCAGCGGGATTTCGCCCTTCTGCGCCTTTTCCACGTAGCTCGGCAGCTCGGTGCGGCCTTTCACCCCGCCGAAGGCCGAGCCGCGCCAGACGCGACCGGTGACCAACTGGAACGGGCGAGTGGAGATTTCCTGGCCGGCACCGGCCACGCCGATGATGATCGACTCCCCCCAGCCCTTGTGACAGCACTCCAGCGCCGCGCGCATCAGTTGCACGTTGCCGACGCACTCAAAGGAGTAGTCCACACCACCGTCGGTCAACTCGACTATGACCTCCTGAATCGGCTTGGAATGCTCCTTCGGATTGACGAAATCGGTAGCACCCAGCTCTCGGGCGATGTCGAACTTGGCTGGATTGATATCGACGACGATGATCCGCGAGGCCTTGGCCATGGTCGCGCCGATGATTGCCGCCAGACCGATGCCGCCGAGGCCGAAGATCGCCACAGTGGAGCCCTCCTCCACCTTGGCGGTATTCAGCACCGCGCCGATGCCGGTGGTGACGCCGCAACCGAGCAGGCACACCTTATCCAGCGGCGCGTCCTTGGGGATTTTCGCCAGGGAGATTTCCGGCAGCACGGTGTACTCGGAGAAGGTCGAGCACCCCATATAGTGGTAGATCGGCTGACCTTGGTAGGAGAAACGGCTGGTGCCATCCGGCATCAAGCCCTTGCCCTGGGTAGCGCGTACTGCCTGGCACAGGTTGGTCTTGCCCGAAGTACAGAATTTGCACTGGCGGCATTCGGCGGTGTACAGCGGAATCACATGGTCGCCCACGGCCAGCGAGGTCACGCCCTCACCTATCGCCTCGACGATGCCACCCCCCTCGTGCCCAAGGATGCATGGAAAGACGCCCTCCGAATCCTTACCGGAGAGGGTGTAGGCATCGGTATGACAGACACCGGTGGCGATGATGCGCACTAGAACCTCACCGGCCTTTGGCGGCTCAACATCCACTTCGACGATTTGCAGCGGTTGGTTGGCTGCGAAGGCTACGGCGGCACGCGATTTGATCATTCTCTGGATTCCTCATTGCAATGGAAATTCTTTCCGCTAGCCCATCGGCGCCGAGCACCTGGGCGTACAAGCATTGCTACTCGTGCGTCATGGGCCGGGCCTGTTCATCGGGGGTCTCAGCCAGGGCTTAGAGCCCAAGCTCGTGGCGCGGCCGGGTCAGAGTGTCGATCAGCGCGTACATGATCTTTTTCGCGCAGGGGATCAGATCTGGAATGTAGGTCGCGCCCATCCCGCCCAGGCCCTCGGTGACCGGTAGCGGTGCCCCCTCGGCCGGCCACGGCCAGCCGATCCTCGCGGTGGGGATGCCAAAGCGGCGCAAGGCGGCGCCGTCGGTCTGCCCACCGAGCAGATCAGGCTCACCATGCGGGCGCCGCTCGATATGTTCCCAGCCGCGTTGGCACGACTGGACGATCCAGTTCTGCGCATCTGTTGTGCCGCCGGGCACCGAGCCGTACATCTCCCAGTCAAGTACCAGCTCTGGGCGCTGCGCCTCCAGCTCGCGGACGAACGCGGCGAATTGCGCTTTGACCGCTCCCGGGCTGGTGCGTGGGTTGATCCGCACGTCGAAGAAAATCTCGGTGACAGCCGACGGAAAGGCCGGGCGCTCCGGATCGCCGCCGCGCACCCCGGCGATCCAGCCGTGTGGCTTGACCTGCCCAGAGGTGTTGCGCTCGGCATATTCGATGATCCATTGCTCAAGATCCTGGATCACCGTCGCCGCCGGCACAACCGAGCTGCGAAACCCGGGAGTGCCGCGCGGAACCCCGGCATAGCCAAGGGTGCCGTGGACGCGCAGCTTGAACCAGCCCATGCCAGGCTCTTCGTGGTAAACCCAGTTCCATGGCTTCATTACCACTGCGAAGTCGGGCGCAGCACCACGGCTCAGCAGATGAATCACACCGTTGGACATCCCGGAATGCTGGCGCGCAGAGAGGTCGACTGGCATGCCCCCGTCTGCCATGCCGACGAGAAGGTCGCCGATCAGCGGCACCTCGGCCTCGATCAGCGCGGTGGCGACTTCAGTCAGGGTGGCGACCATAGCTTTCGGGTTGGAGGAACCAAGGCCGAAAACCCAGTCGTCGACCATCTGCGCGGACGGCTGCATGTCCACCTCAGAGGCGTCACCGGTGAGGAGCTTCTCGGTCTTGTCGCACTCCAGGTGGGTGTCGATCGGTGCATAGAGCAGCACGCTGGCACCGCCACCACTCCCCCGCATCTCGGCCAGCACATTGCCGCTGGTGAAGCTCATCGGCTGATAGCGCGCCGCCATGCCGATCTTCTCGAGGTAGCCCACCATGTGCTCACTGGCCGCACGCGCCGCGCCAGTCGGGCTGTGAATGTCGGTGATCGCAAGCAGCAGGTTTTGCAGGCGTTCCGGGTCGATCTTGGCGCAAGCCTGTTCGTACCATTTCATTTGTTCGGCGGAAAAGGCGATGGGCGTGGTCGGTTGCATGACGGACTCCTCAGTTACTGGCCACAAACTGTTCGGCAAAGATGTTGGCGGGGTCGACACCCAACTCGATCAGGCGCGCGGTAGCGGCGTCGATCATCGGTTGCGGGCCGCACAGGTAGGCAACGGTCTCGGGACTGGTGACGTCCTCGGCACGCAGGGCGCTGACCGGGCTGCCGTGATGCAACCCCGGGCCTGGCTCGCGGTCGACGCAGATGCGCGCCTCAAGGGTCGGCAGCCACTGCTGGCGCAGCTCGATGTCGTCGAGGCAAAACAGCGCGTCCGGGATGGCGCAGCCGAAGCTCAACAGCATCGGCGGCTTGCGCCCGCTGCCTTGGTGCAGGGCATCGATCATCGACAGGATCGGCGCGAGACCAGTGCCGCCGGCGACGAAAATATGCGGCGCGCGCCTCTTCTCCTCGCGCAGGAAGAAGGCTCCGTAGGGACCGCTTAGAGTTAGCACATCCTCACTGTTAGCCTTCTCTTCCAAGTATCCAGACATGGCACCGCCCGGCAGTAGCCGGACCAAGAACTCCAGCTTGGGAAGAACAACTGCCGTACTCGACGGCGAGTAGCTGCGGACCGCGCCATATCCAGGCACTTCGATCTGCATGAACTGGCCAGGACGGAATTCCAACCAATCGCCTTCCGCCAGCTCCAAGGTCAGGCGCATTACGTTGCTAGCGATGCGCTCGATAGAGTCGACGAAGGCATGTGCCTCGCGGGCCGCGCTAGAGCCGACCTCGCTACCGTAGTCCAGCTCGAAGGTGCAGTCCGACTGCGCCTGACACAAGCACAGCAGGCGCTGACCGGCGGCATATTCGCTGGCTAGCAAGGTGGAGCTGGCTCCAGGTCGGGTGACCGCGTCACCTTCGGACAAATGCGCGATGCAACTGGAACAACTGCCCGACTGGCACTGGTACAGCAGAGGAACTTCCGCCGCGAGCGCGGCATCGAGAATGCTGTTTTTGGCGGCGACGCTGAAACTGCGGCTGACGCCATCAGCGAAGTTCAGGGTGACCTGATGAATCTGCTCTTTCATATCCTGACGACTCCAAATCGGGCATCGGTTGTCAGCGTCCGTAGCTGGCTTGGTTCGAATCGACGGGAGGCACTCACCCGGCGATTACGCTCATGGCCCAATCATAGAAAGCACTCCTGGGAGCGGCACTCCCATGGACTACGGCCTTATCCCGGCAGCGCAAAATCCTGATCTGGAACAAGCTTCCGCGAAACGCGGAGCAGGCACCGAGAGCGGCAGCCTGCAACCCAGTCGCCGTGACAAGAGACAAGCGAGGCTTATATGGAGCAGTCAGCGGAAACGTTCAGGCTGGGGCATGTAGCCTTTCTCGAGCCTGCCGTCGAGAGACCGACTCCATAGGCATGACGAACACCGTTTCGCTAGTCGACCCAGGTAATTAGATGACGGAATGCATCGGCGCCGGCGTAGTTCAAAGTGACACCGCTCGATCTGGCTACCCAGTGCAGCTCTCTCGCCAACAGGTGATGGATCTTTTCTGCGCCTCGCGCATACATCGACGGCGCTGACGGGCCTCCCGTGCACTGATCTCCGCCGATTCTCGCAAGGCATTACCCAAACCAGAATTTTGCACTATCGGGATAAGGACGTAGTCCATGGGAGTGCCACCCCTAGGGTGTGCTTTCTATGATCGGACCACGAACGTAATCATGGATGGAGGCGTCCTGCCGGATCGAGCCGAGCCTGTTACGGAAGCCACCAGCATATGAAAGAGCAGTTACACCGGATCACCTTGAACTTTTCCGATGGCGTCAGCCGCTGTTTCAGCACTGCTGCCATAAGCAGCATTCTCGATGCTGCGCTGGTGACGGGAGTCTGCCCTTTCGACAACTATCGCGCTACGAAATATGTGGTCGAAGTGCCTTGTTATACGAAGAAATTGATTGCCAGGCGATGAATGACTTGGGCTTTGGTTTTAAATAAAAAGAGGAGAGCCAACATGTATGTAAATAACTCGTGGTATGTTGCCGCCACGCCAAATGAGTTGGCCAATGGAAATATACTGGCTCGTACGATACTGGGCCATAAAATTGCACTATTCAAAACCGAGAACGGCCAGTATGCCGCGGTACGAGATGCATGCATCCACCGTCAGGCGCCGTTGTCGCTCGGGCATATTGTCGGAGAAACCATACAATGTGGTTATCACGGCGCCCGCTTCGGGACCGATGGGCGATGCACGCATGTGCCGGGCCAGGATGTGATCTCGCCGAAAGCGCTGGTGCGTAGTTTCCCAGTTTGCGAACGGCATGGATTCATTTGGATCTGGATGGGTGATCCGGAACTTGCGGTAGATGAAAGCACCATCCCCAAGAACCTTGCCTTGCTCGACGCTAAGCCTGAAATGCGCAGCTGTAGTGGTTTGTTCGAGTCGATGCGGGCAAATTATCGACTGCTGAACGACAATCTTTTCGACATTACTCACGCCGAGTTCGTTCACCCGGAATCCTTTGGCGGCGAGGAAGTCCGTTTCTATCGTAACGCCCATCAGGGAAGCGAACCGATCGACCGGGGTCTTACTTATGAGATCAAGGAACGTTCGATTCACTTTCGAACCCACGCGGATAGTTTGGGCGACGAAGGTGCGCCGCTATGGCGCATCATGATGGCGCAGGCCCGAAACATAGAGTCTTGGACGGGGCCTCTGGATTTTACAATGGAAGTTAGCTGGCATGCGCCGTGCTACACCTCGTTCCATATATATTTGCGGCCAGCAGGGCAGCCAGATGCAACACCAGTGGAGTTTCACGACTTTCATGCGGCCATCCCAGAAACCGCAAATTCGTCTCACTACTTCTATACTGTTGGAATAAATTATGGCGACGAAAATACGCTATCTCATTTAGCAGAAGAAACTAGAAACGTATTTAAACAAGACATCATTTTATTAGAGGCGCAGCAAGTCTCAGTTGGCGATCTCGACGTGCTCTCGGTCCCCCATGCATCATTCAGTGGTGATCGCCTTCAACTTGAGGGGCGCAAGATACTGGACAAACTCTTAAATAAAGAAAGGCAAGAGAAATCGATTGCCCAGGAGATTTGAGCATGTTTGTACTTTCTTTTCTATATCCGCGACCGAAAAACAGAGCATTCGATTACACCTATCATCGCAATGTTCATCTGCCATTAGGGATCGGACTAGCTGCGCGCGACCTTAAGTTACAGCCAAAAATGGTCTGGATCGAAAGAATCGGCGAGGACGGTACTGCACCGCTGGAGAAATACGCGGCCATCGCGCATGTTCTATTCGAGACTCGCACTGAGCGGGATCTTTTCTCGACACTCTTTGAGCATGCCGATGCTGCCCGCAGGCTGAGCGTGGATTGGGAGTGCTATACAGAGGATCCACCGGAAGTCCGGTTGAGTGAGTGGACACTGGATGATGACATGCCAGGGTTAGTTAAGCGCTTCGAAAAAGAATTCATAGATTTACACATCTAAGTGCCCCACACGGTTCATTGGTTAATGGAGTTGCTCTCGCAGGGCAGGCCACCGATGTGCCGTCTGGTAATAATAATTTCCTGTTATCACGCTGGATTTTGATTCCGATCCGCAGTACGACAGTGTAATTCGCTGAAGTTGAACATCGACGCCGATTGCTGGTGTAAGTGCGTTACAACCTCGAATGACTAATCGTCAACGAGCAGCAAGCCGGCCCGAGTATGTTGTGAGGTGCCGTATGCAAGTCCAAATTGTCCGTAAATTCGAAGCAGCGACCGATATCTTCGCGTTCGAACTCGCACGTCCTGATGGTATCGATCTGTCGGCCTTTTCTGCCGGCGCACATATCGATGTCCACCTCCAAGACGGCATCGTTCGCCAGTATTCACTGTGTAACGACTCTTCCGAAAGACATCGCTATTTGATCGCGGTCTTACGCGATCCAAATTCGCGCGGTGGCTCGATTGCGATGCATGCTCTCAAAGAGGGCGAGTTGTTGGAGATTGGCGAACCAAAAAATCATTTTTCTCTTGCTAGCGACGCCGAGCATTCACTGCTACTGGCTGGAGGCATCGGGGTTACGCCGATTCTGTGCATGGCCGAGACGCTCGCTGCTAAGGGGGTGTCGTTCGAGATGCATTACTGCGCGCGCGATGCATCGCGCATGGCGTTCCGTGAACGCCTCACCCATGGGGATCTTGCCAGATTCTCCAACCTGTACTTTGACGATGCCGGTGCCGCGTCCCGCATCGACCTTGCCGCTCTACTTGCGAGCCCGATTCCTGGCAAGCATCTGTATGTGTGTGGTCCTGGGGGCTTCATCATGGCTGTCCTGGAGGCGGCGAAAGCAGCCGGTTGGGACGACCACTGCATCCATCGCGAATTCTTCGCGGCGGCGAGCCCGCCGCAGGCAAGCGACTCGCATACGTTTCAGGTCAAGTTGTCGAGCGATGGTCGAGTCATTGATGTACCGCGCGACAAGACTGTGGTCGAGGTATTGCTGGCGGCTGGCGTCGAGGTCCCGACTTCGTGCAGAGAGGGTGTGTGCGGGATGTGCCTCACACGTGTCCTTGCAGGCGAACCGGATCATAACGATTTTTATCTGAGCGATGACGAAAAGGCCTTGAACGACCAATTCTTGCCGTGTTGTTCACGTTCGAAGTCGCCGCTCCTTGTGCTGGATCTTTAACCCCCGACACAGACAACCAGACAGCAGCCGACGATCCAATAAACTGATTTAGTAGTGGCTGTTCATAGGAACGGTGGCGGTGAGGCTGGAGACGAAGATATATACCGATTAATAACAGACTATCAGTATTAATAACACAATAAGATATATTGATGAGGGTCGTATTATGAAGGCTACGCTGAACGGTCGAACGGTCGAACTAACACCTGTAGATGACCAGACTCCACTATTGTGGGTTCTACGTGACGCATTGAACATGCGGGGTACGAAATTCGGGTGCGGCGCAGGCTTATGCGGCGCGTGCACCGTCCACGTAGATGGAATCGCGGTGCGAGCGTGCATCACCCCCATCGCAGCAGTTGCAGATACCAAGATCACCACCATTGAAGGCCTGTCTGGCAAGCAACGAGAAGCACTCGAAAAGGCATGGCTCGAACATCAAGTAGCCCAATGCGGATATTGCCAACCTGGACAGATCATGTCGGCAGCGGTCCTGATCTCCGAGACTCCCGATCCATCCGATGAGGATATCGACTCCGCGATGTCGGGGAACCTTTGTCGATGCGGTACGTATCCGCGTATAAGACAAGCGATTAAATCTGCCGCAGCGGAATTACGGACTGGAGCAAAGTCATGAACAACCCCCGTCTCCTGACTCGCCGCACTTTCATCGTATCCGCCGGCACCATAGCCGCCGGATTGGCCATCGTCGTGCACTCTCCCAATGCGATTTCTGGCCTATTAGGTGACAACGCTGGCAAGGCCTTCAAACCGAACGCATTTGTCGAAATTTCCTCCGATGGCCAGATCGTCGTGCTCGTCGGGCAATCCGAGATCGGCCAGGGCATCCATACCTGCCTGGCCCAAGCGTTGGCCGAAGAACTGGATGCCGACTGGTCCATGGTAACCGCCAGGCATTCGCCTGCTGGCGATGAATACCAGTTGGCGCCCGACGTCTTCGGCCCCGGGATCCAGATGATCGCGCAAAGCTCCAGCACGCGATATCTCTTCGAACCGATGCGAATGGCGGGAGCCGTTGCGCGCCTCTTGATCGTGCGGGCGGCTGCAAAGGCGTGGGGGCTGAGCGAAGACAAATGCACCACCGCCAACGGGTATGTCCTGGCTGCAGATGGCCGCAAAGCCCCCTACGGCGAGTTCGTCGTGGATGCGGCGAAACTGCCCATGCCGGCTGCTGGGGATGTCCGCTTGAAATCCCCGGAGACCTTCAAACTGATTGGCAAATCGATGCCACGCATCGAAGGCAAGGACAAGATCACGGGGCAGCCGATCTTCGGAATCGATGTTCGTTTGCCCGGCATGTTAACCGCGGTGGTTGCACGCTCTCCCATCCTCGGCGGAAAAGCTATCCGGGTCGACGACTCCGCGAGTAAGAAGGTTCCTGGCGTTAAGGCGTGCCTGCAAATTGCCGACGGAGTTGCGGTTATCGCCGAGAACTTCTGGGCGGCAAAAACGGCACGGGCGCTGCTGAAAATCGAGTGGGATTCTGGCCCCCGCGGCACTATGTCCTCCGAGGTGATGGAGGCTGAATATCGCCAGGCGCTAGGAAAACCTGGACTCGTCGTCCTTGAACGCGGACGTACGGATGCACTGATGAGCGACTCGGGGGGCGGCCACCTTGCGGATTACACCATGCCGTATATGGCGCACGCCCCGATGGAGCCACTGAATTGCACGATGCAATGGCAGGGAGACGCTTGCGAAATCTGGGTCGGCACCATGTACCAGAGCATGGACCACAAGGTCGCATCCGAAATCCTTGGTATTCCCAAAGAGAAGGTCAAGCTGAACACAATGCATTGCGGCGGTGGATTCGGAAGGCGCGCCAGCCCCAAGAGTGACTTCGTGGCGGAAACCGCCCGCATCATGAAAGCGGCGCGGCACCTTGGCGCCCCCATCCAGAACATCTGGACCCGCGAGGACGATATTCAGGGGGGAGAATACCGGCCGATGGCGTTCAATCGGCTGTCGGCCACCCTGTCGCCTTCGGGCAAGATCGAGTCGTGGGGGCACCGGATCGTAAGCCAGTCCATCCTCGACGATACCGAGTTCGCATCCTGGAACGCAGGCGGTTACGACGCGCTGTCGGTTGGCGGCGCGATCACCCTGCCATACGAAATCGAGAACTTCAGGCTGGATATCCACACACCGAAGACTGGACCGACGGTTTCATGGATGCGTGCGCCAGGTGAAGTGAGCAACTGCTTCGCCGTCGAATGCTTCATCGATGAATTGGCACACCGCGCGAAGATAGATCCCGTGACCTTCCGCCTGAACATGCTCGGGAAAGACCCTCGACTTGCACATGTCCTGAATGTAGCTGCCAAGACGGGAGGTCTACTCGAGCGTTCGCCAGCCGGAATGGGACGCGGTGTTGCGGTGCACAGCTATGTCGATACGAGAGTTGCCGCAGTTGCCGAGGTAACGATCGCGGACGGCCACCTTCGTGTCAGTAGAATCACCGTGGTGCTCGATTGCGGTCGGGTGGTCAACCCAGATGGCGTCAAAGCGCAGGTAGAGGGTGGTGTCATCTTTGCCCTGAGCAACGCATTGTATGGACGAATCAGCTTCGATCAGGGCCGCGCCCAACAGAGCAATTTCGACAGCTACCCGGTGCTGCGCATGGACGCCGCGCCGGAAGTGCTGGTGCATCTCGTCAGCAGCGAGGAGGGACCGTTCGGTGTAGGTGAAGTTGCCTGCCCGCCTGTGGCTCCTGCTTTGTGCAACGCCATTTATGCGGCAACGGGAAAGCGCTTCAGGGACACTCCGGTAAGTGCAGCCATCGATGTGTGATGATCCCGGCGGAGTTGGGTCGGATTAGAGCAGCATCCGCTTCGCCTGCCACCTCCAGCCCCATTCCGTGGATCGCCCCAAACCGCTAGCCGAATCCCGATCTGCCCGATGTCGAAGCCGGAACAGCGAGCTTCGATATCAGGCAGATCGGGGCGCGTCATTACAGTACGTCGACCGAAGGGAAACGCCCGACAGAACATCACCGAATGCACGAGATCAGATGATTTCGACGGCCCATCCATACCACCAGATAACTGACCAAACTACTCGTAGTGACCGGATAGATGATATGGAACGAGGTGGTAAATACAAACTGGATTTGGGCTAGATCGAGAGACTTCAATCCAAATATGGCGTTTCCTCAGACAGCTAGATAATCACGCCTACGGCCATAGACTCTGGGGTTAGTGGGTAGCGTTATTGTTCTAAAGTGGACATCAATCACGACAGGGTCAAAAGCCCCTCACAAACCCCGCGCTGAATCGCCCCGGGTTTCGTGGAGGCCTCAACTCTTGAGAAGATGAGGCCATGAGAAAGACCACGACCTACTCCCCCGAAGTCCGTGAACGTGCTGTACGCATGGTTCTGGAGCACCTGAACGACTATCCGTCCGAGTGGGCGGCCATCGAGTCCATCGCCCCCAAGATTGGCTGTGCAGCGCAAACCCTACATGGCTGGGTGCGTCGTTATCAGACCAACACCGGGCAGCGGCCCGGTCAAACCACGGAAGAGCATGAGCGCATCAAGACGCTGGAGCGAGAAGTGCGAGAGCTGCGCAAGGCCAACGAGATCCTGCGCCTGGCCAGTGCGTATTTTGCCCAGGCGGAGCTCGACCGCCGCACCAAGTCCTGAGGGCGTTTGTTGACCAGCATCGTGACCGTCTTGGGGTCGAGTCGATCTGCCGCGTCTTGCGGATCGCCCCATCCGGTTACCGGAAGCATGCAGCCCGGCTTCGTAACCCCGCACTGCGCTCCTGTCGTGCTCGGCGTGACGAGGTGTTGATCGCGGAAATCCAGCGAGTGTGGAATGCCAACATGCAGTGCTATGGCGCGATGAAGGTCTGGAAGCAACTCAGGCGAGAGCGCGTCGATGTGGCCAGGTGCACCGTGGAGCGTTTGATGCGTCAGGTCGGATTACAGGGCATACGGCGTGGTCAGGTCGTGCGGACAACGGTATCGGGCGACCAAACCGTATGCCCGCTGGATCGTGTCCAGCGTCAGTTCCATGCCGACCGGCCTAACCAGCTGTGGGTGTCGGACTTCACCTACATTTCGACCTGGCAGGGATGGTTGTATGTGGCCTTCGTGATCGACGTATTTGCACGCCGTATCGTCGGCTGGCGAGTCAGTACCAGCATGAAGACCGACTTCGTACTGGATGCCTTGGACCAGGCCCTGTATGACCGCCAGTCCAGTCGTACGGGCGGCCTGATCCATCACAGCGACCGCGGCAGCCAGTACGTCTCGATTCGCTACACCGAACGCCTGGCCGAGGCCGGCATCGAGCCCTCGGTCGGCAGCAAAGGCGATAGCTATGACAATGCCCTGGCCGAAACCATCAACGGGCTGTACAAGGCAGAGCTGATTCACCGGCAATCATGGAAGAGCCGCGAGGCTGTCGAGCTGGCCACCCTGAAGTGGGTGCACTGGTACAACCACCAGCGTCTGCTGGGCTCAATCGGCTATATCCCGCCGGCGGAGGCTGAGACAAACTTCTACCGGCAACAAGCCAGTCAGGCCATTGCGGCCTGACTTAAACGAAACGGCCTCCACAATAGCCGGGGCGATTCACGCAGGGTTCTCGCGCGAATCAATACACGGCTAATGAGTAGCGTCTGGCTGGGCAAGTACTGCAGTGATCGATTGTCACGCGACGAGCTTCCACCGGGCTGAAACTTAATGCTGCGATAACAACGCCTCTGGCCGGTCGACATCGAGCAACACGCCAGGGTCGTCCAGATCGATGCCGTGACAGGCCTCCGTACTAGCCTGGAGCAGCGCACGCGCGCCTTCATCGCCCTGTACCGCCTGCAAGGGCGGCCAGAACATCCGGCCAAACAGCACCGGATGACCACGCAGGCCTTGATGTACGGGATAAACGATGCTTTCGGCTGCCACCCGGGTGCAGAGCTGCTGCAGGCTGTCTGTGGCAATCCAGGGCATATCGCCGAGCAGGACGGCGATGGCCTCGGCATCCAGGGCGGACAAAGCCCGAATGCCAGCAGCCAGGCTGTGCCCCATTCCCTGATCGGCCTCGACACAATGAATAACTCGGCAATTCTCTGGCAGCCCCAGCGCGCGTACATCATCCTCTGGACGAAGCAGCAAGTAGACCTCGTCGAACACTTGTTGCGCCCGTTCGAAGCTCGCGGCCAGTAGGGTGCGTCCGTCCGCCAGACAGGCAATACGCTTGTCGCTGCCGAAACGTTTGCCACGACCGGCGGCGAGAATCAGGGCGATAACCTTGGGCATAGTGAACCTAACTCAAGAAGGCGGACGCGTTCTAGATCGCTTCGCGGGCCAGGCCGTTACGCACTCGCAGGATATCGGCCAGCACTGCTAGGGCGATCTCTGCCGGGGTCTTGCTACCCAGGTTGAGACCGATAGGCGCAATGATGCGCGACAGCTCAACATCAGTCAGGCCACCTACCCGGCACAAGCGCTCGAAACGCTTGGAACTGGTTACCTTGGACCCCATGACCCCGATATAGAAGGCTTCAGTGCGCACCGCCTCGATCATCGCCAGATCGTCGATGCGCGGATCGTGAGTCAATGCCACCACCGCAGTATCTGCATGGCAACCGCCCAAGCGGATCACTTCCGAAGGTAACTCGCGGCGGATCTCCACGCCTGGCAACTCGACGCCTTGCATTACTTCGTCACGCGGGTCACAGAGCACCACTTCGAAACCCAGGCTCTGGGCGAACTGCGCGCACACCTGCGCCACCGAGGAGTAACCCGCCAGCAACAGGCGCTGGGCCGCTCCCACACGCAAACGCAGCAGGTCGCCTTGGCGTTCCACCCGCGGGCCCTGCGCACTATCCGCCTGCAAACGGCGTTCGCCACTCGGCAGGCGGATCTCGCGGATCAGCCGGCGCTGGCCGGCCAGTGAACCCTCCAGTTCTCGCAGGTGCGCCTGAACCTCGCAGTCGGCCGGCAGGTTTTCCACCAACACTTCCAGCACGCCGCCACAGGGCAGGCGGATCTGCGAGTGAGGATCACTGCCGTCACCATAGCGCACCAGGCTGCAGGGCTCTGGGAAGGCTCCGGCGGCCAGGCGCTCGAGAAACTCATCCTCGACACAGCCACCGGAGAGCGAGCCAATCCATTCACCACCCGCAGTGGCCGCCAGCAGCGAACCTGGCGCGCGCGGCGCCGATCCATAGGTGGCAAGCACCGTGCATAGCCACACACGCTGACCGGCCCTGGACCACTCCAGGGCTTTGCGCAGCACCAACAGATCAAGGTATTGCATCAACGCTTTCCTCCATCGATGGCCATTCTCGCTGCGCAATCTGGACGTTTCACTCTGAAGAGTGAAACGTCCAGTTTCGTTGCGATCCTACGCAATTCAGAACTTGACGTTGATATAGGTCTCGAAGAGATGCGAGGTCTCATCGTCACCGAAGGTCTGCTTCGCACCATCATCGGGGCGAGCGACGCCATACAGAGCACCGACCGTGACATTGGATGTCATAAACCAATCAACATGCAGGTTCAGCTCTTTCGCGAAGTCCTTGCTGGTAACACCTTCCGGTGCCTTGTCATAGCTGAAGTCGTAGCCAATCACCCCAACTGCGAGGGTCTCAGTTGGATATGCCGTTAGCTTCAGCATGTCGACCTTCTGGTTGACGTTGAACAGCATCGACTCGCCGACGATTTCGCCCTGGAACCAGGTGCCCCAGTCGCCGCCGTAGCCATACAGCAGGGAGTCGTAGTCGTCGGAGAAGACTGAGTGCCGATAAGTCAGCACAGGTGTCCACGGCGCGTCCTGGAAGGTGTAACTGCCCTGCACGTACCAGGCTTCACTCTTCTTGTCCGCATCGCCACCGCGTTGCCAGACATACTCCGCCGCCAGCGCGACTTGGGGCAGCGACTGGATCGGGCTGCCCGAGGCGCGTACATCGTAGACGTTCATCCCATCGCGTAGCGGATTGTCGGCATCCAGGGTATGAAATCCGGTGATCCCAATGGTGCCGTAGGTCTCGTCGCGCCATTCGAAGTTGCCGCCCCGGACACGGACTTTCTCTTTGTAGTCGATGACATCAAGATCCATCCGCGCGGAGAGGTCGAAGAGGTCGACGTGCACCTTGCCGGCGTCCAACTGGGCCAGGATGGTGTTGTCGAAGGCTTTGTAGGGGGCCAGCCAGTAGCCGGCGTCGTTACCCTGATCATAATGGCCGTCGCCGATCAGGAAACCATTGCCGATCATGAAGGCTTGGCGCCCGAAACTGAGCTTGATGGCGTCTGCGCCCAGTTCGGAGAACACCGTGCCGCTCTTCCAGCCGAGGTAGGCATCGTCGATATCGCTCGACTCGGGATCATCGGGGGTGAAGCCTGCACCATCGCTGTCGCCACGTGTAAAACTAGCCACGGCGCTGACGCCCCCGTAGAAGGAGCCCAAGCCGCCTAAGGGGCCATTGAACTCCAAGCTTGGCTTCACGAAGTACTCGAAGCGACTGCCATCACGTTCAACCGGTAGGCCAGAGAAACTAACGTCAGAGCCGAAAGCCTGATCCGTGTTATTGATATATGCAGCGCCAAACTCCAGCTTCGGGGTGAGTTGGAGACTTCCGAATTCGACACTTTCGAATGCCAAGGCACTACCAAGTGGCATGATCGAAAGAAAACAAGTGCCGATTGCATTCCTGGAAACTAGATACATCATTGCCTCGCTATTATTTTATTTGTTACGAAGAGTTGTAGGCACACCTGTCACAATGTGCAGGCGTGTGTTTTGTCGTTATTTCAGCACTTATCGATGGCCATGCC
The DNA here is from genome assembly GCF_003596405.1 of Pseudomonas cavernicola. Lineage (NCBI taxonomy): Bacteria > Pseudomonadati > Pseudomonadota > Gammaproteobacteria > Pseudomonadales > Pseudomonadaceae > Pseudomonas > Pseudomonas cavernicola. The sequence continues at coordinate 2,178,320 of NZ_QYUR01000002.1, forward strand.
TGGAAAAAGGCATAACCAAATTAAAAACAGTATGCAGAAAGCGTTAATTTCTTTAACGTCTGAATTACTTCAATCACCGTTATCTGCCACTCATAGAAAGACATCTACTTGCTTGTAGAGGCCGAGTGACTTACACCGACACATAAAAATAAAATCTAATTTTTACAAAAACTTATGACGCACTGTATATCTGCATCGGTCTCGCCACGTGTCACTTGAGCGTTTCCAGATAGGTGATCAGATTGGCGCGCACCCTGGCGTCTGAAATACCTGGCGCGAACATCTTGGTGCCCTTAACAAACTTTTGAGGACTTTTGATAAATATGTCCAAGTCCGCCGAACTCCAAACTATTTCGCTATTTCGAATGGCATTGGAATAAGCAAAGCCCGGCACGGTTCCGGCCTTACGGCCTAAGATTCCCGCAAGATTCGGCCCCATCGTGGAAGGCTTGTCCGGGTTAATGGAGTGACATGTCGCACAGCGTTGCTTGAATACTCCGCCGCCGGATACGGCGTCTTGTGCCGTACTTGGTCCGATGTGCAGATTGGTGGTCGCAATGAACATGCACAGCCACAAATATGCTCTTCTTCTCATCCTAGCTCTCCTTTAAAAGGCACCAGACATTGCAATTCGCCGTGAGGTGGGAGTTCGAACCGGGCGCCTTGATAATCTGCGATACGCTTGTGAGCCATCCTAGGAAGTAGTGTTCGGGCTGACGCTCCCGAGACCGAGCGGCTTATCCCACCAGCGCAGGAAATGCGCCTTGACGGCCATCCCCGTCTACCGCCCCTGGCGCACGAGGGTTTCCGCCGCAACGGCGCCTGTAGTCGGAGGTGAAGTGGCCGAGATGGCTGAAAGCGAAAGGTGGCGACAATCACTGTGATGGGGCCGGGACACTGCCATTGCAGCTCATCCCGGACTTGGCGCTGCCGGACCGCCTGGGGGTACGGCATCCAGAACGACAATGGGCCACCTCTTCAGCAGCGTGATCCGAGACCTATAGGGGATGGGTCTTGTGCCAGTTAGTGACCTTCTGCAACGCCATGCCGGCTCGGCAGAGGATCGCCTCGGCCCTTTTGCCGGAAATGAACTGGCAACCTATCGGCAACCCGGCCTCGGTGAAGCCGCACGGCAAGCTCAGGCAAGGGTGGCCGCTGACGTTGAACGGCGCGGTGAACTGGATCAGACGGCGGTTCGCCTCCGCGTCCATGGCGAGGCTGGCGAGCTGTTCGTGGGTCGGCGCGGCGAACGGCTGGACCGGAGCCAGTAGCAAGTCGACCTGACCCAGCACCGCTTCCAGCTCGCCGTTGAAGCGTTGCGCGTCGAGCAGCACGCGCTGGTAGTCCATGCCGCTAAGGGCCCTGCCGCCATCAATCAAGCGACTCAGCGCCGGGCCATATTCTTGCGCACGGCGAGGATAGGTTGCGGCGTGCGCAACCGCAGTCTGAACGCCGCAGTGCAGCTCCCAATTGCTACTCACCGCACGGGTATCAGGCATCTGCACCCGATGCAGCGTCCCGCCGCCGTCACGAATGATCGTCAGCACGCGCTGCAGTGCGTGCTGGATAACCGGATCCACACCGTCGCTGAGCCATGCTTCATCAACTCCGACGCGCAGACCGCGGAATCTATCCTCGATCTCTGGGATTTCCAGGCAGACGCTGGGCAACGAAGTCGGATCCTTGGGATCATGACCTGCAATAGTCGATAACAGGAACAGTACATCCCGTGCGCTGCGCGCCATGGGACCGACATGATCGAGGCTTGCTGCGAGTTCGAAGCAACCATACCGACTGACCCGCCCCCAAGTCGGCTTGAGGCCGGTCAGGCCGTTGGCCGCACAGGGAAAACGGATCGATCCCCCCGTGTCAGTACCGAGCGCGGCGTAACACAGGCCTGCGGCAGTCGCCACAGCGCTACCGCTGGAGGAGGCGCCAGCCCAATGCCCCGCACTCCATGGATTGTTCGGCGTCGGCAGATCCGGGTGATGGATGGCAAAAGCACCCTCTGTCATACGCAGCTTACCGAGCAGCACGCTGCCGGCTTCGCGCAGACGAGCCACTACTGTGGCGTCCTCCTGCGGGATGAAATCACGATGAATCGGCATACCCGCCGTAGTCGGAACATCGGCGGTGTAAAACAAATCCTTCACCGCAATCGGAATACCGTGCAGCGGGCTACGACACTCTCCGCGCATCAGTTCCCGCTCAGCTTCGCGGGCCTGCTCCATAGCCAGCTCCGGAGTTACCCGGGCATAGCTATGAAGCTCGCCATCAAGCTTGTCGATCCGCGCCAACTGAGCTTCGGTGACCTCTACCGGGGAGACCTTTCCTGAGCGTATGAGCAAGGACAGCTCATACATCTCCAGATAGTGGAGCTCGCTACTGCTGGTCATTCATAGCCCCCGAGGAAAGTCAGGGCGAGCGCATTGAATTCGGCCGGACATTCGCTTTGCAGATGGTGAGCGGCGTTACCCATGACGTGCAGGCGCGCGTCGGCGAACTGGTTGAGCATCAACATCGGCACGTCGATGCCGCCAAACCAGTCGTGCAGACCCCAGAGGATCAAGGTCGGCGCCTGGACCCGCGCAAAAATCGGCACAAGGTTTTCCCATTCACCAAAGGCCCCAGGACGCCGCAGCAACTCAATGAAATCAGGGTTGTTGCTGGCCTCATAGCGCAGGCCCAGGCTTTCCTCGTCGATCTTGCTGTCGTCATGCAACTCATAACGGCAGATCAACTCGCGCAGCTTTTCCAGGCTAGGCCCGCCGTCCGCCAAGTAGTAGTCAGACATCAGCGTTGCCGCATGCTTACTGAACAACGGAAGCGGCTGCATGATCCCCCGCTCTACCGGCTGCGAGCCGATCAGCACCAGGCGGCTGACCCGTTCGGGATGATCTGCTGCAAAACGGATGGCTACGCAGCCCCCAAACGACTGGTTGACCAGGTGTGCTTGGCGGATGCCCAGGGCATCCATGAAGCCGAGCAGCTTGCGTGCGTGCCAGCTGAACACCGGGCCGTCGACAGGCACCATGTCGGACCCGCCGAACTGCGGAAAATCCAGAAAGTAACAAGGGTGCTGCGCGGCGAAGGCGCCGGCGCTCTGCCGGAAGTTGCTCCAGGCGTTACTGCCGGGGCCACCGCCGTGGGTGAAGATCACCGGCAAGCTGTCATCGAGCCCATCGATAATGCGGTAGTGCAGACGCACACCGTCGACCGTGACGAAGCGGCTGGTGGAATTGAACTGCTTGTTCATCAGGAATGTCCTTGTCGAAGGCTGTCCGGCGCTCAGCACCGGACAGGTGCCAGGATCAATGATCTTCGATCTGGCGGACTTTGTAGCCCGGACGGTGGCCGTCGGCGGTTTCCTTGAAGATCAGGCTGGTGTCCTTCACCGCGCCCGCCACGCCGCGACCGGGCTTGGCGATACCGCGGTTCCAGCGCGAGGCCAGCTTGCGCCAGGTGATCGGTGAGATGTCGGTGGACACCAGTTGCTCGTCGTCCCAACCGGTGCCGTCGAGATAGAAGTTCTGCATGGCTTCGCGGGCATAGACGTCGCAGTCGTTGAAGCCGTGCAGGCACAGCGGCTTGTACACGTGGTCGTAGCGATACTGGTGCTTCTGCCGCTCTTCCGGGGTGTCGCAGACGCGGACGATGATTTCCCAGTACTCGTGAGTGTCGTCGGTGATTGGCACGTACCACTCGTACTGGGTCATGTGCTCGCCCGGCCAGTTCTCCACCATCAGCACCCCTGGCAGCACCACCGAGGTGCGGTAGGCACGGCCGTTGACGCCTTCTACCTTGAGGCCCAGCTCGGCGTTCTCCAGCACCGCTTCCCACTTGTCGGTGAACAGCCACTGCATCATGCCTTTCGGGCCGTTCTCCTCCTCGACCACTGTGATGCAGTCGTCGCTGGTCGGTACCAGGCCGAGCGGCAGCACCCAGTCCATGGCGTGGACGATGGTGTTGTCCTTGTGTACCAGGATGTGCGCGTTGTCGAAGCCGTTCTCGCAGGCGATCCGCCAGTCGCCGAAGCCGGTGCGGTGCATGCCCAGCACCACCGCGTTGTCGTCGAGCACGCCCGGCGAGGCCGGCCACAGCGGATGCGGGAACTGCTCACTGCTCTCCGGAAAGCGGAACGGCAGGTCATGGGCCAGCGGCGGCACATCTTCGTCGGGGAAGCCGTCTTCACGGGCGAAGACGAAGATCATGCCGTTGACTTCATGCACCGGGTAGGTGGTGATCCCGGTGGTGCCGATCAGCTTGTCGTCCGGGTTGGCGACGATGGTCGCCAGCTTGCCGCTGGCGAGGTCGTAGGTGAAGCCGTGGTACCAGCAGGAGATGGTGCTCTTGTTGAAGCAGGTGGGTTTTTCCGAGAGGCGCACGCCGCGGTGCAGGCACTGGTCCTTGAGGGCGAAGACCTGGCCGTTGACCCGGCGCAGAACGATCGGGATGCCGCAGATCTGGATGCCCTGGACTTGATCTTCGACCAGTTCGTGACTGAATAGCGCCGGATACCAGTGGTTGATGAAGCCCCAGGCAGCATCCTTGTACGGCTGATACTGGCTCTGGGTCTTGGCGTTGTTGGTACGGGCATCGCTGATGCCGCTCTTGACCACGCGACGGCGGATGATGGGTTGCTCGGACATTAGGGGCTCCCGATAGGCTGACGGACAACAGCGCCATATGAAACAGCGCGCGTGTGGTCATCCTAGGAAGCTAGCTCGCGGTTGACGCTCCTTTGACTGAGCGATTTATCCCGGTAGCGCAGAAATACGTAGGAGCGGACATCCTTGCCCGCAAGGATCAGCGCGCCAGGGTTTCCGACGGGCTTTCACCGAAACGACGCTTGTAGTCGGTGGTGAAGTGACCGAGGTGGCTGAACCCCCAGTGGAAGGCAACGGCGGTCACCGTGGTGGCGCCGAAACTCTGCCGCTGCAGCTCCTCTTGTACGTAGCGCAGGCGCACTTCCTTGAGGTAGAGCATTGGCGAGGTGTTGCGGAAACGCCGGAAACCGGTGAACAGCGAACGGCTGCTGACCCCGGCATGCTCGGCCATGTCGACGATGGAAATCGGCTCATGGGCGTGCTCCTCGATGTAGCGCTCGACGCGCTTGACGAATGACGGGGCGATCGAGGGCCCGTCCGCGCACAATTCCGCACTGTAATTATGTGGCTGGCAGGTCAGCAGCATGGTTACCACAGTCTGCTCGAACTGCGCATAGAGCAGTGGAGGCAGGTGCTCGTCATTGGCGGACAGGCTGTCGTAGAGCCAGCCGACCATGCGCATCCAGAGGCGGCCTTGCTCAGTATCCAGCGGCATGCCCGCCTGGAACTCGATGCCCTTGCGTAGCGTGCGCCCCAGATGCTGCTGGCAATGGCGCTCGAGCAAACTGCGGTCGACCCGCATTATCAATTTTTCCGTGCCGTTGGAATGGTTGATCCGGAATGGGACGTGGGCATTGAGTATCGAGCCCATGTTCGAAGTAGAAAGTACTCGCTGATCGCCGCACTCGATCCGCTCCTGCCCGCGAATCGGCATTTGAATCAGGTAGAAGGAATCAAGTACGGTGCCGGGCTCAATGGTTACATCGCCACCAAAGCCCAGGCGACCGACACCGATACCTTCCAGTCCTCGGTAATAGAAACGGGCATTGATCGCGCCTTTGGTATCCAGGTTGCGTAGGCGGTTTTCGCAGAAAATCCGTTCCCCACATCTGCGCGCCTCCTCAAGGTCGTGTGTATGACAAACCTCGAAACGCGACAAAACGACCTCTGGCGGTGTTATCGCAGAAAAAACCAAGCTTTCCATATTCGTTTACCTCTCCGTCCTGCTCGATACAACTGGAGCAGGACGGTTAATCATGCACGTCACGGCTATAGGCACAGGATTGCAAGCATCCCGTGCTTTTATTTTTTATAGCAAACACAGCTTCCGCCACATTGCCTGCCACCACCGCGCACATCGTGAACTCCACACCACTGATAGGCAGCGGTGAGTCGGACGTGCGAATGCAAGTAACAACCGGCCATTCGATGTGCTTCAAATGTAGCAGGCAGAGGGATTAGGTAACACCAAATCAAGGAAACTTGGCTGCATGTTGAGCAAGGCAAAAAACATGCCCCAAGCAGCTCCTGACAGGCATTCAGCAGATAGATGGTAGGACGTACCACCGACGCTCTAGCGGACTGGCCTGCGCCCTGATTTCATCACCGTTACGCCAGCGGCTCCGGGCGCTTCGCGCCGACCAGGACAAACAGCAGACGCGCCGGTATGTTGCCTGTGTTACGCCAGGCATGACGGGTCCCCATCTGGACCACCAGATCGCCCTGCTTCAGCCTGCTGGTACGGCCGTCGTCGAGTTCGAGGGTAATCTCACCTTCGAGCACCACGCCGTAGTCTATGGTGTCGGTGCGATGAAAACCGGGGTGCTCTGCTTCGAAACGCTCACCCAAGCCTGGTAGGCGTTCGCACAGCTCTTCGGTGGCGGCGACCGGATCGAAGTCGGCACCACCGGCGAGAGCGTCCGGCGGGAAGGTAACCAGCAGGGCACTGGTGCCGCCCGGCGCGGGTACTACCGAAGACATCTGCAGTGCCGGGTCGATGGGCTGGTCGACAAGCGCTGGGACGGCCGGGGTCTGCCAGACCAGCGCGGCAGAGAAGCCGCGGGAATGGGTGAACTCTTCGCTGCCGGGCAGCGGACCGCAGCTGATGACCTGTGAGTGGCCGAATTCATCATGGCCGGTAACGATACGGGTTGTTGTCATTGTGCATGCTTCCGAATCAGCGGGCGGACGCGCCGCGGCCGTCAGGGTGGGTCGCGGCGCGAGCAGGGACGTCAGTCGTGGACGATATGGAAGTTGGTGAAGCCATTTGCCTGCGTCTGGATGTCGTCGAGTGCTTCGTTCAGGCGTTCGAGCGGATACGCTCTCTCCTCCAGGGACGACAGATCAAGCGTGCCAGAGCCGATCATGCTCGCCATTTCGTCGCCCTCGGAGGTGGTGAACCACAACGAGCCGATGTATTGCAGTTGCGCGCACATGAAGGGATGCGGATCGATCGGGATCGGCCCGGCCACACCGCCGATCTGAATGATGCGGCCGCCGCGACCGACCGCCCGCATAGCGTCCACCGACAACTCCGCCGGAGCTTTCGCTCCTAGCGTATCGAGCATCGCGTCGACACCGCCGGGCACCTTCCTGAGCACCTGCTCATGGATGGCCTCGGCACCAATCTGTATCGTTTCGATGCGCTCTGGTGCCAGTTCCTTGAGCCGCTCCAGTGCCGCGCGGTCACGGGCAACGACCACCACTTGCGCCGCGCCGAAGGCCAGCGCGAGCAGGGTTGCGCCGACCCCAAGGGTACCGCTGGCACCGAGGATGAGGATGCTCTGCCCCGGACGCAGCGCAGATTTCCGAATCGCCGAATAGGCCGTGCCGAGATAGCCGAAGCGAGACGCCTGGGCAGAACTCAGACGCTGCGGCAGACGCACCAGGCTGGTTGCAGGCGCAGTCATGTACTGGCCGTAACCGGCATAGGGGTATTTCTCGAAGATCGCCTGCGAGCCGGGGCCGAAACCGAAATAGCCCATGAAGGTATAAGAGTCGCAGCGTGGCGCTTCGCCCTGCTTACAATGACGGCATTCGCCGCAACCGACACCGGGATTCACATAGACCCGCTCACCGGGCTTGAACGAGGTGACCGCGGAGCCAACCGCGGCGATGGTGCCGACGGAGTCCAGGCCGAAGATCGCCGGCAGTGCCGGCAGCGGCAGGAAGGGATACCACTCGGGGAAATGCGTGGTGACGTTTTTCAGGTTCGGGATCAAGCCGCTGGTCTCGACCTTGACCAGTACATCGTGCGCCCCGGGCTCCGGGCGGGACACCTCGTCGATGGTGAATTTCCCACCGATTTCGTGCAGCCGGGCCGCTTTCATCGTCGTCATATTATTGTCCTCTGGTTAACACTGGCTACATTCGAGTGACGCAGGGCTGGCGTTTGGCACCGCGCCGGTACGGCCCAGTGCAACACTGGCAGCCATACCGGCGCTCGGCTTCTAACGTCCTGCCTTCTGCAAGGTTTGCAGGGAGAAATCGCTGGCCTTGGAGGGGAAGTTGGTTTTCCAGGTCGCACTATCGATCAAGGAAAGGGTGGCGTGATTGCGCTGGAAATCGATGACCGCGACGCCCGCACTGCGCAGATCGCCGTCGGCGTTGTTGGGATAGGAGTGGATCTCCATGAATTTCCAGAACTCGCCTTTTCGGTCGTAGGCCTCGGCGTAGTAGAAACGCGGGAACTTGACGTCCATGTACATCACTTTCTTGCTGTACGGATGGGCGGACGGAGTGATGGCCTCGATCACATAGACTTCGCGCGGCTCGAAGTCGTTGTTGTTCATGTTCCAGTACGGCGGCGTCTCCTCCAGGATCGGGTACTTTTCCACGAACGTCTTGCCATCGGGATTCCACAACCCGGTCTTGCTGTTGGCCACGGCGAGGACCCAGCGCTTGCCGAGCAGCTTGAATTCCGGATACCAACAAGGCCGCGCGTTGAAGATATCCAGATCGTCCTGCAGCTGATCGGATGAGCCGACCGGATCCATCCAAGCCCCCCCGGAAAGCCGGCGCACCCGGCGTACGGCCGGGATATAGGCCCAAACATCATTGACTTTTTCAGAGTCGTGCATGGCGGTGTAAGTGCCGACCCCCTTCATGTCCGAAGGCGACTTGAAATACAGAAGTTGGCGGCCACGCTCGCTTCCATCGCCTTCGACCGTGCTATCGCCGGTCAGGCGACCATTCATTCTGTAGCGGGTGAACTCCGCGACCGGACTGGCATGAATGCCATTCTTGCCATCGATCAGCAGTTGGGTGAACAGCGGCACTTGCGAAACGTCACCGAGCAGTTGCCCGAGATGCCAGTTCCACACGAGCTTCTCCGCGGCTTGCGGATCTTTCATATCGATGTCAGGGAAAGGCTCGCCGGCCCCCCAGCCATCCACCCGACATGTCTGCTTGTTGATCGTTGTCTTGCCCGCATTTGCCTGTGAAGCTTTCAGCCAACGGGGATCGAGCGTTATTTCCTGCGACTTGGCCAGCGGCAGTTTCCAGCCGCTGTTACGAATGCGCCATTCCATCTTCTCAGTCAGCAGACTGGCGATGCTGTGCCCTTCGAATGTGTCGTTCTTGATCTGGTCGATATTGGCGGCGGAAATCACCGTACCGGCCGGCAGTTCGGCGGCACTGGCGAGGCACGGCAGGCTGCCGGCCACCGCGATGAAGCCCGCGGCCAGGGTGTGGCGCAAGGCGAAACGGAATGCGGTCATGGCTAAGTCTCCGATGGGGGTCAGAACAGGTAGGTCAGGCTGGTGTACAGCTGATCACGGTTGTGGAAGTAGCCGAACAGGGTGGTGCTGTCGCAGTTGTTCATCTGTCCGGGGACACACTTCGAGCTGTCGCGGTGGCCATCGTCCCAGAAGGCGTCGTACTCGACCTTCCAGCGCCATTTGCTGGAAAGCTCCACGGTGACCGATGGCACGGCGAAGCCGCCGCCGTTGCTCAGGTCGCCGCCGACCACCAGCTCCGGACGGATTCGTCCGTTGTCGTAGCTGAGGCCGAAGATGGTGGTCGCCAGCACCGAGTGCTCCTTGACCTTGCCGCCAAAGCCCACGTTGTAGAGGAGCTGGTCGTCCTCGTCGAAGTTCTGCACCCATTTGTCGAACAGCTGAACGGAGAAGAACATCGGTTTCTCGGTGCCCAGCCAGGTCTGGGTGGCGGCGATGTTCTTGTCCATGCGCAGCATCATCGCCACTACATCCTTGGTGGTGAAGCCATCGAATCCCGGGGCGATGAACTGGCTGAGGAGGGTCGGGGTCGGTAGTTCGATCTGGTACGGCGCGTCCTTGATGTAGGCGATCTCGGTGCTGAACACCGCGTCGGTCCAGTCGGAGTAGCGGCTGGCGGTGACGCCAAAGATGTCGACGATCGGGTAGATGACCTCGCCGGCGAGGCCGCGGGTCTGGTCGGTGCCTTGGGTCTCCGCGCCGGACGGCACATTCGGCAGGCCGAACAGCGCGAGGTTGTTCGAGGCATTGAGGATCGGCGAGTTGTAGAAGGTCTTCAGGTATGACAGCGAGTAGTTGGTGTCGCCATACAGGCCGCTCCAGCGGATGCCGCCGGTGACATCGCGGTAGTCGCCCTCATCGTTCTCGAAGTTGTACGGGTCGATATTGCGGAAGTCGACGCCGGCGTACGGCTGGCTCGACCAGCGACCGCCATAGATGTCGATTTCCGTGCCGATGTCTTCCTTTTGATCCCAACCCGGCCGCACGAACATCTCGATGCCGCCCTCCAGCTCCGGCACGTCGATGTTGACCTTGGCCATGATGTTGGTCTTGCGCAGTTCTTCGTTGGCCGGCTCGAGGAAGCTACGCCAGGTGAAGTCGAAACCGTGCACCAGGTCGTTGGCGGCGAAGAAGTCGGTCTCGCCCCAGGCGATCTGCTGCTTGCCGAGGCGGAACCAGGTGCGGTCGCCGACTGGAAAGTCAACATACAGCTCGCGAATCTCCTCGTCGTTGTAGAGATCCATGATGTCGCCGCGACCGTCGTCCTCACGGAAGTTGTTGGCGCCCATTTTCTCCAGATGGTTGAGGAAACCGGTCTTGACCTCGCGCGAAGCGCGCAGCTTGGCGACCACCGAGATGCTGTCGGTGGCCTTCCAGTCGAGGTTGAGAAGGGCGGTGCTGCGCGCCATCGACAGCTTGCCCTTGTCGTCGTAGTCCGGCGTGTCTTCCCAGTTCTTCGTGTTCCAGGACAGCTCTTCGCGCAGGTAGCCGTCGATCTTGAGGCTGTCGTCGGCCAGTAGCGGCGTGGCGAGCGTGCCCATGGCAATCGCCAGTACGAGTTTGTCGAGCGGGGCGCGGAATCGCGCGTCTTGGATGCGGCGCTTGTTCATGTTGTCTCCCTGGTGGTTGCAGCAAAGAACCATTGGTTATTGTTTTTGTTGTGAGCTCGTCTCAGCCCAGCTGAAGCGAGGGAGTTGGCGCCCCGGCCAGCGCAGGTTGCCGCTCGCCGAAGATGAAACGCGGGCGGAACACGTAGATCAGCGATGGCATTACGAACAGAGCGGAGAACGCCGATACGCTCAGCCAGATGGCCATCAGCAGGCCCATCTCGGCCTGGAAGCGCAGCGACGACACCCACCACAGCAGGGTGCTGAGGATTAGCACGCTGGCGGTGACGATCACGCCCATGCCAGCCGAGTGCAGCGCCTGGCGGATGGCGTGCTCGGGGCTGCTGCCGGCGGCGATCTCTTCCTTGACCCGGTCGACGATGTAGAAGGCGTAGTCCACCCCCAGGCCGATGCCGAGCGCCGCCACCGGCACGGTGTTGATGTTCATGCCGATGTCCTTCCAGGTCATGAAGGCGAAGGTCAGCAAGTTGGAGATGATCACCGGGACCATGAACAGCATGCCGGCGACAGTGGAGCGGTAGACCAGGGTACAGAGCACGGCGAGCACCAGCAGGGCCAGGGCGATCGCCTCGATCTGGCTGGACAGGATGATCTCGTTGACCGCGGCCATTACCCCGACCAGGCCGCCGGCCAGCTGCCAGTGCCCTTCGCTCAGCGGATGCTCGGCAATGAATTCCTTGATGCGCGCCACGGCGGTACGGATGGTCTCGCCCTGGCGATCACGGAACATCAGCGTCACCGAGCCGTTGGCGTACTGGTCGTCGGCAAAGCGCGAGATGTCACCCGGTTCGGAGACCGAGTCGAGCATCGCCATCAGGCTGCCGTTGATCCCCTCGCTGTCGGCCAACTCCAGGTAGCGCGGACTGCCCTCACGCAGACTGCTGTTGACCAGCGGCAGGACGTCGGCGATGGAGAGCGAGCCGCCGACTTCCGGTTGCGCCTCGATGAAACGCTGGAAGCTACTCATCGCCTGCAAGGCTTCGTTGCCCTTGATCAGCCCCGGGTGGTTGTCGTCGCCGAGCACCACGAACATCCGGTCGACACCCTCGAAGCGCGCGTTGATCGCCGCGGAGTCGCGGTTGTACGGCGATTCCGGCCAGAGTATCGGCGAGCCCGGATTGGCATCACCGATCTTCAGGTTCAGCGAGTACAGGCCGGCGGCGACCACCACCAGCAGGCTGCCACCGAGCACCACGTAGCGTGCCCTTGAGAGGCTGATCCAGACACTCAGGTCAAGCACCTTGCGCAGCATCGGCAGGCAGTTAATCGGATGCGCGGTGCCATGCGGCTTGCGGATGAAGGAGAGCAGCACCGGGGTGAGGATCACCGCGCTGACGGTCAGCGTGGACACCCAGACCACCGACAGTACGGTCAGCTTCTGCAGCATCGGAATCGGGCTCAGGGCGACCACCGCCATGCACGCGGCATCGGCGATCACCCCCAGCATGCCAGGGCGGAACAGATCGGCCAGTGCGACCCGAGCAGCGATACGCGACGTGTCAGTGTCGGCCGGCAGCAGTTCGAGTTCGTCGTCGAAGCGGTTGACGATCTGCACCGAGTGCGACACCGCCCGCGAGGTGATCAGCATGGCCACCACGATGACCAGCGGCTCGAAATGAATGTTCAGCAGCCGGCAGATGCCCAGCGCCCACATCGCGCTGACCGCGCCGGCCAGCAGTGGCAGGCTCAGCCCGCGCCAGGTGCGCAGCAGGACGAACAGCATCACCAGGGTCACCGCCAGGGCGGCGAACACTAGTTGCAGGGTCTCCGGCAGGTAATGGCTGACCCAGCCGTAGAGGATCGGATCGCCGACCACGCGGATCTTCACGCTGCCGTCGTCTACCTTGGCGATCTGGCTACGGATTTCCGTGAACACCTTGGCGTAGTCGACTTGCTGGTCGATGAAGTCGACGGTGATCAGCGTCGCCTGCAAGTCCTTGGAAACGTAAGGGCCATAGACCAGCGGATTGCGCAGCACCGCCTGCTTGAGTTCAGTCATCGCCTCGGCATTCGCCGGCAGGTCGGGCCACATCAGCGGGCGGCTTTCAATCCCTTCAGTGGAGGCGCGTACTTCCTTGAGCTTCTTGGAGGCCAGCGAAGTGATCTGGTACTGGTTGACCGCCGAGACTTCGCGCAACCCCAGGGTCACAGTGCGCACCTTATCCAGCACAGAGGTCTGGAAGATGTCGCCCTGCTCCACCTCGAACATGATGGTGACCATGTTCGAGCCGCCGAAGGTGTCCTTGAATTTTTCGTGGGTCTGCACGTACTCGTGATGCGACGGCAGCATGTCCTCGAATACCGTACGGACTTCGATGTGCAGGGCGAACCAACCCAGGATCAGGGTCAGCGTGAGCAGTCCGCCGGCCACCCAGGCGCGCCGACGGATGCAGAGTTCAGCTATGCGCTCGATCATGTTGTGCTCTCGAATGAAATGGGCCATGGCAGGTTTCAAGGCTTCAGCGGCGACCATTGCCGGCCGTCCCAGCGACCGATGTCAGCGCCGGACAACCAGATATCGCCGCCGACCGACAGGGCGCGGGTGTGCCAGGACAGGTTGCGGTCATCCAGCGTGCCGCTCTTCCAGCTACCGGCGTCGCCGTTGCCGCCGACCCAACGGCCCAGCGCGCCACTGGCAAACCATTGGCTCTGCCCAGGAATCCAGAGGATGTCGAACAGGTGGTCACTGATACCCAGCTCAACCACCTCCCACTGCTGACCTCCATCTCGGGTGACCAGCAGCACGCCTTCCAGGCCGACAGCCACTCCGTTTTGGGCGTCACGGAATTGCACCGACATCAACGAACTGGGCACCGGTGCAGCGATTTCCGCCCAGCTCCGGCCGAGGTCGTCGCTGAGCAGGATGCTACCGAACTCGCCGACCACCACCAGGCGGCCGCCGTCGAGGATGGCCACGTCATTCCAGGCCACGTCTTCTTCTTCGCGCAGGCGCTGCCAGCTCTGCCCATAATCACGGCTGACCAGCAGCGCCCCCATCTCGCCGGTGGCGATCGCCAGACCGCCCTGGCCGATACGCACGCGATTGAGCTTGTTGGCGATTTCCGAACGCGGTACTTCCGACGATTCGCGCCAGTGTCGGCCGGCGTCCTGGCTGAAGAGGATGACGCCGTCATTGCCGACCGCCACGGCGTGGCTGGCGTCCCAGACGGCTATGTCCTGCAGGGTGCGTCCGGTCGGAGTGGGCAGGCGGCGCATCTGACCATCCGCGGCGATAGCGAGAATCTTGCCGTTCGAGCCACTGGCCCATACCTCTCCACTCGGTGCCAGGGCCAGTCCGTAGAAATGATCACGGCGTTCCAACATCGGCGGCGTCACGGTGGTGCCGACCGGCTGTGGTTTGATGAATAGCCCGGCCCCGAGCAGGCTGGCGATGATCGTCCACGGCAGCACCGCCATCAGCATCCGCAGAACACGCTGTCCGGCGCCCACACGGGCCACCGGCAGCAAAAAGGAATTATCAATTTGGATGAGCTTTGACATGGGTCGAGTCCACACGTTGACGTCGTCTTCGGGCTGGCGACAAAGGCAACTCAACTCTAGGTACGCCTCCAAGAGCGGACTATCCCGACACTGCTCGGCCTGTCCAACAGGCGCACAATATTGATGATTGGACCTACTTTTAGGGGATAGCCAGGCAAACCGGCGTCAACCGCTACCCACCGTACTCATGCCGCCAGCGCAGATGACGGCCGCTGGCGATGGCGGTTGGTTCGACGGGCTCACCCCTCGACAAGCCTTACAGTTTGAAGCGGCCAACCAAGGCATTCAGCCGCCCCGCCGACGACTGCAGGTCATGGCTACGCTGGTGTACCTGACCCGCACTCCGCGAAGCGCTTTCGGCGGAATCAGCGATGGTTACCAGGCTGCGCGAAAGTTCCTCGCTGGTGGCGGCCTGTTGCTCAGTCGCAGTGGCGATCTGCTGACTCATCTCGCGCACCTGGCCGATCATCCGGGTGATACGGTGCAGCGCCTCGCTGGCCTCACGGGCGCTTGCGACATTGACCTGAGAAGTGTCGCGACTCTTCTCCACCATCCTCACCACGGTGCGCGTGCGTTCCTGGATCATCGAAATGCTCTTGCAGACATCCTCGGTCGAACTGTGGGTGCGCCGCGCCAGGGCCCGCACTTCGTCGGCCACCACCGCAAAGCCACGCCCCTGCTCACCGGCCCGCGCCGACTCGATCGCGGCATTGAGCGCAAGGAGGTTGGTCTGGTCTGCAATTTCCCGGATCACCGCCACCACAGAACCTATGGCCTGGCTGGCCTCATCCAGCTGCTCGGTCAGCGCGGTGACCTGCTCGAGCAGCTTCGCGTCTTCGGCGATGGCCGCGCTCAGATTGGCCACAGTCGCCTGCCCTTGCGCTACGGCCAGATCCCCCTCGCGGGTGGCCTGGGCGGCCTGTTCCGCATTGCCGGCCACCTCCTCCACCGTGGCGACCATCTGCTGCATCGCGGCAGCCAGCTGGCCGACCTCGTCGCGCTGGGCGTCCACAACCACCCCGGAGGCCCGACTTTCCTGCTGCAGCTCCTCGGAGGTGCTCTGCAGACTCTGGCTGGTGCTCTTGATCTCCAGCACCAGGTCGGCCATGGCGCCGAGGAAGCCATTGAACTCGTTGGCCAGGGTCGCCAGCTCGTCGTTGCCCCTGACCGGCAGGCGCGAACAGAGGTCCGCCTCGCCCACCGCCAATTGCCGAATGGCCTGCACCACAGCGTTCAAGGGACGCGCCAGCGCCTGGCCAAGCAGCAAGATCATGCCGCCCAGTAGCAGCATCGAGAAACTGCCCAGCAACAGCAGCTTCAGCGCTAGCGTCTTGACCCCACCCAGCAGGGCCGCACTGGGCAGCGCGATACCGAATGACCAGGGCGTGGCGGTGTCGCCTATGACGACGGGCACCGCAAGCATAAAGACCTCCTCGCCCATCGCCGGTGAGACGAAGCGCAGGGTTAACACCTCGCCGTTGCGTACGGCATCGATCATGGTTTGCAGGTGCTCGCCGAGGAAATCCGCCTCGGTCTCGGCCTCAAGACGCCCCACCCGTGCGGGATCGGGATGGGCCGCCAACCTGGTGTCGTGGGCGGTCAACGCAGCCAGGCCCACACCCAGAGGACGCAATTGCGCCACCCGCTGCTGCAACTGATCCGCGTCGAGGCCAAGCCCTAAGCTGCCCACCACCCGGCCATTCAGTCGTACCGGAACTCGAAGCACAATCACCAGCCTCGATGAACTGATGCTGGGTAGTAACCGCGGCGACGAGATGCTCTCACGCTCTGGCACGTCCAGCCCAACAGCCCCCAAGAGGGCTCCACGCTGCTCCACCCTTGCTGGCTGCACACTTGTTCCGTCGCGCAGCCAGAGCACCGCCCCACTGTCAACGGAGTGCTGCGGCAGCCACCAGACCGCACTCACCTGCGGATTTTTGTGTAGAAGGGATTCGAGCATTTGGTCTGCGCGCCGGCTGTCCAGCAGTTGTCCATCAACCAGTTCGCTAGCGAGCAAATCCGTGGTCATCCGAGCGGCATGCAAGGCACCGTCGAAGTACGCCGTGATCTCGCTCGCCTGCTGATGGACGATCGCTTCGACGGCCACTTCCGCCAATGCCTCGGTAGAGGTTTTGCTCGACCGGTAAACCATCAGCACGGTGCTCAAGTAGACCAGCAGCGTCAGGGGCAGGATGGTCAGCAGCAGCTTGTTCTTCATGGACAGGTTGGCCAGCATGGGGGTTCCTGGATAGAGGGTGGCCGGCCGCTCACCTGCGCGCCTGAACGGCAGATCTTGTCGATGCCTGCTACGGGTTGCGCTTGTCGATGCCAAGCGATAAAGCACCTGGGGATGGCACCTCGGATCGATGGCCACGACCCTGTGCCAGAACACTCCCGGGGAAACCACTGGAGACCTTGAGGGTCCCGCGGGCCAGAATTGCCCTTATGCGCTATAGCGCGTTGATGAAGGTGTCGATCGCCTTGTGAGCGCTCGCCCTGGACTCATCGTGGTTGATATCGCTGTGTACCATGCCCTCGAGCATGACGTGCTCCACATCTGTGATGCCCATAAAGCCCAAGACCACGTCTATATAGGGACACAGATGGTCCATGCGACTACCGGAGAACAGCCCGCCGCTGCTACTCAGCACAACGACCGTTTTGCCACGGCACATGCCCTCGAGTGTGCCGTCGGCCACCTTGCGGTAGGTCTTGCCGCTGCGTACCACCAGGTCTATCCAGACCTTTAGCAGCGACGAGACCGAGAAGTTGTACATCGGGCTGGCCAGGCAGATGACATCCGCCTGCATCACCTCTTCGATCAGTTCATCGGACTTGCTGACGCCGGGCGTTCGCTCCTTGCCCGGCTCGGCCAGGCCGTAGAAGGCCTTGATGGTGTTGTCGTCGAGGTGCGGCAGTTCGCTCTCGGCCAGGTCACGGGAGATCACCCGCGAGTCGGGGAACGTCTGGGTCCAGCGATCCTTGAAATAGCGACTCAGGGACCGGCTGTGCGAGCCGGTCTGGCGAGCACTGGAGTCGATCAGCAGCAGGGTTGTCATGGCTTTGTTCCTTTAGCGGCGATTGCTCCGGGATGAATCGGGTTGGTGCGGCCTGCCCAGCCGGCCGCAGCCCGCTGGATAGTCCGACCGATTGCCCGCCTCAGGTCGGCAGCACGTTCGGCCCGTTCAACAGGTCGAGGGCAACGTCGACGATCATGTCTTCCTGGCCGCCGACCATGCGCCGTTTGCCCAGTTCGACGAGGATGTCCAAGGTCTTCAGGCCGTATTTCGCTGCCGCTACTTCGGCATGCCGCAGAAAGCTGGAGTAGACGCCGGCATACCCCAGGGCCAGGGTTTCGCGGTCGACCCGCACCGGGCGGTCCTGCAACGGACGGACGATGTCGTCGGCGGCATCCATCAGGGTGTAAAGGTCGGTGCCGTGGTTCCAACCCAGGCGTTCGGCGGCGGCGATGAATACTTCCAGTGGCGCGTTACCGGCACCCGCGCCCATTCCGGCGAGGCTGGCATCGATGCGGTCGCACCCCTCTTCCACCGCGGTGATGGAGTTGGCCACGCCGAGCGAGAGGTTGTGGTGGGCGTGCATGCCGGTCTGGGTTTCCGGTTTGAGCACGGCCTTGAATGCACGGAAACGCTCGCGGATGTCCTGCATGTTCATGGCACCGCCGGAGTCGGCCATGTACACGCAGGTCGCGCCGTAGCTCTCCATCAGCTTGGCCTGTTTGGCCAGATGCTCAGGGGCGATCATGTGGCTCATCATCAGAAAGCCGACGGTGTCCATGCCCAGTTCACGGGCGTATTCGATGTGCTGCTTGGACACATCCGCCTCGGTGCAGTGGGTGGCCACGCGCACGATACGCGCGCCGGCGTTATAGGCGGCCTTGAGGTCGTGCACCGTACCGATGCCGGGCAGCAGCAGAGTGGCGATCTTTGCGTGGGTCAGCACATCCGCCGCCGCCTCGATCCACTCCAGATCGGTATGGGCGGCGAAGCCGTAGTTGAAGCTGGAGCCTTGCAGGCCGTCGCCGTGGGCCACTTCGATGCTGTCGACCTTGGCCTTGTCCAGGGCGCGGGCAATGTTCCGCACATTCTGAATCGAGTACTGGTGACGAATCGCGTGGCTGCCGTCACGCAGCGTCACATCGGAGATGTAGAGTTTTTTGCCGGGATTGAAAGTCATGTCGGTCTCCTCAGGCGTTCTGCATCGACTGCGCCATGCGCTCGGCAGTAGCCAAGGCAGCGGAGGTCATGATGTCGAGGTTACCGGCGTAGGCCGGCAGGTAATGGGCGGCACCTTCGACTTCGAGGAACACCGAGGTCTTCAGCCCGCTGAATTTGCCCAGGCCGGGGATGTTCAGCGGCGTGGACTCAGGAATTACATCGAACTGCACTCGCTGCTTCAGTCGGTAGCCCGGCACATAGGCCTGCACGGCGGCGGCCATTTCCTCGATGGAGGCTTCCACATGCTCCTGGTCGACGGCTTCGGACAGCACGAACACTGTGTCGCGCATGATCAGCGGCGGTTCTGCCGGGTTCATGATGATGATCGCCTTGCCTTTGGCGGCGCCGCCAATCACCTCGATAGCTTTCGAGGTGGTTTCGGTGAATTCGTCGATGTTGGCGCGGGTGCCGGGGCCGGCAGATTTGCTGGCGATCGAGGCGATGATCTCGGCGTAGTGCACCTTGGCCACACGGGACACAGCTGCAACCATCGGAATGGTGGCCTGGCCGCCGCAAGTAACCATGTTGACGTTGAGTTGGCCGAGGTTCTGCCCCAGGTTGACCACCGGCACGCAGTAAGGGCCGATGGCCGCCGGGGTCAGGTCGATCAGACGGATGCCAGCCTTGGCTTTGCGCAGCAGCGCATCGTTCTGCACATGGGCGCTAGCCGAGGTGGCGTCGAAGACGAAATCGATGTCGGCGAATTCCGCCATCTCGATCAGCCCCGCCACCCCTTCGTGGGTGGTCGCCACGCCCATGCGCTGGGCACGGGCCAGGCCGTCCGAGTTCGGGTCGATGCCTACCATGACGCCCATTTCCAGGTGCTTGGCGTTGCGCAGTATCTTGATCATCAGGTCGGTACCGATGTTGCCGGAACCTACGATGGCGACTTTGAGTTTCTTGCTCATGGAGAATGCTCCTGTAGTTACTCGGCGCCGAAGTCGACACCGACTTCGCCAATACCGTCGATTACCGCCTCAAAGCGGTCGCCGGCGGCGACGGGCGCCATCGGCCCGAGGGCTCCGGTGAGGATGATGTCGCCGGCCTTCAGCGGATCGCCCAGGCGGGCCACGGTGCGCGCCAGCCAAACAGCGGCATTGAGCGGGTGACCGAGGCATTCGGTGCCGCTGCCGGAGGACACCAGCTCGCCGTTGCGAGTCATGCGCATGGCCGCGTTGCGCAGGTCGAGGCCGTCCATCCGGCGGGCCGGGCCGCCGAGCACGAAGCAACCGCTGGAGGCGTTGTCGGCGACGGTGTCGACAAAGCGGATGTTCCAATCGGAGATTCGACTGCCGACAATTTCCAGGGCCGGCAGCACCCAGCCAGTGGCAGCCAGCAACTCAGCGAGGGTGGTGTCCTCGCGCGGCAAGTCGCGTTCGAGGATCAGGGCTATCTCGGCCTCGATCTTCGGTTGCAGCACAGAGGACAGCGGCACTACCTGGCCATCGCCGTAGGCCATGTCGGCGAACAGGGTGCCGAAGTCCGGCTGGTCGACACCCAGTTGGGCCTGAACCTTGGGATTGGTCAGGCCGATCTTGCGGCCGACCACTCGACGTCCTGCGGCAACAGCGTGGACCACATTGATGCGCTGGATAGCATAGGCGGCCTCAGCGTTGTCTTCGCCGATCCACTCGCGCAGCGGCCCCATGGGCGTACTGTCGGCTTCAGCCCGCCGCAGCGCGGCAGCCAGTTGTTCCAGGGTTTGTTGGGTAACACTCATGAATCACCTCGGGTTGGCGCTGCCGCCGGAGCGGCTGCGGCTCGATCAGTGGCTGAGGAAATCCAGCACCATGCGGTTGAACTTGTCGGCGTGCTCCCACTGGGCCCAGTGGCCGCAGCTGTTGAACACGTGCAGTTCTGAGTTGGGAATGCCGCCGAGCAGGCGCAGGCCCGTGTCCATCGGCACGAAACGGTCGTTGCGGCCCCAGATGACCAGGGTCGAGGCACTGATTTCGCCGAGACGTGGGCTGAAGTCGGGGAACTGTTTGGGGTTGGCGGCCAGGCTCTTGACGAAGTTTTCCAGGTGGTCGCGGCGCGACAGCATGTTGTCGAGGCGGGTCTGGAACAGTTCCTCGGTCAGGTCGCTGGCGTCGAAGACGAAGACGCTCATCATCTTCTTCAGATTGTCGATGGTCGGCTCGCGGTACAGGCCCTGCAGCAGCTTGATGCCTTCGGTCGGCATCGGTACGAACGGGCTGGGGCCGCCGGTACCGCCACCCATCAGCACCAGCTTGCCGACGCGGTGCGGGTAAGCCAGGGCGAAGGCGACGGCACTATGGCCGCCCATGGAGTTGCCTAGGATGTGCACGCGCTCCTGCCCGAGTACATCGAGCAGGCCCTTGAGCACGCGGGCATTGAGATCCGAGCGCGAGCCGGTGCAGACGATGGAGTCGCTTTTGCTCCAGCCTGGGCAGTCCATCAGGATCACGCGGTAACCGGCCTCGACCAAGGGGGCGATGTTGCGATTGAAATTGGCCCAGCCGCTGGCGCCCGGACCGGAACCATGCAGCATCACCACAGTCTCAGGGCCTTGGCCGCAGTCGTTGTAATGGATCTGCAGGTCGAGGTCGCCCTCTCGGATGCGGGCGAAGTGGCTTGTGGCGGCTTCGGTGAATGCAGTAGTCATCTTATGGCTCCTTCAATTCGGGGTACGGGGCTGGGCACTGAGCGAGCCGAAGCCAGCGATCCACTCGGGGATCGGCCGGTAGTAGCGATCGCTGGCTCGATAGGGGCCGAAGGCGGATAGTGCGGCGAAGGCGGCCACCCAGGTTTTCACTTCGTGGGTGGACTTACCGGCGAGGGCGGACAGCTCGGCATTGCCCAGCCCGTCCAATTCGGTGAGGCGTCCTTCGCCGAGGATGTCGAGGAACTGCTGATCCCACTCCGGGTTGAGCGGGTGCAGCGAGTTCTGGTCTTCGATGAAGCGCTGGGCAGCGAGGATCACCCGCTGCTGGCGCGCTTCGCGTTCATCGGCCGGCAAGTTGCGGCCGCTGCCCATCAGCCGGTCGGCCATGCGGGCATCTACTTTGGCCAGTTCCGGCACCGGCGGCTGGTGCGACAGGCCGCCAGAGGCAAGAAACAGAACCCTTTTATTCAGCGTCCGGGCAAAAGTCCCGATGGCCTCGCCGAGCAGGCGGGCACGCTGGAAACCCGGTAGCGGAATGGCCACCGAGTTGACGAAGACCGGGATCACCGGGCAACGATCGAGGCCGCCGAGCAGCAGCTCGAGCGGTTGGGCAAAGCCATGATCCACCTGCATGCGATAAGACACCGCGACATCCACGCCTGCGTCCAGCACTGCAGTAGCGCAGGCTTCGGCCAGCTCTCTGGGGACGCTGAGCGGACCGGCAGCGGTGCCGAAGTCGCCGATAGCATGAGCGGCCATGCCGATGCAGAACGACGGCATCACGTCATAGAAAAAGCCGTTGTAGTGGTCTGGCGCAAACAGGACCACCAACTCCGGCGCAAAGCGGGCAATGCGCTCGCGGGCGCCCGCCACCACCGCATCGACCCCGGCGAGCACTGCAGGTGCCGGATCCACATGACCGACCAGCGGGGTGTGCGACAGGCATTGCAGGTAGGCACTCATCTCAGGCCACCTTGCTCACACGAAAGGGGGTGACCGCCGAAGGCGTCCCCGCCAGGATCCGGCTCGGCGAACTTCAGGGTGACTCGGTACGTCGCATCATTCATGAGCGATTAGCTCCGTAGCAGACTTCAGTTACCAACCTTCATTGGCAGGCAGACCTCGTCGGTTGGCATCTCAGGCGTAAAACTTCGTCTGGCAAGGCATCTGGTCGCCGATTGTCGTTTGCAACGGCGCACTCAGTGCGTTGCCACTGACCCGACCCGACCCGATCATAGGAAGCCCGCCCAGGACCGGCGATCCAATGGGTTACGCCGTTATCCCGGCAGCGAAAAAAACCGCGCGCCTTAACGCAATCAGTGACATGAGGTCGTCCGAAGCCTCACGCGTCTCCCGGCCAAGCAATGGGCCGGAGCGGCGGTGTGCTTGTCCTAATCCTCGACGAGCCAGAACTGGCGAGTAATTCTGAGATGAGCCAACGACCTGGTGGGGTGACCGGGTGACGAGCAGGACGCTCTGCTCGATAGGCTTCAGGAGCAAGTGGTCATCGGTCTTGAGCACCGCGACAAAAGCGGGTTCGGTCGGCACTACCAGAGTGGGCGGAAACAGTCAGTGCTCCAATTCAGCATCAGACAACGCCGCCGGCAACAGCCAAGTGAGACCGCCTCCGCCGCCTTCGTCAGCCTGCTGACCGGCGCCCATGAAGAGGCCGCCAAAGTATCGGCAACCTACAACGACTTCGACGGCAACGGCGCCAGCGCCGATTGAACTGATGAGCCGGTGACGCCTGCCTCAATGCCAGGTCGAGTGAGCTTCCCAATCGCGGAATTGCTCCGCGGGGATTGGCCGGCTGATGGTGTAACCCTGGGCGATGTCGCAACCGAGCCGCCCAAGCTGGGTCAAGGTGGCCTGATCCTCGACCCCTTCGGCAACTACAGTGAGATCCAGGTTGTGCGCGAGTTCGATGATGGAGTGCACTATCTTCGCCGAGCCGTCGTCGCAGGTCATACGAGTGACGAAGGATTGGTCGATCTTCAGCGAGTCCACCGGCAACTGCTGCAGGTAGGCCAACGATGAGTAACCGGTGCCGAAGTCGTCGATAGCAAGCTGTGCGTCGAGGTTCTTGAGCCGCACCAGCGTCTCCATCGCCGTCACGGGGTCTTCCATCAGGGCGCTTTCGGTCAGCTCGAACTCGATCCAGTCCGACTGCGCACCCCAGGTGGCGAAGGAGCCGTTGATCCGCTCGAGCAGCTTGGGATCGCGCAGGTCCCGCGCCGAGAGATTGACCGACACCGGCCGCTCGATGCCTTCTTCATGCCAGGCATAGCGCTGAGCCAGCGCCGCGTCCAGCACCCAGTAGGTGAGCGGCGTGATCAGCCCGGTACTCTCGGCGAGCTTGATGAATTGGTCGGGGGCGATCAGGCCGTGCTGAGGATGCTGCCAACGCACCAGCGCTTCTGAGCCGCACACCTTGTTCGTGGCGATCTGTAGCTTTGGCTGATAATGCAGCAGGAGCTCGTTGTGCTCGATCGCCCGCCGCAGGTCGCCCATCAGCGCCATGCGTTGGGCGCATTCCAGGTCCAGGCCACCCTTGAACAGCGCATAACCGGTGCTGGAGCGTTTGGCCTGCTCCAGGGCGATACTGCCCCGGCGGATCAACGCCTCGGGATCGGTGCCGTGACCGGGGTACAGGGCAATCCCGATGCTCGCCCGGGCATCGAGGAATAGCCCGGAAAGCTCGATCGGTTCATCGAGCGCCACCAGGATCCGCTGCGCCAACTGCGACGCCTGCTCGGCGCCGCCGCTGGGCATCAGCACGGCGAACTCGCACTCGCCGACCCGGGCAACCGGGTTCGCCGCGCCCGCCGTTTGCACCAGCCGATTGGCGATTTCCTGCTGGAGTCGGTCGGCCTCATGGTAACCCAGGACCTCATTGATCTCCCGGCTGCGCCCGACTTCCAGCTGCAGTAAGCCGAGTGGTCGCCGCTCCTGTTTGGCTGCAACTATCGCTTCCTCCAGCAACTCCCGCAGGCGGACCCGGTTCGGTAGCCCAGTGAGGGCGTCAGAGTAAGCCATGCGCTTGATGGTGGCCTCAGCCTCCGCGGCGCGGGTGCGGGTGCGCAGCGTGGCGATGCCAAAGCCCAGATCCTCGGCGGCCTGACTGAGTAACTCCACCTCCTGCGCACCGAAGGCATTGGGCTCGAGGGCGCCGATGTCGAAGGAGCCGAAGATCTCCTCCTCGACCCACAGCGGCAGCGACAGCAAAGAGGCGATCCCGCGCTCCAGCGCACCTTCGCGCCAGGGGCCGAGCGCTGGGTCACTCTGCACGTCATGGCTGATGCAAATCTTGCCGGTGCGGATTGCGGTCCCCGCGGGGCCCCTTCCCAGCTCGGCATTGGCCCAAGTCAACCTGAGCGAGCTGGCGTAGTCCAGGTCGAGTCCGGTCTGGGCCAGGTGGGTGATGCTCTTGCCCGGATCGTGCTCGGCGCGGCCGACCCAGGCGAAGCGGTAACCGGCCTGCTCTACCACCACCCGGCAAATCTCCTGGTACAGCGCGGTTTCATCCGTGGCACGCAACAGCGCCCGGTTGCAGCCACTCAGGGTACGCAGCGCCCGGTTGAGGAACCCCGGTTCTTGCTCGACGGACGCCTGCACTGGCATAGCCGACCTCCAATTGCTATAACGTTTCCGCTCAGTATAGTTCTGCCGCCATGACACTATGGGTCAGCAGTCGGCCCTGCCATTTTGCGGAACAATCAGGGCCGGAGTGATGACGGATCTTCGGAGATGGGTTGATGCCTGAGCCATCCAATGACGAATTCGGCGCCTATGTGGCGGCTTTGGAGCGCGGTAGCATCATTGCCGCGGCTGACTGCGGTAAGACTGAGCAGATAAGCCCCTGCGGTGGCATGCTCTACCGGACGCAGGCTTATACTCATGCGGGCGTAGATGCAATTTCTACCAAGCTCAAGAAGCTGGATATCCCGCCTGAAAAGTTTCGCGTTGCGACTATCGTCGGTTGGTGTCTTCGATTCGTGGCATCGTTTCCACTGCGGTCCAAAACCAGGGCAGAGCAACCCAATATCTCGGCCGAATGGAATTGATCACCCCTAGCTTCGTAGACACCTCCCAGCCTTAAACTGAGGCAGAATAAAAGACCGCCTTGCGGCGGCCAAAGGGAAGTGGGCTTTAGACACATTTCGTACAGCCCCTAACCACCACTGGCATTCATGAAGCGCAGCACCTGTACTTCTCCGTCCAAACTGAATTCATGGCGCATGGGCTTGTGCAGCAGTCCTACCTGAATGGCGCTGAGCAATGGTTGGTTGGTTTCCGGGTAACGACGCAGCAAGGTGCGCAGGTCGATGGAATGCTCATGCCCCAGGCACAGCAGCAGACGCCCTTCCACCGTCAGGCGCAAGCGGTTGCAGCTGGCGCAGAAGTTGTGGCTGTGCGGCGAGATAAAGCCGATGCGGCTCTCGGGGAAATCCTTGAGGCGCACATAGCTGGCCGGACCGCCGCTCTGCTCAGTGCTGTCGAGCAGGCTGTAGCGCTCGGCGATGCGCTCGCGTACCCAGTCACTGGAGCAATAGCTCTCCCCACGCGAACGACCGACGTCCCCCAACGGCATTTCCTCGATGAAGCTGATGTCCAGGCCACGGTTGACCGCATAGTCGACTAGGTCGAGCACCTCGGCGGCATTGCGCCCCTGCATCACCACGGTATTCAACTTGATACGGGCGAAGCCGGCCGCAACCGCCGCATCGATTCCAGCCAGTACCTGAGCCAGGTCGCCGGTGCGAGTAATGGCGCGGAAGCGCGCTGGATCGAGGCTATCGAGGCTAATGTTGAGCCGCTTGACCCCGGCATCGGCCAGGGGCTGCGCCATCCTCACCAGTTGCGAACCGTTGCTGGTCATCACCAGCTCACGCAGTCCCGGCAGGACAGCGATCTTTTCACACAGGCCGACGATGCCCTGGCGCACCAGCGGCTCTCCGCCGGTGAGGCGAATTTTCTTTACCCCATTACCGACAAACAGCGCCGCCAGCCGGTACAACTCCTCCAGCTCGAGCACCTGCTGGCGGGGCAGAAAAGTCATGTCCTCGGCCATGCAGTACACACAACGAAAATCGCAGCGATCGGTCACCGACATACGCAGGTAATCGATACTGCGGCCGAAGCCATCCTGCAGAATGCTGTCCATTACGCGCTCCCGGCTCCTAGGGCGGCACGCCGCCCTGCCATTTGATTACTGCAGCAGTGGTGAATCCGCATCCTCCAGGGCGATGCCCTGGATATCTGCTGCGCCGATCAGGCCTTGGATGTATTACACCACCGCTACCTGTCAGACGCGCCGCTCCAGCTTGGCGCATATGCAGCTCTCCATCGCTTCGAAGGGCAGCAATTCACCCCCCATGCGTTGATCGCCCCAGACCCGGTGGAAGCCATAGCCGCTTTCCACCGGCTGAGGCGCCAGGCCGACCGGCATCCAAATTTGAAGTCCGGCTCGACCGCCCCTTCTTCCAGGCTTGGAATGGACGGTGGAGCGCCCTCTGCATGGAGTCCGATCATAGGAAGCCGACCCGGCCATAGCGCTCCAATGGGATACAGCGCTATCCCGATAGCGCCATGAATGTGCTGGCTGAGTCAATGCGCCAGCACCTAGACCATCGATACCTTCCCGAGGACCAAAAGGAGTTGTTCAGTCGAATGGTTTTCAACATCCTGGTGAACAACGATGACAACCACTCTCGTAATCACAGTTTCGTGCTTGGGGGGACCCAGAACAGAGTCCAGTGCCTGGATCACAGGGGCCTGATTCTCGAGTAAACCTGGCCTGGCGAATCAGCCCACTCTACGACGTGGTGCCAAGAGCGAGCGCGTCGATGGAGCGGAGGCTGCACCTCTTCTGCTCGACCTGAGCCAGCGTGGAGAGGTCACACAAGACCTCTATGCCCCTCTACCTCGCCTAGGAAGTGAACGACTTATGCAGGTCCGCACCGCGAAAACGACGAGTACTTCATCACCGCTTTGGACGTCCTTCCAGACGGGATTATTGCGTGCCACACGAGCATGAAGCGTCCCTTGCTCTCCTTGATTTGGTGCTAGTTCAAAAGGCAGATGGTTGTGGGCAGTGCGATGGTCAGAGCGTTGGCGTAGCGCGGCTTATGCGGGTTCTGCATCTGGGTTTGGATGCCCACCTGCAGGGCACCGCATAGCGAGGCCTGACAGCGCAGCTTTTCGGCTGCGCGCGTCATGTAAGTGGCTAGCGCCTCGCGTATCGGCGTCAAGTCCTTCAGCTTGGTACCAAACATCCGGTCGATCACAAATCAGCGAGCCACCTACCAGGCTTATGCATGCAGAGCACATATCGCAGAATCCGCATCTGGAGGGGCGCCTCAATGCCGAGGCGCGCCTGGTGGGCCTCGGCCTGGGTCACATGAATGGTGATGCCGTCGCGCAGCAGGTGCCGCAGTAACTTTTCCGTGTCGACACAGGGATCAATGGTGAGGCGGATCTGTTCGACTCATGGCGAGTGAGGCTAAGAAAGCCCATGTCGAATCCTTTCGTGAAGCCACAAAGCAGTGGGGATGAAAATTTAACCTAAAACCAAAAAGTATCCTCTCACACGACCTTCAAGGAGAGGACTTTCTCAATAGCGTCACGAAATCCAGGCTTGTGCACCGTCCTTCCTTTTGAATCTATAACCTCTCCCCTGCTACCGATCGATAGGCCCAAAGGCGCAAGAGTCTCAGGATCAATTGCAGCCTTCAGAGCCATCAACTCCATTTCGTTGTACTGAGGCGGAGACGGTGCTTCGTGCCCTGCTTGTCCCCCCAAATAAATCGGGGCACTATGGTAGGACTGTCGGGCGGCTTTTGCCTTCAGTGCCCGCAACTCCTTGGCCAGAAGTTGGACGCTCATACGAACTACGGGATCCTCAATCTTATCAATCCAATTGCTCTGGCTTGGCTTAGAACTGATAACGCCCTGGATTGAAATATGCTTCCACGCTTGGATTAGCTCTCGGTAGTGCTCTCCCGTTGAATTAACAATAGATTTTTCACCAGGCACAGGCAAACCACGATCCTTGCCGAGAGTGACTATTGTCTTGTATGAGAAGTCTGGCGAGCCACGTTGGTGGAGTAATTCGCACACCTCATTCAAAGCTTCGAGACTACGTTTACGGCGAATATCGCTCGCATCATTGATCAGCCTAGCAAAAGTCTCCTGCGGGGAAATCAATTGCTCACTCATAAATAAGATCCTCGGCCAAAGCAGTTTTAACAGTGCCACCGCTCGATAAAAGAAGCTGGATCTCAGGTGAAATCCTTTTAAGCTCCGGCTGGTGCGCATCAATATCAAGTAGCATTAAGTCACCTGCAAACAGATCATCAATACGCTCCCACGAACCAAGTCTCTGGAGCAGTAGTCTGTTGAGCTCATTGCAAACAACTAGTTTCTTCTGATCAGTGAGACGAAACATAGCTGGCTTAAGTCCGTTATTTTCAGCCATACGATCAATAGCTTGAGCGATAAGAGGGATAGCTCGAGACGGATTTGAAGATTGATAAATGGTGGCGTTCTGACATATTTCAGCCAACAAATGATAATTAGTTTTCGACTCTTCGATAGCCACACCGACCTCGTACAGATCCCCACCCGCTATCAACCTGATACCATCCTTGATCTCCGCGCTCTCTTTTATTAATTCTTCACACCCCAACATAAATCGGTAGGCAAAAACTGCATCATTCAAAAGAGCATCAAGCTTGGATGCACTTTGCTGCTGATTGGCTATTGCGCGTTTCCGATCCGACTCGTACAGGAAGGCCCGACCTTCTTTAAGAGCGTCATATTGATCTCTCTCGAGCCTATCCACTTCGGCAGTGAAACTATTGTAACGCTCAACCTCCGTATGAGACTCCAAACTTATCTCATTCCAGAGCGCGGTCAACCCACCATAAAATGGAACGCCTGTAATGAAGAATCGACACCGAAGGCAGTTCTTCTGGCCCAGGTAGCCCGCTTCAACTGGCGCGTAAATACTCTCAGCCTTCCTTTCAGTCAAGCACTCACCTCCTAGGTGACAGGAAGCTGCTGACATAGGACAAATTCCCCAGTCAAAGATCACACATGCAGTATTCGGAACATTCGACTCAATTAGAGATCTATTTCCATCAGTAGCAATTAGCTGACTACTGAGAGAATGCAACCCATGGGTCTTGAGCATCTCAATTTCGCGATCAGCTGCCAAGAGTGCAATCCGCTTCTCCACCTCACCCATTGGGCGCCGCATTTGCTCATTGTTTAGCTTGGTATAGTAAATTGTCATGACTAGTGAAGAATGGCCAACCAACTTAGCGATCAAGTGAATCGGTGCATTACCATCGGCAATGTATGCTGTAATCAAACTGACACGTAAGCTATGAGGCGTATAAGGACTAATAAATCTTCCTTTGTTAATTTCTGAAGGATACGCAAGGTCCTCACCAGGGCGTTGGATCGCATGAAGCAGCGCAGGTAACAAGTGTGAAAATGCTGTCGTGGTATGCAAAGGTTGTCCAGACGAATCAGTCCGAAATAGGAAGCACTGAGTCCCGCGCGACTTAAGAATCTTACTATTTGTTTCAGCACGAACCTTAATTTCGTCCCAAGGTGTAGGCTCACTCAGCGGAAGATATTTTGCCTGCCAATCTCTTAATAACAGAAACCAATACACTAAATCATCAGGAATCCACTCGACATCATAACCACCTTCTCTGCGACCAGTTTTATTTGTAGTCACGAAGAGCTTGGGAGCGTCCGATGCCCCTCTTTGTACAGCAGCTTGTGCTCTTCGCTTCTTAGTTCCTCTACCAACCAATGGGCCCGCATTTTCCACCCACCGAATCTGACCATCTGCATCTCGAACAGCGATTTCTTTATCTGCTTCACCACCATCCAACCAGAGAATTTGCTGACCTCTGAGTGGATATCTCAATAGAGTATATAGCGCAACGAAACGAACTGGCGTCCAGATCTGGAAGGTATTTACTCTCTCACGCCGCCCATCAATTCGACGCTCAGCGTTCTCTAGATAGCGCCAAACACAGTTAGGATCATTCTTATCAAGCTTAGACTCATCAATATCAATCCAGTCAGTGTAAGAATTAAAGAACTCTTGCAAATGGGGCATATCCCCAAGAGTCTGAAAGCCATTGGGTACCAAAAAATTGCGCGCACGCAAGATAAATTCATAGCCTAAAGGTGGCTTGGTCGACTGACTAGGACGGTAAGAAGGAAGGCCATCTAAGAACCCACTCAGAATGCTTGAAAATGGATTTCTATACTCTGGAAGAACAATCTTTTCGGAGCCATCAACATCAGTGCAA
This sequence comes from Pseudomonas cavernicola, assembly GCF_003596405.1. Taxonomy (NCBI): domain Bacteria; kingdom Pseudomonadati; phylum Pseudomonadota; class Gammaproteobacteria; order Pseudomonadales; family Pseudomonadaceae; genus Pseudomonas; species Pseudomonas cavernicola. The sequence continues at coordinate 2,208,991 of NZ_QYUR01000002.1, forward strand.
TGTTCATCCAGAACCCACTGATAGAAAGCTTGCACGTTAGAATGCAATGGCCTCCTCATAGACTCTGCCTGGCTCTCAACCAAGCATATATATACGTTAACATCAAATTTGTTTGAGCGGAGCAACAAGTATCTGGGATCATCAGGATATTTCTGAGATTCAATAAAACTCAAAAAAATCTTAATGGATTTTCTCTTAGCAGCGATACCAACCTGAGTTGCTAACCATTTTTCCGCTTCCTCCAGCATCTTTGGGTAGCCGGCCGGAAAATAGACTGGCTTCTCCTTGCCCAAAAAAGCATATCCCCCCGACCAACCATTGAAGAGATAGAGCACGTGTGGCTGAGGAGACAAACGAGGATCTTCTCTATAGCGATCCCTGTACTCGTCCATACTCTGAATCCCCAACGCTTTAACTGCCGCTTGGGCTTCTTCATAAGTCTGATAATAGTCTGGCCGTTCCCTACCCAAAAAGTCATAGACGTCAGTCCAACCTACTCCTGCATAGTAAGAATTCGGACTAGAAGGCAATTTCGGATCTTCTCTATAACGCCTCTTATATTCGTGGGACGTCTGAATGCCTAGCTTCTGAGCAGCCGTTTGCGCCTCAGCATAGGTAAAGTAAATATTTCGCCCTATGCCTAGAAATTCATTCCAGCTAACCCATCCCTTACCCTCATAATGATAATTTGGATTACATGGTAATCTAGGATCCTCCTGATATCGCTTAAGATAATCCTTATAGCTCAATATCGTCAGCTTTTGCACAGCCAACTTTGCATCGAAATATTCGTAATAAAGAGTCGACCGTTCTTTATTCAAAAAATCATACCAATCAACCCACTCATCTGAATACACTAAATCAGGCTGACAGGGCAATTTCGAATCTTGAGAATAGTGCTTTTTGTATTCTTTAATGTTATTAATCTGAAGTTTCTGTACTGCAGATCGTGCTTCAGTATAGGTACGATAAAAGTCAGGTGACTCATTCCCCAAAAAAACGTACCAGTTAACCCAACCCTTACGGGCGTATACATTACTGGGGGACCTAGGCAACCTTGGATCTTCCGACCGTCTCAAAAAATACTCGGTACTATTCTTAACTCCTAGTGCTAGCGCAGCCGCTCGCGCCTCTAAATAAGTAGAATAGGGTTTACCCTTGCCAAAAAAATCATACCAATCAACCCAACCGCAATCCCGGTAATAGCTATCTGGCTTATGTGGCAATAATGGGTCTTCTCCGTAACGGAGCAGATATTGTTGAACGCTTCTTATTTTAAGCACCCTAACCGCGGCGCGAGCCTCTTCATATGTCGGATAAATAAGTCGATTTGGTCTATCAAAAAAATCTAAGAAAGCCACCCAGCCTTTGTTTTTGTATGCAACATGAGGATTGGAGGGCAGCCTCCGGTCTTCTTTGAAGCGCCGCTTATATTCGACAGAATCCTTTAAGCCAAGCCGTTTTATAGCGAGCTTTGCCTCTGCATAGGTATAAAGCTCAATTTTCTCAACACCTAAGAACTTGTACCAATCCTCCCATCCAATACCAGCGTAGACTACATGGGGATGACTGGGCAATCTAGGGTCCTGCTTATAATGTCTCTTGTAATCGGTAGATGATTGAATACCAAGGGCGCGCACAGCGGCTTGAGCTTCGATATAAGTGCTATATTTTTTTAATTTATTTTTTACAACCACAACAAATCCTTAATTTTGTACCAATACATTGATCGCTACATACTCAGCCGATCTTCCAATTCTCGTATCTGCTGACGGAGGTACTCAGCCGTAGGCTGAGTATAAGTTTCACTAGATTGTAGTAAGACGTGATGCAGAGCATTTTTGATGATGAGACGACTCGCCCCATTCCGCTGCAAGCGCTGTCCAAAGGCGTGTCGATGACCATGAGGAGTTGTACCGAAATTTTTTCCGTAACTCATTCCTATCCGTCGGACTGCAAGTTCGTGAGCCTTGCGAAAAGCACGATGCGTATAGGGCTTTCCATCTTGATTTGTGAAGGCATAAGGATGATCTAAACCAGATCCAGGTTTACTACGTTGTGTTAAATGGTAGTTACGCCAAAGCTCTGCAAAGACAAATGCGGTCTTATAGGGGTGAAAAAATACTTCGAAACATCGCTTTTCAGGATCAGTAATCAGCGGTTCTTTCCAACCGATAAATAGCGGGTCAATTGCTTTGACGAGCGTATTACGTGGTTGTAAGCCATATTTCTTTTGTAAGTACACACTGCGCAGCGATTTATTATCAGGAGCCATCCCATTTTGTGGATGGTAAACTCGGACTATAACCTCTCCCTTCTCAACAGTAACGTCACCTGACCACAAGGAAAGTGCCTCCGAAAGCCTCAGCCCGCCGTAATGCATTAAGTACGTAATTAATACATTCCGGATATCAATATGCCCTAGCGAATCACGCTTACGCCGCCTAAACCCTTCAGTAATCAATGATTCAAAATTATCATCTGGAAAATGTTTGACTGAAGATTGACGTTCGCCAGGCGAGTGTTTTGCGCGAAAGCTTCTAGACTTATCTGTTTCGGGATTTGCCCAAAGATGGGAAAGGAAAGCGTTATCGCGACGATGTGAATAGGCTGCCCAGTTCAATCGTTGCTCATGATCAGTAGCCTGCCTCCAGGGATTGAGTTGCAGGCTTGAATTTTCTGAAACGGCAGACAGCCAATCCGAAAAACGCGTGACGTGGGCTATTAGTTTTCCTGCTTCGGCTGGGTCTCTCGGCTGCCAATACAATCCGGACGGATCGTCGTAATTATCAACTGTCCCGGTGTATAGCGAGTCCGCGAATGAAACGAATAGCTCTTGTGGAGTTTCGAAATAGCCGTGGTTTGCCTCCATGTACTCCAGCAGCAATTGAACGGCGAATGTAGCTGAGTCCTGCCAAGACCTGCTTTTACGACGACTCCGGTACATGTAGCGAAGAAATTGATCCAGAACCCCATGATCAGTGATGACAACTGGCAATTTCTCATGCAATCCGGTGGCATTGGCAACAATGGTTCTGTACTCACGGTGCGATGACTCAAATGCCATGACAGCCTCGACTTCTGGGATTTTAGTACATTAATTGGGTAACTCTAGTTTTTTGGCTACAAACAAGCAACCCATGACTGGTCGAGAACGAGCCATTTTCAGGTTCAGACGAAGGGGATAACGGGCAGATTTAGGAGTACAGCAGGGGGTAACTAATCGCAAAAACTGCACTGATTCCAGGAGCAACCATTAGTCACCGGCAGAATCAGCGAGTGCGCCTCACTCGGCGGGCGGAACACCGGCTCGATATAATTGATGGGAAATTGTTCGGCACTCATGTGCAAGCAGATCCTTGATGGCGTTGTAGACGCAGCGGACAACGTCGAGGTCGCGGGAAGCTAGCGGCGAGGCTGGTTCGAGAATCAGCCGCCAATAATTTTCATCACAGTCACGCCGCCAGAGAACGCCATATCCTGCTTGTCACCCAGCGCCTTGACCAATAACCGCTGCAAGGCTGGCAAGGCCTGATGGCGTGGTTTGTCGAGCAGGTCACCGACATAGTGGCGATTACTCGATGACAGGCAGCCGTGCAGCCAACCCGTAGAGGACAATCGCAGCCGCGAGCAGGTGCGACAGAACGGCACGCTTTCGTTGGCGATCACGCCAAAGAAGCCCTGCCCGGTGATCTGGTAACGCAATGCCGTGGCATCCAATGGCGCATCGGCCTGCTGATACTCGTAACGCCCACCGATCATTGCCAGCAGTTCGGGCATGCCGACGAACTGCTGTAAAAAGCTATTCGGATCGCGGGCCAGGTGGCCCATGCGCATCAGCTCGATAAAGCGCAGCTCGAAGCCACGCTCCAGGCAGTAATCCAGCAACGGCAAGACCTGATCCAGGTTCTGCCCGCGCAGCGGCACCATGTTCAGCTTGATCTTCAACCCAGCCGACCGCGCCTGCTCCAGACCATTCAGTACGGTGGCCAGATCACCGCCACGGGCAATCCGACGGAAGGCTTCCGGGTCGAGGGTATCGAGAGAAATGTTTAAACGGCGGATACTCGTTTCGAGTAACAGCGGCAGTTTGCGCGTCAGCAACTGACCATTACTGGTCAAGCTGATGTCGCTCAAACCCAGTTGGCTGACCCCGCGCAACAGCACATCCAGCTTAGGGCTGACCAGTGGCTCGCCACCGGTAATACGCAGCTTCTCAATCCCAGCCGCCTCAATCAGATAAGCCACCCCTCGGACCATGGCCTCGGCCGACAACTCATCCTGCGCCGCGACCAGACGCTTGCCGTCGGGCACGCAATAAGTGCAAGCGTAATTGCAGGCGGCGGTCAGGCTGATCCGCAAGTTGCGAAAACGCCTGCCCTGGCGGTCGACGATCATGGGCAACTCCGACGGGTTATACGCCGCAGTATATCCCCGCAGCCAGTCCACCCGCATGCTTGGCATGCTGAAATAGACCGGCTGAATGGCATCAAATGGGAGGCGTCTCGCCGTCGCGCTTGCGCTTGTTGCCCATGCGCACACCGATATCCATGAGGAACTGGAAGAAGCCTTCCTGATCTTCCAACACGTTGCTCCAGAACGGCGAGTGGTATAGCGCCACGGCGCCATGCACCAACGCCCAGGCAGCGCAATAGTGGAAGTATGGCGGCACGTCTTCCAGCTTGCCTTCGGCGATCCGGCCTTTAATTAGTAGCGTCAGGCGCTCGAAATTGGATGCGCGGATCTTATGCAACTGCTCGACCATCTCCGGCACTTGGTTGCCTTTGACGACTTTCTCCTCCAAGCGGTCGAACAATCGATAACGTTGCGGATCACGCATGCGGAACTCGAAATAAGCACGCGACAAGGCCTCCTTGTCACGATCCACGTCGGCCGAGTGCAGCAACTCGTTCAAATCACGCTCGTAGTCGAGCATCAGGCGCAGGTAGATCTCCGCCTTGGATTTGAAATGCTTGTAGATGGTGCCTTTGCCAATCCCTACGGCGTCAGCGATCATCTCGACAGTCACGCTATCCTCACCCTGTTCGAGGAAGAGTTTGAGCGCGACATCGAGAATTTCCTGCTCGCGGCGGCGAAATTCACGGATCTTACGGGGTTCTTTCTGCATAAAGAGACTGCGGGGTCAAAAATCGAAGGCGCGTATTATGCCTATTTAGGGCCAAATTGCACGGATCATCAGACCATGTACGCCTTTCATGATGAGTTTACGCAAGACCCAGGCCTGCGCTATCTGAACCACGCGGCCGTAGCACCCTGGCCACGCCGGGCGGCGCTGGCTGTCAGCCGTTTCGCCGAACAGAATGTGCTGCTCGGCGCCCGTGACTATCCAGATTGGCTACTAGTTGAGCAGCGCTTACGCGAACGCCTGATGCGGCTGCTGAATGCGCCATCCACAGCCGACATTGCGTTAGTAAAGAACACTTCGGAAGCCTTGTCCTTCGTCGCGTTCGGCCTCGACTGGCAAGCGGGCGAGCAAATAGTGATCAGCGATGAGGAGTTCCCGTCCAATCGTATCGTCTGGGAAGCGCTGAAACCGCTAGGCGTTGAGGTGATTCAAGTCAACCTGACTGGCTCCAACCCCGAGCAAACACTGCTTGCTGCCTGCGGGCCGCGTACGCGATTGATGTCGATCAGTGCCGTGCAATATGCCAGTGGCCTGCGCCTCGATCTTGAGCGCCTGGGGCATGGCTGCCGCCAGCGCGGCGTGTTGTTCTGCGTGGATGCCATCCAGCAGCTCGGCGCCCTGCCCTTCGACGCCCAAGCCTGCGACTGCGCCTTCGCCATGGCCGACGGGCACAAATGGCTGCTCGGCCCAGAGGGGCTGGGCGTGTTCTATTGCCGTAGCGATCTGCGCGAGCAGCTCAAACTGCACGAATACGGCTGGCACATGCTCGAACACGCCGGCGATTACAACCGCACGGACTGGCAGCCGGCACGCACCGCCCGGCGCTTCGAGTGCGGCAGCCCGAATATGCTCGGGGCCATGGCCTTAGAGGCTAGCCTGTCGCTGCTGGAGGAAGTCGGCATGGTCGAGGTCGGCAAGGCCCTGGAAGAGCGCGTGCAGTGGCTGCAAGACGGCCTGAGCGCGCTGCCTGGCGCCAGCCTGCATAGCCCGTTGAATCCGGCACGCCGCGCCGGCATCCTGACCTTCAGCTTGGCTGGCCGGGAGAATCAAGCGCTATTCGAGCAGCTTAAACGCGAGCAGGTAATTTGTGCGCAGCGCGGCGCGGGTATCCGCCTGTCACCACATTTCTATACCGAACCGAGGGTGATCGACGAGACTTTGGCACTGCTACGCCAGTTGGCTGCTGGGTGAGGACTCAGCAGCTGCGCCAGTATTCCAAATCTGTTTAAAAAATGAACGGAATTGGCCTGGACGATCGGCCATCTTCACCAATACTCATAGAGCTGGTGTGCGGCATCTCCCCCAAGTGCCCCACCAGTCGAGGTACCGTGGATTGTGTACCTTGTTTTACTCCTAATGGTCTTAACCCGGATTCATCCCCCAGAGTCCGGGTTTTTTTTTGGAATCCACTTTATGCCGGCTACGCTTGGTTATGCTGCGTTGAAAGCAGGCTCGGGCTGCTCATTTACGACCTGTACACTCCGCGCCCTCGCCTGCTTTCGCCTTGCCTAACCCGCGCTTGCTTCGGCCTAAAGACGGATTCTTGTGTTTCTAGATTAAGGCCTTTAGAGATGTGCCAACGGGAATAGGCGTTTGAAGTTTGCCGTGATCTGCTCGGCAAAGCTGTCGTAGTCGACGCCGCGTAACTCGGCGAGAAATTCCGCCACCTCACGCACATACTGCGGCAGATTGGGTTTGCCACGATAGGGGATCGGCGCCAGATAAGGCGAGTCGGTTTCCACCAGCAGGCGATCTACCGGAACTTGCCGGGCCACTTCACGCAAGGCCTCAGCATTGCGAAAGGTGACGATACCGGACAACGAGATGTAAAAACCGATATCCAGCGCGGCCTTGGCCATCTCCCAGTCTTCGGTAAAGCAGTGCAACACCCCGCCCTGCGGCAAGGCTGCGTCGCGCAGCAATGCCAAGGTGTCGGCGCGCGCTTCGCGGGTATGCACGATAACCGGCTTACCGGTGAGCTTTGCCGCCTCAAGGTGTAGACGGAAAGCCTCTTGCTGCAACTCGGCGGCTTCCGGCTCGTAGTGGTAATCCAGCCCGGTTTCACCGATCGCCACGACCCGCGGGTGATTCAACTCGGCCAGCAGCCAATCCAGTGCAGGTGCGACACCCGGCTGCAGATCGAGCGGATGCACGCCCACCGAGCAATCGACATCAACGTATTGCTCGGCCAGCCCTTTGACTGCGGCCGCGTTATCCGCGCTAACGCCGATACAGAGAAAATGCCCAACGCCACGCGCACGAGCAGCATCCAGCGCGGCATCCAGGGAGCCGCCATGGGCAGCCAGGTCGAGACGATCGAGGTGACAGTGGGAATCGACAAGCATGGGAAAATAACGCTTACATCGTGTGAGTTGGGCGGTCGGACGTCAGTGCCCCGGCCAGGTAGGTTTCGATCTTGTTGCGGGCAGTGTTGTCGCCATCATTGAACTGCACACCAACACCAGCAGCGCGGTTGCCCTGGGCACCTTTCGGGGTAATCCAGACCACCTTCCCTGCGACCGGAATCTTCTCCTGTTCGTCCATCAAATTGAGCAACATGAAGACTTCGTCGCCCAACTTGTAGCTTTTGTTGGTCGGAATGAACAAACCGCCGTTCTTGATGAACGGCATGTACGCGGCATAGAGCACGGATTTGTCCTTGATCGTCAGGGACAAGATTCCGTTACGCGGGCCAAGATTCGGTGGCAGGCTCATGCGGCATTCCTAGCTTACTGATTCAAGGGCCGATTCTAGCCTTGTCCGGGCAGGCTTGCCCACTGCACGAGCAGGGCTTCGAGAAGCAAGACACGGTTCAAGTTGGCTTTGCTGAGCACTTTCTGCCGCTGCGCGAGCAACCAATCCTGCAAAGCCAGGACCTTGGATTGCGACGACTTGTCGGCAAGGTATTGCACGACCTTACGCATATCGCTGAGGCCGAGCCCCTCCTCATCCTTGGTCAATTGATAGCGCAACATCAGCTGCGACCAGTCGCAAAACCAATCGAACAGCAGCAGCAGCGGTATGCTATTCCAGCCCTCTGCCAGTTGGCTCGGAGCTTGTTGCTGCTTGAGGAGTTTCTTCACCCCCTCTACCACCTGCGCCCGCTGCTCACGCACTCCCTGGCCTTGCAAGCTAACGGCGGCGAGGGGCGAACCCGCAGCCAAGCTCAGCAACTCACGACACTCCTCTGCGCTGCTCTCGGGTAGCGCCTGCGCCAACCAGGCCAAGCTATCCGCCTCACTAGGCAACGGACAGGCCTGTTGCACGCAGCGGCTTTTCACGGTGGGTAACAGTCGACTGGGCTGGTGGCTGACCAACAACAAAACCGTATCGCCAGACGGCTCTTCCAGGCTTTTCAGCAGGGCATTGGCGGCATTCAGGTTCATCGCCTCGGCCGGCTCGACCAGCACCACCTTGCGCCCGCCGAGCTGCGCAGTCTGCACGACGAAACTCACCAGCTCACGCACCTGGTCAACCTTGATCGCCTTGTCGGCTTCTTCCGGCTCCAGGATGAAGTTATCCGGGTGCGTGCCGGCCGCCAGCAGCAGGCAGGCCTTGCACTGACCACAGGCATCCAGGCCTACGGGGCTACGGCATAGCAGCCGCGCCATCAGCCGCTCAGCCAGGGCACGCTTACCAATTCCAATCGGACCATGTAGCAGATAGGCATGTGCATGCTGCGTGCGCCCCGCCAATGTCTGCCAGAGCGCCGCCTGCCAGGGATAGGCCTCAGCCACGGGCCAGCTCCAGCAATTCTGGCAACAAGGCATCCAGCGACTGCTGCACTCCGGCCAGCGGCTGTGCGGCATCCACTACACGATAACGCGCAGGTTCGGCAGTGGCGCGGCGCAGATAAGCCTGGCGGACAGACTCAAAGAAGTCGCGACCTTCCTGCTCGAAACGGTCCAGCCGCCCACGCGCCGCGGCACGGGCCAAACCCACCTCGACTGGCAGATCGAAAACCAGCGTCAAATCGGGGCGCAATTCGCCCTGTACAAAGTTTTCCAGAACTGCGATGCGCGCTTCCGACAAGCCACGACCGCCGCCCTGGTAGGCATAGGTCGCATCGGTAAAACGATCACACAGCACCACCGTCCCCCGCGCCAGCGCTGGCCGGATCACCTCGGCCAGATGTTGCGCGCGGGCGGCGAACACTAAGAGCAGCTCAGTATCCGCTGCCATCGACTCATCGCTGGGGGCTAGCAAGAGTTCGCGAATCCGCTCGGCCAACGGCGTGCCACCAGGCTCGCGACTCAGCAGCACATCAATGCCTCGCGCACGCAGACGCTCGGCCAGGTATTCACGGTTAGTGCTTTTACCGGCGCCTTCCGGGCCTTCCAGGGTAATAAACAGGCCGGTCACAGGCAGTCCTTATTCATGATTCATGGCGTGCCCGAGTCCGGGCTCGGACTGGAACGGTAATCTGCACGGCGCTTGAGTTGGTACTCGCGCACCGCACGATTGTGCGCATCGAGGTCGTCGGAGAATACATGGCTGCCATCGCCACGGGCGACAAAATACAGGCTCTGGCCGTCCGCCGGATGGAGTGCCGCATGGATCGCTTCACGCCCGACCAAGGCAATCGGCGTAGGCGGCATACCGGCAATCACGTAGGTGTTATAGGGTGTCGGCTCGCGCAAATGGGCACGGGTCAGCTTACCGGTATAGCGCTCCCCCAGGCCGTAGATCACCGTGGGGTCAGTCTGCAGCTGCATGCCGACCTGCAGACGACGGACGAATACCCCGGCAATTTGCCCGCGCTCCTGCGGCACACCGGTTTCCTTCTCAATCATCGAGGCCATGATCAAGGCTTGATAAGGTTCGCGGTATGGCAGATTTTCCGCACGCTTTTGCCACTCATCGGCCAGCACCTCATCCAGACGGACGTAAGCCTGCTTGAGCAACTCCAGATCACTCATGCCACGGACAAAACGATAGGTATCCGGAAAAAAACGCCCTTCGGGGTAAACACCTGGATGACCGAGCCGCGCCATCAACTCCGCATCGCTGAGCCCCGCCAGAGCTTGTTCGAGCTTGGGTTCGCGCGCCAGTGCCGTACGGACTTGCCGGAAGTTCCAACCTTCGACCAAGGTCAGGCTGTACTGCACCACCTCGCCGCGCTGCCACAGAGCGAGCAGATCGCGCGCGCGCAGCCCCGGCGTCAGTCGATACTCGCCGCTGTGCAGCGACTGTCCAGCCAAGTTGAAACGCCAATACAGACGCAACCACAAGGCATCGTGCAGCACCCCCTCGTCTTCCAGGCGATTAAGCACTCCGCCCGGAGTGGCACCAGCTGGGACATCCAGCAAGTATTCATTAGGCAGATTCAGTGGCTGCTCGAGTGCATCGTGCTGTTGCCAGGCGGTGAACGCCAGCAACAGACCGGCAAGCAGCAGTCCGCCTTCCAATAGCAACAATAATTTGCGTATCACGAATCAGCAGTCCAGTAGATCGCGGGCGATGGTCTGCAGTTTACGGGTGAGCGGGCCGACCGACCAGTCGTGCCCTTGCAGCGCACGTACCGGCCAAACACCATAAAGACTGTTGCAGAGGAAAACTTCGTCAGCCTCGAGCAATTCGACGGAGCTGATATCGCGCACCGACACGGGAATCGCCAGACGCTCGGCCTGGGACAACAACTCAGCCCGCATCACACCGGCGACACCCGAACGGGACAGGTCAGGCGTAAGTAACAGGCCATCGCTAACCAGAAACAGGTTGCTGTAAACGCCCTCAATCACGCGCCCAGAGACATCCAACATCAAGCCTTCAGCATGCTCGACATCCTGCCACTCAGCCCGAGCCAACACCTGCTCCAAGCGATTGAGATGCTTGAGGCCGGCGAGCAGCGGCTGCTCGGCTAAACGCGTTGCACAGGGGAACAGGCGCACGCCCTGCTCGGCGTTGACCGTCGGATAAGCCGGAACAGAACTGCCTTGCAGAATGCGGCGAGAGTGAGCCGATTGTGGCGGCGCATAGCCACGCAAGCCATCGCCACGGGTGAGGATCAACTTAGCTACACCCTCACCCAGCGCAGCAGAAAAAGCCAAAAGCTCCGTGCGGATCAGCCCTTCATCACTTGGCATGGCCAGACGCGCACAGCCCTCAGCCAAGCGCGCCAAATGCCGCTCAAGCAACTGTGGCCGCCCGTGCTTGACGCCAATGGTTTCGAACAACCCATCGCCGTAAGCCAAGCCCCTGTCCTTGACGGACAAGGTCCCAGCCGGGTGACCATCAATCCAGCTCGACATCAGTCAACGAACCGGCGGAACACCAGTGAACCGTTGGTCCCGCCAAACCCGAAAGAGTTAGACAGCACCACATCGATGGGCATGCTCCTGGCCTGGTGTGGCACGAAGTCGAGGTCACAACCCTCGTCCGGCTCGTCCAGGTTGATGGTCGGCGGCGCCACTTGGTCGCGAATCGCCAGCACACTGAAGATCGCCTCTACCGCGCCGGCAGCGCCCAGCAAATGACCGGTCATCGACTTGGTCGAGCTGATTGCCAGGTTATACGCATGCTCGGCAAATACCGACTTGATCGCCGCCACCTCAGCCTTGTCGCCAGCCGGTGTCGAAGTGCCGTGAGCGTTGACGTACTGCACCTGCTCAGGGCTCAGGCCGGCATCGCGCAGAGCATTGCGCATACAGCGCGCAGCACCGGCACCATCTTCCGGCGGCGAAGTCATGTGGTATGCATCACCGCTCATACCGAAACCGATCAGCTCGGCATAGATATGCGCACCGCGTGCCTTGGCATGCTCCAACTCTTCCAGCACCAGGGCACCAGCACCATCGGACAGCACGAAACCGTCTCGGCCTTTGTCCCACGGACGGCTAGCGCGGCTCGGCTCATCATTTCGGGTGGACAGCGCACGAGCAGCCGCAAAGCCGCCAATACCCAGACCACAGGCAGCCATTTCGGCCCCTCCGGCCACCATGACATCCGCTTCGCCATAAGCAATATTGCGTGCCGCCATGCCAATGCAATGCGTGCCCGTGGTACAGGCTGTGGCAATCGCATAGTTCGGCCCCTGTAAACCCAGATGGATCGACAAGAAACCGGAAATCATGTTGATGATCGAGCCCGGAACAAAGAACGGCGAAATTCGTCGCGGCCCTTGCTCGTGCAAAGACTTGCAGTTGTTCTCGATATTGGTCAGACCGCCGATACCCGAACCCATGGCCACGCCAATACGCTCACGGTTGGCATCAGTGACCTCCAAGCCAGAATCACGCACGGCCTGGAAGCTGGCGGCCAGACCATATTGAATAAACAGGTCAATCTTGCGTGCCTCTTTGGCCGACAAGTATTCCTCGACATTGAAGTTCTTTACCGAGCCACCAAAGCGAGTGGTGTAGGCGGAAAGATCCATATGCTCGATCAGGCCGATACCACTACGACCGGCCAGAATACCCTGCCAACTGCTCGGAACATCGGTACCCAGGGGCGACAACATACCCATACCGGTGACCACGACGCGTCTACGCGACACAGCAATCTCCTCTTATTCAGTTTTGCAGCGCATGGAGTGCGCTTAAAGAAAAACCGCACGCCTTTTGGGCAGTGCGGCTTTTCCAAGTCGGGAATCGACGATTACAGGTTATTACGCGTGCGCAGTAACGTAATCGATAGCTTCCTGAACGGTGGTGATTTTTTCGGCTTGCTCGTCCGGGATTTCGGTCTCGAATTCCTCTTCCAGAGCCATCACCAGCTCAACGGTGTCAAGAGAGTCGGCACCCAGGTCTTCGACGAAGGAAGCGCTGTTGGTTACTTCCTCTTCTTTGACGCCAAGTTGCTCAGCAACGATTTTCTTGACGCGTTCTTCGATGGTGCTCATACCTTGTTTTCACTCCTAATGAACAAATCCAGGCAGCTGGTCTGTGGGTAAGTGTATAGAAAGGGTTTTCCGCATTTCAAGCTGAATGCCGAGGACCTTCTCGATCACCCCAACGATCTGTCTATAAACCAGTTGCAGCTTTATAACGGATTTTAGACAGCTCGTATGACAGTTTTCTGAAGGCTCCCGTCACATTCAGCTCATATACATTCCGCCATTCACGGGAATAGTAGCCCCGGTAACATAGGCTGCGCCATCGGAAGCAAGGAAAGAAACCACTTTAGCGATCTCTTCCGCCTGCCCCAAACGACCCAGCGGAATCTGCGCCTGCAGCGCTTCACGCTGTGCTTCCGGCAGTTCACGGGTCATATCAGTATCGATAAAGCCCGGCGCTACCGCGTTCACAGTAATAGCTCGCGAGCCGACTTCACGAGCCAGAGCACGACTAAAACCCTCAAGACCCGCTTTGGCCGCAGCGTAGTTTACCTGCCCAGCGTTGCCCATGGCGCCAACTACTGAGCCGATATTGATAATTCGCCCCCAGCGCGCCTTGGTCATGCCACGCAGCACCGCTTTGGACAAGCGGTACAGGCTGTTGAGGTTGGTATTGATCACGTCATGCCATTCATCATCTTTCATCCGCAACATCAGGTTGTCACGGGTGATGCCAGCATTGTTGACCAGGATCAAAGGCTGACCAAGGTGCTGCAGGATGTGCTCAAGAGTACTGGCTACCGACTGATCATTGCTGACGTCGAGCACCAGACCGGCACCTTCGATGCCATTTGCTTTCAGGGTCTCCGCGATACGCTCAGCACCTGATGCCGAGGTAGCCGTGCCGATCACTACGGCGCCTTGGCGCCCCAACTCCAGAGCGATAGCCTGGCCAATACCGCGGCTAGCGCCGGTGACCAATGCAATTTTACCTTGCAGGCTCATGAAAGCTTCTCCTAATTCAGGCCAGCGCCGCGCGCGTCGCGGTGAAGGCATCCGGGGTATCGAGGTTGTAGGTATTGACGCCTTTAACGCAACGCTTGTTCAAGCCCGAGAGCACTTTGCCTGGGCCACACTCGACTAAGCTGGTCACACCAAGCCCAGAAAGACGAACCATCGACTCAACCCAACGCACCGGGTTATACAGCTGCGCCAGCAGATCCCGCTTGAGGGCATCGAGATCAGCCACGACTGCCGCACTGACGTTTTGCACCAGCGGAATCTGCGGGGCCTGCCAGGCGATCCCTGAGACCGCCTCAGCAAACCGCTCAGCCGCCGGACGCATCAAATCGCAATGCGACGGCACGCTGACTGGCAGCGCCATCGCACGCTTGGCGCCACGCGCCTTACAAGCCTCGATAGCGCGCTCGACCGCAGCCGCCGCCCCCGCGATCACCACTTGGCCAGGAGCATTGAAATTCACCGCGCTGACCACCTCACCCTGCGCGGCTTCAGCACAGGCGGCGAGTACGTCAGCGTCTTCCAAACCGAGAATCGCGGCCATGCCGCCCTGCCCGGCCGGCACGGCCTGCTGCATCAACTGACCACGACGCTCCACCAACCTCACCGCATCGGTGAAGCCCAGGCTGCCCGCAGCCACCAGCGCGGAATATTCGCCGAGGCTATGACCGGCAACGAATGCCGGGCGCGCACCGACTTCAGCCAGCCACAGACGCCACAATGCGACGGACGCAGCCAGGATAGCCGGCTGGGTTTTGTCAGTCTGATTGAGTTGCTCTTCCGGGCCCTGCTGAGTCAAGGCCCAAAGGTCGTAACCGAGCGCTTCGGAAGCTTCGGCAAAGGTATCCAGCACCAGCTTCTGCTGCGCGCCATGCTCAGCAAGCATGCCCAAGGACTGCGAACCTTGGCCTGGAAAGACGAATGCGAGGGATACAGACATTTATACGGTCCCTAATGGTCTTATCGTCGGGAGGATTACGCCTGGCCTAGCCAAGCGCAACAAACTGACAGTTGGATGACAGGCCGCCAAGTGCGGTCACATCCTATAACAACAGATGTTCAAGACGGCTATGCAGACGCTGCGGCAGGTCTTCGTGAATTTCAATCAAGGCGCGGCGAATGGCGCTCTGAAATCCCTCAGAGCCGGCAGCGCCATGACTTTTCACCACAATACCCTGCAAACCAAGAAAACTAGCGCCATTATGCCGCGCCGGTGCCAGATCGGCCTGCAAACGACGCAATAGCGGCAAGGCAAGAGAACCCACTAGTCGCGAACCTAAGTTTTGCTTGAACAAAGCCTCCATCCGCGCAGAAATCATGGCCGCCAGGCCTTCGCTGGACTTCAACAGAATGTTGCCGACAAACCCGTCACACACCACCACATCAGCTTCGCCGCGGTAGAGGCCGTCACCCTCGATATAACCGATGTAATTCAGCTCTTCGGCCTGCTGCAGCAAACTGGCCGCCAACTTGACCTGCTGATTGCCTTTGATGTCTTCGGTGCCAACATTCAACAGTGCGATGCGCGGACGAGCGACACCCAGCGCCTCGGCCGCTACCGCCCCCATCACCGCGAACTGATACAGATGCTCCGCACTGCAATCGACATTGGCACCCAGATCAAGCAGATGACAATGCCCGCGCTCTGTCGGAATGGCCGTGACCATCGCCGGCCGATCAATACCGGGCAGGGTTTTCAGCACATAGCGCGAAAGCGCCATCAGTGCACCGGTATTACCGGCACTGACACAGGCTTGAGCACGCCCATCACGCAGCAACTCCAGCGCCACACGCATGGAAGAGTCAGGCTTGCCACGCAAGGCCTGGGCTGGACGATCGTCCATACCGATCACTTCGCTGGCATGTTCAACATGCAGGCGAGCACGATCGACACCCGGATGGCGTGCAATCAATTCATTCAGAAAGGAGGCTTGGCCAACGAGGACCAGGTGTAGCGAGGGGAACTCAGCCAAACAGGCAATGCTGGCTGGAACAATGCTGTGGGGACCGAAGTCCCCACCCATTGCATCAATCGCGATGATCGGAGCGGACAAGGATTACTCGTCAGCGCCCTTATCGATCACTTTGCGACCACGGTAGAAGCCGTCCGGAGACACGTGGTGGCGCAGGTGAACTTCACCAGTGCTCTTCTCAACGGACAGAGTGCTAGCCTCGAGAGCGTCGTGCGAACGACGCATGTCGCGGGCGGAGCGGGATTTTTTGTTCTGCTGAACAGCCATAATTAATAACTCCTAAACGTTTGGGTCACGCTTTAACTGTGCCAATACACTGAACGGGTTGGACCGCGATACCTCGTCCTCGCTCGGCTCTGGCTCTTCAAGGCCCGCCGGCTGCTGGCAATCTTCAGGATCATGAGCCGGAACAATGGGCAAGGCGAGTAACAACTCCTCCTCAACCAACGCCAGCAGATCCAATGGATCCTCACCCAATTCCAGCACGTCATAGCCTTTCGGCACAGACTGGGTATTCGCACCTTCTTTCACCACGGCGTAACTGCATTCGCTATGGATCGGCAGAGCGACCAGTTCCAGACAACGCTGGCAAACCATCTTGACCTCAACGTCGATCGAACTGTGGATTACCACAGCTTTGCGCTCGTCGCGCTCGAAAAAAAACTTCGCACGGACAACACCGACATTATCGGCAAGCGGATCGCAGAGTCGCTGCAATTCAGCCAGCGGCACCTCACCCTCTAGGGTGGCGCCACGATCAGCTAGTTTGCGCGGATCAACGTGAGGAGGAATCGGGCCATTCAACATAGGCGCAGCATTTTAGGGATGCACCCCGTACCTGTCAAAGGAAATTCAGCCTGTCCGTCAACTGACACGCTCGCTAGAATCACACCTCACCCCCAAGGAAAACGCCATGCTGCCCCTGGTGCTCGCATCCAGCTCCCCTTACCGCCGCGAACTCCTCGCTCGCCTACGGCTGCCCTTCACCTGGAGCGCGCCCGCCATAGACGAAACCCGCCATCCACATGAGGATGCACCAAACCTGGTGCGCCGCCTGGCCGAAGAGAAAGCCCGCGCCCTTGCCGAGAGCCACCGACAACATCTAATCATCGGCTCCGATCAGGTCGCCGTACTCAACGGGCAGATTCTCGGCAAACCGCACAACCTTGCCCGCGCCCAAGCTCAACTCCAGACTGCCAGTGGCAACAGCGTAACCTTCCTGACCGGAGTGGCACTGCTAAATACCGCCACCGACACTTGCCAGGTCGACTGCATACCTTTCACCGTCCACTTTCGCAAACTGGATGAAGCGCGCATCAAGCGCTACCTGGAAGCCGAACAACCCTTCGACTGCGCCGGCAGCTTCAAGGCTGAGGGCCTAGGCGTCAGCCTATTTCGCGCCACCGAAGGCACGGACGCCACCAGCCTGGTCGGCCTCCCCCTTATCCGCCTCGTAGACATGTTGCTGGTCGAAAGCATCGACATCCCCTGACATCTATATAAATGAAAGAAAACCGACAAATAAAAGCCCGGCAGCTGCCGGGCTTTTATTCAAGAAAAATCGAATCTAGCGCAAAGCCGGACCCTGAAACCCAGCCCAGATTGCAATGTGCTCGGCAACGCTAGAACCAAGCTTCTTCGCGAAACGATCGAACGGCGTTTCTTTTACGGTGTAATCGACCAATTCTTTTTCGCCAATCACATCCCGCGCCACTGAACTGGTATTGCCCAGCGCATCAATCAAGCCCAGCTTTAACGCCTGCTCACCCGACCAAATCAACCCCGAGAACAACTCGGGATGCTCTGTATCCTTCAAGCGCTCACCACGCCCCTGCTTAACACTGGCAATAAACTGGCGATGAGTGGTATCCAGAACGCTCTGCCAGAAACGCGTTTCCTCATCCTTTTGCGGCTGGAACGGATCCAGGAAAGCCTTGTGCTCGCCCGAGGTGTAGACCCGGCGATCCACCCCCAACTTCTCCATCACGCCAACAAAACCAAAGCTGGCCGCCGTCACGCCGATAGAACCAACCAAACTAGCCTTATCCGCATAGATCGCATCGGCGGCGCTGGCAATGTAGTAAGCACCAGACGCACCAAGATCGGTGATCACTGCATACAGCTTGATATCCGGATGCTCTGCACGCAGCCGACGAATTTCATCGTAGATATAACCGGACTGGACAGGGCTACCACCCGGACTGTTGATGCGCAGAATTACACCTTTAGTCTTCGTATCTTCGAAGGCCGCACGCAGGCTTCCAACGACGTTGTCAGCACTGGCAGCTTCCTGATCCGCAATCATCCCGCGCACTTCGATCAGCGCCGTATGATTAGCACTACGCGCGGCGCTCTTCTGTAAGTTCAGTGCCGGCGAAAACAGCGCGATCGCACCAAACAGATAGATAAACGTCAGCGCCTTGAAGAAAATCCCCCAGCGCCGCGCACGGCGCTGCTCTTGTACACCAGCGAGCAGAGTCTTCTCCAACAGCTTCCAGCTCTTGTCGTCACCATTACTGGCGGTCGACGCATTCCATTCATCCGACATAATCACTCACCCCAAGTAATGACTCACTTGCACGCAACTCAAGCCAGGCGCGCAACTCAGTAAAATGTTCAATCGCCAGCCGCGGCCCGTACGCCCGCAGAGAGTCCAGCGACTGTGCACCATAGCCGACCGCAACCGAATCCACGCCCGCCCGCCGCGCCATCTCCAGATCGAATGACGAATCGCCGATCATCAGCGCACGCTCTGGCGCAACCTGACAATCCGCAAGAATTTCCCGCAGCATCATCGGATCAGGCTTGCTGGCCGTTTCGTCAGCACAGCGGGTGATATCGAAATAATCCAGCCAACCCTGCCCCGCCAGCACTCGCTCCAACCCATGCCGCCCCTTACCGGTCGCGACAGCCAGGCGATAGCCTGCAGTGCGGAACTCCTCCAGCGACTCAGCCACCCCCGCGAACAACGCAGACGGCTCAGCCTCCAGCGCCAGATAATGCTCACTATAAAGCCGACGAAAGCGTTCGACGCGCACCGACTCGACGAGCTCTGGATAGAGAGCACGAATAGCCTCGGGCAGGCCAAGGCCAATAATGCCTTTGATTGCAGCATCACCCAGCGACGGCAACTCACATTCAGCAGCCGCCAACCGCATGGCATCGACAATACGCCCAATCGAATCGACCAGCGTGCCATCCCAATCAAAGATCAGCAGCTGATAATCAGGCACTCAACCGCTCCAGAGTCTTGAGCCACATATCATCCACCGGGGCCTCCAACTTCAACTCACCACCCTCAGGCAAGGGCACGGTCAAAGCATAGGCGTGCAGAAACAGGCGTTTACCGCCCAGTTCGCGAATCTCGCGGGAGAAGTCATCATCGCCATACTTGGAGTCACCCGCGATGCAGTGGCCAGCATGCTTGGCATGCACACGGATCTGATGGGTGCGCCCGGTAACCGGCTTCGCCTCGACAAGCGTGGCAAAATCGCCAAAGCGGCGCAAAACGCGAAACATCGTCATAGCCTCCTTGCCATCTTCACTAACCTCCACCATGCGCTCGCCGGAGCGCAGATTGCTCTTCTGCAACGGCGCCCGCACTTGCTTCTTGGCAGTCGCCCAATGGCCACGCACCAAGGCCATGTAGCGTTTGTCCACGCCATCCTTACGCAAGGCTTCATGGAGATGGCGCAGCATGCTGCGCTTCTTGGCGATCATCAAAAGACCCGAGGTATCGCGATCCAGGCGATGCACCAACTCCAGATCCTTGGCATCCGGACGCAACTGACGAAAGGCCTCGATCACCCCATAATTCAGGCCACTGCCGCCATGTACGGCAATCCCGGCCGGCTTATTAAGGACGATCAGCGCCTTATCTTCATAAACAATCGCCGCTTCAAGACGCTCAAGCAGCCCTTGCGCCAAAGGCATAGGCTCATCGCGCTCAGCAAGGCGCAAAGGAGGAACCCGCACAACATCCCCCGCCTGGAGTTTGTACTCAGGCTTGATCCGCCCCTTATTCACGCGAACTTCGCCTTTACGCAAAATCCGGTAAATCAAAGTCTTGGGCACACCTTTGAGACGAGTGCGGAGGAAGTTATCGATTCGTTGGCCGGCAAGTTCCGGTTCAACCTCGAGCAGCTGGACGCCGGAGGTCGGAGAGGCAGGTTCTGTCATGCGCCAATGATAACAATTTTTTATTGAATTGAAGCACTTAATCATTGCTGCTATAGTCCCGAACGCCGCCAAAAGCGGCCCGGTTTGCGGATGATCGCTAGAACTGCCATCCCCAACCGTTTGCAACTTCATTCAGGACGTAAGGCCGTCCGACGGGACTTTCGCCGCATAAGGCCGCGAATAACTCGGAAATAAAGCCTTGAGCCATGACGCGTTATCTACCCCTGAGGGAGATAGCGGTAAATGCCAACCCGCTGCAGATTCTGCGAGCGGCACCCGATTTTCAGCGATACGTGTAGGGTGGAGATGCACAACCGTCGGACTGCGTAGCTTTATTGAAGACGCTTTATCTCGTCCGCTACCGATGGTTGATTCCTCCTCCTGACTGAGTGCTTCTGTCACCACAGCAAGCAGGAGACGTCCGTCGCGACCCCGGCCCTATTGGCCGACGTCGCTAGACATTGGAACGACTTACAACCGTTTCTGACGCGCACCTGACACCGACCCTGAGAGTCGTGTGTGCCGAACGCCGTTTCCGGCAGCCCGGAAACCGACGGTACTACATGAAAAGAATGCTAATTAACGCAACTCAGCCCGAAGAGTTGCGTGTTGCCCTGGTAGACGGCCAACGCCTGTACGACCTGGACATTGAATCGGGTGCACGCGAGCAGAAAAAGGCCAACATCTATAAAGGCCGCATCACTCGTATCGAGCCCAGCCTTGAAGCCGCCTTCGTCGATTTCGGCTCCGAGCGCCACGGCTTTTTGCCCCTCAAAGAAATCTCCCGCGAATATTTCAAGAAAGCGCCTGAAGGCCGCGTCAACATCAAAGATGTGTTGAGCGAAGGCCAGGAAGTTATCGTTCAGGTCGAAAAAGAAGAGCGTGGCAACAAGGGCGCAGCCCTGACCACCTTCATCAGCCTGGCCGGTCGCTATCTGGTACTGATGCCGAACAACCCTCGCGCTGGTGGCATCTCCCGTCGTATCGAAGGCGAAGAGCGCAACGAGTTGCGCGAAGCGCTGAATGGCCTGATCGCCCCCAGCGACATGGGCCTGATCGTGCGCACTGCCGGCCTTGGCCGTAGCAGCGAAGAAATGCAGTGGGACCTCGACTACCTGCTGCAACTGTGGACCGCCATCAAGGAAGCTTCCCTCGATCGCTCCGCTCCGTTCCTGATTTACCAGGAAAGCAACGTCATCATCCGCGCCATCCGCGACTACCTGCGCCAGGATATCGGCGAGGTATTGGTCGACAGCGTCGAAGCCCAGGAAGAAGCACTGAGCTTCATCCGCCAGGTGATGCCGCAGTACGCCAGCAAGATCAAGCTGTATGAAGACAGCGTCCCGCTGTTCAATCGCTTCCAGATCGAAAGCCAGATCGAAACCGCCTTCCAGCGCGAAGTGAAGCTGCCGTCCGGCGGCTCCATTGTGATCGACCCGACCGAGGCCCTGGTGTCCATCGACATCAACTCGGCGCGTGCGACCAAAGGCAGCGACATCGAAGAAACCGCACTGCAGACCAACCTGGAAGCGGCTGAAGAAATCGCCCGCCAACTGCGCCTGCGTGATATCGGCGGCCTGATCGTGATCGACTTCATCGACATGACGCCGGCCAAGAACCAACGCGCCGTGGAAGAGAAAGTCCGCGAAAGCCTGGAAGCCGACCGTGCCCGCGTCCAAGTCGGACGCATCTCGCGCTTCGGCCTGCTGGAAATGTCCCGTCAACGTCTGCGTCCGTCCCTCGGCGAAAGCAGCGGTATCGTCTGCCCACGCTGCAACGGTCAAGGCATCATCCGTGACGTCGAATCGCTATCGCTAGCGATCCTGCGCCTGATCGAGGAAGAAGCCCTGAAGGACCGTACTGCCGAAGTACGTGCCCAGGTACCGATCCCGGTTGCCGCCTTCCTGCTCAACGAGAAGCGCAACTCGATCACCAAGATCGAACTGCGCAGCCGTGCACGCATCGTGATTCTGCCGAACGATCACCTGGAAACGCCGCACTTCGAAGTACAGCGCCTGCGTGACGACAGCCCGGAAGCACAGACTTCGCAGTCCAGCTACGAGATGGCACCAGTCGAAGTCGAAGAAGTTCAGCCAGTCAGCGCTACCCGCACCCTGGTTCGCCAGGAGGCCGCGCTCAAGGCTGTGCCACAGCGCCCTGCTCCGGCCCCGGCCGCCCAAGCAATCGAGCCGCAGCCAGTAGCCGAGCCAAGCCTATTCAAGGGCCTGGTGAAGTCGCTGGTCAGCTTGTTCGCTGGCAAAGAAGAAGAAAAGCCGGTCGTTATCGAGAAGAAGCCCGCCGCAGAACGCCAACCGCGTAGCGACGAGCGCCGTAGCGGTCGCCAACAAAGCCGCAATCGTGGTGGTCGTCGCGACGAAGAACGCAAACCACGCGAAGAACGCGCGCCACGCGAGGAGCGTGCAGCTCGCGAACCACGTGAGGAACGTCAACCACGTGAAGTTCGTGAACCTCGCGAAGTTCGTGAAGTTCGTGAAGTTCGTGAGCCACGCGAAGACAGCCAGCAGCCCCGTGAAGAGCGTCAGCCTCGCGCCCCCCGCGAAGAGCGCAAACCCCGCGAGCCGCGTGAAGAGCGCAAACCGCGTGAAGAGCGCCAACCGCGCGAACTGCGTGAGCCGCTAGACGCCCAAGGCCAGGAAAGCCCAATCGAGGAGCGCGCCGAGCGTAAGCCTCGTGAAGAGCGTCAGCCCCGTGCGCCGCGTGAAGAACGCCAACCACGAGTAGCTGCTGAACAAGCCGTGAGCGAAGAAGAACTGCTGCCGAACGAAGAGCAGCTGCAGGACGAAGATCAAGACGGCGCCGAAGGCGATCGTCCACGTCGCCGTTCGCGTGGCCAGCGTCGTCGCAGCAACCGTCGTGAACGTCAGCGTGATGCCAACGGCAACCTCATCGAAGGTAGCGAAGAGAGCGCCGAAGAAGGTAGCACTGCCGTAGTGGCCGCCACTGCTGTCGCCAGCAGCCTGGTAAGCGAAGCAGTTGAAGCCAGTGCAGCCGTTAGCGAGCCCGTTGCCGCAGTTGAAACCGCCGTTGAAGTCGAAGCTGCCGCACCTGCTGAAACCTTCGAGGCACCGGTCGCCGAAGCCAAGCCTGTAGAAGCTGCCGCTGTCGCGGATAGCCCTGCCGAGCAGGCTGTTGAGATTGCCGCACTAACTGCAGTCGAAGCTACACCAGCTGTAGCCGAAGAAGCTGCGCCGCAGCCGGCCAGCCCAGTAGCGGAAGTCGTTGAAGTGACTGTTGAGGCTCCAGCCGCACCGGTCAGCACCAGTGGGCGCGCACCGAACGACCCACGTGAAGTGCGTCGTCGTCAGCGCGAAGCTGAGCGCCTGGCCAAGGAAGCTGAAGCTGAAGCTGAGCAAGCAGCCGCAGCCCAAGCAGTAGTTGCTGCCGAACCTGTCTCGGATGCCGCCCATGCAGCTACTGATATCGAGCATAAAGCCGAGCCCGCTCAGCCTGCCGAAGAAGTAGCCGAAAGCCATCCTCAGCAGCCAGCTGAAGTCGCTGCCGAGCAGAACGCCGACGCGAGCAACGAAACAGAGCAACACGAAGAAGCGCCGAAAGAAACAGAAAACGAGTCAAAACCACTCGTGTAACGTTTCAGTAATAAAAAAGGGGATGCCACGGCATCCCCTTTTTTTATCGTTTGTGTCTCGTCCTGAATAAGGTTTACACCTTCTGACCTATTTTCAGGACTAGACAGCTCTTCACGCCCCCCGGTAATTCGTGAAAAACCAACAAACCGGCCTAGACCTGATGCCAATCAGCCAACCAGTAGGGTGGGCTTCAGCCCACCACACTCTTTGTATCGGTGGGCTAAAGCCCACCCTACCCGTCGGATGTATCAAATCCATCAGGCGGCAAAGGCATCGCTGAGTGTAGGAGCGAATTTATTCGCGATGGGGCCGCACCGAGTCGCTCTTGTTCGCGAATGAATTCGCTCCTACACACACCGCAGGCGTTAACCGCGCCGCGAACAAGCCGCACGTAAACGCTGGGATAAGCCAAAGAGGTCAGGAGCAATACAAAGCCTGTTCAGCGATCAACCCAGAACGAATTAATCGCCGAACGGTTAAAGCACGTTAGGTTCGATTTCCAGGCTGACGCCGTAGCGAGCCAGCACGTCCGCCTGAATGCGCTGCGCCAGTCCGAGCAACTGCTGACCCGTGGCCCTGCCATAGTTGACCAGCACCAAGGCCTGCAAGCGATGCACGCCAGCATCGCCATCACGAAACCCCTTCCAGCCGGCACGCTCGATCAGCCAGCCAGCCGCCAGCTTTACCTGGCCATCGGCCTGCGAATAAGCCACCAAGCCCGCCTGCTCACCCCGCAAACGCTCAGCCAACTCAGGAGCAACCAAGGGATTCTTGAAGAAACTGCCGGCATTCCCCAGCTCTGCCGGATCCGGCAACTTTTCACTGCGTATGGCGCAAATAGCCTGGCTGACATCCGTCGCGGTCGGCGCGCTAATGCCCTGCTCCGCCAGGCGCTGGCGCACCGGGCCATAGTCCAGGTGCAGTTCGCTCGCTCGACTCAGGGCGAAACGCACGCGCAGGATCAGCCAACGCCCCGCTTCACGCTTGAACAGGCTATCGCGATAGGCGAAAGCACACTCCACTAGCGAGAACTCTCGCAACTCTCCCGTCTGGCGATCCAGCGCAGTCAGGCCAACAAAGACATCTTTCAGCTCGACGCCATAGGCGCCGATATTCTGCATCGGCGCGGCACCGACAGTGCCCGGGATCAGGCTTAGGTTCTCCAGCCCAGCCAGCCCCTGCTGCAGACTCCACAGCACGAAAGGATGCCAGGGCTCACCCGCCTCAGCCTCGACGATTACCCGCTGTCCGTCCTCGCCGAGGATACGAATGCCGCGACTGGCCATGCGCAACACCAGGGCCTCGACATCGCGAGTCAGCAGCAGATTACTGCCACCACCGATCACCAACAGCGGCAATTCACGCTGGGCTGCCGCGACTAACGCTGCGCGCACATCCTGCTCGTTATGCGCATCGGCAAATAGCTGAGCGCGCACATCCACACCGAAGGTATTGAAGGTTTTGAGAGACACCCACTCCTGCAATTGCAGACTCATAGACGCCCCTTCACTTCATTGAGCAGCCCATCGCTCGCCTGCTCAATCAAATCCAGCACCTGCTCAAAACCGTCTTCGCCACCGTAATAGGGGTCAGGCACTTCATCCAAAGCCAACTCGTAACGGCGCAGGAATAGATCCAGCTCAGCCTTGGCATTAGCCGGCTGCATGCCCTTAAGATGCTGCAAGTTGCTTTGATCCATGGCCAGGATCAGATCAAAGGCCTGGAAGTCCGCCGCACTGACTTGCCGCCCACGCAATTGCGAAAGGTCATAGCCACGTAACTGGGCGGCGCGACGGGTACGCGTATCCGCCGCTTTACCGACGTGCCAGTCGCCGGTACCCGCCGAGTCGACCTCGACTCGACATTCCAGCCCCGCCGCCCGCAGCTTATGGCGGAACACCCCTTCAGCGGTCGGCGAGCGGCAGATATTGCCCAGACAGACAAACAGAACGCGCATCAAGCCCCCAGCAAGCGCCGTACGCGCTCAAGGTCTTGCGGCGTATCAACCCCCGCAGGCGGCGCTTCCAAGGCATCCGCGACATGGATACGCACGCCATGCCAGAGTGCACGCAGCTGCTCCAAGCACTCAGTATCCTCCAGCCAGCACGGCCCCCAGGCCACGAAGTCATGGAGAAACTGCGCGCGGTAGGCGTAGATACCAATATGCCGGCGGTATGGCACGTCCGCCGGCAACTGTTCACGACTGACTGCAAAAGCATCACGTGCCCAAGGCAATGGCGCACGGCTAAAGGTCAACGCCAGACCGTTCAGGTCAGTCGCCACCTTCACCACATTCGGATTGAACAGCGCAGCAACATCTTCAATCGGCTCGGCCAGGGTAGCTATCGCCGCCTCAGGATGGGCCGCCAGATTGGCCGCGACCTGATCGATGATCGCAGGCGGAATCAGCGGCTCGTCACCTTGCACATTGACCACAATCGCATCGCCGGCCAAACCCAGCTGGCTCGCCACCTCGGCTAAACGATCGGTGCCCGAGTTGTGATCCTCACGAGTCAGCAGCACCTCGGCGCCAAAGCCGCGACAGACTTCGACGATGCGCGCATCGTCAGTGGCTATCACCACGCGCTGGGCGCTGCTTTTCCGAGCCTGCTCCCAGACGTGCTGGACCATTGGCTTGCCGGCAATCTCCTGCAGCGGCTTGCCAGGCAGGCGGCTGGATGCGAACCGCGCGGGAATAACAACGGTAAAAGCGTTGCTCATTTACTTGTCCAGACGCTCGTCGACATTGAGGCTGCGCGCTTCGTTTTCCAGCATCACCGGAATTCCATCACGCACGGGAAAAGCCAGCGCATCAGCCTTGCAGATCAGCTCGGATTTATCGTCAGCAAGCTTGAGCGGGCCTTTGCATAGGGGGCAGGCGAGGATATCGAGTAGTTTCGGGTCCATGGGGGAATCCTTGAAAGCTGATTAACGGCTTAGCTGTTTCACCGAGACGGACGGCGCCTGGCAATCCTGCGCTCGTGATGCACTCAACAGCTTTATGAATGGCCAGGTAGCAAGCGAGCCAGTTGCGCATCGAACCAGGCCAGGAAAGCTGGCGAAGGCACGGCATCCACTGCCAGATACCACCAATCAGCGGTGGCGAAGGCGCGGCACTTCACCGCGTCCTTCTCGGTCATCACGACAGGCTGCGCCGGGCTGAAATTCAGCTGCTCGGCGCCAAACTGCGCGTGATCGGCAAAGGCATGCGGAGTCGGCCGCCAGTGTAACGCCTCGAGCGTATTGAAGAAACGCTGCGGGTTGCCAATGCCGGCAACCGCGTGCAGTGCCTGCCCGGCCGGGAAATGCGTGAGTGGGTAGCGCTCACCGCTGACTAGATTAACCAGTGCCGTCGGTTGCAGTTGAAAGGCGTAGCCGCCATCAACATCCGTCGGCGCGCCGTTATACAGCAGCGCGTCCACGCTCTGCAGACGCTCGATCGGTTCGCGCAAGGGCCCGGCCGGCAAGCAGCGACGATTACCGAGGCCGCGCGCTGCATCGATCAGCACCAACTCAAGATCACGCGCCAGCCGGTAATGCTGTAACCCATCGTCACAGAGGATCAGATCCAACGGCTCGGCTTCGAGTAAGGCGCGCACCGCCCGCGAACGATCTGGATCGATCATCAACGGCACGCCACTGCGCTGGACGATCAGCAAAGGCTCATCGCCCGCCTCACTGGCGTTTTGTTCGGCACTGACTCGCCAGGGCAACTGCGCAGGCTTTGCGCCATAGCCACGGCTGACCACGCCAACCTTGAGGCCACGGGCACGGCAATGCTCGATCAAGCAGAGAATCAGCGGGGTTTTGCCAGTACCACCAACGGTGATATTGCCCACCACCACGACCGGCACCGGCGCTTGGTAAACCTCACCCGCGCCCGCCAGGAACCGACTGCGCTTGTGCTGAACCACCGCGCGGTAAAGCCATTCCAGCGGTCGCAGCAGGGTCAGCGCCGGATGGCCGCGATACCAGGCATCAAGCAGGCGCTCGGAGATTGCCATCAGAACTGGGTGACCAAAGACTGGGCCGCCATCAGGGAGCCGCCTGGGCCTCAACGGTGGTGATGCGCAAATGGCTGAAGCCGAGCTTGCCGGCCGCATCCATGGCCGTAATCACTGCCTGATGGGTGGTTTTGCCGTCGGCACTGATGGTCAACGGTAAGCTGTTGTCACCCTCAGACTCCTTCTGCAAAGCCGACATCAGGGTGTTCAGGTCACTCTTCAATAGCGCCTGGCCATTCAGCGTATAGCTGCCGTCGAAACTGATGGCCACCTCCAGCTGCTTCAGCTCGCTCGGTTGCGGCGGTGTGCCGCTGACGGCTTCGGGCAGCTCGATTTTCAGCTGGGTTGGTCGACTGAAACTGGTGGTCACCACAAAGAACAGCAGCAAGACGAAGATCACGTCGATCAACGACGTCAGATTGAGAAAAACCTCATCGCGGGCCGCGCCGCCCGCTCTACGGCGGAACTTCACGGTTTAGCGTCCTCGGCGAAGTCGACTTCCCGATCGCCCTGCACCACCTCCACCAACTTGATCGCTTCCTGCTCCATCGCGACCACTATTTCGTCGATCCGACGCAGCAGATAACGATGAAAGAACACCGCCGGAATCGCCACGATCAGGCCCGCAGCGGTGGTAACCAGCGCCTTGGCGATACCACCAGCGAGTACCGGGGCATTGGCCATGCCGTTATCCATAAAGCCGCTGAAAATCTCGATCATGCCGAACACGGTGCCAAGCAGCCCCAGCAACGGCGCCATGGCAGCAATGGTGCCGAGGGCATTCAGGTAGCGCTCCAGCTCATGAATAACCCTGCTGGCTGACTCCTCGATGCACTCTTTCATGATCTCGCGACCATGCTTGGAGTTGGCCAGACCGGCGGCCAGGATCTGGCCCAGCGGAGAGTGGAAACGCAACTCTTTGAGCCTCTCCTTGCTGAGCTGTTTGTCCTTGATCCAACGCCAAACCTGCCCAAGCAGATGCGGCGGAGCAATCCGGCTGACTTGCAGAGTCCACAGGCGCTCGGCAATGATGGCCATGGCAGCGATGGAACATAGAATAATCGGCAGCATCATCCAGCCGCCTGCTTTGACTAGTTCCCACACGGTGTTGGTTCTCCTCGGAAAAGTGGCGCCACTCTAGCATAGGGTCGCAATGTCGCCGACCGCCGCCGTTCTCATTTTTCCCGCCAAAATCTCGCCTGTTCGCGCAAGCCTTGCGCCGACGCATGGGCACCTAATTCAAAACGCAGAGCGCCGCTTTTTACGCTGTCGAAAACCTCCAGCGACAAAGCCCGGTAGCGCGCCATTACCTGCGGATGAGGATGACCGAAGGCATTGTTCTGACCACGGGAGATCAGCACTGCACGCGGCGTTACTGCCTGCAAGAAGGCCTGCGACGATGAACTGCGGCTGCCATGGTGTGGTGCCTGCAACCAGTCGGCACGCAGGTCGCGACCACTGTCGAGCAAAGCTCGCTCCGCACGACTGTCGATATCACCGGTTAGCAGCAGGCGCTCACCATTCGCCTCGACCATCAGCACGCAGGAGGATTGGTTGCCATCCTCGGCTTGCTGCCAGCGCCAGGTCGAAAAGCGTACGGAGTCCCATTCCCAGCTGACACCATCGGTACAGGGTTGCGCCCCCAGTTCCGCTGGCAAAGCCTGCGCCTCGCCACTCAGTACCTGTGCGACCGGCATACCACGCTGCACAGCCAGCGCCCCACCGGAGTGATCGCTATCGGCGTGGCTAAGCAGTAGCAAGTCCAGCTGACTAACGCCTAACTTGCGCATGGACGGCAGCACTACTCGCTCGCCCAGATCGAAATCGCCATAACGCGGGCCGGCGTCGTACAACAACGCATGCTCATGGGTACGCAGGAGAAAGGAGAGACCCTGTCCGACATCCAACTGCCAGACCTCGACCCGCCCTGCCGGCGGCTTATGTAACGGCGGGAAGAACAGTGGCAACAGTAACGCCAGCCCCAAACCGCGTAGCGGTACACCACCAGGCAGCAGCAACAGCAAGACCCCCAGACTGCCAAGCAGCCAGGCCCACAGTGGCAATGCCGGCGAGAACCACGCCGGCAGCCAGGTGGCGATCTGTGCCAGCACAAGGAATAACAATTCCAGCAGACCACCGGCAAGCCAGAGCAGCATCTCGCCCAGCCAAGGAACCGGCAATAACAAGGTGCCCAGCAACGCCAGCGGCACCACCGCCAAGCTCACCCAAGGCACGGCCAACAAATTCGCCAGCGGGCCACTGGCGCTGATCGGTAAGCCCAACGCCAGCAACAGCGGCAACAGGCCAATAGCCATCGTCCATTGCGCGCGCGCCAAGGTGCGCCACCAGGACCAGGCACCCAGCCGCCCGCTAAAGACCCAGGCCAGAATCGCCACCGCACCAAATGACAGCCAAAAACCTGCCTGCAAGCTGGCCAGCGGCTCAGCCAACAACACCGCATTCAGCGCCAGTAACAAGGGCATCCATACACCTAAATGCCGAAAACGCAGCCGCCACAGCAACACCACAGCCACCATCACGCAGGCACGCTGGACTGGCACATCGAAGCCGGCCAGCAGGCCATAACCGAGAGCACCCGCAAAGGCCAGGCCACAGGCCCAGGGCAACCACGGCAAAATGCGTGGCCACCAGCCAAAGCGCGCCAAACCGGCGATCAAGCCATAAATCAACGCCGCCAGCAGCGCGATATGTTGGCCCGAGATAACCAACAGGTGCACCGTGCCGGTGTCCTGCAGCAGGCGCCAATCCGCCATGGTCAAGCCAGAGTCATCACCCAGCACCAAGGCGGCCAAGGCGCCTTGCCGCCCGTGAGCATCGGCACTGAGCAAACGTCTACGCAAATCATCCCGCCAAGCCGACGGCCCCTGGGCCGGACTCAGCAGTTCGCCGCGCTTAACCGTGCCGCCAGCGCCGATCCGTTGCGCCAGCAGCCAAGCCTCGTAATCGAAGGTTTGCGGGTTGACCAGCCCATGTGGCTGTTTCAGCTTTACCGCCAGGCGCCAATGCTCACCGGCATGCAGTTCAGGGCCGTCGTACCAGGCTAGGCGCAGAAGATCTGGCAGCCGTGCGCGGCGCGACTCGGCACCGTGCAGCTGAAAGCGCACCACGCCGTCACGGATTTCCGGTAAACCAACCACCTGCCCTTCCAGCCACAGCGTCTGACCATCCAGCCTGGCGGCCAGACGATCCTCCAGCGCCCAGTGCGCCGAAGTGCAGGCCCAGGTAAAACCGAACAGGAAGAACGCCACGGGATAACTGCGAAATGGCAGCAGTATCAGCCCCACTATAGGCAAAACCCACAACACCCAAACGGGCGGCAACGCGGGAAGAAACCGCAAGAGCAAAAGCCCAGTGGCAAGCGCCAACATCCCTGTGCGCATCTGATCGAACTCCTGAGAACTTCATCCTTGAATCAGCCTGCGCTAACCCGGCCCTGCTTATTTGTTGTCACAAAGTGAGAAAGTAGAACTCCTACAATCTAGGCATAATCGACGCTTTATGCCCTGCCAGAGAGCTCTTATGCCGCGCCGCCTGTTCAAGCGCTACATGCCCAATCCGCAAAGCATCAGGGAGCACAACTCTCTGCGCTTTCTTGGCAGTCTGATGCATGACCCCAATCTCTGGCACCTCAACCGCCATTCCGTGGCCCGCGCCATGGCCGTGGGCCTCTTCGCTGCGTTTATCCCCCTGCCGTTGCAAATGCTGCTTGCAGCGGGCCTCGCGGTGATGGCGCGAGGCAATCTGCCCATCTCGGTCGGACTGGTGTGGTTGACCAACCCCATCACTATGCCGCCGGTTTTTTACTGTACCTACAAGATGGGCGCCTGGATCTTACAAGTTCCAGCGGATGAGATCAGCGCGCAGGTCTGGCCGCGAATCAGTCACTTTTTCGACGAGCCGTCCTGGGCGCTGATCCAACTGCTGTGGAAACCCATTCTGCAACCCTTCCTGCTCGGCTCGGTGGTCTGTGGCGTGCTCGCGGGAATCTGTGGCTATGTGCTGACCATGCTCTATTGGCGCTGGTGGGTAGGGCACCACTGGCAAAAACGCCAGGCCGCTCGGCGTCAGCGTAGTGCGTGAAATGCAGCAGGCCGGAAATGAAAAACGCCGCTATCCAGATTGTGTGAAAACCTAGCGTTCTGATTGGTAGTTGAAGAAAATGCCCGCATCGAAAGATACGGGCATTTTTCGTTATGGCGTACATCCAAGGAGAGGCGCGAGACCAGACCAGTCTGTTTCCGGTTTCGCTGGAAGAGTTGATTCCCGACGACCATCTGGTCCGTGTGATCGATGCCTACGTGGCTCGACTGGACCTCAAGCTACTCGGGTTTGCCAAAGCCACTCCCAAGAGTACGGGGCGTCCTGCCTACGATCCGGCGGACCTGCTCAAGCTGTACCTGTATGGCTATTTCCAACGCATCCGCTCCTCCCGACGCCTCGAAGCTGAATGCCTGCGCAACGTCGAAGTCATGTGGTTGCTCAATCGGCTCAAGCCGGACTTCAAGACCATCGCCGATTACCGCAAGGACAACGGACAAGCGTTCAGCGCGACCTGTCGGGCCTTCGTGCAGTTTTGCCGTCAAGCCGGGCTGATCGCCGGAGAGTTGGTGGCCATCGATGGCAGCAAATTCAAGGCCGTGGCCTCAGCGCGTCGGCATGTGGATCTGAAGAAGCTCAAGCGTCAGCAAGAGAAGCTGGATAAGCGTATCGCCCAGTACCTGGCGGAGCTGGATGAGGCGGACAAGTCCGAAGCCAATGAGGCCGTTGACCGTAGCGCGGTAAAAACGGCGCTGGAGCGACTGCAAGCCAAACAGGCCGACAACCTGACTTGCCAAGCACTGATGCAGGCCCTGGAGCTTGAGCAATTCATCACCACCGAGAGCGATGCCCGGATGATGCGTACCCCTCGGGGTGGGCGCGTCGCTTACAACGTGCAAACAGCTGTGGACGCCGAGCATTGCCTGATCCTGCATCACGAGGTCACACAGGACGGCAACGATACCCAGCAGCTCGAGCCGATGGCTAAAGCCGCCCAGTCCGAGTTGCAGCAGGACGTGCTGACGGTCACTGCCGATGCCGGTTACTCCAACGGCGAGCAGTTCCAGGCATGCGAAGATGCCGGCATTACCGCCTATGTGCCGCCCAACCGGGCAGTTAACAACCGGGGTGGTGATACGCAGCTGTTCGAGCGAAGTGATTTCACTTACGACGCAGAGAGCGACCAGTACCGCTGTCCGGCAGGCAAGTTGCTGACGCTCAAGCAACTGAATCGCGGGGAGCGTATCTACCACGCGGCGATCAGCGACTGCAGCGCTTGCCCGCTCAAGGCACAGTGCACCAACGCCCAGCGTCGCTACCTGAGACGCCATGCCCACGAGGCGGCCTTTGAGCGAATGGAGCAGCGGCTGCAGGCGCAGCCCGAGATGATGGCGAGTAGGCGATCCATCGTCGAGCATCCATTTGGCAACCTCAAACAATGGCTATTTGGTAATGGTCGCTTCCTGCTTCGCCAATTGAAGGGAGCACGAACCGAAATGGCCTTAGCGGTACAGGCCTATAACCTCAAAAGAGCGATCAACGTGCTCGGCGCACGCCACCTCATCGGATTGATGGGCTGATACAGCCTTTTTCTCCCCTGGGTCCGCACACAGCAAAACGCCCCGAACCAGTCGGGGCGTTTGCTTGGTCAACCATTAGTACGTTTTCGCACAGCCTGTATCGAGCGGCGCTTTTCATTTCCGTACCGGTCACTCGTAGCGCAAGGCTTCCGCCGGCTGAATCTGCGCGGCACGCCAGGACGGATAGAGCGTCGCCAAAAAGCTCAGGGTAAACGCCGCAGCACAAATCAGCACGACATCGAAGCTCTGAAGATCGGAAGGCAGGTTGCTGACGAAGTAGACGTCCGAACTGAAAATCTGCTGGCCACTGACTTTCTCCAACCAACCGACCACGGCACTGACATTCAAGGCAGCGATCACCCCTAACACACCGCCGATCAACGTCCCAATCGTCCCGATCACCGTGCCCTGGACCATGAACACCCGCATGATCTGCCCTGGCGTGGCGCCGAGGGTACGCAGGATTGCGATATCCCCGCCTTTATCGGCCACCACCATGATCAGCGTGGCGATGATATTGAACGCCGCTACTGCCACAATCAGCAGCAGCAACAAACCGATCATGGTTTTTTCCATCTTCATCGCACTGAACAGACTGCCCTGGGTGCGCGTCCAGTCGCTGGCGCGGTAGTCCGTGCCCAACTCATTGGCGATCGCCGCGGAGACCTGCGGCGCCTGGTACAGATCCTTCAGCGCCAGCCGCACACTCTGCACCTGCCCCGACTGCATACGCTGCATCTGCGCGGCATCGGCCACATGGATCAGCGCCAGCGAGCTGTCCAGCTCTGCGCCAACCTTAAATACCCCGACCACGTTGAGACGCTGCATCCGCGGGGTAATCCCGCCGGGTGCCGAGCTGACTTCCGGGATGATCACGGTCAACTTATCGCCGACATTCAGGCGAAAACGCCGGGCAGTGATTTCCCCGATGACGATACCAAACTCGCCAGGCTTCAGATCATCCAAACGACCTTGAACGATGTGCTGGCCGATAATCGAAACCTTGGCCTCTTCCTGCGGATCGACGCCATTGATCTGAATCGGCTGCATTGCGCCCTTGTACGAGAGCATGCCCTCCAACTCGCTAAACGGCACCGCTGCGATCACCTGGGGATTCTTCATCGCCGCAGCGGCGACCGAATGCCAATCCTCCAGCGGCTGCACTCCGGCGATAGTCGCGTGCGGCACCATGCCGAGAATCCGCGAGCTCATTTCCTTCTGAAAGCCGTTCATCACCGACAGCACCACGATCATCGCCAGCACGCCCAAGGCGAGACCGATCATCGAGGTCAACGAGATAAAGGAGATGAAATGATTACGGCGCTTGGCGCGGGTATAGCGCATGCCGATGAAGATGGGGAGCGGTCTGAACATTCGCGAAAGCACCGTGAAAAGTGGAAGAAACTCGCCGTCAAGCGGCGACCAGCCGGCCGTCTTCCAAGCGCAGCACGCGATCCATCTGCCGCGCGAGATCCATATCGTGAGTCACCACCAAAAATGCCGTTTTCGATGCAGTGCTCAGCTCGCGCATCAAATCCTGGATACCTTGCGCCGTATGGTGATCGAGGTTACCGGTCGGCTCATCGAGCAACACCAGGCCAGGCTGGTTGACCAGGGCACGAGCGATGGCCACCCGCTGGCGTTCGCCACCGGACAATTCTGCTGGTTTGTGCGCCAGACGATGGCCCAAGCCAACCCTCTCAAGCAACGCCGTCGCCCGCTGACGCGCTTCGAGAATCGCGACGCGACCGATCAACAACGGCATGCAGACGTTTTCCAGCGCGGTGAATTCCGGTAGCAAGTGGTGGAATTGGTAGACGAACCCAAGCGCGCGATTACGCAGCAGCCCACGGGCCTTCTCATTCAAGGCCGAGAGCTCTTCACCGGCCAACCAGACGCTGCCGCTGCTGGGCGTATCCAAACCACCGAGCATGTTCAGCAGCGTGCTCTTACCTGAGCCCGAACTGCCGACAATCGCCACCCGCTCGCCCGGATGCAGCTCCAGCTCAAGACTGGAGAGCACCACCACCGACTGCGGGCCCTCCTCGTAGTTCTTGCCCAGGTTGCGACAACTCAGAACGGCCCGATGCTGCATAGCTAAATCACTCATAACGTAGCGCCTCCGCGGGCTGGGTGCGTGCCGCACGCCAGGCCGGATAAAGAGTGGCGAGGAAGCTCAGCAGCAACGCGGCGGCACAGACCAGCAGCACGTCTTCGCTCATCAGCTTCGAAGGTAGATAGTCGATGAAGTACACATCGGCATTGAGGAATTTGATGCCCAGCAGGCGCTCTAGCGCAGCGATCCAGCTGCTCACGTTAAGCGCGGAGAAAATGCCGAGCACAGCGCCGATCAAGGTGCCGACGACACCGATCACCGTACCTTGCACCATGAAAATCAGCATGATCTGCCGCGGAGTGGCGCCCAAAGTGCGCAAAATGGCGATGTCTCCCTTTTTGTCGGTGACCACCATGACCAGCGTGGAGATGATGTTGAATGCCGCCACCGCAACGATCAGCAGCAACAGCAAACCGATCATGGCCTTCTCCATCCGGATCGCCTGATACAGGTTGCCGTGGGTGCGGGTCCAATCCCGCGCGTAGTAATCCTTGTCGCCCAGTTGCCCGGCAATCTCCCAGGCCGTACGCGGCGCCTGGAACAGATCGGCGAACTTGAGACGCAGCCCCTGCACCTGATCGGCCTTCCAGCGATGCAGCCGGGCAATGTCATTCAGGTTGGTCAGCGCCAGATAACCATCGATCTCACCAGCCCCCACGTGGAAAATACCGACCACCGTGAAGCGTTTCAGCCGCGGAAACATACCGGCCGGCGTTACCGTGACCTCTGGTGCCACGAAGGTAATTTTGTCGCCAACAACCACACCCAGCTTGGCGGCCGCCTTATCGCCGATAACGATGCCGAAGGCTCCAGCCTTGAGGTCATCGAGACTGCCCTGCAGGAAGAATTTGTCGATGATCGACACTTTACGTTCTTCCTGCGGATCAACCGCATTGATCAGCACCTTCTGCACCTTGCCATCGTGGGTCAGCAGACCCTGCATCTGGGTGAATGGTGCGACCGCCAGCACTTGCGGATGTTTCAGCACCTTGGCGGCCATGCGGCGCCAGTCGCCTATCGGCTCAGCCGACTCGACAGTAGCGTGCGGCACCATGCCGAGCACCCGCGTACGCATCTCGTAATCGAAGCCATTCATCACCGACAACACCACGATCATCACCAGCACGCCCAAGGCGAGACCGATCATCGAAGTAAGAGAGATGAACGAAACGAAATGGTTGCGGCGTTTTGCGCGCGTATAACGTGCGCCGATAAATACGGACAGCGGTCTGAACATAGAAGGAGTTGATTCGCTGGCGAAAGAAGAGACGTCCTTGTGGCGAGGCTTGGCGAGCGGCCTTACACTCAGACCACCACTGCTGCCATGGGTTCGCCATGACGTCACAAGATGAAGATGATCGCCGCGAATACTATCGTATCGAGGACACGATCGCACTGGAATTCAGCCAACTGTCCGGCTCCGACGCGCTCGCCAGCGAGGTGCTGCATGACGCCTCGCCACTGTTCAATCTACTCAGCGATCTACATCTCACCGATTTCGAATCGCAGCATCTGCTGCGGCATATCAGCGAACGCGATCGCACCCTGGCCAACTACCTGAAGGTCATCAA
This sequence comes from Pseudomonas cavernicola, assembly GCF_003596405.1. NCBI lineage: Bacteria > Pseudomonadati > Pseudomonadota > Gammaproteobacteria > Pseudomonadales > Pseudomonadaceae > Pseudomonas > Pseudomonas cavernicola. Next base: position 2,246,021 of record NZ_QYUR01000002.1, read on the forward strand.
CAAGCGCATCGACCTGCTCGGCCAGGCCCTTGCGCAGAGCCTGCTACGCGACATCGGCACACCCAAGCAGGTGACCCTCTCCGAAGGCGGCATCAGTTTTGACACCCCACAGGCGGTTGCCGTCGGCACCCATCTGGCAATCAAGATGGTGCTCATGCCGCAAGCCCTGGGGCTACTGCTACGCGCACAGGTGCTTCACTGCCAGCAACGCGAGAACGGCCTCTACGAAATTGGCACGGCGTTCGAAGCGTTGACCGACGCACAGCGCCAGCTGCTCGCTCGACATATTCTGCAGAAGCAGGCGCTGGAACGCCGCCAGGCCCGCGAAAACCCCTAACCACCCGCCAAAGAGATGTCGATGTCGCGCTTTCTTCTGCTATTGGTCCTGCTGCTGCCGCTCCCCGGCTTCGCTGAAACCCTTGAGATCCCCCTTGGCCAGCAAGGAGCGACGAATATCGCCCTACCCACTCGCGGTCAATCGCAGCATGCGGTGCTTGAGCGCTTCGGCCTGCCCGATGAGGAACATCCTGCCGTCGGCAAACCACCCATCAACCGCTGGGACTATCGCGAGTTCAGCATCTACTTTGAAAGTGGCCGGGTGATCGATAGCGTGCGCCACCACCAGTCGCGCCATTTAAATGAGCCCAAAGTGCAGGAACAGCCAATTAAGGAGCAACCGTGACCCAGATCTACGGCCACCGCGGCGCCAAGGGCGAAGCACCCGAAAACACCCTGACCAGTTTCCAGAAATGCCTGGCGCACGGCGTCCGCCGTTGCGAGCTGGATCTGCACCTGTCGCGCGACAGCGAGTTGATGGTAATTCACGACCCGACCTTGAAGCGTACTACTGGTCACCGCGGCAAGGTGGTGGAGCACGAGGCCGCCGAACTGGTTACCTACGACGCGCGCAAAGGCGGCCCAGGCTGGGTGCAGCCCTGCCCGATCCCACGACTGGCGGAACTGTTCGAGAAGTGCGACTTCGAGCACTGGCAGCTGGAGGTGAAAAGCGCCTCACGGGTTCGCGCGGCACACACCGTGCTCGCGATTCAGGAGTTAACGCGGCGTTTTGGTCTGGTCGACAAGGTCACCGTCACCTCCAGCTCGCGGGAAGTGTTGCGCGCACTGACACGCCTGACCCCTGAGCTATCCCGCGGCTTGGTCGCGGAATACGCCTGGCTCGACCCGCTCAAGATCGCGCAGAACTACGACTGTAAATTGCTGGCACTGAACTGGACGCTATGCACCCCGGAACGCCTGCTGAAAGCCCAAAAGCAGGGGCTGCATGTGTCGGTGTGGACGGTCAACGAACCGGCGCTGATGCGCCGGCTCGCCGACTTCGGCGTGGACAGCCTGATTACAGACTTTCCCGGTTTGGCCAGCGCCACCCTCGGGAATCGCTGCTGACCCCTAAATAGAAGTCATCCCCCCGACCGGCTCAGGCCACCGGTCGGAGCCGCTCAAAAAAGCCGGTTGAGACCGTCGAACGCTGCCACCCGATAGGCTTCGGCCATGGTCGGGTAGTTGAAGGTGGTGTTGACGAAGTACTTGATGCTATTCGCCTCGCCCTTCTGGTTCATGATCGCCTGGCCGATATGGACGATCTCCGAAGCTTGATAACCGAAGCAGTGCACGCCGAGCACTTCCAGGGTTTCGCGGTGAAACAGCAGCTTCAACATGCCCACTGGCTCGCCGGCAATCTGTGCACGCGCCATGCCTTTGAAGAACGCCTTGCCCACCTCGTAAGGAATCTTCGCCTGAGTCAGCTCATGCTCGGTCTTGCCGATCGAGCTGATCTCCGGAATCGTGTAGATACCCGTCGGCACGTCGTCGACAAAACGCCAGCTACCGTCCTCGATAATGCTCCCGGCGGCCGAGCGGCCCTGGTCGAAAGCCGCACTGGCCAAGCTCGGCCAGCCGATCACGTCACCCGCAGCATAGATATTGGAGACACTGGTGCGATAGTGCCCATCGACCTCGATCTGGCCACGGGTATTGACCTTGATGCCTATGTTTTCCAAGCCCAACTTGTCAGTGTTGCCGGTACGCCCGTTACACCAGAGCAGTGCGTCGGCCTTGATCTTCTTGCCCGATTTCAGATGCAGCACCACACCGTTATCCACGCCCTCGATACGCTCGTAATCCTCGTTGTGGCGGATCAGCACATTGTTGTTGCGCAGGTGGTAACTGAGCGCATCGGAGATTTCGTCATCGAGGAAGCTCAGCAGCTGCTCACGGTTGTCGATCAGGTCGACCAGAACACCCAGACCGCTGAAGATCGAAGCGTACTCACAACCGATCACCCCGGCGCCGTAGATGATCAGCCGGCGTGGTGTGTGGCTGAGGTTAAGAATGGTGTCGCTGTCATAGACCCGCGGGTGGCCAAAATCGATGTCGGCCGGGCGATACGGGCGCGAGCCGGTAGCCACCACGATTTGCGTGGCGACCAGTTTCTCCACCACGCCGTTCGGGCACACCACTTCAACGGTCTGCTCATCGGCAAAACTGCCGGTACCGAAGAACACGTCGATGCGATTGCGCGCGTAGAAACCGGTGCGCGAGGTGACCTGCTTGGCGATCACCCGTTCGGCACTCTTCAGCACGTCGGGGAAGGAGAACCAACGCGGCTCACCAATCTGCCGGAACAGCGGGTTGGTGTTGTACTGCATAATCTGCCGCACCGAGTGACGCAGCGCCTTGGACGGAATGGTGCCGAGGTGCGTGCAGTTGCCGCCGACTTCGCGACGACTGTCCACCACCGCCACTTTTTTCCCGGCTTTGGCGGCGTTCATCGCCGCCCCCTCGCCCGCCGGCCCCGAACCCAGCACCACTACGTCGTAGTTGTAGACCGCCATGTTTACTCCTCTGGAACAGACCAGGACGCTCGCTTGCGCCCCTGGCAAGGCCGCGACAACCTGTGCCACGGCTGATCGAATCGCTAATGCAGCTTAACCGCGCCGCTTGGCGCAGCACATTAGCGCTTGGTCGCGCGGTAGGCGAGCTTTGCCGCCACTACATCGCGCTCGCAACGCACTTTTTCAGACTTATACGGGCCAGCCGCGCAGATCGAACAAAGGTTCTCGCACCCGGCTGACGATTTCGCCAAAGGCCCGACAATCGGCGCATTATTCCTCCGCCGCAAATAACCGCTCGAAGGCTGGCGTGCCGTGTGTGACGAAGCCCTCGCCTTCGCGGGTCACGAAAAAGGCGGCAATACCGGCACGCTCGGCGAAAGCCATACCACGCTCCGGACCCAGCACCATCAGTAAAGTCGACAGCCCATCTGCTTGCAGGGCCGACGGATCGGCCACGGTGACCGCCGCCAGTCTGTGCGTGACCGGCGCACCGGTGTGCGGGTCGAGGGTGTGGGAATAGCGCTTGCCGTTCTCCTCGAAGTAGTTGCGGTAGTCGCCTGAGGTGGAAATGCCGTAGCCATCCAGCTGCAACACCCTCTGCGCAACCTGCCGATCGTCTCGCGGCGCTTCAATCGCCACGCGCCAGGGCGAACCATCGGCTTTCCTGCCCCGCGCTTTCAGCTCGCCTGTGACTTCAACCAAGTAACTGCCGATGCCCAGTTCGCCCAGCCGACGCGCAATCCGATCCACCGTATAACCGGCGGCAATGCTATTGAGATCCAGCTGGACTGCCAGGTCTTTACACAACTGCTGACCGTCAATCCGTAAATGCTGATGCCCAACCAGCTTGCGCACCTGCGCCACTTGCTCAGCGCTCGGCACCCGCACGCTGCGTGACTGCGGGCCAAAGCCCCACAGGTCGAGCAAGGGTTCTACCGTCAAGTCGAAAGCCCCAGCGCTTGCCTGCGACAGGCTTTCACCGACTCGCACGAGCTCTAGCACCGGCGCAGGCATCGCCTGACAACTGTTGGCAGGCAAGCCATTGAAGCGCTCGATATCAGAGTTACCGCGGTAGGTAGACATCTGCCGATCGACTTCAGCCAGGATCGCCTCGACCTCAGCCTTGACTCTATCCGGCGCTGGCGCGCTTTGCGCACTCACGTACTTCACCGAATAGCTGCTGCCCATTGTCGGACCACTAACCTCTTCGATCCGCTCGGATAAACCGCACCCCACTAGCAGGACTGCCAGCACCATGGCTAGCAAGGACTGGAATAGCGTGGACGCCACCCTAACCTCCAAAACCGATAAGCATCATGATCGTCACCCAGCACCTAAACGCAAAGAAGCACACTCATCGCCACGAGGCTCGCCCCGAACTCAGCAGCGTAGCGTTCATTGTCCCATCCGCAGACCTATGAGCAGCGAGCCTGACCAAATCCTGAAATGCAGAACGGGAGCCAAAGCTCCCGTTCTGTTGTTTACCTGACCTCGAGCGCTTAGTGCGGGAAGGCTGGCGGGTTGACCCCGGCCATGTCTTCCATCACGCGCACGACCTGGCAGCTGTAACCGAACTCGTTGTCGTACCACACGTACAACACAACGCGATTGTCATTGCAGATAGTCGCTTCAGCATCGACCACACCGGCGTGACGCGAGCCAACGAAGTCAGAGGAAACCACTTCCTGCGAATTAACGAAGTCGATCTGCTTGTGCAGATCCGAGTGCAACGCCATGTAGCGCAGGTACTCGTTCATTTCTTCGCGGGTGGTCGCCTTCTCCAGGTTCAGGTTGAGAATGGCCATCGACACGTTCGGCGTCGGCACGCGAATCGCGTTACCGGTGAGCTTGCCCGCCAGTTCCGGCAGCGCCTTGGCCGCCGCTGTGGCTGCGCCGGTCTCGGTGATCACCATGTTCAGCGGAGCACTACGGCCGCGACGATCGCCCTTGTGGAAGTTGTCGATCAGGTTCTGGTCATTGGTGTACGAGTGAACGGTTTCGACGTGCCCATTAACGATGCCGAACTTGTCATTCACCGCTTTCAGCACCGGCACGATGGCGTTGGTGGTGCAGGAAGCCGCGGAAATGATCTTGTCGTCCGCAGTGATCTCGCCATGGTTGATGCCATGCACGATGTTCTTCAGCTTGCCTTTGCCTGGCGCAGTCAGCACCACGCGGCCAATACCCGGGCAGGCCAGGTGTTGACCCAGACCCTCGGCATCGCGCCAGACACCGGTGTTATCGACCAGCAGGGCGTTCTCGATGCCGTACTGGGTGTAATCCACTTCTTTCGGGTCTTTGGCGTAAATAACCTGAATCAGGTTGCCGTTGGCCGTAAGGGTGTTGTTTTCTTCATCGACGGTGATGGTGCCATCGAACGGACCATGCACCGAGTCACGCCGCAGCAGGCTGGCGCGCTTGACCAAGTCGTTGGGCGCGCCCTTACGGACGACGATGGCACGCAGGCGCAGGCCGTCGCCACCACCGGTTTTCTCGATCAGGATGCGCGCCAGCAGGCGGCCGATCCGACCAAAACCGTACAACACCACATCGGTGCCTTTGCGCGGGGTACCATTTTGCTTGCCAACTACATCGGCCAACTCGTCACGGACGAACTGCTCGATGCTGCGGCCATTGGCCTCGGCTTTGTACTTGACGACCATCTTGCCCAGGTCGATGGAAGCGGCGCCCAGCCTGAGCCCGCTCATCTCTTTGAGAATGGTGAAAGTCTCATGCACGGACAATTCGCTTTCGTCAGCTTGGCGGTGCCGAGCAAAACGGTGCGCTTTGAGGATCGCAATCACCGAACGGTTGATCAGGCTGCGGCCATAGATCGAACTCACCACATGGTTATTGCGGTAGAGCTGACCGATCAGCGGAATCATCGCCTCGGCGAGCGCTTCACGATCAATCCATTCACCAAGACACTGGTCAGGCTTCTGAGTCACGGGCAGTACCTTCGACATATGTAGGGGCTGAAAAAAGGGGCTACATTATGACGGCCCCCGCAACCGGGGGCAATCTGCAGCGGACGAAACACTGACAGCAGATCGCTCTGATAGTTACAATCCGCCGGTCAATCCTCGACCGGAGCCACGACCACTCGTGTCCGTATTGCATCTACCCACTCTACCTGCCGCTTCGGGCAAACAACACTGGGGCAACTTGCCCGGCGCCGCGCTCAGCTTAGCTATTGCTGAGGCCGCCAGCGCGGCCAAGCGCTTCACCCTGCTGCTGACCGCCGACAGCCAGAGCGCCGAACGCCTGGAGCAGGAGTTGCGCTTCTTCGCGCCCGAGTTGCCGGTACTGCACTTCCCGGACTGGGAAACTCTGCCTTACGACTTGTTCTCGCCGCACCAGGACATCATTTCGCAGCGCATCGCCAGCCTGTACCGCCTGCCGGAGCTGACCCACGGCATATTAGTAGTGCCGATCACCACCGCCCTGCACCGCCTGGCGCCGACGCGCTTTCTGCTCGGCAGCAGCCTGGTGCTGGATGTTGGCCAGAAACTCGATGTCGAGCAGATGCGCACCCGCCTGGAGGCCACCGGCTATCGCTGTGTGGACACAGTCTATGAGCATGGCGAGTTTGCCGTGCGCGGCGCGCTGATCGACCTGTTCCCGATGGGCAATCCGCTGCCGTATCGCATCGACCTGTTCGATGATGAGATCGAAACGCTGCGTACTTTTGATCCAGAAACTCAGCGCTCGATAGACAAGGTCGACTCCATTCGTCTGCTGCCAGCACGCGAGTTCCCACTTAACAAAGAAGCCGTAACTGGCTTTCGCGCACGTTTCCGCGAACGCTTCGACGTCGATTTCCGCCGTTGCACTATCTATCAGGATCTCAACAGCGGTATCACCCCAGCGGGCATCGAGTACTACCTGCCACTGTTCTTCGAAGAAAGCGCCACCCTCTTCGACTACTTGCCGACGGACACCCAGGTGTTCTCCCTGCCGGGTATCGAGCAAGCCAGCGAACACTTCTGGAACGACGTCCGTAATCGCTACGAAGAGCGCCGCGTTGACCCCGAGCGCCCGCTGCTGCCACCCGCTGAACTGTTCCTGCCGGTCGAAGACTGCTTCGCTCGCCTGAAGAACTGGCCACGCGTGGTCGTCAGCCAACAGGATGTCGACGCCGGCGTCGGCCGCGAGCGCTTCCCCGCCCGCGACCTGCCGGAGCTGGCGATCCAGGCCAAAGCCAACCAGCCATTGGCGGCGCTGGAGCGCTTCCTCGACGAATTCCCCGGCCGTGTGCTGTTCACCGCCGAGTCCGCCGGGCGCCGTGAAGTCTTGCTGGAGCTACTGGCGCGCCTGCACTTACGGCCACAGGCGGTCGACGGCTGGCTGGACTTCATCAGCAGCTCCGAACGCTTGGCGATCACCATCGCCCCGCTGGATGACGGCCTGCTGCTCGATCAACCCGCCGTAGCGCTGATCGCCGAAAGTCCACTATTCGGCCAACGCGTGATGCAACGCCGACGCCGCGAAAAACGCAGCGATAACGGCGACGCGGTGATCAAGAACCTCACCGAGCTGCGCGAAGGTGCGCCGGTGGTGCATATCGACCATGGCGTCGGCCGCTACCTCGGCCTGGCCACCCTGGAAGTCGACAACCAGACCGCTGAATTCCTCATGCTGGCCTACGCCGACGAGGCCAAGCTGTATGTGCCAGTGGCCAGCCTGCACCTGATCGCCCGCTACACCGGCAGCGATGACGCCCTGGCGCCCTTGCACCGCCTCGGTTCGGAAACCTGGCAGAAGGCCAAGCGCAAGGCCGCCGAACAAGTTCGCGATGTGGCTGCCGAGCTGCTGGATATCTATGCCCGCCGCGCCGCCCGAGAAGGCTATGCCTTCAAAGACCCGCTGGCCGACTACGCCACCTTCAGCGCCGGCTTCCCCTTCGAGGAAACTCCGGACCAGCAGACCACCATCGACGCGGTGATGGCGGACATGCTGGCGGCAAAACCGATGGATCGCCTGGTCTGCGGCGATGTCGGATTCGGCAAGACCGAAGTGGCCATGCGTGCCGCCTTTATTGCCGTGCACAGCGGCAAGCAGGTGGCGATCCTGGTGCCGACCACTCTGCTCGCTCAGCAGCACTACAATAGTTTCCTTGACCGCTTCGCCGACTGGCCGGTAACGGTCGAGGTGATGAGCCGCTTCAAGTCGAACAAGGAAGTCGATGCGGCGGTACAGCAACTGGCCGAAGGCAAGATCGACATCGTCATCGGCACCCACAAGCTGCTGCAGGACGATGTGAAGATCAAAAACCTCGGCCTGGTCATCATCGACGAAGAACACCGTTTCGGCGTACGCCAAAAGGAGCAGCTCAAAGCCCTGCGCAGCGAAGTCGACATCCTCACCCTGACCGCCACGCCGATTCCGCGCACGCTGAACATGGCCGTATCGGGCATGCGCGACCTGTCGATCATCGCCACCCCGCCCGCGCGGCGGCTGTCGGTGCGCACCTTCGTCATGGAACAGCAGAAGCCGGTGATCAAGGAAGCCCTGCTGCGTGAGCTGCTGCGCGGCGGCCAGGTCTACTACCTGCACAACGATGTGAAAACCATAGAGAAGTGCGCCGCCGACCTCGCCGAGCTGGTGCCCGAGGCTCGCATCGGTATCGGCCATGGGCAGATGCACGAGCGCGATCTGGAACGGGTGATGAGCGACTTCTACCACAAGCGCTTCAACGTGCTGATCGCCTCGACCATCATCGAGACCGGTATCGACGTGCCAAGCGCCAACACCATCATCATCGAGCGCGCCGACAAGTTCGGCCTGGCGCAGCTGCACCAGCTACGTGGCCGGGTTGGCCGCAGCCACCACCAGGCCTACGCCTACCTGCTGACGCCACCGCGCAAGCAGATGACCGCGGATGCGGAAAAACGCCTGGAAGCCATCACCAATACCCAGGATCTCGGCGCCGGCTTCGTGCTGGCGACCAACGATCTGGAAATCCGCGGTGCCGGCGAACTGCTCGGCGACGGCCAGAGCGGACAGATTCAAGCGGTCGGCTTCACCCTGTATATGGAAATGCTCGAACGTGCGGTGAAAGCCATTCGCAAAGGCGAGCAACCCAATCTGGATCAACCGCTCGGCGGCGGGCCGGAAATCAACCTGCGCGTGCCGGCGCTGATTCCCGACGCCTATCTGCCCGATGTGCATACCCGCCTGATCCTCTACAAACGCATCGCCTCGGCTGCCGACGAGGACAGTTTGAAGGAGCTGCAAGTCGAGATGATCGACCGTTTCGGCCTGCTGCCGGAGCCGACCAAGAACCTGGTGCGCCTGACCCTGCTGAAGTTGCAGGCCGAGCAGCTCGGAATCAAAAAACTCGATGCCGGCCCGCAGGGTGGACGCATAGAATTTGCCGCCGACACCAAGGTCGATCCATTGGTACTGATCAAACTGATCCAGGGCCAGCCGAAGCGTTACAAGTTCGAAGGCGCCACGCAGTTTAAATTCCAGGTGCCGATGGAGCGCCCGGAAGAGCGATTCAATACACTGGAGGCTCTCTTCGAGCGCCTGACCCCGCAATCCACCTAGAAGCTGCTGCGCCCGCTCACGGCACTTCTAGGCGAACCGCCATACATAAAAAGGACTAATTCATGCGTGCCTTCCGTTGCCTCGCCCTGTTGCTGACCCTCCTCGCCCCGGCGGCTTTCGCCGATAGCCTGTATCAGGTCGAAGTAATCCTTTTCCGCCAGGCTGGCGAGCCGATTCCGGCCAGCCAGACCGCTCCGGACAACTGGGCCGACGGCGCCCAAGCACTAGCCGCGGATAGCGAGCGCGGCACGGCATTGAACGCCGAGGCGGCCAAGCTCACCCCCGCCAACGGCTATCAGGTATTACTGCATCAGGCCTGGCAGCAGAGCGTCGGCGAAGCCCCGACGAAAATCGCCCTGTCGAGCGGCAAGCAGCAGTTCGGCCACTTCCCGGTGGAGGGCACGCTAAGCCTGAAACAAGAGCGCTTTGTCGACCTGGAAAGCGATTTCTGGATCAATCAATTCGACGCCGACGGCCTGCTCACCGGCAGCGAACGCCTGAAACAGGCCAACCGTCTGAAGAACGGCGAGCTGACATTCCTCGACCACGGTAGTCTCGGCCTGCTGATCAAAGTATCCCCCCTGTAAGGTTTGGCCGGTGCTCTCTACCCTCGAACAGCTAAGGCGCCAAGCCTGGACCGGCGAGTTCGACCGCGGCGCGCTGAGCCGTGGCCAGGAGTATGCGCGAGAGAACCGGGTGAGCATTCACTCCTACACGGACAACCTGATCCAGGCCAGCTGTCGCGGCTCGGGCGCTCAGCTTTACGAGCAGCAGATACTCCTCGGTACCCCGGGCGCGCCTTTGATCGGCCGCTGCAGCTGCCCGGTCGGCTACAACTGCAAGCACTGCGTCGCAGTGTTGCTGCATCTGCAGCAACAGTTGCCGAGCGCTACACCGCCCGCGCCCACCACGCTCAGGCTGTCCAACTCACTGCTGAGCTGGCTGCAACAGCTGCCCAAGGCCGACTGCCCTGACGCCAACAGCTACCCGCAGGGCGAACTGTCACGCCTGTATTACCAGCTGGTTCCCGACCTGCTGATCGAGCTGTACAAGGTGCGCCTGCGCAAGGATGGCAGCCTGGCAGAGGCCAAGCCGTATTTCTCGTTACGCGAGGCGATCGCCCGCGAACCACGCTTCCTGCTGCCGCTGGATCTGCGCATCGCCCGCCTGGCCTACAGCAGCAGGGACAACAGCTACCGCCATGACAACCGACTCGACCTGAAAGGCGCCAGCGGCGGTGAAATCCTCGCCCTGCTGCTGGAAACTGGCCGGCTGTTCCTCGATATTGAAAACGACCAGCCCCTGCGCAGCGGCGAACCGCGCCAGGCACACTTCACCTGGCAAAGCATGGGGAACGGCGACTATCGCCCCGCCTGGCAAGTCGATGGGGGAACCAACCTGGAGGTGCTCACGGCGGTCGAGCCGCTGCACTATCTGGATATCGAAACCGGCCAGATCGGCCCGCTGCAGCATGACCTGCCAGCGCGTCTGGCCAGCCATCTAAGCCAGGCACCGAGCGTCAGCGCCACTGAGGCCGAACTGTTCAGCCTGTCGCTGCGCGAACTGGCGCCCAAGGTGCCGCCCCCCTGCGCGCCGGTAGAGCAGCGAATCGACGACCTGCCGCCGACGCCGCACCTGAGCCTCGGCAGCCATCTGCTCACCCGCTATCAGTCGAGCACCGGGCGCATGGGCAGCGAACACCAGCATCGTGCCGGCCTGAGCTTTCTCTACGCAGACACCCGCGTTCACGGCAAGAAAGTTGCCGCTGGCGAGCGGATCCGCAGCGTAGGCCGCGCGGAAATCCTCAGCATCGCCCGCCAGCCCAAGACGGAACGCGCGCTGCGCCAGCAGCTGGAACAGCTCGGCTTGCGCCCCGCCCTGCGGCAAAGCCAGGCCCTGCCCAAAGACTCGGCGGAAATGTTCGACCTGGCCAGTGAAGAAGACTGGCTCGACTTCGTCCAACAGGGGCTGCCGGAACTGCGCAAGCAGGGTTGGCAAATCGACATCAGGCCCGGTTTTCTCTTCGACCTGACGCCGGTGGACGCCTGGTATGCCGAGCTGGACGAAGCACCGGAACGCGAATGGTTCGACCTCGCCCTGGGCATAGTGGTCGATGGCCAGCGCATCAGCCTGCTTCCGGTGTTGCTGAAACTGATTCGGCAAAATCCGCAACTGCTCAGCGCGACTAACTTGGCACTGCGGACCGACGATGAGTTGCTACGCCTGAAGCTCGACAGCATACGCCGGGAAGACGGCCGAGCACTGCAGGTAGTGCTGCCCTTTGGCCGCCTCAAGCCGATCCTCGCCACCCTCGGCGAGCTGTACCTGCGCGACCAGGAGCCAAGCACGGCATTGCGCCTGAGCCGGGCCGACGCCGCCCGCTTGAGCGAACTGGAGGGGCTGGCGCTGGAATGGCAAGGCGGCGAACGCCTGCGTGAATTCGCCCGCCGCCTGCGCGACTGCCAGAGCGTGCCGGCGCTCGCCCCGCCCGGCCTGCAGGCCGAACTGCGCCCCTATCAGCTCGAGGGTCTCGGCTGGATGCAGACCCTGCGCGAGCTGGAAGCCGGCGGCGTGCTGGGCGATGACATGGGTCTGGGCAAGACCCTGCAGACCCTGGCCCACCTGCTCACGGAAAAACACGCCGGGCGCCTCGACCGCCCGGCCCTGGCGGTGATGCCGACCAGCCTGATCCCCAACTGGCAGGACGAAGCCGCGCGCTTCGCCCCCGAGCTGCGCGTCCTTGCCCTGCACGGCCCGGGGCGACAGAAGGACTTCGCCAAACTGGCCGACTTCGACCTGCTGCTGACCACCTATGCTCTGCTGCCTCGCGACCTCGAACAGCTGAAAGCGCAGCCCCTGCACCTGCTGATCCTCGACGAAGCGCAATACATCAAGAACCCCGCCAGCAAAGCCGCCCAGGCCGCGCGCCAGCTCGACGCCCGGCAACGCCTGTGCCTTTCCGGTACGCCCCTGGAAAACCACCTGGGCGAACTCTGGTCGCTGTTCCACTTCCTAATGCCCGGCTGGCTCGGCGACAGTAAACGCTTCACCCGCGACTACCGCACGCCTATCGAAAAGCACGGCGACAGTGCCCGCCTGGCCCACCTCAATGCACGGATCAAACCCTTCCTGCTGCGGCGCAAGAAGGACCAGGTGGCCAAGGAGCTGCCCGCCAAGAGCGAAATCGTGCACTGGGTCGAACTCAGCGAAGCGCAACGCGACCTCTACGAAACCGTGCGCCTTGCGATGGACCGGAAGGTCCGCGAGGAAATCGACCGCAAGGGCCTGGCGCGCAGCCAGATCGTCATTCTCGAAGCCCTACTGAAATTGCGCCAGGTCTGCTGCGACCTGCGCCTGGTGACAAGCGCCGTCAACTCGCATAAGCCCCGCGGTGGCAACTCCGGCAAGCTCGACAGCCTGCTGGAAATGCTCGAGGAGCTGCTCGCCGAGGGCCGCCGCGTACTGCTGTTCTCGCAGTTCACCTCGATGCTGGCGCTGATCGAAACGGAACTTACGCGGCGCGGCATTCCCTACGCCCAGCTCACCGGGAAGACCACGGACCGCCGCACCCCCGTACAGCAGTTCCAGAGCGGCGCGGTGCCGCTGTTCCTGATCAGCCTGAAAGCCGGCGGCACCGGTCTCAACCTGACCGCCGCCGACACCGTGATCCACTACGACCCCTGGTGGAACCCGGCCGCGGAAAACCAGGCCACCGACCGCGCCTACCGCATCGGCCAGGACAAGCCGGTGTTCGTCTACAAGCTGATCGCCCGTGGCACCGTCGAGGAAAAAATCCAGCAACTGCAACAGAAAAAAGCCGCCCTCGCCGCCGGCGTACTGGACAGCGACGGCCAAGGTGACTGGCAACTGCAGCAAAGCGACATCGACGCGCTCTTCGCACCGCTGCCGGTGAGATAGCTGCAAGCTAGCCTGATCACGACGGTGGGGTGGGTTACGCCGCTGCGCGGCTAACCCACCCTACGAACCTTTCGCTCGAGGCTTGAAGCTTCTTATTCCGCCAACACCCTGGCCAATACCGCCTTGACCTTGTCGATGCCTTCGGCCAGTGCCTGTTCGATCTCGGCCATGGTGATGATCCCAGTCGACTTGCCGGCCGCCGGATTCACCACGAGCGCCAAGCAGGCGTAAGGCAGCTCAAGCTCACGCGCCAAGACGGCCTCCGGCATACCGGTCATACCGACGATATCGCAACCATCACGCTCCAGCCGGGCAATCTCGGCCACCGTCTCCAGACGCGGGCCCTGGGTGCAGGCATACACGCCTTCTCCGCTGAACGCGCAGCCGCCCGTCGCCAGTGCTGCCGTCAACTGCTCGCGCAGCGCGGCATCATAGGGATAGCTGAAATCCACGTGAGTCACGTGCTCCAGCTCACCCTCGAAGAAGGTGTGCTCACGCCCCGAGGTGTAATCGATGATCTGGTGTGGCACACAGAAGTGCCCAGTGCCCATGGCCGGGTGAATACCACCGACGGCATTCACCGCCACAATCGCCTGTGCTCCCGCATGTTTGAGCGCCCACAGGTTGGCCCGGTAATTCACCTGATGCGGCGCAATTCGATGCGGGTGACCGTGGCGAGCGAGGAACAGCACTTCACGCCCGGCGTAGTTGCCACGCAGCACGGGCGCAGAAGGCGCGCCATAAGGCGTATCCAGATTAAGCACCGCACTGATAGTCAGGCCGTCCAACTCAGTAAGGCCGGTACCACCAATAATGGCGTAGACAGTCATGCTCGTTATCCTTAGTCAATCAACTGGGCGGCTTGCAAGGCACCCACGGCCTGGAGCCAGCGCGGGCTCTGACGATATTCGGTGGTTGGGAAGGCCTTGCCGCGCATCCGCGCCAGGCGTGCTGACGGTTGCACCTTCAGCCGCTGCAAAGCGCTCAAAGCCAACTCTGCGGCAGCGCGATCATTGCACACCAGGCCCATGTCGCAGCCAGCGCCAAGTGCAGCCTCAATCCGGTTCGCCGCATCCCCCACCACATGGGCACCAGCCATGGACAGGTCATCACTGAAGATCACCCCATCGAACTGCAACTCACCCCGCAGAATCTCCTGCAGCCAACGACGGGAGAAACCGGCCGGCTGTTCGTCCACCTGCGGGTAGATGACATGGGCCGGCATCACCGCAGCCAACTGCTGGCTTAACGCCGCGAAAGGCCGTAGATCACCGGCGCGAATCTGTTCCAGACTGCGCTCGTCAATCGGAATAGCTACGTGAGAGTCCGCCTCAGCCCAGCCGTGACCAGGGAAATGCTTGCCCGTTGCCGCCATGCCGGCTGCGTTCATGCCGCGAATGAAGGCGCCGGCCAGCAGCGTCGCTCGCTGCGGGTCGCCCTCGAAGGAGCGACTACCGACCACCGCGCTGCGCTGATAATCCAGATCGAGCACTGGCGCAAAGCTCAGATCCAGCCCCACTGCCAACACTTCGGTAGCCATCAGCCAGCCGCACTGCTCGGCCAGCCACTCGGCATTAGCGTTATCGGCAATTGCCCGCATCGCCGGCAACCGCACGAAACCTTGGCGCAGGCGCTGTACTCGCCCACCTTCTTGATCCACTGCCAATAGCAGATCCGGACGCACGGCACGAATCGCCGCAGACAGCTCCCGCACCTGCCGCGGATGCTCGATATTGCGCGCGAACAAGATCAGACCGCCCACTTCCGGCTGGCGCAGTATTTGGCGGTCTTCGGCGGTCAGCCAAGTGCCGCTGATATCCAGCATCAATGAGCCTTGCAGGCCAGAGGTCATAGCAAAATCCTTATAGAGGCCCTAGAGCCTAAGTTCGGCCGCCGCCCACGCCGGGCACGGCGCTTCATCTATGTGTACAGCGCAGTGGACGGGCACGCGGGGAAAGAGTTCCAGCACATCGAGATTGCGCAGGCGAATGCAGCCGTGGGAGAGCGGCACACCCATAGGTTCAGTGTCCGGGGTGCCATGCAGATAAACATAGCGGCGGAAGGTATCCACAGCACCGAGACGATTGCGTCCCGGCTCGCAGCCGCTTAGCCAGAGAATGCGTGTGAGAATCCAATCGCGCTTGGGAAACTGCTCGCTCAGCGCCTCAGACCAGACCTCGCCCGTCCAACGCCGCCCACGCAGCACTGCGCCCACAGGTAGCCCTTCACCAATCTTTGCGCGCACCTGGTGCAGGCCACGCGGCGTGCAGCCGGAGCCATTTTGCTCACCCGGCCCATTCAGCGCAGTGGAAACCACCAGACGCAACACCAGCTGCCCATTGGCAAAGCCGTACAGGCATTGGTCGGCGAGAGAAATGTGTAGAAGATCGAGGGCTTGCATAGGTGGCTAGCTTAGCCGATCAGATCGGCTGCGCCCACCGCTCGACGTCAAACCTTGGCGGTGGCGACCGTGGTTTTGCTGCGCGGACGAAGCTGCGCGCTGGCCAGGGCTTCATCGGTCACCCCGGTTTCAGAACGCATACCCGCAGCAAGGAAAGGCACCATCAGGCGCATGACCTGTTCAATGGAGGTACTGACACCAAATTCTGTCTCGGCAATAGCGCGTAGCGCCTTGATCCCGGACATGCTGAACGCAGCAGCACCCAGCATGAAGTGCACTCGCCAGAACAGCTCGATGGGTGGAATCCGTGGCGCGGCCTCATGCACCAACTGCATATAGCGGCGAAAAACCTTTCCGTACGTATCTTCCAGGTAACGCCGCAGGTGACCCTGGCTCTGACTGAATGCCAGCCCTAGCAGGCGCATGAAAATTGACAGATCGTTGCCACTACGCGGCTTCACCGCCAAGGCTTGTTCGACCAAGATCTCCAGCAAATCTTCCAGGCTGGCTTTGTGATCGGCTTTAGCCTGACGGCGATCCAACTCCCGCTCGAGACTGACACAGAAAGGCCCGAGGAAGCGCGAGAACACCGCCTGGATTAGCGCTTTCTTCGATCCGAAATGATAGTTCACCGCAGCCAGGTTGACTCCAGCCTTGCTGGTGATCAAACGCAACGACGTCTCAGCGAAACCTTTCTCCGCAAACAACTGTTCAGCGGCATCAAGGATGCGTTCGACGGTTTCTGACTGGGCCATTGATTATCACCTAACAAACACTTGTTTGAAACATACGTTTCAAGCAGCGATCTTGTCAAGCCGCGCAAGCCGCCTTTCGGCTGACCAGTCACAGACATTTATAACAGAAAGACTTATTGCAAGACGCCCGCCAGTCGTCTGAGGTAACAGTCCTTACCCGCCAGCAATCAAAAGAAAATTTTCAACGCTGCACAAAGGAGGATTGCCAAGCTTCTTTCACTGTATATAATCACAGTCACTGTATAAAAAGACAGAGCCTAGAAAATGCTAAAACTGACGCCACGCCAAGCTGAGATTCTCGCCTTTATCAAGCGCTGTCTTGAAGACAACGGGTACCCGCCAACCCGTGCGGAGATTGCCTTGGAGCTTGGTTTCAAATCACCCAACGCAGCCGAAGAACACCTTAAAGCGCTTGCCCGCAAAGGCGCCATTGAAATGACCCCTGGCGCCTCACGCGGCATTCGAATTCCCGGCTTTGAGCCGAGCAACAGCGAAGAAGACGGCCTACCCATCATCGGTCGCGTCGCTGCTGGCGCACCGATTCTCGCACAACAACATATCGAAGAGTCCTGCCGGATCAACCCGGCATTCTTCCATCCGCGTGCTGACTACTTATTGCGTGTACGCGGCATGAGCATGAAAGACGTTGGCATCTTCGATGGCGACCTGCTCGCCGTGCACACCACCCGAGAAGCACGCAACGGCCAAATCGTTGTGGCACGCCTTGGTGACGAAGTGACAGTAAAACGCTTTAAGCGCGAAGGCGACAAGGTCTGGTTGATTGCCGAGAACCCTGAGTTCGCGCCCATCGAAGTAGACCTGGAAGCACAGGATCTGGTGATCGAAGGTTTGAGTGTCGGCGTTATTCGTCGTTAGAGGAGACTTTATGCAGTTCCCACAATCGCTGAACCGTACACAGCTTCCACTGTTCGAAGCCTTTCTGGCTCAACCGGTGACACCGCTGCTAAACGAAGCTGGGGAATCGGCTTGGTTTGACGAGCCGGAAACCTTTAGCGAATTGTCGCTGCGCGGCGCTGCTGGGAATTGCCTACATCTGCTCGCGCCCATCCTGCGCGAACTGAGCCAGGAACAAGATGCCCGCTGGCTGACGCTGATCGCCCCGCCAGCAACCTTGACCCAAGCCTGGTTACGCGACGCAGGGCTAAACCGCGAACGCATTCTGCTCCTCCAGCCGCGTGGCGAGCAGAGCGCCTTAGACCTTGCTTGCGAAGCTCTGCGTCTAGGCCGCAGCCATACAGTCGTGAGCTGGCTGCACCCTCTGCATCGTCCGGTGCGTGAGCAACTTGCCGACGCCGCTCGCCAGGGCAAAGCGCAAAGTCTGAATATCAGTCTGGGTTAAAGGATCCCTGATCGATTTCAGCACCTGTTCGGCACATGGATGTGCCACTCGCAACACAAAGACATTTGCCTTGCTTCAAGAAATGCTGAGACAGGATAGATCTGGCTTGCTGCACAGAAAGAGAAATTCTGAAGGAACCACTCAATTAACTATTGGTTGGAAAGTGGTGCACACATCTAGTGCAGCACTCGCGGCCCATCTTCTCGCTCAAAATCACCCTCAGCCAATCGACCCGCCATTTGCACGCCAACATTCAACATGGCTTTAGCGACTTCAACATGGTGACCTTGCAGAAAGGCCTTGGCATCGGCAGAAAAATCTAGAACCACCAACGCCTCCTCATCCTCTGCACGACGCAGGGCAATACGCCCGTCGGGCAACTCGACAATTTCAAGAAAGGATGTAGGCATAAAATCTAATCTCCACGAAAGGCCGTTAGTGTACCAGTCAGCTTGGCCTCCCCCCTAGCCCACCTATCCACCCAACTCAGCACTCGCTAAGCGACTCACGAAAACGCAGGGCCAGCACTTTGAGTTGCTGACGCCAGTCTTCCAGCAGTAGACGCGCTAGTGGTGGCTCGTCCTCATCCAAGCTGAGCGACTCGATCAAGGGTAGCGTCGGATCAACTTTCGCCTTTTTAGGCGCTTGTGGCGGCTGAAAGAGTGCCGCGTAGGCTGCCACCAGCTGGGCAAGCCAGGTTTCCGGCTGCTGTGCCAGTTCAACCAGCTCAGCCAGCTCAGGGCTCGGCGCTGCATCCAATACCGCTTTCGTCAGCACTAGCTCCACGCGTGGAACATTGATCTCCGCCAGCCGGTAATAGCCGGCGATTTCGTGGCACAGGCCCAACAATCCACCGTACAGGTGAAACAATGCAGCCTCGCGCTCGGCCTGAATCAGCGCCTGGGCGTTCATCGCACGCCCCTCTTCTGCTTGGCGCCAGGCTTCTAGGGCCAACCCAGCAAAATAGAGTTTTTGGTTGGTACGGGTATAAAGCTCATGGGCCATTGCGGTGCCCTCCACAGCAGATACGGTCAATATACGCGCGCTAGCGGAGGCCGGCGCGCGTTCTATCTGATTCCGCTCAGCGTTTGTCTTCGACCTTCCAGGCCCCGCCACCGTAGAATGCACGCCAGCCGGTAGGCTTACCGTCCACCTCGGTCTGTACATACTGTTCGCGAGTTTTCCGGCTGTAGCGAATCACCGCAGGACGCCCTTCCGGGTCTTTCTTCGGCGCCTCGATCAGGAAGTGATACTTCGGATCGATTTCGTCCTTGTGCGGAATCAGCTCCATTACCAGAGGCGCACGGGTCTCGCGGTTCTTCGGAAACTGGCTGGCGGCGAGAAACAGACCGGAAGCGCCATCCCGCAGGACGTAGGTGTCGTTAACCTTCTCGCACTTCAGCTCCGGCATCTTCACCGCATCCATCTTCGGCGGTGCCGGCTCGCCACTTTTCAGCAGCTTGCGGGTGTTCTTGCACTCAGCATTGGTACAACCGAAGAACTTGCCGAATCGACCGGTTTTCAGCTGCATCTGACTGCCGCACTTATCGCACTCAAGACTAGGCCCTTCATAGCCCTTGATGCGGTATTGGCCCTGCTCGATCTCATAGCCCGAGCAATCCGGGTTATTACCGCAGATATGCAGCTTGCGTGTCTCATCCAGCAGATAGGCGTCCATCGCAGTGCCGCACTTCTGACAGCGATGCTTGCCCAGCAGCACACGGGATTCGGATTCGCCTTCATCATCCGCAGCGATCTCATCGCCGGGGATCAGGTTGATGGTCGACTTGCAGCGCTCTTTCGGCGGCAGGCTGTAGCCCGAGCAGCCGAGGAATACGCCGGTCGAGGCGGTACGAATCATCATCGGCCGACCACATTCGCGGCAGGCGATATCGGTCGGCGTCGGCTGATTGGCACGCATGCCGTTGTCAGTTTCGGCAGCCACTTCGAGCTTTTTCTTGAAGTCGCCGTAGAACTCATCCAGTACGTGCTTCCAATCGCGCTCGCCCTGGGCCACATCGTCCAGATGCTCTTCCATGCCGGCAGTGAAGCCGTAGTCCATCAGATTGGAGAAGCTCTCGGACAGACGCTCGGTAACGATATCGCCCATTTTTTCCGAGTAAAAACGACGGTTGTGCAGCGCTACATACCCGCGCTCCTGAATCGTCGAGATGATCGCAGCGTAAGTGGATGGGCGGCCAATACCACGCTTCTCCATCTCCTTGACCAGGCTGGCTTCCGAGTAACGCGCTGGCGGCTTGGTAAAGTGCTGGCTCGGATCGAGCTTGAGCAACTTCAGCACTTCGCCTTCGCTCATGTCCGGCAGCACATCGTCATCACCGGGTTTGCTCAACTGCGGCAGCGCACGGGTATAGCCATCGAACTTGAGAATGCGGCCCTTGGCGCGCAATTCGAACTTGCTGGCAGCCACGCTGACGGTGGTCGACAGGTATTCCGCCGGCGGCATCTGGCAGGCGACGAACTGACGCCAGATCAGCTCATACAAACGCTCGGCATCACGCTCCATGCCGGACAACTGGGTCGGCTTGAGGTTGACGTCGGATGGGCGAATCGCCTCGTGCGCTTCCTGCGCACCTTCCTTGCTGCTGTATACATTCGGCTTGGCGGGCAGGTATTTCTTGCCGAACTCGCCTTCGATAAAGTCACGAACCATGCTCACGGCATCGGCCGAGAGGTTGGTTGAGTCGGTACGCATATAGGTGATGTAGCCAGCCTCATACAGACGCTGGGCCATCATCATCGTCTTCTTCACGCCAAAGCCGAGACGATTGCTCGCCGCCTGCTGCAAGGTGGAGGTGATGAAAGGTGCCGACGGCTTGCTGCTGGTCGGCTTATCTTCACGCTTGACGATGCTGTAGCTGGAGGCCTTGAGTTTCTCCAGCGCCGCCATAGCCTGCTGTTCATTAAGCGGCTTGAACGCCTCGCCATTCTCGCGCGCTACTTCAAAGCGGACATTGGCGCCTTTGGCGGTGCCGAGACTGGCGTGGATCTCCCAGTATTCTTCCGGGATGAAGGCACGAATTTCCCGCTCACGGTCGACTACCAGCTTCACCGCTACCGACTGCACACGGCCGGCGGACAGGCCGCGGGCGATTTTCGCCCACAGCAGCGGCGAGACCATGTAACCAACCACTCGGTCGAGGAAACGTCGCGCTTGTTGCGCGTTGACCCGGTTGATATCCAGCTCGCCCGGCTTGGAGAAGGCTTCCTGAATCGCCTTCTTGGTGATCTCGTTGAACACCACGCGCTTGTAACGGCTGTCGTCACCGCCGATAGCCTCGCGCAGGTGCCAGGCAATAGCCTCCCCTTCGCGGTCCAAGTCGGTTGCGAGATAGATGGTGTCGGCATCCTTGGCCAAGCGGCGCAGTTCTTCGACGACCTTTTCCTTGCCTGGAAGGATCTCGTACTTGGCTTTCCAGCCATGTTCGGGATCGACTCCCATGCGCGCGACCAACTGGCGCTTGGCTTTTTCCTTAGGTGACAGCACCGGCGCTTCAGCAGCAGTCTTGCCGCGCTTGACCGGTTCTTTGCTGGCACTAGCCGAACCGCTGGTAGGCAGGTCACGGATATGGCCGATGCTCGACTTCACCACGTACTGGTTACCCAAGTACTTGTTGATGGTCTTGGCCTTGGCCGGGGATTCCACGATGACCAGCGATTTGCCCATGGATCGGAAAGTTCCTGAATTCGAGTAGTGAAAGACGGGAGGCGCCTTTCGCGGCACCGCTATATATAGTGGTGACCGAGGTGAGGTCAAGCGCGCGGCAAGTTCGATGTCAACTCAAGGCTGTACGAAGAGGCTCGGTTCAGCCTGAATCAAAGCAAAGCGCAGCACGGCCTGCCCGTCCACCTCGACGGTTTCAAGGAACATGCTCAGCGGCCGCACCCACAGGCCGTAATCGCCGTAAAGGGCCTGATAAACCACGACCTGCTCTTCTGTCTCGGAATGACGAGCAACACCGAACACGCGGTACTCAGGGCCTTTGTAGTGACGATAGAGACCAGGTTGTAGCTGCATCATGTGGCTCCTGCTACTGCAAAATAAAAATACCGAACCAAAAACAAAAACCGGGGCACAAGGCCCCGGTTGCACATCGTCAAACGCTTAGATGCGTTCGAAGACAGTGGTGATGCCTTGGCCGAGCCCGACACACATAGTGGACACGCCGAAAGTACCACCATTCTGCTTCATCACATTCAGCAAGGTACCGGAGATACGCGCACCGGAGCAGCCGAACGGGTGACCCAGGGCGATCGCGCCGCCGTGCAGGTTAACCTTCTCGTTCATCTTGTCGAGCACTTTCAAATCCTTCAGCACTGGCAGGGCCTGTGCGGCGAAGGCTTCGTTCAGCTCGATGAAGTCGATGTCAGCCATGGTCAGACCAGCACGCTTCAGTGCTTTCTGCGTCGATGGTACTGGACCGTAACCCATGATTGCCGGGTCAACGCCCGCTACCGACATGGCACGGATCACGGCCATCGGCTGGATGCCGAGGTCCTGAGCGCGCTGTGCCGACATGACGATCATGCAGGAAGCACCGTCAGTGATCTGCGAGGAAGTACCTGCAGTCACGGTGCCGCCTTTGGGATTGAACGCAGGCTTCAGTGCAGCCAGGCTTTCCAGGGTGGTTTCCGGACGAATGGTTTCGTCGTAGTCGAACACTTTCAGGAAACCATTCTCGTCGTAGCCTTGCATCGGGATGATTTCATCCTTGAACTTGCCTTCGACGGTGGCCTTGTGCGCCAGGCGGTGCGAACGCTCACCGAACGCATCCTGCTGCTCACGGCTGATG
Organism: Pseudomonas cavernicola; assembly: GCF_003596405.1. Lineage (NCBI taxonomy): Bacteria > Pseudomonadati > Pseudomonadota > Gammaproteobacteria > Pseudomonadales > Pseudomonadaceae > Pseudomonas > Pseudomonas cavernicola. Next base: position 2,268,673 of record NZ_QYUR01000002.1, read on the forward strand.
CCATGCATCTTCCCGAGCATTTCAGCGGTCAGGCCCATCATGCCCGACGCCTTGGCGGCGTACAGGGACAGATGCGGGTTCGGATCGACACCGTGCATCATGCCGACGTGACCCATGTGCTCCACGCCACCGATGACGAACACGTCACCGTTGCCGGTCATGATTGCCTGCGCAGCAGTGTGCAGGGCGCTCATGGAGGAACCACACAGACGGCTGACGGTTTGGCCGGCACTGGTATGCGGGATCGGGGTCATCAGCGACGCCATGCGCGCAATGTTCCAACCTTGTTCCAGGGTCTGGTTAACGCAGCCCCAGATCACATCTTCCACTTCGGCCGGATCGACCTTGGGGTTGCGTGCCAGCACGCCAGTGATCAGTTGCGCTGACATGCTGTCGGCGCGGGTGTTGCGGTGCATGCCACCCTTGGAACGACCCATCGGGGTGCGACCGAAGTCGACAATCACCACGTCTCTTGGATTCAGGCTCATAAATTCACTCTCGCTCTATCGTTCCGCGCTTAACCGAAGAAGCTCTGGCCTTTAGCGGCCATCTCACGCAGCTTCGCGGTGGGGTGGTACAGCGCGCCCAGGTCGGCATACTTGTCGGCCAGGGCGACGAACTCGGCTACACCGATGGAATCGATGTAACGCAGCGCACCACCACGGAAGGGTGGGAAGCCGATGCCATAGATCAAGCCCATATCGGCTTCAGCTGCGGTTTCGACGATACCGTCTTCCAGGCAACGTACGGTTTCCAGGCACAGCGGGATCATCATGAAGTTGATGATGTCTTCATCAGTCACTTCACGCTGTTCGGTGATCACTGGCTTGAGCACTTCGTAGGCAACCGGGTCGGCCACTTTCTTCGGCTTGCCGCGCTTGTCCATCTCGTACGCATAGAAACCTTTGCCGTTCTTCTGGCCCAGACGGTTGGCTTCGTACATCACGTCAACGGCAGTACGACCTTCAACGGCCATACGATCCGGGAAACCTTCAGCCATCACGTCACGACCATGGTGGCCCGTGTCGATGCCAACCACGTCAGAGAGATAAGCCGGGCCCATCGGCCAGCCGAACTTCTCCATGACTTTGTCGATACGCACGAAGTCGACGCCAGCGCTGATCAGCTTGGAGAAGCCACCGAAGTACGGGAACAGTACGCGGTTGACCAAAAAGCCTGGGCAATCGTTGACCACGATCGGGCTCTTGCCCATTTTCTTGGCGTAAGCAACGGTGGTGGCAACCGCCACTTCGCTGGACTTCTCACCACGGATCACTTCCACCAACGGCATCATGTGCACCGGGTTGAAGAAGTGCATGCCGCAGAAGTTTTCCGGGCGTTTCAGCGCTTTGGCCAACAGGCTGATGGAGATGGTCGAGGTGTTGGAAGTCAGGATCGTATCTTCCTTCACCAAGCCTTCTACCTCGGCCAGGACGGCTTGCTTGACCTTCGGGTTCTCGACCACGGCTTCGACGACGATATCGACATTGCCGAAATCACCGTAGGACATGGTCGGACGGATAGCGTTGAGGGCTTCAGCCATCTTCGCAGGCGTCAGGCGGCCTTTGGCGACGCGGTTACCCAATAGCTTGGAGGCTTCGTTCAACCCCATCTGGATGCCGTCTTCACGGATATCCTTCATCAGGATCGGCGTACCCTTCACTGCGGACTGGTAGGCAATACCGCCGCCCATGATGCCAGCGCCGAGCACGGCCGCCAGTTTCACTTCTTTGGCGACTTCATCGTAACCCTTGGCCTTCTTTTTCAGTTCCTGATCGTTCAGGAACAGACCAACCAGGCTCTGCGAAGCGGACGTTTTCGCCAGTTTTACAAAACCAGTCGCTTCGGCTTCCAGGGCCTTTTCGCGGCCAAAGTTGGCAGCTTTCTGGATGGTCTTGATCGCCTCCACCGGAGCCGGATAGTTCGGGCCGGCCTGGCCTGCGACAAAACCTTTAGCGGTTTCGAAAGCCATCATTTGTTCGATGGCGTTGAGCTTGATTTTTTCCAGCTTCGGCTGACGCTTGGCTTTGAAATCCAGCTCGCCGGAGATGGCGCGCTTGACCAGATCCAGAGCAGCAGCTTGCAGCTTGCCAGCCGCAACCACCGCATCGACAGCACCTACTTTCAGAGCGTCAGCAGCATTGTTTTCTTTGCCGGAAGCGATCCACTCGATGGCGTTATCGGTACCGATAACACGCGGCAGACGCACGGTGCCGCCAAAGCCCGGGTAAATACCCAGTTTGACTTCTGGCAGGCCGATTTTGGCGCTGTCAGCGATGACGCGGTAATCCGCAGCCAGGCACATTTCAAAACCACCGCCCAGCGCGATGCCATTGATCGCTACAACGGTTGGCACGCCGAGGTCTTCAAAATCACTGAAGATCTTGTTGGCTTCGAGGTTACCGGCCACCAACTCTTCATCGGGCAACTTGAAGTTGTCGACGAACTCGGTGATATCGGCGCCGACGATAAACACGTCTTTGCCACTGGTGACGATCACGCCTTTGATCGAACCATCTGCCTTGATGGCGTCCACCGCCTGGCGCAGATCGGCCAGTGTGAGACGGTTGAACTTGTTGACGGACTCACCCTTGAGGTCGAAATTCAATTCGACGATGCCGCTCTCAAGAGCCTTAACCGTGATGGCTTTACCTTCGTAAATCATCAACTGATCTCCACGGTATGGAAGCTGAACAGTACACGTCGGACGCCAAGCAGCGGGCTCACCCGCAGCAGAACTGTCGAGGATAGCCTCAATCAGCCTGACACACCCGCCGACGCGATATTCGGGCTCTTATGAACAGTGCCGCACAAGGCAAACACTCGATTCATACGCCCGTTTGATTTGGGTGCGCACACCTTCGGGGAAAAGCGCTCGCTTGTCAATTGCGATGCTGCGCCCTGCCGCCCCACGATTAATCTCCGATCTCTGGGTTCAAAAGTGCCTCCGCAGGCGTTATAAACAGCGCCAATAACGCCCTATTCAGCAGACATTCAGCAGCGAATAAGGGTGATCCAGCGCACACCTAGCCAAATCTGCAAGCTCCGGGTACAGTCGTCTCAATACGGCGGATTAGACCGACCGTGACAAAAACAACAACAAATTAAAGCCCTCAACGGGCACCACGGAGTAACCCATGTCGAGCCGTTTGCTTGCCATTTCGCTTAGTGCCTTGCTCGCTGCCGCCCTTCCCGCTTCCACTGTCAATGCCGCCGCCCCGACTGACAACCTGCTGAAACTGCACCAATTGCGCCTGGCCGCACAAAAAAGCCTGGGCGACTTTTATATGTACAACAGCATGGAGGGCGATCAGCGCTATGCGCGGATGATTGAAGAGTCGTTGCAAGGCGCCAGTAGCCGCCTGAATGAGATCACGGAGATGCCGGGCGAAGCCTCAAAAGCCCTACGCGCGCAGCTCGGCCAGCAATGGAGCGATTATGCCGGCGAACTCAAAAGCCTCAGCAGCGCCCTGAAAACCCAGGGTTTCACCGACTTGCAGCCGGTTGCCGACCTGGCCACGCGCAACCAGCAGCTGATCGCATTGAGTAGCGAGCTGTACAGCAAGATTCAGCAGGAAAGCGGCCTCAATGTCCCACCGCTGACCCAGCAAAGTCGCGAACAGAGCCTGCTGATGCAGACCATCGCGGTGGACTACGCTTCACGTAGCGCCTCAGTCGGCGGGACTTTCTTCGGCGGTGGCGGTGAAAGTCAATCCATCGACCAACTGGTTAACGAGTTTGCCGGCAAACTGACTGGCATGGAGAGCGCACCGCAGAACACTCCGCAGATCCGCCAGTCGTTGAGCGGGATCAACACCAAGTGGCGCTATATCGAAAAATCGCTGAAGAATTACAACGAGAACTCAGTACCTTTCGTGATCAGCAAGTACTCGGACAGCATCATCGACGGCCTGGAAGGGGTTTCCGCACAATACGCGGCAGCCAAACTCTAAAACGGCTCCAAACAGCTCGCGGCCTCCCCGAATTGCTCTTTTCCGGCCTGCCTGGCCAATACCTAGCCCGGTGTCACTACCGGGCTTTTCTTTGTCTCTCAGGCCAGCGCCGTCAGCAACGCAGCAATCCGCTGCAAGGTTTCCGGTTCTCCGCGCTCGCCCCAGCACAAAGCAATCATCTGCTTACCCGCCTCAACCTTGAACACATCGGCCGGCAGGCTCGCCAAGTGTTCAGCCAATGCCGCATCGGCACAGGGTTCACGCCACTGATTGACCCATTGCCCGGGCGCCATCTGCCAATAACACCAACTGTCCATGTGCCCGGCCCGGCGTGCGCGGTGGTACTGCGGACACGGGCTGGGCGGCTCCTGCGGCAACCAATGTGGCCACTCCTGGCGCGACAACTGCATCGCCAAGCCCATGCGACGGGCAGCCATGCGCATGGCCATCTGCCCTTGCTGACGCCGCGAAGGCCGCAGCCAGGCCAGGGGGCTGAGCACAATCGCCATGAGCACTACCACGATCCACAACGTCATATGTTCTATCCCGTAGGCAAAAGTCTGCCGTCAGCGGCTAATGGCAGCCATACTTATGTTCATACGCCAATCTCAGGAGGAGTCACCATGTCCTACCAGCACATTCTGGTCGCCCTTGATCTGTCCGAAGAATGCGACCCGGTGATGCAGCGCGCCTATGCGTTGGCCACCAGTAGCCAAGCCAAGCTGTCCCTGGTGCATATCGTCGAGCCCATGGCCATGGCCTTTGGCGGCGACGTGCCGATGGACCTATCGACCCTCCAACAGCAGCAATTCGAACAGGCCCGTGAACGCCTGGATGGTTTTGCCAGGAAATACCCGGATCTGAGTACCGACCGCCGCCATCTGGTCTACGGCCAACCGCGCCAAGAGATTCACCGCCTCGCCGCGGAACAGGGCTGCGACTTGATCGTGGTCGGCAGTCACGGCCGCCACGGCCTGGCACTGCTGCTCGGTTCCACCGCCAACGATGTACTGCACGGCGCGCCCTGCGACGTCCTGGCCGTACGCCTGAAAAAACCGGAATAAGAAGAATCGAGACGAGGTCCACCGTGAGTAGATCCGTGAGTAGATCCTCTCTCGGTGGGCTTACTCCAGCATTTCACCGGTGCTCATCAGCAAGGGTCGAATTTTCTGCAGTTGCGTCTCCAACGAATAGGTCATGCTCGAGGACATGGAGAAGAAGGAGAGGAAGGCCTTGAGGTTCGAGTCGCCTTCACAGGTGTCGTGAATTCGTTGCCAAAAGGCCTGATTCACCAGTTGCAGCTGCTGGAACAGGCGCACCAAACCCTTCAACTCCCAGTCCGCATGCCGCCCTTCGCGGAAGTTGAAGTACTGCCGAGCCAAGTACAACGACACGGCCCGCAGGATAAACTCCTGGTTATTGGCGAATGGCAGATGGTTCTGCGCCATTGGCTTGAGCCTGCCCAACACCGGGCAGGCGCTGGTGGCCATGATCACCCCGAGCAGCGCGCGCAGCCCTTCTTCCAGCCCGGCCTGCTTGGTGTATTCCCGCTCGGGAGTTCGCACCCAGAACTGCGCCTTTTTAAAGGCTGGCAGACCATGAAAATCTTCGATCACCCGATGTAAATCCACCGCCGCCGGGCAATGGCTGAAATCTTCGCGCTTGAGCGGGCAGTTGCTGCACTGCTGATGCTCCAGGCGCGTCCAACTCGGCGCCGCGAGCGCCCGCTCACGGTCATAGTCACGATCCAGCTCGATCCGATAGCTGAACTCATGACTATCGTCGAGGGTAATGCGGTACTCGATAGCCATTCAGGTCTCCGACAGGCTAATTAGGCTTCCAGCTCGGCCCAGCGTTCCAGCAACTTATCCAACTCCTGCTGCAGGCCTTCCAGGCGCGCCAGGGCAGCATTCGCCTCGTCCTGCGGGCGTTGATAGAACGCTGGAGCGGCGATCTCGGCATTCAGGGCGGCGATTTTCACTTCCTGGGCATCGATCAGCGCAGGCAGACCTTCCAACTCGCGCTGCAGTTTGTAGCTGAGCTTCTTCTTGGCGGCCGGCGCTGCTTGCACCGGCACTTCGGCGGCCACCGGCGCAGCCGCAGCCTCTGCCTTGCTGGCTTTGTTCTCGCCGACGCCAAGCAGACGCGGCGAGCCGCCCTGACGCAGCCAATCCTGATAGCCGCCGACGTATTCGCGCACGCGCCCTTCGCCTTCAAAAACCAGGGTGCTGGTGACAACGTTGTCGAGGAACGCCCGGTCGTGGCTGACCATCAACACAGTGCCCTGGAAGGTCAACAGCACTTCTTCAAGCAACTCGAGGGTTTCCACGTCGAGGTCGTTGGTCGGTTCATCCAGCACCAGCAGGTTGGCCGGCTTGCTGAACAACTTGGCGAGCAGCAGACGCGCACGCTCGCCACCAGACAAAGCCTTGACTGGGGTACGCGCGCGCTGCGGGCTGAATAGGAAGTCGCCGAGATAGCTCAGGACATGCCGACTCTGGCCATCGATATCGATGAAGTCGCGGCCTTCGGCGACGTTGTCGATCACGGTTTTCTCCAGATCCAACTGATGGCGCAGTTGGTCGAAATAGGCAACATCCAGACGCGTGCCTACTTCGATGGTGCCGCTAGTCGGCTGCAAGTTTTCAAGCATCAATTTGAGCAAAGTGGTTTTGCCGGTACCGTTTGCACCGAGCAGGCCGATGCGATCCTGGCGCTGCAGGACCATCGAGAAATCCTTGATCAGCAATGGGCCGCCAGGATGGGCGAAGCTGACGTTCTCGAGCACCATGACTTGCTTACCGGATTTATCGGCAGTATCGAGCTGGATATTTGCCTTGCCCTGACGCTCGCGGCGCTGGCTGCGCTCGACGCGAAGCTCCTTAAGTGCGCGCACACGGCCTTCGTTACGCGTGCGGCGAGCCTTGATACCTTGGCGAATCCACACTTCTTCCTGCGCCAGACGCTTGTCGAACAGCGCGTTGGCGGTTTCTTCGGCGGCCAGTTGCTGCTCTTTGTGCACCAGGAAACTGGCGTAATCGCCGTTCCAGTCAATCAAGCCGCCGCGATCCAGTTCGAGGATGCGGGTGGCCAGGTTCTGCAGGAAGGAACGGTCGTGGGTGATGAATAGAACCGCACCCTGGAAGCCCAACAGTGCCTCTTCCAGCCAGGCAATCGCGCCGATATCCAGGTGGTTGGTCGGCTCGTCGAGCAGCAGCAGATCCGGTTCGGAAACCAGTGCCTGCGCCAGCAATACTCGGCGACGCCAGCCACCGGAGAGTTCGGCCAGGGTTTTGTCCGCCGGCAGCTGCAAGCGGCTCAGGGTGCTGTCGACCAACTGCTGCAAGCACCAGCCATCACGTGCCTCCAGGTCATGCTGCACGTGCATGAGCTTTTCGAGATCGGCATCGGTATGAATGTTCTGGCTGAGGTGATGGTATTGCGCAAGCAAGGCGCCGACACCGTCCAGGCCTTCGGCCACCACGTCGAATACCGTGCGCTCATCGGCGAGCGGCAGTTCCTGCGGCAACTCTCCGATTTTCAAACCCGGAGCGCGCCAGACCGAACCGTCGTCAGACTGTCGATCACCCTTGACCAGACGCAGCAGGCTGGATTTGCCCGTGCCGTTGCGGCCAATGATGCAAACCCTCTCGCCACGGGCAATTTGCCAGGACACCTTGTCCAAAAGCGGCATGGCGCCGTAGGCCAAGGAAACATCGGTGAACTTGAGCAGGGTCATGGGCGCCTCTAAGAATTACTGCGCGGGATCAGACGGTATGGTTATCAGGCTCGAACAGCTTATTCAGCGTGCGTGAACTGCGCTATGACGCCCGATTTCGCCGAGCTTGATCGTCGCTCGAAACATGTTTGGAGACACCCGTAGACATCTCCAAAACTGGGCGCGCATTCTACCGACTTGCACCAGAGCCTTGCTGGCCTTTTTTAATCAGACCAGCCAAACGGCGCGGCGCTTTCACCAGCACCGAGCAAAAGGCTAAGCTAGGCGCATTTGGCGTCGCTCAAACCCTCGCCCCTTTAGAATTTTCTGCTCGGAAGTGTCATGCGCGGTCGTCTGCTTAGCCTATTTTCCTGCCTAATTCTCTCTGCTGCCACCCTCAATGCAGCTGAGGCCGCCAGTCTCGCCCAGCAGCGTCAATATTATGATGAGGCAAAGCGCGCCCTGGCCAAGGGCGATACTGGCCCCTACCGGATGTATGCCAAAGCCCTCAGCGATTACCCGCTTGAACCCTATTTGGCCTATGACGAACTGACCGCTCGGCTGAAAACCGCCAGCAACGCGGAAATCGAGAAATTCCTCGCCGAGCACGGCGACTTGCCACAAGCCAATTGGATGAAGCTGCGCTGGCTGCGCTGGCTGGCTGAGCGCGGCGACTGGCAACCGTTTATCAATCACTATGATCCGAAGATGAATTTCACCGAGCTGGACTGCCTCTATGGCCAGTACCAACTCGGCCATGGCATGACTGCCGAAGGCTATGCCACCGCCGAAAAACTCTGGCTGGTAGGCAAATCACAGCCGGAGGCCTGCGAGCCGCTGTTCGACCGCTGGGCCGCAGCCGGCCAGTTGACTGAGACCAAGCGCTGGAAACGCGCGAAACTGGCCGCCGAGGCCCGCAACTATGGTTTGGCCAGTCATCTGGTGAAAACCCTGCCGACCCTCGCCAACCAAGGCCAGCTGCTGATTGACGTGGCACAGAAGCCACAGCTGCTGAAGCAGACCGCACGCTTCGTTCCCGCCAGCCAAACCATGGCTGACGTGGTCGGTCTGGGCCTGCGTCGCCTGGCCCGCCAAGACCCCGAAAAGGCCATCGCGCTGCTGGAGATCTACTCCAAACGCCTACCGTTCTCGGTCGAAGAGAAAGTCGCCATCGCCCGCGAAATTGGTCTGACCCTGGCCAAGCGCTTCGACAATCGCGCCTTGCCGATCATGACCCAGTACGACCCGGAGTTGCGCGACAACACGGTTTCCGAATGGCGGATGCGCCTGCTGCTGCGCCTCGGCCGCTGGGATGAGGCGTACCAGTTGACCCGCCGCCTGCCGCCGGAACTGGCCAACACCAACCGTTGGCGCTATTGGCAGGCGCGCAGCCTGCAACTGGCCCAACCCAACAGCCAGGAGCCGATCGGTCTCTACCAGCCGGTTTCCCGTGAGCGCGACTTTTATGGCTTTATGGCCGCCGACCAGATCAAGGCGCCCTATCAACTGAACAACAAGCCGCTGCTGCTGGACCCGAAACTCATCCAGAAGGTCCGCAACACCGCCGGTATTCGCCGCGCCCTGGAGTTCCATGCACGCGGGCAGATCGTCGACGGCCGTCGTGAGTGGTACTACGTTAGCCGCCTGTTCAGCCGCGATGAACTGGTGGCTCAGGCACGCCTGGCTTACGACATGGAATGGTATTTCCCGGCCATCCGCACCATCAGCCTGGCGCAGTACTGGGATGACTTGGATGTGCGCTTCCCGATGGCCCACCGCTCCACCCTGGTGCGCGAGGCCAAGGTCCGTGGCCTGCACTCCAGCTGGGTATTTGCCATTACCCGGCAGGAAAGTGCTTTTATGGCCGACGCCCGCTCTGGCGTTGGAGCCACCGGACTGATGCAACTGATGCCGGCAACTGCCAAGGAAACCGCGCGTAAATTCGGTATCCCACTCGCCTCTCCGCAGCAGGTGCTGAACCCAGATAAGAACATCCAGCTCGGCGCGGCCTACCTGAGCCAAGTGCATGGCCAGTTCAACGGCAACCGAGTGCTCGCCTCCGCGGCCTATAACGCCGGCCCCAGCCGCGTCCGGCAATGGCTGAAGGGCTCCGATCACCTGGCTTATGACGTTTGGGTTGAGACCATCCCGTTCGACGAAACCCGCCAATATGTGCAGAACGTGCTGTCCTACTCGGTGATCTACGGGCAGAAGCTCAACGCCCCGCAGCCGCTGGTGGACTGGCACGAACGCTTTTTCGACGATCAATAAGTAGGGTGGGTTAGGCCACTGGCCGTAACCCACCCTCCGGGTTGTCAGATGGCTTGCCAGGTGGGTTACGCCGCGTTACGGCTAACCCACCCTACTCCAGCACTTCGACTGCCATCCCAACCTTCAGCTCGCCTTCACCTTCATTGATCAGGTTCTGCCCGAAATACACCTCACCCTCACGCTCGCGATAGGTTTTGAGGGTGGTCAGCGGCTCACGATCGGCACTGCGCTCGCCCGTCAGCGGGTCCAGGGTGGGCATGATGCAGCGGGAGCATCCCTTGGCCACGCGAAACTCTACGCTGCCAATGCGGATGCGCTTCCAGCTGTCCTCGGCGTAGGGCTCGCTACCCTCGATCACCAGATTCGGCCGGAAACGCAGCATCTCCAACGGCCGCCCGACCCGCGCGGAGAGGTCATCCAGCGAGGCCTGGCCTATCAGCAGCAGCGGAAAACCATCGGCAAACCCCACCTTTTCATTCGCATTCAGACTGCCCTCGACCCAGCGGGCACGCTCGGCAGGAACCTGCACCAGGCGACAAGGTTTGCCGATAAAGCGACTCAGCCAGTCGGCCGCTTCATCGCCGGCATCCGGGACATACATGCTGTCACTCCAGATGAACGCACCGCGCAGCGTGGCATCCGCACCCGGCAAGGGCACCTCCAGGGAGGGAAAGCCCGCAGCGTTTAGCGTCAGGCCACCGGCCGCATTCCAGCGCGCAGACAGCTGAGTCATGTGCGGCAGCGCACGCTGGGTGAGGAAACGGCCGTTCGCCGCATCCACCAACATCCAACGGCGGTCGCCCTGCATCCCCAAGGCATCCAGCTGCGCCTGCGGCAGGCTTTCGCCAATGGCCGATTTGAGAGGGAAACGGTAGAGCGTGGAGAGTCGCAACATGGGCCGGCGTCCTGTTCAGCAGATCAACAAGGCACCGTTATACGGAATTGCCCGGCAGGCACTCAAGCCCGCCGTGTCTTTCGCCCACCTCAGTTGTCGAGCAGCAGGCGCTCGCGGATCACATCGACCAGCTTGTCCGGCTGAAACTTGGAGAGGAAATTGTCGCAGCCGACCTTCTTCACCATCGCCTCGTTGAAGCTGCCGGACAGCGAGGTGTGCAGCACCACGTAGAGGTCTTTCAGGCGTGGATCGTTACGGATTTCAGTGGTCAGGCGGTAGCCGTCCATCTCCGGCATTTCCGCGTCGGTGAAGACCATCAACAGCTTATCGGTCATCACCACGCCGGAATCGGCCCACTGCTTCAGTTGGTTCAGACCTTTCAGGCCATCGCTGGCCACGTGCATCTTCAATCCTAACTGGGACAAGGTGTCGCGCAGCTGCGCCAGTGCCACGCTGGAATCGTCGACCAGCAACACTTCGCGGCCGCGGGCGCGCTCCAGCAGCGGGTCGGCCAGACGGTCACTGGAGATCTTGGCGTTGTACGGCACGATCTCGGCCAGAACCTTTTCCACGTCGATAATTTCCACCAACTGCTCCTCAACCTTGGTAATCGCGGTCAAGTAGTGCTGACGACCGGCGCCACCCGGTGGCGGCAGGATGGACTCCCAATTGAGGTTGAGGATGCGCTCGACCCCGCTGACCAGGAAGGCCTGCACCGAGCGGTTGTACTCGGTGACGATGATGGTGCTGCGCTCGTCCGGCACAATCGGGCGCATGCCGATGGCCTGGGACAGGTCGATCACCGGCAGCGTTTGCCCGCGCAGGCTGACCACTCCGCAGACAAACGGGTGACGATGCGGCATCAAGGTCAACTTGGGCATCTGCAGGACTTCCTGCACTTTGAACACGTTGATCGCAAACAACTGCCGCCCGGCCAGACGGAACATCAGGATTTCCAGGCGATTCTCGCCCACCAGTTGGGTACGTTGGTCTACTGAATCGAGAATGCTGGCCATCGCGTGCTCCTGTCGTATCGGTTCTAGTCCTGCTGCAGCGACGTTATCGGCCAAAAATGGCCGAGCTGAAGTCATCATGGCGGGAGGCCATCATGCCTGAGCCGCGGTAGCGGCACCAGCCTGACGCCAAATAGCTGGCGCGCCCTACTCAATCAATAGCGACAAGTCTGCGAGCAAGTGCATATGCAGTGCAGCGGGGCGCCGGTGTTTTCCAGCGGCTCGCCATCGAGGCACAGCCCTTCGAGGCATCAGGCCGGATAACCAGTGATCTCGCGAATGCTCTGATACAGCGGCTTGAGCTGCTTGTACATGCGCTGATAGACCTCTTTATAGAGGCGCTCATAGGTGTGTTGCGCCTGGGGATTGGGCTGGAACACCTGACCGACGCGGGTCATCGCCGCAATCGCCGTGGGGAAATCCGCATGCAGGCCGAGCCCCACCGCACAGTCGATTGCCGCACCCAGGCCGGAAGTCTCGTAGGTATGTGGTCGCTCGGCTGGCAGGCCGAAGATATCCGCCGTCAATTGCATCGCCGCATCGCTCTGCGAACCGCCGCCGGAAACCCGCAGTCGGGTGATCTTGCTGCCCGAGCGCTTTTCGATCTGCTCCTTGCCCTGACGCAGCGCGTAAGCCAGGCCTTCGAGAATCGCGCGATAGAGGTGCGCGCGGGTGTGCACATCGCCAAAGCCAATGATCGAACCCTTGGCCTCCAGCCCTGGCTCACGAATGCCCGGCGACCAGTACGGCTGCAACAGCAGGCCCATGGAGCCGGCCGGCACGCTGTTGACCAGTTCGTCGAACAACGCCTCCGGCTCGACGCCCAGCTGTTTGGCACGCTGCATCTCGCGTAGACCGAACTCTTTTTTAAACCAGCTGACCATCCAGAAGCCGCGATAGATCATCACTTCGGTGTTGTAGTGATCAGGAATCGCCGCCGGATAAGGCGGAATCAGCGGAATGGTTTCCAGGTACTTGCTGCGCGTGGTGTTGATCGTCGCGGTGGTGCCGTAGGACAGGCAGGCCGTGCTCGGCTCCACGCCGCCAGCGCCCAACACTTCACAGGCTTTGTCCGCCCCCGCAGCAATCAGCGGCAAGCCCTGGGGAATCCCAGTGTGTCGGCTGGCTTGGGCACTGATCACACCCAGCTGCTCACCGGGCTTGACCAGTTCCGGCAACTGCTCGCGGCGCACCGGCATGGCTTGCCACTTCCAGTCACTCGGTGCGGCCCATTTCAGGCGTTTGTAATCAAACGGCAGGTAAGCCACGCAGCAGGCCACCGAGTCTACGAAGCGGCCGGTCAAACGATGGGTGAGAAAACCCGAGAGCAGCAGCAACTTGTGGGTCTCGGCCCAGACTTCCGGCTGCTGCTGGGCGACCCAGTTGACCTCGGCCTGGGCGCGGAAGTAATCCACCGTCGCATCGATGCCGATCAGTTTGAACAGCCAACCCCAGGGCCCCTTGATCTTGCCTTCGACTTGAGCCCGACGCTGATCCAGCCAGAGCATCGCCGGGCGTAGCGGCTGCCCCTGTTCATCGACATTGATCACCGTGCCGCGCTGGGTGGTCAGCGCCACGCCCTTGATCAGGCTCTTGTCTATCGGCACCTGCTCCCACAACTGCTGGCAGGCTTCGCCGAGGCTCTGCCAGTAATACTCCGGGTCCTGCTCGGCCCAGCCGGGTTGTGTGGAGTAATACGCCTCCAGCTCCACTTTGCCCTTGCCGAGTAGGTTGCCCTGCAGGTCGAACAGCAGAGCACGGACGCTTTGGGTGCCGTTGTCGATGGCCAGCAGGTAGCTTTGTTCGCTCACGCGTCGGTCCTTTCTTGTTATGGCTTGCTTAGGGGGCCTTGATGCGATGGCATCTTTTTGTAGGAGCGAACTCTGCTCGCAATGCTTTTCGCGAGCAGAGCTCGCTCCTACCTCATATAGGCAAGCTGTAGCACTGCTTCCACAGCGCTTTATAGGCCTGCTCCTCGACCTCCCAGCGCGCGTCATCCCAACCCAGGCGCGCCTGGCACAGCTGACGAACACGCGGCAGTTCGTTTGCGCCGCCAGCGGCCAGCAGCAGGCCTAAGCGAGTACGCCGCAGCAGCAGGTCATCCAGGTGCAGCACCAGCTCGTGTTCCGCGGCAAACACCAGCTCGGCCCAGTGCGTATCGGTGGCGCCGACCTTGTCGCTGCCCAGCTCGTCCAGCAAACGCGCCAGCGTTGGCAGCTCGCGGCCATAACGTCCGGCCAAGCGCTGTTGCTGGCTGGGCGATAGCTGCGGCAGTGGCATGGGTTCCATCTGGCGGAACACTTCGCTGCCATGATCCTCCAGGGTTTTCCCGAGCATCGGCGCGCAGGCCTGCAACACTTCCAGGGCCAACAGCCGAAAGGTGGTCAGTTTGCCGCCGGCCAGGGTTACGCAACCGGGTTCGAGCCACAGCGCATGCTCGCGCTTTTCATCCGAAGGGCTCTTACCCGCCACCCCGCTGCTGACCACCGGCCGCACGCCAGCCCAGGTCGAGAGCACATCGCTGCGGCTGATCTGCGCCGCCGGGAACTGCTGGACACAGGCGCTCAACAGATAGTCGACTTCGACATTACTGATGCGCGCCTCGAGACTGAGGTCATCGTCATGATCGAGATCGGTGGTGCCGATCACGGTTGCGCCCTCCCAAGGGAAGACGAACACCGGCCGACCATCTTCGGCGTGCATAAAACTGAACGCATGGGCCAGCGGCAAACGCCAGGCTGGCAGCAACAGATGGCTGCCGCGCAGCGGGCGGATCTGTTCGTTGCCAGTTTTCAGGCGCAGTTGATCGGCCCAGGCACCGGTAGCCTGGGCCACTACTCGGGCCTTGAAGGTGTGGCGCTGGCCACCTTCTATGTCGTCTGCCACAAGCCCGGTAACGCGGCCATCGGCCCGGCACAATTCAAGCACTTTCAGGCCATTCAGCGCCTCGCCCCCTTCGGCCCGGGCCTCGCCGAGCACGCGCATGACCAAGCGCGCATCGTCGGTCACCGCATCGAAGAAGCGCGTGCCGCCGAGCAGCTTGTCCTCTTTCAGACCGGGCGCCAGGTAGCGCAACTGTGGCAGCGGGTAATAGCGATGGTTGCGCTTACCCGCCAAGGCGTCATACAGCGCCAGCAAGCCGCCAAACACTTTCGGCCCAGGAAACTGCCCTTGATAGTGCGGCATCACGAAACTCAGGGGGTCGACCAGGCCCGGCGCCTCGCTCAGCAGGCGCTGGCGCTCATGCACCGAGTCACGGGTCAGCTTGAACTGCCCCATGGCGATATAACGCAGCCCACCGTGAACCATCTTCGACGAGCGGCTGGAGGTGCCCCAGGCGAAGTCGCGCTGCTCGATCAGCAGGCATTTCCAACCGCGCCGGGCGGCTTCGCGCAGAATCCCGGCGCCACTGATGCCACCGCCGACCACGATCAGATCCCACTCGCGCGCGGCCAGTTCGGGTAACGCCTGCTCACGCCAGACGGCGTTCCAGGTACTCATTCGTGGATCAGCACGCCTGGGTTGAGGCGCACCTCGGGATCGAAATGCCTGGCCAACGCCCGCAACGCCGCCATCCCCAGCTCGCCCTTCTCGACCGGCAGGTACGGCGCATGATCGCGACCTACACCATGCTGATGGCTGATGGTGCCGCGGTTGTTGACGATGGTTTCGCTGGCTAGCTGCTTGAGCTTTTTCCAGCGTTCCAGGGTGCCGGCGTAGCTGCCTGCCGGGCGGAACACATAAGTGGTGTAGAGGCTCGAACCTTCGCCGTAAACGTGCGAAAGATGGGTGAAAACATGCACCTGCTCGCCCTCGGCCGCCAAGCCCCCACGCAGGCTGGCCTCGATCTTGTTCAGCAGGTTGTCGACGTTCGACCAGTCGGTGGCGGTTTCCAGGGTGTCCACCGCATAACCGGCTTGCCACAAGCCCTCGCGCAAATATGGAAAGCGGAACCGGCCCTCGGCCCACTTCTTCCCCAGCAAGGTGCCGGTAAAGACGCCGCCAAAGCTTTTCAGCAGCTTCTTCGCCTGCTTCAGCGACAGCGCGTTCTGCGCGCGATTTCCGGTAACACCGAAGGTCAGCATGCACTTGCCGATGCGCGCGCCACGCAAAGCCAGGTATTTCTCCAGCAGGGCAATTTGCTCGGGATGGCCGGCCAGCGCCAGCTGGGTTTCGGTTTCGATGGCATTCGACAGGCGCAGCATCGACAACGGCACCCGCGCCTGGCCCAGGGTGCGAATCGCTTGCAACGCCTGCGGCCAGGACGGCAGAAACACCGCGTAGAACTTTTCTTGCTCAGCCAGTTTGCTCACGCGCACTTTCACTTCGGAAATGATCCCGAATCGCCCTTCCGAACCCAGCACCACTTCGCGTAGATCAGGGCCAGCGGACGAGGCGGGGAAAGTCGGGATCTGCAGCGGGCCGGCGAAGGTTTCCAGGCTGCCACCAGCGAACAGCTGTTCGATCCGCCCATAACGCAGCGACTGCTGACCACTGGAACGACTGGCCACCCAACCACCCAAGGTGGAGAGCTCCCAGGACTGCGGAAAATGCCCGAGGGTGTAACCACGGGCGCGCAGCTGGCTTTCCACCTGCGGGCCATTCGCACCGGGGCCAAAGCTGGCGATCAGACTTTGCTCATCCAACTCCAGCAGACGGCTCATGCGCTCCAGCGACAGCGTCAGCACCGGCTTGCTGCTGGCCTGTGGGTTGATATGCCCGGCCACCGAAGTGCCACCGCCGTAAGGGATGACCAGCACATCCTGCTCGGCAGCCCAGGCCAGCAACTGACGAATCTGCGCGGCGGTTTCCGGGTAGGCCACGCCATCTGGGAATGCCCCGAAATTGCCTTCGCGCATCGCCAGCCAATCCGCCAGGCTCTGACCACGGGCGTGGCGCACACGGTGTTCGGCGTCGGTAACGATCAGCGCATGGGGCACCAGGCGCGAGGCCGGAACCTGGGCGATGACGCTGGGTAAACTGGCGTCCGCCAACACCTGGCCGGGACCAATACGCGCGGCGAGGAAGGCTCCACCATGGGCCGGCAGCTCGACTACCGTCGTCTCATCGCCCCAACCGTTCCAGCGCCGCATGCGCGTCTCCTTATTCTGCCGATAACCAGTTTCGAACACTCTTCTTGGCTGCCTATACTAGCCGGCCGCTGTCTGCCGTCACTGTCGGATCAAGACAGCCCCAGTCGCCAATAAAGACACTCAGAATAAGAACGACACCATGCACACTCTGGGCTACACCTCGGTTCCCGCACTGCTTAAGTACCTGCGCCATGCCGAACAGCTGGGCCTCGACCAGGCGGCCGCGCTCGCGGCGGCCGGCCTGACCCGGGCGGACTTGGATGACAACGGCCGGCGCCTGCCCAGCGAAGCCCACGAGAAACTCCTCGCCCATCTGCTGCAAACCTCAGGCGACCCGCTGTTCGGCCTGCATTCCGGGCATTTCGTGCAACCGGGTTCGTGGAGCGTGCTCGGCTACATCACCATGAACTGCGCCACCCTCGGCGAGGCCATGAGCCGCATCGTGCCGTACGAGAAACTGGTCGGGGACATGGGGGTCAGTCGCCTGGAGCCGGCCGACGATCACCTACGGCTGATCTGGACCTGCCGCCACCAGCCTGCGGAGATCCGTCGGCACATGGTCGAGAACGTGTTGACCTCCTGGCTGCTCTATGCCCGCTGGATCGCCGATATGAACCACTCACCGCGTGAAGTCTGGTTCGAGCACGCCCAACCGGCAGGCACCACGCTCAGCGAATACGAAACGGTGTTCGGCTGCCCGGTGCGGTTCGAACAGAGCGTGAATGCCCTGTTGGTGCCGCTGGAATACCTCAGCGTGCCATTGCGCCAGGCCGACGCCAACCTGCTGCGCACGCTGGAGGAACACGCCCTGACGCTGATTGCCGGGCTGGATGAAGGCGAACCGCTGCCGCTGCGGGTGAAGAACGCCCTGCGACTGCTACTCAAGGATGGTTTACCGCGTAAGGAGCGGGTGGCGGAAAAGTTCGAGATGACCGTACGCACGCTGCAGCGCCACTTGCAGCAAGCCGGCACCAGCTATCAGGAAATCCTCGACCAGTTGCGCCAGGAACTGGCCGAACACTACCTGACCCGCAGCGAACTGCCGGTGCAGGACATCGCCCATTACTTGGGTTTTACCGAGTCGCGCTCGTTCCACCGCAGCTTCAAGAGTTGGACCGGCATGACCCCAGGCGAGTACCGCGAGGCCAATCGCAAACCAGTAGCGCTGTAAGGCAGGTAGATTCCCGCGCGGCCCGCCCTAGGTCAGCAACTCGCTAAGCGGAAAGAAGTTAACGCTATCGCCCTCCGCCAGCGTCGTGCCCTCACGTACTTCCACCAGGCCCTCAGCCCAGGCGGCGCTACGCAGCACCCCGGAACTCTGGTTCGGATACAACACCGCGCGGCCCCGCTCGAAGCGCGCCCGCAGGTATTCACGGCGGTTACCGGGCTTGCGCCAGGCGAAACCCGCCGGCACCGGGAAGTGCAACGGCGTCACCTCGACAACCCCCAGGCGACGCAGCAGATAAGGCCGCGCCAGCAAGGCGAAGGTCACCAAGGTCGAGGCCGGATTACCCGGCAGACCAATCACCGGCACACCACGAAAGTGGCCGAAGGTCAGCGGCTTGCCCGGTTTGATCGCCAGCTTCCACAGCGCCAGTTCACCGTCCTCGCGCAGCGCATGGCCGAGGAAATCCGCCTCGCCGACCGACACGCCGCCGGTCGACAGAATCAGATCGACATCCGCCAACTCGCCCAACTTGGTGCGGGTCTTGTGCAGATCGTCCGGCAAAATACCGGCATCCAGTACCGCGCAGCCCAGTTGCTGCAACCAGCTGCAGAGTAGCGTGCGATTGCTGTTGTAGATCTGCCCGGGGCCGAGCGGTTGGCCCGGTTCGATCAGCTCATCGCCGGTCGACAGCACCGCCACCCGCGGCCGCCGCACCACCGTCAATTCGGCGGCTCCCAGCGCGGCGGACAACCCCAGCTCTATTGCCCGCAAGCGAGTACCCGCGACCAGCACCGTCTCGCCCTTACGGGTTTCCTGCCCCTGCGGACGCACATGCTGGCCGGGCTTGATCGGCTCGCTAAAACGCACTCGACCATCGGCCAGGACCTCGGCGTTTTCCTGCATCTCCACGCTGTCCGCACCGTCTGGCAACGGCGCACCGGTGAAGATTCGTGCACAGGTGCCGGGTTCCAGCGGCGCCGGCGCCTGGCCGGCGAAGATACGTTGGCTGACCAGCAGCGGCTCGCCGCGCCAGTCGGCCTGACGCAAGGCATAACCGTCCATGGCGCTGTTCGGCCACGGCGGCAGATCGAGGCTGGCGATCAAAGGCTCGGCCAGCACTCGGCCTTGCGCCGCAGCCAGCGCTACACGTTCGCTCTGGGTGATCGGCGTTGCCTCAGCCAGCGCCAGCAAACGCTCCAGCGCCGCTTCGACCGGCAACAGGCCGGGGTGGTCGCAGGCACTCATCCACGCGACTCGCAGGCGGCTGCTTGCTTGAGATGGGTGACGAAATTGCACGGGCGATGGCGGGCATCCAACTGCTCGGCCAGGATGCCATCCCACCCCGTGCGGCAAGCGTTGGTCGAGCCCGGCAGGCAGCAAACCAGCGTGCCATTGGCCAAGCCGGCCAGTGCCCGGGATTGAATCGTCGAGGTGCCGATATCGGCTACCGAGATCTGTCGAAACAGCTCGCCAAAACCATCGACCTGCTTGTCCAACAGGCAGGCTATGGCTTCCGGGGTGCTATCGCGGCCGGTAAAGCCAGTGCCGCCGGTAATCAGCACCACCTGCACACTGTCTTCGGCGATCCAGGTCGCGACTTGTGCACGAATCTTGTACAGATCGTCCTTGAGCAAGACGCGCGCAGCGAGGTTATGGCCGGCAGCCGTGAGGCGATCAACGAAGAGTTGACCAGAGGTATCGGTTTCCAGGGAACGGGTGTCACTGACGGTCAAAACAGCAATATTCAGCGGCACAAAGGACGCTTCAGCCTTGTGGTTCATAGGCTCAATCCGGTTGTGAGGGGGGCAAGCCGGTGTTATATCACAGGCTCAGGAGCCTGTCGGGCTTAGAACTGTCCTACTGCGAAAGCCTGGATATTGGCCCGTTTTCCCACTCAACCTCGTTAAAGAGAATGACTATTCGCCTCGGCTGAGTGAAAAAACGGTCTCAATCCCAGTCTTTCTCGCTACGGACGCCTAAGCCCGACAGGCTCCAAGCTATTACCGCGCCAGGAGCGCCGCCATGACCGACTCTATCGCCCTGCCCGCCTGCTCCATACTGCTGCTTGCCGGCGGGCGCGGGCAACGCATGGGCGGGCGCGACAAAGGTCTGCTGGACTGGCGCGGCAAGCCGCTGATCGCCCACCTGCATGCGCTGACCCGGCCGCTGACGGATGATTTGATCATCTCCTGCAACCGCAACAGCGAGCGCTACGCAGCCTATGCCGACCGCCTGGTGCAGGACGACAGTGTGGACTTTCCCGGCCCGCTGGCTGGCATCCGCGCAGGTCTGGCGGTTGCGCGCCAGCCTTTCCTTTTGGTGCTGCCCTGCGATGCGCCGTTGCTTGATCGCGCCCTGCTCCAGGCCATGCGCGAAGCCGCTGCAGCCCAACCGGAAAAGCCGCTGATGCTACGTCAGGGCGGCCAGTGGGAGCCGCTGTTTTGCCTGCTGCCGAAAGCCTTGGCCCCAGCCGTGGAAAGCGCCTGGCAATCTGGTGATCGCGGCCCTCGCCATGTCTTGCTGGCACTCGGTGCAGTAGCCTTGGATTGCCCTGCGCAGGACCCACGGCTGGCCAACCTGAACACGCCGGAACTCCTTGCGCAGACTGCAAATTACAGCGGATGAATAGCGGTCACTGAACTTGGCCCCACACTCCTCGTCAGATATCCCGGACCTATCTGCAAACCAAGGAGACAAACGATGACTCAACGAATCATTCCCGCATTCCTGCTAGCCCTGGGGCTCATCACTCTAGCCGGCTGCTCTTCGCCCTCGGTGATCACCCTGAACGATGGCCGCGAGATTCAATCCGTGGATCAGCCAGAGTTCGACGAACAGGATGGCTTCTACGAATTCGAACAACTGGATGGTAAACGCGTCAAGGTCAACAAGGACCAAGTCCGTAGCGTCAAAGAACTCTAAGCAAGACCCGCTCGCCATGAGTCACCCGACCTTGCATCGAGAGACTCATGGCGAGCGGCGCATCCCGCATGAATACTGGCGTTCTCCCCCAGCGCAGCGCCACAAACGTCTGCGCTGACAAAAAAAATCTAGCTAACCCCTTGTGCAACAAAACTTTTTCAGTAGAATTATTGCCACTTCGGAGTGTAGCGCAGCTCGGTAGCGCGTCTCGTTCGGGACGAGAAGGTCGCAGGTTCGAATCCTGTCTCTCCGACCAAATCCCTAAAAAACCCGCCTTCACGGCGGGTTTTTTATTGGCTGCGATTCGCCTTTACTGACACCAGCGACCTGCCACACTTTCTGCCTAAGAAAGCCATCGGCCAACGCAGTGCAATAGAGGCATCAACGACTGTTCTGTCGTCACTCTGCAAAGTCTTATCAACCTTTAGAATCAATGCGCGAGACACATCGATGACAGTAGGAAAAACCGTAAACGGCTATCTCATCAGCCAAGCCAGTGACGGCAATTGGTGGGTATGCACAGCCAATGAAGAACAGATAGCCGGCCCCTTCCCTACCGAGAAGCAAGCCGCAGAAGTCGCCGAGGTTCTTCAGGATCAGCCGCCACCGCCACGTCGCCGCTCGGGCCCGCGGGCGTAACTGGCTGGCCGCGCAGATAGCCCTGTCAATCAGAGGGGCCCATGCTTTTCAGCACAGACTTTCAGCGTAAAAAGACCACCACCTGTTCCGCATCAAACGGCCAGTTGAGTTCGGCCCCGGTATCGCAACGGCGCAATACGGGGATGCGCAAGGCATAGAGCTCGACCCACTCTTCATGCTCGACGATATCAACCAGCTCGACCAGCAGACCGTGCTCGACAAAGGGCATCAGCAACGTTTCAGCGACTTCACAGAGATGACAGCCAAGGGTGCCGAACAGTTGGCATTCGGGAAGCATTATCGCGTCTCGCAGAGAAGTTAGATGCGCAGTTTAGCATTTGCCTCAGGCGGCTGAAGCTGGCCCCTCGGCACTGAGCTTGAGCAAGTTTTACAGACCATCCAGCCCGCGACAGTTGAGCCGCTCAGCCTTTTCCAGACAGGGCTGATCGATATCCAGCTGATCGCCGACCTGACGATGCCGTGGTGCTGTCCGGCCCGCTGGAAGCGCTGGAAGACTGTAAAGCGCGCCTGCTCGGCGACCTTGAGTTGAACAGTTAAACGCCAGCGGCCTTGAGCAGTTGCTCCGCCGCCGCCTTGGCCTCCAGCGCCTGATCGGCCGGGCCATGCAGATGGGCCATGCTTAAGGCGCCCTCAAAGAGAAACTGCAACTGCCGCGCCAAGCGCTCCGGCTCAGTAGCGCCCAGACGTTGCAACGCCGCGAGGAAGTAACCGCAGACAAAACGCTTGTGCAGCGCCGCCTGCTGGTGAATCGGGTGCTCCCGGTTGGAAAACTCGGCGGCGGCATGGGCAAACAGACAACCGCAAAAACCCTTCTCGCTCAACCACAGGTGCAAACCGTCATACGTACGCAGGATCGCCTCGCGTGGCGGCAGACTCTCCTGCGCGAGCTGCATGCGTTGGCTGAGCTGCTGATGCTGTGAGTCCAAGACCGCGAGGATCAGTTCA
This sequence comes from Pseudomonas cavernicola, assembly GCF_003596405.1. Taxonomy (NCBI): domain Bacteria; kingdom Pseudomonadati; phylum Pseudomonadota; class Gammaproteobacteria; order Pseudomonadales; family Pseudomonadaceae; genus Pseudomonas; species Pseudomonas cavernicola. Next base: position 2,291,311 of record NZ_QYUR01000002.1, read on the forward strand.
TCTTTCGACTTGAAGTGCTTGTACAGGGTCATTTTCGCCACCCCCGACTCGGCCAGGATGCGGTCGATGCCAGTGGCGTGATAACCCTCGCGATAGAACAACTCTAGCGCGGTACTGACCAACTGATCGCGTTTATTTGATGCCATGTAAGGCCTCCTAAGGCTCTGTTGGCGCAAGCTGCGCAATCAGCTTAAAGCCGCTTGCTGTGCAGTCGAGCAAAATTGTCATTGAAATATACAGACCTGTCTGTCTAATATCCAGTTCACCGCCCACACATGGAGAATTGCGATGCGCCTTCACGACTTTGACCTGTCCGGCAACTGCTACAAAGTGCAGCTCTTTCTGAGCCTGATCGGCCAACACGCCGAGCGGGTGAGCGTCGATCTACGCGGCGGCGAACACAAACGCCCGGCATTCCTCGCCATCAACCCACGCGGCCAGGTGCCCACGCTGGAAGATGGCTCGCTGAGCCTTGGCGACTCCCAGGCCATTCTGGTTTACCTGGCGCGGCGCTATGCCGATGAACACTGGTACCCGCTCGATCCCGCGAGCCAAGGCCGCGTCGCTGGCTGGCTAAGTTTTGCCGCCAACGAAGTGCAACACGGCCCGGGACTGGCACGCCTGGGCAAACTGTTCGGCGCACCGATCGATGAACTGGCGGTAACCGCCAAAGCCACGAAAACGCTGGAACTGCTCAACACCCACCTGGCTGAACACCAGTGGCTGGCGCAGGCCGCAGAGCCGAGCATCGCCGATGTGGCGGTCTACCCCTACGTAGCGCTGGCGGGTGATGGCGGTCTTGATCTGACGCCCTACGCTCATCTGCATAGCTGGTTCGCCCGCCTGCGCGAGCTACCGGGTTATATCGGCATGCCGGGCCTGTAACACGCCCACTCCAGGAGCAGTTGCACGATGAACAGTCCCTTCCATCCCGGCGAGCAGGCAATCCAGGCCCGGGCCGGCGTGCGCGAAAAGGTCGAGGAAATCGGCAGGCGAGTCATCCGCAGCTTTATGCCGGAACAACACCGCGAGTTCTTCGCCCAGCAGCCCTGGCTGCTAGTCGGCAGCCTGGCGAGCGATGGCCAGCCGCAGGCCTCACTACTGTGGGGCGCCCCCGGCTTTATCCATTCGCCCGAGCCGACCCGCTTGCAGATCAAAGCCCTAGCGCAAAGCGATGACCCACTGGCCACTAATCTGGCCCCGGGCGCGCGCCTGGGTCTGCTCGGTCTGGAGCTGCCAACCCGACGGCGTAACCGGATGAATGGGACTGTCATCGCGGCTGATGCCGAGGGCTTTAGCGTCGAGGTCGCCCAGTCCTTCGGCAACTGTCCGAAGTACATCCAGGCCCGTGGCTGGCAAGCGGCACCCCGCGAACCCGGCCCGCTGGAACAGGGCGAAGGCCTGGATCAACGCTGGCTCGCCCTGGTGACCCAGGCCGACACCTTGTTTATCGCCAGCCAGAACAGCGATCCACAGGCCGGCGGGGTCGATGTATCGCACCGTGGCGGCGCACCGGGCTTCGTCAGCCTGGGCGCGGATGGTCGTTTATGGCTGCCGGACTACAGCGGTAACTTCCTTTTCAACACCCTCGGCAATCTGCTGCTGGAGCCTCGCTGCGGCCTGCTGTTCATCGACTTCCACAGCGGCGACCTGCTGCAACTGGAAGCCCGCGCCGAGCTGTATTGGCCACAGCAGTTGGCGGCACTGGGGCAGACGCTGCCCGCCGGTGCCGAACGCCTGTTGGCGCTTACCCCTGGTCGTTGGCGCTTGCGCCGAACGCGTTTGCCACTGGCCTTCGGCGCTCCCAGCGCCTCGCCGTTTCTTCCCGCTCAAGGAGTCTGAACCATGCGTCTATTGAGCCTTGCACTAGTCACCCTGCTGAGCCTGACTAGCTTGCCCGGTGCCGCCGCTGGCCTGCGTTTCAGCCTGGTGAAAACCGCCGAAACCGAAACCCTCGACGCCTTCACGGTTGAAGGTGGCAAGTGGACCGAGAAAGTCACCCTCAACCATGTCGCGGTGCTGATCGAGCACCACGCCGCCACCCTGCTGTTCGACACCGGTCTTGGGCGTCAGATCGACAGTCAGTTCGCCGAGATGCCACTGTGGGACAAGCCGCTGCTTCAGTACGGCCCCGTCGTGCCGGCGCGTGATCAGTTGGACAAGGACGGCATTCGGATTGACCGCATCCTGCTGTCCCACGCCCACTGGGATCACGCCTCGGGCCTCGCCGATTTTCCGGAAGTGCCGGTGTGGGCGCCCTACGAGGAAATCGAGTTCAGCCAGATCTCGACACCGCCGGCGGTCCTCCCCAGCCAGTTCAAGCACCCAGTGAAATGGCTGCCCTTCACCTTCCAGTCGGCAGCTTTTATGGGCTTCCCCGCTAGCCTGGATATGTTCGGTGATGGCAGCGTGGTGTTGGTGCCGCTAACCGGCCATACGCCGGGATCGGTGGGGCTATTTCTGACCCTGGAAGACGGCCGCCGCTTCTTCTTTACGGGCGATACCAGTTGGCGCCTGGAAGGTTTTACCGGCCCCCATGAAAAGTTCTGGATCAGCCGCAATATGGTCGATAACGACCGCAAAGCCACGCGCAAAGTGTTGGAGCAGGTGCATCAACTGATGGCGAAGGAACCAAACCTCACGGTAGTGCCGGCCCATGACGCCAAGGTGCAGCAAAAGCTGGGTTTCTATCCGCACTGGATCGAATGATTAATCGCGCTAACGCCCTGAATCCAAGGCCTGCCGACTAAGGTCTAAAGGCCGCTGCGTCTCTCTCGTGGTTTATTCCGCGTGCCGTAACAGTTCGGTCACAAACCCTCTGTCCGCACCCCACGAGAAGACAACAATAATGAGCCCCCTCAATAATAAGCCCCCCCTCGCCCATGCCGTGGCGCTTGCCACCCTGGGCGCCAGCCTCACCCTGCCGAACCTGGCACACGCTGAATTTATCAAAGACAGCAAAGCCAGCCTGGAGCTGCGCAACTTCTACATGAACCGCGATTTCCGCCAGGAAGGCGGCAACAAGGGCCAAGCCAAAGCAGAAGAATGGGCCCAGGGTTTCCTGCTGCGCATGGAGTCCGGCTACACCGAGGGCACCATCGGCGTGGGCGTCGATGCCCAAGGGCTGGCCGGTTTTAAACTCGACTCGGGGGGCGGTACCGCCGGTACTGGCCTGCTGGAACCCGACCGTTCCGGCGGCTCGCAAGACAACTATTCAGAACTTGGCCTGACCGCCAAACTACGCGCCTCGAAAAGCACCCTGAAAGTCGGCACCTTGATGCCCAAGTTGCCGGTACTGCAAGCCAACGACTCACGCCTGCTGCCGCAAACCTTCCAGGGCGGCCAGCTGAACTCGCTGGAAATCGACGGCCTGACCCTCGATGCCGGCCAGCTGCAACAGGTCAACTATCGTGACTCCTCGGACTACGAGGACATGACCATCAACGGTGGTGGCCGCCGCAACATCGTCTTCCAAAAAGGCCTGACCAGCGACGAGTTCAACTTCGCCAGCGCCAGCTACAAGTGGACTGACAAGCTGACCACCGCTTACAGCTATGGCAACCTGGATCAGTTCTACAAACAGCACATCGTCAACCTGGTGCATGTGCTGCCGATTGCCGACAAGCAATCGCTGAAGAGCGACCTGCGTTACGCCCGCTCCACCGATGACGGCAGCAGCAACGTCGACAACAAGGCCTTCGGCGCCATGTTCACCTACGGCCTCGGTGGCCATGCCTTCGGCTTGGGCTATCAGTCGATGAGCGGCGACACCGGCTACGCCTATGTCAACGCGACCGATCCCTTCCTGGTCAACTATGTGCAGATCGGCGACTTCGCCAACAAGGACGAGAAGTCCTGGCAGCTTCGCTACGACTACAACTTCGCCGCCATCGGTATTCCAGGCCTGACCTTTATGACCCGCTATCTGTCCGGCGACGACGTCGACCGCGGCGCCGCCCTCTCCGACGGTAAGGAGTGGGAACGCAACATGGACATCGCTTACGTCTTCCAGGATGGCCCGCTGAAGAACCTCGGGGTGAAATGGCGTAACGCGACCACCCGTGCCAACTTCGGCAACGACCTGGATGAGAACCGCTTGATCGTCAGCTACAGCCTGCCGCTCTGGTAGGCACCAAGAGGTAGGCTGGGTAGAGGCGCTAGGCGCCGAAACCCAGCGCGAGGAAAATGCTGGGTTTCGCTGCACTCTACCCAGCCTACGAACGTAAAAAAGCCCGCTCTTTTGAGCGGGCTTTTTCTTGCACGACTCAATCAGTCCTGGCTGACCGCACCGATCTTGTGGATCGACAAGTCGGCGCCGTAGTACTCCTCCTCCTGGCTTAAACGGATGCCGGTCAGCGCCTTGAGCACGCCGTACACCAGAAAACCGCCGGCCAGTGCCACCAAGACCCCGAGCCCGGTACCGATCAGTTGGCTGAGCAAACTAACGCCACCCAGACCGCCCAGTACTTCCTGGCCAAACACACCGCAGGCAATGCCACCCCAGACGCCGCACAGACCATGCAGCGGCCAGACCCCGAGCACATCGTCGATTCGCCACTTCACCTGAGTCGCCGTAAACGCCCAGACGAACAAGCCGCCGGCGATCAACCCGGTCATCAGCGCACCAACCGGGTGCATAAGATCGGAACCGGCACAGATCGCCACCAGACCAGCCAAAGGACCGTTATGCAGAAAGCCCGGGTCATTGCGCCCCACAAACAGCGCCGCCACGGTGCCACCGACCATCGCCATCAGCGAGTTGACCGCCACCAGACCACTGACACCCGTCAGGGTTTGCGCACTCATCACGTTGAAGCCGAACCAGCCGACAATCAGAATCCACGAACCCAGCGCCAGGAATGGAATGCTCGACGGCGCGAAAGCCACCAGGCGGCCATCACGGTAACGACCATCCCGGCGGCCGAGCAGCGTCACCGCGCCGAAGGCCAGCCAACCACCCATCGCATGCACCACCACGGAACCTGCGAAGTCATGGAAGCTCGCGCCAAAGCGCGCGGCCAGCCAGGCTTGCAGGCCAAAATTACCGTTCCACACCAGGCCCTCGAAGAAGGGATAGATGAAAGCCACGATCAGCACCGTCGCGCACAATTGCGGGCCGAACTTGGCGCGCTCGGCAATGCCCCCGGAGATGATCGCCGGAATCGCCGCAGCAAAGGTCAGCAGGAAGAAGAACTTCACCAACGCATAGCCGTGGTCCGCAGTCAGCGCCGTCGCCGGTACCAGGAAAGTCACCCCGTAAGCCACCCAATAGCCTATAAAGAAGTAGGCCAAGGTCGACACGGCAAAGTCGGAGATGATCTTCGACAGCGCGTTGACTTGGTTTTTCTGGCGTACCGTACCGACCTCAAGAAAGGCGAAGCCGGCGTGCATGGCCAATACCATCACGGCGCCGAGCAAGATGAACAGAGTATTGGAGCCGTGAATCAGGGTTTCCACGGCACTATTGAGGTTTTCCATCGGCGAAGATGACTCCGGCGGTTAGGGAAAAGCACCAAAGCAGCTCAGGCCCAGCCAATCACGCACCATCCTGATGCTCACTTGCACCAGAGCCGCCCATAAAAGCGAACCGATTTGGTACAAGCATTACTGGCAGGAAACTTGAACTTTCAGTTCTTTTCTTTATTTTTCATAGAATTGAAGCAAGGTTACCGGACTGATCCAATCAACCGAAATGCCCAAATAAAGGGCGCCTCGCTTCCGTTACGCACCAACGCAATGCAAGCGCTATACCAAGCAGCACCAACACAGTCCACAGGAACCATCCTCTTTGCAGAGGACTCGAACCCTAACGAAGCCACTAACGGAGACATCGACATGGCCCGCAATAGCACCACGCCGGTACAGGACGATCTACTGGCTGATTTCCAAGCACTGGTCAGTGATACCGAAAAACTGCTGCAGCACACAGCCAGCCTGGCTGGCGACGAAGCCGATCAGCTGCGCCTACACATCCAAGACAGCCTCAAACGCGCTCGGGAGACCCTGAATCTCACTGAAGAATCCGTGCGCGAGCGAGGCAAAGCCGCCGTGGCAGCCACCGAGACCTACGTGCAAGACCACCCCTGGCAATCCGTTGGCCTCTGCGCAGGAATTGGCTTTCTCCTCGGCCTGCTTGCCGCGCGCCGCTAAGCATGGCAGCCGGAATGGAATCCGGCCCGCCACCGGCGGGCCATAGCCCCTCACCCAAACGCCTGGGTGCCGCGTTTCTCGGCCTGCTGCACAGCCATGTCGAGCTATTCGGCATAGAGCTGCAGGAACAGAAAGGCCGCAGCCTGCGCATGCTGCTGTTTGCTGGCTTCGCCCTGGTGTTTGGCTTACTGCTGCTGCTTGGGCTTTCCGCCCTGCTGTTGGTCCTGTTGTGGGACAGCTACCGGCTCCAGGGAATCATCGGTCTGTGCCTCTTCTACAGCGCCGCCACCCTGTTTTGCGCCCAGCGTCTGAAGGCCGCAATTACCGATGAGTCTTCCCCCTTCAGCGCCACCCTTGAAGAGTTGGCGCGCGACCGTGAGCGTCTGCTGCCATGAGCCTGCCTCTAGTACCGCCCAACGCCTCGCGGCGCGAACTGCGTAAAGCCTTGATCCGTATGCGGCTGGAAATGCACCGCCAGGAGCTGAGGCATGAGTCACTGCTGATCATGCAGCCACTGCAACACGTGCACGGTATGACGCAAAACCTGCGGCAAACCCTAGGTTTCAAGCACGCCCCGCTCTGGGGCATGGCCGGCATCGCGCTGTTGGGCTTCTTTGGTGCCAAGCGTGGCCACCTGAGCCGCTGGTTGCGCCTGGGCATTACCCTCTACCCGTTGCTAGCGGTAGCCTTACGCCGCCCGCCCAACCCGCCCAACGACACGCCCAGCTGACTCGCCGACAACTGGCCACCTTCTTGCTAACCTACTGAGCAGCCGGTGTTTTTTCATCGCTGCTCACGCCTGCTGCAACAGCGCAGGCTGCCTTCGGACTGCAACCAAGGATGTCACCGTGATCGACGGGCAACCGCTTGCCTGCTTTCAACCGTTCATTGATACCGCCACCGGCCGTATCGCCGGGGTCGAGGCCCTTGGCCGTCTACGCCAGCCTGACGGTCGGTTGCTCTCGGTTGGCCCCCTGTTCGCCGCCCCCAAAGCGCCGATGAGTGCCTTGCGCCGTCTTGATCGACTGATCCGCACGGATGCCCTGCGGCGTCTGCACGAAGCGCCCGCTGACTGGTTCCTCAGCCTGAACATCTCCCCACGTTGGATCGGCCGCCTACGCCCCAACCAGCCCCTGCCCAGTCTCAAACAACTTGAGCAGCAGGGCGTGCCGCCCGAACGTGTAGTGTTCGAAATCACCGAGCTTGGCGGCGGCAGCCTGCGCCTGCCGGAGGTGGTGGCGCGCTACCGTGACGCCGGCGCCCGCATCGCCATCGACGACTTCGGTGCCGGCTACTCACAGCTCGACCGTGTGCTGGCACTGCAGCCGGACATTCTCAAGCTGGATATGCGCCTGTTCCAGGCAGCCGCCCGCGGCGGCCTGAGCGGCGAAGTGGTGAAAGCCCTGGCGCAGATGGCCGAAAAAACCGGTTGCTGGATCATCGCCGAAGGAGTGGAAACCGAAGCCCAACTGGACTTTGCCCTCGAATGCGGCTCGCGCTATGTCCAGGGTTACCTGTTCGCCAAAGCCGAACTGGAGTTCTTTCCCGCCGACGCCTTCGTCGAGCGCTTCGCCCGACTACGCGACCGCTACGTGCAGCACAAGCTGGCCGAACACGCGCGCCTGATGACCCTGCGCCAGCAAGTGGCTGAGCTGATGAACAGCCTGAAAACCTGGGCCGAAGCCGGGGCACCACTCTGCAGCCTGCCGGCACCGACCGCCTACCCGTGGCTGCTGCGTATGTACCAATGTGATCGCAACGGCACTCAGCTCACCCCAAACCTGGAGTGGAGCGGCAACGCCTGGCGCGAAGACCACCGCTACCTCGGCCACAACTGGTCCTGGCGTCCCTACTTCTATCAACTACTCGCCGAAGGCTGGGACGCACGCCGACTGATCCTCTCCACGACCTACCGCGACGCGACCAGCAACCAGTACTGCCTGACGGCCGGGCAATTTATCGACAATGGGCGACGGTTGTTGCTGCTGGATATTGATGCGGCGGGATTGTAGCGATGGCGCCGCAAACGAGCGCGTGGAAGAGCGGCTCCTGACTTAGAGCGTAGGCTGGGTAAAGCGTAGCGAAACCCCGCATTGGCCCGCTGGGTTTCGCCAAGAACGGCTCTACCCAGCCTACAGATGCCGCGCTTTGTTAACGTCCAAACCCAATCGACGCCAAACGCCCCAGGCGCTCAGCGTCGGCTCGAAACCCTTACTTGCCGCGCCAAGCATCGACGCTGAAGGCGCCGCCCCCCTGCACGTAGAGCAGAAGAAAACCGCCAGCCATGGCGAAGTTTTTCATAAATATGATCATCTGGATTTGATCGCTCCAGTTGCGATGGAAGATCAACGCCGCCGCGAGACAGAATCCCGCCAGCGCTAGAGCGGCCCAGCGGGTAAAAAAGCCGAGGATCACAGCAAGGCTACCGCCGATTTCCAGCATGATCACCAACGGCAACAGCGCACCGGGTACGCCCATGCTCTCCATGTACCCCTGCGTGCCTGCGTAACCGGCACCGAGCTTGCCCAAGCCAGCGAGCAGGAAAATATGGGCGAGGAACAGCCGTGCGATCAAGACGATTGCATTATTCATACACCCTCCTTTTGAGAGAAAACCGCTTCATCTAGCGCCTACCATCGAGCTCACCGGCCTGCTTTAGTGGCTCCGCTCATGTAGGGGGGTGCATATGGGGGAGCAACACAACTTAGTGATACAAGCCCTAGTGCTGGCGGGATGCCTCCATTCGCACCTTTGATTGACCTTAGCAACGCTAAACGCCGCTCGCCACCCGCGGCTAGATTGAGCGTCGACCAGACAGTGCCTGCAAACCAGACCGACTAGCACGGCGAAGCCTGGAGACTTGCAGCCAAACGCCGGAACCCCGAAGCTAGAGCCATCAGCCACTGAACGGCGAGGACTGGCTTTGGATTGGCAAACACTGCTTAACCGTGAACGTCTCGGCAAACCAGCGCATAGCGCTAATGAACTGGGCCGCAGCCCTTTTCACAAAGATCACGATCGGATCATTTTCTCCGGTGCGTTTCGCCGCCTGGGCCGTAAGACCCAGGTGCATCCGGTCTCCAGTAACGACCATATCCACACCCGCCTGACCCACTCGCTGGAGGTCAGTTGCGTCGGCCGCTCGCTGGGGATGCGTGTCGGCGAAATGATCCGTGATGCCCTGCCCGAGTGGTGCGAGCCGAGTGATCTGGGCATGGTCGTGCAGTCCGCCTGCCTGGCCCACGACATCGGCAATCCGCCCTTTGGCCACTCCGGCGAAGATGCCATCCGCCACTGGTTTCAACAGGCCGCCGGGCGCGGCTGGCTGGAGGCGATGAGCGAGGCCGAGCAGCGCGACTTCCTCAACTTCGAGGGTAATGCCCAAGGTTTTCGCGTACTCACCCAACTGGAGTACCACCAGTTCGATGGTGGCACGCGGCTGACCTACGCGACCCTCGGCACTTATTTGAAATACCCCTGGACCGCTCGCCACGCCGAGGCGCTCGGCTATAAGAAGCACAAATTCGGCTGTTACCAGAGCGAACTGCCGCTGCTCGAACAGATCGCCCACAAACTCGGACTGCCGCAGCTCGAGGACGAGCGTTGGGCGCGCCATCCGCTGGTGTACCTGATGGAGGCGGCGGATGACATTTGCTACGGCCTGATCGACCTGGAAGACGGCCTGGAGATGGAGCTGCTCGACTACGCCGAGGTGGAGTCCATATTGCTCGGCCTGGTCGGCGACGATCTGCCGGAAACTTACCGCCAACTGGGCCCGCAGGACTCGCGCCGTCGCAAACTGGCGATCCTCCGCGGCAAGGCTATCGAACACCTGACCAACGCCGCCGCCCGAGCCTTTGTCGAGCAGCAGGATGCATTGCTCGCCGGCACCTTGCCAGGCGATCTGGTCGAGCATATGCACGGTCCGGCCAAGCGCTGCGTACTCGGTGCAAAAAATATGGCGCGGGAGAAAATCTTCCAGGACAAACGCAAGACCTTGCATGAGATCGGCGCCTACACCACCCTGGAGATTCTGCTGAATGCCTTCTGCGGCGCGGCGCTGGAGCAACATGGCGGGCGCACGCCGTCGTTCAAGCATCGGCGCATTCTCGATCTGCTCGGCAATAACGCCCCGGACCCAGCATGGCCGCTGCATAAGTCCTTCCTGCGGATGATCGACTTTATCGCCGGGATGACTGACAGCTACGCCACGGAAATGGCGCGAGAGATGACTGGGCGCTCCAGCCCGGTGTGATGCGGCGTGCCGCGGTGTTGGAGGGTGACAGCGTCGAGCAACACCTATGCTAGGTAGTGGGGCAAGCCGACAGGGGAATCACCCGAGTGGCTTTTTGCAACTTTTAGAGACTGCTGATGATGCGCAAGGTCTTGCAGCAAGCCTTCAACTGGCATTCCGGGCCGCCGACCTGGGGCCCGGCCATGGTCGCCGGTCTTGGCTGCGCCCTGCCCTTGTTACTGGGCCTGTTCAGCGCCCACCCGGGCTTTCTCTGGGCCTCGGCGGGGGCCTTTCAAGCGGCTCAGGCTAATCCCCTGCACCGCTTCGGCATGTTGCGCATGTTGCTGTTGACCGGGCTCGGCGCCTGGAGTGCCGGGCTGGGGTTCTGGGGGGCGGAGCAACCCTTGATCAGCTTGGCGCTGTTTGCCAGCTTCGGCTTCCTGCTGGCCTGGCTGCAACGCTTCGGTGCGGAAGCCGGCAAGTTCGGCATCGGCCTCGCGGTGTGCCTCTGCCTGGGGCAAGGTCAACATGGCATTGGCAGCCTGAATAATCCTTATGCGGTGGGCATGCTGTTCATCCTCGGCGGGCTCTGGGTCACTCTGCTCGCCTTTGGCCTACGCGGTCTGCACGGGTTACGCATGTGGCCGCGCATGCCGCGGCTGTTAGGTCTGTTGAAAGTGCTGCGCCGGCATGCCCGGCGCTTACCGCAACAACAGTGGCGGTTGCACGCACTGGGCTGCACCTTGGCCTTCGCCCTGGCCGGCCTGACAGTCGAGCTGGCTGAGCTGTCACGCGGTTATTGGTTGACCCTGGCGGTGATCACCACCCTGCAGCTGGAATTCCAGGGCAGCCTGGTGCGCGCCCTACAATCCAGTCTCGCCAGCCTGTGCGCGGCAGCCCTGCTGATTTACCTCGGCCACAGCCTGCAAAGCCCGGCGCTGATGGTGGCCACCATGTTGCCGCTGATTACACTGAGCCGCGCCTTCCAATCCCATCACTACGGCCTGTTCGTACTCCAGAGCACGCTGTGTTTCGTACTCCTGGCCGAAAGCTTGTCGCAGGATTGGCACCTGGCGCAGGTGCGGCTGTTTAACTCGTTGATCGGCGTCACGATAGCCTTGTCGGTTGCCCTGTTGATGTACGGCCTGCGGCAGTATCTGGCAAAGCACCCCACGCCGGCGCCAGACGCGCCCTCCCAGTAACGCGCTCGGTGGATCACTCTGTGCGCCGGCAACTTAAGCCGACCTTCACTATGCTTGCGGGGCACTGCTGCGCCATCCATGGAGTGAAGCGTGATGCCCAGAACCGCCCGAGCAGTTGAACGCCGCTTTCCCTTGCACGTGCATATCAGCGCACTCTTTACCTTTCTCCTGCTGTTCACTGGCGTAGTGCTTGGGCTGTTCAACTATCGGCAGACCAGCCGGATCATCCTCTCCAGCAGTGAGCAGCTGTTTGCTCGGATCAGCCAGGATGTGGAAACCGATCTGCGCCACACCTACCAACCGATCGATCATCTGCTCAGCCTGCTGGCGCTGAACGAGGACAATCAGGCCACCGACAGCTATCAGCGCGAGGCGCTGGTGCGCCCCTTCGTCCAGGCCCTGAACGACAACCCCAAGCTGGCCTCGCTCTACCTGGGCTATGACGACGGCGACTTCTTTATGGTGCGGCCCTTGCGCAGCGCCGAACTGAAGCAGCAGTTCTTTGCCCCCGACAACGCCGCTTATCAGGTCTGGATGATCGACCGCAGCGGATATGGCCGCCCCCAGTCCGAGACGCTCTACCTGGATGACACGCTCAACCTGATCAGTCGCCGCCAGGAACTCAACGAACGCTACGATCCGCGTAGCCGCCCCTGGTTCAAGGCTGTCCGCGAGAATGCCGAGCAGATCACCACCGCACCCTACGTATTCTTCTCCACTGGCGCGGTCGGCACCACCCTGGCGCGGAGCAGCGGAGCGACGGCGGTGCTGGCCGCCGACCTGACCCTGGCCGACCTCTCAGCCACCCTGGCCCAGCATAAGGTCACGCCCTCCACCGAGTTGGTGCTGTTCCAGCCGAATGGCCAGGCGGTGGCCTACCCGGACACCCGCAAGTTGACCGTGCAGAACGGCACCCAGGCCCAGCTGGCCATGGCGCGCGATTTCAGCCCGGCCTTGGCGGCGCTGATCGACGCAGGCCTGGACGATCACCAGCAAGGCACCCTGACGCTGGCCAAGCGGCGCTGGGTGATGGCGCAACGTCATCTGCAGGCAGGCGGCCCACAAGGGCTACACCTGGCGCTGCTGGCGCCGGAGGACGAGCTGTTGGCCGAGGCCTACCGCATCCGCTGGCAAGGCGCCATAGTCACGCTGGGCATTCTGTTGCTGTGCTTGCCGCTGGGCTGGCTGAGCTCGCGGATCATCGTCAAACCACTACGCGCCCTGGTCGGCGAGGCCGAGGCGATCCGCAGTTTCGACTTCGTCTACCCGGCCAGCGGACGCTCGTCGGTGCTGGAAATCGACCAGTTGGCCGTCTCCATGGCACACATGAAAGAAACCATCTCCAGCTTCCTCGAGATCACCGCCAGCCTGTCCGCCGAAACGCGCTTCGAGGCGCTGCTCGAACGGGTATTGCAGGAGACGGTGGACATCAGCGAGGCCCAGGGTGGACTGATCTATCTGCTCGACACCGACAGCGGTCGCCTGGAGCCGCACGCCCTGTTTCTCTCCGGCAGTCAGCACAGCCTCGAGCAGCACGGCATCCCCGGCTATGCCAAGGGCGACGGCGCCATGCCGTTCTGGCTGCAACAGCCCGCTGACGGCGGAGAAACCGCGGTGCTGTCGCTCGGTTTCGACCAGGCCGACGCCTTCCAGAGCCTGCTGCGCACCCTCGACAGCCCGCGCATCCATTTGGTCAGCTGCGGCCTGCACAACCGCCAAGGCGAGACGGTCGGCGTGCTGGTGCTGCTGCAGCGTGACACCGGCCAGGAGTCCGAACTCGCCCTGTTGCGCCCGGAACGCATCGCCTTTGTCGAGGCGGTTGCCGGGGTCGCCGCATTGTGCATCGAGAGCCAGCGCCTGCTGGAGAAACAGAAGCAACTGCTGGCGGCCTTTATCCAGCTGATCGCCGGCGCCATCGACGCCAAGAGTCCCTACACCGGCGGCCACTGCCAGCGCGTGCCGGAGCTTACCCTGATGCTCGCCCGTGCCGCCGCCGCCAGCGACGAACCGCTGTTCCGCGACTACCGGCCGAGTGCGGAGGAATGGGAGGCGCTGCATATCGCCGCCTGGCTGCACGACTGCGGCAAGGTCACCACCCCGGAATACGTGGTGGACAAGGCGACCAAGCTGGAAACCCTGTATGACCGCATCCACGAGGTGCGCACACGCTTCGAGGTGCTCAAGCGCGATGCCTGGATCGCTTACTGGCAGGGCATCGCCCAGGGCGGCGCGGAGCCCCGCCTGGCGGCGCTGCGCGACGCGGCGCTGAGTGCGCTGGATGAGGAATTCGCCTTCGTCGCCCGCTGCAACCTCGGCGGCGAGGCGATGGCCGAGGCCGATCTCGAACGCTTGCAACAAATCGCCGCACGGCCCTGGACGCGCACCCTAGACGACCGCCTCGGCGTGTCCTGGGAAGAGGCCAAGCGCCAGCAACGCAACCCGGCGCCGACGCTGCCAGTGCAGGAGGCACTGCTGGCGGACAAGCCGGAGCACCTGATCGAGCGCCCGGCCAACGAACAGATGCCGGCCGATAACCCCTGGGGCTTCAAACTGGACGTGCCGCAGCACAAGTTCAACCGCGGCGAGCTGTACAACCTCGGCATCGGCCGCGGCACGCTGACGACGGAGGAGCGCTATATCATCAACCACCACATCGTGCAGACCATCCTGATGCTCAGCCACCTGCCCTTCCCGGCGCACCTGAAGAATGTGGCGGAGCTCGCCGGCGGCCACCACGAGAAGATGGACGGCAGCGGCTACCCGAAACGCCTGAAGCGCGAACAGATGAGCCTGCCGGCGCGGATGATGGCGATCGCCGATATCTTCGAGGCCCTGACTGCGGTGGACCGACCCTACAAGAAGGGCAAGCTGCTCTCCGAGGCGCTGGGCATCATGGCCGGCATGTGCCAGGGCGCCCACGTCGACCCGGACCTGTTCGGCCTGTTCGTCCGCAGTGGCGTCTATCGACAATATGCCCAGCGTTTCCTCAAGCCAGAGCAGATAGATGCGGTGGATCCGGCCAACATCCTCGCCAAGGCCGGGCTAAGCTAAAAGGTATTCACTCTGCCTCGGCCATTCGGCCTGAATCACCAGCGCAGGAACATCTCCATGCGTGGGTTTCGTAACCGGCATGACTCCCTGTGGCGCTCGCTGGCCGCCCTGCTCTTACTGTCCCTCGGCCTCAGCGCCCAGGCCGCGCTGTCCGACCTGCCCAGCGCGGAATTGACCCCCGCCGAAGAAGCGGAAGTCGACGCCATGGTGCTGCCGGTGCCGGACGCCTGGACCGGCGACTTCGATGGCATGCGCGAACGCCGCCTGGTGCGCGTGCTGGTGCCTTACAGCAAGACCTTCTATCACGTCGACCGCGGCCGCCAGGGCGGGACCGCCTACGAGTCGGGCAAGGCGCTGGAGGACTGGCTGAACAAGAAGCAGCCGCTCCAGGACAAATCCCTGCGTTGGCGGGTGATGTTTATCCCGGTCGCCCGCGACAAGCTGATGCCCAGCCTGCTGGAGGGGGCCGGCGATATCGCCGTCGGCGGCCTGACCATCACCACGGGCCGGCTGCAGACGGTGGACTTCGCCGCCCCCTTCGCCAGCGGCATCCGCGAAACCCTGGTCAGCGGCCCCCACAGCAAGCCGATCGGTAAGCTGGAAGAGCTGGCCGGCGAGGAGGTGATGGTGCGCGCCTCCAGCAGCTACTTCGAGCACCTGAGCGACCTCAACCAGCAGTTCAAGGAACAGGGCCTCGAGGCGATCAAGGTCATCCCCGCGGACGAAAACCTGGAGTCCGAAGACCTGCTGGAGATGGTCAACGCCGGCCTGATCAACGCCACCGTGGTCGATCGCTACCTCGCCACTATCTGGCAGCCGCTGTACAAGGACATGGTCGTCCACGACGAGTTCTACCTGCGCCAGGACAGCGAATTAGCCTGGGCCATCCGCAAGAACAGTCCGCAGCTGAAAGCAATGCTCGCCGGCTTCGTCAAGCAGCACAAAGTCGGCACCGCTTTCGGCAACACCCTGATCAATCACTACGTCAACAATCCCAATCGAGTGCTCAACGCCACCAACGAGGCCGAACTGCAGAAATTCAACGAGCTGGTCGGGCTGTTTCGCAAGCACGCCGGCAGCTACGACTTCGACTACCTGATGCTGATGGCCCAGGGCTTTCAGGAGTCCCAGCTCGATCAGGGCGCGCGCAGCCAACGTGGCGCGGTGGGTGTGATGCAACTGCTGCCGAGCACCGCGGCGGACTCGACCGTGGCCATTCAAGGCATCGACAAGAGTGCGGACAAGAATATCGAGGCCGGCAGCAAGTACATGCGCCTGCTCGCCGACAAGTACCTGAACGACCCCGAACTGACCCCGGTGAACAAGACCCTGATGACCTTCGCCGCCTATAACGCCGGCCCGGGCAATCTGCGTAAGTTCCGCCGGCTGGCGGAGAAGTCCGGGCTCGACCCGAACATCTGGTTCCAGAACGTCGAGCACGCCGCCGCCCGCGTAGTGGGCCGCGAGACAGTGGATTACGTCGGCAATATCTACAAGTACTACGTCGCCTACAAACTGGCGCAGGGCCGGCAAAAGAAGACGCAGCGCTGAGTTTGACGGTCGGGGATTAGCGGATAAACCAAGGGGGCCATATGGCCCCCTTGGTTTTACGCGTCTTGCGGATTGATCGAGTTGTCCGGATACCAGACGTCGATCAACGGGCTAGCGGTGAAGTCAGTCACTTCGCTACGACCCTTCAGCCAAGTTTCGACCGCGACACGCTGCTCTTCGCTGACCGAGCCACGCTTGGCCAGGCAAACCAGGCCATAATCATCGCCGCCGACATAACCCAGACCATTGCCGGTCATGGCTTCACGCAGGAACTGGTCGAGGAAAGCGTCAACGGCTTCATCAGCCAGATCTTCTTTAAAGTTCAGGTTCAGCTCAAAACCCAGCTCCTGGAATTCATCCACGCAGAGTTTTTTGCGCAGACGGCGGGAACGGTTAGTAGCCATGGAACAATCCTCAAGAGTGATAACGCGCGGCACTTTAGCAGTTTAGCCACCGACTTGCCCGACTCTCTGCCCCAGGCGACATCATCTACCCGCAAAAAATAGGTTCTTACGCTAGTCGCAGAGCGGCGCAAGCATGTTGAGCTTCGGGCATAATGCTCAGCACTTTCCCAAACTGCTGTGGGAACCCGCGACCATGTCATCTTTTCTTATGTCATTTTTCTTTTTTGGCCCTTGCCTGAAGGGTTTCTGCCAATGATCAAAACACTTCGTCACCTGGCATTCGCCAGCTTGCTTCTGCCAATCGCCTTGCCTGTCACTGCGGCTCCGATCAACAGCACCCTGCCGCCCTTGGTCGAGAAGGCGCTTAAAGCCGGCAAAATTAGCAACGATTCCCTTTCCCTGGTACTGCTGCCGCTCAACGGCCCCGGCACGCCGACGTTGATCAATGCCGACGTGTCGGTCAACCCAGCGTCGACCATGAAGCTGATCACCACCTATGCCGCGCTCGAATTGCTCGGCCCGACCCACCAGTGGAAGACTGAGTTCTACAGCGACGGCCCACTGAAACAGGGAGTGCTGCACGGCAACCTGTACCTCAAGGGCGGCGGCGATCCCAAGCTGAACATGGAGAAACTCTGGCTGTTGATGCGCGACCTGCGCGCCAATGGTGTACAGCAGGTCACCGGCGATCTGGTGCTCGACCGCAGCCACTTCATGCAACCGCAGTTGCCGGCCTTCAATGACGATGGCGGCGACGAGAACAAGCCGTTCCTGGTCGGCCCGGACTCATTGTTGATCAACCTCAAGGCCGTGCGCATGATCAGCCGCGCCGAAGGCGGCAAAGTCAGCGTAGCCATGGAGCCACCACTGACCAACGTGCGTATCGACAACCGCGTGAAGGCCCTGGGCAAAGGCAAGTGCACGGGGAATGTCCGCTTCAACCCGGTCAGCCAGTTCGACGGCACTACGCTGGTCGTAACCGGGCAGCTGGCTGAAGGCTGTAGTGCACAGTCCTATCTCTCGTTACTCGATCACGCGGGCTACGCCGCAGGCGCCGTGCGCGCCATCTGGCAAGAGCTGGGCGGCAGCATCCTCGGCAAAGACCGTGTTGACGTCGTACCGAAGAACGCCACCCTCCTCGCGCGGGCCTTCTCTCCCGATCTGGTTGAGATCATCCGCGACATCAACAAATACAGTAACAACACCATGGCCCGACAGCTGTTCCTCAGCCTCGGCGCACAATTCCGTAACGCAGAGGATGGCGACGACGCCAAGGCCGCGCAGCGAGTGATCCGGCAGTGGCTGGCCCGCAAGGGCATTACTGCGCCACACCTGGTCATGGAGAACGGCTCTGGCCTGTCGCGCGCGGAACGTGTCAGCGCACGGGAACTGGCCACCCTGCTGGAAGCCGCCTGGAAGGGCCCCTACGCCGCCGAGTACATCAGCTCCCTACCCTTGGTGGCGATGGACGGAACCATGCGTAAACGCCTGAAACGCACGCCTATGGCGGGCGAGGCGCATATCAAAACCGGCACCTTGAACACTGTGCGCGCCATTGCTGGTTACAGTCGCGATATCAATGGCAATAGCTGGGCCGTCGTTGCCATTCTCAACGACCCACGGCCGTGGGGCGCCTCGGCGATCCTCGATCAGGTACTGGTCGATCTGTACCGCCAACCGAAAGCCAGCGCTAACACCGCACAGCGCTGAGAACCTATTCCAAAACCGTTGGCGCGTAGGTTGGCGCTGAGCCAAAGGCGATACCCAACAAGGAGTCGCTTCGCGACTCCCGTACTCGGATTTGAATGTGATAGCCCGGCCTTGCAGGCCGGTTGTTGGGCATCACTGCGTTCAGCGCCAACCTACGTTCAGCACCTACGTTCAGCACTAACCTACGTCCTCCATCGTCATCCCCGAAGGCGGGGACCCAATAAAGGTCAGCGTGCAGTCAAGCGCCAAGCCCGGTGGATCTTCGAATTACGCGCGAAGTCCGGGTCCAGGGTCGTCGCACTGATCTCCTCCACCACATAGCGCGCCGCCAAGCCTTCATCGAGCTGGAATTTGCGGAAGTTGTTGGAGAAATACAGCACCCCGCCGGCCGCCAAGCGCGCCATGGCCAGGTCAAGCAACTCGACATGGTCTCGCTGGACGTCGAACACCCCCTCCATTCGCTTGGAGTTGGAGAAAGTCGGCGGGTCGATAAAGATCAGGTCGTACTCCTCCCGATCCGCCGCCAACCAGGTCATCACATCCCCCTGCTCCAAACGGTTCTTGTCGGAGAAACCATTCAGCGACAAGTTTCGCCGCGCCCAGTCGAGGTAGGTCTTCGACAAGTCGACGCTGGTGGTGCTGCGCGCCCCGCCCTTGGCCGCATGCACGGTGGCCGTGGCGGTGTAGCAATACAGGTTGAGGAAACGCTTACCAGCAGCTTCACGCTGGATGCGCAGGCGCAGCGGGCGATGGTCAAGGAACAAACCGGTGTCGAGGTAATCCGTGAGGTTGACCAACAACTTCACCCCGCCTTCGCTGACCTCGGTAAAACGCCCTTGAGTCGCTTGACGCTCGTATTGCTTGGTGCCGCTCTGGCGCTCACGGCGCTTGATGATGACTTTCGCCTTGTCGACATTGAGCGCCTGGGGAATCGCCGCCAACGCATCGAACAGACGAGCCTGGGCCTTCTCCGGGTCGATCGAGCGCGGCGGTGCGTACTCCTGCACGTGCACCCAGTCGTGATAGAGATCGATCGCCAGGGCATACTCCGGCATATCGGCGTCATACACGCGATAGCAGTTGACACCTTCACGACGAGCCCATTTACCCAGCAGCTTGAGGTTTTTTTGCAGACGATTGGCGAACATCTGCCCGCCTTCGCTCAAGCGCGCCTGCTCGATTTGGGCTGGCGCCTGGTTGCTTTCGACCTTTTTGTTGTCAACCTCTGGCTCCGACTGGCCTAACGCGGCCTGTTCACGCTCACGTTCGCGTTGCTCAGGGGTACGACGCTCGCCGGTGACGAACTGCTCGGGCTGCACTTTGATCAGAAGCAGCTTGCAGGGCAGCGCGCCGTTCCAGAAGGCGTACTGCTTGTGGCTACGAATGCCCATGCGCTTGCCCAGATCAGGCGCGCCAGTAAACACCGCCGCCTCCCAATTCATGCAGGCCTGGCGCAGACGCTCGCCTAGGTTTTGGTAGAGGTACAGCAGGCTCGCTTCATCACCCAAGCGTTCGCCATAGGGTGGGTTACAAACCACCAGCCCAGTCTGATTCTGATCCGGGCGTGGCTCGAAGGTCGCCACTTCACCCTGGTAAACCTTGATCCAGTTCGACAGCCCGGCGCGCTCGATATTGTTTCGCCCCGGCTGGATCAGTCGTGGGTCGGCCTCATAACCACGAATCCACAGCGGCGGCTTCGCCAACCCGGCTTCGGCACGGGCCAGGGCTTCGGCATGGAGTTTTTTCCACAACGCCGGCACATGCCCCAGCCAGGCCGAGAAGCCCCAGCGCTCGCGCTTGAGGTTCGGGGCGATATCCGCCGCGATCATCGCCGCTTCCACTAGGAAAGTGCCGACACCGCACATCGGGTCCGCCAGCGCACCGCCCGCCGCGGCAATTCGCGGCCAGCCAGCACGGATCAGAATCGCTGCGGCGAGGTTTTCCTTGAGCGGCGCCGCGCCCTGCTGCAGGCGATAGCCACGCTGGTGCAGGCTGTGACCGGAGAGGTCGAGCGAGAGAATCGCTTCGCCGCGATCCAGGCGCAAATGGATGCGCAAGTCCGGGTTCATCTTGTCGATTGAGGGCCGATCGCCCGTAGCAGTACGCAGCTTGTCGACGATCGCGTCCTTGACCTTCAGCGCACCGAAGTGGGTGTTGTCGATGCCGGAACCATTACCGCTGAACTCCACCGCCAGGCTGCCCGTCGGCTCCAGGTGCTCGGCCCAGTCGACCTCCAGTACGCCCTGGTAGAGATCGTCCGCGTTACTCATGGGGAAACGCTTGAGTACCAGCAACACGCGGTTGGCCAGGCGCGACCAGAGGCACAGGCGGTAAGCCGTTTCCAACTCGGCGAAGCCGCGGATTGCCGAGGTGTGCTCGCGGGTTTCCTCCAACCCCAGACCGGTTGCTTCTTCAGCGAGCAGCCCTTCCAAGCCCTTGGGGCAGGTGAGAAAGAGTTCATAACGATCCGACATGTATATATCCAGTGCCTAAGCAATGTGCGGCGAGCAGTTTGCGCTGCGGCGCCAAGGTTAAAAACCGTGGTTCTACCCAACGGTTCCGCGACACCAGGGTGGGTCGCTCATCGAACCCGGCCTGGAGGGCCTGGGCTCGACATCAGCCAAATCTGGTCGCGTTGCAACTTGCAGGGAGCCTCGTAGCTAGCCCCACGCCGCGCCTGCTGCCACCAGACTTAGTGTGTTCGATTCAAACACGCGCTGCTCTGTATAATTTTCGAACAGCTGGGCAAAGCTTAATAAGGGACAAAGAGTGACAACGCGACCCTTCGTCGGAATAAATACAGGGTGCAGCCGCGAAATATTCGCGATGGCAGATCGACCTCATAGCCGCCTGCGCCCCCCATGCCGCCTGAGTTTAGGCAAAAAGCTCAGGAGCGGCGGCTCAAGCCTTATGGCCTCACTCCTAAAAACGTTACGTGCTTATGACAAAACGATCATTCCCACGGCCGGTGTCATTCGATAGAAATCAACTCAGGCCAACGCCGCAATGGTGACGGCAGGAGACCCGCGACGCCGGCAGCGGGCTCTACTGGTAGAAGCTTTCTACCAGGCCCCGACACGGGGCTAATAGGACATAACAGTCAACAAGTGAGGGCAACACCCTATGAGAAGACTTAAGCGTGATCCTTTAGAAAGAGCGTTTTTGCGCGGTTATCAATATGGCATCCATGGCAAATCTCGCGAACTGTGTCCATTCACCCTTCCGTCCGTACGCCAAGCCTGGATTAACGGCTGGCGCGAGGGTCGCGGCGACCAATGGGACGGCATGACCGGTACAGCCGGTATCCATCGACTCAACGAACTTCACGCTGTCGGCTGATCAGGATCACACCGACTCCGCTTTACCATGCACGCCCCATCCGGGCGGCGGGCGAGAGCCCAAGGGCTCCTTAAGGGAGCCCTTTTTATTGCCTGTCGTTTTAGAACCTATTCAACATCTGCTGCGCTTGGCCATGCTACGTTGAAAACAGGCTCGGAATGCTCATTTACCACTCGTAAACTCCGCTTCCTCGCCTGTTTGACTCGCTACGCTCGCCCTGCGGGCCAGCCTTCGGCTGTTACTCCACTTCGCTGCGTTGCGCCTTGCCTGACCTGCGCTCGCGACGATCTTGAACAGGTTCTTAGGTTACTGACGCGGCAGCGCCGCGATGGCATCCACCGCTTCGCGAATCAGCGCCGGGCCCTTGTAGATAAAGCCGGAATAAATCTGCACCAAGCTGGCTCCGGCGGCGATCTTCTCAGCCGCGTGTTTACCTTCTGTGATACCGCCAACGGCAATAATCGGCAGACGCCCCGCCAACTCAGCCGCCAGCACTTGTACCGTATGCGTACTCTTGTCGCGCACCGGTGCGCCAGACAGGCCTCCGGCCTCATCGCCAAACGGCAAACCTTCGACACCCTCGCGCCCGAGGGTGGTGTTAGTCGCAATCACCGCATCCATACCCGAGTCCAGCAACGCTGCAGCGACCTCGACAATCTCTGCATCAGTCATATCCGGAGCAATCTTGATCGCCAGCGGGACCCGCTTGCCGTGCTGCAGAGCGAGGTCCTCCTGACGTTTGCGCAGGGCTTCGAGCAACTGTTTCAGCGAGTCGCCAAACTGCAAGCTGCGCAAGCCGGGGGTGTTCGGCGAACTGACGTTGACAGTGACGTAGCTGGCGTGGGCATAGACCTTGTCCAGGCACAGCAAGTAATCGTCCACCGCGCGCTCGACCGGCGTATCGAAATTCTTGCCGATATTGATACCGAGCACGCCGGTGAACTTAGCGGCTTTGACCCGCGCCAACAGATGATCGACACCATGGTTGTTGAAGCCCATGCGGTTGATGATCGCTTCGGCTTGCGGCAAACGGAATAACCGTGGCTTGGGGTTACCCGGCTGCGGACGTGGAGTGACGGTTCCGATTTCGACGAAACCAAAACCCAGTTGCGCAAAGCCGTCGATGGCATCGCCGTTCTTATCCAGGCCAGCAGCCAAACCCACCGGATTCGGGAAGTCCAACCCCATCACGCGCACCGGCAGGCTGGCCGGCGCCTTGCTCAACAGACCATTCAAACCCAGACGGCCACCGGCGCCGATCAGGTCAATAGACAGCTCGTGAGAGGTTTCCGGGGACAGGTTGAACAGCAGCTCGCGGGCCAGGGTATACATGGGCAGGCTTAGCTCGTTAATGGCTGGAAAGGTAGGCCGGCGATTATAGCCGCCCGCAGCCCCTACAGGCGAGGCAACCTCAACCGATCAGCCCACGCGACGCAAGCTCAACAGCTCACCGGCGACACTGAAGTCCAGCTCAAAGGAGCCGTAAACGCCTTCATGGGTTAGAAAAGGCCGCAAATGACGAGCTGGCAAACTGACGCGCCGACCGTCACGACTGTGTAACAAGACGCGATTGGCATGGCCCAGATAGACCGCACGCAAACGTTCAGCGGATAAGGCAATATCCAGCTCCAGGCTGGGCATGGAGGCTTCCTCGTAAATGACCGCGGCAATATTGCCACACGTGGCACCCAGGACAGGCGGCCGCAACCGTCACTTGGCCAGCAAAGGCTGTGCAACGGGCGTTTTCGTCTGCCACACTGGCAACGGTGACCCTGGAATTCGCATCTGGCCATGAGTCTGACCGAGCAACCCACAACGCTGACCGCCCGCCTGACGGCACTCGCCCAACGCCTGGGCCTGACCAGCCGTGCGCCACGCCAGGTACTGGAACGTGCCAGCGTCTTACGGTTGCCGTTCCAACCGTTACCGCAACCCCACGAACAAATCTGGTGGCACACCGGCCCACCGCTGCAGCGCTTGGTCGACTTACCGCGTAACGCCCTCTCCGGCCCGGTTCAAGAGGACAAGGCGCAAGCCCACTCCATGTTGATCCGCGTGATAGAGCAGGAACAGCAACAGCTGAATTCCTTCGACCTGCGCCTGATCGACGGCCTTTGTGGCAGTGACCCGGATGCGCAACCCTACGCCAGCTTCGAGGACTACAGCGCAACGCCAGCCTGTCGCGGCATACGCATCATCAGCTACAAGGATTTCGTCAAAACCATCAGCCAAGCCTTACCGCGCTTCCTCGGCGGCGAGCGGATCAGCCTGCGTCAGGCCAGCTGGTACGGCAAACGCATGTTCTGGGCTGGCGAGCACCATGTTGAAGCGTTCGCCTGCGCCATCGCCTACGCCCGCCGGCGTGGCCTGGAGGTAACCCTACCAGCCGAGCTGACCTACTATCGCTTGCGCCCCAGCGGGCTCGACGAACTGCAAGAGCGCTATCACGTGCTGGCCATGCCAGTGCAAGCCTGGAGCGATCCAGCCTTTATGGGGCTGCTGCTGGATAACGGCCTGCCCTATGCGCGCCTCTCACTGCTGCGCAATCCTGGCGCCCCGGAGTTCCTACTGCTGCCGAAACACAACCCGGAGGCCACCGCCCTCGGCGAAGGTTTGCGCCTGGCTGGCGCACCGGATGTGGTGGCTTACCTGCGCCAGCTGAAAGCCTGAAATCTGCGACGGGCTGATCCACAGCAACCCATCTGCGCCTGCGCCTCAATCCACCCGCAATAAAAAACCCCGCACTAGGCGGGGCTCCGGGTGTTTCAACGTGGTTTATTCAACCAAGTCTGCGAGCTAGCCCATCAAGGAATACAGGTTCCATGCTGGCTGCTCTGCGCTAGGTCGAGTAGCTCACGGTTAGCCACCGCATACATCGCGTAGTCGGTAGCGCTCGTCGCACGCAGTTCGGTGAGCATGGCACGCCAGCGCTCGACCAGCGGACGATGCTGCTCCAGCCAAAGCGCTGCACGCGCCTCGATATCCGCCGGGCCATCGGCCATTTGCAGGACCGAGACGGTGATTGCCCGTTGCTGCCAGTCCAGATCGTCGCGGAAGGCTTCCCGCGCCAGCGCCTGCCAGTTGTTTTCCACCGGCAAGCTGGTGATCTGCTGCAGATACCAGGACAGATCCAGCGCACCGCCGACCGCGAAGTACGCCGCCGCCACTTGAGCAGGTTCCTGCCCGGTGACATCCGCGGCTTCGATGATCGGCAGCAGCGTGTACAGATGACTGGTTCCCGCCACTACTCGCGCCAGTTCCTCCGGTGCACCGGCTTCGACGTAGCCCTGGAAGCGCGCCAGCCACTGCTCACGCGCAGGGCCTTCGAGCAACTCATCAAGACGCCCGGCCAGCGCCTCAATGCGTGGAGCGAAGTGAGCGACATCACGCGCGGCATCCAGCTCATTGCGACGGCTACGCAGGAACCAGCGGGTGGCACGGCGACCGAGGCGCATCAACTCGTCCATCAACTGCAATTGCAGCTCGGCCGGTACTTGGTAGTCCAGCGCCTCGATCTGCTTCCACCAGTGCGGCAGGCGGAACACATCGCGGACGATGACATAAGCCCCGGCGACGTTCGCCGCACTCATGCCGGTGGACTCCTTCAAGCGCTGCACGAAGGTGATACCCATATGGTTGACCAGATCGTTGGCGATCTGGGTGCTGACGATCTCGCGCTTCAGACGGTGACGACGCATGGGCTCAGCGAATTTCTTCGTCAACAACGGCGGGAAGGCGGTTTCCATCTCACAGGCCAGATAATCATCGTCCGGCACCAGGGACTTCAGCAGCGACTCCTTGAGGTCGATTTTGCTATAGGAAATCAGTACCGACAGCTCCGGCCGAGTCAGGCCCTGGCCGTTGGCGATGCGCTCGGCAAGCAATTCGTCAGATGGCAGGAACTCCATCGCCCGGTCCAATTTGCCGTCGTTCTCCAGCGCCACGATCAGGCGCTTGTATTCGCCGATCCGCTCACGGGCCCGACGCTGGGCCAGCGACAGCGCCTGGGTCTGCTTGTAGTTGTTGCCCAATACCAGATTGCCGACGGCGTCAGTCATCTCGGCCAGCAGCTTGTTGCGCTGCTTACCGGTCATATCACCAGCGGCAACGATTTCGTTGAGCAGGATCTTGATATTCACTTCATGGTCGGAGCAGTCCACGCCGCCGGCGTTGTCGATAAAGTCGGTGTTGCTCGCGCCACCGTTGAGGCCGAACTCGACACGCCCAAGTTGGGTCATGCCGAGGTTACCGCCCTCACCCACCACCCTGGCGCGCAACTCGCAACCATCGACCCGCAGGGCGTCGTTAGCCTTATCGCCGACGTCGACGTGGCTTTCATTGCTGGACTTGACGTAAGTACCGATACCACCGTTCCACAGCAGATCAACCGGTGCCTTCAGCAGCGCATTGAGCAACTCCGTCGGCGGCAGCTTGTCGGCGCTAATGTCGAAACGTTCCTTCATCTCATCGCTGATCGCGATGCTCTTCGCGGCGCGCAGGAAGATGCCACCACCGGCGGAAATCAGCGTGGCGTCGTAATCTGCCCAGCTCGAGCGCGGCAGATCGAACAGACGCTGGCGCTCGACGAAGCTCTTGGCCGCATCCGGATTGGGGTCGATGAAGATGTGCTGGTGGTTGAAGGCCGCGACCATCTGCAACTTGTCCGACAGCAGCAGACCGTTACCGAACACGTCACCGGCCATGTCGCCGATGCCGATCACCGTGGTGTGATCCTTTTGCACGTCGATCCCACGCTCACGGAAGTGCCGCTGCACCGAGACCCAGCCGCCTTTGGCGGTGATCCCCATGCCTTTGTGGTCGTAACCGGCAGAGCCCCCCGAGGCGAACGCATCGCCGAGCCAGAAGCCATATTCCGCGGCGATACCGTTGGCGATATCGGAGAAGGTCGCCGTGCCCTTGTCTGCCGCGACGACCAAGTACGGATCGTCTGCGTCATGCCGCACCACGTTGAGCGGCGGCACCACTGCACCCTCTTTCAGATTGTCGGTGATATCCAGCAGGCCGGAGATGAAGATGCGGTAGCAGGCGATGCCTTCGGCCTGAATCTCGTCGCGCGAGCCGCCGATCGGCAGGCGGCGCGGAATGAAACCGCCCTTGGCGCCGACCGGCACGATCACCGCGTTCTTCACCTGCTGGGCTTTGACCAGGCCGAGCACTTCGGTACGGAAGTCTTCTTCCCGGTCGGACCAGCGCAGCCCGCCGCGGGCGACCTTGCCGCCACGCAGATGCACGCCCTCGACCCGCGGCGAATAGACGAAGATCTCGAACATCGGCACCGGTTTCGGCAGTTCTGGAATCGCCCGCGGGTTGAATTTGAAGCTGAAGTAGGACTTGTTCTGACCGTGGGCATCGGTTTGGTAGAAGTTGGTCCGCAGCGTGGCTTTGATCAGATCCAGGTAACGCCGCAGGATGCGGTCTTCGTTGAGCACCGCCACATCATCCAGCGCACTCAGAATCGCTTGCTCAAGACGCTGCTGCTTGTCCGCCAGATCGTCCGCGGTCAGCTTGCGCGCCAGGTAGAAACGGGTTTTGAACAGCCGCACCAGCTCCTTGGCGATATCGACATGGTTGAGCAAGGTGTTGGCGATATAGCTGAGGTCAAAGCCCAGGCGGATCTGTTTCAGGTAACGCGCGTAGGCCCGCAGCAGCGCCACGTCACGCCAAGGCATCGCGGCGGTCAGGACCAGGCGGTTGAAGGCATCGTTCTCTGCGGCGCCACCGACGATCTGCACGAAGGCATCCTGCAGTGTGTCATTGAGCTGCTGGATATCTACCTCCAACACTTCACCCTGCCGTTCAACGTGGGGGGTGAAGGCGAAGTCGTGAATCCAGAACTCGCGGCCACTCTGGTGCAGCAAGCGGTAAGGGAATTCGCCGAGGACGCGCAGGCCGAGATTTTCCAGAATCGGCAGAACATCCGACAGCGCCAGCGGCGTGTCGGCGTGATAGAGCTTGCAGTGCAACTGCTGCTCGCCGGCAGTCAGCGGCTGGTAGAAACTCATCACCAGCGGGCGTTCATCCGACAGGCTGAGCAGGTGCTGCATGTCGACGACCGCCGAATGCGGCGCGAAGCGCTCGCGATAGCCGGCCGGAAAGCTTTTCGGGATGTCGGCCAGCACCTTGGTGCCTTTCGCCTCGCCGAAGCTCTCCACCACTAACCCGGCATAATCGTCCTTCCAGGAACGGCAGGCCTGAATGACCTCGCGCTCGATCTGTTGCGGGTCGATCTGCAGCTTGGTCTTCGGGTCGATGCGCAGAATGAACTGCACCCGCGCCAGTACCGACTCGGAGAAGTAGGTCCAGAACTCGCAATCGGTCGCCTGCAGGCGGTCGACCAGCACCTGTTGGATGCGCATGCGGGTTTCGGTGGAGTAGACATCACGCGGCACATAAGCCAAGGCGTAAACGAAACGACCGTACGGATCCGCGCGCAGGAACAGGCGGATCTTGTTGCGCTCCTGAATCTGCACGATCGCCAGGGAGGTGCTGTACAACTCGTCCACCGGGGTCTGGAACAAGTCATCGCGGGGCAGCACTTCCAGCACCTTGACCAATTCTTTGCCCAGGTGCCCCTGCGCGGTGAAACCGGAGCGCTGCTCGACCTCGGCGACTTTGCGGCGGATGTACGGAATCTCGCGCACGCTTTCGCTATAAGAGATGGAGGTGTAGATGCCCAGGAAGCGGCATTCCTTGATCACCTTGCCCTTGGCATCCAATTCGCGGATAGAGACGAAATCCGGGTAAGCCGGGCGGTGTACACGGCTCGGCTGTGCAGCCTTGGCAAAGGACAGCAGCACCGGCTCACGCAGGTACTTCACCGCGTAAGACTCAATGTGCAGATCTTCTTTCGTCAGCCCGGCGCGCAGACGCTTGGACAGACCCAGCAACGACGCCTCGTCGTAGACAATGTGCCCACCATCAGTCTCATCGGCCACGGTGAACTCCTCGTAGCCGAGGAAGGTGAAGTGATTGTCCAGCAGCCACTCCAGAAACACCTTGATTTCAGCCAACTCGGCGACATCTACCTTCAATTTGGCCTTGCCCAGCCAGGCCAGCAGCTCCTCAGCCTTGGCGCGCATCGGCAGGAAGTCGGCAACCGTCACCCGCACTTCTTCCAGCACTTCCAGCAGGGCGTGCTCCAGCGTCCGCAACTCATTGGCATTGGCGCTGCGGTCGATCTCCAGGAAAATCAAGGATTCCTGCAGCACATCCTTGCCCAGGGTACCTTTGGGCAGGACTTCCAGCAGCTCGCCTTTCTTGTTGCGGCGCACGCTGAGCACACTGTTTTGTAAGGTATGAATGCTGTAGCCGCGGCGGTTCAGCTCCATACGTACCGAATCGACCAGGAACGGAATATCCGGATGCAGCACTTCCACCGCGGTGTGGGTGGATTGCCAGCCGTGCTTCTCGTAATCGGGGTTGAACACCCGCGCCTCGGGCTTGGCGTGATCGAAGCGCTCTAACAGCCGCCATGCCGACAAGGTGCAGCCAACCAGGTCGGAAAGCCGACGCTGGGTCAGCTCATCGAGGGCGATGATGCCGAAGAATTGCTCGGCGAAAAGGGCCACTTGTGGCAGCGCCTGCTCGCTAACGTGCTGCGCCAGTGCCGCTTGCAGTTGATGCTGGAAGTCGGCTTTGCTGGCCGCCGTAAAGAACGCCATGGTTGTGCTCCGCTGGGCTTGTTATTCAACTAGAAATGACCGTCCACACCGTGCCGTGGTTCAAGAATGCTGTAGTTCAACGTTAGTCTAGGCAGCCCGTCTTGCATTAAAGTGGCAACCTTAGACTAAGGCGGCACTCTCGACTCGCCAGTCATATTTCCCGGAAGAGCTTAACGATGGAACACCGTGAAGCGCTTGTCGCGCTGCGACATTTTCTGTCAACACAGATCCTTGGCCAGGAAAAACTCATAGAAAGACTGCTGATTGCCCTGCTCGCCGACGGCCACATGCTGGTCGAGGGGGCTCCCGGTCTGGCCAAGACCAAGGCGATCAAGGAACTGGCCGAAGGTATCGAAGCCCAATTCCATCGCATTCAGTTCACCCCCGACTTGCTCCCGGCGGATATCACTGGCACGGAGATCTATCGCCCGGAAACCGGCAGCTTCGTCTTTCAACAAGGGCCGATTTTTCACAATCTGGTGCTGGCCGACGAGATCAACCGCGCACCGGCGAAGGTCCAGTCGGCGCTACTGGAAGCCATGGCCGAGCGCCAGGTCAGCGTCGGGCGCAGTACTTATGACCTGTCCCCGCTGTTCCTGGTGATGGCGACGCAGAACCCGATCGAGCAGGAAGGCACCTACCCGCTGCCGGAGGCCCAACTCGACCGCTTCCTGATGTATGTGAAAATCGGCTTCCCTGACGCCTCGGTGGAACGCAAGATCCTCCAGCAAGCCCGTGGCGAAGCACTCAACGGCGAAACCAAGCCCGAGCACAAAGTCAGCCAGCAGGCGATCTTCGCCGCGCGCAAAGAAGTGCTCGGTCTCTACATGGCTGACGCGGTGGAGGAATACCTGGTGCAGTTGGTGGTGGCCACCCGCAACCCAGGCAAATTCGACCCGGAAATGGCCGACTGGATTTCCTATGGCGCCAGCCCACGTGGCTCGATCGCGCTGGATCGCTGTGCTCGGGCGCATGCCTGGCTAGCGGGGCGCGACTTCGTCAGCCCGGAAGACATCCAGGCCGTGCTGTTCGATGTGTTGCGCCATCGCATCATTCTGTCGTTTGAAGCGGAAGCGGCAGGCATCGATCAGGACCGGGTGCTGCAACGCATTCTCGACGTGGTCGCCGTAGCCTGAGTAACCCTGCCCCTATGCAAGCGCCCATCGTCGCCGAACCCGGAATTCGCGTCAGCCTCGCCGAGCTGATCGAGATGCGCCATCGCGTCCGCGAAGTGCAGCTGTTTTCGACCCCCGCCCGACGTAGCCCGCTGATTGGCCTGCACCACTCCAAGCTGCGCGGGCGTGGCGTGGACTTCGATCAGGTGCGGGTGTATCAAGCCGGCGACGACGTGCGCACCATCGACTGGCGCGTCACCGCACGCACCCAGGAGCCGCACACCAAGCTGTTCCATGAAGAGCGCGAACGGCCAATTTTCATCCTGGTGGAACAGAGCCAGCGACTGTTCTTCGGCTCGGGGCTGGTGTTCAAATCGGTCCTCGCCGCGCAGGCTGCCGCCTTGATTGGCTGGGCCGCACTGGGCCATAACGACCGAGTCGGCGGTCTGGTATTCGGCGACAACGAACACCACGAAATCAAACCGCGGCGTAGCAAACACAGCTTGCTGCAATTGCTCAACCGTCTGGTACGTGTGAACCAGGCCTTGCATACCGAAGCCCAGCCGGGCCGCGACGCGTTCGGGCTGGCTCTGCGCAGAGCTCGCGAGGTACTTCGCCCCGGCAGCCTGGTAATCGTGCTCTGCGATGAGCGCGCACTTACCGAGAGCACTGAACAACAGCTATCCCTGCTCGCGCGCCACACTGACTTGCTGCTGCTACCGCTGTCCGACCCGCTCGACCACGCCCTTCCCGCCGCCGGCTTGCTGCAGTTCACCGAGCGCGGTGCACAGCTGGAGCTGGATACGCACTCCATTGAGCTGCGTCAGGCTTACCACGCCCAGGGCGAGGCGCGCCGCACCCACTGGCAACTACTGGCCCAGAAACTTGGGGTGCCGCTGTTGCCGCTGAGCACCCAAGGCGAAATGGTCGAGCAGTTGCTCGATCACCTGAACGCTCAGCGCCCCAGGAAGCAGCAATGAACCCCCTCGATCAGTTGGAGCCCCTGATCGCCCCGCCCGCGATCCCCTGGTGGCCACCTGCACCCGGTTGGTGGCTGCTTGCGCTGCTGCTGCCAGTGCTGCTTTGGGGCCTGTGGCGACTGCGCCGACGGCTACCTTGGCTGCGCAAAAAAGCCCAGCCGGAACTCCCCCTCGACCCGTTGCGCCAAGCCGCCCTGATCGAGCTGGCGCAACTGCGCAAACCTTACGACGGCGCTCCCGCCGGTGTTTGGCTGCAACAACTGAATGGACTGTTAAAGCGCCTGTGCCGCAGCCACTACCCGGCCAATCACAGCCACACCCTGAGCGGTCGCGCCTGGTTGGCCTTTCTCGACAACCGTTGCCCGGCCGCCGGCCTGACCCGCTGGATGGTGCTGGTGGAAGGCGCCTACCGCCCGGAGTGCAAGCTCGACGACAAGGCCGTGGATGGTCTCAACCAAGCGGTCGACACCTGGATTCGTAAGCATGTTTGAGTTCATCTGGCTGTGGATCTTCCTGCTCGCCCCCCTGCCCTGGCTGCTGCGGCTACTGCTGCCTGAAGCCGACAGCGGTGAGGCGGCGCTCAAGGTCAGCTTCCTCAATGAGCTTGAAGGCCTGGCTGGGCGGCGCGCGCGCGCCAATCTGCCGGCCTGGCGTCAGCAAGCCCCCTTCGCCCTGCTCTGGCTGCTGCTGCTCAGCGCAGCGGCGCGCCCAGCCTGGGTTGGTGAGGCGTTACCGCTTGCCGCCAGCGGGCGCGACTTGTTGCTCGCCGTGGATGTTTCCGGCTCGATGGATTACCCCGACATGCAATGGGACGGCGCCGAGGTCAGCCGCCTGACGCTGGTCAAGCACCTGCTCGGCGACTTTGTCGAGGGCCGCCAGGGCGATCGCGTCGGCTTGATCCTGTTCGGCAGCCAGGCCTACCTCCAGGCCCCGCTGACCTTCGACCGCCATACCGTACGCACCTGGCTGGACGAGGCGCTGATCGGCATCGCCGGCAAGAACACCGCCGTCGGCGATGCCATTGGTTTGGCGGTAAAACGTCTGCGCCAGCGCCCGGCAGAAAGCCGCGTACTGGTGCTGGTCACCGACGGCGCGAACAACGGTGGCGAGATCGACCCGCTGACTGCCGCCCGCTTGGCCGCCGAGGAAGGGGTGAAGATTTACCCGATTGGCATCGGTGCCGATCCTGAAGAAGGCGGCGCACTCGGCCTGCCCGGTCTTAATCCGGGACTGGATTTGGATGAGCCGACCTTGCAGGCGATTGCCAAGCAGACCGGCGGCCAGTACTTCCGCGCCCGCGACAGCGAAGAACTAAAAGCCATCGAAGCCAGCCTCGACCAACTTGAACCGGTAGCCCAGCAACCGACCCAGGCCCGCCCAACGCTGGCACTTTACTGCTGGCCGCTGGCCGGCGCGCTCTTGCTCAGCCTGCTACTAGTCGCCCACGCACTCTGGCCACAACTGCTGCAACAGCGCTTGCAGCAACGTTTACAACAACGCTTACAACACCGTTTACAACTGCAGGCCAACTGGCCACAGTGGCTGCGGAGGCGCAGATGATCGCCCTTTGGCCACATTGGTTGAGACCCTTCTGGCTACTCATCCTACCGCTGCTGGGCTGGCTACTCTGGCACCTCTGGCATCGTCAACGGCGCGTCGGACGCTGGCAGATGCTGCTGCCGGCCGCCTTTCATGGCGTACTCCTGAGTGGCGGCAACAACCGCGGCAGCCGTCTACCCTGGATTGCCCTCGGCCTCGCCTGGCTGCTGGCCCTGCTCGCCTTGCTTGGTCCCGGCTGGCAAAGAGTCGAACAGGCCAGCCAGAAACGCGCCGACCCGTTGGTGGTACTTCTGGAGTTGACCCCGGCGATGCTCGCCAGCGACGTCACACCGACTCGCCTGGAACACACCAAGCGCAAACTGCTGGACTTGCTGGAAGCGCGCCGCGA
This sequence comes from Pseudomonas cavernicola, assembly GCF_003596405.1. Classification (NCBI taxonomy): domain Bacteria; kingdom Pseudomonadati; phylum Pseudomonadota; class Gammaproteobacteria; order Pseudomonadales; family Pseudomonadaceae; genus Pseudomonas; species Pseudomonas cavernicola. The sequence goes on from NZ_QYUR01000002.1 coordinate 2,324,677, forward strand.
TGCCCAGACCGCCATCGTCGTCTTTGCCGGCAGCGCGCATACTCTGGTGCCGCTTTCCGATGATCTGGCTACGACCCGCAACCTGCTCGAATCGCTCAAACCCTCGATCATGCCCGAACCGGGCCACCGCGCCGACTTGGCCGTCAGCAAGGCGCTGGCCCTCTTGGCGCAAGGTGCGCAAGGCCAGGGGCGGTTGCTCTTGATGGGGGCGAGCCTGGACGAGCAAGAACGCCAAGGCATCCGCCACGCCCTCGGCGACAAAGGCGAGCGCCTGCAAATTCTCGGCATTGGCACCGCCCAGGGCGCACCTATCGCCCAGGAGGACGGCGGTTTTCTTAAGGATGAGCAAGGGGCAATCCTGCTCCCACGCCTGGATAGCGCTGGCCTCAAGCGCTTCGCCAGCGACCTGGGTGGGCGCTATATGAGCACCCGCTTGGATGACAGCGATTTACGCAGCCTCGGCCTGCTCGACGGCGCCCAGAGCCTGCGCGATGCGGAACCTATGCGCCTGGCGACCTGGGCCGATCAAGGCCATTGGCTGCTCTTGCCACTGCTGCTACTCGCCGCCTGCGCTGGCCGCCGCGGTTGGCTGTTCTGCCTGCCGCTATTGCTGCTACTGAGCCCGCAGCCAAGCTATGCCTTTGAGTTCAGCGACCTCTGGTTACGCGCTGACCAGCAGGGCCAGCGTCTGCTCGAAGCCCAACGCCCGGCTGAGGCCGCGCAACACTTCCAGAACCCGCAATGGCAAGGACTGGCGCTGTACCAGGCGGGTGACTACGTCGGTGCTGCCTCGAACTTTGCCCTCGGAGATACGGCCGCCGAGCACTACAACCGCGGCAATGCCCTAGCCAAAGGCGGTGAGCTGGAAGCAGCGCTGGATGCCTACGAGCAAGCACTGGAGCGTCAACCCGATTTACAACCGGCACTAAAGAACAAAGCCTTGGTCGAACAACTATTGCGCCAACAACAGCAACCGGCAGAAGCAAAGCAGCAGGACTCTGCCAACGCGGCACAACAACAGCAGAATCAGCCCGGTCAGCCACAAGCTGGTGAATCGGATGAACCATCGGCAAGCCAGAGCCAGCCGAGCGAGGCCACCAGCGAAGACGGCGAGTCGAAGGCCACAGTCCAGCCTGAAAGCCAGACGGGCGACCCGCAGCCAGGCCAACCCAGCGACAAAAACATGACCAATCAGGCGCAAGCCAACTCACACCAAGCCCTCGGCAGCGAACGCCGTCAGGCCCTGGAGCAGTGGTTGCGGCAGATTCCGGATGACCCGGGCGAGCTGCTGCGACGTAAGTTTTGGTATGAACAGCAACAGCGTCAGGAATAGCCCCGATGACCCGTCTGCTTTGCGCTCTTCTTCTTAGCCTTATGGCGCTGCACGCCAGCGCTGTGGGTTTTTCCGCCAGCGTTGACCGCACACGTCTGAGCGAAGGTGAAACCATCGAGCTGACCCTCGAGTCCGATGACGTCACTCTGTTCGGCAAACCCGACCTGACTCCGCTGAGCGAGTTGTTCGAGGTTCTCGGCACCCGCCAGCTCAACCGCCTGACCACCCTTGACGGTGAGGCACGCGCCACCACCCGCTGGATGATCACGCTGCAGCCGAAACGCAGTGGCCCAGTGGTCATTCCGCCGTTGCGCCTGGGTGACGTGGAAACCAAGCCCATCACCCTGCAAGTACTAAAGACCGACGAACCCACTGACAGCAACCAAGTGGCGCCGGTCTTTATCGATGCCAGCCTGGATCAGGAAAGCGTCTACGTTCAGGCCCAGGCGGTGCTGACCCTGCGGATCTACCACTCGGTTTCGCTGTACGACGATAGCAGCCTGACCCCACTGCAAATCCCCGAGGCGCGCATCGAGCAACTGGGGGAGCCGCGCACCTACGAGAAGGAGATCAACGGTGTGCGTCACGGGGTGATTGAGTTGCGTTATGCGATCTATCCACAGCAAAGCGGCGAGCTGAAGATTCCCGCCCTGCTGTTTAGCGCCACCGCGGCAGACCGTACACGGAGTAACGACTATCAACCCTTCGGCCCGCGGCCCGGAAAATTGATGCGGGTGGAGTCCCCGGCTATTGCGCTGACGGTCAAAGCCAAGCCGAGCGACTACCCTGCCGACGCCCCCTGGCTACCGGCCCGCGCCCTGAGCCTCGCCGAGGCCTGGAGTCCAGAGCCAAACAACACACAGGTCGGCGACTCCCTGACACGCAACTTGATGCTCAAGGTCGAAGGCCTCTCCAGCGCGCAACTTCCGCCTCTACCGGCCACAGCGGTGAATGGTCTACGTCGTTATCCAGATCAGCCCCAGCTATCCAATCAAGCCAACGAACGCGGCCTGATCGGCAGTCGCGAAGAACGCGAGGCCCTAGTGCCTAACCGCAGCGGGCGTATCGAACTCCCTGCCGTGGAAGTGGTTTGGTGGAACACCCACGAAGACCACCTGGAACGCACCAGCCTGCCTGCGCGCACGCTAGAGGTGGCCAATAACCCGACACTGGATGTGGAAGCACCAGTGGGATCGGCGCCCTCAGCGGTGCCAGTCGATAGCCCATCGCTGTGGCCTTGGCGATTAGCCTGCGCACTGCTCAGCGGCACCACCCTGCTCGGCTTCGGCCTTTGGTGGCATGCTCGCCGACAACCTGCAGTATCCCGGGCAGCGCAGAATGGTCCCAGCCCGCGCAGCCTGCTCGACGACCTCAAGCGTGCCTGTCTGGCCAATGATTCGCAGGCCACCCGCCAGGCACTAGACGCCTGGGCCCGCCAGCAACCGGAAACCCTCGCCGATATGGCGGCACGCTTCGTCCCATTGTCGGAGACGCTCGATGGTCTGAACGGTGCGCTCTACAGCGAAAGCGGCCAATACTGGCAGGGTGAAGATCTCTGGAAAGCGATCCGTGCGCTACCCGCTGCGGAAGCCACGTTGGCTGGCACGCAGGAACCCAGCCCGCTGCCACCTCTGTATCCGCGCTGACATTATCTAGCGGCCAGCTTGGTGGATTACGCTGCTACGCGGCTAATCCACCCTACCGAACCACGCAAAACCGTTGCGTGCGTAGGTTGGCGCTGAGCCAACGGCGATGCCCAACAACCGGCCTGCGAGGCCGGGCTTCTAAGCATGAGACAGAGAAAAGGGAGTCGTGGGCGACTCCTTGTTGGGCATCGATGCGCTCAGCACCAACCTACAGGCTGTCTCATACTCAGCGGCATTATCATCTAGACCGTAGGTCGGGTAGAACCCAGCTCATACCCAGCTGGGTTTCATGAGGCGCACCCATGCACCTCGCCCTACGGGCAGCTAAAAAAGCTGTGCAAAACGGCTTTCCTGCCGTTTTGTCGCTTCGCACTACCCAGCCTACAGATACCGCGATAGGTCAACAAATCACCCAGCCATTCAGTCGAGCATAAAAAAACCGCGACCTAGGCCGCGGTTTTTTGCTCTTGCAGTAACGCTTAGTGCGCGAACAACGAGCCGCCTACTTTACCCGCCAGCTTCTCCGGTTTGATCAGGAAGCGAGCCAGGGCAGGGAGCAGCCACAACGCACCGAACATGTTCCAGAGCAACATGAAGGTCAGCATCAGCCCCATGTCGGCTTGGAACTTGATCGCCGAGAAGATCCAGGTAGCCACCCCGATCGCCAGGCACAGACCGGTGAACAGCACCGCCTTACCTGTCGACTTCAGCGTTTGGTAGTAAGCCTCTTGCAGCGGCAGACCGGCCCGCAGGAAACTCTCCAGACGGGTGTAGATGTAGATGCCGTAGTCGACTCCAATACCTACGCCCAGCGCGATCACCGGCAGGGTCGCTACCTTCACGCCGATGCCGAGGAAAGCCATCAACGCGTTGCCCAGCACCGACGTGAGGACTAGCGGCAGGACGATGCACAGGGTTGCGGCGATGGAGCGGAATGTGAGCATGCACATGCCCGCCACGCAGAGGTACACCAGAACCAGGATGGTCAGCTCGGACTTGGCGATCACCTCGTTGGTAGCCGCCTCGATACCGGCGTTACCCGCCGCAAGGAGGAACTCCAGACCGTCCTTGTTGTGCTCCTTGGCGAACGCTTGCACCGCACCTACAGCACGATCCAGGGTCTCCGCCTTGTGGTCATTGAGGAACACCAGGACCGGCGCCAACGAGCAATCGGTGTTAAACAGACCATCGGCACGGGCGATGGAATTGTTCAATACGTCTTTGTTGCGCGACAGGGTTTCCCACTTGAGGTTGCCCTCGTTCATCCCTTTGATCATCTGCTTCGATACAGTGACCAAGGAAATCGCCGATTGCACTCCCTCCGTGTTCGTCATCTTCCACATCAGCTCGTCGATCGGCTGCATGGTCTCATGGATCGAGCAACCTTCGGCAGCCGTCTTGACCATCACCACCAACACGTCCGAGCTGGTCGAGTAGTTGTTGATGATGAATTGGTTGTCCAGGTTGTAGCGCGAGTCTGGACGAAGCTCAGGTGCACCCTGATCCAGGTCACCAATCTTCAGGTTATGCCCGTACCACAGGCCGCCAGCAAAGGCTGCCAAGGCAATGACCACCGAGATCGGCGCCACCACCGGATGAGCGAAGTTGGACAGCAAACGCCAGAACGGGTGCTCGCGCACCGCATCTTTCTTGCTGCGCTCGATCGACTTCTTGCTGATGCCGGTATAGGAGATAGCCACCGGCAGCAGGATCAGGTTGGTGAAGACGATCACCAGCACGCCGATGGAAGCACTGATGGCCAGCTCACGAATCACCCCGATGTCGATGACCAACAGTGTGATGAAGCCCACGGCATCGGCCAGAATCGCAATCATCCCCGGCAGGAACAGCTGGCGGAAGGTGCGCCGCGCGGCGGTCAGCGCGTTATCCGCATCGCCCGACTGCAAGGCAATCCCGTTGATTTTCTGTACCCCGTGCGAGATACCAATCGCGAAGATCAGGAACGGCACCAGCATCGAGTACGGATCCAGACCGAAGCCGACGGTGTGCATCAGCCCCAGCTGCCAGAGCACCGCCACCAAGGTGGTAGAAAGCACGGCAATGGTGCTGCGTATGCACAAAGTGAACCAGTAGAGCAGGACCAGAGTGATCAGGAAGGCAACGCCGAAGAACGCCACCACCATGACCAGGCCATCGATCAAGTCGCCGACCTTCTTGGCGAAACCCACGATGTGGACTTTCACATTCGGGTTTTGCGCTTCGTACTTGTCGCGGATTTTCTCTTCCAGCTCGTGGGAGAACTGCCGGTAATCGAGCTTGAGCAGCGTGCCTTGGTCGTTCGGGTCCGGATAGGACTCAAGCAACGGCACATCGACAATGCTCGACTTGAAGTTGTTCGATACCAGACGGCCGATCTGCCCGGACTTGAGTACGTTGTTGCGCAGCTCTTCGAGACTGTCGGCGGAGCCATCGTACGTTTGTGGGATAACTTCGCCACCGGCGAAACCTTCCTCGGTCACTTCGGTCCAGCGCACGCTAGGACTCCACAGTGACTTCAGCCCCGAACGGTCAACGCCAGGAATATAGAACACCTCGTCATGCACCTGACGCAGGGTTTCCATGTACTCCTTGCTGAAGATGTCACCATCCACGGCTTCGACCGAGATACGTACGGTATTACCGAGGTTGGCCAAATCATTGCGGTGCTCGAGCATCTTCTGAATGAACGGATGCTTAAGCGGAATCATCTTCTCGAAGCTGGTGGACGGACGCACCTGCAACGCTTGGTAAAACAAGAAGATACTGACCAGCAGACAGATCAAAATCACTGTCGGCCGGTTGTTGAAGATCAGGCGCTCAAGAAATGTCGCCTTATCCTGGTGATGGTTACTCATCGTACTCATACCTCAAAAGCCCCGGCTTATTATTTTTGGCCTAGATCAGGTTGGCCTAACTCAGCGCCAGTCAGCGAGGAGACATGCACGCCGCCTTGCCCCACCAGGATCAGGTTGCCATTGTCGTCAGCGGTCACGCCGGCCAAAGACAAGCGATCTGGACGATTGATCAAACTGAAGGTGAGGCCGTTATCGGTACTCTTAAGTACGCTGCCACCATGCCCCACTACAACCAGAGAGCCGTCTTTCAGCAAGGCTCCACCGGACAGACCAAACTCCAGCGAACCACGCGCGGACTTCACCGTGATAGGTTGCCAGGTGCTACCGAAATCAGAGGAACGGAACAAATTGCCGCGCAGGCCATAAGCCAACAAGGTCCCGGGCTGATTGGTGCCGAGCACACCAAATAGTGAGCCCTCGTAAGGGCCTTTGATGGTTTCCCAGGTTTGCCCCCAGTCGGTGGAACGGAACATGCTGCCCATTTCACCCACGGCGAACAAGCCGGAATCCTTGACCTCGGCGATGGCATTCAGGTGGTAGCCGTCTGGGTTGTCCATGCGATCACTGACGTCTTCCCAGGTCTTGCCGCCGTCGGTCGTCGCGAACAACGCACCGTACGCGCCCACGACAAAACCTGTGTTTTGATCCTTGAACCAGACATCCAGAAAAGGCGCACCCTCTTCGCGCTCTAGATCACTGAACTGTTGAACCCAAGTGGCGCCGCCATCTTCGCTGGCTAGGATCTGAGCATCGTGACCAACAGCCCAGCCATGCTTGTCATCGACAAAGAAGACAGCAGTAAGCATCTGTCGAGTTGGCACCTTGGCCTGTGTCCAGACCTTGCCATTATCGTCGGAGTAAAGGATGTGGCCACGATCGCCCACTGCCACCAAGCGTTTGCCCGCATGAGCTATATCGAGCAGTAGTGCGCTCACGGCCTTTGGCGACTCAATGGAATAGTCGGTTGCTGAATCGGTGGCGCTTTGCGCCTGCAGCGGAGCTGCGGCAAAGCTCAGAACAGACAGCACACTACACAGCGAAAGCACTTTAGCCAGCGGCGAGTGGAAGCGGAACGCCGGTGCGCGAAGGAACTTCATAGCTTCACCGGACTGGGTGCGCCGCATGACGGGCTCACTCATACACCTTTCCCCTTTATTGTTATGGGTCGAACTGTCTTTTAGCAGACCGCCTATCCTATCCAGCTTTTGAAAGGCCTGACAATCAACATGACGTTATGTTTTGTTAAGGCAAACCCGCATGATTGACACCTTATTCGGTTTCCTGATGCAGAAAGGCCGCTACTACTGTAGCGGCCTTTCGCCAACACTACACAACTGAGTTGTGCTGTCTGTGATCAACGCGTACCACGGCATGCAGGCTGGGTTAGCGGCGCAAGCAAATCCGCAACAACCAACGCGATCGCAAAAGCCACGTAATTCGGCATTGCGATGGCATTGATACCGGTGTATCGCCGGGTTACGGCGCGCCACCGATTACCGCAGAAGCCACAACCCGTGGCGCGCCTAACCCAGCCTACGCGGCCTTTCTCCAACACTACACAACCGGGGCTGTGATAACTGCGATCAACGCGTTCCGCGGCGACGCAGCGCTGCCGGCTTGAAGTAGCCGTCGTCTGGAATCGGCTGGCTGAAGTCGATGGTGGTCGGCTCCTCGTTATCCAGGTTCTGCACGTGGTAACGACGCGCTTGCAGATCGTGGAACACGTCCAGTGCAGACCAGGTGGTCGGCAGTTCGTAGTAGTTCTTCAGATAAGCCAAGGACACACGCCACAGCTCGCCACGGCCATCGTACTGGTCCACTTCCGCCGCTTGCCAGCTGTCCTCGTCAAGGAACAGGGTGCGTTTGGAGTAGATGTGACGGGCGCCGGATTTCAACGTGCCTTCCACCACCCACACACGGTGCAGCTCGTTACGCGTCAGCGCCGGGTTCAAGTGACCCACCTGCAGCAGATCCGCGTACTTAACATCAGGGCTGGAGACTTTGTAGTTGTTATAAGGAATGTAGACTTCCTTTTTACCTACCAGCTTCCAGTCGTAACGATCCGGGGCACCGTTGAACATGTCGGTGTCATCGGCGGTACGCAGGCCGTCGGCCGCAGCAATCGGGGTGTCATAGGCCAGGTTCGGCGCGCGACGCACACGACGCTGACCAGCGTTATAGCCCCAAGCCTGACGCGGCTCTTTCACCTGATCCAGGGTCTCGTGTACCAGTACCGCACCACCAGCCAAGCGCGCCGGGCTCTTGGTGAAGGACAGGTAGTAGAACATGATGTTGTTCAGGTCAGCGTACGAATTCTTCGGGTTGTAGAACTTGAACATCGCCTCTTGTTGCGAGGTCACCAGCGTGAAGGCACCGTTACGCTGAACGGCCACTTCGGAAGCGCGACGGACGATGTAAGTACCACGGTAGCGAGCGATGTGGTTCCACACCGCCTCCACGCCATTTTGCGGAATTGGGAACGGGATGCCGCCGTAGGCGTCGGCAAAACCGTTGCCGCCGACCAGCAGCTTGGCGGTAGTGGCGTTCTTCACGCTGCTGTCATACACCCACTGCGGCGCGGAGCCGGAGCGGCGAGTCTGGTACACCGGCATCTGGTAGCTGTTCGGATAAGCATTGAACAGGGCGATCTGACCGGGAGTCAGGTTGGCCTTGTACTGATCCAGGTTGGCTTTGGTAATGGTGAACAGCGGTTTGTCACCGGCGAACGGGTCCGGGTGGTGCTGGCCTGGCGTCTTGTATTCAGCCGGCGCCTTGGTGATACCACCGGTCCAGGCCGGGATAGTGCCAGCGGCGTTGCCAGCCTTCTCGGCACCGAAGGGAGTCAGGCTAGTACCCAGCTTAGCCGCTTCTTGCGACGAGACCGCCGCCAGCGCGCTACCAACAGTCAGCGCCAGGGCAATCGCGGCGCCAATCAGCGTGTGCTTTTTCAGCATCATATTTCTCCGTGAGGATTCATCCACCGAGCACCTACCGGCGCCCGGCATTTTTCTAATAGTTTTTAGAAGGAGTACTTGACGTTAACGCCGACGTTGTCGCGGTCACGCACCGAGTTGTTCTGGCCGCCACCGAAGAACTCGGTGTACTGCAGCTCGGCTTCCAGGCTGTTCAGATAGCTGGCCTTCACACCCAGGGTGTAAGCCTTGCGCCCTTCGATGAAGTTACCGGTCTGGTAGGAGTTACCCTCGAAGTCGTCTTTGTAGACGGCATATGGAGAAACGTTCACGCCGGCGTACACGTCGTTCCAGGTGCCGCTGAGCAGCAGGGTATAACCGTAAGCGTTCTTGTTGACTTGATCGTCACGATCGCCGCCGCTGACGTAAGAGCTGTTACCGCGACCAGAGAAGTAACGAGTGCTGCCGTCAAATGCCCGGTATTGCAGATCGTCACCGCGCAGGTGCTCGGAAGCCAATTCAGCAACGCCGAACAGCGAGTCGAAGCTCAGGGCTGGACCGAAGTTATAGATAGTGCCCAGGGAGGCGTTGTAGGCCTCGACGCGCTCGGAGTTGTGGATCTCATCCCCCAGCTGAACCGTCTGGCCACCGATATTGACGCTGCGGCCGGGCGTAGCCAGAACCGGCGCCTGTTGCAGCAGGTCACCCAGTAGATCGTTGGTGGTCGCAACACCGATTGGCAAATTCGGGCGGTAGGACAACTCACCGAACACAGAAGCATCGCCAAGGGTGGTATTGAAGCTGAAACCGTACATACGGATATCTTCAGCATATTCGCGACGCGCATTGACCTGGTTAGCCACGTCAACGGTTGCGACACCGCCGACAGCGCTGGTCAGCGCACTGCGGTAGGCATTCGCCAGCGGGCTGGTCGGGGCAGCGGCGAGCACTCGTTGCAACTGCGCCACGCTGATACCTGCCTGAGCAGCAACCGATCGCTGAATTGCCGGAGCAGCAGCCGCCTGGATTTGCGCAAGATTAAGACCGGCATAGTCGCCCAGATCAGCAGCGATGGTCGGCTCTTTCGCATGATAGTTGACGAAATACGCGCCAAATTCGGTGGAGTTCAGCTCTTCGGCGATATAGCGGAAGGCGACACCGAACTGGCCGTCGTTCTTGGCATTGATGTCAGGGCCAATGGACGCAACCTTGATATTGCCATTCGAGTCGATCGCCCGACCGCCTTGCAGGCCGCCGACACCCGCAGCGCTCAACCCACTGTACAGACCGCTGAGCGGAGCCAGTTTTGGCTGAGTGGAATAGGCCGTGTTGCCGCCCTCGGCAAACAAGTCGGTTTCAGAGAAATAAGTGCCGACCGGGTCAATCGCGGTCTCCTTCCAGTTCCACTGGTAGAAGGTTTCCATCGACAGGTTGTCGGTCAGGCCAAGGTTGAAGCTCAGCGCCTCAACCGGCACCAGCACTTCTTTCAATTCGGAGCCAGGTAGGCGGAACTTGGCTGCATCCACCGGGTTGGTGGTGTTCACGCCACCACGGTAGAACAGACCCTCACCCCAGTTGAATACCTGCCTGCCAATACGACCGGTAACCGGCATATCGGCGACATCCCAGTTGCCATAAAGATAGGCATCGAGAATTTGTGCGTCAGTCCCGGCTTTATCACGAGTTTCGTCGGTGAAGCTGTTGTCTTTCGGGAAGTTCTGGCTCGGCTGAACTGGGCTGTTGTTGTCGTAGTAATCATTGCGCTTATCCATGATCTGAGTGTCATAGAAAGCGGTACCACGAACGAAAACGCCGTAATTCTTGTAGGTCGCTTCCAGGTCGGAAGTGATCTTGTAGACCTCGGAAACCAGGCCCGTATCGAAATTACGGTTGCCGTCGTTGGTGTTGATATCGTCGTTAGTTTTGTCGCGACCCTGCACACGCCAAAGCTGACCGTAGGACACCGTGGTATCGATAGAACCGCTGACTTCATTGTCGGCAAAGCTAAATTCCACCGCCTGGGCGTGAGCGGCAACCAGCAGCGGCAGGATACCGGCAAAGGCAAAACCAGCCTTGGACGGCGCGAAACGCAACATAGGATTACGGGGTTTGAATTCCATCGAGACTTTACTCCGTGGACAGATCATTCTTCTTATCGAGCCCCAAACTAAAGGGGCGCAGCACAACCGCACTCGTGGCGGTCTTTTAGTTGATCGGAAGAAAAATCCCCCAACGCGCTTGACGCGCACCCCTGGGCTGGAAATGCACCATTTCAGGGCCAAATCCTTGGCTCTATTGCAACCATGGTGCCAAACAGTCGTTTTAATTCAATAAAACGGCGCCAACAAACCGTGAACATTCAGGCTTTTTGTGACTGATCATTCACTGACCGATTCACTCATCACTCAGTAGATGACTGCATAATTTGTCCTACGATATGGCGCGTATTGTCACTCAAGGCCACACCGCAGAAAATTTCTTGCACACGCAAGCAATCAGCAGTCAAGGCAAAACCCCCAACCTAAAGCGGGTTAGCGAATAAGACGGAGGTTGGTTATTTCCAGAAGTAACAAGGGAGTGTTACCGGAGAATGGTCGGTAACACTCTTGAGAGGTGGGACTCGCCTTAGGCTAGGCTTTTGCTAACGACTTCGTAGACGTCGCTGGAGAGCTCACCTGAGGCAAGGATTCGCTCGAGCTCGGCCCTCATCAACGCCTGGCGCGCCGCGTCGTATTTGCTCCAGCGCGTCAACGGCGCCAACTGGCGAGAAGCAATCTGCGGGTTGAGGGCGTTGAGCGTAATGACCAGGTCGGCCAGGAAACGATAACCGGCACCGTCTGCGCGATGGAAGTTGACCAAATTCTGGCCGGCGAAAGCACCGATCAACGCCCGCACCTTGTTGGGGTTTTTCAGGGTAAACGCCGGATGCTGCATCAACTGCTGAACCCGCTCCAACCCACCCGGTAGCGTGCTCCCCGCCTGCACGCTGAACCACTGATCCATCACCAGCGGGTTGTCCTTGAAGTGCTCGGCGAAAGCCGCCAGCGCCTTGCTCTTTTCTTCCGCGAACGATGAGTTGACCAACACGGCCAAGGCCGCCAGGCGCTCGGTCATGTTGTCACAGGCTTCGTACTGTTCCAGGCAGGCGCCGAGTACTTCCGGCTTTTCACTCATCATTAAGTATGAGAGCGCAATATTTTGCAGGCTGCGACGCGCGAAATGCGCCGCTTCGGCGACATATTCACTGTGTCGAGACAACTCGCGATTGGCCTGATAACGCTGCCATAGAGGTGCGAACAAGGCTTCGGCCAGTTGCTGCCGAGCAAACTCGCGGGCGGTATGGATGGCATCGACGTCCGCGCTCTCGCTGATTTCGGTCAGGTAGGCCTCGCTCGGCAACGACAGCATCTCAGCCACCATCGCCTGATCCAGCTGCTGGTCTGCCAGCACGGTGCGTAACGCAGCCACCAGCCGCTGATCGAGCAGCAGTTTCTCGCCACGCTGATGCTGACCGATCAGCTCTTGCAGCACCTGCACAGCCAGCTGCTGGCCCGCCTCCCAACGGTTAAAACCGTCGGAGTCGTGCTGCATGAGGAACATCAGTTGATCACGGTCGTAGGGGAAGCCCAGTTTGACCGGTGCAGACAGGCCGCGCAGTAACGACGGCAATGGCTTCTCGGCCAGATCAACGAAGCTAAACGACTGCTCGGCCTCGGTAACGGCAAGCACTCGAGTCTCGCCCGGCGCCTTGGCTTCACCCGCCAACCGCAGCGGCAGAGCCCGACCCTTGCCATCCAGCAGACCCAACTCGACCGGAATCACGAACGGCAACTTCTGCGCCTGCCCGGGAGTCGCCGGGCAGCTCTGGCGGAAGCTCAGGGTGTAGGTCTTGCTTGCCGCATCATAGGCCTCGCTGACTTGCAGGCGCGGCGTGCCCCCCTGGCTGTACCAGCGCTTGAACTGGGTCAGCTCGACGCCATTGGCGTCTTCCATGGCCTTGATGAAGTCATCGCAGGTCACCGCCTGGCCATCGTGCCGCTGGAAATACAGGTCGGTGCCTTTGCGGAAACCCTCGGCGCCGAGCAGGGTGTGAATCATCCGCACCACTTCCGAACCCTTCTCATACACCGTCAGGGTGTAGAAGTTGGAGATCTCTATGAAGCTGTCCGGGCGCACCGCGTGGGCCATCGGGCCGGCATCTTCGGCGAATTGATGGGTGCGCAGGTAGGCCACGTCCTCGATCCGCTTGACCGTGCGCGAGTTCATGTCCGCAGAGAACTCGGCATCACGGAACACCGTAAAGCCCTCCTTCAAGGACAACTGGAACCAGTCACGGCAGGTCACCCGGTTGCCCGACCAGTTGTGGAAATACTCGTGCGCGACCACCGCTTCAACACGTTGATGCGCGGCATCGGTGGCTGTCTCGGCCTTGGCCAGCACGCAACTGGAGTTGAAGATGTTGAGGCCCTTGTTTTCCATGGCGCCCATGTTGAAGTCGTTCACCGCGACGATCATGAAGATGTCCAAGTCGTACTCGCGACCATAAACCTCTTCATCCCAGCGCATGGACTTCTTCAAGCTGTCCATGGCGTGCTGGCACTTGTCGATATTTTCCGGCTCGACATAGATACGCAGCGCTACTTCGCGCTGGCTCATGGTGTTGAAGGTGTCTTCGATGCACCACAGATCACCGGCGACTAACGCGAACAGGTAGGCCGGTTTCATGAACGGGTCTTCCCAGGTCGCCCAGTGCCGCCCCCCCTCCTCCGGCCCGCTGGCAATCGGGTTGCCGTTGGACAACAGCACCGGGTAGCTGTGCTGCTCGGCGCTCAGGGTGGTGGTGAAACGACTCATCACGTCCGGGCGATCGAGGTAATAGGTGATCTTGCGAAAGCCCTCGGCCTCGCACTGGGTGCAGAACATGCTGCCGGATTTGTACAAGCCCTCCAGGGCGGTGTTGCTTTCCGGGTGGATGCGCACGCTGCTGTCGAGGGTGAAGTTCGCCGCCAATGGCTGCAAGGTCAGGTGGCTGTCGCTCAACTGGTAGTCACCAGCCAACAGCTCACGGCCATCCATGCTCAGCGCCAACAGTTCAAGCTGCTGGCCATCCAGCACCAGCGGCGGCAGACCGGCGCCACGCTCAGGATTGCGGCGCATCAGCAGTTGCGCATGAACCAGGGTGTGGTCCTCGAACAACTCGAAGGTCAGATGGGTCTCATCGATCAGGTACTCCGGTGCCTGATAGTCCTTCAGGTAAATCATCTTCGGTTGTTCGGTGCGCATGGCTTATGGCCCTTTACGTTCAGGAATGCACGGCGAGTTGGTAAGCCGTGTATTTGCGGATATTGATGACGCCGGTATCGAACAGCAGGTATTGGCCCTTGATGCCAAGCAGCGTGCCCTCTGCGATTGGGTCTTTGTCCAGGTTGAAGCTGGTGATCTTGGCCGGGTAAGCCTCGATCGGGTAACGAATCTCGATGGGTTCCAGATCGCTTAGCTGCTGAATCGCCTGCAAACCAAAACGCTGCTGCAACGCCTGCAAACCTTCGCCACAGCTCGCGAACAACTGCTCGCGTATCGCCGGCAGATCCACCGGCGGCGCATCACCTTTAAGCAAAGCCCGCCAGTTGGTCTTGTCCGCCACCTGGCTACGCAGCAGGTCTTCGACGAAGCCGGACTGCTGCCGGGTCGCCACCCGCAAGATCGGTAGCGCCTGAGTCGCACCCTGATCCAGCCAGCGGGTAGGCACCTGAGTCGCGCGGGTAATGCCGACCTTGACCCCTGAAGAGTTGGCCAAATAGACCACGTGATCGGTCATGCAGAACTGCTCGCCCCAGCTCGGCTCACGACAGGTACCAGCATCGTAGTGGCATCTTTCCGGACTCATGATGCAGATATCGCACTGCGCCAGCTTGCTCATGCAAGGGTAGCAATAACCCTGGCCGAAGCTGGTTTTGGTCTTGCGTCCGCAATGACTGCAGTAAATCGCGCCGAGGTACTCCAGACGCAGGGTTTTACCGATCAGCGGATTGACCGGCAGCTCTTCATCACCCAAGCGAAACGCGTACTGCACCGGCGTCTCCAGACGCGCCGACATTTTGCTCAACGCGCCGCGACCAAGCTCGCTCAATGGATTGCTTCCGATTTGAACAGGATATTTGGCACTGGGGCGGATTTCGAGCTGCACTCCTGCGGGCCCATGTAACCGGTGCGCTGTTCCTCGGGCAGGTTTTGCAGCTCCCAGGCGATGACGGCCTGCAAACTCAGTTCTTTCTGCTCCTGGCTCAGCTTGCGGCCATCCGACCATTTGCCGATTTCCACCGCCAGCTTGAGGCTCTGGTAAATCTCGGGGGTGATGTTTTCAATCATTTCAGCAAAAGACGACATGAACGCCTCCAAACATAAAGCGGCAGTTTAACAGGCCGTTGAAAAAGGTAGCGAGCGAAGGCTAGGGCCGCACCCGTTCCCTACGGGTAGCGGCATTCCCCACATCCATGTGGGTCACAAGGCGCAACGCAGCGAAGCGGAGTAACAGCCAAAGGCTGGCCCGCCAGGGCGAGCGCAGCGAGTCAATCAGCCGAAAAAGCGCAGTTTACGAGCTGTAAATGAGCATTTTTAGGCTGATTTCAACGCCGCATAGCCGAGTGCAGTAGTTTTTCAATGGCCTGTTAGCGGCGTAGGCGCGCCAGCGCACCTCCTAGCAGCCCTGTGGCACAACCCACCAGCAAGCCACCGACATGTGCACCGTTGGCAATCGCCCCAAAGCCCAAGGTCTCGGTCACACCGGACAGGCAGACCAGCAACCAGATCAGCATCATCACCACTACACCCTTGGGCAAGCGATAAGCCGCGTTAGGCGCAAGCCACTGGAAAATCCAGCAGTGCCCGAGCAGGCCATACAGCACGCCGGACAGTCCGCCGAACAACCCAGGTCCGGCAGAGACATACTGGACACAGTTGGAGACCAGACCGAACAGCAGCGTCAGCCCCAGCAGCATCACGCCGCCTTGGCGCGCCTCGATCCGTCGCCCCAGCTCCCAGAACCACATGGCATTCATCGCCAGGTGCAACACGCCGAAATGGATCAGTATCGGCGTGATCAGCCGCCACCACTGCCCGGCGGCCAGGCTCTCGGCCAGCGGCGTGAAAACGATGTACTCGCCTTGAATCTGGAAGTCCTGAAAGCTCAGCCAGCGGATGGTGGCGAAGTTATCGCCGAGCAAGGTCACTCCAGCCACCAGCAAGGTCAGCAGCAACACCAAGGTGGTGAGCGGGCTGTCGCGTAGTTGCTGGACAAAGCCGCCCGCCCTCTCCGACACCGGCGCCGGCACCAGTTGGAAATCAGGGTCACCCTCGGGAAACCGCTGATAAAGGCCGCGCACATCCTCAGCCAACTGCTCGCCCGGCACCCACAGTACCTGCTCGCCGGACTCCTCACTGACGCGATGCGGTACTTGCAAGCGCTGCAACAGCGCCACAAAGCCGCCCAGATTGACGCTCAGCGGCAGACGTAAGACCTCAACAGCACTCATTGCATTAACTCCGGCCGCTCAACTTCAACCCAGGCGAACTTGCGTGGGTCGAGGCGGGTTTCTTGATCCAGGCGATAGGCCACCAACTTGCCAGACAGCACTGCGCTGTAATCCAGACAGGCCAGGTTCGGCCGAATCGGCGCCGGCTTGCCACTTCGCCAGTAATGGCCGACAAACAACAGTGGCTCCTTCGGTCCATAGCGCAGCAGTTCGGTTTTTTCCGCGGCGGACAGCGGCGTCTGCGCGACCTGCTCAGGCAAGGCGTCCGGCTGAAACACAATGTCACCGTAGGTCTGCGGATTCTCCTCCCAGAACTTGGTGCGAAAGAACGCGCGGGTAAAGCCATCATCGCTGGTCAGCGTCAACCCGTGAGGCAAGCGCATGTCCGTACCGCGTAGCAGACGGTTAAACACCGTGTCGGCGAAACTGCCTGGCACGGCGGCGGCTTGCAGGAACGGCTCATCCACCCGGCCGTCGGCATACAGCGCGCGCAACGACTCGATCAAGCCGGCATCCCAGCAGGCATGCACGACGCGGAAGCGGCCGGCATCGATAAACAGTGGCAGTTGATAAAACCAGCCAAGAAAATCACGCCACTCGCCCGGATAAGCCTCGAACTGCTGCAGACTTTCTTTGATCAGCCGCGCATGCCGCGGCGTGTGCTCACGGACATAGTGCCGACCGCTCCCCGGCAGCGCCGGGGTGCTCCAGCCAAGCGCATTGAACTCATGGTTACCCATGATGCACAGCGCTTGGCCCGCTTCGACCATGCCGTGCACGATATGCAGCGCCTCACGGATGCGCGGCCCGCGGTCGATGATATCGCCGAGAAATAGCGCCATGCGCCGTGGGTGGCGCCAGCTGCCGGCCTGCCGACGATAGCCAAGCGTATCCAACAGGCGCGCGAGGGTGTGGGCGCAGCCGTGCACGTCACCAATCAAGTCGTAGCTGCGTGCCGGGTCGAACATATAGGGCGTGCTCACAGTAAATGGTGAGCCGCGTTGGCATTGCGCGCGTGCCAGGCAAGGCGCGGAACGCAGGCGATGGTCATTCCCTCGGCAAGGTCCGCAACGCAGTATGGCGCGCGCGCAACGCCCACCCGCAGGGCCGCGCCCCGAAAGGCGCAATTCGGCGTCATTCGTCGTTCATTTGGAGTAACCAAACCTCTCTCCTCATTCCTGGTCTTGCGCCTTTCGGGGCGGCGGCGCGGCCACCATTTACTCTGAGCACGCCCTATCAATCCCCTCCGCCACCAAGCCTGCTGCCCCAGCCCAGTTTGGTCCGGCAGACCTCGTAATAATTGTGTTCCAGCGGGTGAATCAGGCAGAGCTTCTGTGGCTTCTTGCTGACGGTGATGGTGTCGCCGGGTGCACAGGTGAAGTGGTTTTGCGCATCGCAGGAAACCTGCGGGTAGATCTGCATGTCCTTGGAGACGACGATTTTCAGCTCACTGTTGCCATCCACCACAATCGGCCGGCTGGACAGGGTGTGCGGGTACATCGGCACGATGACGATGGCGTCCAGTTTAGGGTGCATGATCGGCCCGCCGGCCGACAGCGCATAGGCGGTCGAGCCGGTGGGCGTGGCGACGATCAGGCCGTCGGCCTTCTGGCTGCAGACGAACTGGCCGTCGATATGCAGTTCGAACTCGATCATCCGCGTGGATTTACCGGGGTGCAGCACCACATCGTTGAGAGCGTCGCCCTGACCTATCGTTTCGGTATGCCGACGCACCTCGGCCTCCAGCAAGAAGCGGTTTTCCACCAGGTACTGGCCATCGAGCACCCCTGCAACCTTCACCTCCAGCTCATCCGGGCGAATATCGGTGAGAAAGCCCAGGCTGCCGCGGTTGATCCCCAACACCGGGACTTTAAATTGGGCCAGCGCCCGCGCGGCGCCGAGCAGGCTACCGTCGCCGCCGACGACAATCACCAGATCGCAGGCCTCACCCAGGCTCTTGCGCGAGGAGGTTTGCAACCCGTGGCCTGGCAACACCTCGGCGATGGTGTCCTCGAGGATCACGTGCAGATGGCGATCGAGCAGGAATTTCTTCAGTCGGCGAATGGTGTCGAGCACCTGCGAACTGCCCAAGCGACCGATGATGCCGATATTGCGAAATTGCTCCATGGGGCTCCTACGGGGCTCTGGGACAGTCAAGATAGGCCGATTATGGGCGAAAGCCGCCGACAGGCAAACCAGAGCCTCGACGTATGAGTGCGGTGAAGCGCTGGCGAGTGGATTTTGTCGCAGCGTGGCAAAAGGTGCAGCCAGGATTCGTTTGAAACAGGTGTATCGAGGCAGCAATGCCTTTTTTGTAAAGACAGGCGCTATGCTCGCAGAATGATGCCTTTCAACGCGCTTGCCGACCTGCCCCGCCAGTTGCACCACCCCCAAGTGCGCGACCTGGCCTGGGTGCTGCTCGCCCCACCGATACTCAGCACCACCCCTTGGCCGCAGCGCCACCCGCTCAGCGCCAGTGCCTGGGTCGCTGCACCGGAAAAACTGGCCGACTGGCTGCAGACCCTCGACCGCAATAGCGCAGCGCTCGAGGGGTGGTTAGCCCAACACTCGGTGCGACGGCTCGGCCTGTACTACGAGCGGCTTTGGCAGTTCGCCCTGTATGCAGCACCCGGCATCGAGCTGATGGCGGCTAACCTGCCGATCCGCCAAGCCGGGCATACCTTGGGTGAACTGGATCTGATACTGCGCGATGACGAGGGCGTGCATCACCTGGAGCTGGCGATCAAACTCTACCTCGGCCCCCAGCACGGCGATGGCACTGCCGCCGCTTGCTGGCTCGGCCCCGGCAGCCATGATCGCCTGGATCTCAAGCTGAACCATTTGAGCCGGCATCAGCTGCCCCTCTCCGCTCGCCCCGAAGCGCAGGCAGTTCTGGCCGAGTTCGGCATAACGCAGATTCAGGCCGAACTCTGGCTCGGCGGCTACCTGTTCTACCCCTGGCCCGGCAGCAGTGAAGCTCCGCACGGTGCTCAACCGCAGCATTTGCGCGGCCGCTGGCTGCACCGTCGCGACTGGCCAGCCTTTCTCGACGCAAGTGCCGCGGGGCGCTGGCAACCCATACCTCGACATACCTGGCTGGCGCCGGCGCGCGTGGTCGCAGAGGACACCTGGACGCCGTTACAACTGGCGCAGTGGCTGACTCAACTGGACGAGCATGCGCCGGCACAACTGCTGGTCAGATTTAAGGAAAACTCAGCAGGGAGCTGGGAAGAAGCCGAACGCTTATTCCTGGTCGCCGATCAATGGCCACAACGGGGTGGCGATGGGAAAGTCTCTGTAACAGCTAATGCCTCGTAGGTTGGTGCTGAGCCAAAGGCGATGCCCAACAACCGGCCTCCAAGGCCGGGCTTCCAATCACCAGACCGGGCATTGGGAGTCGCTAAGCGACTCCTTGTTGGGCATCACTGCGTTCAGCACCAACGGGATCGTCTCTGTACTTAAGTGCGCTGCTAACGGCTACGCTCGGTACGCCCGCCGGAGCGAGCCAGATAGCCCGAACCACTTTCGCAGAGCAACCCATCACGCAGCACCGCCGGCAAGGCGTCCAAACCATCGCGTAGGACATACACCGTGAACCCCAACTGCGACAGTAGAAACACTGCACTGGCGCTGCGTTTACCGCTATCGCAATAACACAGGTAAGTGCGCGCCTTATCCAATAGCCGAGCCTTCAGGCGCAGCAGCTGCAACGGCATATTCAGCGATTCAAGGGCATGGGCGCGTTCGTATTCCTCCTGCAGCCGCACATCCAGCCACTGCGCGCCACCTGACTGCAGCCGCGCTGCCTCACCGAAAGACACCTCGTCGACCACCGGCGCCTTGAGCAAGGCGAAGAAGTCCTGACGATCCAGACGCAAAACCACGCCAGCGTCCAGCATGGTCACGGTGGCATTACGCGGCCGGTCGGCCAGCAGCGCCTCCTCACCGAAACACGCGCCGACTTCCAGTTCGGCCAGCACCTGATGCTCGCTACCCGCACCGCGAATCACCTCCGCGCGTCCACTGTTCAAGAAGAAGCAGCAATCGCCCGCCTCCCCCTCGCGCAGCACCGTGCTACCGGCTGGCAGCTCGATGCGCTGCATACGCTCGAGCATGGCACGCACATTCGGCGGCGGTACTTTGGCGAAGAGTGGGTTTTCCAGCAGCCGCTCGAGCCACTCCACGTCCTCGCCGGCCTGCCCCAACTCCAACAACAGATCCTGGTAGGCCAGGCGCCAGATCAATAACCGCGTCAGGGTCGCGCTATCCAGCGTCAGCAGGCTGGCATCGGTCAGCGCCCGAACTTCATGCAAGCGCGGCAGGCTGGGAGACAGCGGATGGCAGCTGGCTTCACTGCCCGCGAGTAAATGCTCTTCTTGACCCTCGACAGAGCGCAGCAGCAGTTCGCCCGCCAAAAGGTAATGGGTCAGCTGCGCCTGATCACCCTGGCGGAACAGCAATTGACCGGCCAGCAAGGGTTGCGGCACTAGTTGACCGCGCAGCTCGCGCCACTGCTGCTCAGAGAGCACGTTGAGCGGCGTCAGACTGCGCAACTGTTCGGGATTCAGGGGGGCACTCATAAGGGTATTCAGACTCCACCGGTCGAAGCTCTGCACCACCGACCACAGGTTCAGCCAGATCGCGTCAGCGCATCGGCTCGTTGTTCATACGGCGCCCCTGCGACCCTGCAAGCCCCCCGTATGGACGAAGAGCAGGCGCGAGCCCGGGGCAAAGTAACCGGCCTCGACCTGCTGGCGCAATGCCATTAATGCTTTCGCGGTATATAGCGGCTCTAGCGGGACACCGCTGCACGCCTCAAGCTCAAGAATAAAGCGCTCCAACTCTGCATCGACCTTGGCAAAGCCACCGCGACAAGCGTCCAGCAAGTGATAACCACGATCTGCCACGTTGGCCTGGCGCAGAATCATCTGTACCTGCTGCGCCACGCCATGATCGCCCGGCACCGCCACAGCGCCGAACACCGGATGCGCACCCGCCTCCGCCAGCACCAAGCCAGCCAGGGTAGTCCCCGTGCCAACGGCCAGCCACCAGCCGTCATAGTCAGCCCAACCGAGCGCAGCCAACTGTTCACGCGCCTGCATCACCAGCACCGCACAGCCCAACGCACCCGGCAAACCACCACCGCCCTCCGGCACTGCGTGCAGTTTGGGGTAGCGTGCCTGCCATTCCGCCCAGAAATCCGGCCGATGCCGCGCTCGATAACCGCCGTAGCCGAGCCAGTGCAATTGCATGCCCCATGCCTGCAAATCACGCACAGTCGGCGTGTATTGCGGTTCTCCGCGCAGCAAGCCAGCGGTGGGGAAGCTAAAGCGCTTTCCCGCCGCTGCCAGCGCATGCAGATGATTGGAATGCGCCCCGCCCAGGCTGATCAAGCCATCGGCACCCTCAACGGCAGCGGTAACCAAATGCTGGGTCAGCTTGAACCACTTATTGCCGGAGATCAGCGAGTCGATCAGGTCGAGGCGCAACACCGCCAGCTCGACGCCAGCCTGTGCCAGCCAATCGAGATGCAAAGGCTCAAGTGGTGCCCTTGGCGCCCACTGAGGAACAACGAGAGACAAGGCTTAGCTGACAGTGCGCAGGCGGCTGCTGGCCTTATGCCGCGCACAGCAATTGGAATCGCCTGCGACAAACCGACTGGGGCTGTCGACCCGATCGATCGGCATGGCGCAGCGCCCACCGCTGGGCAAGTCCGCCTCGCAGTCCGGCTTCTGGTAATGCGCCAGCCAGTGGCGATATTGCGCTTCGGAAACGAAGCACTTGGCCGCGGCGTAGGCCATTGGATTGTCCTGATAACGGGCGATATCCTGCAGCGGGATAGTCAAGTGGCCGGCACCCGGGTGATAGACGACGAACACCACGCCGAGCTTGGCTAGCCGCTCGAGAATCTGCTCACTGCCCTGGCTGGCAAACGCGTCACGCTCAACCTTGAGGCGCTCGACTTCTTGTTGCAGTTGCGCGTCCAGCTCGTTGCGGTAGGCCAGCTCAACGTCACGAATGGCGATCTGCTCTTTGTACTCCACAACCGCAGACGCGATCTTGGCCTGCAACTCAGCGTCAAACTGCGTGCGCAGGATATCGCTCTCGGTGCGGCCATGCTGCTCCAAAGCCCGCAATTGCTGAGTCATTTCTTCGCGATTTTTCTGGATGCCATCGGCTTGCACGGCTAATTGCGCCTTGAGGCTCGCATTGAGATCCTCCTGCTGGCGCAAAGCCAGGTGCAGGCCATGGATTTGCACCTGCAGCGTTTTATTTTCCTCAGCACTGGCCAATTTGAGTTTGGCCAACTCCTCTTCGTGTTGCTGGCTCAGGCTGCTGATCCGCAGCCGCTGCTGCCTGATCAGTTGTGCGGCTTTCAGGCGGTGCTCCTGATTGATTTTCTCAGCCTGTTTCTCCGCCACTTCCTTGGCAGGATCTGGCGCATGCCATTTATCCTCGGAAGCCATTTGCAAACGTTCGGGAGCGACTATCTGTGCCGAGTCATCCTCGACCAGCAAGCCCAACTGATTACGCTTGGCCGCATCGCGCAGCAGGACGAGGTCGTTCTGCCCCGGTGCCAGGCTGGGGTCCCACAGGTGCATCTGATGCCAGGACACCGGGCACTGGCTGCGGCAGGCCAAACGAATCGGCCCCGCGCCGAGGTCTGGGCCACGCCCGGAGCGCTCGGCCAGATGCCGCAGGGGGATATTCCAACCGCTATCGGGCGAGCCGTTCTCGTCGAAATCCAGATAGAAGAACACCGCCGCCCGCACCAGCAACCGCGGGTTGATCAACACAAAAGCGACGCGCACCTGCTGATCGGCGAACTCCGGCATATTCACGATGCCGTCGAGCAAAGCCTCGAATTCAGGAAAGAGCATTTCCTTGCAGATGCCGCGCTCACTGAAGAACATCACGGCTTCCACCATCTGCGGCTTGTTCTGCATGCTCATCGGTTTCCCTCTAGGCCAACACGGTGATATTCCGCTCGGGCGGGTGACGCTCCTGGCAGATTATGCAGAATCTGCACAAACAGGCGCTATCCCGTGGTTTCGACAAGTCTAGGGGAAAAAGTACCGCGGGCAATGTGACTGGGTTGGCAGTCGCCCGCCGTGGCGCTCAGGCAAACCAGCGGCAGGGCGAAATTGTGATGGGTTTGGTGCAACGACTCAGGCTTTGGCGGCCGCCAGGAAAGGCGCCAGACGACGCCCCATTTCTTCACCGAGGGCTTGCAGACCACTCAGGGGACGAATCATCACTTCGAATTCGACGATTTTGCCGTCTTCATCGAATTGAATCAGGTCGATGCCTTTGAGCTGACGGTCACCGACGCAGGCACTGAACTCCAACACCACGCTCAAACCATCTTCGCTGAACAGCTGCCGATGGTAAGCAAAATCCTCAAACACCTGCGAGACGGTGTTCAGGATCAGCGTCACCAGCGGCGCACCGCTATAAGGTTTGAACGCCATCGGTGAACGAAACACCGCCTGCGGATGCAGTAAGGCAGGCAGAGCACGCAGATCCTGCTTTTCGAGCATGGCATGCCATTGTTCGAGCGTGACGGCAACAGCTGGGTTGGGCGATAAAGCTTGCATGTGCTGCGTACCCCTGATGAAAAGCCTGAAGACCAACAATTAAGCCGTCATACCCACTTTCGCGGGCATGACGGTTTATGCAGAAAGTCTTAGAGTTCAGCCGCTAGACGCGAACCCTGATTGATCGCCCGCTTGGCATCCAATTCAGCCGCTACATCGGCGCCGCCGATCAAGTGCACGCGCTGTCCTGCCGCCACCAGACCGTCCTGCAGCTCACGCAGTGGATCCTGGCCGGCGCAGATGATCACGGTATCCACCGGCAGCACTTGTGGCTCACCCTCGGCGATACGGATATGCAGGCCAGCGGCATCGATCTTCAGGTACTCGACGCTATTGAGCATCTGCACGTTCTTGTTTTTCAGACCGGCGCGATGAATCCAGCCAGTGGTTTTACCCAAGCCGTCGCCGACCTTGGATTTTTTCCGTTGCAGCAGAAACACCTGGCGCGCCGGTGCATGTGGTTCGGCCTTGATGCCCGCAACCCCACCACGGGCCTCCAAATCGGCGTCGATCCCCCACTCCTTCCAGAAGGCTTCGCGGTTCTGACTGGTGGCTTCGCCTTGGTGCACGATGAACTCGGAAACGTCGAAGCCGATGCCGCCTGCCCCGATCACCGCAACGTTCTGCCCGACTGGTTTGCGTTCGAGGATGGCATCCAGGTAGCTAATCACTTTCGGGCTGTCGACACCGGGAATGTCCGGAGTGCGCGGCGCGATACCAGTCGCCAGGATGATCTCGTCATAGCCACCCTTCGCCAGTTCAGCGGCATTTACCCGAGTGTTCAAACGCAGGTCGACTCCGGTGGTTTCCAACTTGCGCTTGAAGTAGCGCAGGGTCTCGAAGAACTCTTCCTTGCCCGGCACACGCTTGGCCACGTTGAACTGACCACCGATCTCGCTAGCGGAATCGAACAAGGTCACCTGATGACCACGCTCAGCCGCTACGGTGGCAGCGGACAATCCGGCCGGGCCGGCGCCGACCACGGCAATTTTCTTCACCGCCTGGGTAGGGATGTAGTTAAGTTCGGTTTCATGGCAGGCCCGTGGGTTGACCAGGCAACTGGTCAGCTTGCCGCCAAAGGTGTGATCCAGACAGGCCTGGTTGCAACCGATGCAGGTGTTGATCTCATCGCTGCGACCTTCGGCAGCCTTGTTGACGAAGTCTGGGTCGGCAAGGAACGGACGGGCCATGGAAACCATGTCGGCGTCGCCTTCGGCCAGCACCTGCTCGGCGACTTCCGGGGTATTGATGCGGTTGGTGGTGATCAGCGGGATGCTGATTTCGCCACGTAGTTTGGCGGTGACCTTGGTGAACGCGGCGCGCGGCACCTTGGTGGCGATGGTCGGAATACGCGCTTCGTGCCAGCCGATGCCGGTATTGATCAAGGTCGCGCCAGCCTTCTCGATGGCTTTGGCGAGCAGAACGATCTCGTCCCAGGTGCTGCCGCCTTCCACCAGATCGAGCATCGACAGGCGATAAATGATGATGAAGTTCGCCCCAACCGCCTCACGCACGCGGCGGACGATTTCCACCGGCAGGCGCATGCGGTTCTCGTAGCTGCCGCCCCAGCGGTCAGTGCGCTGGTTGGTGTGCGCGGCGAGGAATTGGTTAATGAAATAACCTTCCGAGCCCATGATTTCGACGCCGTCGTAGCCGGCCACCTGGGCCAGACTGGAACAGCTGACAAAATCCTTGATCTGCTGCTCGATGCCTTCCTCGTCCAGCTCTTTCGGCTTGAACGGATTGATCGGCGCCTGGATGGCGCTGGGTGCCACTGATTTCGGGCTATAGGCATAACGGCCAGCGTGGAGAATCTGCATGCAGATCTTGCCGCCCGCCTCGTGCACCGCCCGGGTGACGATCTTGTGCTTATCCGCCTCTTCCTGAGTGGTCAATTTGGCCGCACCGGAATACACCCCGCCTTCGACGTTCGGGCCAATACCGCCGGTGACCATTAGGCCGACGCCACCACGGGCACGCTCGGCGAAATAGGCGGCCATGCGTTCAAAGCCACCCGGTTTCTCTTCCAGGCCGGTGTGCATGGAGCCCATCAGGGTACGGTTGCGCAAGGTGGTGAAACCCAGGTCAAGCGGGGCCAACAGGTGCGGATAGTGAGCGGCGGTCATAGGAGCTCCACGACAAGCAGTGTGTTCACGGGATGCCGCGGCCTCAGTACCGATTGTTTTCGGCGCAGGGCAGCGATCAGTTATGCAGCAGACGATAAAGAGCTACCGAACCCCGCTCAATGATCCAAAGTTACAAGTTATTGATCGAAACGAGCAGCACGACTTGGCAAGCGCAGCCCACCGCCCTACCCTAGACATTGAATCCCGCACACGTTTTCCTCATGCGCAAACTACTCAGCCTCGCCGTCATCACCCTCCTGATCGCCGCCATCAGCGTTTATGCCGTGTGGACCGAGCTACGTCCGAGCGGCCATTACCTGTCTGACCTGCGCAGCCAGGTCGCGCTCAACCAGGGTCAGCCTAGCGAGCGAGGCAACCTGCTCGGCATCCAGCCAGAACTGTTCTCCGGCGATTACCAGAGTGTCGAACTGCTGCACCTGAAACTCGCCGCCTACCTGGAAAAGGCCCGCAACGAAGGCCTACTCAACCGCAAAACCATCGCCGTTCTACCGGAACACATTGGCACCTGGCTGATCGCGAGTGGCGAAAAGGCCGAGGTTTATCAGGCCAACACGGTGAGGGAAGCCATGGTATGGCTAGCCGCCAGCCATCCATTGCAACTCGCCCGCGCCCTGCTCGCCGCGCAAGGCGAGGATCGTCTGACTGACGCACTGTTCCGTATGAAGGGCAAGGCCATGGCTCGTGACTACCAAACCTTGTTTGGCGGCCTGGCCAAGGAGTTCGGCATCACCCTCGTAGCCGGCTCGATTGTGCTGCCCGAGCCGCGCGTGGAGAACGGCGCCCTGATGGTCGGCACTGGCCCGCTGTACAACATCAGCCTGGTGTTCGGTAGCGATGGCACGCCACTCGGCCAGCCACAGCGCAAAATCTTCCCTATTCGCGACGAACAAGACTTTACCGCCGCCGCCCCGACTGCTGCGCTGCAGGTGGTGGATACTCCAGCCGGGCGCCTGGGTGTGCTGATCTGCACCGACAGCTGGTACCCGGCCAGTTACGCCGAACTGGCCCGCAGCGGTGTTGAGCTGTTGGCCGTACCGGCGTTTCTCACCGGCAATGGCAATTGGTCGAAGCCTTGGGCCGGCTACAACGGGGCCTCGGCGCCAGCCGACGTCAGCCTGAAACCCGGCGAATTGAGCGAAGGGGAAGCCTGGCAGCGGCTGGCCATGGCCACTCGCCTCTCCAGCAGCGGCGCCCAGGCGGGCATCACCGTCTTTCTGCGCGGTCAGTTGTGGGATTTGGGCAGCGACGGCCAAAGTTTGCTCGCCACCCCCAGCCAACACAGCCTGGCCAGCGACGGCCGCGGCGCCCGTTTGATCAACCTCTGGCTGTAGGCCGATGAAACCCACGCGAGTACGACTTGGCGACCTCTCAGTCGGTTTCGTCCACAGCCTGGCCGAGGCCGTACGCACGCTTGAGCAAGACCCCGCGCCGCTGCTCGACCAATATGGCCTGGATGCAGCGCGCCTGGCCGAGCCACGCGCCAGGCTGTCGATCCCGCGTTATATGCGCCTGGGGCACGCCGCGATTCAGTTGACTGGCGACCCCAGCCTAGGCTTGTTGATGGGTCAACTGAACCGACTCAGCCAAGTTGGCCTGGCCGGCGTCACTGCCGCCCAAGCCCCGACTGTGCGGGAGGCCGCCCGCGCACTGATTCGCTTTGAACCGTTGTACGCCTACAACTATCGCGGCCAGTCGAGCTTGCACGAGGATGCGCAAGGCGCCTGGCTACGCTTTTACTCGATCAACCCGTACAACGCCTACAACCGCTTTGTCGTGGACTCGGTGCTGGCCAGTTGGACCTGCCAACTGAGCAGCTTGGCCGGGCAAAAACTGAACGTCGAAAAGGTCGAAATCGAATTCCCTGCCCCCAGCTACACCGAGCGCTACGCCGAAGTGTTCGGCTGTCCGCTGGAATTTGGTGCCAGCGTTAATCAGCTGCGCCTGAACCAGGCCAACCTGGCATTGCGCAACCCCGAACACTGTCCGAGCACTTGGCGCCATCTGCTGGAAATCTGCGAGCGCGAACTGGAACAACTGACCCGCACCCGCAGCCTGCGCGAGCGCATCAGCCAACTGCTCGGCCCACTGCTGCATGGGCGTGAGCCCGATCTGGAAGAGGTTGCGACACGCCTACAGCTCCCCACCTGGACGCTGCGACGCAAGTTGGCGGAAGAAGGCACGCAGTACCGCGCGATTCTCAACGACACCCGCCGCGATCTGGCGATGGCCTATATCCGCGACACCGAATTGGCCTTTGGCGAGATTGCCTATCTACTCGGCTTCGCCTCGGCGGAAGCCTTTCAGCGCGCGTTCAAACGCTGGAGCGGGCAGACCCCTGGCGAATTCCGCCGTGCTCAACGGCAAACAGGTTAACCGCCCCTGGTCACAACTCCGTGGCGTCTTCCACAGGTTCAGCGGGATCTTCTTGCTCGCCAGCACGGTATTCGAGGAGCTCTTCTTGATACTCGTCCATTGGGTTTATCTCTCGATCTGAAGATATGAGCCTAACAAAGACCATAGCAAACAGCTTAAAGATCCCAGATGAACAACAAATGAAACAAAATCCGAAATATCGCAGGCAATAAAAAGCCCCTAGGCTTTTCAACCTAAGGGCTTTCTAAGATGGCGCAGCGGACGGGACTCGAACCCGCGACCCCCGGCGTGACAGGCCGGTATTCTAACCGACTGAACTACCGCTGCGTGTCGGTTGGACTTGCGTCCAATAGAACTCTTCAAAGCGTCTGACCAGCTAAACCCTGTAGGGCTTTACCAATCTCAGGCCGACCGTAATCGAACCTGGAAAATATGGCGCAGCGGACGGGACTCGAACCCGCGACCCCCGGCGTGACAGGCCGGTATTCTAACCGACTGAACTACCGCTGCGCGTCGGTCGGACTTGCGTCCGAAATTCACAAGAGTGGTGGGTGATGACGGGATCGAACCGCCGACCCTCTGCTTGTAAGGCAGATGCTCTCCCAGCTGAGCTAATCACCCGCTGCTTGCGAGGCGCGAAATCTACGCGTGAGGCGCACCTAAGTCAACACCCTACATAGAGTTTTTCTTCAAAGAGGGTTTTCTATCGGCAGCCTTCGACTTTACCCCGGACTGCCCGCATGCCGGCTCAAGGCCAGGCTGTGGAATTGAAAAACTCCCGGCATCCCCCGGCAGAGACCGCACTCTGCTTGTCGCTCACGGGGATAGCATCGATGAAGATGCCCAGGACTGCGACACCAACGCGGCGCCAGCGACACTGACCCAGCTCAGTCAATGCGCCACGCGCAACATCAGGCGCGCGGCGACCCGACCATCTTCGTCACGATCCAAACCCGCCTCATCAATCCGCACCCCCTGCCCTTCGAGCAAGGCAAACCAGCGCAACAGCTGGGCAAAAGGTGCCGGCTGCAGGCTAACCTGTAGGCCGCCATCGCCCTCAGTATCCAAACGCTCCACCGCCAAGTTCTGCTGCGCTGCACTGGCGGTAATCAGACCTTGCAGATTTGCTGGATCCAGGCTGACTTTGGGTTTGCTGTGCAGCTCACGAGCCAAAGGTGCCCGCGCCTGCAGGTAGGCACTCAGCTCGCGCTGCTGCTCGTAAGCACTGCGCGCGGCAATCAGGCGTTGCTCGGCTGGGCGCCAGAGACTCAGATACAGCAGCAGCGCCAGCAAAAACAACACCAGCAGACTCAACGCCAGACGCTCGCGAGGAATAAGCGCGCGCCAGCGTTGTAACAGCACGGAACGCTCCAGTTGCGCCGAGAAAAGATTTTTCAATGCACTCAAACCGCTCATCCTTAGCCTCCAATCACCAAGCGAGCACTAACCCCAGTCGCTTCACGGCTGGCTGAACCCAACTGCACCACCAGCCCAGCTGCGATCAAGCGCTCACGCAACCGCTCCAGTGCATCGAAACCCGGCGCCTGCACCTGCAGCGCCAAGTCGCCGCGGCTGTCACTGAAGTCCAACTGCTGCACACGCACCTGCGCGCCTTCGGCAATCAGCGCTCCGGTTGCCTGACCGAGCAGATTGAGCAGGCGACTCTGACCACCAGCAGCACCTTCGGCCAAGTGCTGGTCGAACTGGGTACGCAGGTTGACCAGCTTATTGTCCTCAGGAAACAGCTCGCGATAGAGCGCCACATTGGACGCGGCATAAGCCTCGCTCTCGTGCTGCAATTGCCAGCTCTGCGCCAAATTGAAGCCCCATTGCAGCACCAGCCACAGGCCAACCAAGCCCAGCACCGGACGCCAGCGCAGCCAATCCTCCGCCGACTCAGGCGGTGCGAACTCGCCTTGGGCCAGGTTGCAGCCAGCGGACTGACTGGCCAGCCATAGATGGAGATCCGGCTCGCGCTGACACTCGACAATCCCTGCCGGCAGCGCCTGCTCCGGCGGGGCAAAGGCCATGTGCGGTAGTGGACAGACCGGCGCCAATGACGGCCAATCCTCACTTACCAGCGCCATGCGCGTCAGCGTGGCGCCGCCGAGCAACCAACGCTCATCCAGCCAGAGCAATTGCGTGCCCTGCACCGGTAGCAGATCCGCGTCGACCTGAATCGTCGCCGGCCGGGCTTCCGCGCACAGCGTCAACCAGTCCGCCAGCCAGCTACGGCGCACGGCGAACACCCGATGCCGACCGTCCGCCAACTGCTCGCCCAGGGCCAGATGCAGGTGCTCGACCTCTTCAGCCAGCAACTCCTCCACCGCAAACGGTAAGGCCTGACGTAACCAACGGGACTTCTGCGTCGGCAGTTGCACAACACAGCTGGTCACCGCCTCCACCGGCAGCACCAGGCGCCAGGGCGCGCTCAACTCCGCCACGGCAGCGGCAAAGGCTAGCTGCGTGCGGACGCCCGCCTGCACGCGGCACACTTCCAGTTCAGGATCAGCCCCCACACAGGCGGCCGGCGGCAGAAAGATACACACCTGACTCATTGATCGGACTCCTCAATCGGCGCTGGCGCCAAACCAGCCTGCCCTAAATCACGGGCCAGTATCCGTACGCGACCATCTTCACCACGGTGCAAACTGCTCACCAGGACCTGACGACGATCAGCTACTCGAACCTCGCTGACCACCTGAAAATATTGGCTGCCTACGGCCAAACCCTGCCCCGTCACACCGAGCCCGGCCAATGCCGGCTGCCCGAGAAAGCTCTCCAGGCTGCGAAAACCCTCGCTGCCCCGCGCCGCCAGCAGACCTTGCGCAACGCTTGGCGTCAAACCATCTGCCAGGCTAGAAAGTACCAAGGCACTGGCGGTATTGACGTTTAGCGTAGCGTCTTCGGGTAACGCGCTGACATAGGGCAACAGCCGCCGGTAATCGGTCTCACTCATCCCCAATAACAGACGCAGTTCAGAGACATCGCTCAGCAGTTGATTAGCCGCTCGGTAGGCGGGCTTTGCCAGCAGATATTGATTGTCCTCCGCGCCATAGGCACCACTCGGCTCCTGATCGATATCCAGCCAGTCCTGCAAGCGCTCGGCATAGGGCTGCTCAATCTCCAGGCGGAGCAATAAGCGGCTAAACTGTGCCACCGCAGCTTCATCGACCTGACGCTGGCGCACCAGACTGTTGAGATTAAACCGCCCACTCGGGTCCTCGATACGCACCCGCAACTCACCCCCTTCATCCAGCTTAAAGGGCGCCTGGGTTCGCGCCCATGCCTCACCCAAGTAATCCACCGGCTGGCGCGGATCACCCTGGCGCAAGTCGCGCAGCAGGAGCGCTTTGGCTAACGTTTCGCCACCCAAGGCGTAATGCCAGGCCTGACGCGCACTCAACAAGTTGGCACTGCTACGAATAGCCAACTGCTGGCGCGCGATCAGTCCGGCACAGACCACCGTCACTACGGCCACCACCAGCAGCACCGTGATCAAGGCGACCCCCCTTTGGCGCTTCATGAACCGGCCTCCGGCTCAGCTTCGGGGGCTTGTTCTCCACCACCGCCAGCGTCGTTCTGGTCCGCGTCTTTAGGCATGTCCGGCAAGCGCAAGACACGCCGTAGCTGACCATAACGACGATGCGCCAGCACCAACTCGACAGCCTTAGGCAGCTGCTGCAGACGCTTATCGTCAGCGCCTTCGGCCGGCGGCCAGCTCTCCAGCCAGCGCCCCTCGCGATCCATATAACGCACTGCAAAGTGGGTGACACCGTCCAGCGCCTGCTGCACACGCGGCTGGCTGTCCTGGGCCTGATCCAACACCGTCCAGTAGCGTCGCTGCCACTGCTCGCCACTCAACTCCCAGCGGACCCGCTGTAAGCGCGAACGTGGCGCGCCCATGGGGTTGCGCCAGCCATTACGGGTGAACTCCAGTGCCGGGTGATCACCATCCTCTCCGAGCAGGGCGGCACGTGGCTCACCAAACGGATCACGCACCGGCCGCGCCACTACCTGCAGCACGTCGCGCTCTAAAGCCGCCATGGCGCGGATCAACTCGCGTAATTGCTGCTCTTGAACTCGTGTCGCAGTGTCGGTGCGCAGCACGCTGTTGAGCATGCGGTAAGTACCCAACCCCAGCAGGGCAAAGATCGCGATGGCAATCAGCAATTCCAACAGTGTGAAACCCGCGGAGCGCCTCATGGCTCAGCTCCGAGGAATCCGGTCAGGCTCAATACCGCACGCTCTTTTAGCTCGCCACGGGCGCCGCGCTCACCGCTCAGCGCCACCCAGAGCGTGACCCGGCGCATCGTCGGCTCACTGGTTGACTCAATCAGGCTAAGCCATTCCCAGTGTCGCCCGGCGTAGTCCAGCTTACCTTGCGCGCGACCATCGGCCGGCGGCGTTTCTGCCAGTTGCAGCTCGCTCAAACGATTATCGGCAATCCACATGGCCAGGGTCTTGTCTTCCAGGCGCGCGGCCGTTTGCAAGCTACGCGAACTGGCGGTCAGCACGCTGGCCGCGACCAAGGCGAAAATGGCCAGCGCCACCAACACCTCAAGCAAGGTGAAACCCCGTGCGGGCTTCATCCTGGTCGCCCTTTGAGCAATTCAACCTCGACTTTGGGCAGACGAAAGCCATCGCTGGACATTTGCAGTTGCAAGCCATCTTTGCGCCGCTCAGCCAGGCGCAGGCGAAAAGGACTGAGCTCGCCGCTCGAGAGGATCAGTAGCTGCGGGACAGCGGTTTTTGCTTTTTTATCGTCATCAGCAGCAGCGGGGGCCGGCAAGCTCAAGGCTTCGCCATCCAACTCAAAGCTCAGCACCGCCCAACTCGGCAAGCGGTGAGGCGCCTTATCCACCGCCAGCCATTTGCCCTTGATTTCGTCGTAGCGCAGCACTTGATAGGCCTCGGGGCTGAGCAGTAGACCGTATTCGTGGTTGTCCAACACTGCTTCGTCGGCCAACACACCGATCAAGCCGGTCAGACGCTCCGCCTCGTTGCTCAGCTCCCGCGCGGGCCCCGCAATACCGCTGCTGAGCACGGCCAACCCGACCAAGCTGCCGAGGATCACCAGCACGACGAGCAGCTCGATCAGCGTGAATCCCCGCGAGCGGCGCATCGCGACTCACAGATCCCAGTTGCCGATATCGGCATCGTGGTCGCTGCCGCCTTCCTTACCGTCGCCCCCCAGGGAATACAGATCGAAAGGACCTTTGGTGCCCGGCGCCAGGTATTGATAGGGATTGCCCCAAGGATCGACCGGCATCCGCTTGAGGTAGCCGTCTTTATTCCAATTCTTCGCCGGAGGGCTGCCCGAAGGTTTTGTCACCAGGGCTTCGAGTCCTTGCTGGGTGTTCGGATAGGCATAATTGTCCAGCTTGTACATATCCAGCGCGGCGGAGATTGCCTTGATATCGCCCTTGGCCACAGTAACCTTGGCCTGATCCGGGCGGCTCATTACCTGCGGGACGATCAGGGCCGCGAGGATCCCGAGGATCACCACCACCACCATGATTTCGATCAGGGTAAAACCCTGTTGCTTGCGCACGTACTCCACTTGTTTACCCCACCAGTTGGTTCAACGACAAAATCGGCAGGAGGATGGCCAGTACGATCAACAGCACCACCACCCCCATGAATACCAGCATGAACGGCTCGAACAGGCCGACCAGCAAGGCGACCTGGGCGCCCAGATCATTCTCCTGATTGCGCGCGGTACGCGCGAGCATCTGATCCAGCTCGCCAGAGCGCTCACCACTGGCAATCATATGCAACATCATCGGCGGAAACTGTCCACTGGCCTCCAGTGCGCGAGTCAGGCTGCCGCCTTCACGAACCTTCTGCGCGGCCAACACCACTTCGGCACGAATCACTCGGTTGGCAATCACCTGTGCGCCGATGCCGAGGGCTTCGACCAAAGGCACGCCACTCTGGGTGAGGATCGCCAGGGTCGAGGCGAAACGCGCGCAGTCGGTCGCTCGCACCAATCGTCCGGCTAAAGGCACGCGCAGCAGAAAGCCATGCCAACGCTGCTTGACCTGCTCATCGCGCAACGCCCAGCGCAGCCCAAAGCCACCAGCGAGCAGCAGCAATATCATCAGCCAGCCCCAGGTTTTAACCACGTCACTGAGCGCAATCAAACCGCGTGTCAACACTGGCAAGGTCTGCCCGGAGTCGACAAACACTCGCACCACATCCGGCACCACATAGCCCAGGAGAAAGCCGACGATGGCCAGCGAGGTGACCATCAGGATCAGCGGATACAGCAAGGCCAGCTGAATCTTCTGCCGCGACTGTTGGCGCTGCTCGGTGTAATCCGCCAGTTGCTCCAATACCGGGCCCAAATGGCCGGCGTGCTCACCGGCAGCCACGGTGGCGCGGTACAACTCAGGAAAGGCCGCTGGGAACTCTTTCAGGCTAGCGGCCAGACTATGGCCCTCCAGCACTCTGGCGCGCACGGCGAGCAGCATCGCCTCGATACGTGGCGCGGTGGATTGCGCAGCGGCGGCGCGCAAGGCCTCTTCAATCGGCAACCCAGCCTGAATCAGGGTCGCCAGCTGCCGGGTCACTAGCGCCAGATCGCGTGCGGAAAGCCCGCGAACGAAGCTGAAATGCCCATCGTTACTGGCTTGCTCGCGAGTGCGGGTAGCCTTCACATGCAATGGCGCCAACTGCCGCTCACGCAGCAACTGCCGCACTTGGCGTGCGCTGTCGGCCTCCAGAACGCCTTTCTGCTGACGCCCTTTGCCGTCAAGGGCGAGGTACTCGAAAGCAGCCATTACTCTTCCCGTGTCACACGCAGTACTTCTTCCAGGGTAGTAGTCCCCTCCAGCACCTTACGCCGACCATCCTCACGAATGCTCGGCCCAAAGCTGCGCGCATGCCGGGTCATCTCCTGTTCGGAAGCGGCGTTATGCACCAAGGTGCGCAGGTGATCATCGAACACCACCAATTCATAAATACCGGTACGCCCGCGGTAGCCCTGCTGTTTGCACTCGGCGCAGCCACGAGCATGCTCGATCAGCGGCGGTTGCGCACTATCGACCCCCAGCAGCGCACACTCCGCGGCATCCGCTGGGTAGGCCTCTTTGCAGTGTGGACAGAGCACACGCACCAGACGCTGGGCGAGTACCCCCAACAGCGAAGACGACAACAGGAACGGCTCGACGCCCATATCTACCAACCGGGTAATGGCGCCGATGGCGCTGTTGGTATGCAGGGTGGAAAGCACCAAGTGACCGGTCAGCGAGGCCTGCACGGCGATCTCCGCGGTTTCCTTGTCGCGAATTTCGCCGACCATCACCACGTCCGGGTCCTGACGCAAAATAGCGCGCAAGCCGCGAGCGAAGGTCATATCGACCTTGGGATTGACCTGGGTTTGGCCAATGCCTTCCAGGTGATATTCGATCGGGTCTTCGACCGTGAGAATGTTCCGCGTACGGTCGTTGAGGCTGACCAAGCTGGCGTACAGCGTGGTGGTCTTACCTGAGCCTGTGGGGCCGGTGACCAGCAGAATACCGTGAGGTTTGCGCACGGTTTCTTCCATCAGCTTGCGGTCACGCGCGCACATGCCCAGATGCTGCAGCGACAGGCGCCCCGCCTGTTTATCGAGCAAGCGCAGTACCACCCGCTCGCCATTCGCCGAAGGCAGGGTGGACACTCGGATATCCACTTCGCGCCCACCCACTCGCAGAGAAATTCGCCCGTCCTGCGGTACACGTTTCTCGGCGATATCCAGCCGCGCCATGACCTTGATCCGCGACACCAGCAGCGCCGCCAGCTCGCGCTTGGGCTCCAACACTTCACGCAAAATGCCGTCGACCCGGAAGCGTACGACCAAGCGTTTCTCGAAGGTTTCCAGGTGGATATCGGAAGCGTTTTCCTTGATTGCCTCACCGAGGATGGCGTTGATCAGGCGGATGATCGGTGCGTCATCCTCCTGCTCCATCAAATCCTCGGTTTCTGGAATCTGCTCGGCCAGAGCAGCCAGATCCATGCTGCCACCGATATCTTCGGCAAGCTGCATCGAGGCGGAATCGTGTTGGTAGGCATTGGCCAGTGCCAACTCAAAGGCATCGGTCGAAAGCGCTCGTAAGGGCAAACGCCGCCCGGCGAAACGCTGCGCCTCGACCAAAGCTGTCAATTCAACCGTGGGACGGTGCCCCAGGCAAGCCTGACCAAGCTCGACCATCAGCACTACACCGTGGCGCCTGGCGAAACTGAATGGCAACCGGCGCAGCGGCGCCTCGGCAGGGAGAGCGTTCATATTGATCGGGCCTTCAAACGGTAATCTTGAGCGAGTATCACAGGCAAATTTGACTGCTGTACGTCACGACTCCGCATTTTTTGTTGTTATAAATGTTCCCACTACGGGAGAGATCACAGCAATCTATCTTTAGCACATCAGGCTACGACTCATACACCCAAATTGGATGCGGAGCCAGGCCTGCTAACTGCTATGATCGAGCCGCGCTCAACACCACCAATAACAACAAGTTAACGGAGTGACGCCCTTGCCCTTCCTTGGATCTCAGCGCTGGCTGCAATTGCATGCCCCGACCTTAGTCGGTGCAGCGCTGGTCCTTGCCATGAGTGTCAGTTTAGCGTGGCAAACTACCGACTGGTTGCGCCTGCTGCGTGCTCCGGCCCACTCCGCCAGCACTAATACCCCTGCCATGCTCGCAGCACCTGCGCTGGAACGCCTGGAACCCTTGTTCGGCCCCAGCAGCGTGGCCAGCGATGCAGCTCCACCGGCCACCAATCTGCGCCTGAGCCTGCATGGCAGCTTCGTGCACGCCGATCCGCAACGCTCTAGCGCGATCATCCAGCGCGAAGGCAGCAAACCACAGCGTTATGCCGTCGGCGCCGAATTGAACAAAGGGGTGCGCCTGCACGCTGTCTATCGCGACCGCGTGGAGCTTGAACGCAATGGCCGCCTGGAAAGCCTGCCCTTCCCCACCCGCAAGAGCAGTGCAAACAGTGTTAGCGACATCGAGTCCGCACCAGCAGAAGACCCGACCAATCAATTGTCTACGCTGCAGGAAGACAACGCCGCACAGCTGCGCGAACGCATGGACGCTCTCCGACAACAAATGGATGCAGCCGGCACACTGCCTGCTATCGAACCCAACTCAACCGAACAGCCAACGGAAAGCGACTGACACGATGCCTCCGATCCTCTCTCGCCTAACTTTCGCCCTGCTCGCCACCGGCCTGTTTGCCATTGCACTGCCGTCGAGTGCGGCGATAACACCCGCTGCAGCAAGCGCCAACCAACAGGAGGAGCGCTGGACGATCAACCTGCGGGACGCTGAAATCCGCGAGTTCATCGACCAGATCGCCGAGATCACCGGCGAGACTTTCGTCGTCGACCCTCGGGTCAAGGGTCAGGTCAGCGTGGTGTCTAAGGCGCCACTGTCGCTGAGCGAAATCTATCAGCTGTTCCTCTCGGTGATGGCCACTCACGGTTTTAGCGTGATCACTCAAGGCGATCAGGCTCGCATCGTGCCCAACGCCGAAGCCAAGGCCGAAGCCGATGGCGGCCGCGCAGCGCCAAATCGCCTGGAAACCCGCCTGATCCAGGTGCAGCACGGCTCGGCGACGGAGCTGATTCCGCTGATCCGCCCACTCGTACCGCAATACGGTCATCTGGCCGCAGTGACCTCGGCCAACGCCCTGATCATCAGCGATCGCAGCGCCAATATCGCGCGGATCGAAGACCTGATACATCAGCTCGACCAAAAGAGCGATCGCGACTACAGCGTGCTCAACTTGCAGCACGCCTGGGTGATGGATGCCGCCGAAGCACTCAATGCAACCCTCGCCCGCGGCCAGGCCAAAGGCGTCTCAGGTACTCAGGTAATCGCCGATGCACGTACCAACCGCCTGATTCTACTGGGCCCACCAGCCGCCCGCGCCAAGCTGGTGGCGCTAGCACAGTCTCTCGACACCCCCACCACGCGCTCAGCCAACACCCGTGTGATCCGCCTGCGCTATAACGATGCCAAGGCGCTGGCGCAGACCCTCGGGGAAATTTCCGAAGGGTTGAATGCTCCAGCCGCCAGCGGTGAGGGCGCCAGCCAAGCAGTCGGCAAACCGCAAAACCTCATGATTCGGGCCGACGAGAGCTTGAATGCTTTGATTCTACTGGCCGAGCCAGACGTGGTGGCGACGCTGGAAGACATCGTCCGCCAACTCGATGTGCCGCGCGCGCAAGTGTTGGTAGAAGCGGCCATCGTCGAAGTATCCGGCGATATCACCGAAGCCCTCGGCGTGCAGTGGGCAGTGGATGCCCGCGGCAACACCGGCGGGCTCGGCGCGGTCAACTTCCGCGGGACCGGACTGTCAGTCGGCTCCGTGCTGCAAGCCATAC
The DNA here is from genome assembly GCF_003596405.1 of Pseudomonas cavernicola. NCBI lineage: Bacteria > Pseudomonadati > Pseudomonadota > Gammaproteobacteria > Pseudomonadales > Pseudomonadaceae > Pseudomonas > Pseudomonas cavernicola. The sequence continues at coordinate 2,363,451 of NZ_QYUR01000002.1, forward strand.
AGGACAGCAAGAATGACGTGGATAACACCATTCTGGATACCTTGCCGGACGGCGCGATCATCGGCATCGGCACCGACCACTTCGGCGCGCTGATCACCGCGTTGTCGGCCAACAGCAACAGCAACCTGCTGTCCACTCCGAGCCTTCTGACCCTGGACAACCAAAAGGCGGAAATCCTGGTCGGGCAAAACGTGCCCTTCCAGACCGGCTCCTTCACCACCGATACATCCGGGGCTGACAACCCTTTCACCACCATCGAGCGCCAGGATATCGGTGTCACCCTCAAGGTCACCCCGCATATCAACGAAGGCGCCTCCCTGCGCCTGGAGATCGAGCAGGAGATCTCCTCCATCGCCCCCGCCGCCACCCTTACCGCTCAGGCGGTGGACCTAATCACCAACAAGCGTTCGATCAAGAGCACCATCCTCGCCGATGACGGCCAGGTCATAGTGCTCGGCGGACTGATTCAGGACGACATCACCAAGACCGACTCAAAAGTCCCGCTGCTGGGCGATATCCCCTTCCTGGGCCGGCTGTTCCGCTCGACCAGAGACCAGCACGTCAAGCGCAACCTGATGGTCTTTCTACGCCCCAGCGTGATCCGCGACGGTGCCGGCCTGGCGGCCCTGTCCGGGAAGAAATACAGCGACATTCGCGTGCTCGGCGACCAAACCAACACGGCTCGCCCGGGGCTTCTGCCGCGCAACCCCGGAAAGCTGTTCGACGGCCATGGCGACTCGGCGATCGACCTGCGCCCATAATCGAGCCGCGCCAACAACAGGCGCATAAAAAACGGGCGGCGTGCCTTTCAGCTACGTCGCCCGTTTTTTTTAGGGTCCAGCTCAAGCTTTTTTGATCAAGCCAACGATAAACAACAGCACGACCGCACCAATCACCGCAGTGAGCAGTGAGCCAATCACCCCACCGCCTGCCGAAACACCGAGATAACGGAACAAGTGACCACCGATTACCGCGCCGACGATCCCCACCACCAGATTGCCGACCAGACCAAAACCGCCACCTTGCATCAACTTACCGGCAATCCAGCCGGCGATCGCGCCAATAATCAAGAACAGTATCAGGCTCATATGCGCCCCTTCATGTGTGGCTAGCCCTACAAGGCTAGACCTTACTGAAGCAGGTGCGCCGATGACATACATGGTATGGACACAAGGGTGCCACTAGTGGACTGAGCGGTTGATACCTATCCGGCACCTGTAGGCTGGCGTAAAGCGAAGCGACAAAATGGCAGGCAAGCCGTTTTGCACGGCTTTAGCTGCCCATAGGGCGAGTTGCATGGATGCGCCTCATGAAACCCAGCGCGGTCTGAGCGGTTGATTCGTTGACCTTCAGAGATAAATCATCTTGCGCGTCATCCCACCGTCGACCACAAACTCCTGCCCAGTGACAAAGCCGGCGTTACCCGACAAGAGCCAGGCAACCAACCCGGCGACGTCCTCGACCGTGCCCACCCGGCCGGCCGGATGCTGTGCATGCTCGAGATTGGACAACGGTGCGGTACGGCGCTCGGCAAGATCGCGCGCGTCGATCCAACCAGGGCTGACCGCGTTAACCCGAACATCTGGGCCGAGACTGGCCGCCAACGCGTGCGTCAGAGCCAGCAGGCCTCCCTTGCTGGCGGCGTAAGCTTCCGAATTCGGCTCGGACTGCTGAGTGCGGGTAGAGGTGAGATTGACGATAGAACCGTAATGCGCGCGCAGATAAGGCGCGCAATACTTGGCCAACAGTAGCGGACCGCTGAGATTGACCGCCAACACCCGATTCCACTGATTTAGCTCGAGGCTTTCCAGCGGCGGGTTATGCGGATCGGCGATGGCCGCGTTATTGATCAACGCATCAAGGCGACCGAACTGACCGAGCACTTCGGCCACCCCGACCACCACCTGGCTTTCCTGGGAGATGTCCATCGCGACGAACCAGGCGTTGTCACCCAAGGCTTTGGCCACCTTGGAACCACGCACGCGGTCGGTATCGGCCAACACCACCTGCCAACCTTCAGCGATCAGCCAAGCCGCGATGCCGAGACCTATGCCGCGCGCTGCACCGGTGACTAGCGCAACCTTGCCGTTATTCGGGGTCGCGCGCTCCACTCCCCACTCAATCACAAGGCTGCAAGACCACGCACCAAATCAGCTTTGAGGTCGGCCACATCTTCCAGACCTACGGCAACGCGGATCAGGCTGTCACGAATACCTGCAGCCGCGCGCTCTTCCGGCGATAAACGCCCATGCGAGGTGGTACTCGGGTGGGTAATGGTGGATTTGCTATCGCCCAGGTTGGCTGTGATGGAAAGCAGGCGGGTGGCATCGATAAAGCGCCAGGCACCGTCCTTGCCACCCTTCACTTCGAAACTAACCACCGCACCGAAGCCGCTCTGCTGGCGCTTGGCCAACTCGTGCTGCGGATGGCTGGGTAAACCGGCGTAGTGCACCTTCTCAATGCCGGGCTGTTGCTCCAACCACTCGGCCAAAGCTTGGGCGCCGGCACAATGGGCTTGCATCCGCAGGCGCAGGGTTTCCAGGCCTTTGAGGAACACCCAGGCATTGAACGGGCTGAGCGTCGGCCCAGCGGTACGCAGGAAACCCACGACTTCTTTCATTTGCTCACTACGGCCCGCCACTACCCCGCCCAGGCAACGCCCTTGGCCGTCGATAAACTTAGTCGCCGAGTGCACAACGATGTCCGCACCCAGGGCCAACGGCTTTTGCAGCACCGGCGTGCAGAAACAGTTGTCCACGACTAACGAGGCCCCATGGCCATGCGCCAACTCGGCCAAGGCCGCGATATCCACCAGCTCGGCTAGCGGATTGGACGGTGACTCGACGAACAGCAGCTTGGTATTGGGTTTGCAGGCTTTTTCCCAGGCCGACAGATCCGCGAGCGGCACGTAGTCGACTTGCACAGCGAAACGCTTCAGGTACTTTTCAAACAAGCTGATGGTCGAGCCAAACACACTGCGCGAAACCAGCACATGATCGCCCGCACTGCAAAGGGCCATCACCGTGGCCAGTATGGCCGACATACCGGAGGCCGTCGCGACAGCCTGTTCAGCACCTTCCAGCGCGGCGATGCGCTCTTCAAAAGCGCGCACCGTCGGGTTGGTGTAACGCGAGTAGACGTTGCCCGGCACCTCGCCAGCAAATCGCGCCGCCGCGTCCGCGGCGGTGCGAAATACATAGCTGGACGTGAAGAACAATGGCTCACCGTGTTCGCCTTCCGGCGTGCGGCGTTGACCGGCGCGTACCGCCAGGGTGTCGAAACCTACACCTTCGAGATCGCTGTCCAGCCGGCCGGCATCCCAGTCCTGTGTCATGCCGCTACTCCGTCAATTGTTTTATTGAGCACTCGTTTGATCAATTGTTATACAGGTCGATGATACCGCTGACCGCATGAGCCTTGACCTTGGACGAGTCGTTACGTGCCTGTTCGATCTTGTTCAGATAGGCCTCGTTAACGTCGCCGGTGACATATTTGCCGTCAAAAACCGAGCAGTCGAAGTGCTCGATTTTGACCTTGCCGCCACCCACTGCGTCGATCAGGTCACTAAGATCCTGATAAATCAGCCAGTCAGCGCCTATCAGTTCTGCCACTTCTTCGGTCGTACGGCTGTGCGCGATCAGTTCATGCGCGCTCGGCATGTCGATGCCATACACGTTCGGGTAACGCACTGCCGGCGCGGCCGAACAGAAGTAGACGTTTTTCGCCCCGGCTTCGCGAGCCATCTGAATGATCTGTTTGCAGGTGGTGCCACGGACGATGGAGTCATCGACCAGCATGACGTTCTTACCACGGAACTCCAGCTCGATGGCGTTGAGCTTCTGGCGTACGGACTTCTTGCGCGCCGCTTGCCCTGGCATGATGAAGGTCCGGCCGATATAACGGTTCTTCACGAAGCCTTCGCGGAACTTCACGCCCAGGTGGTTCGCCAACTCCAGCGCAGCCGTGCGGCTGGTGTCCGGAATCGGGATGACCACGTCGATATCGTGCTGCGGACGCTCGCGGAGGATCTTCTCCGCCAGCTTCTCGCCCATGCGCAGGCGCGCCTTGTACACCGAGACACCGTCCATAATCGAGTCCGGACGCGCCAGGTAGACGTGTTCGAAGATGCACGGCGAGTAATGGGGGTTAGTCGCGCACTGACGGGTAAACAGCTTGCCGTCCTCGGTGATGTACACCGCTTCGCCCGGCGCCAGATCGCGGATCAGGGTGAAGCCGAGGACATCCAGCGAGACGCTTTCCGAGGCGATCATGTACTCCACGCCTTCGTCGGTGTGACGCTGACCGAAGACGATCGGGCGGATCCCGTTCGGATCGCGGAAACCGACAATGCCGTAACCGGTAATCATCGCCACCACCGCATAACCACCGCGGCAACGCTTGTGCACATCGCTCACCGCGGCGAACACATCATCTTCGGTTGGCTGCAGCTTGCCGCGTACGGCCAGCTCGTGGGCAAACACGTTGAGCAGCACTTCCGAGTCGGAGTTGGTATTGACGTGGCGCAGGTCGGATTCGTAAATCTCCTTGGCCAGTTGCTCGACGTTGGTCAGATTACCGTTGTGCGCCAGCGTGATGCCGTACGGCGAGTTGACGTAGAACGGCTGCGCCTCGGCAGAACTGGAGCTGCCGGCAGTCGGGTAACGCACATGGCCGATGCCCATGTGGCCGACCAGGCGCTGCATATGGCGCTGCTGGAACACATCGCGCACCAGACCGTTGTCTTTGCGCAAAAATAACCGGCCGTCATGGCTAGTCACGATACCGGCAGCGTCCTGGCCGCGGTGCTGGAGGACGGTTAGCGCGTCATACAGCGCCTGATTGACGTTCGACTTACCGACGATACCGACGATGCCACACATGCGACGCAACCCCTACTCAGTGAATCAGGCTAATTCTGAAAGCTCTATTACGGCAGTTTAGGCTGCAAGAGAGCTTCTTTAAACGGCAGCTCAGCAGGTGCGCTGATACCGCTGGCAAGCCACTGACTGGTAAGCCCCAAAATGAGGTTTTTCGACCAGTCGGCGACCATCAAGAAATGCGGTACCAGGCTCGACTGCTGCCACCAAGAATCCTGTTGTACCGGCGCTAGGCTTAGTAAGCCGACCAACACTACCACCAGCAAAGCTCCGCGCGCAGCGCCGAAGGCCATACCGAGGACACGATCGGTGCCCGAAAGGCCAGTGACACGAACCAACTCGCCAATGAGGAAATTGAGCAAGGCGCCGACCAACAAGGTGGCGACAAAAAGAATGGCGCAGCCAGCAATGACGCGGGCCGAGGGTGTTTCGATAAATTCGACGAGGTGCTGTGAGAGCGCGCCACCGAACATCCAGGCGACGACCCCAGCAATGATCCAGGTTACCAGCGACAAAGCCTCTTTGACGAAGCCACGCTTTAAGCTGATTAAGCTGGAGACGGCGATGACGGCGATAATCGCCCAATCGACCCAGGTGAATGGCACGGTGCAGCCTACGAACGGAAAAGGCGCTGCATTTTAGCAGAGCCCTTCCCATGGGGTAAGCCGGGGATTCAACCGACTCGGATTTATTCAGAGCCTCTGCGCTAAAAACATCCGATACCGGCACGACAAAGCGTCTGATTTAGCACCTTCAGAACTGAGCTAGCGCAACAGGCGCGGCCATCAGAGGCACCTTCTACTCTGCTCGAGAAGCTTTTCTTAGCTGTTCTCTGGTTGGAAGCGAACGATGAACCCCTTGAGCTTTTGTTGGCGAGTCAACTGATCACGCAAACGATCAGCCTCCGCGCGCTCGATCAGCGGACCGACAAATACCCGGTTCATCCCGTCAACACTACGGATATAGGCGTTGTAACCTTGGCTACGCAGGGTTTTCTGCAGACTCTCCGCGCTGGCACGGTTAGACAGACTGGCCAACTGGATCGACCAGCTAACCGGCAGACTGTTCGCATCTAGACGACTCGGCGTCGGAGCAGGAGCAGGAGCAGGAGCAGAAGTCGGCGCCACTGGTGCGCTGGCTTTAACCGGCGGCTGGCTCGGCGCTACAGCGGCCGGCGCTGCTGGCAGCGCTGACGGCGTCTGCTGTGGTGCGGTTGCGACGGGCTCAACCGGCACAGGCTCCTCCGGCAACAACTGCGGCTCCGGCACCGCAACCGGCTCGACCACCACCTGCGGCATAGCCGGTGCTTGCGGCATAGCCGGCGCCTCGACCACCACGCGGCGCAACTCGTCCTCGCGGGACAACAGCATCGGCAGAAAGATCACCGCCAACGCGACCAGCACTAAGGCGCCGACTATCCGTTGCTTGAGTCCTTTATCCAGCAAAGCCATCCCCTACTTCCCCCTTGGCATGGCGGGCCAGCCAGTCCAGGGCCTCGGCCACGCAATAAAAAGATCCAAACAGTAGAATTTCATCATCCACCGAAGCCCGAGCCCACTGCCCCTCCAGAGCTGCCGCCACATCGGCGTAAGCCTTGACCGTCGCGCCCTGATTGAGCAAGGCCGCTTCCAGTTCGGCGGCAGGGCGCGTGCGCGAAGTCGGCAGCGGCGCTACCGCCCAATCCTGCACCTCGTTCAGCAGCGGAGCCAAAACCCCCAGCAGATCCTTATCAGCCAACAAACCAAAGACGGCCAGACGCTTACCAGCTACTGGTCGGCTCGCTAAGCGCTGCGCAAGATATTCAGCGGCATGGGGATTATGCCCAACATCCAGCATCAGCGTGAGTGACTTACCCTGCCAATTCAGCGTTCGTCGATCTAAACGGCCGGTTACCCGAGTACGCAGCAGCGCAGCGGCAATCCGCTCAACCTGCCAAGGCAGATCAAGCAAGGCATAAGCTTGCAGCGCCAAGGCGGCGTTTTCCATGGGTAGATCGAGTAACGGCAGGTCATGCAACTCAAGCACTGCCCCCGCCAGAGTCAGACCACGCCAATGCCAAGCCTGTTCAGCAATGGCCAAGTCGTAATCACGCCCTCGCAAGAAAAACGGGCAATCCAACGCTGCCACTTGCGCCAACAACGGCCGCGGCGGATCAAGATCGCCACACAGAGCAGGCACCCCGGCGCGGAAAATACCAGCCTTCTCAACAGCCACCGACTCTCGGCTATCGCCCAGCCAATCGGCATGATCCAGGCCAATACTGGTAACCAGAGCAAGATCGGCGTCTATCAGATTGACCGCATCGAGCCGACCACCCAGGCCAACCTCCAGCACCACCGCATCCAGACCGCTGCGCTCGAACAGCCAGAAGGCTGCTAAGGTGCCCATTTCGAAATAGGTCAGGGATATCTCGCCGCGCGCGGCCTCAACGGCAGCAAAGGCTTCGCATAGCTCCGCATCCGTGGCATCAACGCCCGCAACCTGCACACGCTCGTTGTAACGAAGGAGATGTGGCGAGCTGTAGACGCCGACTTTTAGCCCCTGCTCTTGCAGCAGAGAGGCCAAAAAAGCGCAGGTGGAGCCTTTCCCATTGGTCCCGGTAACCGTAATGACCTTTGCCGCCGGCTTACCCAGGCCAAGCCGGCGCGCCACTTCGCGCGAGCGCTCCAGCCCCATATCAATTGCCGAGGGGTGCAACTGCTCCAGATAAGCGAGCCAGTCGGCCAGGGTACGTTCAGTCATGCTGTTACAGGTGACGGCAAACGCATCAGTTGCGCCAACAACCTAGCCAGGCGTGGGCGTAGCTCCTCGCGGTGAATGATCATGTCGATCGCACCATGCTCCAGCAGGAACTCGCTGCGCTGGAAGCCTTCCGGCAGCTTCTCACGCACGGTCTGCTCGATTACTCGCGGGCCGGCGAAACCGATCAGTGCGCGCGGTTCAGCGACAATCACGTCACCGAGCATGGCCAGACTGGCCGAAACGCCGCCGTAGACCGGATCGGTCAGCACGGAGATGAACGGTACGCCCTCCTCACGCAGACGCGCCAATACCGCCGAAGTCTTGGCCATCTGCATCAGCGAAATCAGCGCTTCCTGCATCCGCGCACCGCCGGAAGCCGCAAAGCAGACCAACGGGCAACGCTGTTCCAGCGCCACGTTGGCGGCGCGAACAAAGCGCTCGCCGACAATGGCACCCATCGAGCCGCCCATAAAGGAGAACTCAAAGGCGCAGGCCACCACAGGCATTTTTTCGAGGGTGCCACGCATGGCGATCAACGCATCCTTCTCGCCCGTCTGCTTCTGCGCGGCAGTCAGGCGATCCTTGTACTTCTTGCTGTCGCGGAACTTCAAACGGTCAACCGGTTCCAGTTCGGCACCGATTTCTTCGCGCCCGTCCGTATCAAGGAAGATATCCAGCCGGGCACGCGCATCGATCCGCATGTGGTGGTTGCATTTGGGGCAGACATCCAGGGTCTTTTCCAACTCGGGGCGATACAGCACCGCCTCACAAGATGGGCATTTATGCCAGAGCCCCTCGGGTACCGAGCTTTTCTTTACCTCGGAACGCATGATCGAGGGGATCAGCTTGTCTACCAGCCAGTTACTCATGCACTTATTCTCCAAAGCTGTTGGCCCGGACGCGCTAACGAGCGATTGCCGCGCGCATGTCCTTGAGCAAATTCACGATTGCAGTCTTAGTCAGGGCCGACTCTGCGCATTCAGCAAGTCGTTTGAGCGGCGCAAAGCCCACCACCCTACCATCGACTATCCGGGCGACAAGTCCAGTAGAACCGCCTAACCCTCTGCCGCTGGCCTGACTCTCAGCATGGCCGAACTCGCCATACACTTTTGTTCATCGTCATACAGTTAACCGCGCGATACCTTGCGAAGCTCAGCGCAGCCCTAAGACCCACCTGCAACTCCAGCAGCGGCAAGCTAATGGACGGCCAAGAATCTTCGCCCGTCACATGGAGAATCAAGCTTCAGCCAACCAGCAGCACCCTCCGCAAACGACTACGAGTAAAACTCACAAGTAACTACCCGACTGCAGCGTCCACTCGCGCCTGCCTTAAAGCCACCCCTGCAAGGCCATCGAAGTCAGGCACAACCGACCTCACGGATAAAGGCACGAATCTTTTCCGCATCCTTGATGCCCTTGCTCGCCTCTACGCCACCGCTGACATCTACCGCATAAGGACGCACTTGCTGGATCGCTGCGCGGACATTCTCCGCACAGAGCCCGCCGGCCAGGATAATCGGCTTGGACAGAGCATGCGGCACCAGCGACCAATCAAAGGACTCGCCGGTACCGCCCGGCACGCCAGCTACGTAAGTGTCCAGCAGGATACCGGAAGCTTGGGAGTATTGAGCCGCTTGCGCAGCAATATCGTCACCAGGTTTGACCCGTAGCGCCTTGATATAGGGGCGATGGTAGCCAGCGCAGTCGGCCGGTGTTTCGTCGCCATGAAACTGCAACAGATCCAGCGGCACAGCATCGAGAATCTCGTTCAGATCGCAGCGGCTGGCATTCACAAAGAGCCCAACCGTGGTCACGAACGGTGGCAAGGCCGCGATAATCGCTCGTGCTTGCTGAACACTGACCGCCCGTGGGCTCTTGGCGTAAAACACCAGCCCAATGGCATCCGCGCCGGCTTCAGCGGCGACGAGCGCATCCTCGATTCGAGTAATGCCACAAATTTTGCTGCGAACGGCTGACAAGATGCGACACCCTGATGGAAATGCTATGAATGGTAGCAAATGCCTTTTTAGGCGTCAGCCGCGAGTTCCGGCAAGCCCGAAAGGAAATGTGGCCCGATGTAACGCTCTGGCAAGACAAATTCTACTGGGTACTCGACCTGCACCAGATAGAGCCCGAAAGGATGCGCGGTAACGCCACCGGAACGACGTACACGAGCCTCCAGCACTTCCTTCGCCCACTCGACCGGCCGCTCGCCAGCACCAATTGTCATCAGCACCCCGGCGATATTACGCACCATATGATGAAGAAAAGCGTTGGCCCGGACATCCAGCACGATCATCTTGCCGTGCTGGGTAACGCGCAGGTGGTGCATTTTCTTGATCGGCGATTTCGCCTGGCACTGCCCAGCACGAAACGCACTGAAGTCGTGGGTGCCCACCAACGCCTGCGCCGCCTCACGCATGCGCTGGACATCCAACGGACGGTGATTCCAGGTGATCTCCTCGGCCAGATGCGCCGGGCGAATCTGGTCGTTGTAGATCACGTAGCGATACCGCCGAGCGACAGCCTTGAAGCGCGCATGAAAGTGCGCCGGCATCACTTTCGCCCAAGTCACGCTGATGTCCGGCGGTAGATTGATATTGGCACCCATCACCCAGGCTTTGAGCGAACGCTCGGCCTGCGTATCAAAGTGAACAACCTGACCACAGGCATGCACACCGGCATCCGTGCGGCCTGCACACATCAACGAGACTGGGGAGTCCGCCACCCGGGACAGCGCCGTTTCAAGCACTTCCTGAACGGTCGGCACACCAGAGGCCTGGCGCTGCCAGCCACGATAACGCGAGCCTTTATATTCGACGCCAAGGGCAATTCTGGTAAAGCCAGCGGCAGCCATTTCGTCTGCCGCAGTTGCTATATTTTTCAAAGACTACGCCGATATCGTTTCCACAACAGCGCTCATTATACGGGCGCGCAGCCTTAGTGCCACGCGGGGTGCATTTTTAGTTGCGGAAACGATCCTGACGACATATCGGCCACACCCCAATGATGCAGCAGTATGGGGTGTGATTCTCTGCAGACACCGCCGCAGCTAGCCCCAGCCGCCACCATTTCCAAAAAACAGCAGATAGCGCCTCTGGAGGCCCGATGACACAGGATAGGCAGAGATCGCTTTAGAAAGACAAAGCTCACACCTACTCAGCTGCAACCTCACGTTTCAGCGGCGCACTGGTCGGCCTGTCCATGCCGAAAGCCAGGCGATACAGCGATACAGCCCAGTAAATAGTGCAGCGTTTTGCCCTGCCCCACCCAGAGTACGGTCATTGCTTCCAGCACGATCAAGGGGAGCATGTCGAAAATGGCGCGCACGTTTTCGCCACTGGCATCACTCACATCAACAGCAGAAATTCGATCTATAGGGTTTCTCCAAGCATGAAAAAGCCAGCTCAGAGCGAACTTTTTTGATAGTCAGGCGGTGACGGCTACAGAAGCAAACTCAGGATCAGCAGCATTCGGGGCCGTGGCGAAAGATTGCATCGAGGTCGAGTTTCAGTACCAAAACATCATTTTTCGAATCGACTATCATGGCTGCCCTAGGCCATTGGCGAGCTCAGCGGAAAATGCCGAAGACGATCCAGTAGCCGGGCGGCGAGAACATCAGCATCGGCTAGACGCCGGCCAGCAGCGTAACCAAGCAACGGAATGAGGCGACACTATGAAAACACTGCTGCTGTTGATCGGCGCGGCCGTCCTGGCTGCGCTTGTAGTTCGTGGCATCTATACCGCTCACAACGATGTGAAAAAGGAAGAAAAGGATGACTCAAATGCTTAACGTGAAATTCATTGGCGGCACCATCGCCGGCCTGGTCCTGATTGGCGTGTTCTTTGGCGCCTGGTACACCGTGGATGAGACTGAGCGAGGGGTACTGCTTCGCAATGGTGCTCTTGTTGGAGTGGTTGAACCGGGGCTGTCATTCAAAACCCCTTTCATTGAAACGGTGAAATTTATTTCCGTGCAGAGCCAGGCAACGTCATACCAAGGGCTCCAGGCATACAGCAAGGATCAGCAGACCGCCACGCTGAACGTCTCCGTTTCGTGGCATGTGGTGCCCGGCGAAGTCGCCAAGGTTTATACCCAGTATCGGGACCTGGATGGCCTCGTTGCCAGGCTGATCAGCCGGCAGGTTCCGACGCAGGTTGAAAATGTCTTCGGGCAATACAACGCAGTCACCGCCGTGCAGCAGCGCGGAAAATTTGTGGCGGATGTAACCAAGGCGATCAAGGATTCCATCACCGGCCCTGTCGTTATTGATGGCGTGCAGGTTGAAAATATCGACTTCAGTGACGACTACGAACGCTCTATCGCGCTACGCATGAAGGCAGAGGTTGAGGTGAAAACGCGGGAGCAAATGCTGGCTACCGAACAGGTTCAGGCACAAATCCGCGTTACCCAGGCGCAGGCCGAAGCCGACTCGAAAGTGGCTCAGGCAAAAGCTGATGCCGAGGCGACCCGCCTGCGCGGCGAGGCTGAGGCAGATGCGATCAAGGCACGAGCCCAAGCGCTGGCAAGTAATCAGAATCTCGTGGAACTGACCAAGGCCGAGCGCTGGAATGGTGTATTGCCGACTACGGTCCTGCCGAACAACGCGGTGCCTTTCATTGACGCCGGCAAGTAGTGCCGCCACCGGGCAACGCGGAGTCTGATCACCTGCAACTCACCACCAGCACCACGACTTGCCGCCGTTAGCGGCTACTCCTTCCCAGTTTCCTTCATCCTGAACATTCCCCAGCATCCCGCCGGAGCTAGAGCCGTGCGTACGCCCGTGCATGCCTAGTAACAAGCAGGCGACCAACCAACAGACCAACACAGTGAATGCGACTCAGATTTACAGTGCCGATTGGCAGCTGAAACTCGATGGCCGGGTAGTTGCTGGGCCAGTTATCCTTCAGAGACCAAGGCCAAACTCGACCACTTCGGCAAGGTGGCCAACTCGGTGACCTAGCCATGGGTTGCGAAAATGATCTGTTTAGCCACGGGAGTGACGCGGCGCAAAGCCCCGTAAATACTGAGAGCCAGAAACGCCAACGGCAGCCATTTCGGCTGCCGTTGGCGGTAATGCTTCAGTCATGGATCAGACGAGACGAGCGATCAATTCTCGCGCTTCCTGCTGCTGCCCATTACTACCTTCTGTAATCACTTCGTCGAGAATATCGCGCGCACCTTCAGTGTCACCCATATCGATGTAGGCCCGCGCCAAATCCAGCTTAGTTGCCGTCTCGTCAGTACCAGAGAGGAAGTCAAAATCGTCATCGGCATCCAGATTTGCCGATTGCGGCGCGCTGGCCGCCGGAGCGAGGAACTCAACAAACCCGGCAGGCTGATCCAAGCTTTCACTCAACTGATCGAGTTCGGCAGTCACTTCATCAAGCTGCGCAGCAAAGCTATCCGCAGCAGGTGCAGCCGGAGCCTCTTCAGCCAGGGACAGATCGAAATCGGCCGGCAGTTCCAGGTCCGCACCCAAACTTTCTTCCGACAGATCCAGACTCAGATCGGCAAACTCATTCGTGGTCGAAGCGGCGCTCAGGTCGTCATCCAGACTCAGCAGGAAATCATTTTCCTCTGAAATAGTGGATTTGCTGTCCTCAGCCAGATCCAGGCTGAAATCGGCCAAATCATCACTCAGCGCCAAGCTGTCGGCAGCGGTTTCGCTATCCAAACTCAGATCAAAGTCCAAGCCATCTGCTGCAGATACGGCCGATGGGCTTGGGGAAGTCAGATCCAAATCGCTATCCAGGCTCAGCTCAGCAAAATCGCTCAACGAATCATTGCGGTTAGAGGCAGGCAGATCACGATCGAGCTCAGCCTCAAGTTCGTCCAAGCTCAAATCGAAAGTATCGTCCTGATCGACAGCATGGGCGGCGGGCTCATCCAGCGTCAGATCGTCGAGGCTAAAGCTACCCAGATCATCGGCAGCTGCCGCACCAGCCAAACCGACGGCTGCAAAAGCAGCCATGCCCGGATACCTGGACTTCAGCTGTTCGGCTTCAGCGGTGGCACCACCGATTTCGCGCAATTCACTTTCCTGACGTGCAAAACCTTCGCGATCGCCCAGCTCAGCCTGTACTTCCATCAGTTTCAGGCGCAGATCGCTGCGCTGCGGCTCATCGTTGATGGCGTCCTGCAGCAACTCGGCAGCTTGAGTAAAGCGACCATAGGCGATGTAAATATCGGCTTCACCAAGCACATCGCCGGTTTGTGCGGTAACACGATCATCTTGGGCCGGCGCCACCGCTTCGACGATAGCCTCATCACTATCCAGCCCAGCAAAACTGCTGCCAGGCAACTCCTGATCGGTATCAAAGGGGCTTTCTTCATCCGTAGCAGCCTGGCTGTTCTGCAGTTCAGCCTCTTTCAGGGCATTGCGGCGCGACAGCACCATCAGGCCAACCAGAAGCGCCAGCAACGCACCACCACCCGCCAACCCCAACAACATGGGGTTAGCCATCAGCGTATCGACAAAGCTGGTTGACGGTTTCTCTTCTGCCACTGGAGCAGGTGTCGGCGCGCTCTCAACGGCTTGAGCCGGCGCTTCGGCAGCAGGAGCAACTGGTTGAACGGCAGTAGCCTCGGCTGGCGGTTGAGCAACGGCCTCAGGCGCGGCTTCAGGTTTAGCGGCTGGCTCCTCGCTGGAGTTGTAGTCTGGAGCCGCCGCTGGCGGCGTTGTCGGCGCAGGTGCAGCCGACTCTACTACAGGAGCCGGCTGCACCGGCGCTGCAACGACTGGGGTGGCCGGCGCAGAAACAGCAGCCTCAGTACTGGGTTGCTCGGCTTGAGTAGCCAGATCGGCCTGCAGCTTGGCGAGTTGACTGTCTTTCAGCTGAATCAGACGTTGCAGCTTATCCAATTGGCTCTGCAAATCGCCCATACGACTTTTCAACTCGTCATTCTCACGACGGGTAGAGTCGAGGCTTTCCTTGGTTACAGCCAGCTTGTCATTCAGCGCCTTGCTATCACCGCTCGCGCCTTTATCGCTGCCGGCAGTGGCTTTACCCGCTTCGGCAGAAACCAGTTTCAGACTGTCTTTGCTTTCGGCTTGAGCAGGAGCGGCGCCCGCGGCGCTACGTTTGGTTGCATCCAACTGACGCGCACCGGCAACGGCCGAGCTACGACCTTCGCGCCAAGCAGCGTTTTGCTCAGCGACCTGGGCAATCGCCTCACTCTGCACGCGACTTTTGATCTGTTGTTCATCGGGCAGACGGAGCACCTGGCCACTTTTCAGGCGGTTGATGTTGCCATCGACGAAGGCATTCGGATTAAGGTCCTGAATAGCCAACATGGCTTGGTGCACCGAACCACCGGCACGCTCGCGCTGGGCGATGTCCCACAACGTGTCACTGGCGGTGGTCTTGTATTGGTCACCTTCCAACTTGCCGGCCGTAGCAGGAGCAGGCGCTGCAACTGGGGCCGCAGGACGGCTAACCGGTGCAGTGGCGACCGGTGCCGCAGGCCGCGGAGCAGGAGCAGCCAGCGGACGTGGCGCCGGAGCGGCAACCGGAAGCTTAGGTGCCGCGGCTGCCGCGGTTTGCGGGGAGTACAGCGGCGGGTCAAGCAGCAGGGTGTACTCACGCAGCACACGACCACTTGGCCACAGAACTTCAACCAGGAAATTCAGGTAGGGCTCACGCACTGGCTTGCTCGAGGTCACACGAATGACGCTCTTGCCATTTGGCTTGAGAACCGGAGTGAACTTGAGGTCAGTGAGGAAATACTGGCGATCAACGCCAGCTTTGTTGAACTCTTCAGGAGAAGCCAGATTCGGAATCAGCTCGTTAGAGGTCAGATCTCGCACCTCCACCAATTCGATTTCGGCTACCAACGGCTGATTCAGTGCAGACTTCAGGGTGACTTCCCCAAGCCCCAGCGCCTGTGCCACACCGGAGGTCAGCGCCGAAGCAGCCGCGATTGCCAGCACCAGTTTGCGAACCCGAGCCATAGCGTTATCCCTTGTTTTATCTTTTTTTCTCGACGGGCGAGAGGGTCTTATAGTTGCTGCCTGTTCCGCCTTGCAGCGGTTCCCCACCAGCAAACAGCTCAGCCCCGAGCATCACCAAGATAGGCCAAGCTAGAATGATCCTTCAAATTTCCAGGTAAGTATCTTTTACAGATAGTGTTTTATCAACAACTCACCTATTTGCACAGCGTTCAGAGCCGCGCCTTTGCGCACATTATCAGACGCAATCCACAAATTGAGTTCAGTCGGATCATCCAACCCGTTACGTACTCGCCCGACGTACACAACATCCTGGCCAACCGCATCACCCACCGCCGTCGGATAGTCACCCGGCTCTACCCGCTCGATACCCGGCGCGCTGTCCAGAGCCGCACAAACGGCCTTCAAATCAACTTTGGTCGCCGACTGTAGCGACAAGCTCAGGCTGTCGCCAAAAAATACCGGGGCCTGCACACAGGTCGCGGCCACCTTTAACGCTGGATCGGCGAGGATCTGCTTCAGCTCATCAGCCAGGCGCTTTTCCAGAAGCGTATGCCCAGCGTCATCTGCTGGCCCAACCTGACCCAGTAGATTGAAAGCGATCTGCCGATCAAAAAACCGCGGTTCGAGCGGCCGCACATTAAGTAGTTCGGCAGTTTGCCGCGCCAGCTCTACCACACCTTCACGTCCCTGGCTGGAGACCGCCAGGCAGGCCGTGACACTCAGGCGTTGCAGCGTCAGCAGACCGTGCAACGGCGCCAGCACCACGGCCAAAGCAGTTACCGAGGCGCTCGGGCTACTCAACTGATAAGGCGCTGACAGCGACTTGAGCAGTTCAGCATTGGCCTCGGGCACCACTCGCGGAGCCTGCTCCGCAGGCAAAGCACCGGACAAGTCGATCAGCGCGCAACCAGCCGCATGGGCGCGCGGCGCATAGGCAAGGGTCACCTGCTCACCAGCGGCAAAGAAAACCAGGCGCACTTTGCTGAAGTCGAACTCATCGACCTCCCGCACCCGCACGTTTTTGCCGCGAAACGGCACGGACTGGCCTGCCGACTCAATACTGGCCAGCAAATGCAGGGTGCCTACAGGGAAGTCGCGCTCTTCGAGGATCTGGACGAGGGTTTCGCCGACGGTGCCGGTGGCGCCAATCACGGCGATATCGAAGGGCTGGCTCATGGAACTACCTCAGGCGAAACGGGGGAGCGGCACTTTAACCGCCACCCCGCGCCCAGGCAATCAAGCGCCGACGAGCCAGTCGGCGCCTTGTCTGAATTAACGCTCGAGCAGAATACGCAGCATGCGCCGCAACGGTTCGGCAGCCCCCCACAGCAGTTGGTCACCGACAGTGAAGGCGCCCAGATACTGCGACCCCATGTTGAGCTTGCGCAGACGACCGACCGGAACGCTCAAGGTGCCCGTCACCGCAGTCGGAGTCAGCTCCTTGATGCTGACTTCGCGCTGGTTCGGCACTAGCTTCACCCACGGGTTGTGCTGGCTGATCAACCCTTCGATATCACTCAGCGGCACATCTTTGTTCAGTTTCAGGGTCAACGCCTGGCTGTGGCAACGCATGGCGCCGATGCGCACGCAGATGCCGTCGACCGGGATCGGGCTCTTGAAGCGACCGAGGATCTTGTTGGTCTCGGCCTGGCCTTTCCACTCTTCGCGGCTCTGGCCGTTCGGCAATTCCTTGTCGATCCAGGGAATCAAGCTGCCAGCCAGCGGCACGCCGAAGCTCTCGGTCGGAAAAGCTTCGCTGCGCATGGCTTCTGCCACTTTGCGGTCGATGTCGAGGATCGCGCTCGCCGGGTTGGCCAAGTCATCCGCCACCGCCGCGTGGGTCGCGCCCATCTGCTTGATCAGTTCACGCATGTTCTGCGCGCCGGCACCCGAGGCCGCCTGATAGGTCATGGCGTTCATCCACTCGACCAGACCGGCCTCGAACAGGCCGCCCAAGGCCATCAGCATCAAGCTGACGGTGCAGTTGCCGCCGATGTAGTTCTTGGTGCCCGCGTCCAGCGACTGGTCGATCACCTTGCGGTTAACCGGGTCGAGCACGATCACCGAGTTGTCGTCCATCCGCAACGACGAGGCCGCGTCGATCCAGTAACCCTGCCAGCCCGCTTCGCGCAGCTTAGGGAACACTTCACTGGTGTAGTCGCCGCCCTGGCAGGTAAGAATCACGTCGAGGCTTTTCAGCTCGTCGATGCTGTAAGCGTCCTTCAGCGGAGCAATGTCCTTGCCCACGGCCGGGCCTTGGCCGCCAACATTGGAAGTGGTGAAGAACACCGGCTCGATCAGATCGAAATCCCGCTCTTCCAGCATCCGCTGCATGAGTACGGAACCGACCATCCCGCGCCAACCGATCAGACCTACACGTTTCATCGCAACTGCACCTTCATAAAAAGTGGGCCGCTGCCTCGGCAGCGGACCCGAGAGATTACCTGACTTGCAAACTAGAGTGCACTCAGAGCTGCGACCACCGCATCGCCCATTTCACGAGTACCGACCTTAGTGCAACCTTGCGACCAGATATCACCGGTACGCAGACCTTGATCCAGCACCAGACTCACGGCTTTTTCGATGGCTTGCGCCGCGGCGCTCTGGTTGAAGCTGTAGCGCAACAACATCGACACGGAGAGGATGGTCGCCAGCGGATTAGCAATGCCCAAGCCAGCGATATCCGGCGCCGAACCGTGGCACGGCTCGTACATACCTTTGTTGTTGGCATCCAAGGATGCGGACGGCAACATACCGATGGAACCGGTGAGCATCGAAGCCTCGTCCGACAGAATATCGCCGAACATGTTGTCGGTCACCATCACGTCGAACTGCTTGGGCGCCCGTACCAGCTGCATCGCCGCGTTATCGACATACATGTGGCTGAGTTCGACGTCGGCGTAATCCTTGGCCACTTCCTCGACCACTTCACGCCACAGTTGGCTGGACTCCATGACGTTGGCCTTGTCCACCGAGCAAAGCTTCTTGCCACGCACACGGGCCATGTCGAAACCGACCTTGGCGATCCGGCGGATCTCGCTTTCGCTGTACGGCAAGGTGTTGTAGCCCTGACGTTCGCCATTCTCCAGGGTACGGATACCGCGCGGGCCGCCAAAATAGATGCCGCCGGTCAGTTCGCGAACGATGAGGATATCCAGACCGGAAACCACCTCCGGCTTCAGTGTCGAGGCATCCGCCAGCTGCGGATAGAGGATGGCCGGCCGCAGGTTGGCGAACAGGCCCAACTCGGCACGAATTTTCAGCAGGCCTTTTTCCGGACGGATGGCGCGATCCAGCTTGTCCCACTTCGGCCCGCCAACGGCGCCGAGCAATACCGCGTCCGCCGCACGCGCACGCGCCAGGGTTTCGTCGGCCAGCGGCACGCCGTGCTTGTCGATGGCAGCGCCGCCGATGACGTCCTCGCTCAGCTCAAACCCGAGCTGGAACTTGTCATTCGCCAGCTCCAGCACCTTGACCGCTTCGGCCATGATTTCCGGGCCGATACCGTCACCGGGGAGAATCAGAATCTGCTTGCTCATAACTTCCTCATTTATTGGTGGCGGCATCGCCAAATTCTTATTCAGGAGCGAGCAGCGCTAATCGTTCGCGATGCTCGCTCCTACGAAACAAAAGCTCAACGCTCAGCCCAGAGCACCAGCACATCGGTACTGAAGGAGCCGTCGTCGGTTATTTCGAAATACTCGCGCACCTCTTCACCCACCGCAGCCTGCAAGGCCCGGATGGCCGCACGGAACACCTCGGGGGTGCGCATGCGCTCAACCCATGAGCCGAACTCCAGGCGCAAACGCTGCCGCGTATGGCTGCGCGTGTAGAGACCAGCGTCGCTGACCTGCTGGAGCCACTCGGCCGCCGAATAGTCGCGCACGTGGCTGGTGTCGCGCAGCACTTCCACCGTTTGCAGATGGGTATCCAGCAGCGGGCTGCCCGGCGACATCACATCGATAAAGGCCGCCACGCCTCCCGGTTTGAGCACGCGCCGCACTTCCCGCAGGGCCAAACCAAGATCACTCCAGTGGTGCGCCGAATAACGACTGAAGACGAAATCGAACTCGCCATCGGCAAACGGCAGCTTCTCGGCTGCACCGCGCTCGGTGCACACATTGCCCAGCCCACGCTGCTCGGCAGCCGCAGCGACCACCTCGAGCATTTGCGCCGACAGGTCATAGGCCACCACCTCACCTACCAATGGTGCCACCTGGAAGCTGACATGCCCGGCGCCACAGCCGAGATCAAGCACGCGCGCATCCGCACGCCCTGCGACCGCTGCCTGCAGTAGCGCGAACTCAGCCCCTTGAGCATGCACTTGGCTGCTCAGGTAAGCGCTGGCCTGCTCGCCAAACTGGCGCTGGACGTTTTCTTCATGGGTCTTGTCGCTCACGGCCACCTTCCTTTAACTCGGACTAGAACTCGCTCCTACAGAAAGCGTGAAAGCTTCAGGCGTCGCGGAACAACCAAGGCTGGCTTTGCCGATGCTTAACCTCGAAGGCACTAATGGCCTCGCGGTCTTGCAGGGTCAGGCCGATATCGTCCAAACCATTCAACAAGCAATGCTTACGGAAATCATCGACCTCAAAACTCAACACCTTGCCATCGGCGCGCGTCACGGTCTGCACCGCCAGATCCACGCTCAGCTGATAGCCCTCATTGGCCTCGACCAACTGGAACAGCTCGTCGACCTCAGCTTCCGGCAAGATGATCGGCAGCAGGCCGTTCTTGAAACTGTTGTTGAAGAAGATGTCGGCATAACTCGGCGCGATGATGGCGCGGAAGCCGTACTCCTCCAGCGCCCACGGTGCGTGCTCGCGACTGGAGCCACAGCCGAAGTTCTCGCGGGCCAGCAGCACGCTGGCACCCTGGTAACGCGCTTGGTTGAGCACGAAATCCTGGTTCAGCGGGCGATTGGAGTTATCCCGGCCCGGCTGGCCGACATCCAGGTAACGCCACTCATCGAACAGGTTCGGGCCGAAGCCCGAGCGCTTGATCGACTTCAAAAATTGCTTGGGGATGATCTGGTCGGTGTCGACGTTGGCACGATCGAGCGGAGCGACGAGACCGGTGTGCTGGGTAAAAGGCTTCATCTCAGGCTCCTGTGCTCGGCGCAGTTTCTTTAGAGAGTGTGCGTACATCGATAAACCGACCAGTCACCGCGGCCGCGGCGGCCATTGCCGGGCTGACCAAGTGGGTACGCCCGCCGGCGCCCTGGCGACCTTCGAAGTTGCGGTTGGAGGTGGATGCGCAATGCTCGCCACTACCCAACTTGTCCGGGTTCATCGCCAGGCACATCGAACAGCCCGGTTCACGCCACTCAAAACCGGCTTCGATAAAGATGGTGTGCAGACCTTCCTGCTCGGCCTGCGCCTTGACCAGACCGGAGCCCGGCACCACCATCGCTTGCTTGACCGTTGAGGCAACCTTGCGGCCTTTGGCGATAGCCGCGGCAGCGCGCAGATCCTCGATCCGCGAGTTGGTGCAGGAGCCGATGAACACGCGATCCAGGTGGATATCGGTAATCGCCTGATTCGCCGCCAAGCCCATGTACTTCAAGGCCCGTTCGATCGAGTCTTTTTTAACCGGGTCGGCCTCTTTGCTCGGGTCAGGCACATACGCATCCACCGGCAAGACCATCTCCGGCGAGGTGCCCCAGGTCACTTGCGGCTTGATCTGCGCGGCGTCCAACTCAACCACGGTGTCGAATACCGCATCGGCGTCGGAAACCAGATCTTTCCAGGCCTCTACCGCTGCGTCCCAATCCGCGCCTTTCGGCGCAAACGGACGGCCCTCGATGTAAGCGACGGTTTTCTCATCCGCAGCCACCAGGCCCACGCGCGCACCGGCCTCAATGGCCATGTTGCAGATGGTCATGCGGCCTTCTATCGACAAATCGCGAATCGCGCTGCCGGCGAACTCCAGAGCATGGCCGTTGCCACCCGCAGTGCCGATCTTGCCAATGATGGCCAGCACGATGTCCTTGGCGGTGACGCCGAAAGACAACTGCCCTTCGACCTTGACCAGCATGTTCTTCATCTTCTTCGCGACCAGGCACTGAGTCGCCAGCACATGCTCAACTTCAGAAGTACCGATACCGTGAGCCAGCGCACCGAAAGCACCATGGGTCGAGGTATGGGAGTCGCCGCACACCACGGTCATGCCCGGCAAAGTCGCGCCCTGCTCCGGGCCGATCACGTGAACGATGCCCTGACGCACGTCGTTCATCTTGAATTCGAGGATGCCGAACTCATCGCAGTTATCGTCAAGGGTCTGCACCTGGATGCGCGAAACTTCGTCGGCGATGGCAGCGATACCACCTTTACGCTCGGCGAGCGTGGTTGGCACGTTGTGGTCCGGGGTGGCGATGTTGGCATCGATGCGCCACGGCTTGCGCCCAGCCAAACGCAGACCCTCGAAGGCTTGCGGCGAGGTCACTTCGTGGAGGATGTGGCGGTCGATATAAATCAGCGACGAACCGTCATCCCGACGTTTAACCTCATGCGCGTCCCAGAGCTTGTCGTAGAGCGTTTTGCCGGCCATCAGAAAATCCTCATCAGCGTGTTTCTCTGCCGCAGCTATTAAATAGCCCTTTGGCTTATGTGGATGATCCTAGGGACTTGCATTAAATAACTCAAATTCATATTTTTCATACTTTGGATAACCCACAGGAATTCGAGCATGGATCTGGCCAGCCTCAACGCCTTCATCGCCATCGCCGAAACCGGCAGTTTTTCTGGGGCGGGAGAACGTCTGCATCTAACCCAGCCCGCGATCAGCAAACGCATCGCCAGTCTCGAGCAACAGCTGAATGTGCGCCTATTCGATCGCCTGGGCCGCGAAGTCAGCCTGACTGAGGCCGGCCGCGCTCTGCTGCCGCGCGCCTATCAGATTCTCAATGTACTGGATGACACCCGCCGCGCCCTGACCAACCTCAACGGCGAGGTGAGCGGCCGACTGACGCTCGCCACCAGCCACCACATCGGCCTGCACCGCCTGCCACCGCTGCTGCGCGCCTTTACCCGGGCGCATCCGCAGGTGGCGTTGGATATCCAGTTTCTCGACTCGGAAGTCGCCTATGAGGAAATCCTCCATGGTCGCGCGGAGTTGGCGGTGATCACCCTGGCGCCGGAAACCCACGCACCGGTCAGAGCGGTGGTGGTGTGGGACGATCCGCTCGACTTCGTCGCCGCCCCCGAGCATCCGCTGGCGCGCAGCGGTGCCATCACCCTGGCTGACGTGGCGCGGTATCCGGCGGTGTTCCCCGGCGGCAATACCTTTACCCATCACATCGTCAGCAAGCTGTTCGCCGCCGAAGGGCTGACGCCAAACATTGGCATGAGCACCAACTACCTGGAGACGATCAAGATGATGGTGTCCATCGGCCTGGCCTGGAGCGTGCTGCCGCGCACCATGCTCGATGAGCAGGTGGTTCGCCTACCCATATCGGGTGTTCAGCTAAGCCGGCAACTGGGGTACATTTTGCATACCGAACGCACGCTGTCGAACGCCGCCAAGGCGTTCATGCAGTTGCTCGATGGCCAGCGCCGCGCTATTGCCTAGCCGGCCTCGCTGTGGCTAAGGTGCGCACCTATAACAACAAGAAAAAAGGTTATCGCATGAACCCGCTTCGCCAGCATTGCGCGGGCGGCGCCGCTTCCGTCTCCGGAGAGTGCGCCCATGACCGCGCCGGGTAATCCCAGACTGCCTTCGCTTGCCATCCCGAACTTTAACGCCACCCCGGTCGAGCAACCATTGCATGACGCCCCGAGCTTGCTCGCCGCACTCGACAGCGCCGGACTGGGCACCTTCTCCTGGAGCATCAGCGGCGGGCGGTTCAGTTTGTCGAACGGCGCCAAGGCCCTGCTCGGCCTGGACCCCGCACACCCGCTGCCAGCGCGGTTCGATTATCTCGATCTGATCCCCTCCGAGGACCGCGACGCGCTCCGCGAAACAGCCCGCGCCGTACTCGCGGCACCCGGCACCAGCCACCTCCTGCAACACCGCATGCGCTGGCCGGATGGCAGCCTACATTGGCTGGAGGCGAGTCTCACCGTGCAACTGCAAGCGGACGGCGATACCCGCCTGGTGGGCGTGCTGCGCGACATCACCACACGCAAGGCGCGCAGCGAGGCGTTACGCAGCAGCGAGGAGACATTCAGCAGAACCTTCTACAACAGCCCGGACGCGGTGGTCATCACCGAACGCGACACGGGCCGCTTCCTCGAACTCAACCCCAGTTTCGAGCGGCGCTTCGGCTGGAGCCGCGCCGAGGCCCTGCAGCAGACTTCGCAGAGCCTGAGCATCTGGGTCGATCCTCAAGATCGCCAGCGTATGCTCGAGTTGCTGCAGCACGACGGCCAATTGCGCGAACTGGAAGTTCGCCTGCGTGCTCGCGACGGCAGCATCAGCCTCAACCTGCTCTATGGCAGCGAAATAGAAGCGCATGACCAAACCTGCCTGGCGCTGACCGTGCGCGACGTTACCCAGTTGCGTGCGCAGGAGCAGGCACTCAAGGACAGCCAGGAGCAACTGACCCTGGCCCTGACGGCCGCGCACCTGGGTACCTGGGATCTGGACATTCCGACGCAGAACCTCGAACTCTCGGCCCACTCCGCGGAGCTCCACGGCATGCCGCCCGGCCCCTTCGTCGGCCATATCGAACGGTTCTTTTCCTACCTGCCGGACGATGATCGCCAGGCCATGCGGCGCGTCTTTCGCGAACTGCTGCAAGGCCTGCGCAGCGACTTTCGCATCATCTACCGCTCACAGCAGGCCAGCGGCACAATCCGCCACCTGGAAACCACCGGCAAGATCTATCACGACGCCTGCGGCCAACCCCAGCGGCTGGTCGGCACGCTTGCCGACATCAGCGAACAGGTACAGCACGAGCAGCGCCTGAGCGCCTCCGAAGAAAAGTTCGCCAGCCTGTTCCAGACCAGCCCTTATCCGGTCTGCCTGCTGCGGGTGCACGACGCCACATTCTTGGAGATCAACCCCAGCTTCACGGAAACCTTCGGCTGGCGGCCCGAGGAGATCACCGGCAAAGACAGCGATGCGATTCAGCTGATCGCCGATCCCGAGCGGCGCCACGCGCTGCATCAGCGCATGATCGCCGAGCTCCAACTGGACAACGTCGAGGTGCAGCTGCAGACCAAGGACGGCCGGGCGCTAGTCTGCATGCTGTCCTGCCGCTATATCCGCATCGACGGCGCGACCTGCATCAGCACCACGATCTTCAATATCACCGAGCAGCAGCGCGCCGAGGCCGCGCTGCGCGCCAGCGAGGAGAAGTTCGCCAAGGCGTTCCACACCAGCCCGGACGCCATCTCCATCACCGAGTACGCGAGCGGCCGCTACCTCGAAGTCAACGAAGGCTTCTGCCGCCTGACCGGCTACCAGATGGAGGAGGTACTTGGGCGCACGCCCGTCGAGCTGAGAATCTGGGATCACAGCTTCAATCGCCAGATCATGCTCGAGCGTCTCGAGCATGACGGCCATATCCGCCATCACGAAGTGTCCTTGCGTCACCATGACGGCTCGACCCGGCTGGTCGATGCCTCCATCGAGCCACTCGATCTCAATGGCCAGCGCTGCCTGCTCTTGACTGCCCGGGATATCGGCGACCTGAAGGACGCCCAGGCGCAGATCCAGCATCTGGCCTACCACGACTCGCTGACCAACCTGCCCAATCGCGCCCTGCTGATGGATCGTTTGACCCAGCAGATAGCTCTGCTCAAGCGCCACGAGTTGCGCGGCGCCCTGCTGTTCCTTGACCTTGACCATTTCAAACACATCAACGACTCGCTCGGCCACCCGGTTGGCGACTCGGTGTTGAAGATGGTCACCGCGCGCCTGGAAGCCAGCGTCCGTCAGGAGGACACAGTGGCCCGCCTCGGTGGAGACGAGTTCGTCGTGCTGCTTTCCGGCCTGGAAGGTAAGCGTTCGGTAGTCACCCGTCAGGTGCGCCAAATTGCAGAGAAGCTGCGCAAGCTGTTGGCCGAACCCATGCTGCTCGATGGCCATCGCCTGCAAGTCACGCCCAGCATGGGCATCGCCCTGATCCCCGATCATGGCAGCACCCCAGCCGACCTGCTTAAACGCGCCGACATCGCTCTGTATCGAGCCAAAGACTCCGGGCGCAACGCCATCCAACTGTTCCGCACGACCATGCAAGAGGCGGCCAGCGAACGCCTGCGCCTGGAAAACGACCTACGCCAAGCCCTGGTGCGCGGCGAGTTCGAGTTGAGTTTCCAGCCGCAAGTGGATGCTCGCAATGGCCGTGTAGTGGGCGCCGAAGCCTTGCTCCGCTGGCAGCACCCGACCCGCGGCGCGCAGTCGCCGGCGCACTTTATCCAGGTACTGGAGGAAAGCGGGTTGATTCTCGAAGTCGGCGGCTGGGTACTGGCCGAAGCCTGTTACGCCTGCGCCCAACTGCTCGAGGAACACTTGGTCGAGGCCAATCACTTCAGCCTGTGCGTCAACATCAGCCCGCTGCAGTTCCGCCAGAACAACTTTGTCGAACGGGTAGCGAGCAGCCTGCGCGACAGTAACCTGCCCCACTCCATGCTCAAATTGGAGATCACCGAAGGCATCGTCATCCAGAATATCGACGACACCATCGCCAAGATGCACCGACTGAAGAAGCTCGGCGTCAGCTTCGCCATGGACGACTTCGGCACCGGCTATTCATCGCTGACGTACCTCAAGCGCTTACCGGTGGATGTACTGAAGATCGACCAATCCTTCGTCCGCGACGCCACCAATGACCCCAACGACGCAGAAATCATCCGCGCCATTGTCGCCATGGCCCGCAGCCTGGGCCTGGAAATGATTGCCGAAGGGGTCGAGCAGCAGGAGCAACTGGACTTCCTGCAACAACAGGGCTGCCATTTGTACCAGGGCTACCTGTATAGCAAGCCGTTACCGCTGCCGGAGTTTCGTGCCCTGCTCGCCCATGCAGCGCAACGGCCATGAGACTAGGAAAGCCGGGCGAGCACTGCAGGCGTAAGGGCGAATCACCCCATAGGAATTGCATGAAGCAGAAATGAACAAGGGCGCCTCTCGGCGCCCTTGTTCTTACGGCAAAGATTAACTTTCCAGCGCAGGGCCCACGCCGTTGATCGGGATGCGCTTGGCCTTCGCCTCTTCCGGCACGATCCGCTCCAGATCGATATTCAGCAGGCCGTTGGACAGTGCCGCAGACTTGACCTCGATATGGTCAGCCAGACGGAAAGACAACTTAAAGGCACGCTGAGCGATGCCATGGTGCAGATAGGTGACGTTCTGCGCGCTGTCGGCGCGCTTGCCGCCACTCACCGTCAACACGCCACGCTCGACCTGCAGTTCCAGGTCATCATCCTGGAAACCGGCGGCGGCAATGACAATGCGGTACTGGTCGTCCGCGTGTTTTTCGACGTTATAGGGCGGGTAGGAACTACCGGGCTCATTGCGCATGGCCGATTCGAACAGATCGTTAAAGCGATCGAAACCGATGGAATGGCGAAACAGCGGTGCCCAGGAACATGCAGTGCTCATATAAATCTCCTGATTTCAGCGAGTAATTGACCCGGGACCCGCTTGCGGCATCCCGGTACTCTTAGAAATAGGGACTGACGGAGCGATTTCAAGGCCGCGCTGATTGCGCCGAAAAAACCTCAGACCGCCGCCAACAGTTGCTCTTGATTCAGCTCAACACCCAACATGACATCGATCCGCTCACAGCAGCTCTCCCGCCGCACGGCATTGAACAGCTGCACCGCTTCCGGGTAATTGCGCGTCAGCAGGCCTAGCCACTGCTTCAGTCGACCCGGCGCATAGCGCGGGGAAAGCTTGCGCCGCGCCTGTAGCCAGAACTCCTGCAACAAGGGCATGAACTCGGCCCAGCGCATTTCCAGTACTTCATGGCCGGCCCGCGCCGCCGCGATCTGCCGCGCCAAGTCCGGGCGCGAAACCAGCCCACGGCCGAGCATGATGTCCTCGACCCCGCTGACCTCGCGGCAACGGCGCCAGTCGTCGATGCTCCAGATTTCGCCATTGGCGAACACCGGCACCTTGACCACCTCCTGTACCCGCGCCACCCACTCCCAATGCGCCGGCGGCTTATAGCCGTCGACCTTGGTTCGCGCGTGCACCACGATCTGTGCCGCCCCACCCTCGGCCAGCGCCCGCGCGCAATCCAAAGCACCATCGGGGCTGTCGAAACCCAGGCGCATCTTCGCCGTGACTGGAATCGCCGCCGGCACTGCACGGCGTACCTCGCGGAGGATGGCATGCAGCAGCTCCGGCTCTTTGAGCAGGACCGCGCCGCCGCGGGACTTGTTGACGGTTTTGGCCGGGCAGCCGAAGTTCAGGT
The DNA here is from genome assembly GCF_003596405.1 of Pseudomonas cavernicola. Lineage (NCBI taxonomy): Bacteria > Pseudomonadati > Pseudomonadota > Gammaproteobacteria > Pseudomonadales > Pseudomonadaceae > Pseudomonas > Pseudomonas cavernicola. The sequence goes on from NZ_QYUR01000002.1 coordinate 2,391,386, forward strand.
CGATCACCGGCGCGCCCAGCTCGCAGGCGAAGGCGGCGTTATCGCCCAGGCAAATGGGATCGGAACCGAGCAATTGCAACCGCAGTGGCGTACCGGCGACGGTTCGCGCACCGGCCTCCAGCTCAGGCGCCAACTGCTGATAGGTCGTCGCCGGCAACAAGCGTTCAGACACACGGATAAACTCGGTGACGCACCAGTCGATACCGCCGACACGCGTCAGCACATCCCGCAGGATCTCGTCGACCAGGCCTTCCATAGGCGCCAGGGCGATTTGCATACACAAGGTTCTCAAGGAAAAGGCGCGCAGTTTACGGGCAACTCCCGCGTAGGAGAAATCCTGCGCAAAGCTGTTGGCGCTGAACTGTTGGCGCTGAAGCAGGTCGGTGCTGAAGTAGGTTGGTGCTGAACGCAGTGATGCCCAACAAGGAGTCGCCCCGCGACTCCCGATACTCGGCCCCACACACATACAAGCCCGGCCTTATAGGCCGGTTGTTGGGCATCGCCTTCGGCTCAGCGCCAACCTACACAACGCTTAACCAGGCATTAACGACCTGCTAGAGCTCCAATGGAAAAGGCTCGACCAGCGCCGGACCATAGCCATCAAGGAACTCTTGCGGCATGCGCTTTGGTTTACCGCTGGAGAGCTCGATACAGACGAAAGTGGTCTGCGCGCGCAGCAAGGTGGTGGCATCCGACGGGCGGATTAGCTGAAAACGGCGGGTCATTCTCAAACGGTGGTCCGACTCGACAATCCAGGTCGCCACCTGCAGTTCATCCTCTTCATAGGCGCTAGCCAGGTAATCGATCTCATGGCGCAACACCGCCATGGCGCGATCCAGGCGGCGGTACTCGGTCAAATCCAACCCCAAGCTCTGCGAGTGACGCCAAGCACAGCGCTCCAGCCAGCTGACATACACCGCGTTGTTGGCATGCCCGAGGCCGTCGATATCCTCAGCGGCAACCTGCAGATCGATAGTGAACGGCGTCGGCAAATCCCAGCTCATGCGTGGTGCTCCAGGCTACTGGCGAGGTCGCGCGCCTCGGCTGCCAGTTGGGTGATCTGATCCCAGGCGCGCGCGCGCACCAGATTGCTCGGCGCGATCCAGGTGCCGCCGACACAGGCGACATTAGGCAAACGCAGAAAGCTCAGCAAGTTGTCTGGCGTCACCCCACCGGTCGGACAAAACTGAATGCCGGTGAACGGGCCTTTGAAGCTTTTCAGCATTTTCACGCTGGTCGCGCCGTTGGCCGGAAACAGCTTCAGCGAGCGGTAGCCGTACTCCAGCGCCAGCAATACTTCCGAGGGCGTCATCACCCCGGGTAGGTAAGGCAGGCCGGAATCTTCCGCCGCAGCGGCCAGGCGCTCGGTGCAACCGGGGCTGACGGCGAAGTGGGCACCCGCCTCGCGCGCCTCGAGAAATTGTTCGGTGTGGATCAAGGTGCCGGCGCCAACCAGCAGATCTGGCAGCTCCTTGCGGATCGCTGCCAGCGCGTCCAGCGCCCGCGGTGTGCGCAGGGTCACTTCCAGCACGCGGATGCCCCCGGCGTGCAACGCGCGGGCCAAGTCGAGCGCCAGACTAATGTCCTCGATCACCAGCACCGGCAGCACCGGGCGGGCCTGTTGCAGCACCACATCCATCGTCAGGCTCATGCTCTCGCTTCCCATCCCAATAGTCCTAAAACCCTAAAACAACGTCGTCGCACCTTGGTCGGCCGGGCCAACCAAGCGGCGCTGGGCGGCAAACAGTCCCAGGCCAAAGCCTGGGGTCAATTCTTCAGGCGCACTAGCCGGCTCGCGCGCCGCCAACTCGGCCTCGCTCAACTCCACCCGCAGCACACCTTGCAGCGCATCCAGCTCGATCCAGTCGCCATTGCGCACCTTCGCCAAACTGCCACCAACCGCCGCTTCCGGGGTCAGGTGCAACGCCCCCGGCACTTGACCGGAAGCACCGGACAAACGTCCATCGGTGACCAATGCCACCTGCTGCCCGGCCTCCTGCAAGTTCGCCAGCAGTGGCATCAGTTTGTGCAGTTCCGGCATGCCATTGGCACGCGGACCTTGGAAGCGCACCACCAACACCAGGTCACCCACCAGCTCGCCGCGCGCATAGGCGGCCTGCACCGCCTCTTGGCTCTCGAACACTAGCGCCTGCGCCCGCACGTGCCAATGCGCTGGATCGACCGCCGAGGTCTTGAGCATGGCCCGCCCCAGATTACCGCTGAGCAGCGCCAGCCCCGCTTGCGCATCGAAGGGCTGCTGTGCCGTGCGGACGATATCCGGAGCCGGGCTTTGCTTCGGCAGTTCGCGCCAAGCCAAGCGATCACCATCCAACCAGGGCTCGCGGGCATAGGCCTGCAAACCCTCATCCGCGACTGTCTGGGCATCGGCGTGCATCAACCCGGCGTCGAGCAGCTCGCGAATGATCCACCCCGGCCCACCAGCCGCCTGGAACTGGTTCACATCGGCCGCACCATTCGGATAGACCCGCGCCAGCAGCGGCACCACTTTCGACAGCGCAGCAAAATCTTCCCAAATCAACTCATAGCCGGCGGCTCGGGCGATGGCCGGCAGGTGCATACCATGGTTGGTCGAACCGCCGCTGGCCAACAACGCCACCACGGCGTTAACCAGCGCCCGTGCGTCGATCTGCTTGCCCAGCGGCAGATAGCGCTCGCCCTGGCGACTGTTGCGCGCCACCAGGCGTGCCGCCTCGTCGGTCAATGCATCGCGCAGTGGCGTATGCGGATGGACAAAGGCGCTGCCCGGCACATGCAGTCCCATGGCCTCCATCAGCATTTGGTTGGTATTGGCGGTGCCGTAGAAGGTGCAGGTGCCTTCCTGGTGATAAGCCGCCTGCTCAGCGGCGAGCAGCTCATCGCGGCTGACCTCGCCACGCACATAACGCTGCCGCACGGCCGCTTTGTCCTTGTTGGCCAAACCGGAGTGCATCGGCCCGGCCGGCACGAACACTGCCGGCAGGTGCCCGAAGTGCAAGGCACCGATCAGCAGGCCCGGGACAATCTTGTCACAGACCCCAAGGTAGAGCCCGCCGTCGAAGATCGCGTGGGTCAGGCCGATGGCGGTGGCCTGGGCGATCAGATCACGAGAAAACAAGGACAGTTGCATGCCCGCCTCGCCCTGGGTGATGCCATCGCACATGGCCGGCACCCCGGCGGCGAACTGCGAAGTCGCACCGGCCTTAGCCAGGGCCAGCTTGAGCCGATCCGGATAATCCTTGAGCGGCGCATGCGCAGAAAGCAGGTCGTTGTAACTGGAAACAATAGCGATATGCGGCGCCCCGCCCTGCTTCATGATCAGCCGCGCATCATCTGCCTGTGCAGCCAAAGCATGGGCCAGGTTGGAGCAACCGAGCTTGTGCCGCGGATCGCGCGTAGCGGCGATCTCCAGCCGTGCCAAATACTGCGCACGGCGCGCAGCGGAGCGCTGCTCCAACTCGGCGGTAACCTGTTCGACAACGACCTGCAGCATGGCAATACCCGATTTTCAACAAGTACTCACTCACAGTGTACCGGCTCAGGGCGCCCAATAAATCCTCACCGGCAGTGGACTGCGCCAGAGCAATGCATATAGCGGCAGCGTGCGGCTGACCGGTTCGTCGGCAAGCACTGAGTCGATCATGCGCCTTTTAACCGGCCCGAAAGCCAGCAAGCCTATCCACTTGCCCTGCAGCAGCATCGGCAAATTCAGTGACAGACGGGTATATGGCTCGCTCGGGGCAATGCCCACCAGCCCAGCAGGCGCGGCGGCAGGATCGAGTGCCGCCACCAGCCCAGGCATACTGGGAAACAACGAGGCGATATGCGCGTCCTCGCCCATGCCCAGCAGCACCGCGTCGAACGGCAACCAGTCACTCAACTGCGCCGCCCAGGCGCTGGCAGACTGCTGAGGGCTTGCAGCCTGGCGCGGATCGAGGCAAGCCGCCTGGGGCAGCCCCCTATGCAGCAGACCCCAATTGCTCTGCGCATCGTCCGCGGGCACCCAACGTTCGTCGGTGGGGCTCAGGTCGATGCGCGACCACTCCACAGGCTGCGCCGCCAACAAGGGCAACAACGCCTGCGGACTACTGCCACCCGGCAATAACAGGCTAGCGCGTGATTGCTCGGCCAGCGCTTCTTGCAGTTGCGCAGCCAGGTCGGCACTCAGTTGCGCGATGCAGGTTTCACGCTGCGAATGTTGCAGGAAAACAGTCTGATTCATGACAGAGGGCTGGCACGCTAGCGATCGAAATAGACACCGCAATCATGCGCTATTCCAGACAGGCTCGCAGCCTGTCTGGAGCTGAACCGGCTGCAGCTCAGTTCCAGACAGCAACTTTCAAGCGACTGCACCCGCAGACGCCTGACGCACTCCCGCGAGCAACTCCAACACACCCTCGGTCAACCGCGGATCGGCCAGCACGCGCTGATGCCCGCCCTGCGCCAAGCGCAGTAACCGGCTATCGAACCAAGCCGTATGGATGATCTCGGCCTCACTCACCGGCACTATCGGATCATCTTCCGCATGCACGACCAAGCCAGGAAGATCCAACTGATAGCGCGCCACATCGAGATGTGCCGCAGGCATCCCGGCATACTGTTCAACCAGACGAACAAAGTGCGCCCGCGCCAACTCGGGTAATGCCATAAAACGCGCGAAACGCCATAGCATGCCGAGAATCCGACTAGGTGCCGAAATGCTCACCAATGCCTTGGTGCGCAAACCCAATTGGGTGGCCAACAGCGCACTGGCACCGCCCATAGAATGACCAATCACCGCTTGCAACGGCGGCAACTCACTAGCAGCCTCGAGCAAGGCGCGAGCGAACAACACCACGTTGGCCTCATGACCTGGCGAGCGGCCATGGGCGGGTGCATCCAGCGCTATCACGCCATAACCGGCATTAACCAGCGCCTCGATGAGTGCGGCGAACTGCGTCGGCCGACCTTCCCAGCCGTGCAGCAACAGCACCGTCGGGCCACTGCCCCAGCGCAACGCCGAGAGCCCAAACCGCAGCGTGATGCGCTCAGCCCGCCCGAGCAAAGGCAACTCCCAGTCGCGCGGCGGCAATTCGCGCGGCGTCATAAACTCGCGGCGCATCTTGCTCGCCACTACCCGCGGGGCAAGTTTACCGACGGTGGCATTGAAGCCACGCACCCAGCTCAAGTTGTTCATCGCACACCTCCTCAGACCACCGCCGACTTGGCGGCACGCAGCACTCGGTCGGACAGCTCGCCTGGGCCCAATGCCCGAGCCAAAGCCAGCCCGCCCACCATCAAGGCAAGATCGGCAAGTACGTTGTTGGCGTCTTCCGGGCTGCCAGCCAGCTCCGCCGTCATCAGCTCCAGATGTTCAGCCAAGGTCGTGCGAAACGCTTGCGGCAGACGCGTTAACTCACCCAGCGAACTAGGTAACGGACAGCCATCGGTTTGCGCATCCCGATGTTTACGGGACAGGTAAAACGCGGCCAGCAATGCCCGCCGCTCGGCTGCCGGCAGGCTCTGATCAAGCTCACTCAGCAAGCTGCGGCGACGCCCAAGCAACTGGCTAAAGGCCTCCAGCATCAGCGCATCCTTGCTCTCGAAATGCGCATAAAAGCCGCCAACGGTAAGCCCTGCTGCGCCCATCACTTCGCCCACACTGGGATCGGCCGGGCCACGCTGGAATAACGCCGCACTGGCAGCGCTGAGGATGCGTTCGCGGGTTTGCGCCTTCTTGTCGTTCATACTTGCCTCCAAAATATTACGATAATAATATTATGCTTGTAATAATTTTAAGCAAGCCGAAACCCACACCGCTGGTCGGCAAGACCGGAGAAAGACAGGAAGGGCAAGAGGAAAAATCAGCAGGCAAACAAAAGGGCCATTCCGTGAAGAATGACCCTCTAAAATCCCGCCAGGCGGGTAAAAATGGCGTCCCCTAGGGGACTCGAACCCCTGTTACCGCCGTGAAAGGGCGGTGTCCTAGGCCACTAGACGAAGGGGACAAAACCTTCGAAAAACAAGGCCAGCTTTACGCTGGCCTGTGGCAGTCTTTACAACTAGACATTTGAGTTGCAACTGCAGAATTGGTGGAGATAAACGGGATCGAACCGTTGACCTCTTGCATGCCATGCAAGCGCTCTCCCAGCTGAGCTATACCCCCAGATTTATCGCCTCTCGGCTCACAGCACCTTGCGGAACTGCTTTTTAATAATGGCGTCCCCTAGGGGACTCGAACCCCTGTTACCGCCGTGAAAGGGCGGTGTCCTAGGCCACTAGACGAAGGGGACGCAAAACCCTTCTAACAACTCGACCAGTTCAACGAACTGACCGTGGCAAGCCTTTCGGCTTAAAGAGATTGGTGGAGCTAGACGGGATCGAACCGTCGACCTCTTGCATGCCATGCAAGCGCTCTCCCAGCTGAGCTATAGCCCCATCTCAAGGACGGGGCGCATATTAAGTGCGCATTCGCGAGCTGTCAACAGTATTTTTCCTACAACTTGGCTTTTTTATGCTCACATAACAAACACTTACCATCACTGCAGGCAGCTAACCAGTCACTCCTGCGGCGGCACCTCGCTGGAAATCGCCCACAGACTTTCAAATAAAGTCTCCTGCAAGGCATAGAACTCTTCGCTCTGTATGACGAGCGCATAATGTTCTCGCTTGGATGAAATGAAAGACACCGTGTCATCGCACAGGTAGGCCGTCATATTCAGATCCACCCCTTGCGGGGCATAACGCAGAGCGCGCCGCTCCTGCGTCGAACTTGGCCAGATATTCTCGATATCGTGAATGCGCGAGCGAATCACCCTCAACGACAAGCCCTGCCGGTGGCGCTCGGCGATGTAGCGATCCATGACCGCCCTGCCCGGCGTTTCCAGCAACTCCGCCATTGCCAGAATGCCACGCAACTCTCCTGATCGGCACTTCAGGGTTTCCCATAGCACCGTCTTGATCCCCTCCACGCCCTCGAAGTAGCGAATACGCGGCTTGCTTTGCGAGCGGTTGTAAAGCGAACGCAGGTCCGGCAGCACCTCTTCAGCCAAGCGGCGCAACTCCTCGGCCCGCCGCACAAGCGCCCCCGGCTCCTCCGCGATGACCCGCAGCTTGCCATCCTTCTCGACCTGCGAAACCAAGCCTTCCTCAACCAGCCGCCCCAGCACGTCATACGCCGTAGTTCGCCCAATTCCTGCCTTACTGGCAATCGCTTGAACTGTCGCCTCACCCAACTCAAGAGCTGCCAGGTAAAAAGCTGCTTTATTGCCTTCTAGCCCCAGAGCCAGTAACGCCTTATCCATCCCCTCGCCCTCTCGCCGAATCATCCGTCAAGCCTACTCGACCCGCGTCATCGTTACGAGTTCAGCCAGAAAGAGGCCAAACCAAATCATCAAGTCGAAGTATTCCGTCTAAATAAAATATGTAATTTCAACAACTTAAAAAACGTTAAGAAATTAATGTCGACAATTTTCGACAAGCCATGCAATGCTCAAACTCCAAAACAGACAATACAGGGCAGTCAGCATGTCGACGCAAACCGACAATACACCCGAGCGCACACGCCTGGTAGTGGTAGCAGCTTCACTGGGGACTGTTTTCGAGTGGTATGACTTTTATCTCTACGGCAGCCTTGCCGTATTTTTCAGCGCCCTGTTCTTCCCGCCCGGCAACGACACCGCCGCCTTCCTCGCCAGCCTGGCAACTTTCGGCGCCGGCTTTGCCGTGCGCCCTCTTGGAGCACTGATATTTGGCAGGCTGGGAGATCGCATCGGACGCAAACACACATTCCTGATCACCATGGTTCTGATGGGGATTTCAACCACTGTTGTCGGCCTTCTGCCGAGCTATGCACAAATCGGCCTTTGGGCCCCTGCTCTATTGGTAGCCATGCGCCTGGTGCAGGGACTGGCGGTTGGCGGGGAATATGGCGGAGCTGCCACTTACGTTGCCGAGTACGCGCCCGCCAAAAAACGCGGTTATGCCACGAGCTGGATCCAGACCACCGCGACCGGCGGGTTCCTCATCTCTCTGGTAGTCATCCTTGGCTGCCGCCTGGCTGTCGGAGAGGAGAACTTCCGCGACTGGGGCTGGCGCATCCCCTTCCTGATCTCACTGGTGCTATTGGGGGTTTCCGTCTTCATCCGCCTGAAATTGGCCGAATCACCAGTGTTCCAACATATGAAGGACTCAGGAGAACTCTCCGAAGCCCCTATCAGCGAAAGCTTCGGTAACTGGAAAAACCTCAAGCAGGTTCTGATCGTTCTGTTCGGTATTACTTCGGGCATGACTGTGATCTGGTACAGCGCACAGTTCTATGCGCTGTTCTTCCTGCAGAACACGCTGCACGTGGATTTCCAGAACGCCTCACTGATCTTCAGCGTGGGCCTACTACTCGGCACGCCAATGATCGTTTTGTTCGGCTGGCTTTCCGACCGCGTGGGCCGCAAGCGAATCATGCTGGCTGGCATGCTATTGGGCGCGCTGACCCTTATCCCAATCTTCAAAGGCATCGCTTTCTACGCCAATCCACAGCAACACCAGTTCGCCGAACGCTATCCGATTGTGCTCAACGGCGGGATCTGTCACTTCAGCCTATTTGCAAAACCACAAAGCGACTGTGACCGTGCCAGCCAGTTCTTTGCCAAGGCCGGCCTGTCTTATCAGACCAACCCTGGAAATACTGAGCAACTGGAAGTGCGCATTGGAGAGAAAAAGCTCATAGGCTTCGACGAAACGGCTTATCGGGAAATATTGAAGAACGCTGGGTATCGAGAAAAAGCCAATCCCGAGGAGATCAATCACAGCATGGTGATCCTTTTGATCATCCTGCTGATGACCTATGTCGGAATGGTTTACGGGCCCATGGCGGCATTCATGGTGGAGATGTTCCCGGCACGCATCCGCTATACCTCGCTATCCCTGCCCTACCACATCGGAATTGGCATTCTTGGCGGCTTCCTGCCCTTCCTTGCTGCAGCGCTGGTGGTCTACTCCGGAAATATCTTTGCCGGCCTCTATTACCCGGTAGCTGTCGCCCTGATCAGCGCAGTCATTGGCGTGATCTGGGTTCCCGAAACTTACCAGCGAGACATCACCTGATGAGAGGCGAATCCATGAACTCAAACATTAGGGCAGCCGTCGTTCAGGCCGGCTCAGTTCCTTTTGACGCGGATGCGACCCTGCAATGCTTGGCAGAAAAAGCAGTCGAAGCCGCAGCCCAAGGGGCAAAACTCGCCGTCTTTCCCGAGGCATTTATTGGCGGCTACCCCAAAGGCTGCACATTCAGCACCCCCGTTGGCTTTCGCACGCCAGAGGCTCGCGAAGCCTATCGGCAATATTTCGAAGCTGCCATTGAGGTGCCCGGAACGCATACAACACGCCTAGAGGAAATTGCTCGAGAAAACGACCTATTCATCGTGGTCGGTGTCATCGAGCGAGAGCTGGGCACCCTCTATTGCACAGTGCTATTCATCGACCCTCAGCAGGGATTGATCGGCAAGCATCGCAAACTGATGCCCACGGCAGCCGAGAGGCTCATCTGGGGATTCGGCGACGGCTCCACCCTACCAGTGCTCGAGACCCCTCTAGGACGCATCGGCGCGGTGATCTGCTGGGAAAACTACATGCCGATGCTGCGCATGGCCATGTACGCCAAGGGCATTCAGCTTTACTGCGCCCCCACCGCCGACGACCGCGACAGCTGGGTCGCGTCCATGCAGCACATCGCGCTCGAAGGGCGCTGCTTCGTCCTCAGTAGTTGCCAGTACATTACCCGTGGCGCCTACCCTACGGACTACAAATGTGAACTCGGCGACGAGCCCGAAACCGTGCTGCTTAGAGGAGGCAGCCTTATCATCGACCCGCTCGGCAACATTCTTGCTGGTCCACTCTATGGAACGGAAGGCATCCTCTACGCCGACCTCGACATGGCGCAGATCAGCCGAGGCAAGTACGACTTCGATGTAGCAGGCCATTACGCCAGACCTGATATTTTCCGCCTACTTCTGGATGAAAACCCTAAAACACCAATCATCCAAGCCTGACTTCACAAATGAAAAGCCCCGCAAGTGCGCAAGCCGTTCAGTAAAAGTGTTGATGGACTGAGCTGAAAGGCATGCCCTACCTGGGCCGAAGAACAGAAAACCCTCGGAAGATAATTTCTCCGAGGGTTTTCTGTTTCTAGGCCCCGTGTTAGACAGGCTCAGCCACTCACTTTCAACACCTTAAGCGAACGGCTTGGCAAGTGCGGGGCTTTTCACGACAGCAAGCGATCAAGCAATCGCCTGTAGCACCTTCTCCCATTCCTTGGTTTCTTTCTTCGACACGCCACCCAACAGCTCGATCGCCTGACGCAGGCGGAAGCGCGTGAGGTCGGGGCCGAGAATCTCCATGGCATCCAATACCGATACCGAGCTGGCCTGACCGCTGATCGCCACGAACATCAGCGGCATCGCATCACGCAGCTTCAGTTCCAGATGCTCGACCACCGCCTGGATGCAGCCCGTAATGTTGTCTTTTTCCCACTGACGCAAGGCCTCCAGCTTCCACAGGATCAGTTGCATGACCTGCCGCACCTGCTCGGGCGTGAGCTTCTTGTGCTCGAACAGCTTGACATCCAGCGGCAACGCACCGGCAAAGAAGAAGCTGGCCAACGGCGCGATCTGGCTGAGCGTCTCCACCCGTCCCTGCACATGCGGAGCAATCTTCATCAAGTATTCAGGGTTGAGCGCCCACTTCTGCACTTCCGCCGCGAACGCCTCGACGCTCAACTCGCGCATCCATTGGCCGTTCAGCCAAGAGAGCTTCTCCAGATCGAAAATCGGCCCACCGAGGGAAACCCGCTGAATGTCGAAGTGCTCGACCATCTCATCGAGGGTGAACTTCTCGCGCTCGTCCGGCATCGACCAGCCCATGCGGCCGAGGTAGTTGAGCATCGCCTGCGGCAGAAAGCCCATGCGTTCGTAGAACGTGATCGAGGTGGGGTTCTTGCGCTTGGACAGCTTGCTCTTGTCCGGGTTGCGCAGCAGCGGCATGTAGCAGAGTTGCGGCTGCTCCCAACCGAAGTATTCGTACAGCTTGATCAGCTTGGGCGCTGACGGCAGCCACTCTTCACCACGCAGCACATGGGTGATACCCATCAAATGGTCATCCACCACGTTGGCGAGGAAGTAGGTCGGCAGACCGTCGGTCTTCATCAGCACCTGCATGTCCATGCGATCCCAAGGAATCTCGACCTCGCCACGGAGCATATCCGGTACCACGCAGACGCCTTCGGTCGGCATCATCATGCGGGTCACATTCGGCTCGCCTGCCGCCAGACGCTGCCCCACTTCGTCTTTCGACAGGTGCATGCAAAGACCATCGTAGCGCGGGGTTTCCTTACGGTCGGTCTGCTCCGCACGCAGCTTGTCCAAACGCTCGGCAGTGCAGAAGCAATGGAAGGCATGGCCTTTTTCCACCAACTCGGCGTTGTATTTCTGGTAGATCGGGCCTCGCTCGCTCTGCCGATACGGGCCATGTGGGCCGCCCACATCCGGGCCTTCGCTCCACTCGATACCCAGCCAGCGCAACGCGTCGTAAATCTGTTGTTCGGACTCGCGAGTCGAACGTACCTGGTCGGTATCTTCGATACGCAGGATGAACTCACCGCCGTGCTGGCGAGCGAAGCACAGGTTGAACAGGGCAATGTAGGCGGTGCCAACATGCGGGTCGCCAGTAGGTGACGGCGCAATACGGGTACGGACGGTGGTCATGGAGAGTCTCGAATAACGGATCAATTAAGGAGCCTCCGATTGACTCAAAGGCTCTCCGGCGCATGGCTGCGCCGTTTATTAAAGCTGCAATGTTAACAGGCGCGCTGCCGTGGGCTCCAGCAACTGGCCGTCTTCGAGCGGCAGACTGCGCATCAGGAAATCCAAGAAGGCTTTCACCTTCATCGCCTGGAAGCGTCGAGACGGATAGACCGCGTAGAGTTCACTGATCGGTAGCCGCGCCCCGGGCAGCAGCTCAATCAGCTGACCACTCTGCACCATCGCCTCACTGATCATCACTGGCAACCCGGCGATCCCCGCTCCGGCCAATGCCGCCTCGCGGGCGAAGGTGATGTTGTTGCAGGACAGCACGCGCTGGCAGGGGATGCTTTCGCCGAGCAGCGGCCAGTACCGCGGCGAATCTTGCGGCAAGAGGATAGCGCGATGAGTGGCCAACTGCTCGGCCGTTACCGGCACACCATGGGCCGCCAGGTACGCAGGGCTGGCACACAGGCGCCGACTGCTGGCAAAGAGTTTGCGCGCGATCAGCGTGGAGTCCTGCGGCTGTCCGAGCAAAATGGCGATGTCTACGCCCTCTTCCACCGGGTCAACGTGACGCGAGGTGATCTCGGCCTCCGCCGTAATCTGCGGGTATTGACGCATGAACGCGCCGAGCACCCGGCCGAGAAGCAACTGGCCGAACTCGATCGGCGCGGTGATCCGCAGCAATCCCGAAGGTTCCTGCTGGAGCTGCATGACGGCCTGCTCGGCCTCGGCAAAGTCCAGCATGATCTGCCGGCAACGCTCGTAGTACGCCTGACCGACCTCGGTCAGGCGCAATTTGCGCGTGGTGCGGTTCAGCAGACGCACACCGAGGCGCTCCTCCAACAGGGCGATACGGCGGCTGACCGTGGACTTCTGCATTCCCAAACCCAAGGCGGCCTGGGTGAAGCTGTGGCATTCCACCACCCGGGTAAAGATCAGCGCATCATCCAGCCCCATGATTGTTCCTCATAAGCAACAAAGTTTCTGAATTGTAGCGGCTACATACTTAGAGGGAACACTGTTAGATTCGCTTACACTTTTGCCCGCACTTCGAGCACTCGCATGCCTGCCCAACTGCAACGCCGCTTATTTATCTTCCTTGCCGCGCTCGGCCTGATCGTGCTCGCCTTCTTCGCTCACTGGTTCTTTATTGGCCGGTTTGTCGAAAGCACCGACAACGCCTACGTGCAGGGCGAGATCACACGCATCTCCAGTCAGCTCAGCGCGCGCATCGAAAAGGTTCTGGTGCAGGACAATCAGCATGTGCAAAAAGGTGAGTTGCTGGCGGTTCTGGAGGCCGACGACTTTCGTCTTGCCGTCGAGCGCGCACATGCCAACCTGGCGACCCGCGAAGCCGAACTGGCTCAGGCGCAGAGCAAACTGACCCAACAAGCCAGCATGATCGCCTCTAGTCAGGCCGACGTGTCGGCAACCCAGGCCACTCTTGGCCGTACCCAGATCGACCTATCCCGCGCCCAGACCCTGCGCAAACCTGGCTATGTCTCCGAAGAGCGCGTTACCACCCTGGCCGCCGATAGCCGCGTGGCCCGTTCGCAAGTGAGCAAGGCCGAAGCCGACCTGCAAGCTCAACGCCAGCAGATCAGCTCGCTTAACGCCGAGATCAAACGCCTCGACGCGCAGATCGCCAATGCCCGCGCCGAACTCACCCAAGCCGAGCTGAACCTCAGCCGTACCGAAATCCGCGCCCCTATCAGCGGCTTGGTTGGCCAGCGTGCCTCACGCACCGGTCAGTACGTACAAATAGGCGCCTACCTGATGTCTCTGGTCCCGGATGAAGACATCTGGATTCAGGCTAACTTCAAGGAAACCCAGATCGGCCCAATGCTAGCCGGGCAAAAGGCTGAACTGGTGTTCGACGCCTATCCGGATACGCCAATTGACGGCACGGTCGAAAGCCTGTTCGCTGCCTCCGGCGCGCAGTTCAGCTTACTGCCGCCAGACAACGCCACCGGCAACTTCACCAAGGTGGTGCAGCGCATTCCAGTGAAACTGACCTTTGCCGCGGACAACCTATTGAAGGGCAAGATTCGTCCAGGCATGTCCGTGACGGTCAAGGTCGACATCAAGGCCGGCAACAGTGGCAGCTGATGCGCTGATTCGCCCTACCGCGGAGCCGAGCCGACGCGACTGGATTGCGGTAATGAGCGCCATGCTCGGTGCTTTTATGGCGGTGTTGGATATCCAGATCACCAACTCATCGCTGAAGGACATCCAGGGCGCACTCTCCGCCACCCTGGAAGAAGGCTCGTGGATCTCCACTTCCTACCTGGTGGCCGAGATCATCATGATCCCGCTCACTGCCTGGCTGGTGCAGTTGCTTTCTGCACGGCGCTTGGCGGTCTATGTCTCCATTGGCTTCCTGATCGCCTCTCTGCTCTGCTCGATGGCTTGGAGCCTGGAGAGCATGATCGTCTTCCGAGCCCTGCAGGGCTTTACCGGCGGCGCGCTGATCCCACTGGCGTTCACCTTGACGCTGATTAAACTACCGGAACACCACCGCGCCAAAGGCATGGCGCTGTTCGCGCTAACAGCCACGTTCGCCCCCTCCATCGGCCCCACGCTCGGCGGCTGGCTGACGGAAAACTTCGGCTGGGAATACATCTTCTACATCAACGTGCCGCCTGGGCTATTGATGATTGCCGGGCTGCTCTATGGCCTGGAAAAGAAGGCGCCACACTGGGAGCTACTAAAAAGCACCGACTACGCGGGTATCGTCACGCTAGGGGTAGGTCTTGGCTGCCTGCAGGTTTTTCTCGAGGAAGGCCATCGTAAGGATTGGCTGGAGTCCAACCTGATCGTCAGCCTCGGCAGCATTGCCCTGGCCAGCCTGATTTGCTTCGTGATCTTGCAGCTGTCCAAGCCCAACCCGCTGATCAACCTGGGCATCTTGCGCAACCGCAACTTCGGCCTCTCGAGTATTTCTAGCCTGGGCCTGGGCGCCGGATTGTACGGTTCGATCTACCTGTTGCCGCTCTATCTGGCGCAGATCCAAAACTACAACGCCATGCAAATCGGCGAAGTGATCATGTGGATGGGCATTCCGCAGCTGTTCTTGATTCCGCTGGTGCCGAAGCTGATGAAGATCATTTCACCGAAATGGCTTTGCGCGCTGGGCTTTGGCTTGTTCGGCTTCGCCAGTTATGCTTCTGGCGTGCTGAACCTGGACTTTGCCGGCCCGCAGTTCAACCAGATCCAGCTACTGCGCGCGCTCGGCCAGCCGCTGATCATGGTGACTATCTCGCTGATCGCCACGGCCTACATCCTGCCGCAGGATGCCGGCTCGGCCTCAAGCCTGTTCAACATTTTGCGCAACCTCGGCGGCGCCATCGGCATCGCGCTGCTTGCCACCCTGCTGGACAGTCGCGCCAAGACCTATTTCGATTATCTGCGTGAAGCCATCGTCCCGAGCAACCCGCAAGTGGCCGAACGCCTGACATTGCTGGCGGAAAAGCTCGGCAATGAACAGGCTGCACTGGGCAAGCTGAGCGAGATCGCGCATCAGCAGGCGGCGATCATGGCTTACAATGACGCCTTCCATTTTGTCGGCATCGCTCTCGGCATCAGCATGCTCGCCGTGC
Source organism: Pseudomonas cavernicola (assembly GCF_003596405.1). Lineage (NCBI taxonomy): Bacteria > Pseudomonadati > Pseudomonadota > Gammaproteobacteria > Pseudomonadales > Pseudomonadaceae > Pseudomonas > Pseudomonas cavernicola. The sequence goes on from NZ_QYUR01000002.1 coordinate 2,406,759, forward strand.
TGCTGACTCGTTCGCTGCCAGCTGGCGCCCAAGGCGGCGCTGCTCATTGACCACACGCCGGCTTGCGCCGGCGTTGTTATTCCAGGCTTGCCATGTCCGCAACCGCATCCCGTACCCGTTCGCTTCTGCTGATTGGCGCGTTCGCCGCTATCTATATCGGTTGGGGTACCACGTACCTGGCCAACCACTTCCTGCTGCGCGAATTGCCACCCTTCGTCATCGCCACCTTGCGCTTCTTCTTCGCCGGCAGCCTGGCCTTGGCCTGGGTACTGCTCAGTGGCCAGGCGCGCATGCAACGCAGCGACTGGGGCGGCGCCTTTATTGGCGGCTTGCTGTTGATCACGGTCGGCCAGGGCGCGCTGCTTTACGCCAACCAATACCTGCCCACCGGCTTGCTGGCGATGCTCTACACCACCCTGCCACTGTGGAGTGTGGCGCTGGAGTGGCTGCTCGGCGACCGCCCGCCGCTCTGGGTACTCTGCGGCCTAGCATTGGCCTCGGGCGGCATTGTGTTGCTGATGAGTAATGGCCTGGGCAGTGCGGCGACCGCACAGCAGTGGTTTGCCGGCAGCCTGGTGGTGATCGCCACCCTGCTCTGGGCAGTCGGCGCCTGGTGGCTGCGCAGTCGCCCGTCGTTTCGCTCTAATTGGCTGGGAATGAGCCTGCAAATGCTGATCGGTGCGGCACTGCTCGCGCTCTTCGGGCTGCGGCGCGGGGAGTGGCAGGGCGTGCAGTTTGCCGAGCTATCCCAACAGGGCTGGCTGTGGCTGGCGTACTTAGTAATACCGGTAAGTCTCGGCGTGTATCCGGCGTATTTTTGGCTGCTTCGCGAAGTAAGGCCGAGCCTGGTGTCGACCTTTGCCTTCGTCAACCCGCTGATTGCCCTGCTGCTCGGCTATCTGCTGCTGGATGAAAGCCTGAGCCTCACAGCCCTGCTGGCTTGTCTCGCGACGCTCGGCGGGGTGATGCTGATCATTTTCGGTCGCCGTTGAGGCTACGCCGCTTTTGTAGGAGCGGCCCATGGCCGCGATATGCGCTGAGCGGATGTCAAGAGTGTTTCGCGGGGCGGCAGCCGTTCCATACGGCTTGCCGCATTTCCCACATCCATGTGGGTCACAGGCCCGCTCCTACGGAGGGCTTTGCCGGCAGGGGCGCTTGCCTCACCCCACAAGCCTGGAACCCGATAACAGCTCTAATTACACCTGCAGCAAACGCTCGCGCAGCTTCTGAATCTCATCGCGCATTTGCGCGGCGGCCTCGAACTCCAAATCGCGCGCCAACTGATACATCTTTTCCTCCAGCTGGCGGATGCGTTTAGTGATTTCGCTCGGCGAGCGCAGTTCGTTTTCGTAGCGGGCGCTCTCCTCCGCCGCCTTCGCCATCCCCTTGCGCTTGGTGCTACGTGAGCCGGGGACATTGGCACCTTCGAGGATGTCCTGAACATCCTTTTTCACGCCTTTCGGCGTGATCCCGTGCAACTCGTTATAAGCAATTTGTTTGTTGCGCCGCCGCTCGGTCTCGCCTATTGCCCGCTCCATCGAACCGGTGATGCGATCGGCGTAGAGAATCGCCCGACCGTTGAGGTTCCGCGCGGCACGGCCGATAGTCTGGATCAGCGAACGCTCGGAACGCAGAAAACCCTCTTTGTCCGCATCGAGTATCGCTACCAGCGACACCTCGGGCATATCCAAGCCTTCGCGCAGCAAGTTGATGCCAACCAGTACATCGAAGGCGCCGATGCGCAGGTCGCGGATGATCTCCACGCGTTCAACGGTATCGATATCCGAGTGCAGGTAGCGCACGCGCACACCATGATCGGCCAGGTAGTCAGTCAAATCCTCGGCCATGCGCTTGGTCAGCGTGGTGACCAACACCCGCTCTTCTATCGCGACGCGCTTTTTGATTTCCGACAGCAAGTCGTCCACCTGGGTGGTGGCTGGGCGCACTTCGATCTGCGGATCGACCAGACCGGTTGGCCGCACCAGTTGCTCGATTACCCGGCCGGCATGCTCGGCCTCGTAGTTGCCAGGCGTCGCGGAGACGAAGATGGTTTGCGGGCTGATCGCCTCCCACTCATCGAAGCGCATCGGCCGATTGTCCAACGCCGAGGGCAGGCGGAAACCGTACTCGACCAGCGTTTCCTTGCGCGAACGGTCGCCTTTATACATGGCACCGACCTGCGGCACGCTGACGTGAGACTCGTCGATCACCAGCAGCGCGTTAGCCGGCAAATAGTCATACAGGGTCGGCGGCGCCTCCCCCGAACCGCGGCCGGAGAGGTAGCGCGAGTAGTTTTCGATGCCGTTGCAGTAACCCAGCTCGAGGATCATCTCCAGATCGAAGCGGGTACGCTGCTCCAAACGCTGCGCCTCCACCAGTTTGTTGGTGCTGCGCAGGTATTCCAGGCGCTCCTTCAACTCCACTTTGATATTTTCCACCGCCTCCAGCAGCTTCTCCCGCGGAGTCACGTAGTGGCTCTTGGGATAGAGGGTGTAGCGCGGCAACTTGCGCAGCACCTCGCCGGTCAGCGGATCGAACGAGGCAATATTCTCCACCTCCTCGTCGAACAGCTCGATGCGGATGGCCTCCAGATCCGATTCGGCTGGGAATACATCGATCACATCGCCGCGCACGCGAAAGGTCGCACGAGCGAAGTCCATGTCATTGCGGGTGTACTGCAGATCGGCCAAACGTCGCAGCAACGCGCGCTGATCCATTTTGTCGCCGCGATCGATGTGCAGCACCATTTTCAGGTACGACTCGGGATCGCCCAAACCGTAGATGCACGACACCGTGGTAACGATGATCGCGTCCGGCCGCTCCAGCAGCGCCTTGGTCGCCGAGAGGCGCATCTGTTCGATATGATCGTTGATCGAGGCGTCCTTCTCGATAAAGGTATCGGAGGATGGCACGTAGGCTTCCGGCTGGTAGTAGTCGTAATAGGATACGAAGTACTCCACCGAGTTATTCGGGAAGAAACCCTTGAACTCACCATAGAGCTGCGCCGCCAAGGTTTTATTCGGCGCCAGCACCAAGGTCGGGCGCTGCACCTGAGCAATCACGTTGGCGATGCTGAAGGTCTTGCCGGAGCCGGTCACCCCCAGCAATGTCTGGTGCGAAAGCCCTGCCTCCAGACCTTCCACCATCTGTCGAATAGCCTCGGGCTGATCACCGGCCGGCTGAAAACGGGTCACGAGTTGAAACTGCGACATAACCTACCTCGACAAATGGTTGTGACGCGGCCATAGAGCTTGCGTCAAACCTGGCGTAAAGCGTGCCTGCGATATCGCCGCACGCAACCTTGGCCGCTATAATAGCGGCCCACTTGCGCAACCCCCTAGCATCAGTCGTAGCGGGGTGTTGCTTGGCTTCCCACCCTCCTCTTCGAGCTGCCGCATAATGAGTTTGTTCTCTGCCGTCGAAATGGCTCCGCGCGACCCTATCCTGGGCCTAAACGAAGCGTTCAACGCCGACACCCGCACGACCAAGGTCAACCTGGGCGTAGGCGTTTACTACAACGAAGAGGGCCGAATTCCGCTGCTACGCGCAGTGGCGGAAGCTGAGCAAGCCCGCATCGCAGCCCATGCACCGCGCGGCTACCTACCGATCGAGGGCATTGCCGCCTACGACCAGGCCGTGCAAAAACTGATCTTCGGTACCGACTCCAACCTGCTGGCCGAAGGCCGCGTGGTCACCACCCAGGCAATCGGTGGCACTGGCGCACTGAAAATCGGCGCCGACTTTCTCAAGCGCCTGCTGCCGGACGCAGTTGTCGCCATCAGTGACCCAAGCTGGGAAAACCACCGCGCACTGTTCGAATCAGCCGGCTTTCCCGTCCAGAATTATCGCTACTACGACGCCAGCAGCAATGGCGTAAACCGCGCTGGCCTGCTGGAAGACCTGAAGGCCCTACCACCACGCTCGATCGTGGTGCTGCACGCTTGCTGCCACAACCCGACCGGTGTCGATCTGAACCTTGAGGACTGGGGAAAAATTCTCGAAGTGCTGAAGGCGCAGAACCACGTGCCGTTCCTCGACATCGCTTACCAAGGCTTTGGCGATGGCATCGAGGAAGACGCCGCCGCCGTGCGCCTGTTCGCCAAATCCGGGCTGACCTTCTTCGTCTCCAGCTCCTTCTCCAAATCCTTCTCGCTGTATGGCGAGCGGGTTGGCGCGCTGTCCATCGTCACCGAGTCGAAAGAACAAGCGGCTAAGGTGCTCTCGCAGGTCAAACGGGTGATCCGCACCAATTACTCCAACCCGCCGACCCATGGCGCCACCGTGGTCGCCGCAGTCCTGAACAGCCCCGAGCTGCGCGCCCTCTGGGAAGAGGAACTGGGCGAAATGCGCACTCGCATTCGTGCCATGCGTGTGGCCATGGTTGAGCAACTCACCGCACAAGGCGCTAAACGCGACTTCAGCTTCGTCGCCCGCCAACGCGGCATGTTCTCTTACTCCGGCCTGACTGCCGAGCAAGTCGAGCGCCTGAAGAATGAGTTCGGTATCTACGCTGTGAGCACTGGCCGCATCTGCGTTGCCGCGTTAAACAACAACAATTTGAGTGCCGTCACCAGCGCCATCGCCAAGGTACTGTGAAACACCTAAAGGGAAGTTAGCGAAAGCTTGACTTCCCCTTCATAATCAGTAGGATACGAATCGTTGTTCCGCGATAGCTCAGTTGGTAGAGCAAGTGACTGTTAATCACTGGGTCCCTGGTTCGAGTCCAGGTCGTGGAGCCAAATTCAAAACCCAGCCAATGGCTGGGTTTTTTTATTCCTGCAGAATCGAGTAGGAGGCGGCTTCACAGCCGCCGTCCTCTCACACCACCGTACGTACGGTTCCGTATACGGCGGTTCAAGTTATGCGGCTAAGCCCGTTTATCGTATCCAGTATCGAGACCACTCCGAGTTGATCCCACAGCTTCTTCGGTAACGCCTGATTCATATGTGGCGCTCCCGAGTTCCACCATGGGCCTCGACCGCTGCCCGCTGATGTATAGGCCCGCGCTTCGCTGAGTCCTAGGTGCAACAGGTTGCGCGCCCTCGTAGAGGGCCGTTTCCATTGGCGCCAAATGACACAACGAAGTTTATGGCGAACCCAGCCATCAAGCTCCTCAAGTGGCCGCTTGCTCTGGCTCAGCTTGAAGTAGCCGGCCCAGCCGCGCAGCACTGGGTTTATCCGCTCGATGACAGTCGCCATCTTGCAGCCCCGCGCGCGGCGCAGCAGCCCCCTGAGTCGGTCGCGCAAGCGACGCAGGCTCAGGGGGGCCACTCTCAGTCTTGGTTGTTGATGCCAGCTCATCCCATAGCCCAGGTAGTCGCAAACCCACGAGCGTGCCACTCGGCTCTTATCCCGGTTCAGCACCAGTTTCAGTCGCTGACTCAGGAAGCGCTCAACGCTGGCCATCACTCGTTCGCCAGACCGCTGACTGCGCACGTAAATGTTCGCGTCATCGGCATAACGCACGAAGCGATGGCCCCGCCGCGTCAGCTCTTGGTCGAGCTCGTTGAGCAGAATGTTCGACAGCAACGGCGAGAGCGGGCCGCCTTGCGGCGTCCCTTCCTGCCGTCGACTGGCGATCCCGCCCGACATCACTCCGGCCTCGAGATAACGGCGAATAAGCCTGAGCACCCGTTTGTCTTCAACTTGACGCTGCACATGGGCCATCAACACATCGTGGCTGACCCGATCAAAGAACTTCTCCAGATCGAGTTCCACGCACCAGCGGTGACCCGCCGCCACATGGGCACGGGCTGTTTCGATAGCTTGGTGAGCGCTTCTGCCCGGACGGAAGCCGTAGCTGTAATCTGAGAACAGTGGGTCGAAGATCGGCGTGAGCTGTTGCAGCAGTGCCTGTTGGATCAAGCGGTCCACGACGCTGGGGATACCCAGCTGTCTTGTGCCGCCTTTGGGCTTGGGAATTTCGACGGCGCGTACACCTTGTGGGTGATACTCGCCGGCCAGCAGCCTTGCCTTGAGGGTTGGCCAATACTGTTTCACGTAGCCCGCTAATTCGTCGACCGTCATGCCATCGGCACCCGGCGCGCCCTTGTTGCTGACCACGCGGTGATACGCACGCTTGAGGTTGGCCGGTGCAAGTACCCGCGCCATCAGCGGGTCCGGCTTCGCTTTCGTCCACGCCACAGACGCCGTCGATACCTGCACGCTGTCAGTCGTTGCCCTCGGATTCTGTCCGGGACTCGGAGTAACAGTCTTCTCTGGGAGAAATTTCTGCATTTCGGTATTCAACGAGACTCTGACGCCTACTGGCGGCATAACCTGTTCGGCCCTTGGTGGCGCGGTTATTCGCCACTTACTACGGCCTCGGCTGACTTCTGCACGCTCATCCCGGCGCCTCGCGGCGCGAGGTAGCACAGTGGCAAACGTACAGATCTCCCAGGGTAATTCGCGCGACCTTCCTGCTTATGCCTGTCGGATCTACGTCGTAGCGTTCCGTGCAAGTATTGGGCTTTAGTGATCTTTGCCACCTCACCCCACCACGCCGCCTCTATCCGCTTCCTGTTCGTCAGGCCAGCATTTTGCCTAGGGCTTCCTTCAGATTCGCAGTCGCCCGCGACACCCTTGCCTTCGACTAACACTTCCCCTTGCCGGGTGTGCAGAGGACTTTCACCTCCAAGTCACCAGCGTGGCCACCACAGCCAAGCTGGCTGCGCTTACGCGCAACGCGCCATGCCTGGCGCACAAACAAAAAGACCGGTCAATGACCGGCCTTAGTTACCGCGCCTCGTGGCTTAGTTGAGGCTCAACTTATCGCGATTTTTCTCCAGCGTCGCAGCACCAATCCCCTTCACCTCTAGCAACTCATCCACCGAAGCGAATGGCCCGTTAGTTTCGCGATGATCAATGATGGCCTTCGCCTTGACCTCACCAATGCCAATCAACTCACGCTGCAGCGTGGCAGCATCGGCAGTATTGAGATTAACCTTACCCACCTCCGCCACTGCAGCCGCTTGAGTGACAGCAGGTTTAGCCACATCGACCTTGGGAGGGGTTGCCGCAAAAGCCGTGACAGAAAGGCTGGTGAGAACAGCAAACAAGAGAGAAGAAACTTGTCCTTTAAACATAATGAAGCTCCTTTTATTTAGATTTTGACGCGGTACTTCCTTGAGCCGCGCCCAACAACTTACCTCCTGCCTGGCGATTGTCAACTCCTCTCCTGCCTATGGCCTCACCCGGCGCTGCTGATGAATCAAATCGACGATCTCACATTCCGGCGTATAGCCACTGACAGTATCTCGCAATAACTCACGCACACGGACATAGTCGTCCTGCTCGACTGCCTCAAGCAACGCCGAGAGCACCGACTTGAATGCCTCCCAAGACAGATGTTCTTCATTGGCCCGCATGATCATCGGATGCTCGGTAGGACTGACATTGTCGCCAATCAATAGCTCCTCGTAGAGCTTCTCGCCAGGCCGCAAACCAGTGAACTCAATGGCGATATCACCATGTGGGTTCTGTCTGCTGCGCACCGTCAGGCCGGACAGATGGACCATCTTCTCGGCCAGCTCGGCAATCTTCACCGGTTGCCCCATATCCAGGACGAACACATCCCCACCCTGCCCCATCGAGCCAGCCTGGATCACCAACTGAGCAGCTTCGGGGATGGTCATGAAGTATCGGGTGATATTTGGATGCGTGACCGTCACCGGCCCGCCCCGCTTGATCTGCTCGCGAAATAGCGGAATCACTGAGCCAGACGAACCCAGCACGTTACCGAAACGCACCATGGTGAAACGGGTTTTGTTGACCTGATGCACGGTAAACTTCTCACCCAGCAACAGTGGAGCCGGTTCACAACTGAGTGCTTGCAAGGTCATTTCAGCGAGTCGCTTGGTACTGCCCATGACATTGGTTGGACGAACAGCCTTATCCGTGGAGATCAAAACAAAATGCTCAACTCCTGCCTGCACTGCAGACTGAGCCGTCTGTAACGTACCCAAGACGTTGTTCAACACGCCCTCGGCGACATTGTGCTCGACGATAGGCACATGCTTGTAAGCTGCCGCGTGATAAACGGTTTTGACACCCCAGGTGCGCATAACATCCAGCAAGCGCCCGGGATTGCGGATCGAGCCCAGGATAGGCACCAACTTGAGCGGTAGCGATTCACACTGGATGCGGTTCTCCAACTCAGTCTGAATGCTGTAAAGGTTGTACTCGCTGTGCTCAAACAGCAACAAGGTCGTCGGGCCGCGACTAAGGATCTGCCGGCATAGCTCAGAGCCGATGGACCCCCCGGCCCCGGTAACCATCACCACCTGCCCCCTAATGCAGCGCTCGAACAGCGCTTGCTGCGGCGCGACCGCATCACGCCCGAGCAAGTCGGCGATATCTACCTCTTGAATGTCATCGACCTTGACCCGGCCGCTGGCCAGATCCATGAAGCCCGGCACACTACGCACATGCAGAGGAAATGGTTCTAGAAACTCCAGAACTTCCCGCCGGCGTGCCCGGGACGAGGAAGGAATCGCCAGGAGAATCTCCTGCGCACCCGTTTCATCGATCATTTGCTGGATATGCTTCGGCTTGTAGACCTGCAAGCCTGCAATCACACGGGTCGCAATACTGTCATCATCATCGATAAAGGCCACCGGGCGCATCGCCCGCCCCATCCGCAATGCCGCCACCAGCTGATTGCCCGCCGCACCGGCGCCATAGACAGCGACTTTGGGTAGACCGTTATCAGCATTCACAAAGGGTACCTGCTGCGCAGCTGTAAACCAGTCCCCCATAAAGTACTGGCGCATAACCAGGCGCAAGCCGCCAATCAACACCAGGCTCAGCCACCAGTAATTGAACACCAGTGACCTAGGCACTACCTCCGGAGCATCGCGATACCAGTAGACAACCAACGCGAGAAGCAAAGCTGACAGCGTTACCGCCTTGACGATAGTGATAAGCGCATCGTTACCGAAATAACGCATCACCGCCCGATACATCCCAAACCGAATGAACAGCGGAATCGAAAGCAAAGGAGCCACGGCGAATAACCAGGCATGCCCCCCAAATGGATGCACGAGCTCCTCAGAGCCCAGGCGCACGACAAACGCCAACCACAAGGCGCCCCATACGAGCAGCACATCAGTGGCTACTTGCAACAAACGTTTATATCTACGAGGTAGCCGCAACAACCAATTACGCAACATCTCAGCAATCCTTATCCTGACAACGCACAACGCTCGCCTCAAGCTAATCCAGCCAAAAACTCGCGTCCCTACAACACGAGTCTGGCTAGATGATTCTTAGCCCCGGACATAATTAGAAAGGCACCATAACCCCAAAAACACAGAACGCATACAGGCCTCATAGCAAACAAACGGCTGCTTTTACCCGGCAGTCGCCACCTCTTGCTGACCAGCCCTGAACCTAATCGCTAATAGCACGAGGGGCACATAAGCCAACAGCAGCCCGGTAAAACCATCCAGACTACCCAGCCCCACCCAAAGAGCCACAGGTAACAACCAGAACAGATCGATAGCGCCAACCACCAAAGTCACTGGCAAATGACACCCCAAAAGCCGTGAAGCATATTGATAAGCATGGCTACGATGCGCTTCGTACACCTTGTCCCCTCGCAATAAGCGACGCCCAAGTGTCCAGGTAGCATCCACAACGAACACACTAAGCAGAATCAACCAGTTCCACTGCAATTGCGGCTCAACCCAGGCCGCCTGAAGTGACAACAAGCCCAGTGCTATCCCAAGGAACCCACTCCCAGCATCCCCCATGAAGATACGCGCCGGCGGGAAATTCCAATAATGAAGCCAGCCACCGCCATCGCCAGCAGCAACGGCGCTAGTGCCAACTCCGCATGCCCTGTCAGCCAATTGAGCAGACCGCCCCAGGCACACGCAAAGAGCCTCGACACTGGCAATACCATCGATGCCATCCATGAAGTTGTAGAGATTAAGCAACCAGACCAGGTATACGGCTGCCAGCGCATGGCCAATCCAGCCTTGCGTCCTCTCCCTTCTGCCAGATGGCGGATTATTTCGGTTGCAGGAACATCAATGCCATCAGGGCAGCCACACGGCATGCAGCGTCGCCCTCAGCCACCAGCGCAACTATCAGCCAACCTTCACTATCTGTGCACGAAGCTTTTCTAATTCCTTACTGTAGCGTTCAAGTTACGCCCGGTAGCCGAAAGCCTCAGGTGCAGCCTGGAAGGCAGCAGCCAACCCAGCACCACAACTATCAGGCCACGTGCGACAAAGGCGAATACAACAAAGAAGGAGAATGACAACTCGGAGGACTTCAAGCCGAGAAAAGCGAGCGTAGCTTGATTCTTATTTTTCCAGAGCCAAGCTTGTGGTGGAGAGCGCTACCAGCAACACAACCGGCAGTAGCGAGGAGTGCTTAAGCCGAAGCATATGAAGCCTTCCTCAACACCCCAGTTAACAAGCCCATCAAGACCTCCGAGCCCGATCCAAGCCTTTGCGCCTCATTCTTCATCGTTTACCCGATCACGCAACTCTTTCCCTGGCTTGAAGTGCGGCACGAACTTGCCATCCAAACGCACCGACTGCCCCGTCTTCGGGTTACGGCCGACACGAGGCGCGCGGTAGTGCAAGGAAAAACTGCCAAAGCCGCGAATTTCTATGCGATCGCCCGTCGCCAAGGCCTGGGACATTTGTTCCAGCATGGTCTTGATCGCCAGCTCCACATCTCTGGATGAAAGCAATCCCTGATGGGTGACGATTCGTTCGATCAACTCCGACTTGGTCATGGTTTTCCCTTCGTTTTCAAGCGGCTAGATCAGCTCTAGGAAGGTTTTAGCATGACCACCAAGCTTTGAACAGCCCCCAAACCACCTCCAGAGCATTGATCTAAAAACAAAAAGGGCGACCGAAGTCGCCCTTTTTATGAGAGGTCAGAACTTAGTTCTGATTCTCCATTTGCGCACGAATCAGGTCGCCAATAGTGGTCGGACCAGCGCTCTCAGGTTCCTGCTTACGCATTTCCTTGATCGCTTCTTTCTCGTCGTCTACGTCTTTCGACTTGACCGACAAGCTGATTACGCGGCTCTTACGGTCAACGCTAATGATCTTAGCTTCGACTTCTTCGCCTTCTTTCAGCACGTTGCGCGCGTCTTCAACACGGTCACGGCTGATTTCGGAGGCTTTCAGTACAGCTTCGATGCCTTCGGCCAGAGTGATTACAGCGCCTTTGGCGTCAACTTCCTTAACGATACCGCGCACGATGGTGCCTTTATCGTTAACAGACACGTAGTTGGAGAACGGATCGTCTTCCAGCTGCTTGATGCCCAGGGAGATGCGCTCACGCTCTGGATCAACCGACAGGATCACGGTATCAAGCTCGTCGCCCTTCTTGAAGCGACGTACGGCTTCTTCGCCCACTTCGTTCCAGGAGATGTCGGACAGGTGAACCAGGCCGTCGATGCCGCCATCCAGACCAATGAAGATACCGAAATCGGTGATCGACTTGATGGTGCCGGAGATTTTGTCGCCCTTGTTGAACTGACCGGAGAAATCTTCCCACGGGTTAGTTTTGCACTGCTTGATGCCGAGGGAGATACGACGACGCTCTTCGTCGATATCCAGAACCATAACTTCCACTTCGTCGCCAACTTGTACGACTTTGGACGGGTGGATGTTTTTGTTGGTCCAATCCATCTCGGACACGTGCACCAGGCCTTCTACGCCTTCTTCCAGCTCTGCGAAGCAGCCGTAGTCGGTCAGGTTGGTTACACGCGCGGTAACGCGAGTGCTTTCTGGGTAACGAGCCTTGATAGCAACCCATGGGTCTTCGCCCAGTTGCTTCAGACCCAGGGAAACACGATTGCGCTCGCGATCGTACTTCAGCACTTTTACATCGATCTCATCGCCAACATTGACGATTTCGGACGGATGCTTGATGCGCTTCCAAGCCATGTCGGTGATGTGCAGCAGGCCATCGACGCCACCCAGATCGACGAATGCGCCGTAATCCGTGAGGTTCTTGACGATACCTTTGACTTGCTGGCCTTCCTGCAGGGATTCCAGCAGAGCTTCGCGCTCGGCGCTGTTCTCGGCTTCCAATACGCTGCGACGGGAAACGACAACGTTGTTGCGCTTCTGGTCAAGCTTGATAACTTTGAATTCGAGCTCTTTGCCTTCCAGGTGCGTAGTGTCGCGCACCGGACGAACGTCAACCAAAGAACCTGGCAGGAACGCACGGATGCCGTTAACGTCGACTGTGAAGCCGCCTTTAACCTTACCGTTGATAACGCCCTTAACCACTTCTTCAGCTGCGAAAGCCGCTTCCAGAACGATCCAGCACTCGGCGCGCTTGGCTTTTTCACGGGACAGCTTGGTTTCGCCAAAGCCATCTTCTACCGCGTCCAGCGCAACGTGCACTTCGTCACCGACCTTGATGGTCAGCTCGCCAGCATCGTTATAGAACTGCTCGAGCGGGATGACACCCTCGGACTTCAGACCAGCATGGACAGTAACCCAGTCACCGTCGATGTCGACCACGATACCGGTGATGATGGCACCCGGCTGCATGTCGAGGGTTTTTAGGCTTTCTTCAAAGAGTTCCGCAAAGCTTTCGCTCATGTTGATTCCTGATTGATCTAGGGCGAAAAATACGCCCAGCTTCCACATTCCAGACAATGTGGGTTTCGTTTATTTAAAAGCAGACTGCGGGACTAAGACTGGTTTCCCACATACCTACTTGGTCATCCGGCGAGGTCGCGATTGGCGACTTCACTCAGAATGCGTTCCAGCACCTGCTCGATCGAGAGCTCCGTGGAGTCCAGCTGAATGGCGTCAGGCGCCGGTTTCAGCGGTGCGACCGCTCGCTGGGTGTCACGCTCATCGCGCGCACGAATCTCGTCTAGCAGACTCGTAAGACTAACATCATCCCCTTTGGCCTTCAACTGCAAGTAGCGGCGACGGGCACGCTCCTCGGCACTGGCGGTCAGGAAGATTTTCAGCGGCGCCTCGGGGAAAACCACGGTCCCCATATCGCGCCCATCGGCCACCAGCCCCGGCGCCTCCAGAAAAGCACGCTGCCGCTGCAGCAGGGCATCACGGACCGCCGGCAGGGCTGCGACTTGCGAAGCACCGGCACCAACCTGCTCATTGCGGATGGCGTCGGTCACTTCGTCACCTTCGAGAATGATGCGCTGCGGCTGACCATTGGTCGCCGCAATGAACTGCACATCCAGATGAGCGGCAAGCACCTTCATCGCTTCTTCGTTGGTCAGATCGACGCCATGGTTACGCGCAGCGAAGGCCAGCAAACGATAGAGAGCACCAGAGTCCAGCAGACTCCAACCCAGCTTTTTCGCTAGCAGCCCCGCAACTGTGCCCTTGCCGGAACCGCTCGGACCATCAATCGCAATTACTGGAGCTTGGGCGCTCATAACTTAGCCTCTTCACTCACGCGAATACCAACTTGTGCAGCCAAGCCGAGAAAGTTTGGGAAAGAGGTCGCGACGTTGGCGCAATCGTGAATACGGATGGGAGCAGTCGCGCGCAGCGAGGCAACACTGAAGGACATGGCAATACGGTGATCGCCATGGCTGTGCACTTCACCGCCGCCGATGGGGCCACCATCGATGATGATGCCATCTGGTGTCGGCTCGACTTTGACGCCCAGCGCCAGGAGGCCATCCGCCATGACCTGGATTCGATCGGATTCCTTCACCCGCAGCTCTTCGGCACCGCGCAGCACGGTACGGCCCTCGGCGCAGGCCGCGGCAACGAACAACACCGGGAATTCATCGATAGCCAAGGGCACCAGATCTTCCGGGATCTCGATACCCTTCAGCTTGGCCGAACGCACGCGCAGATCCGCAACCGGTTCACCGCCAACCTCACGCTGGTTCTCGAGGCTGATATCCGCCCCCATCAGACGCAGGATATCGATCACACCGGTACGAGTCGGGTTGATGCCGACGTGCTCCAAAACCAGCTCAGACTCTTCGGCAATGCTACCGGCGACCAGGAAGAAAGCTGCCGAGGAGATATCTGCCGGCACTTCGATATGCGTCGCGGTCAGTTTGTGGCCAGACTCCACGGTAGCCGTACTGCCATCAACCGAAATCGGGTAACCGAAGCCACGCAGCATGCGCTCGGTATGATCACGGGTTGGCGCCGGTTCAGTGACGGCAGTTTCACCGGCAGCATAGAGGCCCGCCAGCAGCAGGCAGGATTTAACCTGGGCGCTGGCCATCGGCATCTCGTAATTCATCCCGGACAGACGCTGGCCACCGCGAATAGTCATGGGCGGACGACCTTCCGGGGCGGTTTCGATAACCGCACCCATCTCACGCAGCGGTTTGGCTACGCGATTCATCGGCCTCTTGGACAGCGAGGCATCGCCAGTCAAAGTGGTATCAAAGGACTGCGCAGCCAGCAGACCCGAGAGCAAGCGCATCGAAGTGCCGGAGTTGCCCAGATAGATCGGGCCAGGCGGCGCTTTCAAACCACGCAGACCAACCCCATGAATGGTCACACGACCATGGTGCGGACCTTCGATGACCACGCCCATGTCGCGAAACGCCTGCAAGGTTGCCAGCGCGTCTTCACCCTCAAGGAAACCCTCTACCTCGGTCGTGCCTTCGGCCAAAGCGCCAAGCATGATCGAGCGGTGAGAGATGGATTTGTCACCTGGTACACGAATCCGCCCAGACAGGCGACCACCAGGATTGGCCAGGAAAATCAGGTCGTTGGTGTTCATAGCATCCACATAGGCCCGACGGGCCAAAATTTTGCTGAAATGCTCGCGGGCCACCCGGGCGCGGGTAAATACGCCCAAGAGCTGGTGCCCATCCCCTGCGTCGACCGCGTCGCGCAAAGCGTCGAGGTCGCTGCGAAATGCATCCAGAGTGCGCAATACCGCCTCGCGATTGGCGAGGAAGATGTCATGCCACATCACTGGGTCACTGCCGGCGATCCGCGTGAAATCACGGAAACCGCCCGCGGCGTATCGAAAAATCTCTAAATTCTCACTGCGCTTGGCCAGCGAATCCACCAGGCCAAACGCCAGCAAGTGCGGCAGATGACTGGTGGCAGCAAGCACCTCATCGTGATACTCGACAGCCATATGCTCGACATCTGCACCCAACTCGCGCCAGAGTCGATCGACCAGCGCCAGCGCTGCAGCATC
Source organism: Pseudomonas cavernicola (assembly GCF_003596405.1). NCBI lineage: Bacteria > Pseudomonadati > Pseudomonadota > Gammaproteobacteria > Pseudomonadales > Pseudomonadaceae > Pseudomonas > Pseudomonas cavernicola. The sequence goes on from NZ_QYUR01000002.1 coordinate 2,421,900, forward strand.
GGTCTGCTCCAGCGGTGTCAGGATTACCTTGTGGCGGCGGAACAGCTCTGCATTGGAGGCTTCCACCCCACTCTCTTCAGAGCCCGCAATCGGATGACCAGGGACAAAGCGTGACGGCAAACCGGCAAAAGCCTGACGCGCAGCGCGCACCACACTGCCTTTGGCACTGCCGACATCCGTCAGCACCGCATCCCCCAGGTCGAGCTTGGCCAGTTCGACCAACAGCTTCTCCATGGCCAGGATAGGCACTGCCAGCTGGATCACCTCTGCGCCCTGACAAGCGGCCGCGAGCTGCTCTTCGCAGCGGTCGACCACACCCAGTTCGACCGCCAATCGGCGCGATTCCGGGTCGAGATCGACACCCACCACCTCGCGACAAAGTCCACGCTCGCGCAAGCCCTTGGCGAAGGAACCGCCGATCAAGCCAAGCCCTACCACCACCAGGCGGCCGATCATAGGCTCGGTCTGTTGCGCAGGCATGACATCAGACACTAGCCAAAACCTTGCTCAGCGCCTCGAGGAAGCGGGCATTTTCCGCTGGCAGGCCGATGGAAATGCGCAGGTAGGTCGGCATGCCATAGCTGGCCACCGGACGCACAATCACGCCTTCGCGGAGCAGGGCCTGAAATAGCGGCGCAGATTCACGACCGAGGTCGACAGCAATAAAATTGCCTTTGGACGGAATCCAGCTCAGACCCAGCTGGCGGAAACCTTCTTCCAGTTGCGCCATGCCGGCATCGTTGAGCTGCCGACTTTGCGCCAGATAGTCTGCATCCTCCAGCGCCGCGCAGGCAGCGGCCAGAGCCAGGCTATTGACGTTGAAGGGCTGGCGCACGCGATTAAGCACGTCGGCAATCGCTGCCGAGGACAAGCCATAGCCAACCCGCAACGCCGCCAAGCCGTAGGCTTTGGAGAAGGTGCGAGAAACCAGCAGATTGGGGTGGCCAGCTAGATAATCGAGACCATCCGGCATCTCACCGCCTTCGGCGTATTCGATATAAGCCTCGTCCAATACCACCAACACATGCCCAGGCACACAAGCCAGGAAGTCGGCCAGCGCAGCCGGACCGAACCAGGTACCGGTCGGGTTATTCGGGTTGGCGATAAAGACTACGCGGGTATTGGCATCGATCGCCGCCAGCATGGCATCAAGGTCATGCCCCCAATCCTTGGCCGGCACCACGCGACCTTCCGCACCCACTGCCTGGGTGGCGATGGGATACACGGCAAAGGCGTGCTCGCTGAACACGGCATTCAAACCCGGCGCGAGATAGGCACGGGCAACCAGTTCGAGGATGTCGTTGGAGCCATTGCCCAAGGTGACCTGATTGGCCCGTACGCCACAGCGAGCAGCAAGCAGGCTTTTCAGCGCAAAGCCATTGCCGTCCGGATAACGGGTCAGCTCGGCCACAGCCTCGCGAATTGCCGCGAGGGCTTTCGGGCTGGGCCCGAGCGGGTTTTCGTTGCTGGCCAACTTGACGATGGTGGCTGGATCGAGATCCAACTCACGCGCCAGCTCGTCAACCGGCTTTCCCGGGACGTAAGGCGAGAGTTTCTGCACGCCAGGCTGGGCCAAGGCGAGGAAGTCGCTGTTCATGGGCTCTCCTCAGAGAATCGCTTTGGGGTCAGAGAACGGCTTTCGGGTAAGAGCCCAGCACCTTCAGCGCGACAGCTTCCTGGCTGATCTTCTCCAGCACATCCTTGATCAGCGGATCGCGGTGATGGCCGGCAAAGTCGATGAAGAACACATAGGTCCACTTGCCGCTGCGCGACGGGCGAGTCTCGATCCGAGTCAGATCGATGCCGTTGGCATGGAACGGCACCAGCAGCTCATGCAGTGCACCCGGTTTGTTGCGCATGGACGCAATGATCGAGGTCTTGTCGTCACCGGTAGGCGGCACTTCCTGGCTACCGATGATCAAAAAGCGCGTGGAGTTATCCGGACGGTCTTCGATCTTCTCGGCCAGCTTGCTCAGGCCATACAGGCTCGCCGCCATATCGCCGGCAATCGCCGCCGAGTTCCACTCGCTCTTCACCCGTTTGGCCGCATCGGCATTGCTGGAAACCGCCACGCGCTCGACATTCGGGTAATGCGCGTCCAGCCACTTGCGGCACTGCGCCAGGGACTGGGCATGGGAATAGATGCGGGTAATGCGGTCGGTCTTGGTGGTATCGCCAACCAGCAGGTGATGGTGAATACGCAGCTCGACTTCGCCACAAATCACCATGTCATGCTCGAGGAAGCTGTCCAACGTGTTGTTGACCGCACCCTCGGTGGAGTTCTCCACTGGCACCACGCCAAAATTGACCGCACCCGCGGCCACTTCACGGAACACTTCGTCGATCGCCGCCATTGGCACACTGATCACCGCGTGGCCGAAATGCTTCAGTGCGGCCGCCTGGGTAAAGGTGCCTTCAGGCCCGAGGTAGGCAACCTTGAGCGGCTGCTCCAATGCCAGGCAGGAGGACATGATTTCGCGGAACAGGCGCGCCACCTCCTCATTGTCCAGCGGCCCCTTGTTGCGATCCATGATGTGCTTGAGCACCCAGGCTTCACGCTCGGGACGATAGAACACCGGCTTCTCGCCTTCCGGCAACGCCAGCATCTTCACCCGCGCCACTTCCTGGGCGCAGCTGGCGCGATCACTGATCAGGTCGAGAATCTTCTCATCGAGACTGTCAATGCGCACCCGCAGGGCTTTCAGCTCTTGCTCGGACATCAGCCGTGCTCCTTCTCGAACTCCGCCATGTAGGCCACCAAAGCCTCCACCGCATCGAGACCGACGGCGTTATAAATAGAGGCACGCATGCCGCCCACCGAACGGTGACCTTTCAGGTTGAGCAGGCCACGGGCATCGGCGCCAGCGAGAAATGGCTTGTCCAGCCGCTCGTCAGCCAGGCGGAACGGCACGTTCATCCAGGAACGGGCGTTTTTCGCGATCGGGTTGCTGTACAGCTCACTGGTATCGATGACGCCGTAAAGCAGGTCTTTCTTGGCGCGGTTGCGCTGCTCCATCGCCTCGACCCCGCCCTGCTCCTTCAGCCACTCGAACACCAGGCCCGAGAGATACCAGGAGAAGGTCGCCGGAGTGTTGTACATGGAGCCGTTATCCGCAGCGACCTTGTAGTTGAGCATGGTCGGGCAGCTGGAACGGGCACGCCCCAGCAGGTCTTCGCGAACGATGACCACCACCAGGCCGGACGGGCCGATGTTCTTCTGCGCACCCGCATAGATCAGGCCGAATTTCGACACATCGATGGGACGCGAGAGGATGTCCGAGGACATATCCACCACCAGCGGCACATCACCGACCTCGGGAATCCAGTCGAATTCCAGACCACCGATAGTTTCGTTGGAGGCGTAATGCAGATAGGCGGCATCTTTACTCAGCTGCCACTCGTTCTGCCCGGGAATGGCAAAGTAGTCGTAAGCCTTAGCGCTGGCAGCCACGTTGACGTTGCCAAAGCGGCGCGCCTCTTCGAGGCTTTTCTTCGACCAGATGCCGGTGTCGATATAGTCCGCAACGCCCTCTTCCGGCAGCAGGTTCAACGGAATCTCGGCGAACTGCTGGCTGGCACCGCCCTGCAGGAACAGCACTTTATAGTTCGAGGGGATGGCGAGCAGGTCACGCAGGTCCTGCTCGGCTTTTTCGGCAATCGCAACGTACTCGTCGCTGCGATGACTCATCTCCATCACCGACAGACCTTTACCCTGCCAATCGAGGAGTTCCGCCTGGGCGCGTTGCAGTACAGCTTCAGGCAGCGCCGCCGGGCCGGCGCAGAAGTTATAGGCTCGCTTGCTCACATCCACTCTCACTTGTAGGGCGAATAACGCGCAGCGTTACCCGCCGATATGGCCTGGGGCGGATAAATCGCTACGCGACCTATCCACCCTACAGTTCTTACTCTTCTGCGTCCTGCGGAACGTCGTCCACAGCGCCTTCAGCCGCCTCAGCGATGACATCAACAGCTTCTTCGCCACCCAGTTCAGCTTCGTCAGACGCCTCACCTTCCAGCTCTTCGCCCTCGCCCGCCTCCTCGTCAAGAGCCGATGGCTCCTGCACGCGCTCGAGACCCACCAGCGTCTCGTCGCTGGCCAGCTTGATCAGGGTTACGCCCTGAGTGTTACGCGACAGGCTGGACACTTCGTCGACCCGAGTACGCACCAGGGTGCCCTGATCGGAAATCAGCATGATTTCCTCGCCGTCCAGCACTTGCACTGCGCCAACCAGCTTGCCGTTACGCTCGTTGCTGACCATGGCGATCACGCCCTGACCGCCACGCTTGTACTCGGGGAATTCGGCGATAGCGGTGCGCTTGCCGTAGCCACGAGCAGATGCGGTCAAAATTTGACTGCCCTCCTCCGGAATCAGCATGGAAATCAGCTTCTGCCCTTCCGGCAGACGCATGCCACGCACACCACGAGCGGTACGACCCATGGCACGCACGTCGGTTTCCTTGAAGCGAGTGACCTTGCCACCATCAGAGAACAGCATGACTTCACGTGAGCCATCGGTGATGGCGGCGGAGATCAGGATGTCGTCTTCGTCCAGTTCCAGCGCGATCAGACCGACGCTGCGCTGGCGGCTGAACTGCTCCAACGGGGTCTTCTTCACGGTACCACCAGCGGTGGCCATAAAGATGAAGTGGCCTTCCGTGTACTCTTCCACCGGCAACATCGTGGTGATGCTCTCGCCCTCACTCAGCGGCAGCAGGTTGACCAGCGGCCGACCCCGCGCAGCCCGCGAGGCTTCTGGAATTTCGTACGTCTTCAGCCAATACACCTTGCCCTTGCTGGAGAACAGCAGCAGCGTGGTATGGCTGTTAGCGACCAACAGGTGCTCGATGTAGTCCTCGTCCTTCACCCCAGTTGCGGACTTGCCTTTACCGCCCCGACGCTGCGCCTGATAGGCCGTCAGCGGCTGGGATTTGGCATAACCACCGTGGGAGATGGTCACCACGCGATCTTCCTCGGTGATCAGGTCACCCAGGGTCAGATCGAGGCGGGCATCGAGAATCTCGGTGCGACGGGCATCGCCGAACTCAGCCTTGACGCCTTCCAGCTCTTCACGAATGACTTCCATCAGACGCGTGGCACTGGTGAGGATGCGGATCAGCTCGCCGATCTGGGTCAGGATTTCCTGATACTCAGCCAGCAGCTTCTCGTGCTCCAGACCGGTCAGACGGTGCAGACGCAGCTCGAGAATGGCTTGCGCCTGTTCTGGCGAGAGGAAGTATTTGCCGTCGCGCAGACCGTATTGCGGATCGAGATCATCCGGACGGCAGGAATCGGCGCCGGCACGCTCGACCATGGACTGCACCGCCGTGGATTCCCAAGGCGTAGAGACCAAAGCCTCTTTGGCTTCGGCAGGGGTCGGCGAGGCTTTGATCAGCGCGATCACCGGATCGATGTTGGACAGCGCGACCGCCTGCCCTTCAAGGATGTGCCCACGCTCACGGGCCTTGCGCAACAGATAAACGGTACGACGGGTTACCACTTCACGGCGGTGAAGGATAAAGGCTTCGAGCAGATCCTTGAGGTTGAGGATCTTCGGCTGGCCGTCGATCAGGGCCACCACGTTGATGCCGAACACGCTCTGCAGCTGGGTTTGGGCATAGAGGTTGTTGAGGATCACCTCCGGCACTTCGCCGCGACGCAGCTCGATCACTACGCGCATACCGTCCTTGTCGGACTCGTCACGCAGCTCGGTGATGCCCTCGAGCTTCTTCTCTTTCACCAGCTCGGCGATCTTCTCGATCAGCCGCGCCTTGTTCAGTTGATACGGCAGCTCGGTGATGACGATCTGCTGGCGCCCACCGACCTTGTCGATGTCTTCGATCTCGGCACGGGCACGGATCTGAATCCGCCCACGACCGGTCCGATACGCCTCGATGATACCGGCGCGACCATTGATGATGGCGCCAGTCGGGAAGTCTGGGCCCGGGATGTACTGCATCAGATCGTCGATCGTCAGCTCCGGGTTGTCGATCAGCGCCAGGCAACCGTCGATGACTTCGCCGAGGTTGTGCGGTGGAATATTGGTCGCCATGCCCACGGCGATACCGCTGGAACCGTTGACCAGCAGGTTGGGAATCTTGGTCGGCATGACCGCCGGGATAATCTCGGTGCCGTCATAGTTAGGCACCCAGTCGACAGTTTCTTTGTCCAGATCCGCCAGCAGCTCATGGGCCAGCTTGGTCATGCGCACTTCGGTGTATCGCATGGCGGCGGCGTTATCGCCGTCCACCGAACCGAAGTTACCCTGACCATCGACCAGCAGATAACGCAGCGAGAACGGCTGCGCCATACGTACGATGGTGTCGTACACCGCCGTATCACCGTGTGGGTGATACTTACCGATCACGTCACCGACCACACGGGCGGATTTCTTGTACGCCTTATTCCAGTCGTTACCCAGCTCGCTCATCGCGAACAGCACTCGACGATGCACGGGCTTGAGACCATCGCGCGCATCCGGCAAGGCACGTCCGACGATTACGCTCATCGCGTAGTCGAGGTAGGACTGCTTCAGTTCGTCTTCGATATTGACCGGTAGAATTTCTTTGGCCAGTTCGCCCATGAGAAGCCTGGTTCCTTTTTCTGGTGAAACTCCGCCACATCCATCCTGAACGGGGCGAAGCTCGCCGTTGCGGGCTTAGGCCCGGCAACGACTCACGACAAATCAACGAGTTATGACATGGATCTGCGCAGCGAAGGCAACCCTTGTCGACCCCCTTGAAAACTGACGGAGAGTACCACAATCAGCGCCCTGCACCTATCCCCAGCCAGCAGACAAACGGGCTGCCGCGCCATATAGATGCCATTATCAATGCAGGCGTTTGCGACACATCAATTGCGCCATTTTGGCCGTATCCGGACGCTCGACGATGCCCTTTTCGGTAACGATGAAATCAATCAGATCGGCCGGCGTGACATCGAACACCGGATTGACCGCATCCACATCCGCCGCCATTCTCCGCCCCGCCAACTCCAACAGCTCACGACCGTCGCGCTCTTCGATCGGGATGTCGTCGCCACTTTCCAGAGTCATATCAATAGTTGAGCTCGGCGCCACCACCATGAAACGCACACCATGGTGCATGGCGTTGACTGCCAACTGGTAAGTGCCGATCTTATTGGCCACATCGCCATTAGCCGTAATACGATCGGCACCAACGATCACCCAGGTGATGCCCTTGGTTTTCATCAGATGCGCCGCCGCCGAGTCGGCATTCAGGCTGACCGGAATACCCTCATTTGCCAGCTCCCAGGCCGTCAGCCGCGAACCTTGCAGCCAGGGCCGGGTTTCATCGGCGTAGACCCGCTCGACCAACCCATCCAGATAAGCCGCCCGAATCACCCCCAACGCCGTACCGAAACCGCCAGTCGCCAGTGCACCGGTATTGCAGTGGGTCAGTACGGTCTGCAGGTTGCCTTGGTGTTTGCGAATCAGTTCGACGCCGAGCTGCGCCATGGTCAGGTTGGCTTCGCGATCGCTCAGATGGATAGCCACCGCCTCTGCCTCCAGCGCCACGAGCGGGTTCTCCGCCTCTTTCAGACGCGCCAAGCGCTCACGCATACGGTTTAGCGCCCAGAACAAGTTAACCGCCGTCGGCCGCGAGTCGGCCAGCACACGGAAATCCTCCTCCAGCGCAGCCTTCCAGTCGCCGCCTGCGGCCAATCGCTCCTGCGCACCCAACACCAGTCCATAGGCTGCCGTGATGCCAATGGCCGGTGCGCCGCGCACCACCATCGTTCGAATCGCCTCGGCCACCGCGACCGCGGAGTCATAGCGCAACCAGGTTTCCTCGAACGGCAGCAGCCGCTGATCGAGCAGATACAGCGCGCCATCCCGCCAATCGATGGCTTTAACCTTCTCCGCCGCCAACAATTGCTCGCGCATGACCAACCTCGCACTCAGAAACGAAAAGCCGCGGATTATAGCGAGCCCCCTGCCAAGGCGCTCGGGTATACTTCGGCGACCTCAGGATACGCCCTTGGAAGCCGATCATGCCCGACCACGTTGCCCCGCTCGACTTGCTGCTCCTGCCAACCTGGCTGGTGCCTGTCGAGCCCGCCGGCGTGGTGTTGCAAGAGCATGGCCTGGGTATCCGTGATGGCCGTATCGCCCTGATCGCGCCCCGCGCCGAAGCACTCCTAAAGCCCGCTCGCGAAGTGCGCGAACTGCCAGGCATGCTGCTTACCCCGGGCCTGATCAACGCCCACGGCCACGCCGCGATGACGCTTTTCCGCGGCCTGGCCGATGATCTGCCGCTGATGAACTGGCTGGAACAGCACATCTGGCCGGCGGAAGCCAAATGGGTCGATGAGGCGTTCATCCGCGACGGCACCGAGCTGGCCATCGCCGAACAACTGAAAGGCGGCATCACCTGCTTCTCCGACATGTACTTCTTCCCGGAAGTGGCCAGCGAACTGGTGCACAAGAGCGGCATCCGTGCGCAGATCACCATTCCGGTACTGGATTTCCCGATTCCTGGCGCCCGCGATGCCGACGAGGCACTGCGCAAGGGTCTGGCATTGTTCGACGATCTTAGAGTGCACCCGCGGATCAAGGTCGCCTTCGGCCCCCACGCCCCTTACACGGTGAGCGACGACAAGCTGGAAAACATCCGCATGCTGGCCGAGGAGCTGGACGCCGGCATTCATATGCACGTGCACGAGACCGCTTTCGAGGTGCAACAGAGCTTGGAACAGCGCGGCGAACGCCCGCTCGCCCGCCTCGCGCGCCTGGGCCTGCTCGGCCCACGCTTTCAGGCCGTGCATATGACCCAAGTCAGCGATGACGACCTGCTGTTGCTGGTCGAAAGCAATAGCAACGTCATCCATTGCCCGGAGTCCAACCTCAAGCTGGCCAGCGGCTTCTGCCCAGTGGAGCGCTTGTGGCAAGCCGGGGTGAATGTGGCGATCGGCACCGACGGCGCCGCCAGCAATAATGATCTGGATCTGCTCGGTGAAACCCGCACCGCCGCGCTGCTAGCCAAGGCCGTTGCCGGTTCGGCCCTGGCCCTGGGTGTGCACCGCGCGTTGCGCCTGGCCACGCTGAACGGCGCCCGCGCCCTCGGCCTGGACGACCAAATCGGCTCACTGGAAGTCGGCAAATCCGCCGATGTGGTGGCCTTCGACCTGTCCGGCCTAGCCCAGCAACCGATTTATGACCCGGTGTCGCAATTGATTTATGCCAGCAATCGGGACTGCGTGAGACACGTCTGGGTTGGCGGCAAGCAACTGCTCGATGACCGTCGACTGACGCGCCTGGACGAAGAAAGACTGATCGCCAGAGCGCAAGGGTGGGGAAAAAAGATCGCTGGAAGCCGGTTGTAGAGTGGAGATATCGCAGCGCGACTTTTCCACCGCCCGGCGCAATGGTGGATGGATACAGCACTATCCACCCTACGAGCCGAATGTGATTTGAGGGAAACACCATGAGCAACGTCGACCACGCCGAAATCGCCAAATTCTCAGCCCTGGCCCACCGCTGGTGGGATCGTGAGAGCGAGTTCAAGCCGCTGCACGACATCAACCCGCTGCGGCTCAACTGGATCGACGAGCGCGCCAACCTGGCCGGCAAGAAGGTGCTGGACATCGGTTGCGGCGGCGGCATTTTGAGCGAGGCGATGGCCCAGCGCGGCGCAACCGTCACCGGCATCGACATGGGTGAAGCTCCGCTGGCCGTGGCCCAACTGCATCAGCTCGAGTCAGGCGTCTCGGTGGAATACCGGCAGATCACCGCCGAAGCCCTGGCCGAGGAAATGCCCGAGCAGTTCGACGTGATCACCTGCCTGGAGATGCTCGAGCACGTGCCCGACCCAGCCTCGGTCATCCGTGCCTGTTTCGCCATGGTCAAGCCGGGCGGCCAAGTGTTCTTCTCTACCATCAACCGCAACCCCAAGGCCTATCTGTTCGCCATCATCGGCGCGGAATATATGATGCGCCTGCTGCCGCGCGGCACGCATGACTTCAAGAAGTTTATCCGTCCGTCGGAGTTGGGCGCGTGGAGCCGGGAGGCTGGACTGGAGGTCAAAGACATCATCGGCCTGACCTACAATCCACTGACCAAGCACTACAAGCTGGCCGCCGATGTGGACGTCAACTACATGATCCAGACATTGAAGGAAGCCTGATGCGCCTGCGAGCGGTTCTTTTCGACATGGACGGCACCCTGCTCGACAGCGCGCCGGACTTCATTGCCATCACCCAGGCCATGCGCGTCGCCCACGGCTTAGCACCCCTGACTGAGAAACTGATCCGCGATCAGGTCTCCGGTGGCGCCCGCGCCATGGTCGCCGCCGCCTTCGCCGCGGATCCGCAATCGGCCGAGTTCGAGGCGCTGCGCCTGGAGTTCCTCGACCGCTACCAGGATCACTGCGCTGTCCTGACCCGGCCTTTCGGCGGCATCCTCGAACTGCTGGCTGACATCGAGCAGGCCAAGCTGATCTGGGGCGTGGTGACCAACAAACCCGTGCGCTATGCCGCGCCGATCATGCAACAGCTCGGCCTGGCTGAACGCTCAGCCGTGCTGATCTGCCCGGATCATGTGAAAAACAGCAAGCCCGACCCGGAGCCGTTGCTCCTCGCCTGCACACAACTCGGGCTGGACCCGGCTACCGTGCTGTTTGTCGGTGATGACCTGCGCGATATCGAATCCGGTCGTGCGGCCGGCACCAAGACCGCCGCGGTCACTTACGGCTATATCCACCCGGACGATAACCCGACGCACTGGGGCGCCGACGTGGTGGTCGATCACCCGCTGGAGCTGCGCGCCGTACTCGACCGGGCGCTAGGCAACTGCTGAACGACCGACGTAGGGTGGATTAGCCGCGCAGCGGCGTAACCCACCATCGGCACCGCAAGATGCCGCCTGTGGCGGCATTGGTGGATTACGCTGCGCTAATCCACCCTACGAATGAGAGAGCCTTTACGATGTTTCAATATTCTGCCCGCCCCGACCTGCTGAAAGATCGCGTGATCCTGGTCACCGGCGCCGGTCGCGGCATTGGCGCCGCTGCCGCCAAGACCTTCGCCGCCCACGGCGCTACCGTACTACTGCTGGGCAAGACCGAAGCAAATCTGACCCAGGTGTATGACGAGATCGAAGCAGCTGGCCACCCGCGACCGGCGCTCATTCCATTCAACTTGGAAACTGCCCTGCCGCATCAGTACGACGAGCTGGCCGCGATGGTCGAGAACGAGTTCGGGCGCCTGGATGGCCTGCTGCACAATGCCTCGATCATTGGCCCACGCACCCCACTCGAACAACTCTCCGGCGATAACTTCATGCGCGTCATGCACGTCAACGTGAACGCCATGTTTATGCTGACCAGCACCATGCTGCCACTACTGAAACTCTCGCAAGACGCCTCCGTGGTGTTCACCTCCAGCAGTGTCGGTCGCAAGGGCCGCGCTTATTGGGGCGCGTATGGCGTCTCCAAGTTCGCCACCGAAGGCCTGATGCAGACCCTCGCCGACGAGCTCGAGGGCACCAGCGCCGCGCGCGCCAACAGCATCAACCCGGGCGCCACCCGCACCGACATGCGCGCCCAGGCCTACCCTGGCGAGAAGCCGACGAATAATCCGCTGCCTGAAGAGATCATGCCGATCTACCTCTACCTGATGGGGCCGGACAGCCTAGGGGTCAACGGCCAAGCCTTCGACGCGCAATAACCCAACTCTGTGCCTCCCCTCTCGGCAAAATCATCGGCAGGCCAAGCCCACAACCACCCGGGCTTAGCCTGCCAACAGTCATCCTCGCTGGCGAACACCACCATCTCCCACAAGCAGCCAAGCTAGCGCCGGAAAACCGGCGACTCACTTATGTGATCGACATCACATTGCCGCCTTTCGCCAAACAACCGGCAAAAGATGGCCGATAGCCACCACTCATCAACTGCAAGATATTGAATTTATTCAATTTTAATAAAAATGAACCCAATGGCACGAAATTCGCTCTAACAGCACTGTTGCCGCGTTTCGCGCCAGAGGTTTCTTCATGGTTCCCCCCAGCAAGACCAACACCATCGATTTCGACGCTGCCAAGCTGCAGCGCTTGGGTTTTTCCAGCAACCGCACGCACTCTTTGCGCCCGGTCAGCTTGGCCCAGCTGCGCCAACAGCTGAACCTACAGCTGCAGACCAGCCTGGAAGTCGAACGCATCCTCAGCCTGTTTTTCCGTGAAGTTCAGCGCCTGGTACCACTGGACGCACTGGCCTACCAACAACCGGCCAGCGATCTGCGCCTTGAGCTTGGCGAACGCGCCAACCACTCCGCTGGCTACCGCTTGAGCCATGAAGGCGAGTACCTCGGCGAATTGGTGTTCCGCCGCAACCAGCGCTTCACTGAAGAGGAGCTCGGCCAACTCGAATCACTGCTGGCCAGCCTGCTCTTTCCATTGCGTAACGCGCTGCTCTATCGCGCGGCAGTTCGGTGCGCGCTGCGCGACCCACTGACCGACACCGGCAACCGAATCGCCATGGATCAGGCCCTGCACCGCGAAGTCGACTTAGCCCGACGCAACCTGCAGCCACTGTCGCTACTGATGCTGGATGTCGATCACTTCAAACGGATCAATGACAGCTACGGCCATAGCGCCGGCGACGAAGTGCTCAGAGCACTGGCGACGACCCTGAAAGCCCAGTTACGCAACATCGACATGATCTTTCGCTACGGCGGCGAAGAGTTTCTGATTCTGCTCTCCAACACCGGCCGGGAAGCGGCCGCCATGATCGGAGAGCGTCTGCGCCACGCGGTGCAGGAGCTGCAATGCCTGGCCCAAGGGCAGGCTATTGAGCTCTCCGCCAGCCTTGGCTGCGCCAATCTACTACCCGGGGAATCGGTAGACAGCCTGCTGCGCCGCGCGGACAGCGCGCTCTACATCGCCAAACGCGATGGCCGTAATAGGCTGACCATGGCCGGCTGAGCATGATTTGCTGAAAAACCGCCGCGCGCGACAAACCGCACACAATAAAAAAGGGGCTCAATGAGCCCCTTTTTTACTAGCCAGGATTATTACTCCGGCTTACGACCGCGACCGAAACCCGGTCGCTGACCTTCGCCAGCCGGCGGGCCACGGCGCTTGGCCGGTGCACCAGCGGGTTTACGCGCCGGCCGATCAGCCAGCTCAATGCCTGGCCGCCCCGACTTACCGGCGCTCGGACGCTTTTTGTTGACATCGCTCGGGCGCTCGGCCACTGGTGTGCCTCGGTTCTGCTCACCACGCCCAGCGGCTGGCCGCGGCGTACGCGGACCGCGCTCAGCGGACTCAGAACGCGGACCACTGCGCTGCGGACGCTCACCACCCTCAGGGCGCGGGTTACGACGCTCGCTCGAATCTGAGCGCGGGCCGCTACGCTGCGGACGCTCGCCGCCTTCAGGACGCGGGCTGCGCACCGGCCGCTCGCCACTACGCTGCGGACGCTCATTACCCTCGCCACGCGGAGCCCGAACTGGGCGCTCGCCTGCCTCGGGACGCGGAGCACGGGACGGACGCTCGCCACCTTCGCTGTTCGCTACGGGGCCACCGTGGGCCGGACGCAGGGTTCTCGCCGGGCGCTCGCCACGCCCCACAGGCTTAGCCGATTTACGCTGCATGCGGTCGAGCTTCTCGCGGATCTTGGCCTTCATCCCCTGCTGAACAATAGGCGCCAAGCCTACTTCGGCACTGAGGATGTCCACTTCACCCTGGCTCATTTCGCGCCAGCGCCCCATGGTCAAGTCGGAAGTCAGGAACACCGGCCCGAAACGCACGCGCTTCAACCGACTGACCACCAAGCCCTGAGATTCCCACAGGCGCCGCACTTCACGGTTACGACCTTCCATCACCACGCAGTGGTACCAATGGTTGAAGCCTTCACCGCCGGGCGCTTCCTTGATATCGGTAAAGCGCGCCGGGCCGTCTTCCAACAGCACGCCGTTCTTCAAGCGCAAGAGCATGTCTTCATCGACTTCGCCACGCACCCGCACGGCGTATTCGCGGTCCATCTGGTACGACGGGTGCATCAAGCGGTTGGCCAGCTCACCGTCGGTGGTGAACATCAGCAGACCGGTGGTGTTGATGTCGAGGCGGCCGATATTGATCCAGCGCCCCTCTTTCGGCCGTGGCAGGCGATCGAATACGGTGGGGCGGCCTTCTGGATCGTCGCGGGTGCAGATTTCACCGTCAGGCTTGTTGTAGATCAGCACGCGGCGCGTTGCTTCCGCGGCCTCTTCGCGCTTGAGCAGGCGACCATCGATGGCGATGGCATCATGCAGATCAACACGCTGACCAAGGGTGGCAGCGTTGCCGTTGACCTTGACCCGGCCTTCGCCGATCCAGGCTTCAACGTCGCGGCGCGAGCCAAGGCCCATGCGCGCCAGGACTTTCTGCAGTTTTTCCCCGGCGGGACTGTATTCTTCGGACTCACTCATTCTGGGCACCTCCCGGTGTAACAATCTGGTCACCTGCGGCGAGGACTCGCCGAGGGGCGCGCATCATACGCTGCGCAGCCTATCAAGCCTAGCGCATCTCCCCGCCTTAGCTGGCACCACCCGATGAAAGATCAGTCGCGGGTAGCCTCTTCCTCGTCCGGCAAGGCTTCCTCGTGCTTGTCGCCGTGCTCCGCTTCGGCATCGGCCAGGTCATCGAAATCGGTTTTCAGGCCCTGCTCCATCGAATCCAACTCCGCCAACAAGCTGCTGAAACTGGTTTCATCCCGCGGAGGCACCACCACCTCAGCCAAATCGGCCAGGTCGGCGCGGGCCTGCAAACCCTCCGGCACCGGCAGATCGTCGTCAAAGGCCAGCACCGGTTCCGGCTCCAACTCGCGCAGCGCGGCCAGCGGCGGCAGCTCATCGAGGTTCTTCAGGTTGAAGTGATCGAGAAACAGCTTGGTGGTGGCGAACATCGCCGGCTTACCTGGCACATCGCGATAACCGACGACGCGAATCCACTCACGCTCGAGCAAGGTCTTGACGATATGGCTATTCACCGCCACGCCGCGAATATCCTCGATCTCGCCGCGCGTAATCGGCTGGCGGTAGGCGATCAGCGCCAGGGTTTCCAGCATGGCGCGGGAATAGCGCTGCGGCCGCTCCTCCCAGAGTCGGCCGACCCAAGGCGCGTACTGCTCACGCACCTGCAGGCGGTAACCCGAAGCCACTTCCTTCAGCTCGAAGGCCCGTCCTTCACAGGACTTACCCAGTAGCACCAAGGCCTTTTTAAACACGGCCGGCTCGGGCCGCTCAGCTTCTTCAAACAGCTCAAAAAAGCGTTCAAGCGACTGCGGCTTGCCGGAAGCCAGGAGGAAAGCTTCGAGTAGCGAGGCCAGCTCGCGGGGGTCGGTCAGGTTCATCTTTCGACTCTTTATTCTGCTCGCGCACGCACATGGATAGGCCCAAAGGCTTCATTTTGCACCAGCTCGACCAGGGATTCCTTGATCAATTCGAGCACCGCCATAAAGGTCACCACCACGCCGAGGCGCCCCTCTTCGGCGCGGAACAAGGCCACGAACGGCACAAACGCTCCGCCCTTGAGGCGTTCCAGCACCTCGCTCATCCGCTCGCGGGTCGACAGCGCCTCTCGTGTCACCTGGTGGCTCTCGAACATATCGGCACGGCGCAACACCTCGGCCATCGACAGCAGCAGCTCTTCCAGGCTTACGTCGGGTAACAGCTTGCGCGCCCGCGCTTGCGGTGCATCCAGGCACGGAACCGTATGATCACGACCAACCCGCGGCAATTGATCGATGCCTTCCGCTGCAGCCTTATAGCGTTCGTACTCCTGCAGCCGACGAATCAGTTCGGCGCGCGGGTCATCCTCCTCTTCCTCCGCCTCGCTGGAGCGCGGTAACAACATGCGCGACTTGATTTCGGCGAGCATCGCTGCCATCACCAGGTACTCGGCGGCCAACTCCAGGCGCACGGACTGCATCAACTCGACATAACCCATGTACTGACGGGTAATTTCCGCCACCGGGATATCCAGCACGTCTATGTTCTGTTTGCGAATCAGGTACAGCAGCAGGTCAAGCGGGCCTTCGAAGGCTTCGAGGAACACCTCCAGCGCATCCGGCGGAATATACAAATCCAGCGGCAACTCGGTGACGGCCTTGCCATATACCAGAGCGAACGGTAGCTCCTGCTGCGCGCCGGCTTGGCTGTCTGAAGGATCTACTGGCGATTTGTCCTGCATATATTCCTCTGGATCGGGCATAAGTCGCGCAATTTCGGCCAAGGCCAGAAAGTTGCCACGTCCACATGCTGTGCCAAACTTAAATAGTTAGGAACGTTCACTTCAATGGGTTCTAACAGAACCCTTGGGAGGCGCGCCGTGAAAACATTAACAATGGTCTTCAGTGTTGTTTTGATGTTCGCATGCCTGGCTTTAGTCCA
Source organism: Pseudomonas cavernicola (assembly GCF_003596405.1). Lineage (NCBI taxonomy): Bacteria > Pseudomonadati > Pseudomonadota > Gammaproteobacteria > Pseudomonadales > Pseudomonadaceae > Pseudomonas > Pseudomonas cavernicola. The sequence goes on from NZ_QYUR01000002.1 coordinate 2,438,284, forward strand.
ATCGTCTACGTCGCAAGCTGGGATGATCTCGACGCAAGAAGTCGTAGCCGCACAACAGGCCGAGGTCGACCGCGACAAAGTCCGCGAATTTTTGAACCGCGCTAGCGTGCAGGAAAAAATGCAGGCTCTGGGCGTCCAAGCGACGTTTGCCGAAGACCGTGTCGATGCCTTGACGGTGCAGGAAGTCACCCTTCTTGCCCAACGGATCGATGCTCTGCCTGCCGGTGGCGCCCTCAGCACCACCGATATCATGATCATCTTGCTGATCGCCATTCTGATCGCCATAGCCGTCTGAGCTCGGCGTTACCCTAGCCGAGGGGGTAACTCATCGACAGCCACAGGTGCCACTCGGCGTATTCCGGCACCTGCGACTGAATAAGCCGGGGGCGCCGAGTTATCGGTAATTCAAACCCAAGGCCAAACGAACCTCGGTGAGGGTTTCACGCGCTTCATCACGAGCCCGCTCAGCGCCCTCAGCGAGAATGCTGCGCACGAGATCTGGACTGTCCTGGTAATCGATGGCGCGCGCCTGCAAGGGCTTCAGTTCAGCCTGAACCGCCTCGATCAACGGCGCCTTGCAGTCTAGGCAGCCAATTCCGGCGCTTTTGCAGCCCTGCTGCACCCACTCCCGAGTCTCGCTACTGGAGTAAACCTCATGCAACAGCCACACCGGGCAGCGCGCCGGATCACCCGGATCGGTGCGATGAACCCGCGCGGGGTCGGTCGGCATGCGTTTTAGCTTGTCCTCCACCTCCTCGGTTGTATCGCGCAGGTAGATGGCATTGCTATTCGACTTGGACATCCTTCTGCCGTCCAGCCCGGTCATCTTCGGCGTGTCGCTGAGCAGCGCCTGCGGTTCCGGCAGCAAGACCTTACCGCCGCCCTCCAGATAGCCGAACAATCGCTCTTTATCCCCGAGGGTCACGCTCTGCAGCTCTTTGAGCAGCGCGCGTGCGGTCTCCAGCGCCTCGATATCGCCCTGCTCCTGAAAGGCTTTGCGCAGGCTGTTGTAGAGTTTGGCGGTTTTCTTGCCGAGCTTGAGGATCGCCGCCTCGGCCTTGTCCTCGAAGCCCGGTTCGCGGCCGTACAGATGATTGAAACGCCGCGCGACGTCGCGGGCGAACTCGATGTGCGGCAACTGGTCAGCACCAACCGGCACCAGACCGGCGCGATACAACAGGATGTCGGCCGTCTGCAACAAGGGGTAGCCGAGAAAGCCATAGGTGCTGAGGTCTTTGTGGTGCAGTTGATCCTGTTGCTCTTTATAGGAGGGTACCCGCTCCAGCCAACTGAGAGGGCAGATCATCGACAGCAGCAAGTGCAGCTCGGCGTGTTCCGGCACTTGTGACTGGATGAACAAGGTCGCCGAACTGGGGCTGACGCCTGCGGCCAGCCAGTCCACCGCCATCTCCATGACATGCTGGGATATCTGCCCGACCTCATCGTAATCAGTGGTCAGCGCATGCCAGTCGACGATGCAGAAAAAGCATTCGTACTCGTGCTGCAACTTGACCCAGTTCTTCAGCACGCCATGGTAGTGACCGAGGTGTAAACGGCCGCTGGGGCACATGCCCGATAGCACGCGCCGCTGAGAATCAACGAGGCTCAAACAGATTTCCTTTACCGAACCAACAGAAAGCCAATTATAGCCAGCACCTATGCGCCGCCAACAAAAGGCGTCGGATCGCCACAACCAACACGGACAATTTCTGGTTCATCGTCGACCAGGTTGACCACGGTAGAAGCTTCCAGGCCGCCAAAACCGCCATCCAGGATCAGGTCGACCTGATGCTCCAGCACCTGACGCATCTCGTGCGGATCGCTCATCGGTACATCCTCGCCGGGCAGGATCAGGCTGACACTCATCAGCGGCCCACCAAGCGCCTCCAGCAGTGCCTGGGCAATCGGATGGCTTGGCACCCGCAAGCCAATGGTACGGCGCTTGGGATGCAACAGCATGCGCGGCACTTCGCGGGTGGCGCTCAGAATGAAGGTGTAGGGCCCCGGCGTATGGCCTTTGAGCAAGCGGAAAGCGCCGGTATCGACCTTGGCGAACAGCCCCAACTGCGACAGGTCACGGCAGACCAGGGTGAAGTTGTGCTTATCGTCCAACTGGCGCAGGCGGCGGATCCGCTCCACCGCACTCTTATCGCCGATATGACAGCCCAGCGCATAGGAGGAATCCGTTGGGTAGATGATCACCCCGCCGGCTTTGATGATTTCCACCGCCTGTTTAATCAGGCGCGCCTGGGGATTTTCCGGGTGAACCTGGAAGAATTGACTCACGGAAACTCCCTGTTCAGAGGGCAGCAGATTGCTGGACATGGTCGAAACGCAACCAGAGCGGTGGAAGATCATCTGGCAATGGGCGGTACATGCCCAGTTCAGACCAGTCTCCCGGTGCATGGAAATCACTGCCGACACTGGCCAGTAAGCCAAATTCACGCGCCAGAATGGCCAGGCTGCCGACTTGTTCCGCCGGCTGCATACCATTGACCACCTCAAGCGCATGACCGCCAGCCTGGATGAAGGCGGCGATCAGTTTGCGCCTCTTGCTGCGGGTGAAGTCGTACTGCCAGGCGTGCGCCAGACTGACCCAGGCGCCCGCCTCACGCAGGGTACCGACCGCCTGCTCGAGGGTCGGCCAATGCTGTTTGACGTCACCCAATTTGCCGGAGCCCAACCACTTGCGAAACGCCTCGGCGCGATCGCGCACATGCCCCGCACGCACCAGGAACTCGGCAAAGTGCGGCCGCGCCGGCGCATTACCACTGTCACCTAACTCTTGCTGGATAGCCCGCGCGCCTTCGAGTGCGCCCGGCATACCCTTGGCTTCCAGGCGCTTGTCGATTTCTTCGGCGCGCAACCAGCGGCCATCGCGCAACTCAGCAATCGCCTGCAGCAGCGCCGGCGAAGTGGCCGCAAAGCCGTAGCCGAGCACATGAATGGTCGCACCACCCCAGGTACAGGACAGTTCCACGCCATTGATCAGCTGCATATCCAGCGCAGTGGCGGCAACACGAGCCTCGTCGAGGCCCTCCAGGGTGTCGTGATCGGTCAATGCCAGCATGCGCACACCGCGTTCATGGGCGCGCGCGACCACTACGGCGGGCGCTAAGGCACCGTCGGAGGCCGTGCTGTGGCAATGCAGATCAACGTTCATCTGGGTGGTTCTCTCAGTTCTGAAAAAGTCTTCCCGACTGTTTCAGAAAACGCCGAACCCGCTACAGGCCCGGACTCGGCTCTCGACAATTGCAGGCTAGCGTCTGCGATTGCGGGCGGCACATCCTGTACCGCGGGAAACTCTGACGCGTTCGGAGTTTCCCTACTGGTTTGGTTTGTTATTATGCCGGCACATCCTGCTTCTGGCTGCCACTGTGAAACAATTCATCGACTTCATCCCGCTTATCCTGTTCTTTATCGTTTACAAGCTCGAACCACGCGCGGTTGAACTGGCCGGCAATACCTACATGCTAGGCGGTATTTTCAGTGCCACCGCGATGTTGATCGTCAGTTCTGTGGTGGTCTACGGCATTTTTTTCCTGTTGCAGCGCAAACTGGAGAAAAGCCAGTGGCTGACCCTGATCGCCTGCTTGGTATTCGGTAGCCTGACGCTGGCCTTCCACAGTGAGACTTTCCTCAAATGGAAGGCACCAGTGGTCAGCTGGCTGTTCGCCTTGGGTTTTGCCGGCAGCCACTTTATCGGTGAGCAGCCGCTGATCCAGCGCATCATGGGTCATGCCATGAGCCTGCCCCAGCCTATCTGGACCCGTCTGAATATTGCCTGGATTGCGTTCTTTCTCGTCAGTGGCGCTGCCAACCTGTTTGTCGCGTTCACCTTCCAGAGCATCTGGGTCGATTTCAAGGTATTCGGCAGCCTAGGCATGACCCTGCTGTTCTTGATCGGCCAAGGCTTGTTCCTCGCTCGCCATATCCATGATGTCGAACCCGACCCGTCTGCCACTAAAAGCAAGGACTGACATGCTCTACGCGATCATTGCCACCGATGTAGCCAACTCGCTGGAAAACCGTCTAGCCGCCCGCCCCGCCCACCTGGCTCGGCTAGAACAACTGAAGAATGAAGGCCGCCTGGTGCTCGCCGGCCCGCACCCGGCGGTAGATAGCAATGATCCTGGCGCCGCCGGCTTCACCGGCAGCCTGATCGTCGCCGAATTTGAATCCCTCGGCGCCGCCCAGAACTGGGCCGACGCAGATCCCTACCGGGCTGCCGGGGTCTATGCCAGCGTACTGGTGAAACCCTTCAAGCTCGTACTCCCCTGAGCGCAACTAAAGCCGCAGGCCGCAACACATATAACAACTAGGAAATAGGAGTTCCGATGCGCCAAGGTCCGCTGTCTCTGCTGTGCGCTGTGTTGCTGATGACTGCCCAACTGCATGCCGAAGAAATATCGACTGCGCCCGACAGCAATCAACCGTTGGTCGCTGCCACTGCGGCGGAAACACAAATTGACGCTCTGGAACAACGCCTGGCTGTAAGTGAACAGCAGCGCGCCGAACTGGCCGCTCAATTGCAAAGCACCAGCAGCGAACGCGAGAACGCCCACCTGACGCGGCTGCGCCAGGACAACCAGCGGCTCAAGCTGCAGCTCAAGGAAGCCCAAGCCGAACAGCCGGCACGTCTGCTGAGCGAGCAACAGCTGTGGTTTGCGATTGGCGCGGGGGTGGCACTCGTCGCCATGCTCTGCGGCGCCATGCTGCGTGGCCGCCGCAGAATCCGACGCGAATGGATCAACTAAACGCCGCCATGCCCGCCTTACTGCTGATCGACGATGACCGAGAACTGTGTGAGCTGCTCGCCAGTTGGCTGAGCCAGGAAGGCTTTCAGGTCAGTGCCTGTCATGACGGCCATAGCGCCCGTGCGGCGCTGGCCGCACAGGCGCCCGCTGCCGTTGTGCTGGATGTCATGCTGCCCGACGGCAGCGGCCTGGAGCTGCTCAAGCAGCTACGCAGCGACCACCCCGAACTGCCGGTACTGATGCTCTCGGCCCGTGGCGAACCGTTGGATCGCATCCTCGGCCTGGAACTCGGCGCCGACGACTACCTGGCCAAACCTTGCGATCCTCGTGAACTGACGGCCCGTCTACGCGCCGTACTGCGCCGTAGCCTGCCCGTGGCCGTCTCCAGCCAGTTGGAACTGGGTGACTTGTGCTTCAGTCCGGCTCGCGGCGTGGTCAATATCGGCGGCCATGAGGTCATCCTCACCATCTCCGAAAGCCGCCTGCTCGAAGCCCTGCTGCGTCAACCCGGCGAGCCGGTGGATAAGCAAGAATTGGCGCAACTGGCCCTCGGTCGTAAGTTGACCCTGTACGACCGCAGCCTGGACATGCACGTCAGCAACCTGCGGAAAAAAATCGGCCCACATCCCGATGGCCGACCGCGCATCCTCGCGCTGCGTAGCCGCGGTTACTACTACAGCGCCTAAGCCCGACAGATCCCTAGCCTTTACCTAAGCTTTACCCTTGCCTGACCGCCCTTGACCTTGCCTTGCCTAGACTGGGCACATCCGGCAACTGGCCGGAATCGAGACAAGGAGACACCTCATGCGCAAGACCCTCATCGCCGTCCTGTTCGCCGCAGCCCTGCCGACGTTCGCCATGGCCATGCCCGAAGGCGCCCCGCGCCACGATGGTGAGCACGGCTCGCACTTGTTCAAAGAGCTGGATCTGAGCAAGGAGCAACGCCAAGCCATCCGCAAGCTGATGGGCGAGCAAATGCACAGCCGCCACGAGATCACCAAACGCTACCTGGACAAGCTGCCCGCCGCTGAACAGAAAGCCATGCAGGACGAACTCAAGGCCAAACAAGACAAGACCCAGAGCGAGATCCGCGCCCTGCTCAAGCCTGAACAACAGAAACAGTTCGACGAACTACAGAAGAAGCTGCAAGAGCGCCGCGCTGAACGCGCTGAGTTCGAGGCCTGGAAAGCCCAGAAAGAGCAAAAAGCCCAGTAAGCTTGCCGCGGCGTAAAAGCCGAAGGCTACCCGCCCATCCAACACTCCGCTGCTGGATGGGCTTTGTTCGTTGAAGGAGTTTCCGTGCGTTCACTGTTTTGGCGCATCTTCGCCAGCTTCTGGCTGGCCATCGCCCTGGTCGCCGGGTTGTCCATGCTGCTTGGCCACGCGCTGAATCAGGACGCCTGGATTCTCAGCCGCCACCCAGGCCTACAGGGTTTGGCAGAGCGCTGGACGCAGATCTATGAGGCAGAAGGCGAACAGGCCGCGCAGAACTATCTGGAGCAGCGCAAGCGCAGTTACCACATCGACATCCAAGTCCTCGACGATAATGGCGACGCACTGGTCAGGGGCACCTTCCCACCACGTGCGGCGGCCTTCGAGGCGCGTCGGCACAATGACCAGCGGCGCTTGCCCTGGCGCCGCCTGACCAGCGAATACACCAGCCCAACGAGCGGCGAGACCTACCTGCTGATCTACCGCATTCCCCACCCGGAGCTGGATGCCTGGCACCGCGGCAGCCTGCTCTGGCCGCTGAGTGCGCTGGGCATCGCACTGGTGGTGCTAAGCCTGTTCAGCCTGTTGCTGACACTCTCCATCACCCGTCCGCTGAGCCGCCTGCGCGGCGCCGTGCATGACCTCGGGCAGACCACCTATCAACAGCACAGCCTGGCGCGCCTAGCCAACCGACGCGATGAATTTGGCGTACTGGCCAGCGACTTCAACCGCATGGGCGCACGCCTGCAAGGCCTGATCAGCAGCCAGCGCCAGCTATTGCGCGATGTTTCCCACGAACTGCGCTCACCGCTGGCGCGCTTGCGCATCGCCCTGGCCCTAGCCGAACGCGCCGGCCCGACCGAACGCGGACAACTGTGGCCACGCCTGTCCCGCGAATGCGACCGCCTGGAAGCTTTGATCAGTGAGATTCTCGCCCTCGCCCGCCTGGATGCCGAGCCTGGCGCCGCACAGCCGATCGACCTGCCGGCGCTGCTCGAGAGTCGGCGGCAAGAGGCACAACTGAGCGCCCCAGAGCAGGAGATTCACATCGAAATAGAACCGGGGCTGAGCCTGCAAGGCTGGCCGGACATGCTCGAGCGCGCACTGGACAATCTGCTGCGCAATGCCTTGCGTTTCAATCCGCCCGGCCAGCCGATCGAGCTACGGGCGCAGCGTCAGACTGAACGCTTGTTGCTCAGCGTGCGCGATCATGGCACCGGCGTGATGACCGAGCATTTGCCGCGACTCGGCGAACCATTCTTCCGCGCCCCGGAGCAAAGCGCGGCGGGGCATGGCTTGGGCTTGGCGATTGCCCGCCGCGCAGCCGAGCGGCACGGCGGTAGGCTGAGCCTGGCGAACCATCCGGACGGTGGCTTCGTGGCCGCGCTGGAACTACCGCTGACGGTGAGCGCAGCCAGCTAGCAGGTAGGGTGGATTAGCCGCGCAGCGGCGTAACCCACCGAATCGGGCAGCTAGTGGCCAGCGGGTTCGCCGCAGACGGTGGAAGCCCCTCTGGGGATTCCACCCTACCAATCAAGCCGGCCAGGCGCTGACGAAGTCGCTGACCGCCAGTTCTTGCGGGGTACGCAACTCACGTTCCGGCGTCCCCAGATAAAGAAAGCCGATGATCTTCTCAGCCCCGCTCAAGCCCAGGCCCTGGGCCACCCTGGCGTTGTAGGCCAACTCGCCGGTACGCCAGACCGCACCAATCCCTTGAGCGTGAGCGGCCAGCAGAATGCCGTGCGCCGCACAGCCAGCCGCCAGCAGTTGCTCCTGCTGCGGGATTTTGAAGTGATCTTGCAAACGGGCGATCACCACGATCAGTAGCGGTGCGCGCAGCGGCATCGCCCGGGCCTTGCTCAACGCCTCTTGCGTGACTGGCGCCGAGTCCGCGGTCAGCGCCGCGGCAAACAGTTCACCGAGTTGCTCGCGCGCAGCCCCCTCCACCGTGAGAAAACGCCAGGGCCGCAGTTGGCCATGATCCGGCGCCCGCAAAGCCGCGCGAAACAACACCTCGCGTTGCGCAGCATCAGGGGCTGGTTCGCGCAAGCGCGGCGCGGAAACACGGTTAAGCAGAGCGTCGAGAGCCTCCATCGGCCACCTCCAGAAGAAAGACAGCCGGCATTCTAGCCGATCCAGCCACTGCGCCCGCGCCCGAACTAAAGCCTCGCGCAGTACGCTGCAGTTGATTGCGCTAAACGTCGTAACACTCAAGCATCGGCTACGCTGCGCAAGCCAAGGACAGCCGAAGGCAGAAAGCGCGAACCAGTGTGCCCAAAAGGCTGATTTACAGGCCCGGCGGCGCGCGTAGAATGGCGCCACGCCTTCTCTGAGCCCGACCACATGGCCCTGCCGACCCTGCGCATCATTGGTTTTATCCTCGGCATCTTCCTTATCACCCTCGCCGTCAGCATGGTCATCCCGATGCTGACGTTGCTGCTCTTCGAGCGCACCGACGATCTCAACGCCTTTCTCTGGTCGAGCCTGATCACCATACTCGCCGGCCTCGCGCTACTTGCCCCCGGACGTCCGGAGCATGCGCAGCTACGGCCACGCGACATGTATTTTCTCACCACCGCCAGTTGGGTCGTGGTGTGCTGCTTCGCGGCGCTGCCGATGGTGATCATTCAGAACATCAGCTACACCGACGCCTTTTTCGAAACCATGTCCGGCATTACCACCACCGGCTCGACCGTGATCACCGGGCTGGACAGTGCCTCGCCGGGCCTGCTGATCTGGCGCTCGATGCTGCATTGGCTGGGCGGCATCGGTTTTATCGGCATGGCGGTGGCGATTCTGCCGCTGCTGCGGGTCGGCGGCATGCGCCTGTTCCAGACTGAATCCTCGGACTGGGGCGAGAAAGTCATGCCGCGTTCGCACATGGCCGCCAAGTACATTCTGCTGGTCTACGTAGGCATTACCGCGCTGGGCACCTTGTGCTTCTGGCTGGCCGGAATGAACGGTTTCGAGGCCATCAATCATTCGATGTCGATGATCTCCACTGGCGGTTTCTCCACCTCCGACTCATCCCTGGCCCATTGGTCACAACCGGCGGTGCACTGGGTCGCAGTGCTGTTCATGATGCTCGGCAGCCTGCCCTTTACCCTCTACATTGCGACCCTGCGCGGTAATCGCCAAGCCCTGTTCAAGGATCACCAGGTGCGCGGCTTCGTCGGTTTCCTGGTCCTCACCTGGCTGGTGTTCGGCACCTGGCTGTGGCTCAACTCCGACTACAGCTGGCTGGACGCCTTCCGTATCGTCGCGGTGAACGTCACCTCGGTCGTCACCACCACCGGCGTGGCGCTCGGCGACTACACCCTGTGGGGCAGCTTCTCGGTGCTGCTGTTCTTCTATCTGACCTTCATCGGCGGCTGCTCCGGCTCCACCGCCGGTGGCCTGAAGATCTTCCGCTTTCAGGTTGCCTATGTGCTGCTCAGGGCCAACCTGCAGCAGCTGGTACATCCGCGCGCGGTGATCAAACAGCAGTACAACAACCACAACCTCGATGAAGATATCGTTCGCTCGCTGATTACCTTCTCGTTCTTCTTCACCATCACCATCGGCGTGATCGCCCTCGGTCTGGCGCTGATTGGTCTGGACTGGATCACCGCGATAACGGGCGCCGCCACTGCCGTGTGCAACGTCGGCCCAGGCCTTGGCCCGATCATTGGCCCAGTGGGCAACTTCTCCAGCCTGCCGGATTCGGCCAAGTGGCTGCTGACGCTCGGCATGTTGCTCGGACGCCTGGAGATTCTCACCGTATTAGTGCTGTTCACCCGCGCGTTCTGGAAACACTGAGGCCCAACAGCGCGCTTGCGGAGCCAACGGCGTTGCGAGCAAAGCCTTGGCGCAGCCGCAGACAAGGCCGATTCATCGCGCTATAAGCCGCTAGAATTGCGCCCTTTCATCTTCTGAGCCTGTCTGCATGGCCTCGCCGACTCTGCGCATCATCGGTTTCATCATCGGTATTTTCCTGATTACCCTGGCCATCAGCATGGTCATCCCAATGCTGACCCTGCTGATTTTCGAGCGCGCCGCCGAGCTCAACACGTTCCTCTGGTCGAGCCTGATCACCTTTGTCGCCGGCCTGATCCTGGTGCTGCCCGGTAAGCCGGAGCATGTGCAGTTGCGTCCGCGTGACATGTACATGCTCACCGTCAGCAGCTGGGTCGCGGTGTGCATTTTCGCCGCCTTACCGTTTTTGCTGACCCAGCGCATCAGTTACACCGACTCGTTCTTCGAGAGCATGTCCGGCATCACCGCCACCGGAGCCACGGTACTCAGCGGGCTGGACAGCATGTCGCCAGGCATCCTGATCTGGCGCTCGCTGCTGCACTGGCTGGGCGGTATCGGTTTTATCGGCATGGCGGTGGCGATCCTGCCGCTGCTGCGCATCGGTGGCATGCGCCTGTTCCAGACCGAGTCGTCGGACCGCTCGGAAAAGGTCATGCCGCGCTCGCACATGGTCGCCAAGTTCATCGTGCTGACCTATGTTGGCATCACCCTGTTCGGCACCCTGGCGTTTTGGCTGGCCGGCATGGGCCCGTTCGATGCAATCAACCACGCCATGTCGGCCATCTCCACCGGCGGCTTCTCCACTTCCGACCAATCGCTGGCCAAGTGGTCGCAACCGGCGGTGCACTGGGTCGCAGTGGTGGTGATGATCCTCGGCAGCTTGCCCTTCGCATTGTATGTGGCAACGTTACGCGGCAACCGTTGGACGCTGTTCAAGGACGAGCAGGTACGCGGCTTTCTTGGTCTGCTACTGGTCACCTGGCTGGTTATGGGCGCTTGGTACTGGCTGACCACCGACCTGCACTGGCTGGACGCGCTACGGCATGTGGCGGTCAACGTCACCTCGGTGATGACCACCACCGGCTTCGCCCTGGGTGACTACAGCCTCTGGGGCGATTTCTCGCTGATGATCTTTTTCTACCTCGGTTTCATCGGCGGCTGCTCGGGCTCGACCGCCGGCGGGATCAAGATTTTCCGCTTTCAGGTCGCTTACATCCTGCTCCGGGCCAACCTGCATCAGCTGATTCACCCGCGCGCGGTGATCAAACAGAAATACAACGGCCATCGTCTGGACGAAGACGTGGTCCGCTCGATTCTGACCTTCTCGTTCTTCTTCACCATCACCATCTGTGTGATCGCCCTCGGCCTGTCGCTGCTCGGTCTGGATTGGATGACCGCGCTGACCGGCGCGGCCAGCTCGGTAGCCGGCGTCGGCCCCGGTTTAGGTGAAGTGATCGGCCCATCGGGCAACTTCGCCGGGCTGCCGGATGCGGCCAAGTGGTTGTTGGCGCTGGGCATGCTGTTGGGACGGCTGGAAATTCTCACCGTGCTGGTGTTGTGTGTCCCAGCGTTCTGGCGGCACTGACACCGGTTACCGGTCCTCGCATTAACGAGAGTGCCGAAAGGGCCCTGCACCGCCATACCGCCCGCAGGCGGGAATCCAGAAAATCTGCCAGATAACGCGGTTTGCCAAGAGAGCCGTGTCCGCCGCCACTGGGCCCCCGCGTTCGCAAACGACGGGGTTTAACCGAAAACCCTCGTCAATCCCATCACCGTCATTCTCTCAAGGGCGCGAGCCCAGCAGACAGATTCTGCGCGCGGTACTCCCCCGGGGTCGCGTCGAACCAGCGGCGGAAGGCGCGAAAGAAGTTGCTCGGGTCGGCGAAGCCCAGCAAATAGGCGGTTTCCAGCAGTGTCAGATTAGGTTGCGCGAGATACTGCACGGCCAACTCGCGGCGAGTGTCGTCGAGCAACTGCTGAAAACTGGTGCCCTCCTCCTGTAAACGCCGTTGCAAGGTGCGCTGCGACAGATGCAGCGCCTGCGCCACCGTGTCGCGCTTGGGTTCGCCCTGGGGCAACAGCCGGCAGAGCACCTGGCGCGCCTGATGGGTCACCCGGCTTTCCGAAAAACGCGCCAGGTACTCACCGGCAAAGCGGTCGTGCAGCTGGGCCAGCGACGCATTGGCGCTGGGCAAGGGTGTTTCCAGATCAGCGCGCTCGAACAGCACGGCATAATGCGCGGCATTGAACTTGAGCGGCGCCTGGAACACTTGCTGGTAAGGCTCCAGATCGGCCGGCGGCTCACCCTGAAAACGGATTTCCAGCGGCCGGATCGGCTTGCCGGTCATCCAGCGGCAAAAGGCCAGGGTGTAGGCCAATGAGGCCTCGGCGCTCTGCCTTGCCGGCGCCAGACGGTCGCCATGAATCGCCAGGACCAGGGCATAGCCTTCCGGCAACTGACGAAAACTCAGATCAGCCCCTTCGGCGATGATCCGTTGATAACGTACCAGCCGCGCAAAACCTTCCTTCAGTGTCCGGCTGGACATCAGCGCATAACCGACCACATGGAAGGACGCCGGGCGCACCACCTTGGCCATGTTCAGGCCAATCGCCGGGTTGCCCGAGAGCTGCACCGCCCGCTGCCACAGCCGCGTCATACCGTCCTGCGGGAAACGCGCATCCGGGTTATCCAGCGCGGCGTAATCCAGCCCCAGTTCAGGAAACAGCCGACGGCAGTCGACACCGCCCATTTCCAGCGCCTGCACTATGCCCAGAGCCCAGCTTGAGGAAGTCGTACGTTCGCTCATGGCGTCTTCTTATTCTATCCACGGTGGCCGCAAGAGCGCGGCCTGGCGGCACAAGGATACTAAACTGGCACCTAATGTCACTGGCCCGCGAAGACACTCGCCCTACACTTCAAACACCACGAGCACTGGGATGTATCGCCCGCCCGGTGAGGGGTGAGCACAGTCTGGACTTGTGCCGGGCTCGCAGTGCCCTAGTTTGCCAGGACAACCAACCAGCGCCTTAACAATGACAGGAGGTGTGCCGTGAGCACGCAAACCGCCGAGCGCTACACCCGTTTTGCCGATTTCTACCCGTATTACCTACAGGAACACAGCAACGCAACCTGTCGCCGCCTGCATTATGTCGGCAGCCTACTGGTGCTGAGCATTCTCGCTTACGCCATCGTCAGCCAGCAGTGGCTCTGGCTGCTGGCTATGCCGCTGGCCGGTTATGGCTTCGCCTGGGTCGGCCACTTCGTCTTCGAAAAGAACCGCCCTGCCACCTTCAAGTACCCGCTTTACAGCTTTATGGGCGACTGGGTGATGCTCAAGGACGCCTTGACTGGGCGCATCAAGTTCTAAACGTGCCAGTACCAGCTCTATGCCAAACCGTAGGCTGGGTAGAGTGCCAAACAACGGCTCTACCCAGCCTACATTGCAAAAGTCCGACAAAACCCAATTAGAGGACTCCTGATGAACACCCACGCCCGCTTTACCCATATGCAAGACGGCACCGCCGAGGACTGGAGCATCATCGCCCAGGACTTTGCCGCCTACGCCAAACAACTGCCGGATCGCATCCTGACCCATCTAAAACTGCTCGATGGCGACTTCGGTGGCTTCCCGGTCGATCGCCTGACGCACTCACTGCAAACCGCGACCCGCGCCCACAATGATGGGCGCGACGAGGAATACGTGGTCTGCGCCTTGCTTCACGATATTGGCGACACGCTCGGTTCCTACAACCACCCGGATATCGCCGCAGCCATCCTCAAACCCTTCGTCAGCCCGGAAAACCTCTGGATGGTGGAGAAGCATGGGATCTTTCAGGGCTACTACTTTTTCCACTACCTGGGCATGGATCGGCACCTGCGCGAACAGTTCAAGGAACACCCGCTGTACCAGCAGACCATCGAGTTCTGTGCCAAGTACGATGCGGCGGCCTTCGATCCCGACTATGCCAGCCTGCCACTGACATTCTTCGAGCCGATGCTGCGCCGAGTCTTCGCCCAGCCGAAAAACTCGATCTATACAGCAGCCATGGAACAGGGCCAACACTAAGCCCAGTTGACCACTGACGCCCCTTGCGCCGCCTTTCGGCAGCCATGCTTGGCTGCCGAACCTTTGCTGGTTATGATCCCCGACCAGTCAAAAGCTTGGCCTCTGTCTTGCAGAGTGCATAGACGTCCGCCAGAGACGTCAGAAAATCAGCAGGGATCGTGTCACCGCCATGAAGCCAGTCCATTTCGAGCGCCGCCATACCGATCTACCGTCGCTACCTCTGCGCGAGTACTACTCCCGCGTACTGGCGTATATCGCCACGGCAGCCAGCATCGCGGCGGGCACTTATGTGCAATATTTCGGTTACGACATCCTCTGGCTTGTGCCCTATGCCCTGCTCTACCCACACCTGGCACATCACCTGAGTCAACGATTCAAGGGCGAGCATCCACGACAGACCAACCTGGTACTGCTGTTCATCGATGCCCTGCATGCCGGTGCCGGTGTGGCGTTACTGGGTTTTTCAGTCGTCCCGAGTTCGATGTCCCTGCTCATCCTGAGTTTCACCGCGTTGATCGTTGGCGGCCTGCGCCACCTCGGGCTATCGCTGTTGATCGCAGTCAGCGGGCTGGTACTGACCAGCGTCGTCGTCCAACCCGAATTGAAAGCCACCACGCCAACCCTGGTGGCGCTGGTCAGCGTGCTGTTCACCACGCTGTACATCGGCATTACCGCCTACTTCATGCACCAACAGGGCATCCGCCTCGGTGTCGCGCGCAGCGAGATTAAACGCGAGCAGGAAAAGGCCGCGCGGCTGGCGCGCAACCTGGCCAAATACCTGTCGCCACAAGTCTGGGAATCGATCTTCAGCGGCAAAAAGAGCGTGCGCCTGGAAACCCAGCGCAAGAAGCTCACGGTGTTCTTCTCCGACATCAAAGGCTTCACCGAGCTGTCCGAGGAGCTGGAAGCCGAGGCCCTGACCGATCTGCTCAACACCTACCTGAACGAGATGTCGAAGATCACCCTGAAATACGGTGGCACCATCGACAAGTTCATCGGTGACTGCGTGATGGTGTTCTTCGGCGATCCGACCAGCCAGGGCGCGAAGAAGGACGCGGTAAACGCGGTGTCCATGGCCATCGCCATGCGCAAGCATATGAAAGTGCTGCGTCAACAATGGCGTGCCCAGGGCATCACCAAACCGCTGGAAATCCGCATGGGCCTGAACACCGGCTACTGCACCGTCGGTAACTTTGGCGCCGACACGCGCATGGACTACACCATCATCGGCCGCGACGTGAACCTCGCCAGCCGCCTGGAAAACGCCGCCGAGTCCGGCGAGATCCTGATCTCCCACGAGACTTATTCGTTGGTGAAAGACGTGATCATGTGCCGCGACAAAGGCCAGATCAGCGTCAAAGGCTTCACCCGCCCGGTGCAGATCTATCAAGTGGTGGATTTCCGTCGCGACCTCGGCTCCACCTCCAGCTATGTCGAGCACGAACTGCCGGGCTTCTCCATGTACCTGGACACCAACGGCATCCAGAACTTCGACAAGGAGCGGGTGATCCAGGCGCTCAACCTGGCGGCCGAGAAGCTGCGCGACAAAGTGATTCTCTAAGCCCGCGCAACGCTAAACCCTTGCTGGGTTTCGCCGAAAAACGGCTCTACCCAGCCTACGCCCACCAGGCCCGGCTACTACGGGTTGACGAATACCTCGCCTATTTCGCAAGGCCGACCATCCAGCAACGGCTGCTGCATCAGGAACTCCAGCGCCGAGGCCCGCCAGGACTGCCGCGCCGCCCTCTCGGCGCAGCCTGTACGGTCCAACTCCAGCGCCGCCAGGCAGGCCTTGGCCAAATCCTCATCCAGCACACCCGTCACGCCTGCCTCCAGCACATCCAGCGGCCCGGCTACCGGGAAGGCCGCGACCGGCGTGCCGCAGGCCAGCGCCTCCAACATCACCAAGCCATAGGTGTCGGTACGCGAGGGAAAGACCAGCACGCTGGCCTCACAGTACGCCTGGGCCAACGCCTGACCATGCCGATAGCCGAGAAAACGCACCTGCGGATAACCCGCCTCCAGTTCTGCGCGCTGTGGCCCGTCGCCGACCACGCGCTTCTCCCCCGGCAGCTCGAGGCGAAGAAATGCCTCCAGGTTCTTCTCCGGGGCGATCCGCCCGACATACAGAAACACCGGTTGTCTCGGCTGCGTGTGCGCCAGCGCCGGTTGGAATAGGCGCAGATCCACGCCCTTGCGCCACAACCGCAAACGCTGCAAGCCCCACCCGGCGAACTCACTGCGCAAGCGCTCGGTCGTCACCAGCACGGCCTGACTCGATCGGTGAAAGGCGCACAGATAGGCATAACCCCAGGCCAGCGGAATCCATGGCCAACGCGTGTGGAGGTATTCCGGAAAGCGCGTATGGATTGCCGTGGAAAAGGCCAAACCACGCTTGACCAACCAACGTCGCGCCGCCCAGCCGACCGGGCCTTCGGTGGCCAGGTGCACGCAATCCGGGCGGAACTCGCGGATCGCCGCGCCGACCTTCCACAGCTCCCACACCAGCGGGACTTCCGGGTAAGACGGACACGGCCGGTGGCGGAACTCCAGCGGCGACAGCAGTTTGACCAGATGCCCCAGTTCACGCAGCTCGGCGACCAGCGCTTGCAGGCTGGTCACCACGCCATTGACTTGCGGCAGCCAGGCGTCGCTGACGATCAGGATTCTCATGCCGCCGGCTCGACTGCCAGGAGTTGCTTGGCGTCCTGCTGAGCCAAGCGCGCCTGATCATCGGCCAGGCGATACAACTCGATCGTACCGTCCAGATGCTCGATCAAGGCCGTGCAGGACTCCACCCAGTCACCACAGTTCATGTATTCCACCTCGCCCATCTGGCGGATTTCGGCATGATGAATATGCCCGCAGACCACGCCATTGAAGCCCCGTTTGACGCATTCGTGGGCGATGGCCTCCTCGAAGTCGCTGATAAAGTTTACCGCACTTTTGACCTTGTGCTTGAGGTAGGCCGAGAGCGACCAGTAGCCATAGCCGTAACGGCGGCGCCAATGATTGAGCCAGCGATTCAGGGTCAGGGTGATTTCGTAAGCCGAATCACCGAGAAAGGCCAGCCAGCGGTGGTAGCGGGTGATAACGTCGAACTGGTCGCCATGCACGATCAGCAGGCGGCGGCCGTCAGCCGTGACGTGCTCTGCCTCGTCGACCAGTTGAATATTGCCCAGTACCAGTTTGGAGTAACGACGGAGAAACTCGTCATGGTTGCCGGTGACGTAGATAACCTCGGTGCCGCGCTTGCTCATGGTCAGTAAGCGGCGGATCACGTTGGTGTGCGCCTGCGGCCAGAATATCCCGCTGCGCAACCGCCAACCGTCGATGATGTCGCCGACCAGGTAGACCTTGTCCGCCTGATAACGTTTGAGAAACTGCGACAAATGCTCGGCCTGGCAATCGCGGGTGCCTAGGTGGACATCCGAGATCCAGAGGGTACGGACGCGTTGCTTACGACTGGGTTTGACAAGCTCAGCGCTGCTCATGGGGCGGCCTCCGGCAGGGTTTTTCCGAGCTTGAACGCCCGTGGTGAAACGCCCATGACAAGCAAACGACAAACTGATGACAGCGCCACCGCCAGCAACTGTAGGTAGACTGAGCACCTCCGCCGAGGATGCCGCGATGAGTTCGATTCTCTCCCTGCGCCAGTACAGCCATGACCTGATAGCCCACAGCCACGACCACGCCCAGATGGTGTTCGGCCTGATTGGCCAATTGGACTTTGAAGTCGCCGGGCATGGCAGCCAGGTCATCCGCCAAAGCCTGGTCGTGGTGCCCGGCGCGACCCACCATGCCTGCGGTAGCCCAAGTGGTAGCCAGTGCCTGGTGCTCGATGTGCCGCCCACCGAGTGGTTGCAGCACACCCTCGGCCCGCACGCAGACAGCAGTCGCCGCCTGCTGGAGAAACCCGCCGCCCTCACCCTCAGTCCGGCGCAAAACCAGTTGGTCAACTGGCTGGCCGCCAGCCCGATCAATGATCCGGTGATCGCTCAACAAGGCGCGGCCCTGCTCTTGGCCAGCCTGGCGACCGACTGCCACAGCGCCGGCGAAAGCCAGCGTCTGCCGCTCGCCGCGCTGGACACCTATATCGACCAACACGCCGCGCACCCGCTGCAGGTCGCCGACCTGGCACGCCTGACCGGCCTCTCTAGCGCGCGTTTTCACGCACGTTTTCTCAGTGAAACCGGGCAAACGCCGATGGACTACGTGCGCAGCCGTCGCCTGCAACAGGGCCTGGAACTGCTGCGCGGGACACAACTGGCGGTCGGTGAGATTGCCGCCCAGGTCGGCTACAGCTCGCAAAGCGCCTTCACCGCGGCCCTGGCCCGTGAGTTTGGCGCCACGCCTCGCACCCTGCGCCGCGAGTCGCGCGACAATTCCCGCTAGCCGCGCGACAGACAGCCCCGCGCGCAAGCTCTAGACTGCCGCCATCACTCAGGAAGACGCGTCATGGAGCCACTATGCAGACTATCGATTGGCAGGATTTCGAGCGTGTGGAACTACGCGTCGGCACCATCCGCAGCGCAAAACCCAACGAGAAAGCGCGCAAGCCCGCCTATGTGCTGGAAGTCGACCTCGGCCCACTCGGAGTGAAAACCTCCAGCGCGCAACTCACCGCCCTTTATGCAGCTGATAGCCTAATCGGCCGCCAAGTGCTCTGCGTGTGCAATTTTGCGCCGAAATCGATTGCCGGCGTGCGCTCGGAGATTCTCGTCACCGGCGCGTACGACGCGGAGAATCGCGTGGTCTTGGCCAGCTTCGAGCATTCCCTACCGAATGGCAGCCGCCTGGCCTAATTCCAGTTCTATTTCAGAGTAGAACGCGAAGGCGAGCGAGCAGCGACGAGACAGTACAGGTAGTACGGCGAGGAGCGGCGCAGCGCTGCCGACAAAGTTATACGAATGAAAGAGAACTGGAGTTCAGCATGAACCACCGCTCAGCCCTAACCGCCCTGCATTGCGGCGCCCTGTTCTTTGGCTTTACCGGTGTACTCGGCAAACTTGCTGCGACTACGCCCGCCATGATCGTCTTCGGCCGCGCCGCGTTTGCCGTCCTTGCGTTGGCTGTATTTGCCGGGCTGATCACGAGCACATCCTGGCAACGCCTGAAAACCAGCGACTGGGCACGCCTGACGCTGGGTGGTTTGCTCTTGGCCGGACACTGGGTCAGTTTTTTCATTTCGGTGAAAGTGGCCGGTGTCGCCATCGCGACCCTGGGCTTCACCAGCTTTCCGGCACTCACGGTGATACTCGAAGGGCTGATCTTTCGCGAACGCATTCGCCGCCATGAAATCATCCTGGTTGTGCTGGTGAGTGTCGGCCTGGTGCTGGTCACGCCGGATTTCAACCTGGACAGCGGCGCCACGGTCGGGCTGCTCTGGGGCGTGCTTTCAGGCTTGCTCTTCGCGTTGCTATCACTGACCAATCGCGCCGGCTCCGGCAAAGTGGCTCCGGTGCAGGCAGCCCTCTGTCAGAACCTGGTCGTCGCGGTGTGCCTGCTGCCTTTCGCCGCGCCAATCCTACCCACGGTTCAAGCGCTGGATTGGCTATGGCTGGCATTGCTCGGCGTGCTCTGCACCGGCTTGGCCCACAGCCTGTTCGTCGCCAGCCTGGACGTACTCAAGGCGCGCACCGCAGCCGTGGTGTTCGCCCTGGAGCCGGTCTATGGCATCACCTTCGCCTGGTTGATCTTCGCGGAAACACCGACGCTGCGGATGGTCGCCGGCGGTGCGCTGATCATCTTCGCCATCTTCCTCTCGGCGCGGATGGGCGGCACCAAGCATGCCGCGCCGGTCGATGGCCAAGTGGCGTAGTCCTGAAATAAAAAGGTTCAGTGCGTTTTGCCGGGTAATGCTGGCGAGGGACGCTCAATCCCCAGTCGGCGCAACCCGGTCGCTGTGACCCAGATCGCGCGCCGGGTCGATCTGATCCCGCAGCCGCTGCTTGAGCACCTTGGCCTCGGGGAAGCCGCCATCGGCTTTACGCTCCCAGATCTGCACGCCGTCGCAGGTGATGCGAAACACCCCTCCAGTGCCCGGCTCCAGGCTGACCTTGCCGAGATCGTCGCTAAAGGTACTGAGCAGCTCTTGCGCCAACCAGGCCGCGCGCAGCAACCATTGGCACTGCGTGCAGTAAGTGATTACGACTTCGGGTTTCGGCTGACTCATCTTAACGGCGCTCCAGGTTTGCCAGAATCCGCGCATGCACCTGCTGGCAGCGACGGAGTTCTTCCTCATCGATGCCATCGAAGAGTTCCAGGCGCAGCTGGGTGGAAATTGCCTCGATCTGCTCAATCAAGGGCCGTGCTGACGGGCTCAAAGCGATTTTCTTCGCCCGGCGATCTTCCACTACTGCCTGCCGGCGGACCAAACCCTGGGCTTCCAAACTGTCGAGCAAGCGCGCCAGGGTCGGCCCTTCAACCCCAACGCTCTGCGCCAGCTCACGCTGAGTCGGCAACTCGCTGAAACGTGCCAGGTGCAACAGTACGAGCCAACGTGCCTGGGACAAGCCAAGCCCGGCCAGGCGCCGATCCAGCTCGGCGCGCCAAGAACGCGACAGTTGGGCGAGCTGCATAGCAAAACGATGTTGATCAGTGTGCGACATAACGAAAGGCTCTTGATTACCGCCAAAGCTAATTATTAGCCAGCTAATCATAACCCCGACCACAGAGGCAAGACCCCAACGCCCCTCACCACTTCACATATTGCTCTTCAACAAAGCCCCAGAGATTGTCGATGCTGATTGCCGCTCGCCCGTGCGGCCGCAACACGCCACGGAACTGGCCGAAGATCTGCTTGAAGTTGCTGGCCAGCACGCCCAGATTCATCCGCTCCTGGTGTAAGCCACGCGCCTCGAACTGCAATGCCACCTGACCATCGTAAGAATCGATCCGCCAAGGCTGCAGCGGCTGCTCACGGTCATAGCTAAAGCGCACCGTATCGACCTTGATCAGCTCGCCATCCAGCCAAAAACAGTTCTCGGTAAAGCTGGTCTCGTTCACCCCGCAGGACAGGTTCAGCCCCACCCGTTGCGCACCGGCCTGGCCAGACAAACAGGCCCAGTTCCAGCAGGTCTCCGGGCGCATATAGCCAGCCGACCAGTCGTGATGGGCAAAGGCCTCGATGGCTGCCAGGTCGAAGTCACCCAGGGCGCTTTTGACCTGTCCGGTGCAGCGCACTCCGGCGACTTTTTGCGCATACACCCAGCCGTTCACCGCGGTAGGCGTATTGATGCACATCGACTGAAACGCCGGTGTGGCCTCGGTAAAACAGGCGTCGATCCGCGTGCCATCGTCCAACTCCACCAGCAGCCGCTTCTCTTGCGAGGCAGCATGATTTTCCAGGCGCAGGAGATTGCGCCCACTGCGCAGCTCACACACGCCGTCATTCGGCTGCTGTGAGAAGCGCGTGCCAAACCCCAGCGGTAACTTGAACTGCCGCTCGATCATCCGCCCGCTGGCGGGATGGAACAGGTAGACGAAGCCGATCCCCGCCAGGCTGAGGTTGGCCAGCGCGCAGCCACCGATCAGTTGATCGCTGATCAGGCCGAAGTACTGAAATTGGTGAAAGCGCCGCCACTTGGCCAGTGGCCCCAGCCGACGGCCCATGGGGGAACGAAAGTCGAAGTCGCGGTAATTGATCACGCTGGGCGCGGTAGGAAAGATACCGTAATGCGGCTGGCCGTTGGCCTGGATCAGTGGGTCCATCAAGGTGCGGCTCGCTGCGAGGGAATTTCGCGATGCTAGCACTCACGTGCCAAGCCCGGCATTCACCGCCTACGCCAACCCCAAGGACAAAATCGGCCAGCCGAGACGATTTAGATCAACGCACTATCGCGCTCCTAAGCCACTACCTGATTACGGCCAAAGGCTTTGGCCTCATACAGCGCGCGATCCGCGTGCTCATACAGCTTGGCTATCTCGCCACCGTCAGCCGGACGCAGACAGGCCACGCCGATTGACATGGTGACCATGCTGGCGGTATCCGAACGCTCATGGCGAATGTCCAGATGCTCCAATGCTGCCCGCAGAATCTCGGCACGCTGGCGCGCCTGCTCTTCGGTGATGTCATAGAGCAGCACCGCGAACTCTTCGCCGCCGAGGCGCACCGACATATCGAACGGTCGCCGCGCGGCCTCACTGAATACCGTGCCAACCCGTTGCAAGACGTTGTCCCCGGCCTGGTGACCGTAGCGGTCGTTGTAGGCCTTGAAGTGGTCGATATCGCAGAGCAGCAGGGCCAAGGGCTGGCTTTCCCGCTGGGCCTGGCGCCACAGACGTTCTAGTTGGCGGTTGAAACTGCGCCGGTTGTGCAGCCCGGTGAGGCTATCGCGCTCAGCCAGCACGCGCATCAGCCGGCTGACCAGGAAATGCTCCCGCGACTTGAACTCCAAGAGGTAACAACCCAGCGCCCCCATCAGGTTGCCAAACAACAGAAACAGTACATTGTTGACCAGCCGTGGGATCGGCAAACCGGCCAGCAGCTCAAAGCCGACATAGGCCAGCAGCAGCACCAGGGAGCTGGCGAGCGCCTCGGAAAGCCGCAGGCCGACCAGAAAGTAAGCCGCCATGCAGACCAGCAGCACACCTTCATAGGGATAGTTCGGATCGACCGTGTGGGCGATCGCCACGACGGCCGCCGAACCCAGCCCGAGCGCCCCGATGCAGGTCAGGCTCAAGGGCACCAACAGCTGTGTATGCCGGCGTTGCAGCATCAGCCCGCCGCAGGCCAGCAGCAGCAAGAGCACGCCCAAACGCACGGCAAGCATCCACCAGAGTGGCTGGGTTTGGATCAGGAATGAGTCGAGGCCGGCAAACGCCAGCCAGATGACCATGCCGACGCTTAGCGCAATGCGTTTGAGGTCGAAGCCGTCCTCGCGCATATGGGCGCGGTACTCACGCTCCAACGGACGGACGAAGCGCAGCAGGCGGAAACCAAGCGCTAACTGATCGGCATACGGATTGGGGCGGACATCGTCTAGCCAGGCATGATGGAACGACACCTTTACCTCTTCTCATTGTGGAGGCTTTCGAGACACCTTAGCCGCTGGTGACAGGCGTCACAAGTTTGTCGTTTTAATGCGCCAACGCTTTGGCGAAACTGCCCCCAGTAACAGCCGACTGAACCGTCTCAGACCTCAAACTCCGACTGCAACGCCGCACGCACGCAATAGAGCACCCCGTCCGCCACCCGCCCGGCGAACTGCTCGGATAACGCCGCCACCGCGGGCAGCTCGCCTTCGCCGTCGAGGAATGCGTCCTGAATCTCGCCAAGTAGCTCTTGTGGCAGATCCAGCGCCTGTTCCAGCGACAACTGTTGCCGGCCAATGGCTTCGGCCAGCAAGCTGTAGACGTTCTTTTCGCTGCACTTGAGCTGCCCCGCGATCTGCTGTGGGGTCATCCCTGCGCGCGCCAAGCTGATCAGTTCGTGACGTAGATCGACCACCACCTGCGGCGCCTCGACCGCGCCGTTGAGCACTTCGAGGAAGGCCTCGCCATAGCGCTCCAGCTTGCGCGCCCCGACCCCGCTGACTTGCGCCATTTCGGACAGCGAACCCGGTTTGCTGCGCAACATCTCCAACAAGGTCGCATCGGGAAAAATCACATAGGGCGGTACTGCATGCTCCTCGGCCAGTTTCCGCCGTAGTGCACGCAGGGCTTCCCACTGCTCGCGCTCCTCGCCACGCACCAGTTGGCTGGCGGCGCTGGCCGAGGGTTTGGCGCTCTGCTGCGGTTTCAGGTCCCGGCGCAACTGCAAAGCAACTTCACCGCGCAACAACGGCCGGCAACTGTCACTCAGGCGCAGGCCGCCATAGCCCTCGAGATCGACATCAGCCAAACCGCGGGCCACCAACTGGCGGAATAGCGAACGCCACTCGCCCTCGCTAAGCGCCTTGCCGACACCAAACACCGACAAGTGCTGATGGCCGAGGCTGCGCACTTTGTCGTTATCACGGCCCAGCAGCAGATCGACCAGATGACCGACACCATAACGCTGGCCGCTGCGGAAGATGGCCGAGAGCGCCTGGCGCGCCGGTTCGGTGGCGTCCCAAGTCTGCACACCGTCGACGCAGTTATCACAATGACCACAAGGTTGTGGCAACTCTTCATCGAAGTAGGCCAGCAGTGCCTGGCGGCGGCAACGAATCTGCTCACACAGGGCGAGCATGGCGTCGAGCTTGTGCTGTTCGAGGCGCTTATGGCGCTCATCGCCTTCGGAGTTCTGCAACATTTGCTTGAGCAACAGCACGTCCTGCAGCCCGTAGGCCATCCAGGCATCCGCCGGCAAGCCATCGCGACCGGCACGTCCGGTTTCCTGGTAATAGGCCTCGAGGGATTTCGGCAGATCCAGGTGCGCCACAAAACGCACGTTGGGTTTGTCGATCCCCATACCGAAAGCGATGGTCGCCACCATGATCAGACCCTCCTCGTTGAGGAAGCGCTTCTGGTGGTAGGCGCGCAACTCATGGGGCAAGCCCGCGTGATACGGCAGCGCCGGGTAACCCTGGGTACTTAGAAAGGCCGCGACTTCTTCGACTTTCTTGCGCGACAAGCAGTAGACAATCCCGGCATCGCCCTTGCGCTCGCTGAGGAAGGTCAGCAACTGCTTACGCGGCTGCTCTTTCGGCACGATGCGGTAGAAGATGTTGGGGCGGTCGAAGCTCGAGAGAAAGCGCTCGGCATTCTGCAAATGCAGGCGGGTGACGATTTCCTCACGGGTACGCATGTCCGCGGTGGCCGTCAGGGCGATCCGCGGCACCTGCGGGAACAGTTCGGCCAATTGCCCCAGCTGCAGGTACTCTGGGCGGAAGTCATGGCCCCACTGCGACACGCAATGCGCTTCATCGATAGCGAACAGTGCAATATCGAGGTTTTGCAGGAACGCCAGCATGCGCGGCTGCACCAGACGCTCGGGCGCCAGGTAAAGCAGCTTGATCTCGCCGCGCTTGATCCGCTCGGCGATCTCCCGCTGCTCATCGGCACTCAGGGTGGAATTCAGCGCGACAGCCGCCACCCCCAACTCGTCAAGCGTGGCGACCTGATCTTCCATCAGCGCGATCAGCGGCGAAACTACCACCGCCAATCCCTCACGCAGCAGCGCCGGAACCTGGAAGCACAGCGACTTGCCGCCACCCGTTGGCATCAACACCAGGGCATCGCCACCACTGGCAACGCACTCGATGATCGCACCCTGACGCCCACGGAAACTGTCGTAGCCGAAGATGTCTTTAAGGATGCGCAGAGCCGGTTCGAGCATATAAACCCCAAGCTGTTGCAAAAGAAGAGCCCCCGAAAAAGCCCACTCTTGAGCGTTTCCTTGGGATGCCCGCGCGGGCTGAAGAGCCGGCGGGTGGCGCCCGAGCGCCGTCACAAAGCCGCGCAGTATACGCGAGCGACCGCCTGCAGAGGTCGACGCCCATCGGCCATGGGCATGCCAACCCCCCAGGGTCAGACTGTGTAAAAACGTAGCGAGCGAAGGTTAGACAAGGCGCAACGCAGCGAAGCGGAGTAACAGCCGCAGGTTGGCCCGATGGGCGAGCGCCAGCGAGTCAAAACTGGCGAGAAAGCGCAGTTTACGTGGTGTAAATGAGCATTTTGAGCCTGTTTTTAACGCCGTATAACGGAGCGCAGTAGTTTTTACACGGTCTGGAATATCCGCCATTCCAGCCATCACGCCGGGTGGCGTGGGTTTAAATCGAAAAAAATCTCAGATCACGGCCGCTTTGCTGGGCTATCCGGGCTAAAATCCAGCCTTATTAAGTCCTTCTAAGGTAGTCCCACGATGTCCTTCGCTGAGCAACTATCCCGCCTGCAAGCCTTCCTCGACGCTGACGAACTGCACGACGAGGCCTTGGACTACGTGGCCGCTCACGGCTACCTGACCGCCTTGTCGATTTGCCCCGACCAAGCGCCAGAGCGCGAATGGATCGACGCGCTGTTCGCCGAACCGCCGCACTACCGCAGCGATGCCGAACGGGAAGAGATCGAAGCCACGCTGATCCAGCTCAAAGCCCACATCACCCGCCTGCTGGGCGCCGATGATGATCTGGAGCTGCCCTGCGAGCTCGACCTCGGTGAAGTGCCGGACGACTCCGACATTCGCGGCTGGTGCATTGGCTTTATGGAAGGCGTGTTCCTGCGCGAGGCCGCCTGGTTCGAAGACGCCGAAGACGAAGTCAGCGAGCTGCTGCTGCCGATCATGGTCGGTTCCGGCTTGTTCGATGAACAGCCCGAGTTCATCGATATCGCCCGTGATCGTAACCTGATGGACGACATGGTCGAGCAAATCCCGGAGCTGCTCACTGCGCTGTTCCTGCTCTGCAACGCCCCCGACGAGAAGCCAGCGCTGCTCAAGCCGCGCCACCATTAAGAAGGTGTTTTTCAAAATCGGCGAGCGAAGGTCAGGCAAGGCGCAACGTAGCGAAGCGGAGTAACAGCCGTAGGCTGGCCCGCAGGGCGAACGTAGTGAGTCAAAATGGCCGAGGAAGCGGAGTTTACGAGCTGTAAATGAGCATTCCGAAGCCATTTTTAACGCAGCATCACGCGCGAAGCCCGCAGACAATTTGAAAACAGCTTCTAAGGTTGCGAGGATGGACCACGAAGTCCGCGAAAGCCGTCACTCCGCCGTGCGCTATAGCCTGCTGACCGTCGGTTGGTTGAGCGTAGTGCTCGGCGTGATCGGCATCTTCGTTCCGGTGCTGCCGACCACACCCTTCCTGCTGCTGGCTGCCGCCTGCTTTGCCCGCAGCTCACAGCGCTTCTATCTCTGGCTGGTCGGCCATCCCAAGCTCGGCCCGTGGATTCGCGACTACCTCGACGGCCACGGTATCCCACTCAAGGGCAAGGTCTACGCCATCGGTTTGATGTGGCTAAGCATCGCTCTCTCTTGCTACCTGGTACCGCTACCCTGGGCCCGCGCGTTTATGCTCAGCTGTGCGGTCTTGGTCAGCCTCTACATCCTCAAGCAGAAAACCCTGCCCAATCGTTGATGCCTCGCCCCCAACGACCTGTTGAATAACCTCTGCCCGGCAAAACTCCGGCGTACTGCCTAGACTAAGGCCATCTTCGGCGGAGACGCGGCATATGCAGCCTCGGCAGCGCACTCATGGACGGCAACCGCGACCGCTAATGGCTTGCTTGGGCTGGTGCCTGCTGTTTTGCCTGATCATTGGCGTCGCTAGCGTTTGGGCTAACTGGGACTTTGACGTAATCATCCAGAATGCCGAAACCCGCTACGGCAGCCTCGGCCCCGCCAAGGGTCGGATCGAAGAGTGGAACGCATTGATCGAGAGCAGCGGCGAACTGCCTGAGAGTGAAAAGCTCAGCGCGGTTAATCGCTTCTTCAACCGCCAACTGCGCTTTGTCGACGACAGCCGCATCTGGCGTCAGAACGATTACTGGGCCACGCCGATCGAGGCGCTGGTCAAAGGTGCTGGCGACTGCGAGGACTACTCCATCGCCAAGTACTTCACCCTACGCCGCCTCGGCATCCCCAGCGAAAAGCTGCGGATCACCTACGTCAAGGCCCTGAACTACAACCAGGCCCATATGGTGCTGACTTATTACGCCAGCCCTATGGCGCAGCCGTTGGTACTGGATAACCTGATCGGCGACATCCGCCCCGCCTCACAACGTAAAGACTTGCTGCCGGTGTATGCCTTCAATGCCGAAGGCCTCTATCTACCTGGTTCCGCCGGCAAACGCCGTGACACCAAGAAGCTGTCGCGCTGGCAGGATTTGTTGAAAAAAATGCACGCCGAAGGCTTCGCCGTTGGCGAGGGTTAGGAGAACGTTATGTCGCTACTCAAGCAGCTATTTCTCGCCATCTGCCTGTTTCTGGTGGTGGCCTTCACCGGCAGTTTTATCGCTGGGGTAGAAAGTTCGCGTGCTCAGTTGCTCAGCCAACTGCGCTCCCACGCGCAAGACGCCGCTACCGCGCTTGGGCTGTCGATGACGCCACATGTGGACGACCCGGCGATGATCGAGCTGATGGTCAGCTCGATTTTCGATAGCGGCTACTTCGCCAGCATCCGCGTGATGCGTATCGCGGACGAACAGGTGATAGTCGAGCGGCGCAGCACCACGACTACGGAGACAGTGCCGAGCTGGTTCGCCAGCCTGGTCAACCTCCAGGCGCAAGGCGGCGATGCGCTGATCATGCGCGGCTGGGAACAGGTGGCGCGGGTCGAAGTGATCAGCCATCCACAATTCGCCCTGGCCAAGCTGTGGGACAGCGCCATCGGCAGCCTGCTCTGGCTGCTGCTGTGCGGGTTGCTCAGCGCTATCCTCGGCGGCTGGCTGCTGCGCACCCAGTTAAAGCCCTTGGACAACATGGTGCAGCAAGCTCAGGCCATCACCCGCCGCGAGTTCTTCACCCTGCCGCACGTACCACGGACACCCGAACTGAAACGGGTCGTTCTGGCCATGAACCAGATGGTCGAGAAACTGAAGAACCTGTTTGCCGAAGAAGCCGCACGTAGCGAAAAACTGCGCGAAGAAGCCTATCAGGACAGCCTGACTGGCCTGGCCAACCGTCGGTTGTTCGACATTAACCTGGCCAACCAGCTCGCCGTTAACGAACAGAACGCCGAGGGTTACCTGATTCTGTTGCGGGTCAATGACCTTGGCGGCTTGAACAAGCGCCTGGGCGGGCAACGCACCGATGCCCTGATCGCCGCCATCGGCGAGCAACTCAAACGGCTACTCGACCAGCCAAGCCGCGCCAACTGGCTGGCCTCACGCAGCCGCGGCGGCGAGTTCACCTTGCTCGCACCGGGTCTGGCTGGCGAGGATGCCGACCGGCTGGCGCTGGAGCTGAGTGATGGCTTGGAAAGCCTCCGGCAAACCGGTGCCAGCGATTGCACACCCGTCGCCCACCTTGGTATCGCCGCCTTCCGCCCTGGCGAAGAGGTTAACCACGTCATAAGTCGGGCCGATCAGGCTCTGGCGCAGGCTCAAAGCAACCCGAGCAAGCCTTGGGAGCGCCTGGATGATTTCAATGCCCTTCCCAGCCAGGGCCTGAACGACTGGCGCAACTGGATCGACGAAGCACTGAACAAAAGCAAGTTGCAGCTGTACTTCCAACCGGTGGTGGAGTGTGCAGACATCAGCAAGGTGCTGCATCAGAAGGTCCTTGCTCGCCTGCTCGACCCACAGGGCGAGGCCGTTGCGGCAGGCCGCTTCCTGCCCTGGATCGAGCGCCTGGGCTGGGCCGCGCGCTTCGACCTGGCGATGCTGGAGCACACCTTGGACCACCTCGCGCAACACCCTTACCCCGTCGCTCTCAGCCTATCGGCCGCGACCCTGCGTGAGCCGGACAGCCAAGCGCGGATGGTTGCCATACTCAAAGAACACCCGCAACAAGCCAGCCTGATGACCCTGGAGATCGACGAGCGCCACCTACCACCGCCAGCCGAGTTGGAGCGCCTGAGCCAGGCGCTGCATGACGCCGGCTTTAAACTTGGCCTGCAACACTTCGGTGGCCGCTTCAGCCTGATCGGTAATCTGACGCACCTCGGCCTCGCTTACCTGAAAGTCGACGGCACCTACATTCGCGCCATCGATCAGGAAAGCGACAAGCGCCTGTTTATCGAAGCCATGTTCCGCGCAACCAACAGTATTGATTTGCCGCTGATAGCGGAGATGGTGGAAACCGAAGGCGAACTCGCCGTACTCAACGAACTCGGCATTCACGGCGCCATGGGCCGTCTGATCGGCGCACCGGCGCCCTGGAAGGCGTAATTGTTGGCTGGCCTCGCCAAGCCCCCCGTTCGACCGCAGGCGCGGCTCGGGGGCAGTGCAGACATCAGGCTTTTGTTTTGTAGGAGCGGCTTTAGCCGCGAAGCGGGACAAAAGGTGGCGCTGTCCTCGCGAAAGAACACCCCCAGCCTTTGCGGGAGAGGCTTTAGCCGCGACGGCTGTATTGGCTGAGAGGGCCAATCGCGGATAAATCCGCTCCTACGCCCAGTTCGACTCCCCGGCAAGCCGAACGCTCTGCGCCTGCAGCCAAGCTAACGGCTACCCGCTAGATCAACTCGCTCTCACCATCTCCAAGCAAGCCACTTAAACCACCCAACTGCGAACGTGTCTCCGCCCGCTGGTGCAACTTACGCCGTGCCGCCTCCGGTAGATCGGTGTAGCGAATCACCCCACGGCTAACCAACACCCCCACCAAGTCCTCCAGCACCCGAACCAGCTCAAGATCCGAACCTTGCAAGCTAGCCAGCCGTGCCCGTACCTCTTCCTGCATCGTCAGCCAGGCCTGCAGCTCTTCATGCTCTTCCGCCAGGGTTGCCGTCATTCCCTCAAAAGGGTCGTGCGCCACCCGCAACAACCGCCCCTGCTCGTCACGCTGCACATAGACCATAGGTGCCTCCTGCAACCGCCCATAAAAAAGCCCGCCACCCGTGAAGATGGCGGGCTTGTCTGCTTGCTTGAGATTAGACGTTATCTACCTTGAGGGCGTTGTCGTTGAGCATGCCATCGATCATGGTCGCCGCATCGGTAGGGCCGTAGTAAGCGACGCTGGACAGATCCACGTCATCCAGCACGACCTGCTGTACCACAGCTCCACTGGGCGTCGCCCGTACATTGATGGTGGTGCTGGTGGCTGCGAAGGTGAAGCTCAGGTAGTCATCCAACACATTCCCGCTCGCAGTCTCGCCGACCAACAACTGCGATAGCTCCAACACATCGGAGTTGCCTCCTGCTACGTCGGGCCCGTCGATAAAGAAGTCGGTGATGTGATCGACGCCCGCGTCGCCGGAATTCCACACAAGGGTGTCTTTTCCATCTCCTCCCGTCAGGAGATCATCGCCATGACCTCCGACAAGCAAATCCAGACCAGATCCACCAGCAACTTGGTCATTGCCTCCGAGCCCATACAACTGGTCGTTACCCTCCCGGCCATTGATGACATCGTCAACATTGCCACCCGTCAAGCTATCGCCCGAGGTAGTACCGAAGATCAAGTTCGGCACACTAGGATCGCCGACCACCATGATGCCGGGGTCACCTGGACTGTTGTAAAAGAACTCGCCTTTCACGTAACGCGCCTGAAAATTCCCGCCATCGTTATCGAAATAGGTCAACGTCCATGTATCACCCGCCGCCGGCGGATTGGCGAGCAAGTAGTCATCCAGAGAGACCGATGGATTGCCAACCTGCATAGTTTGGGTAAAGCCGACCTCTGCGCGCATCAGTCCAGTTGCCGGATCAAAAAACCAATCCTGATCTATGCTGCCTGCCGGGTCGGCTTCAAGCACACTGAACTCAATGCCATCCACAGTAATTGAAACCGACACCTCAGTTTCCCGGTGATTGCCTACTTCACCTCCTATATCCCGCTCATTCGCGGGAATAGGGATAGCGAAGGGGGCCTTTTGGTAGTCGGTAAACAGCACCAGAGTCGCTGTTGCCAAATTATTGATGAGCCCGTTGGCGAACTCCTGAGTCAATAGAATATTTTTGTTCTGATCATTACCTGAAGTAAGGGGGGTCTTGCCATCGCCAATTACCACCTCCTGCGCCGGCTCGCTATTGGCGGGCACTGTGTGAATAACAAAATTGCCATTCACACTTTCCCCATCACTGGAACCGACAGTGAACTTGAATAAGAAATCACCGGGCGCCGCGCCTACCCCCGGAATGTAGATCAGATCGTCAACTAAATTCACATCAAGCACGCCCAGGCTGATTGGCACAAAGGCATTCGTTGCATCGTAGTAACCAATCTGTCCTGACAACGGCAACTCCGTGATGGTCAGACTTAGAGTTCCATCGATATCCGTTGGTACTTTAATTTGCAGCGGATAACCCTGCTCATACGGGTTCGTCATCTGTGCCACATCTGCCGGCATCCAGACTTCCTTAGCAAACTCACCCTGTATGGGGTCATTAATACCGTTAACGTCGATAATTAGCGTAGTGGTTGCCTGATCACCAT
This sequence comes from Pseudomonas cavernicola, assembly GCF_003596405.1. Lineage (NCBI taxonomy): Bacteria > Pseudomonadati > Pseudomonadota > Gammaproteobacteria > Pseudomonadales > Pseudomonadaceae > Pseudomonas > Pseudomonas cavernicola. The sequence continues at coordinate 2,470,065 of NZ_QYUR01000002.1, forward strand.
CAGCGTCACGAATGGTATAGGTGAATTCATCACTCACATTTGAGTCGACGTTAAGCTGCTGTACCGCAAGACTGCTGTTATTGAGGGTATAGGTGTAGGAACCTAAAGCATTTAGCACCAGAGTGCCGTAAAGGCCGTTTATCACAATACCGACCCCGGTAGTGACCGGGTTTCCCACATCCGTGCCTGCCTTGACACCCACCACAACGCCGCCATCAGCACCGTAGTTATCATTGGCGACCACCACGTTGCCAGTCGCTGTTGTATCGAGGTCTTCAATAACCGAATCGGTATCAGCCATTGCCGTCGGCACATCGTCGACGATGTCGACGGTGATGCTGCCCGTGCGGGTGTTGCCGTTGGCGTCCGTCACCGTGTAGCTGAAGCTGTCGCGGTTGTCCTCGGTGTTGGCGCCGTCATCGGCGGCCGGATTGCTGGTGACCGGCGCGGTCAGCGTGTAGACATAGCTGCCGTTGCTGCTGATCTGGATCGTGCCGAAGCTGCCAACCCCGGTGCCCACCACCGCATAGCTCAGCGCCCCGAAGCCACCCGCAGCATTCAGCTGGTTGCTCGCATCCGTCTCGCCGCTGCTGCCCGGCAGGCTGCCGGTCACCGACCCAACCGCCAGGTCGGCGCCATCCGGCAGGGCATTCGTATCCAGCGCCTTCTCGTAGACCAGCGCGTCGTTATCGTCTGGGGCAGTCAGCCCGCTGTCGCTCAGGTTGATGGTCAGCGTGGTGGTCGACAGGTCGCCATCACCGTCCTGGACCGTGTACACAAACACGTCCGCGATATTGCCGCTGATCGTGTTCGCATTCGACTGGTAGCTGTAGGACCCGTCTGCCGCCAGGGTCAGGGTGCCATACAGCCCCACGATGCTGCCACCAACACCGCTCGTCACGGCCGTCGTCGTGTCGCCGCCCGCCGCCCGCACGCCGACAACGCCACCGCCCGCGGCAAAGCCGTCCGCGCCATCCTCGTCGTTGCTCAGCACACCGCCGGCCACATCCACCGTCAGCAGCGCACCTTCACCCACGCTGTTGCTGTCGGCATGCGCCGTCGGCACATCGTCGACGATGTCGACGGTGATGCTGCCTGTGCGGGTGTTGCCGTTGGCGTCCGTCACCGTGTAGCTGAAGCTGTCGCGGTTGTCCTCGGTGTTGGCGCCGTCATCGGCGGCCGGATTGCTGGTGACCGGCGCGGTCAGCGTGTAGACATAGCTGCCATTGCTGCTGATCTGGATCGTGCCGAAGCTGCCAACCCCGGTGCCCACCACCGCATAGCTCAGCGTCCCGAAGCCACCCGAAGCATTCAGCTGGTTGCTCGCATCCGTCTCGCCGCTGCTGCCCGGCAGGCTGCCGGTCACCGATCCGACCGCCAGGTCGGCGCCATCCGGCAGGGCATTCGTATCCAGCGCCTTCTCGTAGACCAGCGCATCGTTGTCGGCGGGGGCAGTCAGCCCGCTGTCGCTCAGGTTGATCGTCAGCGTGGTGGTTGACAGGTCGCCATCACCGTCCTGGACCGTGTAGGTGAATACATCCGTGGCACCGGCCGGCGGCGCCACGTTAGGGGTGCCGCCGTAGGTGTAGGTGCCGTTGGCATGCAGCGTCAACGTCCCGAAGCTGCCCTCCAAGGCTATACCCACACTGCCACTGGCCGGGGTCACGGTATCGTTGCCGACCTTCACGCCGACCACGCCGCCACCCGCCGTCGGGCCGTCCGCACCGAACACGTCATCAAGGCCATCGGTCAGCACGTTGCCACTGAGCACGCCCCCTTCCGTCACGCTGTTGCTGTCAGCATGCGCCGTCGGCACATCGTCGACGATGTTGATGTCGAGGAATGCGGTGTCCACGTCATGGTCCACGTCCTCGGCCACCACCTCGAAGTGCTCGGCCAGCAGGTTCTCGCCCGCACCCGGCGCGTGCTGTCCGTTGTTCAGCAGGGTGTAGCTGTAGCTGACGATGCCCTCATCCGCTTCATAGCCAGTGATGGTCAGTTTGCCCAGCGGGGTCGTTACCGACTGCGGGAAGTCGTTGACCACGCCACCCGCCACAACGCTGAGGCCATGCACACTCAGGTTCAGAATCCCATCCTGGGCCTCCACCTTGAAGCTGCCGCTGACCGTGGTGGGTTCCTTGTCCGGGTCCGAGCCGTCCGCTAGGTCGTCTTCGTCGACGCTATGCTCGCCGCCCGGGACATCCAGATCCTTGATCTGGATGTCATCGTCCTTGTTCCTGATCTGTAGCACCAGATCGGCAGTGTCGCTGTCGGTATCGGCATCGGTGTGGGTGTAGCCGAAGGTCTCGGTCGCGCTGCCGCCCCCGCCCAGGGCGAGGAAGTCCGGATCGTTCGGGTCCAGTTGGTAGTTGTAGGAGCCGTCTGCGTTCAGGGTCAGGGTGCCGTAGATGCCCTGCAAAACCGCCGGCTGGATTGGTCCACCAGCCACCCGGTCGGCGCCCTGCACGTCGTTGCTGAGCACGTTGCCGCTCAGGGTCGGATTGATCTCCGAGGCGAACGCGGCATTACTGTCGTCTACGGCGGACGGCATATCGTCGATGATCTCGATGACGATGCTCGCCGGCGCCGACGTGGTCGTACCGTCCGAGACAGTCAGGCTGAAGACGTCGCTCTCGATACCAGGGCCGTCCGTGGTTCGGCTGGTCAGTTCATAGGTGTAGCTGGCTACCCCATTCAGACTGTCGTAGGCGGTGACAGTCAGCTTTCCATGGCTACCGGTGAACACGCTGCCAGCCAGGTTGACCAGCAGCACAGGGGAGCCGTTGTTGATGGTGACGCTTTGCAGGTCGTCGAGGCCGTCGGCGTCGCTCAGGCGGAAAGTGCCGGTGGCGAACTCGCTGTTGCTGGCGGCATTCGAGCCGGTTGGCAGGCCCGCTTCGAAGACCTGATCGTTGCCAGCCTCGCTGCCCGGATCGACGCTGACCCCTGGCCCGTCGTTGCTGCCGGTGATCGTGATGGTCAGGGTCGCGATGCCAGGGTCTCCATCGGCGTCCTGCATGTTGTAGGTGAAGGTTTCGGTCAGGGTTTCACCGTTGTCCAACGCCTGTACCGCCGGGTTGGCGTTGTTCAGGACGTAGCTGTAGGTGCCGTTGCCGGTGTCGCTGAAGGTGCCGAAGTTGCCTGCGATGCTGTTCCAGGACACGAAGCTGGTCGCGATGTCCGCACCCGGTTGGCCATTGATGTGCAGGTCATTGCTCAGCACGTTGCCGGTGATCGCGGCGACCGTGTCTTCGGTGATGCCGTTGCTGTCGTCTACGGCGGACGGCAGGTCATCGATGATTTCGATGACGATGCTCGCCGGCGCCGACGTGGTCGTGCCGTCCGAGACGGTAAGGCTGAAGACGTCGCTCTCGCTATCGGCCCCATCGATGGTCGGGTTGGTCAACTCGTAGGTGTAGCTGACCAGCCCGGTCAGGCCGTCGTAGGCGTCGATGGTCAGGGTGCCGTTAGTGCCGGCGAACGATCTGCCGACCAGACTACTCAGCAGCACGGTGGTGCCGTTGATGGTGACGCTCTGCAGGTCGTCGAGGCCGTCGGCGTCGCTCAGGCTGAAGCTGCCAGTGGCGAACTCGCTGTTGCTGGCGGCAGCCGAACCACTCGCCAGGCCGGCTTCGGAGACCTGGTCGTTGCCGCCCTCGTTACCCGGATCGACGCTGAGCTGCGGCCCGTCGTTGCTGCCGGTGATAGTGAGGGTCAGGCTCGCGCTGGCGGTATCGCCATCGGCGTCCTGCATGGTGTAGCTGAAGCTCTCGCTCAGGGTTTCACCGCTGTCCAGGGCCTGCACCAGCAGGTTGAGGTTGTCCAGGCTGTAGCTGCCACTGCCGCCGCCGGTATCGCTGAAGCTGCCAAAGTTGGCCGCGGTGCTGCTCCAAGCCACGAAGCTGGTCGGGCTGTCGGCGCCCGCTTGGCCGTTGGCGTGCAGGTCGTTGCTCAGCACGTTGCCGATGAGCACGCTGAGCGCGCCTTGGACGATGCTGATACCCTCATCCGCGGCGTTCGGCACATCGTCGAGGATCTCGATGACGAGGCTCGCCGGGGCCGACGAGGCCGTGCCGTCCGAGACCGTCAGGCTGAAGCTGTCGGTTTCAAGCCCGGGGCCGTCGGTGGTCGGGGTGGTCAGCTCATAGCTGTAGCTGGCCACCCCGGTCAGGCTGTCGTAGGCGGTGATGGTCAGGCTGCCGTGAGTGCCGGTGAACACGCTGCCGACCAGGCTGCCCAGTGCCACGGTGGTGCCGTTGATGGTGACGCTCTGCAGGTCGTCGGGGCCATCGGCATCACTCAGGCTGAAGGTACCCGTAGCGAATTCGCTGTCGCTGGCGGCGTTCGAGCCGGCCGCCAGGCCGGCTTCGAAGACCTGGTCGTTACCCCCCTCACTGCCTGGATTGCCCGAATCGACCGTGATCTGCGGCCCATCGTTGCTGCCGGTGATGGTGATGGTCAGGGTCGCGGTGTCGGTGTCACCGTCGGCATCCTGCATCGTGTAGCTGAAGGTCTCGGTCAGGCTTTCACCGCTGTCCAACGCCTGCACCGCCGGGTTGGCGTTGTTCAGGCTGTAGCTGTAGGTACCACTGCCGGTGTCCGTAAAGCTGACGAAGCTGGCTGCGGTACTGCCCCAGGCCACGAAGCTGATCGGGGTGTCGGCGCCCGGTTGGCCATTGGCGTGCAGGTCGTTGCTCAGCACCTCGCCGCTAAGCGTGGCGAGCGCGTCTTCGGCGACGCTGCTGCTGTCGTTCACGGCGTTCGGTACATCGTCGACGATTTCGATGACGATGCTGGCCGGCGCCGACGTGGCGCTGCCGTCCGAGGCCGTCAGGCTGAAGCTGTCGGTTTCGATTCCAGGGCCGTCGGTGGTTGGGCTGGTCTGCTCATAGCTGTAGCTGGCCACCCCGGTCGCGCTGTCGTAGGCGGTGATGGTCAAGGTGCCGTTAGTGCCGGCAAACACACTGCCAACCAGGCTGGCCAGTGCCACGGTGGTGCCGTTGACGGTGACGCTCTGCAGGTCGTCGAGGCCGTCGGCATCGCTCAGGGTGAAGGTACCGGTGGCAAGCCCGGCGCCGCTGGCGGCGTTCGAGCCGGCGGCCAAATCTGCTTCCAAGGTTTGGTCATTGCCGCCCCCGTTGCCCGAATCCACCGTAATCCCGGGCACATTGTTCTCAGGCGGAGGGGCAGGCTCAGTTGCCCCAGCCACATCGGGATCCGGGAATTCAGGCCCCCTGTTGAGTCCCGCAGTAGGGAAGCCAATCACTGGCTCAACCGCGCCGCCCACTGCATCCAGCAACACAAAGGAGTGGCCGCCGCCAGCACCACCGGCACCACCTGCCCTTGGGCCCGCAGCTGTGGCTTCAGCCGCTTGAGTCGGGTCGACACCTGCCTCAATGGCGGCCTGCAGTTTTTCAACGTCGGTCAGTTGTTGATCACTAGGAACCGTTGCAGGGGCTGCTTCGGCATCAGTCGGGGAGCCATGGCCCCTGGCAATCATCTGCTCGTCGAGCGCCAAGTCGCTATCGCGGCCCAGAGTCAGCTCCTGACCGTTGGGCAGGGTGACCGCAACGGCGCCGGCCGCGCCAGTAACCAACCGTTCACCCGCGAAGACGCGATCACCTTCGGTAAGAGGTCGGCGCGATCCATCGCCAGCTACCGCGTAGACCTCGCCGACAACCTGACTGACGACACCGATTGAAGTAGCCATGATTCCTTCCTCACTACAGCTGTCGACAACCGTCGACAGGTATTTCAAAAGGGTCAAAACACCTTTCAAAACCGAGGGTGTGCGAAGAAATCAACTGAGAAAATGGAACGACACCCTCACATCAAAAAGCCATGACGTCAAAAAAATATCGCCATAGCCAGCATCGTACGACTCCATCAGATAAGTCCCCGCCCCTTACGCTTTAAACCGTATTTGACCGTCCGCTTTAGTCACACAAAAATCCTTATGCCGCGAACAACGTGGCTCTTAGGGAAAAACAGTGGGCTGGTTTTGGCAGAGTGCATAAGATTCTTTCGACATAATTATTGTGAGGATTTTGTCTTAGCTTCTCCTATAGATGTTCTTAGCTCTGATGTTACAAGGCTGAAACGGTTTAACGGGCAAATTAGCCAAATTATTGGCACAAGGACAAAACATCTGAACATGGAGAAGCACCTCATGCGCGTCTTGACCCCCCTGTGGAGCAGCATGCTACTGGCGATGGCCTGCGCTCAAACTCAAGCGATGACGCTATCGCAGGCGATTCAGAACACGGTGGATAACCATCCGGAGATTCAGGCCAGCATGAACGACCGGCTCTCCTCGGATGAAGAAGTAAAGGTCGCGAAGGGAGGTTATCTCCCGACTGTCGACGCACTCGCCGGTTATGGCCGCGAGAAATCTGACAACCCGACTACCCGCGGGCTGGTGGGCCACAACAAGGAAACGCTGACTTATGGCACTTCCGAGCTGCGCTTGCGGCAAATGCTCTTTGATGGGTTCAACACCCCGAATGAAGTCGCACGCACTAAAGCCGTGGTGAACTCGCGGGCCTATTTCGTTCAGGGCACCTCGGAAAGCCTGGCGTTACGCACCGTCGAGGTCTATCTGGACGTGCTTAAACGCCGTGAAATGGTCGTATTGGCCAAGAACAACCTGCAGGCGCACCAACGCATCAACGACCAGATTGGTCTGCGTAGCCAGCGTGGCGTGGGTAGCACGGCTGACCTTGACCAATCCCAAGCACGCCTGGCTCTGGCGGAAAACAACCTCTACACCGAACAGGTCAACCTGGCCGATGCCGAGTCCAGCTTCTTCAGTGCCGTCGGGCGCCTGCCGGATGAGCTAGAGTCGCCTACTACGATCAAGGGCGAAGTACCCGCCGACCTGGGTGCCGCGCGGCAGTCAGTGATGGCGAACAACCCCTTCCTGAAGTCCGCACAATCCGACGTGGTGGCTGCCGAGAAGCAATATGAAGCGGCCAAGGCACCGTTCTATCCACGCTTCGATGCGGAACTGGCGACTGCGGCCAATAACAACACTCAAGGTGACGAAGGCCACGACAACTCTTGGCGCGCCGGAGTAGTGATGAACTACAACTTGTTTAACGGCATGCGCGACAAGGCGCGGTTGCAGTCCTCCGCCTACCAGATCAACCAGTCGATGGATATTCGTAACAATGCGCTACGGATTATCAACGAGAACATCTCGCTGGCCTGGAACGCGATGGAAAATGCCCGCCTGCAAACCCCGAAAGCCCGCGACTATGCGGACTACACCGCACGGGTTCGCGAGGCCTATCAACAACAGTTCAGCCTGGGGCAACGCACCCTGCTCGACTTGCTAGACAGCGAGAACGAACTCTTCACCGCCAATCGGCGCTATACCGAGGTGCGCTACACCGAAGAGTTCTCCATGTACCGGGTGATGTCTGCCATGGGCGAGTTGCTGCGTACTCAAGGCACTGTTCTTCCGGCTGAAGCGACTGCTATGACCGAGGTGAAGAGTGAGGCTCAGCTACCGGAAATGAAGTAGTACTGGCTAATGACGAAGTACCGGCTTAGGAGCAGTAGACCGTGACGACCATGGAACGGACAGGACCAACCGGAGATCCGCGGCTTAGCCACGATGATCCGTTGCTGGACGGTTTGTTGATCCTCTGCAATCTGCACGATTGCTCCGTCAGCCGTGGCAGCCTGAGTGCAGGCTTACCCATGCCCGAGCAACGGCTTAGCGCCGAACTCCTGCCCCGGGCGGCGGCGCGGGCAGGGTTGCAGGGCCGGTTGCTGCGCCGCGAACTGGGCGCCATTTCAGCGCTCAATCTGCCTGTTCTGCTGCTGTTGAAAGACGGCCGCAGTGCGGTGCTGCGCCAATGGGGGCCAAAGAACCAGGCGCTGATTCTGCCCAGCGAGGCGGAAGGTGGTGAGCAGTGGGTCAGCCGCGAAACACTGGCTGCCGAGTACAGTGGCCAAGCGCTGTTCGCCCGACCACGACATGAACTGGAAGACCTGCGCACCCCCTTGGTACCTCGGGTCGAAGCCTGGTTCCGCGATACCCTCAAGCTTTCGCGCTGGCTATACACCGACGCGATTCTGGCCAGCTTGCTGATCAACCTGCTGGGGATGATGGTCCCGCTGTTTGTCATGCAAACCTACGACCGCGTCGTCCCCAACCAGGCCACCACGACCCTTTGGGTGCTGTCCATCGGCCTGCTGATCGGTACCGTGTTCGAACTGCTTTTACGCGTGATCCGTGCCCATCTGCTCGATGTCGCGGGAAAGAAAACCGACGTGGTGCTTTCTGCCACGCTCTTCGAGCGCATCACCGGCATGTCGATGAAAGCCCGGCCCGCCAGCGTCGGCGGTTTCGCCCAAAGCATCCATGACTTCCAAGGCCTGCGTGAATTTCTCACCGCCGTGACCCTGACCAGCATAATCGACCTGCCATTTGCGCTACTGATGATGGTGGTGATCGGCTTGCTCGGTGGCTGGATCGTGGTGATTCCGCTCTTGGCGTTCCCGATCACCATCCTCTTCGCCATGATCATCCAGTCGCGACTGCGGGACACCGTACAGAAGAGTCTGGCCCTCGGCGCCGAGCGCCAAGCCCTCTTGATCGAAACTCTTGGCGGCCTGGAAACACTGAAAGCCTGCAGTGCCGAAAGTGAGCGTCAGCACAAATGGGAAACCACCCATGGCGCGCTGACCCGCCTCGATGCGCACGCGCGCCACCTTTCCGCGCTGGCCACCAACGGCACCCTGTTCCTCCAGCAATTCACTGGCATGGCCACCATAGTCGCCGGCGTCTACAGCATCATCGCCGGCGACCTGAGCGTCGGCGCACTGGTTGCTTGCTACATGCTCGGCAGCCGGGTCATGGCCCCGCTTGGGCAGATAGCCGGGCTGATCACCCGCTACCAACAAGCTCAGGTCACCATGAAAAGCACCGACGCGCTGATGGCCCTGCCACAGGAGCGCCAGGCCAAACAACGGCCACTGGAACGTACCCATCTGAAAGGTGCACTGGATGTGCACCAGGTGAATTTCCGCTACCCAGGACAAAGCACTCCGGCACTGGCCAATATCAGCCTGCACATGGCGCCAGGCGAGCGCATCGGCATCATCGGCCGCAGTGGCTCAGGAAAAAGCACCCTGGCGCGACTGGTGATGGGTTTCTATACCCCGGATGAAGGCCAGGTCTTATTGGATGGTCTCGACTTGCGCCAACTCGACGTCGCCGACCTGCGCCATCAGGTTGGCTACGTCGCCCATGACCTGCCGCTACTCTCTGGCAGCCTGCGCGACAACCTGACCCTCGGCGCCCGCTATGTCAGCGATGCGCGCATGCTCGAAGTGGCCGAGATGACCGGGGTCAGTGAGTTGGCCCGGCAACATCCGCAAGGCTTCGACCGCCCAGTCGGCGAGCGCGGCCAACTGCTCTCCGGCGGCCAGCGTCAGGCGGTGCTACTCGCCCGCGCCCTGCTGCTCGACCCGCCGATTCTGCTGCTCGACGAACCGACCAGCGCGATGGATAACACCAGTGAGGAGATCCTCCGTAACCGCCTGCACACCTGGGCACAAGGCAAAACGCTGCTGCTAATCACCCATCGCTCCTCCATGCTCAGCCTGGTGGATCGACTGATCGTGCTGGATAACGGCCATATTGTCGCCGACGGTCCGAAAGAGGCGGTGATCGAAGCCTTGCGCAAGGGCCGCGTTGGCCCGGCAGCGGTTTAGGAGACAGCGCATGGAACTCTCTCAGTCGATACGCGGTTACTTCGCCAGCCTGCGCCAACAGAAGCAAGACACCGAATTCATGCCGGAAGTAGACGGCGCCGCGCTGGAAGACTCGCCGTGGCTTTCACGGGTAACGCTCTGGACGGTCAGCGCCCTCCTCCTCACCGCACTGGTATGGGCTAATTTCGCCGCACTCGAGGAAGTCACGACCGGCGAAGGCAAGGCCATCCCCTCCAGCAAAGTACAGGTCATCCAAAACCTGGAAGGTGGGATCGTCACGGAGATCTTCGTCCGTGAAGGTCAGGTGGTGAACAAGGGCGACAAGTTGCTGCGGTTGGATGACACCCGCTTCCTCTCCAACAAAGGTGAAACCGAGGCCGACCGCCTGGCCCTGGTCGCCCGCGTCGAGCGCCTGGCCGCCGAGGCCGAGGGCCGACCGATTGCCCTATCGGAAGACATCACCCGCGACGCGCCACAACTCGCCGAAGACGAAATGGCCCTGTACAGCTCGCGGCAAAGACGCCTGGATAGCGAACAACGTACCCTGGGCGAACAGTTACGACAGAAAACCCAGGAGCTAGCAGAGTTCCGCTCCAAACAGCAGCAGTATCGCTCAAGCCTGGGCCTGCTCCAGCAGGAACTGAACATGTCTGAACCCCTGGTCGCCAGCGGTGCCATCTCCCCGGTGGAAATTCTCCGGCTGCGCCGCAGTGCAGTCGAGATACGCGGTTCGATGGACGCCACCACCCTGGCAATTCCGCGCGCCGAGGCGGCCATCAACGAAATCAAAAGCAAGATCGAGGAATCCGAACTGGCGTTTCGATCAGACGCCGCCAAAGAGCTCAATGAAAAACGCACCGAGCTGCAAAAGATCACCGCCACCAGCGTCGCCATTCAGGATCGGGTCAGCCGTACCACTGTTATCTCTCCGGTACATGGCATCATCAAACAACTGAAGATCAACACCATCGGCGGCGTGGTGCAGCCAGGCAGCGACATGCTGGAAATTGTCCCGCTGGAAGACAACCTGCTGATCGAGGCCCGCGTGCGCCCGCAAGACGTGGCTTTTCTCCACCCGGGCCAGAGCGCCATGGTCAAGTTCACCGCCTATGACTACACCATCTACGGCGGGCTGAAGGCCAAGCTAGAACTGATCAGCGCCGATACCGTGACCGACGACAAGGACAACAGCTTCTACCTGATCCAGGTGCGCACCGATAAGAACCATCTGGGTAAGGCTGACCATCCCCTGCTGATCATCCCCGGCATGGTCGCCACGGTGGACATCATCACCGGCGAGAAAAGCGTACTGGACTACCTGCTCAAACCGGTACTCAAGGCCCGCTCCGAGGCCATGCGCGAACGCTGATTGGAATCTGTTCATTGGATCCCCGCCTTCGCGGAAATGACGTGAGGTATCTGTAGGCTGGGTAGAACGCAGTGAAACCCAGCGAGTGAAACCCGGCGGATGTATAGCTGGGTTTCACGAGGTGCATCCATGCACCTCGCCCTATGGGCAGCTAAAGCTGTGCAAAACGGCTTTCCTGCCGTTCTGTCGCCTAGCCCTACCCCCACAGCCTACGGCCTTAGCTCGCCGAGCCATGATTGCGCCTAAACGTCTCCTCCCCCATCGCTGCAATCTGCCCCTCGATCAACACCTCGAACGGCCGTAGCAAATCCGCAAAACCAGCCGGCGCCTCGATGATCTCCAACGCCTGCACAATCGCCTCGATAGTCGACAAAGCACCGGCCATCGGTGCTTTGCGCAGACGGTAGCGCGAGGAAGCGCCCTGCGGCAGCGTCACTCGTGGCAGAGCCGCCAACGCTGGGTTGAGGTGCAGCAGTTTGCTGGCTTTGCGCCAGGTGCCATCCGGCACCACCAGCAGTAACGGTGCCCCCTCACGCGCAGCGGCGTACTCGCTCAGCGGCTGTGCGAGCTCGCCGGGAAACAGCAGGCAAGCTTGATGCCCCGGCTGCTCCAGCAAGACCGCCAAATCGGTGAACACTTCGCCCACCACCAGCTCAGCATTGATCAACCCTAACGCCGCCAGCCGCGCCGTATTCAAGGCATGTTTGACTTCACTCGGGTGTTGCAAGATCAGCACGCGGGTGCGGCTATCCAGGGCTGGAATCAGCGGGCATAGACAATGGCTGGTAGGTCGTGAACAGCGGGGACATTGCGGACGGGACATGCAGGACTCTCCTCGGCGCGCAGTGTGCCACAAAGGCCTAAGAACCTGCTCAACCTAGGCCAGCGGCAGTCTGTAGGCTGGGCCAGAAGTAGTTGGGGCATCCCTGCCGCAGAGCCAACGCCCTGCTTTCCCACAGCAAATGCCTTGCCCCATGAGCATTTGCAGAGCCTTTCGGAGAGAAATTCCCTCCGCCCAGACAAAACCTTACTAAATATAAGGAATATTTACCCATCCCCCCTACAGGATGGTGAAACACGGCCGATAGCCGGGAATACCCACATAAAGGATGCGCCAATATGCCCAGCCTATCGATAAAACTGAAATTCATTCTCACCACCTTCCTGCTAATCGCCATGATCGCCTGCAACGCGTTCCTCGGTATCAAAGCCATGGATCTGCTCAACGACTCCAACAACCGCATCGCCCGCGCTACAGCGCCATCAGCGATCCAGTCCAACCGAGTGTTACGCCATACACTGCTCGCGATCCGCGAGGAAAAGAACATGCTCCTCGAAGCGGATCCGCAGCGTCAGGAAATATTCCGCAGCTCGCAGACAAAGGAGATAGCTGAAGCCAGGAAATCCCTGGATGAATTGCAAAAATTGCTCGTCAAGAAAGACGATCTGCGCATCCTGGAACAGGCGAAAACTGAATTCGAAGTCTTGGTGCAGAGCACCAACACAGTGTTCGAACTGATCCGCAGCGAGCGTAAAGAGGAAGGCTTTAAGATTTCGGTAAACAAGACCAGGGAAAAATTCAACGAGTTTCAAACCAGTATGCTAACGCTGGTCAAAACCGTCGAGGAGCAGCTAGCTTATGAGGCGGATTCAACCGATGTGCTCTACGACGAATACCGTTGGATCCTCATCTCAACTCTACTGTTCAGCGCCTTGGCTGGCGGGTTGGTGACCATCTTCCTGAGCCGCTACCTCAATCGCGGCTTCTCCGAGCTCATCGAAGCCTCGCGCAAGTTGGCCGATGGCGACCTGACCCACAAGCTGCCGATCCGCAACCACGACGAGATCGGTAGCATCGGCCAGGCACTGAACGATATCAGCAGCCGCATGGCAGACACCGTGCGTGGCATAGTCGATGCCAGCTCCCAATTAGCCTCGGCCGCAGAGCAGACCAATCAGGTAATCGACGAGACCGCGCGCAACGTCCAGCGGCAGAGCAACGAGACCCAGCAGGCAGCGACCGCCATCACCGAAATGTCCGCCAGCTCCGAGGAGGTTGCCGGCAATGCCTCCCTGGCCTCGAGGGCCGCGCAGCAGGCGTTGGATAACAGCACCATTGGACGGCAGAAGGTCGGCCACACCACCCAGGCCCTGGAACTGCTGAGACAGGAGATCGGCAACACCAGCACAGCGGTAGAACAACTGGCGCACAGTTCGCTGAGCATCACCGCCGTACTCGGTGTGATCCGCGATATCGCCGGGCAGACCAACCTGCTGGCGCTCAACGCCGCCATCGAGGCGGCACGGGCCGGCGAACAGGGGCGCGGTTTTGCGGTGGTCGCCGACGAGGTGCGCGCGCTGGCGCTACGTACCCAACAATCCACCGAAGAGATCGAGAAGATGGTGCAGGAAATCCAGAGCTGCTCGGACAGCGCCCTCAAGACCATGCAACGCAGCGCCCAACACTCCGAAACATCACTAGAACGCGCCGAAGAAGCCGCCACCAGCCTGGTCAGTATCGAAGAAAGCGTCAGCCAGATCACCGACATGAACTGCATGATCGCCACTGCCACCGAGGAACAGACCTCGGTAGCGCGTGAGGTCGACCGCAGCCTGGTATCGATCAGCGACATCTCGACCCAGACCGCTACCGCTGCGCAAGAGACCTCCGCCGCCAGCAACGAAGTGGCGCGACTGGCGGTCGAGCTGAGCAAGATGGTGGGCTATTTCAAGGTAAGTTGAGAGGAAGACCGGCGCCCTGGAATACCGCCCACTTAAGGACAGAGCCAGCCTCGTAGGTTGGCTCTGATGTTGGCGCTGAAGTAGGTTGGCGCTGAACGCAGTGATGCCCAACAAGGAGTCGCCCCGCGACTCCCTTTGCACGGTTTCGAACGTGAAAGCCCAGCCTTGCGGGCCGATTGTTGGGCATCGCCTCCGGCTCAGCAACAACCCACCCCTGCGCTCTCCTGACTCAACGCTGATTGAGTTGGGCCTTGAGCAGATCGCGGAAGGTCTGGATCAGCGGCTCGCGGGAACGGCCGCGACGCAAGGTCAGCGAGAAAGGTGCCTGATAGCCGAAAGTCGTCGGCAGCAAGGGACGCAAACGGCCTTGTTCGACCCAGGACTGCGCGTAATGCTCGGGCAGATAACCGATGTAAGCGCCGGACAACACCAGGATCAACTGCGCCTCCATACTCTCCACCGTCGCCGCGCTGTGCTTGAAGCCGTGCCGCGCCAGCTCCGCCTGACTCCAATAACCGCGGCCGACCATGCGCTGCTGGGTGATGACTTCCGCCGGAATTCGCCGCTCGGCAAATAAGGAGTGGCGGTCACTGCAATACAGCCAATGTTGCTCACGATAAAGCGGCTGATAAACCAGACCGTTCATCCGCGTCGAGAAGGCACCGATGGCCAGGTCCAGACGATTGTCCAACACCCCCAACTGCAGCTCGTAAGGGCTCATCACCGATAGGTGCAAGTGCACCGCGGGGTGTTCTTCACTGTAGGCGCCGATGGCCTCGGCCAAAGGCAGCGATGGGTCGCTGACCGTCGAGTCGAGCACGCCCAGATTGAGGGTGCCGCGCAGCTCACCTTTAAGCGCCGCCGCATAGCGCTCGAAACCTTCCATCTCACCGAGCAGACGCAAGGTTTCCTGGAAGAACAACTCGCCCTTGCTGGTCAGGCTGAAACCGCCACGGCCGCGATGACAAAGGCTGAGACCGAGCTGGCCTTCCAACTGGCTCATATAGGTACTGATCGCCGAGGTCGACAGGTTCAGCTCCTGTTGCGCCGCCGCGAAGCCCTGATGGCGCACCACGCTGACGAAGATCCGCAGCAGTTTCAGGTCGGGTAGGACGGTAGACATAAAGACTCCGGGCTTGCACTCCCCTCTCCCGCTCGCGGGGCGAGGCGGCATGTTTTTAGAGCCGCAGGCTCGTGTGCCGATGAGCGCCTGAACGCTCCGCGTTCAGGCTGGGGCGCAGAGCGGAGAGGGCTGTGTATGCGCCCCCTCTCCCCAACCCTCTCCCAGCGGGAGAGGGAGCAAAGCGAGTCTACCCGCAGCCCGTTAGTTTAGAAATCTATGAACTAAGTATTTGCCGCCAGCGATTTGTCCTACAAGCCGCTCTGAGCAGAATCCGCCCAACTCCTACAACCACAACAACCGTGAGGCCACCCCGTGGATAAGATCCTCCATCAGCCCCTGGGCGGTAACGAAATGCCCCGTTTCGGCGGCATCGCCACCATGATGCGCCTGCCACATATCCAGACTCCCGCCGAGCTCGACGCTCTGGACGCCGCCTTTGTCGGTGTGCCGCTGGACATCGGCACCTCGCTGCGCCCCGGCACCCGCTTCGGCCCCCGCGAAATCCGCGTCGAATCGGTGATGATCCGCCCGTACAACATGGCCACCGGCGCAGCACCGTTCGACTCGTTGAATATCGCCGATATCGGCGACGTGGCGATCAACACCTTCAACCTGCTGGACGCCGTACGCATCATCGAAGAAGCCTACGACAAGATTCTCGGTCACGGCATTCTGCCGCTGACCCTCGGTGGCGACCACACCATCACCCTGCCGATCCTGCGGGCCATCAAGAAGAAGCACGGCAAGGTCGGCCTGGTGCATATCGACGCCCACGCCGATGTAAACGACCACATGTTCGGCGAGAAAATCGCCCACGGCACCACCTTCCGCCGCGCGGTGGAGGAAGACCTGCTGGACTGCGACCGCGTCGTACAGATCGGCCTGCGTGCCCAGGGCTACACTGCCGAAGACTTCAACTGGAGCCGCAAACAGGGCTTTCGCGTAGTCCAGGCCGAAGAGTGCTGGCACAAGTCGCTGGCACCGCTGATGGCCGAAGTGCGCGAAAAAGTCGGCGGCGGCCCGGTCTACCTGAGCTTTGATATCGACGGTATCGACCCTGCCTGGGCACCCGGCACCGGCACCCCGGAAATCGGCGGCCTGACCACCATCCAGGCGATTGAAATCATCCGCGGCTGCCAGGGCCTGGACCTGATTGGTTGCGATGTGGTGGAAGTTTCCCCGCCCTACGACACCACCGGCAACACCTCGCTGCTCGGCGCCAACCTGCTGTACGAAATGCTCTGCGTGCTGCCGGGAGTGCAACGGCGATGAGCACCCAGCAAGTGCTCGAGGCTGCCCGCCAACTGGTGGCCGCCTTCGTCAGCAATGACACCGAAGCCTACTTCGGGGCATTCAGCGAAGACGCCAGCTTCGTTTTCCATACCTGCGAACAGCCGCTGCTCTCGCGCGCGGCTTATCGAGAGCTGTGGGAAAGCTGGCAACGCGAGGGTTTCGAAGTGCTCGCCTGCACCTCGAGCAATCAATTTGTCAGCTTGCAGGGCGATGTCGCGATTTTTATCCACGACGTCAGCACCCGGCTACGCATTCAGGGCAGCGAAAGCCTGAGTCTGGAGCGCGAGACCATCGTCTTTCGCCAGCAACCGCAAGCAGGCCGCTGGCTGGCCTGTCACGAACACTTGTCGGCGATGCCGGAGCCACGGCCATCGACCTGACCTGCTGAGTCACCCCCGGGAGGGAAATCATGAATAACAAAAACAATGAGCAAGCCATCACCCACATCGAAACCTTCGGCGTCGAACAGATTCCCGACACCGAACGCAACGCCAAACCGATCGATCTGTTTCGCCTGATCTTCGGCGGCGCCAACACCTTCGCCACTGCCGTGCTCGGCAGTTTCCCGGTACTCTTTGGCCTTTCGTTCCAGGCCGGAGTCTGGGCGATCCTGCTCGGCGTACTGGTCGGTTCGATCATCCTCGCGCCGATGGGCCTGTTCGGCCCGCTCAACGGCACCAACAACGCGGTCTCTTCCGGTGCGCACTTCGGCGTGCACGGGCGGATCGTCGGCTCCTTCCTGTCGCTACTCACCGCCATCGCCTTCTTCTCGCTGTCGGTGTGGAGCTCGGGTGATGCCCTGGTCGGTGGCGCCAAGCGCCTGTTCGGCCTGCCGGAAACCGACCTCAGCCTCGGCCTGGCTTACGGCTTGTTCGCCATTCTGGTGCTGACCGTGTGCATCTACGGTTTCCGCTTCATGCTCTGGGTCAACAAGATCGCGGTGTGGGCCGCCAGCCTGCTGTTCCTGCTCGGCACTTTCGCCTTCGCCGGGCCGTTCGACGCCAGCTTCGCCGGTAGCGTGAACCTGGGTGCCGAAGGCTTCTGGGCTGCCTTTATTGGCGCCACCCTGCTGGCGATGAGCAACCCGGTATCGTTCGGCGCGTTCCTCGGTGACTGGTCGCGCTACATCCCGCGGTCCACACCGAAAAGCCGGATCATGCTGGCCGTGGTCGCGGCACAGATCGCCACTCTGATCCCGTTCTTCTTCGGCCTGGTTACCGCCACCATCGTTGCGGCGAATGCACCGGACTACATCGCCGCGAACAACTATGTCGGCGGCCTGCTCGCCGTGTCGCCGGCCTGGTTCTTCCTGCCGGTGTGCCTGATCGCAGTGATCGGCGGCATGTCCACCGGCACCACCGCGCTGTATGGCACCGGCCTGGACATGTCCAGCGTATTTCCACGCGTCCTCAGCCGGGTCAAGGCCACGCTGCTGATCGGCGTGCTGTCGATCGCCTTCATCTTCATTGGCCGCTTCGCCTTCAACCTGGTGCAGAGCGTGTCGACCTTCGCCGTGCTAATCATCACCTGCACCAGCCCTTGGATGGTGATCATGATCCTCGGCCTGATCATTCGCCGCGGCTTCTACTGCCCGGATGATCTGCAAGTCTTCACCCGCGGTGAAACCGGCGGCCGCTACTGGTTCACCCACGGCTGGAACTGGCGCGGCATGGGTGCCTGGATTCCCAGCGCAATGCTCGGCCTGTGCTTCGTCAACCTGCCGGGGCAGTTCGTTGGCCCGCTGGGTGACCTGGCCGGCGGTATCGATATCAGCCTGCCCGTCACCCTCGGTCTGGCGTCCCTGCTTTACCTGGTGCTGCTGAACATGTTCCCGGAATCCGCCGACGTGTACGCAACCCAAGGGCCGCGCTGGGTCCGCAGCCGCAAGGCCAGCAAGCAACTAACCTCCAAAAGCTCCCCTGAAGCTGCATAACAACAAACGGCTTTACTTTGCTACTGCCAATAACCGATGCACCAAGCCTAATAAGGAGTTACTGATGCGCACACGTCCGACTCACCTGGTTGCCCTGCTGGGCCTGCTCGCCACAGCGCTATGCCCGACGCTGCAGGCTGCTGAAAGCAAACCGTCTTTCATCAGTTCCGGCAGCTTCCAGGTCTGCTCCGATCCGACCTTCCCGCCGCTGGAGTTCTTCGAGAAATCCGGCGACCGCGAGCCCAGCGGCTTCGATGCCGACCTGATCCGCGCCCTGGCCAAACACTGGGGGGTGCAAGCCCGCTTCATCGTCACCGAGTTCACCGGCCTGTTGCCGGGCCTGGAGTCCAAGCGTTGCGATGTGGTGATCAGCGGTACCTTGATCACCCCCGAGCGCACCCAGAAGCTCAACGCCGTGCCCTATCTGGCCAGCGCCACCATCGTCTTCGGCGGTGGTAAGAGCGACCTCAAGCTGAACACGCTGGATGATCTTTCCGGCAAGGTCGTCGCGGTGCAGTCCGGCACCCGTTATGTGGCGATCATGGAGAAGCTCAACGCGCAGCTGACAGCCGCCGGCAAGACTCCGGCAACCCTGCAGACCTACCCCAAGGGCAGCGACGTGGCCCAGCAGGTACTGGTTGGCCGTGCCGCCGCCGGGCTGTCCCAGGACACCGAAATCGCCTACCGCGAACTGCAGACTCCAGGTCAGTTCAAGACCCTCTACAGCTTCCCGGAAAAGGATATTTTCGGTGCCTATATGCTGCCGAACCCAGCAGACAAGCAGGCCGTCCAGGACGCCGTGAACGCGCTCAGGGCTGACGGCACGCTGAAGACCATCAGCGAGAAGTGGAAGCTCGATCCGGCCAACGTGGAAGTCACTGGGCAGTGATGCCGGCTTGACAACAAAGCTGTGCGAGCTGCGCCAACGCTAACGGCGGCGCAGCTCGCACAGCGTCGGACAGGTGCGTTGCCCAACGAGCGACGCCCTACATCGCCCCTCCACCAAAGGACACGCTCATGCACTTCGATGTAGCCGTCTTCTGGGACGCCCTGACGTCCTACCCGTTCTTCAAGGGCGCCTGCATCACTCTGGTGCTGGCACTGCTCGCGCACTCGGTCGGCATCGCCCTGTCAGTGCCTGCCGCACTGGCGCTGGATGGCCCGAACAACCCGGCGCGCATGCTGCTGCGTGGCATCCTCAGCGTATTCCGTGGCGCCCCCACCCTGCTGCAGTTGCTGTTCGTCTGGAATGCCCTGCCGCAATTCTTCCCGATTTTCCGCGAGGCTTGGTTCACCCCGTTCTTCGCCGCCTGGATCGCCTTGAGCTTGAACGAAGCGGCCTATCAGGTGGAGATCAACCGGGGTGCGCTGAAAGCCTTGGACAAGGGCCAGTACGCCGCCGGTCACGCGCTCGGCCTGTCGCGCTGGCAGATCTTCCGCTACATCACCCTGCCGCAAGCGGCGCGCATCGCTATTCCGCCGACCGCCAACGAGTTCATAACCCTGCTCAAGATCACCTCGCTGGCCTCGGTGATTTCCCTGCAGGAACTGATGGCGGTGACCTCACAAACGGTCTCCACCACCTTCCAGTTCTCCGAGTACTACGCGGTGGCGCTGGTCTACTACCTCGTCATGGTCTACACGCTGACCTGGCTGCAACACCGCCTGGAACGCCGTCTTTCCTGGGATCAAGTGAGCAGCGGTGCGAAGAGCGTCGGCCTGCTGCAACGCACCCTCGCCCGTATGCGGCGCATCTGAGGAGCTCGCCATGAACGAAATCATCCGTCTGGAAAACGTCGGCAAACGCTATGACGACTTTCAAGTGCTGCAAGGCATCAACCTCTCGGTCAGCCAGGGCGAAAAGATCGTCATCTGCGGTCCATCCGGCTCCGGCAAATCGACCCTGATCCGCTGCATCAACCGTCTGTCTCCGCACGATACCGGCACCATCACCGTGGAAAACCAGGATGTCTCCAGCAAGCACGGCAGCGCCAATGTGCGCCGTGAGGTCGGCATGGTGTTCCAGAACTTCAACCTGTTCCCGCACCTGACGGTGCTGGAGAACTGCACCCTGGCGCCGATGAAAGTCCGCGGCCTATCCCGCGCTGCGGCCGAGGAGCAGGCCCTGCGTTACCTGAACCGCGTGCATATCGGCTCCCAGGCGCACAAGAAACCCGGCCAACTCTCCGGTGGCCAACAGCAACGCGTGGCCATCGCCCGGGCGCTGTGCATGAACCCGAAAGTGATGCTGTTCGACGAACCCACCTCGGCGCTCGACCCGGAAATGGTCGGCGAGGTCCTCGATGTGATGACCGAACTGGCCCTGGAGGGCATGACCATGCTCTGCGTCACCCACGAGATGGGGTTCGCCCGCAAGGTTGCCGACCGCGTGGTGTTCATGGATGCCGGCCAAATCGTCGAGACCGCCACCCCGGCCGAGTTCTTCGACCATCCGAAACATGCGCGCACCCGCGCCTTTCTCTCACAGATCAGCCACTGATACCGACACCCATGCACACACCGACCGAAGCCACCCTGCGCCGCGACCTGGCCGCAGCCTACCGCCTGGCCGCCCTTTTCGGCTGGGACGACACCCTGTACACGCATTTCTCGGTACGTTTGCCTGGCCATGAGCCACGCTTTTTGATCAATCCATTTGGCCTGTTGTTCGAAGAAGTGCGCGCCAGCGACCTGATCGTCGTCGACATGCACGGCCGGGTGCTCGACGGTAATGCGGACTACAACGTCGCCGGCTTCACCATCCACAGCGCGATGCACATGGCGCGTGAGGATGCGCACTGCGTGATCCACACCCACACGCTCGCCGGCATGGCGGTGGCCGCGGCGGACGCTGGCCTGGCGCAGTTGAACCAGATCAGTGCCGAGTTCTATCAGCGGGTCGGTTACCACGACTACGAAGGCATTGCCCTCGACCTCGGCGAGCGCGAACGCCTGGTCGCCTCGCTCGGCGACAACATCGCACTGATCCTGCGCCATCACGGCCTGCTCAGCGTCGGCGCCAGCGTCGCCGATGCCTTCTACGTCATGTACTACCTGAACAAGTCCTGCGAGATCCAACTGAGCGCCGCAGCGCTGCAAGGCGTGCGGGAAATGCCGGGCAAACTCAGCCAGCACGCCTGCGAGCAATTCCAGGGCGCAGAGTGGCAACGCCAACTGCTCTGGGAAGCCTGGCTACGCAAGCTCGAGCGCCTCGACCCGGATTATAAAAACTGAGGCCTCGTCGAACATCCGCAACATCCCCCGTTTGACCCTTTTGCCAATGGCGCAGTGTGAGCAATAACGCGCCATGACCTGCCTGGTACAGGCCTGACCGGTTTGTGCCTATAACAATGAAAAAGAGAGACCTGTAATGGCTTTGGATATTTTTGTAGTACTGCTCTATGTAGCCGGCATGCTGGCGCTCGGCTGGTACGGTATGCGCCGCGCCAAGACCCACGAAGACTTTGTGGTGGCAGGGCGCAACCTCGGCCCGGCCTTCTACATGGGCACCATGGCGGCAACCGTACTCGGCGGAGCCTGCACCGTAGGCACCGTGCGCCTGGGCTATGTCCACGGCATTTCCGGCTTCTGGCTGTGCGCCGCGCTGGGCTTCGGCATCATCGCGCTCAACCTGTTCCTGGCCAAACCGCTGTTGAAGCTGAAAATCTTCACCGTTACCCAGGTGCTGGAACGCCGCTACAACTCGATGGCCCGCCAGGCCAGCGCGGTGATCATGCTGGTTTACGCATTGATGATTGGCGTGACCTCGACCCTGGCCATGGTGACCGTGCTGCAAGTGCTGTTCGACCTGCCGTTCTGGGCTTGTCTGCTGCTCGGCGGCGGTGTCGTGGTGGTGTATTCGACCATCGGCGGCATGTGGTCGCTGACCCTGACCGACATCGTCCAGTTCATCATCAAGACCGTTGGTTTGATGTTCATCCTGCTGCCCATCTGCCTGTACCGCGTCGGCGGTTGGGACGAACTGGTGGCCAAGCTGCCGGCTGCAAGCTTCAGCTTCACCGCCATCGGCTGGGATACCATCATCACTTACTTCCTGATCTACTTCTTCGGCATCCTCATCGGCCAGGACATCTGGCAGCGCGTGTTCACCGCGCGTAGCGAGAAGGTCGCCAAATATGCAGGCACCGCCGCCGGCATTTACTGCGTGCTCTACGGCCTGGTCGGTGCGCTGATCGGCATGGCCGCCAAGGTACTGCTGCCGGATCTGGACAACGTCAACAATGCCTTCGCCGCCATCGTTCAATCCACACTGCCTGACGGCATCCGTGGCCTGGTGATCGCCGCCGCACTGGCCGCGATGATGTCCACCGCCAGCGCCGGCCTGCTCGCCGCTGCCACCACAGTGACCGAAGACCTGCTGCCAAAACTGCGTGGTGGTAAACAGTCCAGCCTCAACGTCATGCGTCTGTTCACCCTGCTCACCGGCATCGTGGTGCTGGCTATCGCCATGGTCGTCAGCGACGTGCTCAGCGCCCTGACCCTGGCCTACAACCTGCTGGTCGGCAGCATGCTGATCCCGCTGATGGGCGCAATTTTCTGGAAGCGCGCCAACACCGCCGGCGCCATCGCCAGCATGGCCACAGGCAGCCTGACTGCCCTGTTCTTCATGTTCAAAGACGGTCTCGATGCCAACACACCGATCTACTACAGCCTGGCTGTCGGCCTGGTCAGCTTCGTGCTGGTCAGCCTGCTCTCGCCGCGCCAAGCGGCCGCCCCCAGCGTTGCCTAACCGCCTATCCTGAGCGTACGGAAAGTCCGCTCTCATCAGCCCTCTCGCCTCCCGGCGAGAGGGCTTTGCCACTATTAGTTAAGGAGTGCCGATGACTACTTGCGGCGAATTTCTGGTCAAACAACTCGAAGCCTGGGGCGTCGATACCGTGTTCGGCATTCCCGGTGTGCATACCGTTGAGCTGTATCGCGGCCTGCCGCACAGCTCGATCCGCCACATCACGCCACGGCATGAACAGGGCGCCGGCTTCATGGCCGATGGTTATGCCCGCGTCACCGGTAAGCCTGGTGTCTGCTTCATCATCACCGGTCCAGGGATGACCAATATCCTCACCGCCATGGCCCAGGCTTACGCCGACTCGATCCCGATGCTGGTGATTTCCAGCGTCAACGAACGTTCGCGCCTCGGCCACGGCAACGGCTACCTGCACGAGCTGCCCAATCAGCGCGCGATGGTCGCCGGGGTCAGCGCCTTCAGCCACACCCTGCTCGATGTCGATCAACTGCCGGCCGTACTGGCCCGAGCTTTCGCCGTGTTCGACAGCGAGCGCCCACGCCCGGTACACATCGAGCTACCGCTGGACATCATCACCGCTTCGGCCGAGCACATGCGCGTGCAGCCGCGCCCACAGATCGCTCGCCCGGCCGGTGCCATGGCGCAACTGCGCGAGGCGGCCGCCAAATTGCGCGCTGCCAAACGCCCGTTATTGCTACTCGGCGGCGGCTGCGTGGATACGCAGCAGGAAGCTCGCGCCCTGGCAGTCGCCCTGGATGCACCGACGGCGCTGACCATCAACGCCAAAGGTCTACTGCCGCCGGAGCACCCACTGCTACTGGGCAGCAATCAATCGCTGGTGCCGGTACGCGAGTTGGCAGCGGATGCCGACGTGATCCTGGCCATCGGCACGGAACTTGGCGAAACCGATTACGACGTGGTCTTCGATGGCGGCTTCAAACTCAACGGCGAGCTGATCCGCATCGACATCGACTCGCAGCAGTTGGTGCGTAACTTCGCCCCGACCCTGGCCATTCACAGTGATGCGCGGCTGGCCATGCGCGTGCTGCTGGCCGAACTGCCTACCCGCGAGATCGATGCCAACAGCCCCGGCGCACAACGCGCCGCGACAGTACGCAGCCAACTGGCGGAAGACTTTACCGGCTGGGCGCATTACCGCCAGTTGTTCGACAACATCCTGGCGGTGCTGCCCGAGGCTCGCTTTGTCGGCGACTCGACCCAAACCGTCTACAGCGGCAACCACCTGGTCGACTTGAACGGCCCACGCCGCTGGTTCAACTCCTCCACCGGCTACGGCACCCTCGGCTACGGCTTGCCGGCGGCGATTGGTGCCAAGCTTGCGGAGCCTACTCGCCCGGTGATCTGCCTGATCGGCGACGGTGGCCTGCAGTTCAGCCTGCCGGAACTGGCCAGCGCGGTGGAAGCCAAAGTCGGCATCGTCGTGTTGCTGTGGAATAACCATGGCTACGGCGAGATCAAGCGCTACATGGAGCGCCGCGACATCACGCCGCTCGGCGTCGACATCTACACCCCGGACTTCCTCACCATTGCCCGTGGCTTTGGCTGCGCCGCCGAGCGAGCCCTCGACCTGGCGCACCTGCGCCAACTGTTGCGCGATGCGCCGAGCGACCGGCCGCTGATCATCGAGGTGATGGAGGCGCCGCCTTTCGCGCCTTGAGCGGTCTCGCGAGCTAACGTCTAGCAAGGCCGTAGGATGGGGAGGAAGCGTTGAGATCTACCCGCCGCCAAGTTCAGCCTGGCGCGTGGGTTTACAGAGAAATCGCCGCGGAGGACGCCTACCACGCGAATCTGCAGGATTACGCCCATAGCCTGGCACCGCTACGTGAACTACCGGTGCGCACCATGCACGGCGGGCATTTTCCCAGTTTCTCCGGTGAGCACCTGAACGCGTTGATCGACAACTGGTTCAGGGCTCACGGTTGACGGATCACCGACGACGTCACTGCTAGGCGAGGCGGCGCTGCTTTTCACTGCGGACCGGGATGGGTTGCAGGCGCGGCGCTTCGATCAGGCCCAGCGCGACACCCAGTTGCCACATCCACGCATTCAGCCGACGTTTCATGCTGTACCCCCTTGCTGGGTAGGTGGTCGGAGCGCCCTTGCCTCTTGGCCGCCCCTACTCAGGAGCTTAGTAGCTTCCTGTAGGAAAAAGACTACTTCATGGTGAAATTTCTTAGCTGATGGGGATCAAATCATCGGGATTTCCTTTCCATCGTCAGCAACTAGAAAGCCCTTCACACGGAGCCATGCAAGACCTCCACACCGCGAATCCGGGTGGCTGCACTCGCAACGCGATCCAAGCGATCTACCCCGCCACAACCTGTCCGGCGTGGGCACCTCGCCCACGCAGAACCAAAGCACCCAGGGCGGCACGCCGCCATCGCTCAGCGCGCCTTTATCGCCCGCTGATTGGACAAGTAGACGTTGTCCGCCTGCGGCACCTCGCCGCTTTCCAGGGCATTCAGCCATTCATCGGTGCTGAGCACGGCGGCGAAGCCGGTGTGCATGACGATGGTAAAGACCCGGTGAATTTCCTCGGCGGTCGCCGTACCCAGGTTGTTGGTGTAGGGCAACGAGCCGGCGGCGTCATGCAGCAGTTCGACCTTCCAGCCTTCATGGTGGGCCTGGCGCACGGTGGCGTCGTCGCAGTTTTGGGTCATGTAGCCGACCACGCTGAGGGTGTCGATTTCCCGCTCGCGCAGCCATTGGCCGAGGTCAGTGCCGGTCAGGGCGCTGGCGACGCTCTTCTCGACAAAATGGTCGTACGGCCGCTCGGCGACCAGCGGATGCACCTTGGCGAACTCGCTACCACGGGCGAACAGCGGCGAAGTGGCTGGCTCCAGGTGCTGCACCACCACGACAGGAATCCCGACGGCGTGGGCGGCGTCCATGGCCTTGGCGATGTTGGCCAGGGATTGGTTCACCTCGGGGTATTCGATGCGCAGGTTGCCGGTGACGTATTCGTTCTGCACGTCGATGACGATCAGGGCGCGCTTGGGTTGTTGCTGCCTCATGGCGGTATTCCTTATGGGTTGGATTTGCGTTGGAGCGATTCTTCACCTGTCGGCGTACCCGTCGTGAGTGGCCCGAAAGTCAAACTACGCTAAGATCGGGCCAAACCCATGTATGAGACGAAACCGTGCAGCCCCACCGCATCGCCGTGATCGCCTATGACCGCATCAGCCCTTTTCACCTCTCCGTGCCGTGCCTGGTATTCGGCGAGTCCAGGCCGGGCGAGCCGGCGTACGAACTGGTGGTGTGCGCCACCGATCCCGGCCGGCTGACCACCACCGCCGGTTTCGAGCTGATCGTCAGCCATGGCCTGGAGGCCATCGAAAGTGCGCAAACGGTCATAGTGCCGGCCTGGTCCAACCCGCACGAACAGCCGCCTAGAGCGCTGCTGGATGCGCTGATCGCCGCCCATGCGCGCGGCGCGCATGTAGTGGGTCTTTGCCTGGGAGCCTTCGTGCTCGCCGAGGCAGGCCTGCTCGACGGTCGCCAAGCCACCACCCACTGGGCCTGGGCCGAAGTATTCGCCGAACGCTACCCCGCAGTGCAGGTGGATGCCGATGTGCTCTACGTGGACGACGGCTGCCTTCTCACCTCGGCCGGCACCGCCGCCGCCATCGACTGCTGCCTGCACCTGCTGCGCCAGCACAGCGGCGCCGAGATGGCGAACAAGGTGGCGCGACGCCTGGTGGTGCCGCCCCATCGCCAGGGTGGGCAAGCGCAGTTCATCGAACAACCGCTGCCGGCCACGGCGCGCGACGACCGTCTCTCCGACCTAACTCGACTGGGTACGCGCCAACCTGGACAAGCCGCATAGCCTGGACAGCCTGGCGGAAAAATCGCTGATGAGCCGAAGAACCTTCACCCGTCACTTCCGCCAACTCACCGGCACCACAGTGGGCGACTGGCTACTGGCCGAGCGCCTGGCCCTGAGTCAGCGCCTGCTGGAGCGCACCGACCAGCCCATCGACGCCATCGCCGGGCTGGCCGGGTTCGGCTCGCCGGTATCGCTGCGGCACCATTTCGCCAAGGCGCTGGGTGTATCGCCAAGCGCCTACCGGCAGACTTTTCAGAGCGCCTGATCAGCGTCCTGCAGAAGCTCGATCCAGGCGCGCAGGTTGGCACCGAGCATGCCCGCCTGCGTCTGCTCGGCGGGCTGTAGGCCTGCGTGCTGCTCTACGGTGGGCCGCTCCTCGCCGGCATGCAGCTGGTGATGCAATACGCCCGTGAGCTGGCCCCGCAATCGCCCCCGGCAGAACGCCGGCCTGCTGACCACCGGCTTCGCCATCGGGCAATTGCTCGGCCCCCTGCTGGCGGCGCTTCGCAGTCACTTCAGCAGCGGCTTGCAGCCGGCTCTGCTGCTTGCCGGGTTGGGTCTGTTGGTTGCCGGCGGTTTGCTGGTGCCGCAACTGAGCCACCAGCGGGCCTGCCTGGCGTGAGCGCTTATGACCCTCGGCGGAACCCGCGCCAGCCGCTGGCCAGGAGGATGCCGAGCAGCACCAGCACTGCGCCGATCAAGAAGCTTATGGTCAGCGGCTCGCCAAGCAGCAGCGCGCCGAAGGTGACGCCAAACAATGGCGTCATGAACGAGAACACCGCGAGGTTCGAGGCGAGGTAGCGGCGCAACAACCAGAACCAGGCGAAATAGCTGATAAAGGACACCAGCACGCCCTGAAACAACAGACTGCCGATGCTGATCGGGGTCAATTCGACCTTGCCGATCTGCCCGGTGGCCGCAGCAATTGCCAGCAGTACGACGAATCCCACGAACAGTTGGTAGAACAAGGTCAGGGTCGGCGGCGCTTCCGACAACTTCGATGCCCGCACCACCACCGTGGTGGCGCCCCAAGCCATACCGCCGAGGACACCCAGCGCATCGCCGATGAGTATCTGTGTGTCGATTTCCGACATCAGCATGCCCGCACCGAAGGCCACGGCGATACCGATGAAGCACACACCGATTCCCAGCCATTGCTGCGCGCACAAACGCTCGCTCGGCAACAGAAAGTGCAGACCCAGCGCGGAGAAGATCGGCGCGGTATAGAGGAACACCGCCATGTGCGAGGCCGTGGTGTATTGCAGGCCCACGGCGATCAGCAGGAACTCCAGGGCAAACAAGCCGCCGGCGAGCAAACCGGCGCCCAGGGTGTCCCTCCTCATCCTCGCCCAGCCACCGCGCCAGCACATCAGCAGGCCCACCAGCAGCGCGGCGATACCGGAACGTCCGGCGGCCTGCATGATCGGCACGATATCCGCTGCGGCCAATTTGATCGCCACCTGCTGCATGCCCCAGATCACGCAGAGAACCGTCATCAGCTGAAAGGCGAAGACATCGGCTCCGCGCCGCTGGGCGCTCATGGCTGGCTGCAACCATCAGCTAAGTGCAGGGATACAGCGCAGACAGACCGCTTCATTGCAGGGACTCGGCAGGCTAGTGAAAAGGCTATGTCTGAGTTAGCTGTTGCAGAAAGTGCTTTCGAAAAGCACATAACCTGTAGGAGCGAGCTCTGCTCGCGATGCTCTTGCCTGAAGAGCTTCGCGAGCAGAGCTCGCTCCTACGAAGAACTGAAACCCAGCTCAACAATGGCGGAATTATCCGATTAAGCTGGCCGAGGTTGCCAAGCAGAAACCGACATCGATGGCGACAAAGGCGTCGGTTCCGGCAAACACCCAGCTGGACGCGAGGGAAACTCCGGGGCTGAGTCATCTGACTGGCTCCCGCAACGTCCCTCAGCCGGCCAACTCAACTGGCCACCCCATCCCGAAGCGTGCAGAAATCGCCCGTCACTGACCCGTCTTGATCTTCGTCCAGGTCCGTGTACGCAGGCGCTCCAGGCTCGGCGGCAGCATTTCCACCGAATACAACTTGGCGCGCATCTCGGCCGGCGGATAAACGTTGGGGTTGTCGCGCAAATCCGCCGAAATCAGCTTATCCGCCGCCCGGTTGGGGTTGGCGTAAGCCACATAGTCGGAAATCGGCGCCACCACTTCTGGCCGCAGCAGGTAGTTGAGGAAGGCGTGCGCCTCGTCGATATTTTTCGCATCCCGCGGGATAGCCAGCACGTCGAACCAGGCCGCGGTGCCTTCCTTCGGAATGCGGTACTCGACCTTCACTCCGTTGCCGGCTTCCTTCGCCCGATTGGCCGCCTGCATAGCGCCACCGGACCAGGCCAGGGCCACGCAGACTTCACCATTGGCCAGGTCGCTGACGAACTTCGACGAGCTGAAATAGGTCACGTACGGACGCAGCTTGCTCAGGTGCTCCTCGGCCTTCTTGTAGTCCGCGGGGTTGCGGCTATTCGGCGACAGACCGAGGTACTGCAGCACTTCCGGGATCACTTCGGTGGGCGAGTCGAGGAAGGCCACGCCGCACTGTTTCAGCTTGGCCAGGTTTTCCGGCTTGAAGATCAGCTCCCAGGAGTCCAGCGGCGCATCGTTGCCGAGTATCGCCTTGACCTTGTCGACGTTGTAAGCGATGCCGTTAGTGCCCCACATGTAAGGCATCACGTACTGGTTGCCGGGGTCTTTCGCCGCCAGCACCTTGAGCAGATCCGGATTGAGGTTCTTCCAGTTCGGCAGCTTGCTCTTGTCCAGTGGCTGGAACACCTGGGCTTTCATGTAGTTGGGTAGAAAGCTGTCGCTCGGCACCACCAGGTCGTAGCCGGAACGCCCGGACAGCAGCTTGGCCTCCAACACCTCGTTGCTGTCGTAGACATCGTATTTCGGCTGGATGCCGGCTTCTTTCTGGAAGCTTTTCAGGGTGTCCGGACCGATGTAATCGAACCAGTTATAGATACGCACGACGGGCTCGGCGGCGGCACTCAGCGCCGTACCGAGGATGGCGCCAGTCAGGGCATAGCGAATCAGGTTTTTCTTATTCATTTCTCGCTCCTCTGGCGCCGCCCTTACTGGGCGGCGGCCTCGTAACCTTGCAGCACGTTGACCGCGTTGACGCCGATGGCTTCCACCGCATAGCCCCCTTCCATGACGAACAGGGTCGGCAGGCCCAGGGCCGCGATGCGCGCGCCCATCGCCAGGTAATCGGGGGAGTCCAGCTTGAACTGGGAGATCGGATCGTCTTTGTAGGTATCCACCCCCAGGGAGATCACCAGCGCATCGGGAGCGTAAGCCGCGATCTTGCCGCAGGCATCTTCCAGCGCTGCGCTCCAGGTGGCCCAGCCACTGCCCAGCGGCAGTGGGTAGTTGTGGTTGAAGCCTTCGCCGGCACCTTCGCCGTGCTCATCGGCGTGGCCGAGGAAATACGGGTATTCCTCCAGCGGATCGCCATGAATCGAGGCGAACAGCACGTCGTTGCGCTGGTAGAACAGCTCCTGGGTGCCGTTGCCGTGGTGATAGTCGACATCGAGGATCGCCACCCGCTTGGCGCCCTGATCGAGGAAAGCCTGGGCGGCGATGGCAACGTTGTTGAGGAAGCAGTAGCCGCCCATGAAGTCGCTACCGGCATGGTGGCCCGGTGGCCGGCACAGAGCGAACGCCGTACGGGCGCCTTGGCGCATGTGATCTTGAGCGGTCAGCGCGACCTGCGCCGAGCTATAGATCGCCTGCCAGGTGCCGGCGGTGATCGGCGCCTCGGTATCGAAGCAGTAGTGGCCGAGCTGGCCGATCAGCGCACTCGGCACCGGCCCGTCGCGGCGCAGCCGGCGTGCGGGAAAGGTCGAGGGCAGCAGATCGCAGCTGTGGCCTTCGGCGGCCCAACGTGCCCAGGCCCCCAACAGGAACTCGAGATAGCCACTATCGTGAATCCGGCGAATCGGCCCGAGACCGAAATCCTGCGGGGCAATCACCTCACCCAGCGCTTGCTGGCGAACCCGCGCCATTACCTGGTCGGCCCGGCTGGGCATCTCGAAGCAGGGTTGCAGTTGGCCATCGACCAATTCCGACTGGCCATGGTGAAGACGGTGATCGTCGCTGTAGACGGTCAGCATAGGGAAACCTCACGCAGTTCTAATAGGGGCGCAGCCACTTGCTGCACAAAGTGTTGGGCAGCTTGAGCCACCGGCCTGAGGCACATTCTGTACACACAAGCGCACTGACAAGAACGGCGTGCACGGCCAAAAGGGGATTGATATGGCCAATAACTTTGGCCAGCAGGGTACGGCGGCTGCCCGTTCCGATTCGTAGGGTGGGCTTTAGCCCACCATGGTGCCTGGGCTGGTGGGCTGAAGCCCACCCTATGGGGCTTTATCTGGATGCGCGGTTCAGACGCGGAAATGACTGGGCGGCTGCCCGCTCCAGATTCGTAGGGTGGGCTTTAGCCCACCATGGTGCCTGGGCTGGTGGGCTGAAGCCCACCCTACGGGGCTTTATCTGGATGCGCGGTTCAGACGCGGAAGTGACTGGGCGGCTGCCCGCTCCAGCGCTGGAAGGCATGCCGCAGGCTGGCGGTTTCGCTGAAGCCAAGCTCCTCGGCGATGCGGTAGATCGGCATCTCGCCCTGCTGCAGCAACTCCTTGGCGCGGGCGAAGCGCAGCTCATCGAGCAATTGCTGGTAGCTGGTCTGCTGCTGTTGCAGGTAACGGCGCAGGCTGCGGGCCGAGCAGTTCATCTGCCGCGCCAGTTCCTCCAGTCCCGGTGGTTGCTGCAAGCGCTGCGCGAGCAAGCCGCGCACGCGCTCGAGCCAGGCGCGCTTGGCAGCGAACTCGACATTCTGCCGACGGCATTGTTCGAGCATTTCCAGGTGGGTCACCGGGTCGGCCAACGGCAAGGGCTGTTCCAGCCAGCGCGCAGCAAAGCCGATGGCACTGCGCGGCTGCTCGAACTGCAGCGCGCAAGCGAAGCCTTGCCCGTAGGCCTCACACAATCCAGGGGACTCGGGGTAGTCCAGCTGAGTAGCTTCCAGCGGCAGCGGCTGGCCAAGCAGGTCGGCGCAAATCACCTTCAGCGAGCCCAGACACAGCTCGGTATTGAACGGGCGCAAGGCCTCGTCCTCGCCATAACCGGTGGCTACCAGCCAGGCGCGCTCACCCTCGACTTGCAGGCTTAAGTGGAAGTAGGTGCCGAGCAACACCGGGTAACTCAGACCGATGCGCAGCGCTTCACCGAGGGTTGGCGCGGACAGCAGCGCATAACCGAGCAGGCCATAAGCGGAGACCCGCGTACGCAGGCCGAGGCGCATGCCCAGCGCCGGCTGTGGGCTCAAGCGCAGGGCATTGGCGAACACCTGCTGCTCCTGCCTGGGGCTGATCAACCGCTTCAGCCCGCGCAGGTCGGCTTCGGAGATACCGCTGCCCTCGAGCAGCGCACCGGCCGAGTGGCCCTCGCCTTGCAGCATCGCCACGGTCAGCGAGGACATATGCAGCGAGTTGAGCCAGGACGAGCGGGAAAAGATCGGATCGGGCATGGCGTGCTCAGCTCAGCGAAAACGGCGCGGCAGAACTCAGTTCAGTTGCTCCTTGCGCCGATAGGGGAATACGTCGATCACCTTGCCAGCACGAATCGCCTCCTGCAGCCCCTGCCAGTATTCGGCTTGATACAAATCGCCGTGCAGTTGGCTGAATAGACGGCGCTGGCCCATGTCCGCGAACAGGAACGGCGGAAACTCCTCCGGGAACACATCCAGCGGGCCGATCGAATACCACGGCTCGGAGGCCATTTCGTCCTCCGGGTAGCGCGGCGGCGGAATGCGGCGGAAGTTCGCTTCGGTCAGGTGGCAGATTTCGTCGTAATCGTAGAACACCACGCGGCCATGCCGGGTGACGCCAAAGTTCTTCAGCAGCATATCGCCGGGGAAGATATTCGCCGCCGCCAGTTGCTTGATCGCCAGCCCGTAGTCCTCCAATGCCTCAAGCACTTGCGCCTCGTTGGCGTGCTCAAGATAGATGTTCAGCGGGGTCATCCGCCGTTCTGTCCAGCAATGGCGGATCAGCACGATATCGCCTTCCAGCTCGACGGTGGATGCCGCCACTTCCAGCAGTTCGGCCAGGCATTCCGGCTCGAACTTGGCTTTCGGGAAGCGGAAATCGGCGAATTCCTGGGTATCGGCCATGCGCCCGACGCGGTCGACGCTTTTGACCATACGGTACTTCTCGATCACCGTGGCGCGGTCGACGTTCTTCGACGGCGAGAAGCGATCCTTGATGATCTTGAACACCGTATTGAAGCCCGGCAGGGTAAACACGCTCATGACCATGCCGCGCACGCCGGGGGCCATGATGAAGCGGTCGTCGGTATTCGCCAGGTGGTTGATCAGCGCACGGTAGAACTCCGACTTACCGTGCTTGTAGAAACCGATCGAGGTGTACAGCTCGGCGATGTGCTTGCCCGGCAGGATGCGCTTGAGAAAGCCGACGAACTCCGCCGGAATCGCCACATCGACCATGAAATAGGAACGGGTGAAGGAGAAGATGATCGACACCTCCGCCTCGTCGGTGATCAACGCATCGACCTGCACGCCCTGCCCTTCGCGGTGCAACAGCGGAATCACCAGCGGCCACTGCTCATCGCGGGTGTAGATGCGCCCGACCAGATAAGCACCCTTGTTGCGATAGAGCACCGAGGAAAACAGTTCGATACACAGCTCCGGGTCTTTGCAGACCCAGTCCGGCAGGCTGGTACGCAATTGCGTTTCCAGGCGCCGCAGGTCACGCGGCAGGTCTTCATACGGCACGCTGAAGCGGTAGTCGGCGAATACTTGCTCAAGCATGCCGCCCAGGTTGATCTGCGGCAGGTAACTGCGGGTTTGCGCGGCACGCTCATGGCTGCGCAGCGACGGCCGCGTGGTGTGGATAAACATGCAACCGTCGCTGATGCAGTCATGGCTGAACAGCCCGCAGAAGATCGAGTTGAACCAGGTTTCCGCCAGTTCGTCGTCGAAACGGGTGTCGATCAAATTGATATAGGCACTCTTCACCAAGGGCCAGAACTGCACATCCAGCAACACCTCGGCGCTGATCGCCTGGTGCAGGCGTGCGCCGACCTCGCTGACTTTTTCCTCATACAGATTGATCCGCGCGGCCGAGGCCTGCTGTGTTTCCTGCCACTGCGCCTGCTCAAAACGCGTCCGCGCGCCATCGGTGATCTGGCGGAAATGCTCGCGATAGTCGTCGAAGCCGTCGAGGATCAAACGGGCGATATCGGCGGCCGGCCATTGCTGTGGCATAAGAAAGTCTCTGCTGGGAAACGAACGCCGAGCTTAGCCAGTGGCCGCCGCCTAGGAAAGCCTCAACTGAGTCCGCGCGCGCCGAGAAAGGCCGTTAGATGCTCGATAAAGGCCCGCACCTTGTGCGTAGAGCGCCGGTGACTGAGGTACAGGGCATGCACCCAAGGGCCGAGAGCATCCGGTTCGAGGCGGTATTCGCCGAGCAGCTGCACCAGCTGCCCACTGGCCAAATAGGGGGCCGCGCTCCACTGCGGACAGAACTGCAGGCCCTGACCGGCCAGCAGGTGCGCCAGCAGGAAGTCATAGCTGTCGCTGGTCAGCCGCGGCGCGGGTTGCTCGATACGCAGGCGTTGCTCGCCCAACCTCAGCCACCAGTAATTGCGGTTCAGCGCGGGATGCCGATAAATCAGCCAGTCGTGTTGGGCGAAGGTCTCCGGCAGCACCGGGAGCGGGTTGCGTTGCAGATAGTCCGGGCTGGCGCACAGCAGGATACGGTTCTCGGTAAGTGGGCGGGCGATCAGGCCCGGCAGATCGATGGGGCCATCGCGCAGGGCCAGGTCATAGCCGCCCTCGACCAGATCGACGAACGCCTCATTCAGATCGACCTGCAGCCTGATCTGCGGATGCGCCCTGAGGAAGCCGATGCTGGCCTCGTTGAGAAAGGCCGGGCCGAACGACGGCGGCGCGCTCAAGCGCAAGCTGCCACGCAACTCGGACTGCAACTGGTCGATTTCGTCGGCCGCCTCATGCAGGTTCTGCAGGGCCTGGCGGGCGCCTTCCAAGTAGATATGCCCGGCTTCGGTCAGTGCCATGCGCCGCGTCGAGCGCTCGAACAGGCGCGCCCCGAGCTCGCCTTCCAGATGCGCCACGGCCTTGGTCAGCGCCGAGGGCGTCTTACCCAAGTGCTCGGCGGCGCGGCTGAAACTGCCGTGGTCGGCGGTGGCGACGAACATGGTCAGGGCACTCAGTTTGTCCATCGATTATTTCCTGTCAGGCACAGAAGTTGTGCGCAATAGCGGCTTTCCGCCAGCCCCGGCGCTTCGCTAGTCTCGCGGCTATTCCAAGAAAAACAAAGAGGTATCCCGATGCGCAGGTTTCTTCCCAAGGTGCTGAGCGCCGCACTGGCTTTTTCCTCTCTACAGGCCATGGCTGCCGCCGACCTGGTGCTACTCAACGGCAAGGTGTTCACCGCCGAACCCGGCCAGCCGCTGGCCCAGGCGGTGGCGGTGGAGAACGGCAAGATCCTCAAGGTCGGCTCCAACGCCGAGATCAAGGCCCTGGCCGAGAGCGGCGCCAAGACCATCGACCTGGGCGGCAGAGTGCTGATGCCAGGCCTGATCGACAGCCACTCCCACGCCATCATGGGCGGCTTGGAGCTGGCCTCCGCCAATATGGCCAGCGAGCAGGTCAGCCTGGAGGAGCTGGAACAGCGCCTGCGCAAATGGCGTGACGACGGCAGCGCCAAACATGGCGACATCCTCAGCGTCGGCGGCATGCACTCCAGCTACTGGAGCCAGATCGAAGGTTTCGCCGAGCGCTTCAATAAGGGCGAGTGGGCCGAACAGCCGCTGGTCTTCATCGGCTGGGATCACCATACCGGCTGGGCCAACGATGCCCTGCTGAAACATGCCGGGATAGATGCGGCACGGGTCCGCGCCTTGCCGGAGGCCGAACGTGACACCATCGGTCACCGCGCAGACCTCAGCCCCAACGGCTTCCTCGCCGATGCCGGTCTCGACCCGGTGCTGGCCAAGCTACCCGCGGCTACCGACGCCGAGTTGCTCCACGCCGCCCAGGCGGCCGTGCGCTACAACAATGAACTCGGCATCACCGCCTGGATGGACCCGGCCGCCAACGCCGCACCGGGCGCGGCGCTGTTCGACCTGAAACCCACGGAGAAAACCGTCGGCGTGCTGCCGGTGTACAAGGCGCTGGCCGACAAGGGCGAGCTGAACGCCCACGTCGCGGCCCTGCTGGTGGCGCATCCGAAGAGCACTCCGGCCGATCTGGCGACCCTGGACAAGGTCCGCCAGCAGTTCCAGGGCATCCCCAACTTGAGCCTGCCGGGGATCAAGATCTTCGCCGACGGCGTACCCGAGTATCCTGCGCAGACGGCCGCGATGATTGATCCCTACAGCAACTCGCAGAAACGCGGCGAGCTGCTGATCGACCCGGCGCACTTTGGTGAACTGGTCAGCGCGGCGGACCAGCGCGGCTGGCTGGTGCATATCCATGCCCTCGGCGATCGCGCGGTGCGCGAGTCACTGAACGGCATCGAGCAGGCACGCAAGGACCGCCAGAGCGGCATTGCCCACTCGATCACCCACCTGCAAATGGTCAATCCCAAGGAGTTTGCGCGCTTCAAGCCGCTCGACGTGATCGCCTCCATGCAGCTGTACTGGGCCAGCGCGGATGACGTCACCATCGATCTGGTCAAACCCTATATCAACGCCCTCGCCTTCCATTACCAGTATCCGGCCCACTCGCTGCACGCCAAGGGCGCCACCATCGCCGGCGCCAGCGACTGGCCGGTGACCACCCCAAACCCCTGGTACGCCATCTACCAGGCGGTAACCCGCAAGGGGCCGAAGGGGGTGCTTAACGAGGCCGAGCGTATCGACCGCGAGACCATGTTCTACGCCTACACCCGCAATGCCGCGCGCACCTTGGGTCTGGAGCAGCAGATCGGCTCCCTTGCCCCCGGCAAACAGGCCGATCTGATCCTGCTCGATCGCGACGTGTTTGAGGTCCCCGCGCAAGCATTGAAAGATACCCAGGTCCTCAAGACCTTCTTCGCCGGCCGCGAAGTCTACTCGCGCGCCGAATAAACAGGACTCCGCCTAGCCCCGTTCGCAAGAGGCTCGCTCCGCCCGGTTAGGACGGGGCCGGGCGGAGCCTTGCCCGCGCTCTGTCACACCGCTCTGCCTAAAACAATCACAACAATGGGGAACCCCGCATGAACCGCCTCACCCTGCTCTGCCTCGCCGGTCTGGCCCTGACACCGCTGACCTCGCAAGCGCTGACGCTCAACGATGACTTCAGCCTGCAGATCGACCTGGCCGCGCTCAGCGACTATCGCACCCGTGGTATCAGCCAGACCCAAGGCGATCCCGCGGCCCAGGCCGGCGCCACGCTGCTGCACAGCAGCGGGCTGTATGCCGGGGCCTGGACCTCCAACGTGGATTTCGGCCTGGATCTCAAGACCCGCCAGGAGCTCGATCTCTACGCCGGTTACTACTGGCAAGCGACCGACGCCGTCAGTCTCGATCTCGGCTACGTCAAATACAGCTACCCGAAGGAGAGCCAGTTCAACCAGAGCGAGGTCTACGCCATCCTCGACGCCTATGGCGTGCAACTCGCCGCCTATTACTCCAACGATGCGCCGAACCTCTTCGGCGTAGACCAGGACACCCTCTACACCTACCTCGGCTACAAGACCACGCTGCCGGCCGAGCTGGGCCTGGAGTTGCGCTACGGGCGGATGGACTTCAAGGACCCGCTGTTCTGGACCAGCAGCGGCGAGAGCAGCGAGTCCTACTACGAGTGGGAAGCCAAGCTGAGCCGCGACCTGTTCGGCGTCACCTGGGGCCTGAGCTACGTCGACACCGACATCTCGGAAAGCGAGTGCGCCAGCTTCTACGGCTTTACCGACGTCTGCACGGCGACTGTTGTCGCCAGCGTCAGCAAGAGTTTCTAAGACCCTGTCCAATATCTACTGCGCTTGGCCATGCTGCGTTGCAAACCGGCTCGGACGAGCGCTTGCGGGTGAACGTCCGCAGGACGGTCCTGCGGGCCAGCCTTCAGCTGTTACTCCGCTTTGCTGCGTTTGATCTGGTCAAACGATTCTGGACACCCCATGGTGGAAAACCGCTTTGCGGATTTTCCACCCTGCGCAACTGCATATCGCCTACGGCGTGCTCAAATCGGGGCAACCTTTTGATGCTCGACGGGCTCTTGTTCACTGACTAGAGAAACGGTATCTGCGGGGCAATCTGAACCTTAGTGGGGAAAAGCCCTATCCACTCAGGCCAGGCCACGCCTCTCGAGGAAAGCCGCGAGATAGTCGATAAACGCCAGCACCTTGCGCGTGGCGCGGCGGTGGCTGGGGTAGACGGCGAGGATCAGTGGGCCGAAAGCGTCCGGATCGAAGTCGTACTCCGTCATCACCTGCAGCAACTGACCACTCTCTAGATAGGGCTTCACGCTCCACAACGGACAGCAATACAGACCAGCCCCCATCAGGGTATTGGCCAGTAGCAGGTCGTAATTATCGCTTTGCAGGCGAGCCCCTGGCTGGGGGACGCGCATGCGCACCCCAGCCAGGGACATCCACCAGTAGCTCTGGTCTAGTGCCGGATGGCGGTAGATCAGCCACTGATGGCGGTCGAAGTTTTCCGGGCTGACCGGTGTCGGATTGGCGGCCAGATACGCAGGGCTGGCGCAAAGCACTATGCGGTTTTGCCCCAGAGGTTTGGCGATCAGCCCTGGCAAGTCACTGCGACCCTCGCGCATTGCCAGGTCGTAACCACCCTCGACCAGATCAACGAAGGCATCGCACAGATCCACCCGCAGCTTAATCTGCGGATGGGCGACGAGAAAGCCGGCACAGACCTCATCGAGAAAGGCCCGGCCGAAGGCCAGCGGTGCGGTCAACCTCAGGTTGCCATGCAAACCGTGCTGCAACTGGCCGATCTCCTCACCGGCATCATGCAGACGCTGCAGCACCTGGCGGGCGGTTTCCAGATAGAGCCGGCCGGCCTCGGTCAACGCCGTGCGTCGGGTGCTGCGCTCGAACAGCTGCGCGCCCAGTTCGGCCTCCAGATGGCTGACGGCCTTGGTCAAAGCCGAGGGCGTCTTGCCCAGCTGCTCGGCCGCACGGCTGAAGCTGCCGTGCTCGGCGGTGGCGACAAACATGCTCAGGGCGCCGAGCTTGTCCATGTTGCTTTTCCTATTTGGCAAAAGGGTTTTGCGCTGCAGCGGTGTTCTGCCGGCCTGCGCCAGGCGCTAGTCTGGCGGCCAGCTCAATAAAAACAACTCAATAAAAACATGAGGCTGCCCCGATGCAACGATTTATTCCAAGCTTGTTGGCCACTGCGATGGCTTTTTCCTCGATGGAAGCAATGGCCGCCGCCGATCTACTGCTGTTCAACGGCAAGGTGTTCACCGCCGAACCTGGCCAGCCACTGGCCCAGGCGGTGGCGGTGGAGAACGGCAAGATCCTTAAGGTCGGTAGCGATGCCGAGGTCAAGGCCCTGGCCGATGCCGATACGCAACGGATCGATCTCGCCGGCAAGGTCCTGATGCCCGGCATGATCGACACCCACAGCCATCCGGTGATTGCCGCCTACGACAGCATGGGCTCCAACCTGTATGACACAGTAAAACCGCTACCCGACCTTGAGCAATGGATCATCGCCGAGGATCAGGCCGGTCACGCGCGCCTGGCTGACGTGGTCAGCATTGCCGGAGTTAGCTCGGCCTATTGGGAACAAAGCCGTGAACTCGGCAAGATCTTCAATCAGGGCCGCTGGGCCGACCAACCTGTGGTGCTGAACGGCATCGACGGCCATACCGGCTGGGCCAATAACGCCATGCTCAAGCGCCTGAAGATCGACGCGGCGCTGGTAAAAAGCCTGCCGGAGAAAGAACGCAACTATATCGGCCACGCAGCCGACTTCACGCCCACTGGTTATTTATCTGAAAACGGCTGGGATCGGGTCCGCAGCCAGCTGCCCGGCCCCACTGAATCAGTCATGCTGAACGCCGCCCGCAAGGCCGTGAAAGTCAACAACCAATACGGCGTCACCGCCTGGATGGACGCGGCGGCTAATGCCGGCAGCGGCGATTCGCTGTTCGAGTTGCGCCCGACCGAGCAGAGCTTCGGTGTACTGCCGCTCTACCGCAAACTCGCGGAAGACGGCGAACTCAGCGCCCACGTCGCCGCCCTGCTGATCACTCATCCGCAAAGCAAACCGGCTGATCTGCAAGTGCTGGCCAAGGTCATGCAGCAGTTCGAAGGCGTGCCAAACCTGACGTTCCCTGGCATCAAGATTTTTGCCGACGGCATTCTGGAATTTCCAGGGCAGACCGCCGCGGTTATTGACCCATTCAAAAACAGCCTCAAACAAGGAGAGCTGCTGATCGACCCGGCGCACTTTGGTGAGCTGGTGGTGGCGGCCGAAAAGCGCGACTGGATCGTGCACATGCATGCGGTCGGCGACCGCGCGGTGCGTGAGTCTTTGAATGGCTTTGAATATGCCCGCAAGCTCAACCCAACCCCGGTACCGCACAGCATCAGCCACCTGCAACTGGTCAACCCCAAGGAGTTTCCGCGCTTCAAACAGCTCGGCGTGATTGCGTCCATGCAGCTGCTCTGGGCCACCGCCGAGACCTACACGGAGGAGTTGGTCAAACCCTATATCAGCGCCTTCGCCTACCAGTACCAGTATCCGGCCCGCTCGCTGCACAAGGCCGGCGCGACCATTGCCGGCGCCAGCGATTGGCCGGTGTCCAGCCCCAATCCGTGGAATGCCATCGCCCAGGCCAGCACCCGCAAAGGCCCGCTCGGCGTACTCAACAGTGCCGAGAGTATTGACCGCGAAAGCATGTTCTACGCCTACACCATCAACGCGGCCAAAGCCCTGCGCCTGGAGCAGCAGATCGGCTCCCTGGCACCTGGCAAACAGGCAGACCTGATCGTTCTCGACCGCGATGTATTCAAGGTCAGCGACAAAGAACTGTCCGACACCCAGGTCCTGCAAACCTTTTTCGCCGGCAAACAGGTCTACGCCCCCGCGTCCTGATAACCACTCCACCCGCTCCGCCTGAACGGCCCGGCTCCTCGCTCTGCGAGGGGCTCGGCACAGCCTTGTCCGAATCTGCCCACATACTCATAACAACAGGGAAATTTGCATGAATGCGCTACCCGCCCTAGCCCTTGCCAGCCTTGCACTGGCGCCACTGTGCAGCACCCAGGCGATTGAACTAAGTGATCAGTTCACCCTCAGCATCACCCCCACGATCATCAGCGATTACCGTGCCAGCGGCCTTTCGCAAACCCAAGGCGACCCGGCCGGGCAATTGAATATCGTGCTCAGCCATATCAGCGGCCTGTATGCCGGCGTGTGGACGTCCAACGTCGACTTTGGCTATGAGTCCAAGACCCGCCAGGAAATCGAGTACTACGCCGGTTACTACTGGCAAATGACTGACGACATCAGCCTCGACACCTTCTACACCCAGTATGAATTCCCGCGCGAAAGCCAGTTCAACCAGAGCGACATCCAGGCCACCCTGGATATCTACGGCGTGCTGCTCGGCGGCAAATACGTCAGCAACATAAAAGGCCCGGACTACGAGGATGAAGATGGCAATTGGCACACAGGCGCCCAGGACGAGGACCTGGCCTCGGCCTTTATTGGCTACCGCACCCAGCTGCCGGCCGAAATCGGCTTCGAAGCCCGCTACGAATACGTCGACTACAAGGACGACGTATTTTTCAGCGACGACGGCAGCAGCCGCCCCGACTATCGCAACTGGGAAATCAAACTGAGCCGTGACCTGATCGGCGTGACCTGGGGCCTGAGCTATATCGACACCGACCTGTCGAAAACCGAGTGCCAGAGCTTTACGGGCTTCGACGACCTGTGCGGCGCGACGCTGGTGGCCAGCGCCAGCAAGACCTTCTAACCGGCCGCTGCAAAACCACTGCGAGCTTCGTGCGCTAGGCGGCGTTGCAATCCGCCTCCCGAGCTGTCTGGCAATGCTGGCTTGGCTCTGATTGCAAGCTAAGCCAGCCACCATTTGGTAACGCTGGCCCTCAGTCAGCTGCCGGTACGACGTAGTCATCAGCAGCAGGCGCGCAAGGCCGGCTGGAGTAGCAGTTTTCAATCCCACCCAACAAAAACAAGAGCATCAGTCTGTTCCTCAAGGAGAACTCAGTAATGACCAAGGTCAGCGATAGTCCGCAGCGAAGGCCCCTGATCGAGACACGTTCGATCGATTACATTCCCGAGGCTGAGCGCCATGGCAGCCTCTACAGTCAGTTCACCCTTTGGCTCGGCGCCAACTTGCAGATCACTGCGATAGTCACCGGTGCTCTGGCCGTGGTGCTGGGCGGCGATGTGCTCTGGTCACTCATTGGGTTGCTGATCGGCCAACTGTTCGGCGGCGCGGTGGTTGCCCTGCATGCCGCGCAGGGGCCTAAGCTCGGGCTGCCGCAGATGATCTCCAGCCGCGTGCAGTTCGGGGTCTACGGTGCAGCCATCCCGATTGTGCTGGTGTGCCTGATGTATCTCGGCTTCAGCGCCACCGGCGCGGTATTGTCGGGACAGGCCATCGCCCAGTTGATCGAGGTCAGCGACAGCGCCGGCATCCTGATTTTCGCCTCCTGCATCGCGTTCCTGACCATGTTCGGTTATCGGGTCATCCACCTGGTCGGCAAGGTCACCAGTGTGCTCGGCATCATTGCCTTCGTGTAC
Source organism: Pseudomonas cavernicola (assembly GCF_003596405.1). Classification (NCBI taxonomy): domain Bacteria; kingdom Pseudomonadati; phylum Pseudomonadota; class Gammaproteobacteria; order Pseudomonadales; family Pseudomonadaceae; genus Pseudomonas; species Pseudomonas cavernicola. Next base: position 2,512,645 of record NZ_QYUR01000002.1, read on the forward strand.
TTGTTCACCCGGCTGATGACACTCAACGATATCGGCCTCTTGCTGGACAATCGCCACTTCGGCTGGAGCTCCTTCCTGCTGGCGGTGTCCCTCTCCGCGTCCTGGCAGATCGCCTTCGGCCCCTATGTGGCCGACTATTCGCGCTACCTGCCGAGCAAGACCTCGTCCTGGAAGACCTTCACCGCCGTCGGCCTCGGCACCGTGCTAGGCGCCCAGGCCTCGATGGTGCTGGGGGTGTTCGCGGCGGCGTTGGCGGGCGCGAATTTCCGCGGCCACGAGGTGGCCACCATAGTCGGGCTGGGCAGCACCGGAGTGATGGCCGCTCTGCTGTATTTGAGCGTGGTGCTCGGCAAGGTCACGGTCTCCACTCTTAATGCCTATGGCAGCTTCATGTGCGTCGCCACCGTGATCAGCGGTTTCCGCGGTCGCCTGGAGATTTCACCCGTGCAGCGCATGCTGTTCATTCTGCTGATTGTCGGGGCTTCCACCACCATCGCTCTGCTCGGTCAGCACTCGTTTCTGAGTGCGTTCAAGTTCTTCATCCTGTTTCTGCTGACCTTCTTCACGCCCTGGAGCGCGATCAACCTGGTGGACTATTACTTCGTCAACAAGGAGCGTTATGACGTGCAGGCGCTGTCCAACCCCGATGGCCGCTACGGTCGCTGGAATGTGCTAGGGATCAGCGTCTATGTCACCGGTGTATTGATCCAGCTGCCCTTCGTCGACACCCACTTCTACACCGGGCCGATGGTCGCGCAACTCGGCGGCATCGATATTTCCTGGATCGTCGGCCTGCTGGTGCCGGGCATCCACTATTACCTGGTGGCCAAGACATCAGCCCTTGCCGTGCCGCCTGAACGTACCCAAGAGGCCTGAATGAAACTCCGCCGGCATGACTGTCACGCCGCGACCATGGCCGGCGGGCGTTGCTGGACCATCGAGGAAGCCCGCGAGATAGTCGATAAACGCCAGCACCTTGCGCGTCGATGGCTGGGGTGAAGCCGGATGAGGGGGTAAGCACAGGAGTGGCCGCCTCCCTCACTCCTGACCCTATCCCAACGGGAGAGGGTGTTTCTCGTACAGCTCCAATACTCGCGGAGTGCTCGCCCCACGCTTTACCAACTCACCCATACCCCCAAGGTTCCTTCCACCGCTTCCTGATCGAGGCTATCGATGTTGGCGCTGTAGTCGGCGGCCAGGTACAGGCTGACGTTGGTGGCGAGTTTGGCCACCAGGCCACCGCCAATATCCATGGTGCTGCTGTCGTGGTTGGTCTTGAGCGAGTCGACGCCATCGAAGGTCACCGTGTCGCGCCCACCGAAGCTGTGCCAGAGGTTGGCGCGCAAGTAAGGCTCCAGGGGCACATCTCCGGCCAGGTAAGCGCCCTTCAGTCGATCCCCCCACCGGCTCATTTAGACCCAATATAGGACGGTCGCGGGGGACAAAAATCGGCCAGGAGCAGGCAGTCTAGTGTGACTACAAAGCTAGGGGCGATTCAGCAGGTAAGCGTTTCAGATCCTGCTTAAAACCAGTACCCATCTAGGTCAAGGTGAGAGCAAACAGATAAAGCGTCAACCGACCTCTTTGATGTGCCGGCCCAACGCGGTGATGTAGTTGCAGGCTGTCAGCCCTGTTGACCGCTTTTATGGCACTGCTGGTGGATCGGTTGGCAGGTTGTTATCGCCCGTTTGCTGGGCGAACCATTGCATGATCTGCGAACGCGCCGGGTGCAATGCGGCTGATGGTTGCAGGTACATCGAATAGACCCCCTTGGTCTTCAAAGGAGAACCGAACGGGACGACCAGTACTCCGCGATCAATAGACTCCTGAGCCAGTGTCATGTCGGTCATGGCCACCCCCAACCCTCGTGCCGCGGCGTCGAGCGCCAGCTCGTCGAGGTTGAACGGTATCTGCCTATAGTCCTCCAGTAGCAAGCCTCCATTGGCTGCCAGCCAAAGTTTCCAGTCGTGCTTGTCCGTCGAACGATGGATCAGGGGAAAGTGTGCAAGGTCCTCCACCGATTCAAGTGGTTGGGTCCCGCTGACCAGACCGGGGGCGCATAACGGAATCAGCGCTTCCTCGAACAGGTTCAGGCAGGTGGGATCGCTTGATGGCTCAGGTAGATAAAGGATGTAAGCGTCGCTGTCGCTGGACGGTTCGACGACTTCGGTCGCAACAGTCTCGATCGACAAGGATATGTCCGGGTAACGCCTATAGAAATCTGTCAGCTTCGGCAGCAACCAGCGGACCGCCAGCGACACATGCATGCGTATGCGAAAGGGGCGATCCTGCGGAGAAATCCGGCTCTCCAGTACTTTCAATTGCTCCAGAATTTTCTGCGCAGTGCTCAGGACCTGCTCGCCTTCCACAGTCAGACGGACGCTGCGGCTGTTCCTCACGAACATGGGGACGCCGAAGTGACTCTCCAGTTGTTGAATCTTTCGGCTCACTGCGCTCTGGGTCAAACAGAGCTCTTCTGCCGCTTGGGTGAAGCTGTCCGAAGCGGCAACTGCCACCAGCGCCTGCAAGGCCTGGAGAGAGGGCACGCGGTGAAGTTTATCCATGCGTTTTGAGAATGGCTCAATGAGTTTATAGCGTTGGTTATATCACCCACGGCCTCGTAGATTCTAGCCATAGAGTCCGTCGCCAAAAAGGTTATGCATGCTTACACCGCATGTTGTCATCTTTCGGTCCGGCGCGGCGCGCAAGAGACGACAGGTTCTTGGCTAGTCCAGGGCGACAGTATGTGAGGCGATGCTATGAAGAATGAGTGTGGTTGGATTCCGCTGGCCGGGAACTCGCCCCGTCGTGAGTGTCTGAGCGGTACGGAAAAGGTCGACTGGCTGGTGATAGGTGCCGGTATCACCGGGCTTTCCGCTGCTCATGCGCTTGCTGACATGCATCCTCAGGCACGGATCGTGATCGTTGACCGGCAGCGGGCGGCGCGGGGGGCCTCGGCGCGCAATTCCGGATTCGTGGTGGCCCACGAACATCCTGGAGTCGATGAACTGGTCGGTAGCCGGGACTTCGCCGGTTACGAAGTGGATACTTCGATCTCGCGTGCCGCCAATGAGGAAGTACGAAAGCGTATTGCCCGTCAGGGCATCGAGTGCGAGTTCAGGGACTCCGGCTATTTCTTCGCGGTCAGCGATCCGCACAAGCTGACGCATGTCGACGCTCGACTGGAAACGCTACGGGCCGTCGGCGCATCTGCGGAGTTCCTGGAAGGCGAACGCCTGGTGCAGAAGCTGGGAACCCGGCATTACCGAGCGGCGATCTGGTGTGGTAACGGCAACGCCCTGCTGCAGCCGGCGAAATACGTGAAGGGCCTGCTGGATACGCTGCCAGACACTGTGACCCTGTTCGAGGAGACCGATATCACTGGCCTGGAGCGTCTGGGCAGGGGGCGTCTGCGCGCCAATGGCCCTGGCGGCAGCATTGAGGCGAAGCAGGTACTGGTCTGCCTGAATGCCTTTCTCCCCCGCGTGGGTGTACGGGACAGCGGGACCTTCCCGATGGAGCTTAGCGCCAGTCTCAGCCGGCAGTTGAGCGACGAGGAGTTCCGGAGCATCGGTGGTGTGGAATCTTGGGGCGTGCTGTCCACCCGTCCGCTCGGAGCCACCGTGCGGCTTACCCCGGATCGTCGCGTGCTGATCCGCAACACCGCCGAATACCGAACTCGGGATTTGTCCGGCAGTGAACTCTTGAGCCGCCGCAAACACCATCTGCTCGGTTTGCAGCGACGCTTCCCCTGGTTTGCCGAGCAGGACATCCAATACACCTGGACCGGGCACCTGAGCGCCTCGCGCTCCGGGCAGCCCTATTTCGCCAAGGTCGAAGAGGGATTGTTCGCCGTGGCCGGATGCAATGGTTCAGGCGTCGCACGCGGCACCCTCTGGGGGCGGCTGCTTGCCGAACTGGCATCGGGCGGCGACTCGCCAACCTTACGGTCGGTCATGGACAGGGCCCAGCCTGGCTGGTTACCCCCACGTCCCTTGTTCGACATCGGCGCAATGCTGCGTATGCAAGTGGAGGCGGTTAGAGCAAGGACGGAAGTCTAGAAAACTCGGCTATCACAACAAGAACGAAAGCTCTTCAACAAGAAGGTGACCGAACATGAACGTCAACAAGAACCTCCTGGTGGCAATGCTCACCACGTTTTCGGCAACGACCTACGCAGCCGGAGACGTGATCATCTCCAACTGGAGCGGGTATATCGCCGACGATACCCTGAGCAATTTCACCAGGGACACTGGCATCAAGGCGACTTACGACATTCACGACAGCAACGAGGTTCTCGAGTCCAAGCTGATGACCGGCAATACCGGCTATGACGTGGTCAGTCCCTCGAACCACTTTCTCTCCAAGCTGATCAAGGCGGGAGCAATTCAGAAGCTGGACAAGAGCCAGCTGCCTAATTGGAGCAACCTCGATCCGGTGCTGATGAAGGTGCTGGAGGTCAACGACCCGGGCAACCAGTATGGTTACCCCTACATGTGGGGTACCGTCGGCATTGGCTACAGCGTCGAGAAGATCAAGGCGATATTCGGCAGCACCGAGATCACCCGCTCCTGGGGCATGTTGTTGGACGAGAACAACATCAAGAAGCTGAGCCAATGCGGTGTGGCGATGATCGACAACCCCACGCAGATCCTGCCGATTACCCTCAACTACCTGGGACTGCCCCACCATAGCCACGACCCAGCGGATTACCTCAAGGCCGAGCAGGCGCTGATGAAGATCAGGCCGTCCATCCAGTATTTTCAATCATCCAAGTACGTCGCTGACCTGGCTAACGGCGATATCTGCGCCGTCATCGGCTTCAACGGCGACATTCTGCAGGCGGCACGCAGCGCCAAGGAGGCGAAAAACGGGGTAGAAATTGCCTATTCGATCCCCGAGGAAGGCTCCACCCTGTGGTTCGACATGGTGGTCATGCCGAAGAACGCGCCGCACGAAAAGAACGGCTATGCCTACATGAATTACCTGCTCGATCCAAAAGTCATCGCCGATATCAGCAACTCTATCAATTACGCCAACCCCAACACGGCAGCCGATGTCTATGTCCACCCGTCCCTGAGGGCTGAACCGGCGGTTTATCCGCCGACAAAGGTGATGGACAAGCTATTCACCGTAGAGGAGCTGCCATTCAAAATCGTGCGTCTGAGCACCCGCCTGTGGACCAAGCTGAAAACCGGTACCTAGACGCTTTCGAGTGTCCGCGTTTGGCCGATCCCTGCCTGTCACGCGACTCACAGCGGCGTAGGGCGTTCATGCCGCTTGCGGCTTGTCCGCCGCAGAAGCTGGACAGAACTTCGTTATGCCCCCCCCGACCCGGCTCCTCAAACCCCGCACAGCAAAAGGCCGCCCGCCGGCGGCCTCGAGCAAAGGAGCCGGCCTTACTGCACCAACTCCTGCTCGCTGAACATATCGCTGAACAGCATGCTGCTCAGGTAGCGTTCGCCGGAGTCGGGCAGGATCACCACGATGGTTTTGCTTTGCATTTCCGGGCGCTCGGCCAGGCGCACCGCTGCCGCCATCGCCGCGCCGCAGGAGATACCACTGAGGATGCCTTCTTCGCGCATCAGCCGTAGCGCCATGGCCTTGGCCTCATCATCGCTGACCAGCTCGACCCGATCGACCATCGACAGGTCGAGGTTCTTCGGCACGAAACCGGCGCCAATACCCTGGATCTTATGCGGGCTCGGTTTGATTTCTTCACCCGCCAGCGCCTGGGTGATGACCGGAGAGCCGAGCGGCTCCACCGCCACCGAAACAATCGGCTTGCCACAGGTGTTTTTGATATAGCGCGACACGCCGGTAATAGTGCCGCCGGTGCCGACGCCAGATATCAGCACATCAATCGCGCCGTCGGTGTCGTGCCAGATTTCCGGGCCGGTGGTCTTCTCGTGGATCGCCGGGTTGGCCGGGTTGTCGAACTGCTGCGGCAGGAAGTACTTACTGGTGTCCGAGGCGGCAATTTCCGTGGCCTTGTCGATGGAGCCTTTCATACCTTTAGCGGGATCGGTCAACACCAGCTCGGCGCCGAGGGCTTTCAACACCTTGCGCCGCTCCAGGCTCATGGACGCCGGCATGGTCAGCAGCAGCTGGTAACCACGGGTAGCCGCGACGAAGGCCAGACCAATCCCGGTATTGCCGGAGGTTGGCTCGACAATAGTCATGCCCTTTTTGAGCACCCCACGTTCTTCGGCGTCCCAGACCATGCTGGCGCCAATCCGGCATTTAACCGAATAAGCCGGGTTACGCCCCTCGATCTTGGCCAGGATAGTCACGCCCTTCGGGCCTAGACGGTTGATCAACACCAACGGCGTGTTACCGATCGACTGGGCGTTGTCTGCGTAGATACGGCTCATGCGGTGTCCTTCTGCGTGTGCTGCCGGAAAAACTTCAAGCCTAAAACTACGCTGGGTGGGCGTCCAGTTCGCTCACCGAGAAGCAGTGACCTTTCTCACGCCTGGACTCTGCCACGCGCTATCCGGCCGTGCCTACACGAGCAGGAAGCCTCAACTGGCCACACCGATGAGCAGCACCCATCACGGTGACAGCAGAGCGCTGACTCGCCATTCAGTGACTGAATGGCCCGTCTGCGTTCACAGTCGCGCCTCCCGCGCGTTATAGTCGGTTTTTTCGGCAGTGTTCGAACAGGTCGCGCGTGCGCTTGTTTTGAACCGCACCACTACTGAACCGCCGGCTTCTCTGCCCAGGCGTTACCGTTCGAGGATTTTCCGATGAAGTTCGAAGGCACCCAGTCTTACGTCGCCACCGACGATCTCAAGCTTGCAGTCAACGCCTCCATCACCCTGGAGCGCCCGCTGCTGGTCAAGGGTGAGCCCGGTACCGGCAAGACCATGCTCGCCGAGCAGTTGGCGGAATCCTTCGGCGCCAAGCTGATCACCTGGCACATCAAATCCACCACCAAGGCGCACCAGGGCCTCTACGAGTACGATGCGGTCAGCCGCCTGCGTGACTCGCAGCTAGATTCCGACAAGGTTCACGACGTTCGCAACTACATCAAGAAGGGCAAGCTCTGGGAGGCTTTCGAGAGCGATGAGCGGGTGATTCTGCTGATCGATGAAATCGACAAGGCCGACATCGAGTTCCCCAACGACCTGCTGCAAGAACTCGACAAGATGGAGTTCTACGTTTACGAGACCAACGAGACGATCAAAGCGAAGAAGCGCCCGATCATCATCATCACCTCGAACAACGAAAAAGAGCTGCCGGATGCCTTCCTGCGTCGCTGCTTCTTCCACTACATCGCCTTCCCGGACCGCGTCACGCTGCAGAAGATCGTCGATGTGCATTACCCGGACATCAAGAAAGATCTGGTCAGCGAAGCCCTCGACGTGTTCTTCGATGTGCGCAAGGTGCCGGGCCTGAAGAAGAAGCCCTCCACGTCCGAGCTGGTCGATTGGCTGAAGCTGCTGATGGCCGACAACATCGGCGAAGCGGTACTGCGCGAACGCGATCCGACCAAGGCCATCCCGCCGCTGGCTGGTGCTCTGGTGAAGAACGAGCAGGACGTGCAGCTGCTTGAGCGTCTGGCCTTCATGAGCCGCCGCGCCAGCCGTTGAAGCCTTTAGTCTCCCCTCTCCCGCTTGCGGGAGAGGGGCCGGGGGAGAGGGAGGGGAGCAGCACCGAAGTTGCCTGATTCACCCTCTCCCTAGCCCTCTCCCTCAAGGGAGAGGGGATGAATTCGCAAGTGAGGTGCAGCCATGCTGCTCAACCTGTTCAATGAAATGCGCGCCGCCAAAGTACCGGTTTCGGTACGCGAGCTGCTCGACCTGATCAACGCGCTGAAACACAACGTCGTGTTCGCCGATATGGACGAGTTCTACTTTCTCGCCCGCACCATCCTGGTCAAGGACGAGCGGCATTTCGATAAGTTCGACCGAGCTTTCGGCGCCTACTTCAAAGGCCTGGAAAACCTCAATCAGCACATCGAAGCACTCATCCCCGATGAATGGCTGCGCAAAGAGTTCGAGCGCATGCTGACCGATGAGGAACGGGCGAATATCCAGTCCCTCGGTGGCCTGGACAAGCTGATCGAAGAGTTCAAAAAGCGCCTCGAAGAGCAAAAGGAACGCCACGAAGGCGGCAGCAAGTGGATCGGCACCGGCGGCACCAGCCCGTTCGGTTCCGGCGGCTTCAACCCGGAAGGTATTCGCGTCGGCGATGCCGGCAAGCGCCAGGGCAAGGCGGTCAAGGTCTGGGATCAGCGCGAGTACAAAAACCTCGACGATCAGGTCGAACTCGGCACGCGCAACATCAAGGTCGCCCTGCGCCGCCTGCGCAAGTTCGCCCGCCAGGGTGCGCAGGACGAACTGGATCTGGATGGCACCATCGACTTCACCGCCCGCGATGGCGGCCTGTTGAACATCCAGATGCGCCCGGAACGACGCAACAACGTGAAGCTGCTGATTCTGTTCGACATCGGCGGCTCGATGGACGCCCACGTCAAGGTCTGCGAGGAGCTGTTCTCGGCCTGCAAGACCGAGTTCAAGCACTTGGAGTACTTCTACTTCCACAACTTCGTCTACGAGTCGGTGTGGAAGAACAACCTGCGGCGCACCTCCGAGCGCTTCTCCACCCAGGATCTGCTGCACAAATACGGCGCCGATTACAAAGTGGTGTTCGTCGGCGATGCGGCCATGGCGCCTTACGAAATCACCCAGGCCGGCGGCAGCGTCGAGCACTGGAACGAGGAGCCGGGTTACGTCTGGATGCAGCGTTTCCGGGAGAAGTACAAGAAGCTCATCTGGATCAACCCCTACCCCAAGGACACCTGGAGCTACACCGCCTCGACCAACATCGTTCGCGATCTATTGGAAGACCAGATGTACCCGCTCAGCTTGCGTGGGCTGGAAGACGGGATGAAGTTTCTTTCCAAATGACCAACGGGCCCCATGGGGCCCGTTTCGTTTAACCCTGGATATGCCTGTAAACCTGAATATGCCTGCCGTAGGCTGGGTTTCATGAGGTGCATCCATGCACCTCACCCTACGGGCAGCTAAAGCTGTGCAAAACGGCGTTCCTGCCGTTTTGTCACTGCGTTCTACCCAGCCTACGTCTTGCAATCATTTCCCGCTCAGCGCCAGTGCCGCTGCTCATGCTGGATGATCTTGTGCTTGCGCCCCACGCCCAAAGTCCAGCCGGCGCCCAGCAGCAGGCATTCCACCAGCCAGGCCAGCAGCAACGCGCAGGCAATCCCCCAGGCAATCACTTCCGGTGCCAGCAGCACTTGGTAGCGGTAGCCCTGGTAGGTTTCTTCCAGCAACTCGGGGTCGGCCGCAGAGGCCACATGCCACGCTTTGGCGTACCAAGGGCCTTGCATGGCTCGCCATTCGCCATCAAGCAAACGAGACCGGTCAAGCAGCAGGTTCAAGCTATCGGCATCGCTGTTGAAGACCGGATCATCGCTGGCCTGGTAATGCGCCACCAGCGCCTCCAGATCACCCTTGAAGAAGTTCTTGGCCGTCTCGCGAAAACCCTTCAGGCCCTGCTCCGACTCCTGCCAATGCGCCTCGATGCGCTGGCTATAGTCGTTGATAAATCCCGGCACTTGCACGCCCAGCAATAAGCCCAGGGCAAACAACACTAACCGCAGATAATGTCTAAACATCCCACCTCCTCAACTTCGCCCCTGGGCCACGCATTCGCCGCGCCGCCACAGGCTCCATTCACCCGGCTGGTACAAGGTCCAGTTCTCGTTTTCGGTCAACGGTTCGGTGGCCAGCACCGTCACCACATCGTTTGGCGTGGTTTCCGCCTGAAAATCCACGATCACATCGACATCTTTCAAGCGCGCCGGGCCAAAAGGGGCACGGCGGGTAATCTGCGCCAACTTGCTCGAACAGAAGGCGAACAACCAGTCGCCATCACTCAGCAAGCAGTTGAACACACCTTGGCTACGGTAGGTGGCGCAGGCACTGACCAACGCGGGCAAGAGCAACTCCACCGCGACTGGCGCCGGGAAAGCCGTTCGCACCTGGTTGAGCAGATCGCAAAAGGCCGCCTCGCTATCGGTATCACCGACCGGCCGGTAGAAGCTCGGGGTCGGCTGAAAATCCGCCAGCTGGCCGTTATGGGCGAAGCACCAGTTGCGCCCCCACAGTTCACGAACGAACGGATGGGTGTTGGACAAGCAGACCTTGCCGACATTGGCCTGGCGGATATGGCCAATCACCACCTCGCTCTTGATCGGGTAGCGCTGCACCAGCTTGGCCACTTCCGAGTCCACGCTCGCCGCCGGATCCTGGAACAGTCGCAAACCACGACCTTCATAGAAGCCGATACCCCAACCATCGCGGTGCGGGCCGGTACCGCCGCCACGCTGCATCAGCCCGGTGAAGCTGAAGACGATATCGGTCGGCACATTGGCGCTCATGCCCAGTAATTCACACATGACTCAAGATTCTCGCTTCAAGGCGTTACGCAACATTCCAGCTTCCGCATCCAAGCGGGCCTGCAGCGCCTGGCGGCCCAACGGCAGAAAACGGGTCAGTACTCGCCATGCGCCGCCGGCTAGATCGCCCGAGCGGCGCGGAATCAAATGCAAATGCAGGTGCGGCACATGCTGGTTGGCCGCCGGGCCGTCATTGATCAGCAGATTAATCCCTTCGCTGCCATAGCCCGAGCCACGCAACGCACGCGTCACCCGCTCAGCCAAGGTCAGCAAATGCTCGCGGGCGGCAGCAGACAGATCGCTCAAATAAGGGGCGTGCTCGCGGCTGACGATCAGCACATGGGCTGGGCGCAAGGGGTAGATATCGAGGATGACGAGAAAGTGCTCGTCCTCAAACAGCTGATGGGCCGGCAGTTGGCCGGCCGCGATGGCGCAGAACACGCAGTCCATGGGCTTTCCTTATCACAGGTGGCCCATGCTGAACGGCTCGGCGGGTAGGTGCAAGATCGAATATGGGACGAATTAACCGTGAAATGATTTATTCGCCGTCCGCAAGGTTAGAGCCGCGGCTCGATGCGAAAACGGCGGTCGCCACTCTGGTCCAAACGGGTATCCACATGCGCTGCGTGGTCGCGATCCAGCACCTCACGCAAGCTCGGCTCGTCCTCGGCGATCGGTGCCGCCTTGGTATTGCGTGCCTTCCACCAGCGCTCGATCGGCCAACGCACACCAACGAACAGCAGGTAGAGCGCGAAGGCAAGCAAGCCATACATCGCCAGATCCGCCACCGCACGCCAGGCGTTGTTGCCCACCTTGAAGAGCAAGTCCAGGGCCGTGATGGCGATAGCCGGAGCGAACAGCTCCTTGGTCGGATCGATGATGGTCGGGCTCAGCAACAACACCGCAACCAGCAGCCGCAGCGGTTCACGTAGCCAGCGCCACATCCAGCCCGTCAGACGAAACCACACCAGCAAACAGCCAAGCGCTGCGATTCCGTATGCGGCCCAAGCGAGCAGATAGTCGTTCTCGGTCATTAGTGTTCGTGGCGGAGCTGACAAAGGGGCGCTTATGATAACGGCTTTTCGTCGGCCCGGCGCGCTCGCCGTCGACCGCATCCGCTCTGGAGTTTCAGCATGTCGCAAGCCCCCATCGCCCGAATAGAGAACGGCAACGACCCCTACCGCTGGCTGGAAAACCGCGACGCTGCGGAAGTACTCGAGCATCTCAAGGCGGAAAACACCTATTTAGAGGCGGAGCTGGCGGATCAGAGCGCACTGCGTGAGGCGTTGTTTCAGGAGATTAAAGGCCGCATCCGCGAGACCGATCTCTCACTGCCCTCGCCCTGGGGCCCCTATCTGTATTACACCCGCACCACTGCCGGCGATGAATACCCACGGCATTACCGCTGCCCACGCCCGGCGGACGATTCACTGAGCGTGGACGAAAGCCGTGAAGAGTTGCTGCTCGACCCCAACGCGCTGGCCGGCGGCGGTTTTCTCTCCCTCGGCGCCTTCAATGTCAGCCCGGATCACACGCGCCTGGCCTACAGCCTGGATACCAGCGGCGACGAGATCTACCAGCTTTACGTCAAGGAGCTGGCCAGCGGCCAGATCACCGCGCTGCCCTTCGCCGATTGCGACGGCAGCCTGGCCTGGGCCAACGACAACCAGACGCTGTTCTTCGGCGAACTGGATGACACCCACCGCCCGCACAAGCTCTACCGCCACACCTTGGGCAACGCCGGCGCCGAGTTGGTGTTCGACGAGCCTGATGGGCGCTTCTTCCTCAATTGCTACCGCGCGAGCTCCGAACGGCAACTGGTACTACTGCTCAACAGCAAAACCACCAGCGAAGCCTGGGTGCTCGACGCCAATACACCGAACGGCGACTTCACCTGCCTGGCCCCCCGAGAGGAAGGCCACGAGTACTACGTAGACCACGGCAAGTTCGATGGCGACTGGGCCTGGCTGATCCGCAGCAACCAGGCCGGCATCAACTTCGCCCTGTACCAGGCAAGCAGCGCCAGCACACCAAGCCGAGCCGACTGGCAAAACCTGATCCCGCATAGCGATGCGCTGATGCTCGAGGGTGTCAGCCTGAACGCCAACGCCATCGTCCTCAGCCTGCGCGAAGGCGGCCTGCCGATCATCGAAGTCCACGCCCAAGGCCAAGCACCGGCGCGCGTGCAACTACCGGACGCGGCCTACAGCCTGCATGTGCAGGACAGCCTGGAGTTCGACAGCCCGGTCATCCGCCTGCGCTACGAGGCGCTGAATCGCCCCGCTCAAGTGCGCCAACTGAACCTGAGCAACGGCGAACAAAAAATATTGAAAGAAACCCCGGTGGAAGGCCCGTTCGACGCCGACGCCTACGTCAGCCAACGCCTTTGGGCTACGGCGGCAGACGGCAGCCAAGTGCCCATCAGCCTGGTGGCCAAGCGCGAAGTCCTCGGCCAACCCGCGCCGCTGTACCTGTATGGCTATGGTGCCTATGGCGAAAGCCTCGATCCCTGGTTCTCCCACGCCCGCCTGAGCCTGCTGGATCGCGGCTTCGTCTTCGCCATCGCCCATGTGCGCGGCGGCGGCGAACTGGGCGAAGCCTGGTATCGCGCCGGCAAGCTGGAACACAAAGCCAACACCTTCGGCGACTTTATCGCCTGCACCGAACACCTGATCGCCACGGGTTATACCAACCCGCAACAGCTGGCCATCAGCGGCGGCAGCGCGGGTGGCCTGCTTATCGGCGCGGTGCTCAATCAACGCCCGGAGCTGTTTGCTGCGGCGATTGCCGAAGTGCCCTTCGTCGACGTGCTCAACACCATGCAGAACCCCGACCTGCCGCTGACCATCACCGAATACGATGAATGGGGCGACCCGCATGACCCTGAAGTCTTCGCACGGATAAAAGCTTACGCCCCCTACGAAAACGTCAGCGCCCAGCCCTACCCGGCGATTCTCGCCGTGGCCGGCTACAACGACAGCCGCGTGCAGTACTGGGAAGCCGCCAAATGGGTGGCGAAACTGCGCGCCAACAAGACTGACCACAACCTGCTGCTGCTCAAGACCGACCTCGGTGCCGGGCATGGCGGGATGAGTGGGCGCTATCAGGGCTTGAAGGATGTGGCGTTGGAGTATGGCTTTTTGTTGAAGGTGTTGGGGTTAGCCTGAACGTAGCTCGACTACAGCCGTAGGTGTGATCCGGGGGCTTCCTCGGATTACATGGCTAACGCTACCCCAACCCGGAGACTCACCAGGCTGGTGCCAGGAGAAGGAATCAAGTGCAACGCTTACTCTTTATCTGTAGCCAGAATCGCCTGCGTAGCCCCACTGCGGAACTGCTGTTCAGCATGGAGCCGAACCTGGAAACCCTGTCGGCCGGGATAAGCAACGAGGCGGAGAATCCCCTTACTCCCGAAGCCCTGGAGTGGGCGGACCTGATCTTCGTGATGGAGCAAGCCCATAAGCGCAAGCTGACACGGCGCTTTGCCCCCTACTTGAAGGATAAGCAGGTGATCTGCCTGGATATTAGGGATGTCTACGCCTACATGGACCCGGAACTGATCCAACTGCTGCTGGCCAAGGTCAGTCCCTTTCTCAAATAACGCCGAAGGTTCAACGCAAGACCGTAACCTGCATTCGGCGCAATGCGCTGCGCTTATTGGTAATGACCACAATTGCCTTTAATTGGGCAATCAGCGCTCGACATTAATCTTGCGTGAACAAATGCCTTAAATTGGTCGGCTGGCAGTGGTCGGGAAAACAGATAGCCTTGATGGACATAGCAGCCATGATTGACCAGAAAGGTGCGCTGAGCCTCTGTCTCCACACCTTCGGCAATCACCGCAAGACCCAAACTCTGGCTCAAGCTTACAATCGCGCAGGCGATGGCAGCATCGTTAGGGTCAATCAGCACATCCCTGACGAAGGACTGGTCGATTTTAAGTTCATCTAACGGAAGGCTCTTCAGGTAGGACAGCGACGAGTAGCCGGTTCCGAAATCGTCTAAGGAGAGACCTATGCCGTTCTCTTTCAATTCGACCATCTTGGCGATGGTATTTTCTACATCCTCTATCAGCAAACCTTCGGTCAGCTCCAGTTTCAATTTCTCCGGATCGGCACCGGTGTATTTCAGTACTGAGAGCACTTCCTCAACGAAGTCCGGATGGTGAAACTGACGGGCGCTGACATTCACTGCCATGCTCAGCCGGGCGGTTTCCGGATGCTTTGCCCAAGCTACCAACTGAGCGCAAGCAGTTTCCAGCACCCAGCGGCCTAACGGCAGAATTAGCCCTGTTTCCTCCGCCACTGGAATGAACTCAACTGGCGATACGGTTCCGCGTTCAGGATGCTGCCAGCGCACAAGCGCCTCCGCGCCTATGATAGTGCCCTCATTATTCAACTGCGGCTGGAAATGCAGCAGGAATTCCTTTCTCTGGAAGCCTTGGCGTAAGTCTGCTTCCAGTCTGACGCGTGCCGTGGCAACTGCCTGCATTTCCGGATCGAAGAAGCGCATGGTATTACGGCCCGCCGCCTTGGCGCGATACATCGCCAGGTCAGCGCGTTTCATAATATCGTCCACAGTGTTTAGCTGACCCTGGAACAGGGCAATGCCGACGCTGGGGGTGCTGTGATGCTCATAACCATCCAGTTGGTAGGAAATGTTGAGCGAAGTGAGAATTTTCTCGCCGATAGCCTTGGCCTGGACAGCTGCTTCTGGAGGGTTCTCATTAAGACTTTCCAGCAAGACCACGAACTCATCTCCGCCCAGGCGGGCCACGGTGTCGCTCTCGCGTATGCAGCCGGAGAGACGCAGAGCAACTTGCCGCAGCAACATGTCGCCTCTGTCATGCCCCAGCGTGTCGTTCAGCGCCTTGAAGTTATCTAGATCAATAAGTACTACCGCACTCGTATGTAGACTGCGGGCGCTGCCCGCCAGCGCGTGCTGTAATCGGTCCAACATAAGTCGCCTGTTGGCCAGCCCGGTCAACTGATCGTAGAAGGCCAAACGCTTGACCTCTTGCTCAGCTGCCTTGCGGTGGGTGATGTCGGTGTTAATCGACAGAACCGACTGCGGTTGGCCACGCTCGTCCCGCACTAGGGTCCGGTGGCTTTCAAGTGTGATGGTGCAGCCATCCTGGCGGCGAAGCGTGACCTCACCAGCCCAATCGCCAGTTTCTATCAAGCTATCGGTGGCCACATTGAAAGCGCTATGGCCTGGGTAGAGTAACTCCTGTGCCGATTTGCCGAGTGCCTCTTCCTTTGACAAACCGTAGAGACGCTCAGCACTCTTGTTCCAGTACAAAATGCGCTGATCCATCCCGTGAACGACAATGGCATCCTGGGCCTTGTCCAGCAACGATGCTTGCTGGCGGAACTGCTTCTCGCTTTCGCGCAGCTCTACAAGGTAGCCCTCCCTTTCGGCTGCATGCGACTCCATTTCGCGCCTGATCTTGCGACCGTAAGTAACGGCCGCACTGACCATTAGCAGCACGAACGCCATAATTGCATACTCGACCCGGCGCAGTACCTCGACCGATTCCAGCTCTTCCTCTAGCAGCTTGCCTTGAATTAGGCCGACGCGCTCCCGCACCGTAGCGAGTGAGGCGAGCAACTCGGCATACTTCCTATCCATGGTTGCCATGCGCTTGCCGGCATTGTCCGACTGCCCCTCCCTGAAGTAGGAAAATATCAGCAAGGCCTCGTTCACCATTTCAGCCATCGCAACGTCGACTGCATCCACCTCTTCCTTCAATGCAAGAGTGAAGGTTTGGATGTCTGCACTGCGCTCAACTTGATTGGCGATCCGAGTTTGTAGCTGTTCTTTGGCCATTGCCAAATGCTCGTTGAAGGCGCGCAGCGCTTCACTCATGCTCCGTGATTCGGATTCGACCTCATGTGTATCGAACACATTGTTGCCCGGCGCATTGACTTCGGAAGCCAAGCTGCCCAGCGTTGAATAGCTCGACAGCTGTTGGACCCACGATTGGTTTGCCTTGATGGAACGGTGATAAGTGCCAACGATCTGGTGATTCAAGAGCACGCCCAGCACAACAACCAGCACGTCGAAACCCGCAAGGAAAAAATACATCCGGTGCCATTTTTTCGAGCTCGAATTATTTGGGCTGGCGAGCATGTTTTGCTTTGCGGCGCTTTCATTTTTGAAAAAATCCATTTCACGGTCTCCAAATACAATCTCTCTAAATGGGCCAATAAAAGTGGTTTTCGGAAACTAATTAATCCTCAATTTGGTAACGTTGGCCCTGAGTCAACTGCCGGTAAGGCGCAGTCATCTGCGCTTGAATCCTTCGGCGTGAGAGCCTGGATGCTATTGCCCTGCCAGACTAAGCCTCAGCGTAGCCTAGTTGGGCCGCCATACCGGACTTTAGTCTGAATCGCCCCCCGCTCCGGTAGACATTTCCCGGCCTCATAATGAGGCCGGGAAATGTCTACCGGAGCGGGGGGAGTACAGTCAGTCCCTTTGGGGGGTTCGTTCAGGCGGCAAACTCTTACTATTGCGCTGCAACTGCTGCTCCAGCAACGGAATAGCCTGACCCCGCGGATTAACCGAGTCGGCTCGCGGCAGGCGGCTAGTGTTGTTGTTCAACAGTCGCGGAAGGTTCGGCGCCACTTCTGGCGCGCTGTGCGGCGTCACTTGCTGATAGGGGGTGGGCGTCGCCGTACCCGGTGAGCCGGGGGGCGGAGTACCTGGGGGGCGCAGCAAGTACTCCTGCGCGTAAGCCCCGGCAGAGCACAACGCGGCGAGGGTAAGCGCCGCGAGAATCTGGGTTCGCATGACGGGCCTCCGTAACGCACCGAGGGCGCGAGCATTTGGCAGTGGCCAAAGAGCATGAGTGCCAGGCGCTGACGGTGCCCTGCATCACAGCCTGATCAGGCGCCTGCTTGTCACGTTAGACTATGCACCCGCAGCGCTTTGCCCGCATCACTTCGCTCAGCCCCGCACCCCAACCGTCAATCCCGAGACCGCTATGAAGCGCTTTGTACTGCTCGACACCGTAGATATCCCCAATAACGGCGGTGCGCTGTGCCTGTTCGAATACGGCGAGGATTTCGTGATCAAGATCCAGGGCGGCGACGGTGGTCAGTTGATGAACACCCGCATGCACGGCTCGGAAGATGCACTGGCAGAGATCCCCTGCAAGAAAGTCGCCCATCGCCCACAGCCGCGCGTGCTGATCGGCGGGCTGGGTATGGGCTTTACCCTGGCCTCGGCCCTCAAGCACCTGGGTGACAACGCCACGGTGCTGGTGGCCGAACTGGTGCCGGGGGTGATCGAGTGGAATCGCGGGCCGCTCGGCGCCAAGGCCGGCCAGCCGATTCTGGATAAACGCGCCGAGGTGCGGGCCATCGATGTAGCCAAGGTGCTGCAAGCCGAGCCGCAAGGCTTCGATGCGATCATGCTGGACGTGGATAACGGCCCCGAGGGGCTGACCCAAAAGGGCAATACCTGGCTGTACTCGATGGAAGGGTTGAATGCCTGCCATACAGCGCTGCGACCAGCAGGCATACTCGCGGTATGGTCGGCCAGTGCCGATCGCAAGTTCTCGGAAAAGGTGCGTAAGGCCGGCTTCAAGGTCGAAGAGGTGCAGGTGTATGCCCACGGCAATAAAGGCACCCGGCATACCATCTGGATTGCGGAAAAAACGTAGGCTGGGTTAGGCGCGCCCCTGGTTGTAGCTGTGCGGCAATCCCTGACGCGCCATAACCCAGCGATACACCGGCGCCAATGCCATCGCAATGCTGGGTTACGCGGCGGTTGCATTCGCGTGGGTTGTTGCGCATTTGCTTGTGCCGCTAACCCAGCCTACACGCTGGCAAGCCCACATGGCCGTATGACGGGTCGTAGCGGAACGGTGGATTACGCCGCTGCGCGGCTAATCCACCCTACGGGCTCGATTACTGGCGAGTGGCTACAGCGCAAAGAGAGAAAGCGCTAAGCTTTAACAAAGTGATTAGACGATTTAACAGGTGACAGCATGAGCACGGAAAAATCTGCGGCGACCCAAAAGACCGACCGCATCCTCGCTGAGGCCCAACGCAGCCGTGAAGAAGGCTACCGGGAAAAGGCCCTGAAAATGTATCCGTGGGTCTGCGGTCGTTGCGCGCGCGAATTCAGCGGCAAGCGCGTGAGTGAGCTGACCGTCCATCACCGCGACCACAATCACGATAACAACCCGCAGGATGGCTCGAACTGGGAGCTGCTGTGCCTTTACTGCCACGACAATGAGCACTCGCGCTATACCGACCAGCAATATTTTGCCGAGGGCTCGACGGCCAGCCCGCAAGGGCCGAAGTCGACCCACAAGGCCTTCGCCGATCTGGCTGCTTTGCTGAAAAGCAAAGAGTAGCCGGCGCTGTTTGCAGGCCCCGACACCTCAACCGTCCACGCCTGCAAACGCGATCATCACCTGCCCGCCACTGGTTGCAGCCAAGCCCGTATAATCGCGGCTTTCTTCAAGAGCACGTACACGTGGCGAACAGACGGTACAGCTGCATCGGGTTATTCAACCCCAAATCCCCGGAAAACGTCGGCTCAGTAATGCGCGCAGCGGGCTGCTACAACGTCAACTCGGTGTTCTACACCGGTAAGCGTTATGCCCGCGCGCAAGACTTCATCACCGACACCAAGAAGATTCATCAGGATATTCCGCTGATCGGTATCGATGATCTGCAGAAAATCATCCCGCTCGGCTGCACGCCGGTCGCGGTCGAGATGGTCGAAGGTGCTCGGCCATTGCCGGACTACACCCACCCGGACCGCGCCATTTACATCTTCGGCCCGGAAGACGGCTCGCTGGGTAAAGACGTCCTGGCCTGGTGTGACGATGTGATCTATATCCCCACCAGCGGCTGCATGAACCTGGCGGCGACGGTCAACGTAGTGCTCTACGACCGCCTGGCGAAAGGCAACAACACCAAATCCGGCCCCCAGTTTTCGCGCTAGTGGCCTGTACGGCTAGTTGGTTAACTCAAGTTCGGATGCCTGGAATCAGGCGCGACGAGTCATAACAGCAACGCCGTATCAGGGCCGGATTGGCTTAGAGCGGCGCTTGCAGCTGACGTTACCCGCCTGAGCCCCTCCCATCTCAACGGCGCTCGGTAAAGGCCAGCCCCACGCCCATCGCCATGATCACCGCCCCCGCGCCGGTCTGCTGCCAGCGGCGCCAGCTCGGCCGGCTGCCCAAGCGGTTGCCGAAATGCCCACAGAGCACGGCCACCCCAGCGTTGACCAGGGTGCCGCAGAGGTTGAACAACAGCCCCAGCGCCAGCACTTCCCAGACAAAATGCGGCGAGCCAGCGTGGGCGAACTGCGGTAGAAAGGCCAGAAAGAACAGCGCCACCTTGGGGTTGAAGATATTGACCAGGGCGCCCTGTAGAAAGATCTGCCGCAAACTGGCTGGCGCCAGCGCCTGACTGCTCTGCTCGCGCGCGCCTGCACGAATCAGCTGGATACCGAGCCAGATCAGGTACAGCACCCCGGCCCACTTGACCAGGCTGAAGGCTAGCGCCGACATCATCAGCAAGGCCGACAAACCAAAAGCGGCAGCCACCGCATGGAGCAAGCAGCCGGCGCCGATCCCCAGGCTGGAAACCAGCCCCGCCGAAGTACCCTGGGCGCTGGAGCGCGAGGCGATATAGAGCATATCCGGCCCCGGCGTGAGGTTGAGCGCCAGAGTAGCGGCGAGAAACAGACCGAGATGTTCGAGGCCAAGCATGGGCTAGCTCCTGCACAGGATTGTGCTGAGCATAGAGGGCGCGTGTTTGGGCGGGAAGTGCAAACCGTCCGATATGGCTCGACAGGATCGAACAGCGAACGCAGAGCGTCCGTGGCGGGGTTCCCACGCGGGTGCGTGGGAACCATCAAAAGTAGGTTAGTGCTGAACGCAGTGATGCCCAACAAGGAGTCGCCCTGCGACTCCCTCTTCACGGTCTCGAACCTGAAAGCCCGGCCTTGCAGGCCGGTTGTTGGGCATCGCCTTTGGCTCAGCACCAACCTACCGTCTGCGCTCTCCTGATAGATTTACAGAGCACCCGCACACTTCTCTGAGCGGCATTACCCTTCTAACCCGTCTCTATAGCCCCGACTTCAACCGGCTAAACGCCCGAGTCAGCGCGCGGTTGAACTCGCGCGCATTGTCGTTCTTGGTATAGAGCGTTGCGCGCACCGCTTGCGGCGGGTAGGTGCCAGGGTCATTGAGGATCGCCGCATCGACCGTCGCGGCTGCCGCCGGCACGGCGTTGGCGTAGTAAATAGTGTTGGTGATCGCGCCGATGATTTCCGGAGTCATCAGGTGATCCATCAGTGCCAGGGCGGCCTCGGGGTGCGGAGCATCCTTGGGGATGACCATGGCATCGAACCAGAGCAACGTGCCTTCCTTGGGTATCTGGTATTTCAGGCTGAACGGCTTGCCGGCCTGCTCGGCCTGAGCGGCGGCGATCGCGACGTTGCCGTTCCAGGACATCGCCAGGCAGGTGTTGCCGTTGGCCAGGTCGTTGATGTTGCGGTCGTTATCGAAATAACGGATATACGGGCGGATTTTCGCCAGATGCGCCTCGGCGGCCTTCAGGTCATCCAGGTTCTGCCGGTTGATGTCCAGGCCCAGGTAGCGCATGGCGGCGGCGAACACCTCATTGGGATCGTTGAGGTAGCTCACCCCGCAGTCGGCGAAGCGCGCCACCACGTGCGGGTCGAACAACATCGACCAGCTGTCCACCGGCGCGTCGACCATCCGCGCCTCGATCGCCTGCTGCTGATAACCGATGCCGGTAGTGCCCCAGACGTACAGCCCGGCGTAGCGGTTGTCCGGATCGAAGCTCGCCATGTGCTTGGCGAACTCCGGATCGAGCCCTTGGAAATGCGGCAGCTGCGACTTATCCAATGGCTGCAGGGCGCCGCTGGTGATGGCCCGGGTCAGATGCTGGCCAGCGGTCAGCACCAGGTCATAGCCGCTGCGACCGGTGAGCAGCTTGGTTTCGACGGTTTCCAGCGAGTCGAAGTGATCGGCCACCACGTGGATGCCGGTCTTGGCTTCGAACGCAGTCAGAGTGTCCGGCGCCAGGTATTCATTCCAGATGTACAGATTGACCTGAGGCTGGTCGGTTGCCGCCTGCGCGCCTGCCGCGACAAGGCCGAGGCAGGCGCTGGTGAGCAGAGTACGAAGGTTCATCGCCGTGCTCCTCTAGTCGTGGGTGGCGGAGGCGTGGGTGGCGGCCGCGTATTGCGGCATGGTGATGCAGGCGACGTTGCCGCCGCCGAGAAGGATTTCGCGCGAGTTGTCGATGCCGATAATCCGGTGCTGGGGGAACAACTCGGCCAGGGTCGCCTGCGCCACACGATCGTTGGCATCGCCGAACAGCGGCAGCACGATCACCGAGTTGCCAGCGTAGTAGTTGATATAGGAGGCGCAGATCTTGGTGCCCGCCTGGCGCAGGTGCGTGCCATCGTTCTGATCCAGCCCGGCCGCCTCTTGCGCCGTCCACTCCAGCGCCCGCGGTTGCGGCAGCTTATGCACGATCAATTCACGACCACGGGCGTCACGGGTGCTGCGCAGGATGTCGTAGGCCTCTTGATAGATTTCCCACTGTGGGTCGTCGCGTTCGTCGGTCCACTGCAACACCACCTCACCGGGGCGGACGAAGCAGGCCAGATCATCGACGTGGCCGTCGGTTTCATCGAACTTGCACCCGCGCGGCAGCCAGATCACCTGCTCGGCGCCGAGGTAATCGGTCAGCCGCCTGGTCACTTCGGCTTTGCCCAACTCGGCATTGCGATTGCGGTTGAGCAGGCATTGCTCGGTGGTGAGGATGCTGCCCTGGCCATCACTCTGGATGCCACCAAGCTCGGCAATCAATGGCGCGCGATAGCGGTCGAAGCGCTCGATTTCGAGGATCTTCTGCGCGATCTGGTCGTCCTTGTCCCAGGGATAGTAGAGGCCGCCGTCGAGGCCGCCATAAGCGTTGAACTCGAAGTCCACGCCACGCACTTCGCCCGTCGCGTCGTTGACCACGAAGCACGGCCCGCTGTCGCGGAACCAGGTGTCGTTGCAGGTCATTTCCACCACACGGATGTGCGCCGGCAACAGGCGGCGGGCGTTGGCGTATTGGCTGCTGGAGGCGCAGATGGTCACCGGCTCGCTCTCGGCAATCGCGCTGGCGATCTGCACCCAGACCTGCTGCGCCGGCTTGCCGCCATTGCGCCAGACGTCCGGACGTTCCGGCCAGCCCAGCCAGCAGCCAGCCTTGCGCTCGAACTCGCCGGGTAGACGGAAGCCATCGGCCTTGGGAGTGGAAGTCAGGGAACGTGCCATCGAACACCTCGGTTTTATTGTTGTGGAGAGATGTCCAGACAGTACGCGCCGCTCAGGGCGGGCTTCCAATGACGATTTTCGCGGAATCCTTGAATTTAATTCAGGAGTTTGCCAGCTGATCACTCAGCCAATCCAAGAACTGCAGTACCGCGGGTTTCTCCAGACGGATGCGCTCACAGACCAACGCGTACTGCCCGAGCGAGGTCACGCTGGCCGCGAAAGGCCTGACCAGGCGACCGCTGGCCAGGTCTTCGGCGGCCGTCAAGTTGTCGCCCATGGCTACGCCCTGCCCTTGCGCGGCAGCCTCCAAAGCCAGGCCGGCATGGGGGAAGTACAGCTGGCGACTGGCCTGGATATCACCGGCGTGGGTGGTCAGCCAGGCCATCCAGGTCTTACCGTCCTGATCGTCATGCAGCAGGCAATGCCGGGCCAGGTCGCGCGGCTGTTTCAGGCTGCCCTGGTTGAACAGGCTGGGGCTGCACACGGGAAAGAACAGCAGGGTCGGCAGCGGCCGCACGAAGTAGCCACTGGCATCCTCCGGGCCGGTGCCATAGGTGATTGCCAGATCGATATCGTTACCCGGCAAGCGGCCTTCCAGCGCCTGCTCGTGCAGGTGCAGGGTGATATGCGGGAAGCGTGCGCTGAAGTCGGCCAAGCGGCTGACCAGCCATTTTTGCGCCAGTTCGGCGGTGACCGCGACGCGCAGTTGCGCTTGCGAGCCGGGGTCGCGCAACTCGTCGCAGGCTTCGCCAATCAGCTCGAAGGCTTGCTGCACGCTCTGCAACAAACGCTGCGCCGCCGGCGTCGGGCTGACCTGACGGCCTTCGCGGACGAACAAACTGGCGCCGAGTTGCTCCTCCAATTGGCGAATCTGATGGCTGACGGCACTATCGGTCACGCAGAGTTCGGCGGCAGCGCGACCGAAATGCGCGTGGCGGGCGGCACACTCGAACGTGCGCAGGGCGGTGAGCGATGGTAGGCGGCGCATAGGAACCTCAGAACCTGTTCATGATCTGCTGCGCGTCGGCCATGCGGCGTTGAAATCGGGCTCAAAATGCTCATTTACCGTTCGTAAACTGCGCTTTTTCGCCCTATTTCGCCTTGCCTGACCTTAGCTCGCGAGATCGTGAACAGGCTCTCCGGGACGCGTGCGCCGAATCCTCGCCCAGCGCGGCTATGACGTCCAGGCTTAACAGGCTTCTGTTAACGCAGTAGCGAGCTATCCAGCACCTTGGACGGCTCGCCCATCAGCTCCTCGCTGACCTCGATAAAGTCCTTGGTGCTGACCAGATCCATGCGCATCAGACCGCGGCTGACGTCATCCAGCGAGCGCTGATTCTCGGTGCGCTGGCGGATTTCCCGATCCAACTCTTGCAACAACAACACCGCCCTGGCAGTCGTTGCGCCGCTCACGTTCTCGCCGCGCAGGCTGCTGACCTGGCTACTCCATTTGCTCAAGTTGGCACGCACCGCCTGATAGCGCTCTTCACTCATGCCACCGGCACGACGGACCAGTTCGATGGCGTAATACTCAGCCAAACCTTCGCTGATCCAGTCGCTCTTGTCGGTGTCGCGGATGCGGCTGAACACATGCACCAGCTCATGTACCAGGGAACTGGTGCCGTTCTCGCTGACCAGCGGCCGGTCGGCGTGCATGAATAAGGAGTTGGACGCCGACAAGCCGCCACGCCACATCGGATTGCCAGCGCCAACTACCAGCAGTTTGGCCGGGTCACGCGGGAATACCGCCCGCACTTCGGGCCAGACAAAGGTCAGCAGAGTGAGGATGTCCATCCGCCGCATACCGGCACCGATGGGCGCAGCGATGGTGACCTCGGTTTCACCGAGTTTGCTGCGACGGGTGCCGATTTTACCGGCGAGTATCCAACCGGTCGGGCGGTCGAACAGGCGTGAGGGGTTGTCGATCCGAAAGCGATTTTTGCCGATCCGCGGCCAGCCGGTTTCAACGCTTTTCCAGCCTTTGGGCAGTTCGAATTGGAGGCGCGAGACCAGCGCGATAGCGTTTTTCTGATTCAGTTGCGCGCTGGGCACCAGGTCATCGCCACGCAGCAACGCCCAGTCCTCGGTCATCCGCGCATCGAAGCTGCCGGATTTGCGCGGATGGCTGATACGCACGCGATAGCTCAGGCTGGCCTTGCCGGCTGCCGGCTGCCAGATGCCGCGCTCGGCGCCCTGCTGCTGCCAGTTGCCGTCGGCCTTGAAGTCGCTGTAGTAGCCCTTGTTGCCGAGATCAAAGCTCAGGCTTCTGACAGCCTCGCCCTGTTCCAGGGTCAGGCGTACTTCGGCCTGATCGCTCTGTGGCAAGAAACGTACGTGGTAATCCAGATCAACCTTTTGCACGGCCCACAACGGCGTACTCAAGGCCAGCAAGACGATAGACAGCAGCAGATTCAAGCGGATGGGCATTGCAGAGGGTTCCTTGGATGACGCAGCGCAGTTCATTCCCTATGACTCGGCCGGCTTCGATTGATTCAGCGCTGACTCAACCGGAGCGAAAAATCATGTAGTCCTCCCAGTCATCCTCGGCCACGCTGTTTTCACTGAGCATGTTGCCGGCCTGGGAAATGCCGGCGTTGTGCACCATCTCCGGGTCGCCGCAGACCAGCGGGTGCCAATGATGCAGGTCCTTGCCTTCGGCCACCAGGCGGTAACCGCAGGTCGGCGGTAGCCACTGGAACTCATTGGCCTGCCCCGGTGTGAGCTGGATGCAGTCCGGCACGAACTTGCGTCGATTGCTGTAATCGGTGCAGCGACAGCTTTTCAGGTCGAGCAACTTACAGGCGATGCGCGTGTAATAGACGCTGCCGTCGTCCTCGTCTTCGAGCTTTTGCAGGCAGCACAGGCCGCAGCCGTCGCACAGCGATTCCCACTCGTCCTGATCGAGCTGGTCGAGGGTTTTGCGTTTCCAGAAGGGTTCGACTTTGGCGGCCATGAGAGGGTACGGAGTGACTGGTGAAAAGGCCGGCAGTCTAGCTCGGCACCACGACCCGGCCAAGGCCGCGACGCCGAACGGTTTTAAGTAAGGCTCTGTCTGAGTCGGATGTTGCACAAAAGCCTGGGAGCAACGCCGACCCAGTAGGAGCTAGCTCTGCTAGCGAATGCAGACAACGCAAAGGCTTCGCTAGCAGAGCTAGCTCCTACAAAAAGCGGCAGCCCAGCTCAACACTTAACGAGTACACAGCCTTTAATAACCGCGGGCGAAATCCACCTGACCGCGCAAGGCTTCGCCGGCCTGATAACGCTTGAGGTTGTCGAGGAACAGCTGCGCCATCAGGCTGGGCTGCGTCGGTGCCGAGCTGTGGCCGGTCAGCAGCAAGCCGAACGCGGTCCAGAATGGGTGGCGGGCGGGCAGCGGCTCCTGGCGACAAACGTCGATCACCGCACCCGCCAGATGGCCTTCGCGGAGCGCGGCGACCAAGTCGGCGTCCACCACGGCGACGCCGCGCCCGGCGTTGATGAACAGGGCGCTGGGTTTGAACTGGGCGAACAGTGCGGCGTTGTAGATGTCCTGGGTGGCCGGGGTATCCGGCAAGAGGTTGATCACGTAATCGGCCTGCGCCACCAACCGACCGAGATCAGCCAACCCGGCGACTTCCACAAAGGGCGCCAGAGTCCGCGGCTCGCGGGCTACACCGAGCAACTCGATGGCAAAAGGCGCGAGGAACTGCGCCACGCTCAAACCAATATCGCCGGTGCCGACGATCAGCACGCGGCGCCCGGCGAGGCTGTGCGGCAAGCGGCTGTCCCAATGCCGCTCGACCTGGCTGGCCAAACGCGCCAGCAATTCGCGCTCGTGGGCGAGCATGTAGGTCAGCACATACTCGGCCATCACCTGGCCGAAGATACCGACCGCACGAGTCAATCGATAATCGTGCGGAAGGCCCTTCACCAATAACGGCGTAATGCCAGCCCAAGTCGACTGCAGCCACTGCGGCTGGAGGCCTTTGCGCAACAGGGGCGCAAGCAAATCCGGCTGCCCCAGCCAGAGTGGGCAGTCGGCGGCCAGTTGCGCCAACTCGGTAGGATCATCGCTGGCCCGCACTTCCAGCTCCGGCTGCGCACGACGCAGTAAGTCGGCATAGGTAGCGTGGTGGTGCTCGGCAATCAGAACGCGCATAACTTGAAAACCTTTCCAAAACAGAGATAGCAGCCAGCGACAGGCAAGAGACTGTCCGTAGGCTTTGTGATGACCGTAGGTTGGTGCTGAGCCCAACAACCGGCCTGCAAGGCCGGGCTTCAATTTGCTTGGGACCGAGCACTGGGAGCCGCGGTGCGACTCCTTGTTGGGCATTACTGCACTAAGCGCCAACCTAAGCATCAACCTCCGGCTTGTGCTGACCTACCACTTACATCGGATCGTTGCGGCGCAGTAGCTCTTCCGGCAGATGCTCGATGTACTCGTCTTCGGCCGGCGGCATTTGCAGGTGATAGCCCTGGCTGTCGAGGTTCGCCAACACCTTGTGGATGTCCTCGCGGGCCAGTTGCCGCTCGGGGTTGAGCACCAGGTCGAAGGTGTGCTGCGGCGCGCCAAACGCCGTGAGTAGCGACTCTGGCACCCGCTTCAGCGCATCCGCTTTCAGCACGTAGAGGTACATCTCGTTCTTGCGCGGGCTTTTATAAATCGAGCAAATACGTTTCATGCCTGTTCTTCCTGGGGTTGCGCAGCCAAGCTGTCGAGCAGTGCCTGGCCCATCAATTCACGCCGCCAACCGCGCAGGGACTCGGGCAATTGGTAAGGGCCGTTGGGGTAGCCGCTTTTCAGCAGCGCTTCGAGGGTCTTCTTGCGCAGCATCAGCTCTGGCGCCATGTCCAGCCGCTCGGCTTCGCGCTGGCCGATGGCGCGCAGTTCCTTGAGGAGCGCCGCGGCTTCCATCGGCAGCGGCTCGGGCAGCGCCTGTGGCCACTCGCTTGCTGGCGTGGCGGCCACTTGCTTGATCAGTGTGAGAATGAACTCGCCATCCTGACGCACGGTCTTGGGGTGCATGTCGTCGATACGCGCCAGCGCGACCAGATTGTCCGGCTGCGTGCGGGCCAGCGGCCACAGCGAGTTTTCCCGAATGATCCGATTGCGCGGCTGATTCCTCGCCCGCGCCTCTCGCTCACGCCAGGCGCACAGCTCACGTAGCACCGCGAGCTGGGCCGGCGAAAGTTTCCAGGCCAGTTTCGCCTCGCGGTAGACCTCATCTGGATCGATCTCGCGGCGCAGGTTGACGACCAACTCGGCACCGTCCTCCAGCAGCCAGGCGGTTTTCTCGGCCGACAGTTTGGGCCGCAAGGCCTCAAAGACCTCCGCCAAGTGCAAGGCATCTTCGGCGGCGTAGCTGATTTGCGTCTGCGAGAGCGGGCGCTGCAGCCAGTCAGAGCGGGTCTCACCTTTAGGCAGGTCAATCCCCAGCACGGCCTGCACCAGGCGCGAATAGCCCATGGAGAAGCCGAGGTTGAGGTAGGCGGCGGCCAGCTGGGTATCGAACAGCGGCACCGGCAAGCTGCCGGTGAGCCGCAAAAACACTTCCAGATCCTCGCTGCAGGCATGCAGCACCTTGATCACCGCCGGGTCTTCCAACAGTGCGGTAAAAGCCGTCCAATCCTGAATCAGCAAGGGGTCAAGCAGATAAACCCGTGCACCGTCGCAGATCTGCAGCAAGCCGGCGATCGGGTAGAAGGTGTCAACCCGCATGAATTCGGTATCGAGGGCCACGTAAGGCAGACGCTGCCATTCGGCACAATGCTGCGCCAAGCTGACGTCGTCACGAATCCAATGAATATCGATGGCCACATGACTCTCCTTAAATAATGGCGCGCAGTATATATCGACCCCGCCGCTTGCCGGGCATTCACGGCTTGCCGTGTGCCATACGGCCTCCTATGCTGCCGGCGCTTGTCCGACAAGAATCAGAACAAGGATATGTCATGAAAAAGCTTCTGGGCTCGATTGCCCTGCTGCTCGCCGCCGCAGCCATCTACCTCGTCGTCACCCCCAGCCTGATCGATCCGCTGGCCTGGGACGCGCCGAAAGCACCGGCCATGATCGGTGTGCTGGAACCTAACGACACCCTGATGAAAGCCGAGCTGCTTGCCCAGGGGCAGGTCCATGGCCCGGAAGATACCGCCGTCGATGCCCAGGGCCGACTTTACGCCGGCCTGCATGACGGCAATATCGTGCGGATCAAGGCCGATGGCAGCCTGGAAACCTTTGCCGACAGCCAAGGCCGCCCGCTGGGCATGGACTTCGATGCCAACGGCAACCTGATCGTCGCCGACGCCTATAAAGGTTTGCTCAGCATCGACCCGCAAGGGCAGATCAAAGTGCTCAGCACGCAAGCCGAGGGGCAGGCATTCCGTTTCACCGATGATGTAGATATCGCCAGCGACGGACGGTTCTACTTCTCCGATGCCTCGAGCAAGTTCGAGCAACCGGATTACCTGCTCGACCTGCTCGAAGCCCGCCCCCATGGTCGCCTGCTGCGCTACGACCCTGCGACCGGCAAGACCGAAGTGCTGCTCAAAGACCTGTACTTCGCCAACGGTGTCGCCCTGTCGGCCAAGGAAGACTTCGTGCTGGTCAACGAAACCTACCGCTACCGCATCACCCGCTACTGGCTGAGCGGAGAAAAAGCCGGTACTCACGATATCTTCATCGACAATCTGCCGGGCCTGCCGGACAACCTGCAAGGCGATCGCGCCGGCACTTTTTGGGTCGCCCTACCTTCCGCGCGCAAAGCCGACGCCGATTTCCTGCACCAACATCCGTGGCTGAAAGCGCAGATCAGCAAACTGCCGCGCAGCATGTGGCCGCAGGTGGTTCCCTATGGCTTGGTCATCGCCCTCAACGAGAAGGGCGAAATCCTCCGCAGCCTGCACGACACCAGCGGCGCGCACCTGCGCATGATCACCTCGGCCAAGCCGGTGGGGGGCTACCTGTACTTCGGCAGCCTGGACAACGACCGGATCGGCAAGCTGAAAATCGACTGAACCTGCCGACTGCCCCCACCGCCCGTAGGTTGGCGCTGAGCGCAGCGATGCCCAACAAGGAGTCGCCCCGCGACTCCCTGTGCTCGGTCTCGCGCATGGAAGCCCGACCTTGCAGCCGGTTGTTGGGCATCGCCTTCGGCTCAGCGCCAACCTACGATATTCCCCCAATTGTCACTTCCCACTTTGCCTGCGCTTATGATGCGCACTGACCTCGATACGACTCAGGAGCCCGTCATGCCCCTCGCGCAACTGCTCAGCCCCCAGCAACTGGCCACCCGTCTGGGCCGACCCAACGTGTTGATTCTCGACTGCCGATTCGCTCTCGATGACGCTGCCTATGGTCAACGCAGTTACGCCGAAGGGCATATCGCCGGCGCTCAATTCGCCGATCTGGAGCGTGACCTCTCCGGGCCGATCGTCAAAGGCCTCACCGGCCGCCATCCACTGCCAGATCCGGCGGTGCTGATTGAGAGCTTGCGCAGTTGGGGCCTGGACACTGCCAGCGAGGTGGTTCTGTATGACGACGGCCCTGGCGCCTTTGCCGCACGCGCTTGGTGGCTGCTGGCCTGGCTGGGCAAGCGCGACGGCGTGTTCCTGCTGGATGGCGGCTTGAAGGCCTGGCGCGAAGCGGGCCTGGCGTTGACTGCCGAGCCGACTGCCGCCAACCGGGGCAATTTTCACGGCCAGCCTGACGCCAGGCTGCTAGTAAGCGCCGAGCAGTTGCAGCAGCGTTTTGGCGATCCACAGCTGACCCTGCTGGATGCGCGCGCCCTGCCGCGCTTTCGCGGCGAAGTGGAGCCGATCGATCCAGTTGCCGGACATATCCCCGGCGCGCAATGTGCGGTGTTTACCGACAACCTCGGTGCTGATGGTCGTTTCCTGCCGGCCGAACAGTTGCGTCAGCGCTTCGCCAACCAATTAGGTCAGCGCTCGCCGGCCGGCCTGGTGGCCTATTGCGGCTCCGGCGTGACAGCCTGTCATAACCTGTTTGCCCTGAGTCTGGCCGGCTATGCGCTGGCACCGCTGTATGCCGGCTCCTGGAGCGAATGGATTACCGACCCACAGCGCCCTGTCGCCAAAGGCGAGTGAGGCGTAGTGCCGATAGGTCGCCCTGGTGCTCGCCTGGAGGCTCTAGCAGGCCATCTGCCACTTTTGCCGTGAGAACCGCCTGCTAAGCACCAAGCGTAATATCGACAATAACCAAAAGCTGGAAATGATTTAAAAACAGCTCTTTACAGCTGAAAGATCGCACTAGACTTCAACATGAGCGGCTAACCCCGCTCCCGGTGGGGCCTTTCTAGAACAATGAGTAGAAGCTGCCATGCGCCCTGGCCCTGCCGGTAACCTTTCGCGAGGCTTATATGGGCATTGCCGCCAGCGAGTTACGTCAGCACGTTATCCGCCCTACCCTCCTCTACTTGGGGCGTCACTCAGCTAGCGCCGAAGCCCTTTTGCTCGGTGCCGCCGCCAGCCAGTCGGCACTCGGCTCAGCCCTTGACGACCGCCGTGGTCACGGTCTCTACCGCATCGCCGAACTGCGTCATCAACTGCTCTGGGATCGCCATCTGGCCCTTGATCCAGAGCTGGCCAGCCAAGTGCGTGGCCTGGCCAGCCAACATGCTTTCCTGGCTGCGCCGCACCTCGAGCTGACGGTGAATCTGCGCTACGCCACCGCCATCGCCTGGCTGCTAGTGGAAGCCGAAAAAACGCCGTTGCCTGCCGAAGACGACCTGCTCGGCTTGGCCCGGGTATGGCGCCAAGTGTTCCAGCCGCAAGGCCGCTTACGCGACTTTATGACGGCTTGGCAGCACTACATTGGCAACTTCAGCCGGGTCGCTTAAGCCACCGCTTTAGCTCCTCAGCAACCGCTGGCGATGAGCCTGAACGTGCCGCAAGCGCGTAGGCGGCGTCGTGCAGTATCGCAGCAAATGCCATCATTTTAACTTCAATTGTCCGACAAAACCGCTCTAGATCGCGGCTTTTAGCGACTGGCCAGAGCCTGGAAATCCTGCTAATTTTCGCGCCCCGCGATACCCCACAGGAATTTTCCGATGAAACAAGCCTGGTTCAAGACCACCCTCGCCCTGGCCATCGGCGCCGTTTCCAGCTACAGCCTGGCCGGCGGCTTTGCCCTCAACGAACAAAGCATCAGCAATATGGGCACGGCCTTTGCCGGGCGCTCCTCTTCCGCCGACGACGCCACCACCGTCTTCGGCAACCCAGCCGGCATGTCCCGCCTGAAGCGCGAACAAGTCAGCGGCGGCCTGGCCCTGCTGGACGCGAAGACCGATATCGACGATGCCAGCGGACGTTTCGCCGGCAGCAACGACGGCGACATGGTGCCGTTCATCGGCGTGCCCATGGGCTACTACGTCAAACCGCTGGACGACCAGTGGACCTTCGGCCTGGGCGTATACGCCCCCTTCGGCCTGGTGACTGACTATGAAAGCGGCTTCCAGGGCCGTTATTACGGCGACCGCAGTGAAGTGCGCGTCATGACCCTGCAGCCGACCCTCAGCTACCAAATCAATGATCAGCTCTCGGTTGGTTTTGGCCCGACCATCAACCGTATCGACGGCGAGCTGACTTCGGCAGTGCGCAACCCGGTGCCCGGCGGCGCTGACGGCGAAGTGAAGATCGCAGGTGACGACGTTGCCGTAGGCTTCAACGCTGGCGTGCTGTACGAGATGACCCCGCACACCCGCCTGGGTATGACCTACCACTCGATGGTCGACTACACCCTCGAAGGCGATACCAAGATTTCCGGCAGCGGCCCTGCCCTCGCAAGCGCCGCTGGCAAGTACGACGCCACCCTGGATCTGAAAACCCCGGAGTCGGTTGATCTCTCCGTGACCCATGACCTCAATGACAGCTGGACGATCTACGCCGGCAGTACCTGGACGCGTTGGAGCCGCCTGGAAGAAATCACCGTCAACAGCGAAGGCATCAGAGGCCCATTGGCACCTGCGTTCGGCACCATCACCGAAGAACAAAAGTGGCATGACACCTGGTCCTATGCGGTCGGCGCGGCCTACAAGCTGAACCAGCAATGGCTCCTGCGCGCCGGCCTGGCCTACGACCAGGCGCCAACCAACAACCAATTCCGCTCGCCGCGCATCCCGACTGACGACCGCAAGATCCTCAGCC
Source organism: Pseudomonas cavernicola (assembly GCF_003596405.1). NCBI lineage: Bacteria > Pseudomonadati > Pseudomonadota > Gammaproteobacteria > Pseudomonadales > Pseudomonadaceae > Pseudomonas > Pseudomonas cavernicola. The sequence continues at coordinate 2,545,536 of NZ_QYUR01000002.1, forward strand.
TCGGCGCAGCCTGGAGCCCCAACGATGACATCACCGTCGACCTGGCTTACTCCTATCTGAAAGAAGATGACGCGGATATCGACCTGAACGCCCCAGGTAAGGGCACCTACAGTTCCACCTACAAAAACTCCGCGCACGGCTTCGGCACGCAAGCGACCTACCGTTTCTAAGCGCTTAAACACGGATTGCGCTGCACTCACGCGGCGGCCATAAACCTGAATAGCGGGGCTTCTTTGTCAGTCACCGATTAGGGGCGTAACTGCACCTCACATGACCTGTTTGCATTGCCACTGACCAGTTATTTTCTTTCGATCTGACCACGCATTTGCAAACGGGATAATCACTTCCGCGGGGCACCTGACCGTCTCAAAACGACCCAAAGTTGCCGGTGGGAACCGGCAGAATCCGGGCAGAAGAAGACCATGGGCTAAGGTTTCGCGGAGGCTATCGAAGCCTAGGGCGCCGTCCTGAACGAAGACGAAAATGAGCAGAGGGCGAAGACAGAAACCGCCAGTATCAAAGGCATCGGGAGTCAAACGAAGTCGCTCAAGCACAGGCAGAGAATAGCTATAACGAACAGTGGAGCAGATACAGCTATCCAGCATAGACTGCCGTCGGCGCGGGTCAGGATCGTGGGGAGACCGCACCTCGCCTAAACCGATGACATCAGCCTTTTGCAGACACATTAGTACCTATGACATTAATCGCTGCGGGCAAAGCATATGCTTGCCAGTGTGTGATGGCGTTTGGCTTAATGCGTGCTAGCTTGCAGAATTCGGATTGCAAGCATCCAAGGACTAGGAATACACGAAAAATGTGGTTAGGCCGCTGGATTGCCCTGTTAACGATTACGCTAAGCCCTTTGGCATTCTCGTCTGAGATTAGCTGCAAGGTGGTCGCCATCAGCGATGGCGACACCTTCACATGCCTTGATGCGTCACGATCCCAGATCAAAGTACGCATGGCCAATATCGACACCCCCGAAAGCAAGCAGCCTTACGGCCAAAAGGCCAAACAAGAGCTCAGCGAGCTGCTGTTTGGAAAGAGGCGGAAGCAAAGACAGGTACGGGCGCACTATCGGGCATGCCTATGTTGACGGCGTACATGCCAACCGAGAAATGGTTGCCCGGGGTGCCGCTTGGGTGTATCGCCAATACAACAGCGATCAATCCCTGATAGACCTGGAGCAGTCCGCTAAGGCCGCACGGCTCGGCCTATGGGGGTTATCAGAGGCTGAAGTAATGCCGCCATGGGAATGGCGAAAAGCAGGTAAAACAACTACAGGCCACCTTCGGGTGGCCTTTTAGCATTAGCGGGTAATACTTCTCTGTATAGGTGGGCGTGTTGCTGGTGGCGCGCGCCGCGGGGAGGTGTGAGGTGAACAAGCTATCAATTGTGGGTGCCGGTATGGTGGGTGAGGCGGCGGCTCAGATCATCGCCCGGGAAGAGTTCTGTCGTGAGTTGATGTTGATTGATGTGCAGGGTGAGTTGGCACAGGGCAAGGCGCTGGACGTCTGGCAGGCGGCAGTTGAGTCAGGTTCTGATACCTGGGTTTACGGCGGGTCCAATGCCGAATTGCTGCAGGATTCTGACCTGGTGGTGATTACGGCGGGTGTGCCCCGCAAGCCTGGTCAGTCGCGTCAGGATGTATTGAGTATCAATCTGCCAATTCTCGATAGCATCATGCTGGATATTAATCGTCATGCTCCGGCGGCGACGGTGTTGGTGGTGTCGAACCCGGTCGACGTGCTGACCTATCGGGCTTGGTGTCTCAGTGGGCTGGGACGCGACAGGGTGTTCGGGCAGGCGGGGGTGCTGGATACAGCGCGCATGAAGTGTTTCATTGCCGAGGAGACAGGGTTTTCTGCTCGGGATATCACGGCGCTGGTGCTGGGAGGGCATGGCGATAGCATGGTGCCGCTGATGCGATACTGTGCGGTCGGTTCGGTGCCGCTGTCTCACTTCCTGTCCAGTCAGCAGATAGAGCGGATTGTGGAGCGCACACGTCAGGGTGGCGGCGAGATTCTGGGTTTGAAGAAGCTGGGGAGCGCCTGCGATGCGCCGGGCGTGGCAATTGCACAGATGGTGGATGCTATCGCCAATGGGCGAAACCGCATTTTGCCGGCGGTCGCGATTCTCGAGGGCGAGTACGGGCGAACAGGTATTGCCATGGGTGTCCCCTGTGTGCTGGCAGAGGGGGGGGTTGCGCGGGTGATCGAGTTGTCTCTGGATGCGCAGGAGCAGGCGATGTTCGACCGCTCTGCAGATCAGGTGGTGCGTGATATTGCTGAAATGAATGCTTTGTGAGCGGGGGTATATGAGGGGGTTTTGCGCTTCCTCGCGGTCACTCGGTTCGGCGGCGTCCAGGGCGTTCTGCGCATGGATGCGCAGCACCGCCAGCGGGGTGCGCAACTCATGAGCGGCATCGGCGATAAAGCGCTTCTCCTGGTCGAGCAACTGGTTGACTTGCAGCAGCAGACGATTGAGCGACGCGCTGATCGGTTCCAGCTCACTCGGCAGCGGAGCCAGCAGCGGTGCATAGACCCCGCCGATATTTTCCAGCAGGGTCGCCAGCGGCAACACGCAGAGGTGCCGTTGCTCCTGGCAGGAGGCGTTGGCCCGATACAGGCAGTCGCGACGGTGAATCAGGGACGTGATATCGCAGCATTCAAGCGACTGGCTGCGACGGGTAAGTCACTCGATGAGGCAGCGCTTTGCAATAGTTCAACACCGCTTCGTAGTCTTCTCTAACCTCCAAGCGCATCCAGTGCGCGCAAATATGGCGCCCTCGAGCTAAGGGGGCGCCTGAGTTTCTGCTTTAACTTCAGCGCACATTACGGGTGTTCGATGCTCGTCGAGTGTTCTCTGTGGTGCTGACCCTGTGCGGCGCGGCTCGACCAACATAATCCTTCATGTTGCAGCGTGGTATGACGATGATCGCCACGGTGTGTGAATCGCCCCTGAATAAGTGGACATTCGATGGCCGCTTTTGGCCGATCTGAGACAGTTGGCGACGAGCTGGATCGTAACAAGTGGCAGATTTCGATTGGAAAGGCTGGTGGGTTTGACACAGGAATCACCGGCGATTTTTATCGGAATACGCAGGCTGCAAAGGTCGGACGCCGGGTTTCACCCAGCGTCGCCTCAGGATACGGGATACGGATCCGGCCCACCGCTGCCGTGGAAGGCGATCACGGGTTGGTGCTCCGGCGCACTTCTTGCGCTCCAAGCGGGGCACGACATGCACCCCTCCCTCAAGAGCCCCTACCGTGTTGTGGAAGACGGATCACTACCTACTACAACGTACCCAGAAACTCCTTCCATGGTGTGCCTTGCAGGGTTTCGGTCGTCGAATGCCCATAAGCGCGGATGAGCATGGCCGCTTTCTCGACCTGCTTGACGTCACTCGCCTCCACGATATCGACCACATCGAACCGCCCGAGCGTGGCGTAGCTTTCCTTCCAAGTGACCTCGGGGCATTCGCTCCTGATCTTTTCCGCCACGGTGGCGGCCAGTTGTTTGAAGTCGTTTGGATCGCGGAATGCGTCTGGGGAAAAACGGCTGAGAATCACGTACGTAGCCATGGAACACCTCCATTCGGCTGAGGGACGTGGGAACGTGCGTCGTCGGGACGAGCGCACGGGAGGGGCGAATCTGCTGGCAAAGAGCGATGCCTCCCCACCTCACTTTTTATTGTAACCGTTGCGGGAATAGTGCACCGAATAACCCTTCAGCCGGCAACCTCGCCGAGCCTTGGTTGCTGAGTGACGGAGGCGCCGCATGCGGATGCACCACTACGGCCATCCGATGATCGTGGCGAACTGCGGCGGCGCCGAACGCATTGCATCCGGATCAAGCACACAGCATGCGCACTAAACAAACCTATCCGGATTGGATACTTTTCACTCCATGACAATCGTCATTTGACGAGAGGACCAGTGCAAATTTTTGTGTTTCGGTGACAGGCTGCTGCTGGCCGATCTCTGCCTGTCACTTGACTCACAGACATGATGGTCTAGTCGGATGCAGACAGCTGGTCAGATGGCATGCAAGCACTTGGTCAAGTCCATGCAATTGCGCCATCAGGGCTACGTGGGCTTCTCGTCGTTATTCAAGTCCAGCACGGTGCTCGCCGGGGCCGTTGGCGGCGCTGGCGGCTCCTGGCTGGCCAGCGGTTCGGCAACCGGCAGTGACTTGGCCTGCTTGCCACGCAACCGATTGATCAGCCAGATGCCACCGGCAATCACAATGAACCAGAACTTCTTCAGCAGCAGCAACGCCCCCGCCAGCAACCCTACCTTGGCCGCTACCTTGCCGGCGATCAGCGCACCCAGGCCATACGCGGCAACCTTGTCCAACTCCGGATTGAAGTCGGCGTAGCGGTTGCCATCGTTGAACTCGGTCATGGCCAAAACGCCCGGCAGGTTCTGCTCGATAGCGGCCAGTTGCCCCATGTCGGCGACAAAGTTCAGCACCAGCACGCCCTTACGGCCGAGCACGCGAATGTTGTAGTTGAGGGTGTTGTGCTCAGCCTCGCCGAATTTCAGCTCCTTGGCCCAGTACAATTTTTTGCCTTCAGCGTCGTAATGCGGCTTGGCCGCCCAGCCGATCAGGGCAACTGGCTCGTAACCCTGTTCACTGCGCCATTGGTTGTTGGCGATCGAGTCTTCCTGCATGCCTTTGAGCATTTCGTCATAGTCGATGTCCGCCGCGTCCTCGTCGGAGACGTAGCCGTTTTCCTCGTACTCGATGGTCACAGCCCACGACTCGCCCTCTAGCGGGGAAATTCCGGCGGGCAAGATCATGCCCAACGGCAACGGTTCACTCGGCGGGTTACCCCAAGCCTCTGTCAGTACCCGCTCGGCATCAGCACTATCGAGGAAAACAAATTGCTCCGGCAGATCCAGAGTGGCCAGGTTATCGCCGATGACGACTTTCCCCGTCTGTGGGTGCAGGCTCTTGACGAACTGCTCGGCCGTCAGGGGCGGGTCTTGTTCGGCGGCACTGTCAGCGGCCTGTTCGGCAGGTTCTTCTGCGGCTTGACTGGTGAGGGCAAAGGGAATGGCTGCAGCCAATAAGCCAGCCAGGATCAGCTCCTTGATCGACATCGGTAACTCCATGGTAGGGGGAATAAAGCAGTAGAAAAGCTTAGCAAAACCGGCAACTGTCAGCCGGCAGAGCACAGTATCAGGCTCGGCACGCTGTTGGCCTACGCGGCCAGCATCAGGGCTGTGAGGCGATGGCCTTCTCCACTGCGGCAAGCAAATCTTCGTCATCCGGTTTGGTCAAGCTGGAGAAGCTGGCAATCACCTTACCCTGGCGATCGACTACATATTTGTAGAAGTTCCAGCGTGGTGCACCGCTCTGCTGGGTCAGGTCTTTGAACAGCGGGATGGCCTGATCTCCGGTGACCTGCTGTGGCTCGGTCATGGCAAAGGTGACGCCGTAATTGACGTAGCAGATTTTGGCGGTCTCGGTAGAGTCGGCGGCTTCCTGCTTGAAGTCGTCCGAAGGCACACCGAGTACCTCCAGGCCCTGCCCCTGATAGCGCTTATACACGGCTTCCAGCCCCTTGAACTGCGGAGCAAAACCGCAATGGCTGGCGGTATTGACCACCAGCAAGGGTTTGCCGGCAAAGCGCTGACAGAGGTCGATGCTCTCCTTGGCCCGCAGTTTTGGCAGCTCGCCCTGCAACAATGGCGGACACTCGGCAGCCGACAACGGGCCGGCCAGAGCAGCGAGCAACAGTGAGAAGACAAACTTACCCAAGGTCATGACTTACATCCTGGAAGAGCGAACTGGTAAGCAACGCTACTCGCCCTCTCCCGTCACAGCAATCGGCCGCATGTAACTCGCTGGGCACGGCCTAAGAACCTGTTCAAGATCGTCGCGAGCGCAGGTCAGGGCCGCACCCGTTCTCGAAAATGCTCCCGGCATTTTTCCTACCTCCCCCATCCATGGGGTCGCCTACGGGTAGCGGCATTCCCCACATCCATGTGGGTCACAAGGCGTAACAACAACAGGCAAGGAAGCGGAGTTTACGCGTGGTAAATGAGCATGACTCGCTTCGCTCGCCCCTGCGGGGCCGCGCTAAAGCGCGTTAGCCGCAAGCGGCCTGCCGAGCCTGTTTTCAACGCCGCATGACCAAGCGCAGCAGATATTGAACAGGTTCTAACAGGCACCCATGCCCAACTGCAGCAACGCCAGCCCGCCACGCTGCCAGCCCCACCAAATCAACGTCAGCACGATCAGCACGCCAGCGAGCCCGAGCGACCAGCCTATCGAACGTTTCATGCCGTACTCACCTCCGCTTGCAAACGCGCCACCGGCTGCTCCCGCACCGGCCAGTTGAGCGCCGCCGCGACCACGCTGAGGAAAATGGCAATCTGCCAGACCAGATCATAACTGCCGGTACGGTCATACAGATAACCGCCCAGCCAGCCGCCGAGGAAGGCGCCCAACTGGTGGAAGAGGAAGACGATGCCGCCGAGCATCGACAAGTTACGCACGCCAAACAGCGTCGCCACTGTGCCATTGGTCAGCGGTACGGTGGACAGCCACAGCAACCCCATCGCGATACCAAAGGCGTAGGCACTCCAGACGTTCAATGGCGCCAGGAAAAACCCGGCAATTACCAGCGCCCGCGCCAGGTACAGCGCGGTAAGCAGGCGCGGTTTCGACATCCGCCCGCCGAGCCAGCCAGCGATGTAAGTCCCAAATATATTGAACAACCCGACCAGCGCCAGCACCGTGGTCCCCGCCTGCGCCGGCAGATGTTGATCGACCAGGTAAGCCGGCAGGTGCACCCCGATAAACACCACCTGAAAACCGCAGACGAAAAAGCCCAGTGCCAGCAGCCAGAAACCGGAATGGCCGGCTGCCTCTTGCAACGCCTCCCGCAAGGTCTGCTCATGGCCCAACAGCGGCAACGGCCGATCACGCAACATACCCACCAGCGGCACGATCAGCGCGACCAATGCGCCAAGGGCTAGCAGAGCCGCCGACCAGCCCAGCCAACCGAGCAAACCCAACGTGCCCGGCAGCATGGCGAATTGGCCGAAAGAGCCCGCGGCACTGGCGATGCCCATGGCCATGCTGCGTTTCTCGGCCGGCACCGCGCGGCCAACTACCCCGAGCAGCACCGAAAAGGAGGTGCCGGACAGGCCAATCCCGATCAGCAGACCGGCACTCAACGACAGCGACCAGGGCGAGTCAGCCAGCCCCATCAACACCAGCCCGGCGGCATACAAAACGCCACCGACCAGCACTACCCGCGACGCGCCAAAACGGTCGGCCAACGCCCCGGTAAAGGGCTGCGACAAGCCCCAGATCAGATTCTGCAAAGCGATGGCGAAGGCAAATACCTCACGCCCCCAGCCAAATTCCGCACTCATCGGCGCGAGGAATAGGCCAAAGCCATGGCGGATGCCCAGCGACAACGCCAGAATCAGCGCCGCGCCGACTAGAATCCATGCACTTGCCCGCCAGGTTGCCGTCATCATCTTCTCCAAATACGGGTATATACCCGCGTAATCGCGCAAAAAATTAAACGATGTTTTCCAAATCATCCAGCAGCAACATCAGTGCTTCGCGCTTGCCCTCGCCCAGACGCGAGGCCAACTGCGCCTGGGCGCTCTTCCAGGCCACCTGCGCCTGAGCGATGCGCTCACGTCCGCTGGAGCTGATCTGCACCAGGCGACTACGTTGATCCTCGCCATCACCCAGAACAATCAGACCTTCGGCTTGCAACAGCTTGAGATTGCGCCCTAGCGTGCTGCGATCCAGGCCCATGGCTACGGCCAGCTCGGAAATGCTCGGCTGGTCCAGCCGCTGTAAATGGCTCAGCAGGGAATACTGCGCAACACTCAAGCCGATATCGCGCAGGGCATCGTCATAGAGTCTGCTCACGCTACGAGCCGCGCGGCGCAGTTTGGTGCAAAGGCATTGGGTCATCAACATAACTGCGTGTATATACCCGCAATCTACAGCAGGTCAAGCCTAAACAGCTTGATCGTCGACCCAGGTTGTCGCTCAGCGGTAAGCCAATGCCAAGCTCAGCAATACCGCACACTCAACCAGTTCCACCATCGCCCCCGCCGTATCACCGGTGGTGCCGCCAAGCCGGACGATCATCCGCCGCCGCAGCCAGGCAAACAGCAGCAACGCGCAAGCCAGCGCCAGTAATCCCACCCAGCCCAACAGCAGCATGGCCAAGCCATGTGCGCCGAGCACCCACGGCAGCGTCTGCCGCGGCAAATGCTCAGCCAGCGCCTGCCCCAGGCCACCGGCGCGCACATAGGGCGTGCAGAGGAACAGCAACGGCAGCAGCGCCCGTGCCAGCCAGGGTGCCAGCAGCAACGCCGGCCCCTGGCCTTGCTCGAGCAGCGCCACCAGTGCGGCGAACTTGAGCAACAGCAGCAGTACCAGCGTGACCACCGCGACAGGCCCACTGCGTGGGTCTTTCATGATCGTCAGGGTGCGTTCCCGATCGCCCAGACCGCCGAGCCAGGCATCGGCCGTGTCCGCCAGACCATCCAGGTGCAGCGCCCCACTCAACATCACCCAAACCGCCAACAACAAGGCCGCGTGCAACAGCAGCGGAGCGTCGCTGAGCACTGCGCTCAAGCCCCAGAGCAACGCGCCCAGCACTACACCCACGGCGGGATACCAGAGCAGCGAGCGCCCCAGTTGTTCTGGCGTCGGCATGCCAGCCAGGCGAATCGGCAGACAAGTGAGAAATTGCAGGGCGATCAAGAGTGGCTGCATCGACATGTTTTAGTGCTCGTGTAGAGCAAAAGGAGTGACGACGCCCAACTGGAACAGAGCGCCGTGCCCTACTTCCACCTGCAACAACTGCTCACGCGGCAGACCGCGCGCTTGGGCCAGTAGCAGCCGCATCACGCCACCATGGGTAACCAGCAGCAGGCGCTGACCGGCGAAACGGGCCGCCAAACGCTCGATGGCTGCCAGCACGCGTTCGGCGAACTGCTGCATGGATTCGCCCTCGGGTGGCGTGAAGGCGTAGGGATCGGCCCAGAACAACCCGAGTTCCTCGGCCTGCGTGTCCATCAATGCCGCCGCACTGCGACCTTCCCAGGCGCCGAAATGCAGTTCGCGCAGATCGTTTTCCAGTTGCAACTGCACACCTTGCTGCTTCGCCAGTTCTCGGGCGAAGGCCGCACAGCGTTGCAGCGGCGAGCTGACGATCAGATCCCAAGGCCCGGCGTCAGCGACCGCCGCGCGCATCTGCGCCCAGCCGCTGGCGGTCAGCGCGTCGTCCAGACTGCCGCGAAAGCCGCCGCCCAGTTCGGTTTCACCGTGGCGCAACAAATCCAGCTGCAGGGTCATGCCGGGCGATCAGCCACAGCGGCTTCGGCAAAGGTCGCCATGTCGCTGTGCAGACGACAGGCCAGTTGCAACAGCGGCACCGCCAAAGCCGCCCCGCTGCCCTCGCCCAGGCGCAAGCTGAGCTGCAACAACGGCTGCGCCTGCAGGGCTTCCAGCACCGCCTGATGCCCCGGCTCAGCGCCGCGATGGGCGAACAACAACCACTGCCGGCAAGCGGGATTGATGCGCACCGCAAGCAGTGCCGCCACGCTGCAGATAAAACCATCCACCAGCACCGCCAGACCCTGCTGGGCGCAGGCCAGGTAGGCACCGACCAGCGCGGCGATTTCAAAACCGCCGAGGTGTTGCAACAGCGCCAGCGGCTCGCCCAGATGGGCCTGATGCAGCGCCAGCGCGCGCTCGATCACCGCCGTTTTATGCGCGACGCCAGCCACATCCAAGCCTGTGCCGGGTCCGACCATGAGCCGCGCTGGGCAGCCCAACAAGGCACAGGCCAGAGCACTGGCAGAGCTGGTGTTGCCAATCCCCATCTCGCCGCCGATGTACAGCTGGGCGCCGGCATCCAGGGCCCGCCGCACGCTGTCGCGCCCGGCTTCCAGGGCGATCAAGGCTTGTGCCCGAGTCATCGCCGGGCCTTGGGCAAAATTCTGCGTACCGGCACCAACCTGCAAATGCCGCACGTTCGACAAGGGCTCCAGCGGCACCGCGGTGCCCAGGTCGATGACCTCCAGGGCGGCGTCCAACTGCCGCGCCAGCACGCTGATGGCCGCGCCACCGGCCACGAAGTTGCGCAGCATCTGCCCGGTGACCGCTTGCGGATAGGCCGAAACACCCTCCGCCACCACGCCGTGATCAGCGGCAAAAATCGCGATCCACAGGCTATCGACGCTGGGCCGCTCGCGCCCCTGCATGCCAGCCAGGTCAATCGCTACCTGCTCCAATTGGCCGAGCGAGCCGGTCGGTTTGGTCAACTGCTGCTGGCGCGCCGAGGCCTTGTTGCTGGCGATAGCATCCAACGACTGACACGGTGCATCCCACCAGGACAGACTCATAACGGCACTCCTTTCAAAATCATGGGTAAGCCGGCCACGCTGAAAATCACCCGTTGACAGCGTTCGGCCAGGGCCTGATGCAGCCAGCCCGCCTCATCGACATAACGGCGGGTCAGCTCGCCCAGCGGCACCACACCCAGGCCGGTTTCGTTGCTGACCAGGATGATCCGCCCTGGCAGTCGCTCGATAGCGGCCAACAGCGCCTCACGTTCAGCCGCCAACCGTGCCAGGTCGTCCAGCATCAGCAGATTGGTCAGCCAGAGCGTCAGGCAGTCGACCAGCAGACACCGGCCCTCGGCGGCGTTTTCAGCCAGCACACGAGCCAGTTCCAGCGGTTCTTCGATCAGCCCCCACGCCAGCGGGCGGCGTTCGCGGTGGTGCTGGATACGTGCACTCATCTCGCCGTCATGCGCTTGCGAGGTGGCGATATAGGTCACCGGTAGGCCGCTCTCTGCCGCCAGCCGCTCGGCCAAACGACTTTTGCCGGAGCGCGCACCGCCAAGGATCAGTTCAAGCATCTAAAAGCTTCTCCGTAGGGTGGGTGCAACCCACCATGGCATTCACATGAAAGCTCGGATTGGTGGGTTGCACCCACCCTACAGTTCCCGATTACCCAGACAGGCCACACAGTTCGCGCAACCGCAAGCAGTCCAAGTGTTCCTCGACCAGATCGGCCAGCCGCTCAAGATCGCGCTCGCGCAGGGCGTGGTAATCGACCGGCTGGACGTCGCGCAAACCGGCCCAGCGCAACAAGGCACTGCAGGCTGCCGGCGCTTCAAACAGGCCGTGCAGGTAGGTGCCGAGAATCTGCCCATCCACACTCTGCGCGCCATCGCTGCGACCATCGCTCAGGCGCACCGCGGCAGAATCCAGCGCTGGACCGCTAGTGACGCCGGCATGGATTTCGTAACCGCTCACCGGCGCATCCTCCAGACACAAACGGCCCTGGACATTGCGCAGCTGTTTTTCCGCTGCCAGCACGGTGTCGAACTCCATCAGGCCGAAACCCGGGCTGGAGCCCGCCGCGCCTTCCAACCCGAGCGGGTCGTGCAGGTTGCGGCCGAGCATCTGCAAGCCGCCGCAAATCCCCAGCAGTTTGCCGCCATAACGCAGATGCCGTTGCAGCGTTTCTTCCCAGCCATTGGCTCGCAGAAACGCCAGGTCGGCACGCACGCTTTTCGAACCGGGCAGGATGACCAAATCCGCCGGCGGAATCGGCTGCCCCGGCGCAACGAACTGCAAGTCGACCTGCGGGTGCAGGCGCAGCGGGTCGAAGTCGGTGTGGTTGCTGATCCGCGGCAGCACCGGCACCACCACCCTCAGCACGCGCTCGGCCTTTGGCGTCTGGCGTGTGTCGATGGCGTCTTCGGCTTCCAGATGCAGATCGCTGAGGTACGGCAGCACGCCGAGCACCGGCTTGCCGGTCCGCTGTTCGAGCCAGTCGAGGCCCGGTTGCAGCAGGCTCAACGCACCGCGAAAACGATTGATCACGAAACCCTGGACGCGCGCCTGCTCGCTTTCGGACAACAACTCCAAGGTGCCAACCAAGTGCGCGAACACCCCACCCCTGTCGATATCGGCAATCAGGATCACCGGGCAGTCAACCGCTTCGGCAAAGCCCATATTGGCGATGTCGCCAGCCCGCAGGTTGATCTCCGCTGGCGAGCCGGCGCCCTCCACCATCACCACCTGGTAAGTGGCACTCAAGCGTTGATGGGATTGCAGCACGGCCTGCATCGCGACCTTTTTGTAGCCGTGATAAGCCGCCGCTTCCATGCTGCTGATGGCGCGGCCGTGGATGATCACTTGCGCGCCGGTGTCGCTGTTGGGTTTCAGCAGCACCGGGTTCATATCGGTGTGCGGCGCCAGACCACACGCCTGAGCTTGCACCGCCTGAGCGCGACCGATTTCACCGCCGTCGGCCGTCACCGCGCTGTTAAGCGCCATGTTCTGCGGTTTGAACGGAGCCACCGCGACGCCCTGGCGTTGCAGCCAGCGGCACAGCGCGGCGACCAGGGTGCTTTTACCGGCATCCGAGGTCGTGCCCTGGACCATTAAGCTATTCATGAAAGCTCCAGCCGATAGGCCTGCAACGCTTGCTCGAGACGGGCCCAGCCCGCCTCATCCGCCGGCAGGCCAAAACGCAGGCTGCTGCTTTGCACTTTTTCTACAAGCGGCTGCACGAACAGCCTGACCAGGATCCCGCGCCGGGCGAGAAAATCCTGCAACACTTGCGCCTCGGCGCTCGGCAACCATTGGAACAACGCACAACCACCGACAGGCGCAAAACCATAGCGCCCGAGCAACCCGGCCAGGCGCTGACTGGCCTGGGCCGCGCGCTGGCGCTGCAGCAGATGCCCGTTACCATCGCGCAGGCAGGCTGCGCCAAGCACTCGGGTCGGACCGTTGATAGTCCAGGGCCCCAGTTGTTCAGCGAGCGCCTGCAACAGTTTGTTTGGGCCCAGGACAAAACCAAGCCGGGCACCGGCCAGGCCGAAGAACTTGCCGAACGAACGCAACACGATCAGCCCGTCTCGGCCGCTGCTGGTGGCCAGACTCTGTTCCGGCGTGTTGTCCATGAAGGCTTCATCGACCACCAGCCAGCCACCCCGGCGGGCCAGACGCGCATGCCAGTCGAGCAGCTGTGCCCGCTCGATGAGCCGGCCGGTGGGGTTGTTCGGATTGACCAGCACCAACACGTCGAGGCCGTCGAGGAAGAAGTCGACCTCATCCTCGCTGAGCTCACGGACGATATGCCCGCCCTTGCGCCAGGCCTCGGCATGTTCGGCGTAGCAGGGCGACAGCACGCCAACTTTGCCAGCGCGACGCAGACGCGGCAGCATCTGGATCGCGGCTTGCGAGCCAGCTACCGGCAACAGCTGCGCGGCGCCGTAATAGGCGCGGGCAGCGGCCTCCAGGCCGTCTTCGGTCTCCGGCAGTCGGGCCCAGGCGCGCAGGGAAATCTCCGGCAGCGGCCACGGCCAGGGCGCAATACCGGTAGAGAGATCGAGCCAGTCGGTCTCGGCAATCCCGTACTGACGCGCAGCCAGCTGCAAACGCCCGCCGTGTTCAAGCATAGAGTCGGCCTCCCACCAGCAAGATCAGCAGCCAGAGCAGCACGCCACGGCGCACCAGGCTGACCGCCCGTTCGATAGTTTCCGCACCAGCCGCCGGCCCTTCTCCCAGGCGCGGGCGCTGGTGTAACACTCCGTGGTAAACCGCCGGTCCACCAAGGGCCACACCGAGCGCACCGGCACCTGCAGCCATCACCGGGCCGGCGTTTGGGCTGTCCCAGGTCGGCGCCTGAGTGCGCCAGCAATGCAATGCCAGCCGGGTTTTGCCGAGCAGCGCGTACGTCAGCGCAACCAGCCGGGCGGGGAGGTAATTGAGTACGTCATCGATCCGCGCGGCGGCCCAGCCGAAGCGCTCGAAGCGCGCGTTGCGATAACCCCACATGGCGTCCAGGGTATTGCTCAGGCGGTACAGCACCACGCCCGGCGCGCCGAGCAACACGAACCAGAACAGCGCGGCGTAGACCGCATCGCTGCCGTTCTCCAACACCGATTCGGTGGCGGCACGGGCGACGGCCTCGTGATCCAGCTCGGCGGTCTGCCGGCTGACCATGTAACCGACACGCTTGCGCGCCTCCGGCAGATCATCCTGGCGCAGCGCCCGGGCCACCGGCTCGGCATGCTCGGCCAGGCTCTTCAAGCCGATTGCCGCATACAGCGCCAGCACCTCGACCAGCCAACCGACAGTGGGCAGCAGGCTCAACAGATAGGCCATCAGCGTCAGCGGCAACACCGCCAACACCCAGGCCGTGACCCCATGGCTGCGCCAGCCGCGACCGATGTCTTCATGCCTCATCTGGTTGTGCACATCACCTTCTGCCAAAGGGGGAGCGAATGGCCGGTTGAAGCGTCTTTCAAGTGCATCAGCAAGGCGCCCGAAAGCCACCAGCGGGTGCCAGCTTTTCGGCTCGCCCAACACGGCATCCAGCGCCACACCAGCCACACTCAACAGGGCGATGCTCATGTCCGCTCGCCCCGCTGCCGCTCTTCCCACTGCCGCTCTTCCCACTGATTGTCGAACACCAGTTCGGCCAGCGGCCTCGGCGTGGCCCAACCTTCCTGCTGCAACATCGGCACCGGATAAAACTCCGGCACCGGGCCCAGGCAGAGCACCGCCACCGGTTTCGCCCCAGCCGGCAAGTGGAGCAGCGCGGCCAAGGCCTCGGGGTCAAACAACGACACCCAGCCCATGCCCAGGCCCTCCGCACGAGCAGCGAGCCAGAGGTTCTGAATCGCGCAGGCAACCGAAGCCAGGTCCATTTCCGGCAAGGTGCGGCGGCCAAACACATGCGCCTCGCGGCCTTCCATCAGCGCCATCACCAGCAACTCGGCGCAGTCACGCACACCCTCGACCTTGAGCCGCATGAATTCATCCGAGCGCTGCTGCAATGCCTCGGCCGTGCGCACCCGCTCCTCTTCCACCAAGCCATGAATGGCGCTGCGCAAGCCGGCCTGGGTGATGCGGATAAACCGCCAAGGCTGCATCAACCCGACGCTCGGCGCCTGATGCGCCGCTTCCAGCAAACGCGCCAGCAGCTCGGGCGCAACCTGGCCGCCGCTGAAATGGCGCATGTCGCGGCGCTCAGCAATTGCGCGGTACACCGCCGCGCGCTCGGCTTCGCTGAAAGCGTGCTGGCTCATGCAGTCGACTCGCTCATGGTAAGAACAAGGCCGCAGCCGCCCGGGGATTGGACGGCAGATAGAAGTGAATATAGGAAGCGGTCAGCCGGCCGATCCGGTAAACCGCCTCGGCCGTGCGTTTATAAGTCGGGCAGACACCACGAGCCAACGGCTCCAGGGCACAGTCCAGTTCCGAATAGTGGTAGGTGTGGCCACGCAGGCGCCCTTCCGGCAATTCGATTTCCTGCAGCGCCAGCGCCTTCAGGCGTTTGTGCATCAGCGCCTCGCCAGGCAGCAGGCCGAGCAGCTCGCCGCGCTCACCGTCTTTATCGGTCAGCCCCTTGAGCAGGTAGAGCATGCCGCCGCACTCGGCGTGGATCGGTTTGCCGGCGGCGTGATGGGCATGAATCGCCGAGTTCATCGTCTGGTTCGCCGCCAACTGCTGCAGGTGCAACTCGGGGTAGCCACCAGGCAGATAAAGGCTATCCACCTCGGGGATACCGGCATCCTGCAGCGGCGAAAACTGAATCAGTTCGGCGCCCAGCTCACGCAGCAGATCGAGGTTAGCCTGGTAGAGAAAAGCGAACGAAGTATCCCGCGCGACACCGATGCGCACGCCGGCCAATAACGCTTCGATGGGCTGGCTCTCAAACAGCTCGGGAGCGGCAAAACTCACCGGCGCCGGCAAGCCAACGTCGGCACTCGCGGCCAAGGCATCGGCGGCGGCATCCAGACGGGCATCCAGGTCGGCCAGCTCTTCGGCCTGGACCAAGCCCAGATGCCGGCTCGGCAGTTCGATCGCGGCACTGCGCGGCAAGGCGCCGTACCAGTGGATGTGCTTGGGCAGGCAGTCACGCAGGATCTCGCCATGGCGGATGCTGCCGGTGCGGTTGGCCAGCACCCCGGAGAACGGCAGATCCGCCTGGAACGTTGCCATGCCGTGGGCCATGGCACCGAACGTCTGGGCCATGCCCGAACCATCGATCAGCGCCATTACCGGCACGCCGAAATGCCGCGCCAGGTCGGCGGCGGACGGTGTGCCATCGAACAGGCCCATGACCCCTTCGATCAGAATCAAGTCGGCCTCGCCAGCGGCTTCCCAAAGCAGGCGGCGGCTTTCCACCTCGCCGACCATCCACAGATCCAGCTGATAGACTGGCGCGCCGCTGGCGCGGGCGAGGATCATCGGATCGAGAAAGTCCGGCCCGCACTTGAATACCCGTACCCGTTTGCCCTGGCGCGAATGCAAGCGCGCCAGAGCTGCGGTGACAGTGGTCTTGCCCTGGCCGGAAGCCGGTGCGGCAATCAACAGTGCCGGGCATTGGCGTTCGGCGCTCATACAGAAAACCTCAAAACTCCACCCCTTTCTGCGCCTTCACGCCGGACTTGAACGCATGCTTGAGCATGCCCATTTCGGTCACGGTATCCGCCGCCTCGATCAAGCCGGGTGGCGCACCACGGCCGGTGGCGACCACGTGCTGCAACAGCGGACGACCACCGATATCGGCCAGTACGGTTTCCAGCGACAGATAGCCGTGTTTGAGCGCGATATTCAGCTCATCCAGCACCACCAGGCCGATCTCGGGGTCATTCAACAGCTGCTTGGCAACCGCCCAGGCGGCGACGGCTTTGTCGATATCGCGCTGGCGATCCTGCGTGTCCCAGGTGTAGCCCTCGCCCATCACGTGGTAGCTGACTTCCTCGGGGAAGCGGCGGAAGAACCGCTCTTCGCCGGTACTCGCCGCCCCTTTGATGAACTGCACCACGCCGACCTTCATGCCATGGCCCAACGCACGGGCGACCATGCCGAAGGCCGAGCTGCTTTTGCCTTTGCCATTGCCGGTGTGCACCAGCAACAGACCGTATTCGTCTTGCGCCTGGGCGATCTTTTCATCGACCAGGGCCTTTTTGCGCTCCATCCGAGCCTTGTGGCGGGTATCTCTTTCTGCTGACTCGCTCATCGTTTCACCTCAGAACCTTGCTGCACGTTGAAGGCTGCCAAAAACACTGCTGGAAGCGCGAAAGGGGTGTCGAGACAGACTGGCCAGAAAGAATACCGCCCAGTGTGCGGCGGGAAAATTCTCACCACTGCCGAACAGCTAGGCAGCACTGGCGCCAGAAAGGACTTACTCATCGAGACAGTATCTCCACCACTCTCGCCCACACGACTCGGGCTGGGTAAAGCTCGCGGAGAACAGCAGACGCACAGGCGGCACAGCGCAGCCCACACGCCAGACAACGCCCTCCGCGATGCCGTGGACTGCGACAGGCCGGTCTCCGGGCTTACGAGCGGAACACCTTCGAGATGAGGTGTTCGCAAAACCGCACCTTCCCGTGCAGAGCACAGTGGCTATAAAGCGGCTTCTTGACTCGCCTACCGTTGCGGGGGCAGCGCCGGAATTGTTTGCGGCTGTTGATCATTTACTAATCAACGCGCAGAACGCACCGGCTTCCCTGTTTCACCCCCTCGGCGCTAAGACTGGGGGGGCACCTGAAGCAAGGCAGGCAGGGTAGAGGGTTGGGGATGGAGCGTCAACGCGACCTTAGGGCTGGTGTGGCCAGGCTGCAACTGAACTCTGCAGCGGTGCCGCCAAACTGCGCACTTTGCCCCGCCGGTGGTGACCGCCAAAGACCTTATCCAGCCTTCAGATGCTCCGGCTAGCGCCCCAAGCGGTTGGTTCATTATTCCAAGGAAATATTGAACGAAGCGTCATGCCCGCGCAGGCGGGCATCCAGAAAGGCCGTGGCCTCCTGGGTTATTCACTACGTTCACCCCTCCGAGGCCGCCCTCTGGGCGTTCAACGCACTGCGTGCTTTTGTCCCGCCATCGCGGGAACGACAGTTACTCATTTATCCCGAACCTCCTTAAGTAATTGAATTAACCAAACAGGCCGCCAGGTACTGGTGAAGTACTGCTTTGGGACTCCAAAGTTCTGACCTGTTGAAGTCCAGGAAAAGGCCGGCCCAATGGGTTCCGGCCTTTGGATTTGGTGGACCGAAGGAGGATCGAACTCCCGACCTCCACGTTGCGAACGTGGCGCTCTCCCAGCTGAGCTATCGGCCCTAAGACGGGCTGAATATAGCTCACCGGCTGCGGGTCGGCGCTGGCAGGCGGACGCGGTCAAGCCTGTTCGAGCACATCGTTGGAAAAAGCTGCTGAGGCGAACTCATGCGCCCACGCCCAGCACTGCTATCAGCGTTTACGGCAGATGGTCAGGCCATCGCCGATGGGCAACAGAGACAAATCCACACGCTGATCATTTTTCAGGCGACGGTTGAGGGCTTGGATGGCGCGGGTGTCAGCGCTGTCGGGGTTGGCCTCCAGCACTCGCCCACTCCACAGGGTGTTGTCGAACAGGATCAAACCGCCAGGCCGGGCCAGCACCAGGGCATGTTCCAGATAAACCGGGTAATTGGCCTTGTCGGCGTCGATAAAGATCAGGTCGAAGGTTTCGCTCCGCCCCTCTCGCTCCAACTGGCTCAGGGTTTCCAGCGCCGGTGCCAGTCGCAGGTCGATGCGCTCATGCATCCCCGCCTGTTGCCAGTAGCGACGGGCAGTAACGTTGTAGTCACCGGCCAGGTCGCAGCAGATCAGCTGTCCATCTTCCGGCATGGCGCTGGCCATACAGAGTGCGCTGTAGCCTGTGAAGGTGCCGATTTCCAGCAGCCGTTTGGCACCGCTCAGCTTGACCAGCAGCGCCATGAATTGACCCTGCTCCGGGGCGATTTGCCAGCGCGCCATGGGCAAGGCTTGAGTTTCCTCGCGCAGGCGCTTGAGCAGCGGCGTTTCGCGCAGGGAGACATCGAGCAGGTAGTTATACAGTGCGTCGTCGAGATTCAGGGTACGGCCGGTCATGCAACACTCCTGTGCAGGTAAGGGCGCGTGCAGGTCAAGGCGTGCGGGCGAGGTGGGCTGGATTGAGCACCCGCTTGGCATCCAGATAGCTCTTCTGCCAATAGGCAGTCGCCAGGCTATCCAGGCGCACAGTGCCGCCACTGGAGGGCGCGTGCACGAAACGCCCTTCCCCGACATAGATACCCGCATGGCTGACCTGACCGCCGCCATTGGTGGCGAAGAACACCAGATCACCGGTCTGCAGCGCATCCTGGCGCACACTCGGCGCACGCATGCCGATCAGCTCGCGGGTAGAGCGCGGCAAGGCGATGCCGGCAGCATCCCGGTAGACGTAACCGATCAGGCCGCTGCAATCGAAGCCGCTATCTGGGGTATTACCGCCATAACGGTAAGGCGTGCCGACCAACCCCAAGGCGCGCAACAGCACATCATCGGCGGTGCCACTTTGCTCGACAGGGGTGCTGAAAACGCTTTCTGGAGGGGCGGGATTGCTCGCGCAGGCAGTTAGCAGCGCGGCGAGTACGATGAGGGCGAGGCGGGCCGTGACGGGCATTAGCGAGGCGGCTCTGATTCTTAGTGCGCTCTACTCTGCCCCGAGGTACGGCCACGCGCAAGCTTTGCGCTTACGCGGGCTGAACTGAATGGAGGTTAAGGGTGCAGCTGATTGCGGCTAACCGAAGCCATCGCCAAGGCGCGCTTGGCCTCGATGAAGGTACGGCTCCAGTATTTATCACCCAGGCTATCCACCCGCACACCACCACTGCGACTGCTGGAAGAGTGGATGAACTGATCATCGCCGAGGTAGATGCCGGCATGGCTGACTCGGCCACGGCCGTTGGTGGCGAAGAACACCAGATCGCCTGGCTCAAGCTCTGTACGCGCCACCAGCGGCGCATCGAGGTTGATCATTTCGCGGGTGGAGCGCGGCAGGCTCATACCGGCTTCTTCTTTGAACAGGTAACCGATAAAGCCGCTGCAATCGAAACCGGAAGAGACCGAGGTGCCGCCGAAACGGTAGCGGGTGCCTACCAGCGACAGGCCGTGAGCCAGGATGCTGTCGGCAAAGGTCGGCAATTCGTAGGGTTTGTCTTGCGCAAAGTCCGGCAGTTGCTCGGCAGTTTGCTCATCAGCAACCGGCTGGGGAGCGACGGCAACCTGCGATTTCGGCGAGTGGCCGGCGCAAGCGACCAGGAAGAACGAGAGTGCGAGAGGCACGAGGGGTGCGAAGCGTTTTAGCATGGGCACGGCCGTGTCGGATTTTTATGAAGCCGCGACTATGCCTTCCACAACCCTTAGATGCAAATTTAATTAGCCGCAATGTGACCTAGCAACTCCGGCAAAACATCTAAGGCCCTACCCCGCAAATGCACATCCACCACCCGACTGAGGTCACTGTTCATCGGGTTGATTTCGGCAATAAAGCCGCCAGCCTGGCGGGTGCGCATGACCGGTTCGACAATGTACGGGAAGCTCGCCGTGGTTCCCACCGCCAGCACCACATCGAAGCCTTTGCGCAGCTCGGCGTAGAGCGTATCGATGGCCTTTTCCGGTAGCATTTCCTCGAACAGCACTACGGGCGGTCGCAGAATACCACCGCACTGCACGCATTTTGGCGGCAGAGGGCGCTGTAGATGCTGCGCCAAATCAGGGCTCTCGGCGCCACATGATTGGCAGAACAGCGGCGCCAGCTCACCATGAATCTCGATCAGCCGTCCCGCCGGGCTACCTGCCGCGCGGTGATAACCGTCGATATTCTGGGTCAGTACCCAGCAGCCGGATTTGCGCCGTTGCAGCTCGGCGATAGCGTAATGACCAGCATTCGGTTTGGCGCCCAGGCAGGCTTTGCCCAGTTCGGCGAGGTATTTCCAGCACAGGGCAGGGTCGCGTTGCAGCATCGGCCCAGAGAGCGCCGCCTCGATCGGCAACCCTTCTTCGGTCGTGCCGTTATACAAGCCACCGAGACCGCGATAGGTCGGCAAACCGGAATCCGCGGAAAGGCCCGCACCGCTGATGATCAAGATGCGTTCGGCGCTCTGAAGGGCCTGAGCGACTCGCTGAACTGAAGCGTCCATCGGGGCCTCCTCTATCCTTTAAGGGCGAGTGCCGAGCCTCGCGATCAGTGATTAACCGTATGCGCCAACATCACCGAAAGCTGGCACAAGGGCCGACCGCTTTCCGCGTGCCACTGATTGAACGCGGCTTGCACTGCGGCAAGTTCCTTCAGGCTGGTTGGGGCCTTTTCGATGATCTCCTGCGCCTTCAGCGCCGCGACCATATCGTCGGTCGGAATAAAAGTATCTTTGCCAACCATGCGCAGCAAGCGTGGCGCCGATAGCCCACCGAGCTGACTGCCGTGCTTGGCCAGGTACTTCCACAGGCCAACAATATCGGTCACCGGCCAATCGGCGACCAGCGCGCCGAAACTGCCCTGCTGCTTCGCCACATCGAGGACAAACTGCGCGTTACGCGGCACGCTTTTCAGCTTGCCAAGGTGACGGATCAGCCGCGCATCCTGCATCAGCCGCTCCAGATGTTCGCCACCCATCAGCACGACTTTCTCCGGAGCGAAACCGAAGAAGACCTCCTCGAAGGCCGGCCACTTGGCATCCACTAAGCTGTGCTTGAGGCCGGCGCGAAAGACCCGCAGGGCGATCAACGACAGGTAACGGTCATCACCGATCTTGCGCAACTCAGCCGCCGATTTTGGCATCGGCAGCCGGGCTTCCAACGCCGCCTTGGAGCCAAAGCGATTGAGACAATACTCATTGAGCCATTTGTAGTCGCGCATCCATTCTCCTCAGGCTGTCCTGGCTGGTTTCAAGATCAGAGATTCATCACATCGACAAAGCGCGGTGTGGCGTTTTCATCGATGCGCAGATTGGTGAAGTCGAACAGATTGCGGTCGGCCAGCTGTGAGGGCATCACGTTCTGCAGAGCGCGGAACATGATCTCGGTGCGTCCGGGCGTCTTGCGCTCCCAATCCAGCAGCATTTCCTTGACCACCTTACGCTGCAGATTCTCCTGCGAGCCGCAGAGGTTGCAGGGGATGATCGGGAACCCTTTGAGCTCAGAGTAGGCCTCGATGTCCTTCTCGCTGCAGTAGGCCAGCGGCCGGATCACCACATTACGCCCGTCGTCGGCGCGCAGTTTCGGCGGCATGGCCTTGAGCGTGCCGCCGTAGAACATGTTGAGGAAAAAAGTCTCGAGAATGTCGTCGCGGTGGTGGCCGAGCGCCATTTTGGTCGCGCCAATCTCGTCGGCGAAGGTATAGAGGGTGCCGCGGCGCAGACGGGAACAGAGCGAGCAGGTGGTTTTACCTTCCGGAATTTTCTCCATCACCACCGAATAGGTATCTTTTTCGACGATGTGATAGTCGACGCCGATGCTCTTGAGGTACTCCGGCAGCACGTGCTCGGGGAAGCCCGGCTGCTTCTGATCCATATTGACCGCGACGATCTCGAACTTGATCGGCGCGACCTTCTGCAGATGCAGCAGGACATCGAGCATGGTGTAGCTGTCCTTGCCGCCGGACAGGCAGACCATGACTTTGTCACCGTCTTCGATCATGTTGAAGTCGGTAACGGCCTCGCCAGCCAGGCGGCGCAAGCGTTTCTGCAGTTTGCTTTGATTAACCGAAAGGGTGCCCATGGTGCGCTGAAGTCCGGGGATTGACGAAAATGGGGGGTAGCGAAAATTAGCTATTTTACCCAGAAAGCGCCTACAGCCCTACCCCACCCATCTTCAGCAGGGCGGTGAAAAGGTAGCGTGCGAAGCCCGCGGTAGTTTTTCAGTGATCTGTTAGGGCTGGTTGAGATTCCAGTCATACCGATAGCGGGTCTTGCCGGTAAAGGCTTTCAGCTGCTGCGCCAAGGCTGGCTCGGCGTAGTGGATGAGATGCGCACGCAGCCCCGTCTCGCCACCGAAGTCCTGAGGATACCAGTCGTAAATCCTCGACAACACCAAGTTGCCATCCTCAAAAGCCACTCCCCGCGGGTGGTTGATATAGGCCCGCGCACCCGCTTCCAGTAGGCGCTCGCTGTTCTGCGCGCTATAGGTTTCGGCCGCCATATTGGGACAACCGAGGCTGGCGCAATTGAGTGCGTAATGCAGACGTGGGTCGCGCCAGAGCGGGCGAAGAATGCGATGTTCAATATCGTTGAGGCTGAGTTTATAGCCGGCGACCTCGGTGACGGCCTTATCCCAGGGACCGAACTGATACCAGGCGCCGAGACTGGTAATTGAATCCACTGGGTATTGCTTGAGCACCAACTGCACGATCAGCGCGTTGTACAGATTGACCCAATAGGCAAACTGCTCGGCACGGGTGAATTGCCGCGGATCGAGAGCACTCAGTTGCTCGACATACACATCCAGCAGGCGGCGGTGGCCTGGATCCACATGGGCGTAGTCGAAACGCGCAATACCGCTCGGATGCTGGCTGTTCAGATAGCGCGTCAGGAGTACCTGCCAGGCGCTGTGGTCGATATGCGCGGCGCGGCTTTCGTCGCTGGCATCCCACACTGCCCAGCGTTCGGCCGACGGCGCAGCGCTCACAGAAGCGGCGAGCAGGATCAGGAAAACAGCTGTCAGCTGGCGCAACAGGCGCATATACATCCTCCGACTTATTAGGTGGGACAGGCCGCACTCCAGTGAGTTCCGCCCCTCAAACCCGCGCTGCCGCTGTGCTAGGCTCGGTCGATGAGCCACGAATTGAATCCCACCCTCGACCTTGCCGAACAGTTGCTCGAACTGCTGCGCGAGGCACCCGACGGCTGCAGCGAATATCTACTGATCCAACAACTCAAAGCACGTCACTCGACACATATCCCGCACCTGGCACTGACCGACAAACTGGTGCTGTTTCGCACCCACTTTCTGCTGTTCAACGCGCTCTACCAACTGCGCGAACGACTCTGGAACGAGCGAACTGCACATCTGCTGATCAGCCCGTTGTGTGTGCAGTTGCAACCCTATCAAGCGGGCAGCGCGGCACTCAGCGAACATGATCCGCTGCGTGACTACTATCTGGATCTGCAACACCTGCGCGATACCAGCGAAAATGACGTGGAGAAGCTGCTGACCAGCTTTTGGAAGCGCATGCAGGGCGGTGACGAAAAACACGCTGCCTTGGAATTGTTCGAACTGGAAGAATCGAACGAACCACTCAACCTCAACATTATCAAGCGCCGGTACCGACAACTGGTGAGCCTGCATCACCCGGATCGCGGCGGCAGCACGACGCGCCTGCAGTCGATCAACCTGGCGATGGAAATACTAGAGCGCTATTACAACTGATTTTTAGAGACTAATTTGCTCTAAAGCCACGCCCAACGCGGCCTCCAGGCCCGACCTATACTGCGACATACGGTCGCATAGGTTCGGCCCTGCACCCGGTAGCGCTACTCACGCGCGCCGGGCGCTACGCTGGGGGGCGGCCGCTATAACAAGAGGAGGTGTTTGGTATGATCCATCACGTTTGGGGGCTCTTCACGCATCCCGATCAAGAGTGGCAAGAGATCCGCGGCGAAGAGGAAAGTATCAGCCACATGTATCTCACCCACGTCCTGATTCTCGCGGCTATTCCGGCTGTTTCGGCTTATATCGGTACCACCCAGGTTGGCTGGACAGTCGGCGGCGGCGCACCGGTTATGCTGACCGAAGGCAGTGCCCTGTGGATGACTCTCATGACCTACCTGGCCATGCTCGCCGGCGTTGCGGTCATGGGTGCTTTTATCAACTGGATGGCGCGCACTTACGACGCCAGCCCGAGCATGGCGCAATGTGTCGTGTTCGCTGCATACACAGCCACGCCACTGTTTATTGGTGGCCTTGCGGGGCTCTACCCTAACCTCTGGCTCGCCATGTTCGTCGGCACGGCGGCCGTCTGTTACACGGCCTACCTGCTCTACGTGGGCATCCCGGCCTTCATGAACATCCCCAAGGACGAAGGCTTCATGTTCTCCAGTTCGGTGCTGGCGGTCGGCCTGGTGGTGCTGGTGGCGATGATCGCGTTGTCGGTGATTTTCTGGGGCCTCGGCGTTGGGCCTGTCTACACCAGTTGATGTACAGCATTTGAGAACCTTCCATTAAGCAAATCCGAAACCGCCGTTTGGCGGTTTCGTCGTTTTAGGGCTGCTGACCGCGACGCGCTTGGGCATAATTCCGCCTGCATTTGGAGGACCCGATGCCCGAACAACTCAATGCCCGTGTCGAAGCTTGCTACCAGCAGGCCGAAGCTTTTTTTAACCGCCGCTTTACCCGCCCCGCGGTCAGCCTCAAGTTACGTGGGCAAAAAGCCGGGGTGGCGCATCTGGATGAAAACCTGCTGCGCTTCAACCCGCAGTTGTACCGCGAAAACAGCGAAGACTTCCTCAAGCAAACCGTGGCCCACGAAGTCGCGCATATGATTGCGCGCGAGATGTTCGGCTCACGCATCCAGCCGCATGGCGAGGAGTGGCAGTTGATCATGCGCGGGGTCTACGAGCTGCCGCCCAATCGCTGTCACACCTACGCCATCAAACGCCGCACCGCGACCCGCTACCTCTACAACTGCCAGTGCCCGGACCACGACTTCCCCTTCTCCGCGCAACGGCATGCACTGGTGAGCAAAGGCCGCCGCTATTTCTGCCGGCGTTGCCGGGCGACCTTGGTTTTTAGCGGGCAGCAGCGACAGGAATAAGGCTTGTGCTGGCGTGCCCCTCGCCCGACCGCTGCAGAAGGACGAGGTGACATGCACGCAACCTCAGCCAATCACCTTCGCTGCCTTCAACTCGGCGATCTGCTCGGCGGCATAACCCAGGCCGCGCAGCACTTCTTCGGTATGTGCCCCCAACGGCGAACCGATATGCCGTGGCGCTGGCAGGCCGCCCGAGAACTTGATCGGGCAGGCGATCTGCTTTTGCGGCGGATTACCGCCACGCGGCACGTCGGTGACCAGACCGCGGGCTTTCAACTGCGGGTGTTCGAGCGCTTCGGCCAGACTCAGCAGGGGCTCGACGCAGGCATCCAGAGCCGCAAAACGCTCGCTCCACTCGGCAAAGTCCCGCTTCTCGAATTCAAGCTGGATCTCACGTTTGAGCGAGCGCTGCTCTT
This sequence comes from Pseudomonas cavernicola, assembly GCF_003596405.1. Classification (NCBI taxonomy): domain Bacteria; kingdom Pseudomonadati; phylum Pseudomonadota; class Gammaproteobacteria; order Pseudomonadales; family Pseudomonadaceae; genus Pseudomonas; species Pseudomonas cavernicola. The sequence goes on from NZ_QYUR01000002.1 coordinate 2,571,575, forward strand.
CGGGCTTCGGTGACAAACCAACCGCAGCCAGGTCCGGGCGGCCAAGGCCTGCGCAAAACTGCTGCATAAACTGCGGCTCCAGGCTGCCGACCGATAACCAGCGACCATCGCGGGTGCGGTAGTAGTCATAGAAGCTGCCGCCGTTCAGTGCCTGGCTCTCCATCTTCGGCTCCTCGCCGCAGGCCAGGTAGCCGGCACCGGCCATCGCATGCAGGCTGAAGACGCAGTCGGTCATGCTGACATCGACATACTGCCCTTCCCCGGTCTGCTGGCGTTGGATGACCGCAGCCAGCAGGCCCATCACACCGTGGAAGGAACCACCGGCAATGTCCGCCGCCTGGATACCCAACGGCAATGGCCCCGTTTCGAGGCGCCCGGTCTGATCGGCGATACCGGACAGAGCCAGGTAGTTGATGTCATGCCCGGCGCGGCCCTTGTAAGGGCCGGTCTGCCCGTAGCCGGTGATCGACACATAGATCAGCTTCGGATTGATGGCCTTGAGCGCCTCATAACCCACCCCGAGCTTATCCATCACCCCCGGGCGGAATTGTTCGAGGACGATGTCGTAGTCGCCCACCAACTGCTTAACCACCTCGACCGCTTCGGGCCGTTTGAGATCGAGGGCAATGCTGCGCTTATTGCGGTTGAGGTAGGCATGGCTGGCCGAGACCCCGCCATCATGGGGCGGCAATACGCGCAGCAGATCCATCCGCGTTGGCGACTCGATGCGCAGCACCTCAGCGCCCATATCGGCCAGCAGCAACGAGGCGAATGGCCCCGGCAGCAGGGTGGAGAAATCGAGAATTTTCAGTGAAGCCAGCGGGCCTTTCATGGCGCCTCCTGATCAAAATGGCGGGGCTTCATTCGGCACCTCTTGGTGCCTCGTAGGCTGGGTTTCGCCAAAAAAACGGCTCTACCCAGCCTACGGTTGCTATTAATTACGGTTGCTCCCAATGTAATAGCCGGTCACCCGACAAGCCGCTGACGCGCTCGGCGAAGCGAGCTTCCAGCACATTGCGCCGAATCTTCATGGTCGGCGTCATGCAACCGTTGTCCACCGTCCAGGGCTCGCTCACCAACAGCAGATGACTGATGCGCTCATGCGGCTCCAGTTGGGCATTCAACTCACGCAGGGTATTTTCCAGATCGCTTTCGACCAGCTGTCGCGCCGCCTCATGGGCTGCCGGCGCCAATTCGATCAGCGCCAGCGGTTGATCCAAGCCGCTGCCTATCAGGCAGACTTGCTCGACCCAGGTGTTCTTGGCGATCTCACCCTCGATCGGTGCCGGCGCCACGTACTTGCCCTTACTGGTCTTGAAGATGTCCTTGATCCGCCCGGTGATGGTCAGATAACCCGCAGCGTCGATTTCGCCCTTGTCACCGGTATGCAGCCAACCGTCCTGCAGGGCTTCCGCGGTTTTCTCCGGCTCCAGGTAATACCCCGCCATCAGCGAAGGGCTTTTGAAGAGGATTTCACCGCTGTCGGCGATCCGTACCTGATTCTCCGGCATACCCCGCCCCACGGAGCCAAAACGCACCTGACCGGGCCGATTAAAGGTGCCGTAGGCGAAGTTTTCGGTCATGCCATAACCCTCGCAGAGGGTCAGGCCAATGCTCTGATACCAGTCCAGCAACGCGTGTGGAATCGGTGCCGCACCGGAAACCAGAATCCGCGCGCGATCCAGCCCCAGGCCCCGACGAATTTTGCGCGCGACCAGTTTCCCGAGCAGAGGAACGCGCAACAGGCGGTTGAGCTTGGGCTCCGGCAACTTTTCCAGCACCCCCAGCTGGAAGCGCGTCCACAGCCGCGGCACGGAGAAGAACACGGTCGGCCGTACCAGCTTAAGGTCTTCGGCAAAGGTTTCGAGGGATTCGACGAAGGCCACCGGCGCCCCGGCGTAGAGGCTTTCCAGCTCGACCAGGAAGCGTTCGGCGGCATGCGATAACGGCAGGTAGGAGAAATACTGATCGGTCGGCCCGATCTTCATGTCCGCCACAGCCTGAGCAGCAGCGAAGGCGAAGGCACCCGCAGTCAGCATCACGCCCTTGGGTTGGCCCGTGGTGCCGGAAGTGTAGAGAATACTCAGCAGCTCATCCGGTTGTTGGCGGTGCGCCTCAGCCAATGGCGCATGGCAAGCGAGCAAACTCTGCCAGTCGTACTGCGCCGGCAGCGTCGGGTACGGCAAGGCGATGCGGATCAGCTGTTCGGGAATCGCCGCGGCCAACTTCTGTGGATCATCCAGCTTACCGACGAAAATCACCTTGCACGCGGCATGCCGCAGCACATAGTCAGTAGCCTCGATCGACTGCTGCGGATAGAGCGGCACGCTGACCAGCCCGGCAAGCATGATGGCCAGATCGGCGATAAACCACTCGGCGCAGTTTTTCGAAAACAACGCCACCCGCTCGCCTGGCTCGCAACCCAAGGATTGCAACGCGGCGGCGATACGCCGGGCCTGATCATCGACCTGCCGCCAGGTCAGGTTGTGCCAGACGCGATCGATCGGCTGACTGAGCCAGACCGCATCCGGTCGCGTGACCCGCCAGTGGGCCAAGCGTTGCAACGGCAGTTGTTCGGTCATCCCCTCTCCCCTTCTTATTGTTATTTGGGTTCGGCAAACCCACCCTGCAGCTACCCGGCAAACCCGTCATCCCCGCGAAGGCGGGGATCCTATGAATAGCTCAGAGCTTCATCCCACGGCTGATGATCTCTTTCATGATTTCCGAGGTACCGGCGAAGATCCGCTGAATCCGCGCATTCGCGTACATTTTGCAGATTGGGTACTCCCACATGTAACCCCAGCCACCGTGCAGTTGTACGCCTTCGTCGACGACTTTGCCTAGCAGTTCGGTGGTGAACAGCTTGGCCTCGGCGGCGACTTCCGGGGTGAGCTTTTTCTGGTTGTGGTCCATCACGCAGCGGTCGACGAAAACTTGCGCCACATCGACCTGCGTGCGCATTTCCGCCAGCTTGAAACGGGTGTTCTGGAAGTGCGAAATCGGCCGATCGAAGGCTTTGCGCTCCTTCACATAGTCGATGGTCACTTGCAGCGCCGCTTCAGCCCCGCCGACCGCGCCACAGGCGTTGGTCAGGCGTTCCTGGGCGAGCATGTTCATCAGGTAGAAGAAACCGGCCTTGGCATCACCGAGCAGGTTAGCCTTCGGTACTTTGACGTTATTGAAGAACAGCTCGGCGGTGTCCTGGCTCTTCATGCCGAGTTTCTTCAGGTTGCGCCCGCGCTCGAAGCCTTCCATCCCGCGCTCGACCAGAAACAGGCCCATGGCGTGTTTGTTCGCCGGGTCAGTCTTGGCCGCGACTATCACCACGTCAGCCAACAGCCCGTTGGAGATAAAGACTTTGGAACCGTTCAGCTCGTAATGATCGCCCTTGTCGACTGCCGTGGTACGCATCCCGGCCAGGTCGGAACCGGCGCCCGGCTCGGTCATCGCCACTGCGAGGATACTTTCGCCACGAATGATTGCCGGCAGGAAACGGGCCTTTTGCTCAGCATTGCCGTAATCGGCGATATAGGGACCGCAGAGCGCCGAGTGCAGCGGCAGCATGAAACCGGCCTCGTTAATGTTGGCCAGCTCCTCGCACATGATCTGCTCGTAGCGGAAGTCCTTCAGCCCGCTGCCGCCGTATTCCTCATCGGCCCACGGCAACAGGAAGCCCATCTCCCCGGCCTTGAGCCAGACCTCGCGACTCACCACCCCGGCCTCCTCCCAGGCCTCCTGGTGCGGCACCACTTCCTTCTGCAGAAAGGTGCGGAAGGACTCGCGGAACATGGCGTGCTCGGTTTCGAAATGAATGCGGTGCATGGTGGGCAGCTCCCTGCGGATTTGATCGTCCCGCAGGGTAGGCGCCGCCGCCACAACTGCTCAATGACCCAAGCGCTCAGGCTCGATTGACCCATTCGGTCAAACACCGGGCATAAAAAAAAGCCCGTCACTCGACGGGCCAGAGGAGCTGCCTCCCTCGTGAGGAGGCAGTAAAGGTTTAAGCCGCTTCGCGAGCAGTATCCACCAGCAGATCGGCTTTACCGCCACCGGCCAGCTCGCGCTGCAAGGTGTCTTCGTCCAACTGCTTGCACCACTTGGCGACCACGATGGTCGCAACGCCGTTGCCAACCAGGTTGGTCAAGGCGCGCGCTTCGGACATGAAGCGGTCGATACCGAGGATCAGCGCCAGCCCCGCCACCGGCAGATGGCCGACCGCAGACAAGGTCGCCGCCAGGACGATAAAGCCACTACCCGTAACGCCCGCAGCGCCCTTGGAGGCGATCAGCAGCACGGCGATCAGCGCGATCTGATGGGAGAGGTCCATGGGCGTGTCGGTCGCCTGAGCGATGAACACCGCCGCCATGGTCAGGTAGATCGAGGTGCCATCCAGGTTGAAGGAGTAGCCGGTAGGAATCACCAGACCCACCACCGACTTGTTCGCACCGAGCTTCTGCATCTTGTCGATCATGCGCGGCAGCGCGGTTTCGGAAGACGAAGTGCCCAGCACGATCAGCAGCTCTTCACGGATGTAACGGATGAACCGCAGGATGCTGAAGCCATGCAGACGGGCAATCCCACCCAGCACGAGCAGCACGAACAGCACGCAAGTGATGTAGAAGCACAGCATCAACTGACCGAGCTGAACCAGCGAACCCACACCATATTTGCCGATGGTGAAGGCCATGGCGCCCAACGCACCGAGCGGCGCTACCTTCATGATCACGCCGATGATGCTGAAAAACACTTGCGAGATACGCTCGATGAAATCGAACACCGGACGGCCGTAGTCGCCGGCGCGGTGCAAGGCGTAACCGAATAGCACGGAGAAAAACAGCACCTGCAGGATGTCGCCGCTGGCGAACGCCCCGACCACGGTGCCTGGAATGACGTTGATCAGAAACTCGATAGTGCTTTGCTTCTCGCCAGCCGCGGCATAGGCAGCGATGCCAGACGTATCCAGCGATGCTGGATCGATATGCATGCCGGCACCCGGCTGCACGACGTTGACCACGACCAGGCCGATCAGCAGCGCAATGGTCGAAACGATTTCGAAATACAGCAACGCATAGCCGCCCGTCTTACCGACCGCTTTCATGCTCTGCATACCGGCGATACCGGTAACCACGGTGCAGAAGATGATCGGCGCAATGATCATCTTGATCAGTTTGACGAAACCATCCCCGAGCGGCTTCAGGGCGACGGCGGTATCCGGATAGAAATGCCCGAGAAGCACACCGATGGCGATGGCCACCAGCACCTGGACATAGAGAACCTTGTAGAACGGTTTACGGGTCATGGCATGTTCCTCAAGGGCATCGCGCCACATCATTCCTCGATGCGCGCGCTGCCAAAGCGCTAACCCTCCTGCACTGGAGGGATTTGTTGTTTGCCTGCCGACTACGCAGGTCTACAGCGCCTATCGCAAAGGCCATGCCAGCCTTATAAGTTCAGATAAAACCCTTTAAAAACATACACTTGACTTAAATAATCGCTCTCAAAAGCAGATCAACTTGGCGGATTCCCGCCCACTGCCTGGCGGATATCCCCCATTCTTTCGCGCACCGCTGGCCTCCACCCGCCTCATCGGCGTGGGCGCTTGTTCCCAACCGCACGGCATGCTTACCATCGGCCAGCCTTTTTCTATGAGCCTGCCCCATGCGCGAGCGCACCATTGCCAGCCATTTCGTCCGTGCCGCCCTGCGTGGCGCCGAGCGGCATGGCCTGGATTGTTCGTCTATCCTGCGGCAACTGAACATCCAGCCGGCCCTGCTGGAGGAGCCGCGCGCGCGCATAGCCCCGGAACAGTTCGCCCGCTTGATGCAGCTGCTTTGGGAGAAGCTGGACGACGAGTACATGGGGTTTGGCAGCAACCGCAGCAAACCCGGCACCTTCGCCATGATGTGTTACGCGCTCATCCACTGCCACACGCTGGAAAAAGCCCTCGCCCGCGGCACCCTGTTCTACAGCCTGTTCCCGGACGGACCGAGCATCACCCTGACCCGCGAAGGCGAATGGGCGCGGCTGACGCTGGACGACTCGAGCCTGTGGGACCCCGATCACTTCCTGGTAGAAAGCCTGCTGGTGATCTGGCACCGCCTCGCCAGTTGGCTGATCGGCCAGCGTATCCGCCTGGAGGAGGCCACCTTCACCTACCCCGAACCTGAGCACAGTGCCGAGTACGACCTGCTCTTCCCCAACCCCCGGCGCTTTGCCGCTGACAGCATCAGCCTGCGCTTTCAGGCCCGTTACCTGAGCATGCCGCTGCTACAGGACGAGCGCACCCTCAAACACTTCCTCGAACGCTCGCCCGCCGATCTGCTCGCCCGCCCGGACGGCGGCGACAGCCTGATCAGCCAGATCCGCCGCCTGCTCGGGCGTGACTGCAGCAGTTGGCCGGATCTGGAGGCGGTGGCCAAACAGCTGCACATGAGCCCGCAAACCCTGCGTCGGCATTTGCGCGAGGAGGGTTCGAGCTTTCAGGAACTGAAGGATCACCTGCGCCGCGACCTGGCGATCTACCACCTGGGTCGCGACAACCTGCCGATTCAGGATATTGCCGAACAGCTCGGTTTCTCCGAGCCCTCGGCCTTTCACCGTGCGTTCAAGAAGTGGACCGGGCTGACACCTGGCACCTATCGCGCGCAAGAGAGCTGAATAACACCGAGGCCCCGATCGCGAGCTGAGCTCGCTCCTACGGCAAACAGGCGCGGCGCGATTGCTCCGATTGCGCTGAGTGGCCTCGAAGCTGTTCTCAGAGGCTCAGCTCATCTGAAAACGAATGCGAATGCTTGCTCAACCCTCTCTGAACCGCAGCTGAACGAGAGCCAGACTGGTACTTTCGTGTAGCAGCTCCCCTTCTGGATTAAACCGGTGAAGGTTTCGTTGGCCGTGCAATCCTGGTTTAACCTGCTGGAGCGTGTTCACCTTTGACTGTGCTTTAACGGCTACGGCCTAATGCGCATTCGCGTGTGAGTAACTGCACGCCCGCCTGTAACCAGTCAGTTGCAGGCGCCCTTCTGCAACTACCAGAGTGTCGCCATGCTCGTTCAGCCCCCTTCTCCCGCTATCGGTCGCGCAAGCACCCTGCACTTGCCGGCGGGCGCGTGGCTCACCGTGCTGGATTGCCTGTGCGGACACTTCACAGCGATCAGCCGCGAGACCTGGCTTGAGCGGATGGCGCGTGGCCGCGTGCTGGATATGCAGGGTATGGCCATCGGCCCACAGCACCGCTATCAAGAGGGGCTGCGCATCCGCTATTTCCGCGAGGTGGCTGATGAGGTGGTGATCCCTTTCGTCGAATCCGTGCTGTATGCCGACGAGCATCTGGTGGTGGCGGACAAACCGCACTTCTTGCCGGTCACGCCTGCCGGCGAATACGTGGAAGAGACTCTGCTGGCACGACTCAGCCGGCGGTTCGACAACCCCAATCTGGTGCCATTGCACCGCATAGACCGCCTGACCGCCGGGCTAGTCCTGTTCTCGAGCAACCCGAAAAGTCGCTCCCGGTATCAGGGGTTGTTTCTCCAACGGCAGATCAGCAAACGCTACGAGGCTATTGCCCCGGCGCTGCCCGCCGTGAATTTCCCCCAAGTGCGCAGCACCCGCCTGGCGGCCAGCGAGCCGTTCTTTCTAATGCGGGAAGTCGCCGGCACGCCGAACAGCGAAACCCGGATCGAAGTATGCGAACGCCAAGGCGAATATTGGCGTTATGCCTTGTATCCGATCACGGGGAAAAAGCACCAGCTACGCCTGCACATGGCCGCGCTCGGTGCGGGCATCTGCAATGACCCCTTCTATCCACAGCTGACGGAGCAAGCTGTCGATGACTACGCGCGACCGCTAAAGCTGTTGGCGCAGAGCCTGACGTTTGCCGATCCGCTGAGCGGTGCAGAACGCCACTTCGAGAGCCAGCTCAGCTTGAGTTGGTGAGCGCAGGCATATTTAGTGGCGCCCCAACCTCGGCGCAGACGCTTTAGCGCTGTCGCAATGGAACCAGCAGCGATGACAGGCCGTTATGGTCGATCTCCTGCATCAGTGCCAAGAGACGACCGATCTCGCCGTTCGGAAAGCCTTCGCGGGCAAACCAGTTGAGATAATGACCGGGCAAATCGGCAATCAAGCGACCTTTATATTTGCCGTAGGGCATGGCGCGGGTAACCAGGAGCAGGAGGTCTTTAGGGTTCATCGTATCCTTGCCTTCGATGCGGTTTGAGCCGTTTGAAGTTCGCCGTTAAACAAAAGGGGAACCGCGCGCATTGTGCCAAAGCTTGCACACGCTTGGGCAGCTTGCCCCCCAAACCGGCGTTCGGATATACGCCGTTTAGTCATGTAGGGCGGGTGTAACCCGCGTAATAATTCAGAGTCCAGCAGCGCGGGTTTCACCCGCCCTACATGGCTTGGGCCGTTCGTCTGGTGTGGAGGTCATGTGTAATATGCGCCCCCAGTGGCGATGCACTGGGCCATATCCTGGTAGAGCTGTAACTCTTATATAGCAGGGAAGCCATATGCGTTCGATCACCATTCTTTTGCTCGCTGCCATTCTGACCGGCTGCTCCTTGATTTCCTACGAGACCCAAGAGGCAAAATGACAAGCGCAAAGATGCGAGTCCTAGTATTGGGTGGACTCGGCAATTTTGGTGCCCGCATCTGCCGAAGTCTTTCGCTGGATGTGGGCCTGGAAGTAATAGCCGCAGGCAGAAGTGTCGCCACTTCAGATAAACACACCTTCGATCAAGGGCAGACTGTTAGCACTGCAAGACTTGATATCGACTCTCCTGACCTTGAACAGCAACTGATCAAGCTAAGCCCCGATATTGTCATTCATTGTGCCGGCCCATTTCAGTCTCAAGACTATCGAGTCGCTGAAGCAAGCTGTGCTGCAGGAGCTCATTACGTCGATATATCGGATGGGCGAACCTTTGTTTCCAATTTCGCTCGTAACCTAAATGATAAAGCCCAGGCCGCCGGAGTCTGCGCCATCTCTGGCGCCAGCAGCGTCCCAGGTCTCTCTTCGGCAGTAGTCGATAGCCTTTCAAAGCGTTTTTCGCGTATCGACGAAATCAGCATCGCTATTGCCCCAGGCCAACAAGCACCCAGAGGTACGGCTACGCTCGAGGCAGTGTTCAGTTACGCCGGCAGACCATTTCAACGCCTATATAACGGGCGCTGGAGCGCATCCCATGGATGGCAGGATATGCGTGCCATTCGGTTCTCTCGGCTAGGTGTACGCTGGTCCGCTGCGTGCGACGTGCCGGATCTTGAGCTCTTTCCCGCTCGCTACCCGTCGGTGAAAACCGTTGAGTTCAGGGCCGCTCTTGAACTGCGAGCCCAGCACCTGGCTCTCTGGCTCGCAGCAGCCATGCGCAGGGTGGGTGTACCGCTGCCCATAGAAAGATGGGCGTCCCAACTCAATTCAATCGCAAACCATTTTCTGGATCGTTATGGAAGTGATTGCGGCGGGATGATGGTCAGGCTATCCGGTACTCGACTCGATGGTACACAGGGAGCCTGTACCTGGCATCTGACCGCTCCCGACAGGCACGGCCCGGAAATTCCCTGCATGGCCGCATTGCTCGTAACCCGCAAGCTTGTGAAAAGAGAGTTGAACCTGGCGGGCGCCTTTGCCTGCATAGGACTGCTCGAACTCGATGAGTTCGAGCCAGCGTTTCGCCGATGGGGGATTACCACAGAAATCGAGGAGTCCAGCTAATGGTTCAGCGTCGCCTCTTACTCAGGATGCCCGCCTCAGCTGAGGCAGCCTTCGAGGCATTTCACAATCATGCAAAAAGACTCGAATGGGACACGCTACTATCCGTTGCCTATGTCGAAGGTGGTGGTACTCACCCCTATGTCGGTGCCATTACCACGAACCGTGGCCGTGGCTGGAAACGCCATCTTGCGATGCGAACGCGTTTCGTCAATTACGACCCTCCGCGGATCGCAGCAGCGGTGATTCAGGAGCCTGTTGGTCTATTTGAACTATGGGCGGCCTCGATGCGTCATCGTGATTTGAACGATGGAACATCTGAGCTGATCTACACATTCAATATCAGGCTGCGCCCACGTTGGCTGGGCTACTTCCTCGACTCAATCGCCATCAAGGTGTTTGAAATCGAAACACGACGGCGCTTCGCTGCCATGGCCAGATACCTGGAAGCGAAGCATCAACTCACTACGACCTGACCTACTTAAAAGCCAAAGTCGAGCGATAACTACTCCGCCACTTGTGCCGTTCCGGTTTGGCGAAGTTGCAGATTCTTTTGTTTTTTGTAGCTCTTAGCCACTGCCGGAACCGGGCTACTTTTACCGGTTTCCATCCACTTGCGCAGGCGATTGGCGTCGGCAAAATGGGTGTACTTCCCAAATGCATCCAGCACAACAAATGTCACTGGGCGGTTCGCCATTACAGTGCGCATTACCAAACAATGGCCAGCCTCATCTGTAAAACCAGTCTTGGTCAGCTGAATATCCCAATTGGCCTTGTAGACCAAATGGTTGGTATTGCGAAAACCAAGTGTGTAATTAGGCTTACGGAATGCAACAGTTTTACCTGGAGTGGTGCTCAGCTCGCCGATCAATGGGTATTGTTTCGTAGCAATCAATAGTTTGGTCAAGTCTCTGGCGGTGGAGACATTGTTGGTGGAAAGGCCTGTCGGCTCAACAAAGTGGGAGCTATTCATACCGAGTGACTTGGCTTTAGCGTTCATCGCCGCCACAAACGCAGCATGGCCGCCAGGATAATGGTGCGCCAAGCTCGCCGCAGCTCGATTCTCCGATGACATAAGTGTGATCAATAACATTTCTTTGCGGCTAAGTTTGCTGTTGACTCGCACGCGGGAAAAAACGCCTTTCAACTCCTTAGTGTCGCTAATAGCAACGGATATTGTTTCATCGAGAGGTTGCTTGGCGTCCAACAGCACCATGGCCGTCATCAATTTGCTGATTGAAGCGATGGGTACGATTACATCCGGGTTGCTGGCAAAAAGCACTTCGTCGGTTTGCAGATCCACTACCATGGCACTGCCTGAGGCGAGTTCCAACTTGGACGGGGCCCGGACAACTACAGTGTTCTCACGAACATCAGTGTTCGCCGCTAATACAACGCCGGTATATAAAAAGAACAGACTGACTATCGAAAGATGGATTTTCACGAACATTATTCACTGGGTTGAATGGTTTAACGGCAAAGACCGGGCTGTTTATCAGCAACCGCACATTTTATGAGCATGCGCTACGCACTGTCGACTCTTCTTCTAAAGCGCGCGCGGGCCTCCCTCCTAGGTACCGCGCATCCTGAGCGCCAACCCGCAATGCCTGCTCCTTGCCGGACAGCAACCGTTTGGAGGCCGCCGACATAAGCGTTCACACCTCAGTCTAGTCTGCCATTTCCAGCGCATCATCCACTTCAATACCAAGGTGACGGGCAGTACGTTCAAGCGTCGTATGGCCGAGCAAAATCTCCACTGCGTGCAGACTCCTCGCTCAGTGATAGCTCAATGACGTCTTGGTTCGCTGCATCGCGCGCGAGACCCGCAGCAGCTTTCACACCGTCAGCCCCCCCTAGCCGCAACTGCTTTCCCCACATTGCATAGCCCCTCCGATGGGGCTTTTTTATCGGCTTTCTTAGGAGTAATGTAGAGACAGCTACTATTTATGTCGTTATCTCTATATGAAAAATTGGCTATCTCTCATCATCGGCTTACCGACGGCAAACGCCACAGCCCGCATGCGAGCCTGGCGGGCACTGAAAGCCAGTGGTGCCGCCGTACTGCGTGATGGCGCCTACCTGCTGCCGGAAAACGAAGCGTGCCGTGAGGCCCTGGTTGCCGTCGAACGCGACATCCTTTCGATCAATGGCACGGCCTATCTGCTGCCGATCAATGATCCTGACGGTGAGCGCTTCATCGAACTGTTCGACCGTAGCGAGGAATACGCCAAGCTGCGTGTTGAGATTGAGGAATGCCGTGGCCAACTGAACGCCGAGAATGCACTGGCTAGCACCAAACAGATTCGCAAACTGCGCAAATCTTTCGCCCAGTTGGCGAGCATCGATTTCTTCCCCGGCGAGGCCAAGCAGCAACTCGATATCGCATTGCAGGAGCTTGAGACCGCCGTCAGTCGAGCCTTGTCTGCGGATGAACCGAGCAGCCACGACCAGCCGATAGCGATGCTGAGTCGCAACGACTATCAAGGGCGTGTCTGGGCCACCCGCAAGCGCCCGTGGGTCGACCGCCTCGCCAGTGCCTGGCTGATCCAGCGTTTCATCGACCCCGCTGCCCGCATCCTCTGGCTGACCTCGCCCTTGGACTGCCCGCCTGACGCCCTCGGATTCGACTTCGATAGCGCGACCTTCAGTCATGTCGGCAATCGCGTCACTTTCGAAACCCTTCAAGCAAGCTTCGACCTGCATGAGCCAGGTCTCAGCCGGATCGCGGCGCTGGTGCACTACCTCGATGTCGGCGGTATCCAGCCGGTGGAAGCCGCCGGCATTGAACGAGTGCTGGCTGGGCTGCGCGAAACCATACCCAATGACGACCACCTGCTGACTGCCGCGAGCGCCATCTTCGATGGGCTGCTGGCGGCGTTCGTGAAAGAAGAGAACCCCGATGAGTGAAACCGCCGCGCCGTCAGTGGAGCCGGATCTCCCCCGCACCGAGCCCGTCAGCCTGTTTCAGGCATTCTTGTTCTGGCTGAAGCTCGGCTTCATCAGTTTCGGTGGCCCAGCCGGGCAGATCTCGATCATGCACCAGGAGCTGGTCGAGCGGCGGCGCTGGATCTCGGAGCGGCGGTTTCTGCACGCCCTGAACTACTGCATGTTGTTGCCGGGGCCAGAGGCGCAGCAGCTGGCCACCTACATCGGCTGGCTGATGCATCGCACCTGGGGTGGAGTCATTGCCGGCGTACTTTTCGTGCTGCCGTCCCTGTTCATCCTGATTGCGCTGTCGTGGGTCTACATCGCCTTCGGCGACCTGCCGGTGGTAGCCGGGTTGTTCTACGGCATCAAGCCGGCGGTGACCGCCATCGTGGTGCAGGCGGCCCATCGGATCGGCTCGCGGGCGCTGAAGAACAATCTGTTGTGGGCGATTGCGGCGGCCTCCTTCGTGGCCATCTTTGCGCTCAACGCGCCCTTCCCGCTGATCGTGTTGGGAGCAGCCCTGCTCGGGTATCTGGGTGGGCGCCTGGTGCCGGAGAAATTCAGTGTCGGCGGCGGTCACGGCGCGGCAAAGCAGTCTTTCGGCCCGGCGCTGATCGATGACGACACGCCTACACCCGAACATGCGCGCTTCCGTTGGTCGCACCTGGTCTCGTTGGCGGCGATTGGCTCCTTGCTGTGGCTACTGCCGATGGGCCTGCTGACCGCGCTATACGGCTGGGAGGGCACGCTGACGCAGATGGGCTGGTTCTTCACCAAGGCGGCGCTGCTGACTTTTGGTGGGGCTTATGCGGTGTTGCCCTATGTCTACCAGGGCGCTGTCGGTCACTACGGCTGGCTGACGCCGACACAGATGATCGACGGCCTGGCCCTGGGCGAAACAACACCGGGGCCGTTGATCATGGTGGTGGCCTTCGTCGGCTTCATCGGTGCCTATGTGCAGCAGGTGTTCGGCGCCGACCAGGCGTTCCTGGCTGGCGCGGTGGCGGCGAGCCTGGTCACCTGGTTCACCTTCCTGCCGTCGTTCCTGTTCATCCTCGCCGGCGGCCCGCTGGTGGAGTCGACCCACAACGAACTGAGATTCACCGCGCCTTTGACCGGTATTACCGCCGCCGTGGTGGGGGTGATCCTCAACCTTGCGTTGTTTTTCGGCTATCACGTCCTCTGGCCAGAAGGATTCAGCGGCAGGTTCGATTGGCCCTCGGCACTGATCGCGCTGGCCGCCGCCATCGCCTTGTTCCGCTTCAAAAGAGGCGTGATCCAGGTGCTGCTCGCCTGCGCCCTGATTGGATTGGTAGTGCATCTATTGCAGAACTGAGAGGTGTGCGATGAGCCGTATCTCTATTTGCGAACTGGCGGAATGGCAAGCCACAGGCCGGCTATTCACCCTGCTGGATGTGCGTCGCGCGAGTGTGCGGCTAGCCGACGCAGCGGAAATCCCTGGGGCGCAGTGGCTCGACCCGGAATCGGTGTTCACCTGGAAGGATCAGATCCCACGGGATAGGCCGGTGATGCTGTATTGCGCCCAAGGGCACGAGATCAGCCAGGGGATTGCCGCCACGCTGTATGCCATGGGGCTCGACGCACGCTACTTGATTGACGGTTTTGCTGGCTGGCGCAGTGCCGGCCAGACCACCCAGAGCCTATAGACCTAGGCAGGAGGTGCTGCATGAAGTGGATAACCCGTGAGCGGCCCAAGATTGATCGGATCGCCTGCCCTTGGCTGATTACGCGCTTCATCGATCCGCAGCCGGAGTTTCTCTACGTCCCCAGCAGCGAGGTGCTACGCATGGCCCGCGAGGAAAATGCGACGCCGTACGACATTCCTGGCGTCGAGCTCTCCCATGACGGAGAGCTGTGCAGCTTCGATGCATTCCTGAAAAGGTACGAACTGGACGATCCGGCCTTGCAGCAGGTGGCCAAGATTGTGCGCGGCGCCGACACTTCCCGCCTCGACCTCACGCCGCAATCCGCGGGGCTGTACGCCATCTCGTTGGGGCTGTCGCATACCTTCGCCAATGATCACGAAATGCTCCGCCACGGCTTGGTGATCTATGACGCGCTGTATGTCTGGTGCAAGAACTGCCAGGGCGAGACGCACAACTGGCCACCGCAGATGTGAGGTGGCCAACGCCGATCGGAGCCTTGCGCTAGGGCAGCTCAGCCACAATCCGATGCATTTGCAGGGCAATCGGGTGTCCGGGATAAAACAGCGATTCCCAACGCTGAACCGGCCACACCTGGAAGGTGACTGCTAGTGGCCTGTGTGGCTAGTTCCATTAGTCAATTTCGGCGCCTGAAGCCCCGATACTGCGTTGCCGCTCCTCGCCATAGCCCAGCTATGACTCGTCACGGCGCCTTGTCTCAGGGCTCCAGGCATCCGAACTTGAGTTAACCAACTAGCCGTACAGGCCACTAGCGCAGAAGCCAGCGGCAGAATTCAGGTGCACCCAGAGTCAGCAAGGGATAGACCTGCAACCCAGCTGCTCCGCTCAGCAAATGACTACGAGCAATGGCAGCAGTCATCCTGCCCACCCCAGGGTGAGTGACGCGAGCACCAGATAGCGTGCGCCCTTGGCCAATAGCACAATCAACAGAAAGCTCCAGAACGGCTCTCGCATGACGCCAGCCATCACGGTGAGCGGGTCTCCGATGATCGGCACCCAGCTCAGCAGCAGCGACCAGCGACCATAGCGGTGATAGGCCTGCTGGGCTTGCTCCAGCTTGCTTTCGCTGACTGGGAACCAGCGCCTATGGCGCAAGTGCTCGATGTAGCGGCCAAGCAGCCAGTTCACCGCCGAGCCCAGCACATTGCCTGTAGTCGCAACGGCCAGCAGCGCCCAGACGGCATAGTTGTCAGTGAGTAGCAGCCCGACCAATACCGCTTCCGACTGCAAGGGCAACAAAGTGGCGGCACCGAATGCCGCCAGGAACAGGCCGAAATAACCGGAAAAATCCCACATCGGCGGCAGCGCTACGCGCTCAGACCAATCCAGCCATGGATGCCGACGTAGATCCCCACACCGATGATCAGCAGACTGGAAAGGTAAGGGGCGCGGCGAGCCACAGTGCCGAACCAGGGCCAGCGGTTCGAAGCTTGCCGTGCCCCCAAGGCAGCTGCCGCACCAACGGTTACCAAGGTGATTGCTAATCCGATGCTGAAGCACAGCACGAGGACAGACCCTAGTGCGACTTCTTTCACCTGCAGACACAGCAGCAGAACGGTGATGGCCGCAGGACAAGGGATGAGGCCGCCAGTCAGGCCGAATAGGATGATCTGCCCAGTTGTCACGTCGCGGTTGTTGAAACGCTTGCGAATGTCATTGGCATGCGCTCGTTCATGGGCATCCTGATAACCATCCAGCGACAGCTCCAGACCTTCCAGTTCGGCATGCTGGTGATCATGCTCGTGCTCATGGAAGTCCAGGTCATAGTCATGCGAGTGACCGGCATGCCCGAGGCTCAGGCGAGTGGTGAACTCATGGGGTTCGGGGATTTCATCCACCGACTCGAGATAACTGCCGCGATCCGCGAAGCTGAACTGCTGGGTCAGCCCATCGGGTCGGGCAGTCAGCAGGCTCACTTCAGCGGCCAGCCAGCTGTGGCCACTCAATACCTTCATGCGCCAGCGTGGCGGTACACCCTCCTCGAATATCGACAGTTCGATGCGCCCGTGCCCGGTATCGATGCGATGGGTCTCGTCATGATGGTCGTGGTGATGATCGCCACCCTCCTCGAAGCGCCACATTTGCTCGCCACGCCAGGTGCGCCAGAGCATCCACACGGCAATGGCGATGATGATCACGCCGGAGGCGAGCTGAAAATAGGGCTCGGTGGTTTCAGCATCCAGATTCTGGCCAAGGTACATGCCACCTAAAGCAACCAGCCAGACCACTGCGGTGTGCGAAACCGTGGCCGCCAAACCCAACAGAATGGCCTGTTTCACCGTGCCACGAATGGCCACGATGAAGGCCGCCATCATGGTTTTCGAATGTCCTGGCTCAAGGCCGTGTAAGGCACCCAGCAAGATCGCGCTGGGGAAATACAGCCAGGCGTGCGATGCACCCTGTTGCAGAAGTTCAGCGAAGCCCGACATGTCTCGTCCTACAGATACTTGGTGATTTGCTTGAACTCTTCCAAGGGCGCGCGCTCACCGCTGGCAAGGGCTCCGACCGAGTGTTCCAGGCAGTGATCGATATGATCCTGAATCAGCGTGCGCTTGGCCTGGCAGATAGCCTTTTCCACCGCATGCAGCTGCTGAGCGATGTCCACACAGGTACGGCCATCCTCGATCATGGTGACGATGCTGCGCAGGTGCCCCTCGGCTCGCTTGAGCCGCTTGATGATGGCACCGTGGCTCTGGTGGAGGTGACCGTGTTCGCTCATGGCTTGGGCCTTTTGCCGAATGATTTGCGCCAATATCCTATCCCCCGGGGAGGATACGATCAAGCCCACAGCCACAGCAAAAACTGGGGCTCTCAGGCGTTACAGAAGTTCGGAATGATCAGCAAAGCCATCACAACGAAGGGACGATTTGCGCAGCTCTAGCCATGGTGATGGCGCAGACTGGGAATGCCTTCGCGCTGCTGGCGGTGTAGGCGGCCCCTCAATGGATTACTCCAACCGAGCAATCCCAATCAGGGACAGGCAGCCCCCCCTGGTCAGATGGCCCGTCTGAGCAGTTGGCCCCAGCAGAACATCCCGGTCTAAAGCGTACGCGCTCGCCAGCCGGCGAACAGGAAGAGCGCCACCAACACCGCCAGCAGCGGCAACCAGCCCGCGTGCTCCCAGACATAACCAGCGCCGTAACCGACCACACTGGAGCCCAGGTAATACGCGCCGAGATAGAGCGCCGAAGCCTGGGCCTTGGCGCCTTTGGCGCGCTGGCCGACCTGGCCGCTGGCCACCGCATGGGCGGCGAAAAAGCCCAAGGTGAAGAAAGCCAAGCCGAGTACCGCAGCACTCAACCAAGGCATGGCGCACAAGGCCACACCGAACAGCATGATGCCGATACCGCCCTGCATGACCCGCCGCGCGCCCAAACGTAACACCAAACGCCCGGCCCAACCGGCGCTGAAAATTCCGACCAGATAGACGCTGAACAACAAACCGATCGCCGTCGAAGACAAGCTGAACGGCGGCGCCGCCAGGCGAAAGCCAACGTAGTTGAACAACGCCACAAAACCGCCCATCAACAGGAAAGCCTGCAAGAACAACCCACGCAGCTCCCGATTGCGCAAATGCTCGGCAAAATTACCCAACAGCCCGACGAGGGACAGCGGCTGCGCCTTGAAATGCCGCGAGGCCGGCAGCAACCAAATAAATAGACCCAGGGCGATAAAACCCAACCCGGCGATCCCGCCCAAGGCCAACGGCCAGCCGCCGAGGTCACTCAACAGACCGGCCAGCAAGCGCCCGAGCAAACCACCCAAGGCGGTGCCGCCGATGTACAGCCCCATCGCCGCCGGCAAGGACTCCGGGGCGAACTCCTCGCCAACATAGGCCATGGCCAAGGCCGGCAAACCACTCAGGGCCAGGCCCAGCAGAGCGCGCAGCACCAGCAGCCAGTGCCAGGACGCCACCAGCGCACTGCCCACGCCGAACACGCAGGCCAACCCGAGCGCAGCCAGCATCACCGGTTTACGCCCCCAGCTCTCGGCCAAGGCGCCGGACACCAGCAGGCAAAGCGCCAAACTCAAGGTGGTCAATGACAACGCCAGACTGCTGCTGGCCGCCGACACCGCGAAATGCGCAGCCAGCAACGGTAACAACGGCTGCACGCAATAGAGCAAAGCAAAGGTGGCAAAGCCGGCGCAGAACAGTGCCAAAGTGGCACGTCGATAAGCCGAGGTGCCACGCGTCAAATGCACGGACGGAATTGCAGTTGAATTCATCACGGGGTTCCCGAATGCCCGACCCAGACGGGTCGCGCGCTAGCTAGGCTAGCATAGGGCGACCCTCACCTAGCCTGCTTACTCGGCGCTATTAATAGCCAGCTTTAGCCTGGACCTGAATGCGACATTAGATGAAGTGGTTGGGTGGGTGACGGCTTTCCCACACCGCCATCCGGCCCGCCGACCTAAGGTTTTTTGGGCATATAGTCATTCGATGATGTTCTTAAACAGGACCTTGAACCCAGGCCTTCCCGGCAACATGTTTATTAATGTCGCGACTTGGGGTCTCGGTCTTGAGCACCGCAACCGAGTCGATGATCAATTCGCCAAAAGGAGGTTTGCGATGTACGAATCCCTTCTGAATTTTCCCGACAGCCCGTTCGACGAGCTCGAACGCATGCAGCGCGAGCTGCAACAAGCGTTTGGCAATGCGGGCCGGCCAGGCAGTATTCGTGCGCTTGCCAGTGGCGCATTTCCGCCAATCAACGTCGGCAGTACGCCAACGGCTATCGAAATCTATGCCTTCGCACCGGGTATTGACCCGGCAACACTGGATGTCCAGATCTACCACGGCTTGCTGTCGATTTCCGGCGAGCGTGCCAGCCCGGAGAACAGCGAAATGCACTCGGTCTATGCCAACGAACGCTTTGCCGGCCGCTTCAAGCGCACCGTGAGCCTGCCTGAGGATGCCGATCCCGATAAGGTCGAGGCGCACTACCGCGATGGGGTGCTGCATATCACGGTGGGGCGACAAAAATCGGCCCAACCCAAGCGCATTGCGATCCAGTAAGCGCATCCGTCTTGCGGGAGGAAACCGCTATGAACGACAAGCACCCAGTGACCAGAACCGAACGTAAGGAAGCCCCCGCAACGCTGCTGCCGCGGGTGGATGTGTACGAGGACAACGACGGCATCCTGCTCGTCGCCGATCTGCCCGGTGTATCTAAGGACAAACTCGAATTGCGGGTCGAAAGCGACACGCTGCAGATCGAGGGTGACATCGCCCCGGATACGCCGGAAAACATGGAGGCGATCTATGCCGAGGTGCGGATAGCGCGCTATAGCCGGGCCTTCAGTCTGAGCGCCGAGTTGGATACGACGCGGATCGATGCCCAGTTTCGCGACGGCGTGCTGAAGCTGCGCATTCCGAAGCATGCCCACGCGCAACCACGGAAGATCAAAGTGAAAACGGCGTGAACTGAATGACCGACCGAGCCAGCGGAGGCAACTCGGTTAGTCGGTCTAGGGAGGCCAATCCATGAACAAGCTTTCAGAGTTGAAGCACGGGCTGGAAGAAACCTGGAACTCGCTCAGCGAAGGCTGGCGGCATCTGCGCGATCGAACCAACGGTGCGCTGACCCGCTTTACCCCTTCGGCCAAGGCGACGGAATCCGCGCCTTCACCTGCCGAGTTGCAGTTCCCCCCGGCGGGCTGGGCGCTGCTCGCCGGTGACCTGTTCGAGGACAACGACAAGTTCGTCGTGCGCCTTGAAGCGCCCGGCCTGGACAAGCAGGACTTCGATCTCGAAGTGCGCAGCGATGTACTGATCGTGCGCGGCGAAAAGCGCTATGCGCAAGAGTCCGGTTCAGGTCGCTACCGGGTCCGTCAGTGCGCCTTTGGCAGCTTCCATCGCAGCATTCCGCTGCCAATACCGGTGATTGCCGAAAAGGCCACGGCAAACTATCGCAACGGCGTACTGCGCATCGAACTGCCCAAGGCAGAACACGCCGGCGGTCGGCGCATTGAGGTCAGGCCCGGCTAGATCCGGGCAGCCCCGCCGGCGTCTCACCAAAAGCCGGAGCGGGAGTGAGGAATAGCCCGCCGAACATTCAATACGGATGATCACTGAAGAAAAAGCGGAGCGTAAGCAGCCGCCAAACTCAATGCACCGTGCGGGATGAGGATGATCCCGCACGGTGCATTCTTCTGCTTCGCAGGCTGGCCTGCGGCAAAACTCATCATCGGCTTCCGAACGCCCCAGCCAGACAAGGCAAGCGCGAGCCTTTGCCAGGCTGGGCGACGCATCTCTATTAATCGCACTCTTTAGCCCTGGTCTGAACTCGGCCGCCACCGGGGATTACTTGCACTGCCTGCAACTCAAAAAAAGCGCACAAAAAAAAACGGGAGCCCATCCGGGCTCCCGCACTCAAATTCAGAGACAAATGGATAGAACCGACTTCAGCTAATGCTCTGGTTCTAAACTACAACCTCACCTGCGCTCCTAATGAAACGCGGCGGCAGTCTGGCAAATGTAGGCCGTGCTATCCGTTTAGCTTTGTTGCTGTTCTGCAAAGAAATGTAAACGCCGCCCACGACTGGCCGCTCTGCCCGCGACACGGCAGAATGCCGGCATGAGTAGCCATCCCCTCCCCACCTGCTGCGCCCCGCTGGACGACCATTGGCCGCTGCCCCAGCCGCTAGCCACTGCTCGACTGATCAGCACGCACTTCGATCCCGCGTTGCTGCACGCGGAGGACTTCAACCGCAGCCGAATCCCCCCTACCAAGGGCGTAGCCAAGCGTCAGGCGGAGTTTCTGGCCGGTCGCCTGTGCGCGCGCGAGGCGCTGCAGCGCCTCATCGGTAGCGACGCAATACCCGCCGTCGGAGCAGATCGCGCGCCGCAGTGGCCAGCGGGAGTGACCGGCTCGATCACCCACAGCAATGGTTGGGCCGCCGCCATCGTGGCGCGCCGTGAAGACTGGCGTGGGCTTGGCCTGGATGTCGAAACGCTGATGAGCAACGCACGCGCAGAGCGCTTGCTCGGCGAGATCCTCACCGCCGCTGAACAGCAGCGCTTCATCGGGCTTGCGCCTGAACAGCTGGGTTTTATCGTGACCCTGAGCTTCTCCCTCAAGGAAAGTCTGTTCAAGGCGCTCTATCCGCTGGTGCAACAGCGTTTCTATTTCGAGCACGCCGAGCTGCTGGCGTGGTCCGACTCGGGCCAAGCCCGCCTGCGCCTGCTCAAGGATCTGTCGCCAGAGTGGTCACACGGGCGTGAGCTGGTCGGTCAGTTCAGCCTGTTCGACGGGCGCTTGCTCAGCCTGGTTGGCGTACCGGGTTGAGCGGCCTATTCCGTAGGGTGGAATCCCCGGAGGGGCTTCCACCGCCTGCCGCGAACCCACTGGCCGCTGGGGCTTCGGATCGATCGAGCGCCTCGCCTTATGCGAGGCGATGATTGTTTGCCCGGTTTGGTGGATTACGCTGCTGCGCGGCTAATCCACCCTACCATTGCCCGGATTAGCTCCAGGCGAGGGCGTCATTCGGCGCAGCAACGGGCAGTGCTCGCAATGCTCGATGCCTGCTACCCGGTGCCGTAAGCAGCACACCCGTCGCTCTCGGCGCGGTTGCAAAACCCCGGCCTGCGGCACATAGCGTATCGGCGCGAATAATGGATTGTCGGTTCCATCCGGGCACCGCCGAGCCTCTAGCACGGCATAACCCGGCGTCAGCGAAGCCGCCGTCAGCTCAGCCAGCCGGCGCAGCGTGGTCTCGAAATAATCCCCGGCATTGCCCCACAGCACTTGCGGCGCGACTTGACCATCGGCCGCCAGGGTGTGGATGAACGGCTGCAAATTGCCTTCAACCAGCTCAGCAAATCGCAAGAAAGGATCGTCCGGCACATCAGGCCAGCGCTCTCCCTCATCTGGCAGTTGAACGGCCTGTGGCAGGCCGTTATCGCTGAGCACCACGCGCAGTGCATCCGGCGCCAGCGGCAAACGCCAGTCGTGCAGCAGGCTGGCGGCCAGCACCGGCGGGATCAGTGCCATGAAATAGTATTTCGAGTACTGCGAAACCAGCACGCTGCGCTGGCTTTGCATCAGCTCCAGACCGTAGAGGCGGCTCAGCCGCTCATCCAGCCCGGCGGGCTCCAGCAGCGCCGCCACACTCACCGCGGGACGCGGATCGTCCGGCAAGGCCAGGGTCTCGGCGAAGCACGCCAACTCGCCAGGGAACAACCGCTCGAGAATGCTCTGCATCGCAGTCATTGCCGGCGCGGCCAGACCAGGCTGAAGCGCGCGCCACCCAGGCTGTCGCTGTGGCCAATCTGTGCGCGGCCACCGTGCCAATAAATAATCCGCCGGACGATGGAGAGGCCCAAACCATGCCCGCCCGAAGCGCGGGTGCGGCTGTCGTCCAAACGCAGGAAGGGGGTAAACAGGCGCTCCCACTCGGCCTCGGGTACGCCGGGGCCGTCGTCCTCGACATCCAGCCGACAGCGCTGATGACCGATCCGATAGCTCACCTGCACCCGTGATTCGGCATGGCGCATGGCGTTGCTCACCAGATTTTGCAGCGCGCGATGCAAATAGCGCAGCTCTGCCTCCACCAGCGCACTACCATCCGGCGCATTGATCGTCGGGCCCCGCTCCACCCGCACTCCCGGGCGCAGCGGGGCCAGTTCGGCGATCACCTGATCGAGCAGCGCACCCAGGTCGACTTGTTGAAAATTCAGCGCCGGCGCGCCCTGCTCCAGCCGCGCGTAGGTCAACATCTCGTCCACCAGCTTATCGAGCTCCTGGATATCGCTATCCATGCCGTCCATATACTTACGTCGCGCCCGCTCTGTTTGCGCATTGCCAATCATCTCCAGGCCGAAACGCAAGCGCGCTACCGGCGTGCGCAGTTCATGCGACACCGCACGCACCATCTCGCGCTGAATCATCAACGAGCGCTGCAAGTGCTCGGCCATCGCATTGAACGCCGCCGCCAGGCGCCCTACCGAATCCGCCCCACCGGCCGGCACCCGCGCCTCCAACTTACCGAGGGCGATGCGCGTGGCGGCGCCTTCGAGGCCGAGCAAACGCTGTTCTAACTGGCGCACCAGCAAATAGACAATCAAGCCGATCAGGCTCAGCCCGAGGGCACCGATCAGTACCAGCAACTCCGGGGGATAAGGGTTCATCTGATACAGCGGCCCGATCTCCAGCACCCAGGGCGTGCCGACAATCCCGGAGAACACATGGATCGAATCGCCGCCCTTGCCCAGCGCCATTACGGTGTCGCCTTCGTCCACTCGACGGCGCTGATCCGTATCGAGGTTCGCCTCATCGAGGCGGACCAGCCGCAAGTCGAAGCCAAACTGCTTGGCCTCTTTTAGCGCAGCCAGGCGTTGCGGTTGCTCGGCCACCGGGAAGCGCACCAACTCGTCGATCAATAAATACACCGTGGCGCGAGCCAACTGCTCACTGATCTGCTGCACCTCAGCCATCAGCAGCAGTTGCTCGCTCGCGCTGATCAAGCCGTAGACCTTGGCCGCGTGCGGGCCGGTCTGTTGCACCAATACCTGATCACGCAGCAGGCGCTTACGCATGCCACTGTCAAAGCCCTGCTCCGCCAGCGGTTGCAGTGCCAACGGGATACCCAACAGCCGCCCCCACACCACCACCGCTCGGCGGCGCTCGACCGGGCTCATTTGCTCCAGGTTGCCGGCCATCAAGCTAAAGGTTCCGCGCGCGAGGCGCTCACGGTACTGGTCAGAGCGCACCTCGTTGACCAAGTGCAAGGTCAAGACACCCAGCACTGCCACCAGCACCAGCGCGGCCAACATGCCGCCATAGATACGCAGGAAGATGGAATTCATGAGTGCTGCGTCCTCAACAAACCGTACTGATCCACACTGAGCGGGCGCCCGCCCTTCCATTCGCAGTCGCGGCGCATGCCTTCGTGAACGAAACCAAGCTGGCGCAGCAAACGGCTGCTCACGAACAGCGCACGCCTCTCGCCACGTCCGTCAGTTCGCCAAAGCTTCAGCCGCCTCGGCAACGAACAGATAGCCCTTGCTGCGCACCGTTTTGATCAACCGCGGGTGCATCGGGTCGTCACCGATCTTCGGGCGGATGCGCGAAATACGCACATCGATGGAGCGATCCAGACCGTCATATTCGATACCACGCAAGGCAGTGAAGATTTCCTCGCGGGAGAGGATGCGCCCGGCGTTAGACGCCAGTAACCAGAGCAAATCGAACTCGGCACTGGTCAGCTCGATACTCTGCTCACGCAGCCACGCCTCACGCATCGCGCTGTCGATCACCAAGACGCCGAACTCCAGGCGCCGCTGACTTTCCACCGTCAGCACCTCGGCGCCTTCGCTGCGCCGCAGCAGGGCACGGATACGCGCCAGCAGCACCCGCGGACGCACCGGCTTGCACACGTAGTCGTCGGCGCCCATCTCCAGGCCGAGCACCTGATCCATATCATCGCTGCGCGCCGTCAGCATCAGAATCGGGCCGTCATAACGGCCGCGCACCTTGCGACAGATGGACAGACCATCCTCGCCCGGCAGCATCAGGTCGAGCACCACCAGATCCGGTTGTTCTTTAAGGATGCGGGCAGCGGCCTGCGCGCCATTGGACTCGATCGCCACTTTCAAGCCGTTGCTCTCGAGGTATTCCCGAGTCAGCTCGGCCAGGCGCTGATCGTCTTCGACGATAAGAATTTGCCAGGCTTCTTGCTCCACCACTGCCTCCTAAGAACACGTTGCTACAGCTAACGAAACGGCCAGCATTGTAACAACGGTCGGCGTTCTGCATAGCGCATGCCAAACCGCAACAAAAAACACAACATATAGTGTTGGCTTGAGAAGCCTTCAGCATCTTCAAACGGTGTTGTCAAAGCCATTTAACTGGCGACGAATGGTACGAAATGGTCAATCCCAGCGACCATGCGGGCTACGCAAAGTTACCCAAGGTTAACCCACAGCTTTATCCACAGGCAGCGGATAACAGTCGCCTTGCAATGCCCCCGATAGCGCTCTATCTTGTATCCCAATCGCGCCAAATACCTACATGTTGGGTTTTGGCAGACCACCGGACACAAGAAGAATGACCCGCAGAGGCCCTTTCGCAGGCCACCACCGGTGCGTCGAATCGCTCTTTTAATGACCCATCCACCGCTACGGCGGTGAATACAGATCAAGACCCAAAAAGTACGTGACTGTGGTCTTGATTCGGTGTAGCGCTACCAAGCGAACACCACTAGGTATTGTGGTTCTGACGCCTGCCGTCATGACCTGTGACTTTAGAGCCAGGGAAGTGCTTGAGTCGTGCCCTTTTCTGACCTGTGTGCAAGTCCCTGTGCGTCCGGCGTTTTGCCGTGCGTATGGCGTTTTTGAAAGCTCTGGTTTTTGAGAACAATGGAATGAACGGCAAGCACGCCAAGTGTCCAACTAGATAAATACAGAACACGGAGACATTCATGCAGACCGACACCACTCGCGAGAACCCGCTGGCCGCTGCGCCGCAGGCCGCCGATTCATCTCAGGATCTGGCCGCCACCGCACCCGGCCAACTGCGCGTGATCAAACGTAACGGCACCGTGGTGCCGTATACCGATGACAAAATCACCGTAGCCATCACCAAGGCGTTCCTCGCTGTGGAAGGCGGTACTGCTGCCGCCTCGTCGCGTATCCATGAAACCGTTGCCCGCCTGACCGAACAAGTCAGCGCCACCTTCAAGCGCCGCATGCCATCGGGCGGCACTATCCACATCGAAGAGATTCAGGATCAGGTCGAACTGGCCCTGATGCGCGCCGGCGAGCAGAAAGTCGCCCGTGACTACGTGCTCTACCGTGACTCGCGCGCCCAGGAGCGTGCCAAGCGTGGCAGCCATGAGCCGGCTCAGCCGCACCCGAGCATCCGCGTTACCCACGCCGACGGCAGCGTTGCACCGTTGGACTTGGGCCGCCTGAACACCATCGTGACCGAAGCCTGCGAAGGTCTGGCCGAAGTCGACGGCGAGCTGATCCAGCGCGAAACCCTGAAAAACCTCTACGACGGCGTAGCGCAGAGCGACGTCAACACCGCCCTGGTGATGACCGCCCGCACCCTGGTAGAGCGCGAGCCGAACTACTCCTACGTCACCGCTCGCCTGCTGATGGACACCCTGCGTGCCGAAGGCCTGGGCTTCCTCGGCGTGGCCACCAGTGCCACTCACCACGAGATGGCCGACCTGTATGCCAAGGCTCTGCCGGCCTACATCGCCAAAGGCATCGAGTTCGAACTGCTCGACCCGAAACTGCAATCCTTCGACCTGGAAAAACTCGGCAAGGCGATCGACCACGAGCGCGATCAGCAGTTCACCTACCTCGGCCTGCAGACGCTTTACGACCGCTACTTCATCCACAAAGACGGCATCCGCTTCGAACTGCCGCAAGTGTTCTTCATGCGCGTGGCCATGGGCCTGGCAATTGAAGAGAAGCAGAAAGAAGACCGTGCCATCGAGTTCTACAACCTGTTGTCGTCCTTCGACTACATGAGCTCGACCCCGACCCTGTTCAACGCCGGTACCCTGCGTCCGCAGCTGTCCAGCTGCTACCTGACCACCGTGCCGGATGACCTCTCGGGCATCTACAACGCTATCCACGACAACGCCATGCTCTCCAAGTTTGCTGGCGGCCTGGGTAACGACTGGACTCCGGTTCGCGCACTCGGCGCCTACATCAAAGGCACCAACGGCAAATCCCAAGGCGTTGTGCCCTTCCTGAAAGTGGTCAACGACACCGCAGTAGCAGTCAACCAGGGCGGCAAGCGCAAAGGCGCGGTCTGCGCCTACCTGGAAACCTGGCACATGGACATCGAAGAGTTCATCGAGCTGCGTAAGAACACCGGTGACGACCGTCGCCGCACCCACGACATGAACACTGCCAACTGGATTCCTGACTTGTTCATGAAGCGCGTCTTCGACGACGGCCAGTGGACCCTGTTCTCGCCGTCCGAAGTACCGGATCTGCACGACCTGACCGGCAAGGCCTTCGAAGAGCGCTACGAGTACTACGAAGCCCTGACCCAGTACGGCAAGATCAAGCTGTTCAAGACCATCCAAGCCAAAGACCTGTGGCGCAAGATGCTCTCCATGCTGTTCGAAACCGGCCACCCATGGCTGACCTTCAAAGACCCGTGCAACCTGCGCAGCCCGCAGCAGCACGTCGGCGTGGTCCACAGCTCGAACCTTTGCACCGAGATCACCCTGAATACCAATGCCGACGAAATCGCCGTTTGCAACCTGGGTTCGATCAACCTGCCGAACCACATCGTTGACGGCAAGCTCGACACCGCCAAGCTGCAGAAGACTGTGAACACCGCAGTGCGCATGCTCGATAACGTTATCGACATCAACTACTACTCGGTACCGCAGGCGAAGAACTCCAACTTCAAGCACCGCCCGGTTGGCCTCGGCATCATGGGCTTCCAGGACGCGCTGTACCTGCAACACATTCCATACGGTTCGGACGCGGCAGTCGAGTTCGCCGACAAATCCATGGAAGCGGTCAGCTACTACGCCATCCAGGCCTCCTGTGACCTGGCCGACGAGCGCGGTTCCTACGAGACCTTCCAGGGTTCGCTGTGGTCCAAAGGCATCCTGCCGCTCGACTCCCAGCAGATCCTCATCGAGGCCCGTGGCCAGAAGTACATCGACGTCGACCTGAGCGAGTCCCTGGACTGGGCGCCGGTTCGTGCCCGCGTACAGAAAGGCATCCGCAACTCCAACATCATGGCCATCGCACCGACCGCCACCATCGCCAACATCACTGGCGTATCGCAGTCGATCGAACCGACCTACCAGAACCTGTACGTGAAATCGAACCTCTCCGGCGAATTCACCGTGATCAACCCCTACCTGGTTCGCGACCTCAAAGCACGCGGCCTGTGGGACTCGGTCATGATCAACGACCTGAAGTACTACGACGGTTCCGTACAGCAGATCGAGCGCATCCCGCAGGAGTTGAAAGACCTCTACGCCACCGCGTTCGAAGTCGACACCAAGTGGATCGTCGATGCCGCCAGCCGCCGCCAGAAGTGGATCGACCAGGCCCAGTCGCTGAACCTCTACATCGCCGGCGCCAGCGGCAAGAAGCTCGACGTCACCTACCGCATGGCTTGGTACCGTGGCCTGAAAACCACCTACTACCTCCGCGCCCTGGCCGCCACCAGCACCGAGAAGTCCACCGTGACCACCGGCAAGCTCAACGCAGTCTCCAGCGGTGGCAACGACGGCCTGAACGCAGCACCTTCAGCAGCGGCAGCACCAGCCGCAGGCCCGGCACCAGTGCCCAAGGCCTGTGCCATTGACGAGCCGGATTGCGAAGCCTGCCAGTAAGCGGCAACGCACGAAGCTGAGCGGCGCCCGCGTCGTTGCCGCGCCACCCGACCCCAGTCACGTACAAAAGTACGCTCCCGGGGCCGGGCGGCCCGGCGCCTAGCGCTCACTCGCTCAGCTTCGCGCTGATAGATGCGAATTTATTGCAAGACACAGATCGATCCCCTCGCCCCCTTGGGGAGAGGGTTAGGGAGAGGGGGGCCCGGCCTAGAGCCATACACGGGGCCTCACCCCACGAAGAATGAAAGAACAGGCAGAGGCAAACCATCGCCCTCCTGTGTGCGACCAACGGCAACCGTTTTGCTTTGTGTGCAGCGAGCAACGGACTAGAATTAACTGTATATCCATACAGGCCAGACAAAGCTCTGGCCCTCAAGCAGGAGCTAAACCATGCTGAGCTGGGATGAATTTGATAAAGAAGACGGCGACCTCGCCAAACCGGCCGGCGCCGCAGCATCGGTGGTCGATATGAGCCTGGAAAAACTCGACAAGGACGGCAATGCTGCCGCCCACGAAGCCCGCGCCGTCAGCGACAGCGACTCCGCGGCCGTAGCCCGCGCCAAGGCGGCCCTGGACCAACTCGACGTCGCCGAAGGCCTGGCCGAGCTGGAAGGCTCCGCTGCCCGCGTCGCGGTCGATGAAAAGCGCATGATCAACTGCCGCGCCGACCTCAACCAACTCGTACCCTTCAAATACGATTGGGCCTGGCAGAAATACCTCGACGGCTGCGCCAACCACTGGATGCCGCAAGAAGTAAACATGAATGCCGACATCGCCCTGTGGAAGAGCAATGACGGCCTGACCGAAGACGAACGCCGCATCGTCATGCGCAACCTCGGCTTCTTCTCCACCGCCGATTCCCTGGTTGCCAACAACCTGGCGCTGGCCGTGTACCGCCTGATCACCAACCCCGAGTGCCGCCAGTACATCCTGCGCCAGGCCTTCGAAGAGGCGATCCACACCCACGCCTACCAGTACTGCATCGAGTCGCTGGGCATGGACGAAGGCGCGATCTTCAACATGTACCACGAGATCCCCTCGGTCGCGAAAAAAGCCGCCTGGGGCCTCAAATACACCCGCGCCATCTCCGATCCGGAATTCAACACCGGCACCGTCGAGACCGACAAAGAGCTGCTGCGCAACCTGATCGCCTACTACTGCGTACTGGAAGGCATCTTCTTCTACTGCGGCTTCACCCAGATCCTCTCCATGGGCCGCCGCAACAAGATGACCGGCGTCGCCGAGCAGTTCCAATACATCCTGCGCGACGAATCCATGCACCTGAACTTCGGCATCGACGTGATCAACCAGATCAAGATCGAAAACCCGCACCTGTGGGATGCCGCCCTGAAAGACGAAGCCACCCAGATGATCCTCCAGGGCACCCAACTGGAAATCGAATACGCCCGCGACACCATGCCGCGCGGCGTACTGGGCATGAACGCCGCGATGATGGAGGACTACCTCAAATTCATCGCCAACCGCCGCCTGACCCAGATTGGCCTGAAGGAAGAATACCCAGGCACCACCAACCCCTTCCCATGGATGAGCGAAATCATGGACTTGAAGAAAGAGAAGAACTTCTTCGAGACGCGGGTTATTGAGTATCAGACTGGTGGGGCGTTGAGCTGGGATTGATTCCGCTGACCGCTGAATAGATGCGCTTTACCTGAAATGGATGTTTGGGGCAGCGATTAGAAGACTAAAAGCCCCGCCTAGTGCGGGGTTTTTTTTGGAGGATTTATGACTGACGACAAGCCCAATGAAAGCGGAATAGAGAAAACTCAAAAAAGAAGCAGGACAATACGAATATATCCTGCCTGGACATTTGAACAATCCCTCCCACTCGCCCAAGCCATTCAGGAGCATGCCTCAGGTGAAAAAGTAAGTCGCTTAACTTTATTCAAAGCCATTGTAAAATCACCCACATCAAGCGCCTCTCAGAACTTACTTACAAACTCCGCAAAATACGGTCTAACTAAAGGCAGCCACACCTCTGACTACCTTGAGTTAACCGTAGAAGGAAGAGAAATCACAAGCCAAGAAAAAGGCTCAATACCATATATAGAAAGGTGCTTCGAATGTGCAATTGAAAAAATAGGTCCATTCAAGACACTGTACGATATATACAAAGGGAAAAAGCTACCTGCCCACGCTGTATTTTCAGACTCCTTAAGAGAAATCCATCCTGATATTGGCGACACTCAAGAGTGCATAGATGTTTTCATAGTTAACTGTAGATTTCTTGGATTACTTCAAGAAATTGCCGGAACTGAAACACTCGTATCAATAGAAACCCTAATTGAGGAAACTCAACGAAACTCTGCAAAACTGACACCAGCAAAGAATACCCGCGCGCCGCATACACGAACAATCAGTCAACCAAGCAGCCACAACAAAGGCGCGCAGACTGAAGACTGGGACTCCATCTGTTTCTATGTCACACCGATAGGCGAGCAAAATAGCGCTCAAAGAAAACATTCCGATCTTTTCCTAAGCTACATAGTAGAGCCTGCTATTTCTTCGCTAGGGCTAAAAGTAGTCCGAGCAGACCAAATTGAAAAAGCCGGGATGATTACATCTCAAATAATCGAACACCTCATCAAGGCAAAGCTTTGTGTTGTAGACTTATCATTCCACAACCCGAACGTTTTTTATGAGATGGCCCTAAGACACGCAACAAACTTACCAGTAGTACAAATATGCCGGCAAGCCGACAAAATCCCCTTTGACGTAAATCAAGTAAGAACAGTAATAATTGACGACTCAGACATATACTCCTTAATACCAAAATTAGAAACCTACAGATCCGAAATTGCCACTCAAGCGATAGGAGCATTAGAGGGAGATAACTCCAACCCCATCACTACTTTCTTTCCAGAATTTCAGATCAAATGAGAGGAAAAGGGGACAGATTTATTTTCTGCTGTGTTCTGGCTATTCGTTAAAGGAGCGGTGGTAATTCGCCGCGCTTTTGTTGGCCCCAACTACGGGTTTCGCCCTTACGGCGAGTTACTTTCTCTTGAAACAATCGGGGACAGACCACGGTTTTCTATTGATACAAACGGCGACCTGCTCCCTGTTGTTGTTTGCAGAACTTTTATTGACCCTAACTACGGGTTTCGCCCTTACGGCGAGTTACTTTCTCTTTGCTCGCGCGAAAGCGAACAATCGGGGACAGACCACGGTTTTCTATTGATACAAACGGCGACCTGCTCCCTGTTGTTGTTTGCAAAACTTTTATTGACCCTAACTACGGGTTTCGCCCTTACGGCGAGTTACTTTCTCTTTGCTCGCGCGAAAGAGAAAGTAACCAAAGAGAAAGCGCGCCCGGCATATGGGTCTCGCTGCGCTCGACTCCCCTCCTTCCGGCACTGCTCCGAGGGTCGTCACGAAGGGCCGTCCCTGGCCCATCGTTCCTCGTTTGGCATCCATGCCAAACGCCCCTCTGCACAGCACCTCCACTCGGCCTTCTGACGGGACCGGGGGACCGAGTTGTCTGGCAGATAATTGATTGCCTTTGTAGGAGCGGCTTTAGCCGCGATGCTCTGAAAATCAAAAGCCAACTCGCTGCGACGCCGAACCCCTCTATTCGGGCGGGGATAACGCCCCTTTTAGAAGGCCGAACGGAATCGTTGTGCAGTGGGTTGAGCGGCATGGATGCCGCGAGAGCTGCGATGGGCCAGGGATGGCCCTCCGCAGCGGGCCCACGGAGCAATGATGAAGTGAGGGAACCCGCCGCAGGCGGGCCGGATGGTGGGGCTAGACCTTTTGGTTCCTTTTGGGGCAATGCCAAAAGGAACTCGCCGTAAAGGCGAAACCTTATGCTCAAGCGATGAAAATACCGCGTCGAAGCGCGGAATCCAGCGTTGCGCCCGCTATCGCTTCGCGGCCAAGGCCGCTCCTGCATAGAGCCGTCAAACTGTCAGGAAGCGCCAAGCGCCCCTTCAGCAGGCCGAGCCGAATCATTGACTAAGCGTCCAGAAAGCCGATTCCCGTTAACGTCCGGTGGCAGGCGGCGTATCGTGGGAATTTTTGATCGCTCCCACGCAATACCGTGACGCAGAGCGTCACAAGCTAGGCTCCCACGCTGGAGCGTGGGAGCCATCGACCGGGGCAGCTAAACTCGCAGTGCTCACTGATCGTTCCCACGCTCCGCGTGGGCATGCAGCCCTCGACGCTCCAGCGTCCACCCACCTGATTCAAGGAAGAATCCAATGGGCCGTAGCCGTTACCTCATCACCGAACCGGACAAACTGCATTTCCTCGCCAGCGCGAGGCCGAGCCGAATCATTGATTAAGCGTCCAGAAAGCCGATTTTCGTTAACGTCCGCTGGTAGTCGGCGTATCGTAGGAGTCGTATCCCCCAATGGAGGAGTCGCTATGCTCCAGGTAATGCGAAACGGCGAGAACCGCATCGACGTGGAATTTGCCGGAAAGCTCGACAGCAATGACATGAGAGTCGCGCTTGATGAGCTGAGCCAACAATCCGAAGGCATCGAGCATGGCCGAGTGCTTTATCGAGTCGGCGATTTCGAGCTTCCTACGCTGGGCGCAATAGCCGTCGAGTTGTCGCGCATCCCGCAACTGTTCAGGTTTGTTCGGCGCTTCGACCGCATGGCAGTCGTTGCCGGCAAAGAATGGGTGAGGAAAGCAAGCGAGGTCGAGGGTGCGCTGATTCCGGGTCTGCAGATCAAGGCTTTCGATCTGGGCCAGGAGGCGGAAGCCGAGGCTTGGTTGCAACGTTAGCCACAGGCGGGTTAATCGGGGACAGACCACGATTATCAGCCCCCTTACTCTTGGAATGGGCTGAACGTAGTGTCCGGCCCGGACACGGCGTTCAGCGAGGGAGCCTGGACGTCCCATGGTGGAAAACCGCTTTGCGGATTTTCCACTACCTAGGATCATTAATTGACGTAGGGGGATAACGCTCTTTTATCCACCAGCTTTGATCGTGCCGACGAAACACCGTGTCGCAGAGCGTTACTGGCTGCGTTCCCACGCAGAGCGTGGGAACGATCAATCAAATGGAGTTTGATCGTTCCCACAAAACACCGTGACGCAGAGCGTCACAAGCTTGGCTCCCACGCTGGAGCGTGGGAGCCATCAGTAAGGTTTGCGCCTGGACAGCGCAGCCGAACAGTGCGCGGCTAATTCAGCTGATCAATCATAACCGCGTTGGTATAGATCAAACTGCCATCACTCGCCCGATGCCCGACCAAATGGAATTGGCCGCGTTGGTCGCTTGCGCTCAAATAGACGCGGAATTTGCAATCGGATAAGGGGCCGCATTCCTCCGGCGTGATCAATTCCATCGTCGTCATATCGACATCGACCATGACTTCAGACTCATGGGTCTTCTGCAGCTGTTCTTCGGCCTGCTCTAGACGCAAATGCTCGGCTCCATCGACGTAAAAATGGAAGCTCCCCAATGGGGTGGACTTTTTGTCGTCGCTGGTTTTGCACCAGCCTTCGATGGTCAAAGTAGCCATGGCAAGACCTCCTGAAGTGAACGCCTGGGCACTGTCGCGCCCTCTTACTCAATTTTAGACAACTAGCAGGAGGACGTTGATCCTTTGACCCCGTGCTGGGCCAGGTTAGGCGGTATCGAAACCGACCATCCTACGAAGCTTCGCGGCCAAGGCCGCTCCTACAAAAGCGGGCGAGCCGGATCCCGGCTTTGATCATTCCCACGCTCCGCGTGGGAATGCAGCCCTCGACGCTCCAGCGTCCACCCGGTGATCGTCCCCACGAAACACCCCTACGCAGAGCGTCACAAGCTCGGCTCCCACGCTGGAGCGTGGGAGCCATCAGTAAAGACTATCCTGGCCCATCGTTTGAATAGCCCCCTGATTGCGGTAGGCTTTGCAGCTTCTTTGAAAGGAGTATCCCCATGGCCAAAGCCACTGCCCGTCACATCCTGGTTGCAACCGAAGCCAAGTGCAACGAACTGAAAGCCGCTATCGAAGCTGGCGCTGACTTTGCTCAGGTTGCTAAAGACAACTCCACCTGCCCGTCCAGCCGCGACGGTGGCAACCTCGGCTCGTTCGGCCCAGGCCAGATGGTGAAAGAATTCGACGCCGTGGTGTTCAGCGCCCCGCTCAATGTCGTGCAAGGCCCGGTGAAAACCCAGTTTGGTTACCACCTGCTCGAAGTCACCAGCCGCCAAGACTAATTTGATCGTTCCCACGCAACACCGTGACACAGCGCGTCACAAGCTCGGCTCCCACGCTGGAGCGTGGGAGCCATCGGCCGGGGGTGGCTAAACTCGCATTGACGGCTGATCGACTGATCATTCCCACGCTCCGCGTGGGAATGCAGCCCTCGACGCTCCAGCGTCCACCCTTATGATTCAAGGAAGAATTCAATGGGTCGTAGCCGCTACCTCATCACCGAACCGGACATACCGCATTTCCTCACCTGCACAGTGATGGAGTGGTTGCCGCTGTTCACCCGCCCTGCCCTTGTCGACATCCTGCTCGACTGTTGGCGCTACCAGCAGACGCACCAAAGCCTGAGCCTCTATGGCTATGTGGTGCTGGAAAACCATCTGCATTACGTGGCCCAGGCGCCTGAACTGGCCAAGTGCGTCAGCAACTTCAAGTCCTTTACTGCACGGAGGATCATCGACCACCTGGAAAGCAAAGGCGCAGATCTTGTTCTAGAGCGCTTGCGCTTTACCAAACGCGCCCACAAGGCCGACCGGGTGTATCAACTCTGGCAGGAAGGCTCACACGCGGAACTGGTGTGCAGCGAAGCGGTGATGCGCGAGAAACTCGACTACATCCATTACAACCCAGTGAAGCGCGGCTATGTGGACTGTGCCGAGCATTGGCGCTACTCCAGCGCACGAAACTATGCAGGGCAGGAAGGACTTATTGCGGTTGATCGCTGGGGATAGCGTGACGCAGAGCGTCACTGGCTGCATTCCCACGCAGAGCGTGGGAACGATCGGAAGCCAATAAAAAACTCGGCCAGTGCCGCAATGCTGTTCACTTAAGCGATGTGCGCCTGAGCTCCCCTCTCCCGTTTACGGGAGAGGGGCTGGGGGAGAGGGTAAATAGCGGGCAAAAGTGAATTCATCTGGCATGCACCCCTCTCCCTAACCCTCTCCCCAGAGGGGCGAGGGGATAAAAGGCGAAGACGTATGCTTAAGTGAACAGCATTGCGGCCAGTGCCGGGCTTTGAAGGGCGGTAAAGTGACCTGGTTCAAACCACGCCACGGGCTTCCAGCAGACGGTCAGAACCACCTTCGGCAACGCGGATGCCGGTGCGGTCGGAACCACTCTCAGCGACACGGCGGCCGTATGCTCGGAGCCGTTTTCGGCGACACGATCCAGCACCATGTAGGAGCCTTCACCCGCTACGCGGAAGCGCTCTTGCCGTCGGTCTGAACCACCTTCGGCGACGCGGATGCCGGTGCGCTCGGAACCGTTTTCAGCGACGCGGTCCAGCACCATGTAGGAGCCTTCACCCGCTACGCGGAAGCGCTCTTGCAGCCGGTCTGAACCACCTTCGGCGACACGGATGCCGGTGCGATCGGAACCGCTTTCAGCGATAACGGTGTTGGCTTTGGCTGTGACCGAGTGATCGGCCGGCAGTGCGAAAACACTGGCAGACAGGCTGGCGAAGATCAGTGCAGCGAAGGCTTGGCTTTTCATTTCGGTGGCTCCTCGTGGGGGGCGTAAGTGAGTACGGAGCCCATCTTACGGATAGCCAATCGATTAAAAAGTGAACACTCGCGATAGCGAATATTGACGCCATTGATAGGGGAAAAAACTCCTAGATATCAATCGCTTAATTAATCTCAGCCGCCGAAATACGGCGACGCAGAGCGTCACTGGCTGCATTCCCACGCAGAGCGTGGGAACGATCATTGCGGTTGATCGCTGGGCCAAAAATGAGTGCCGGGCAAGCCTGGCGCCCGCTTATTGATCCAGAGCAAGGTGAGCCGGCAGCCAGGCCTTAGCATCCAGGCACATAACCATTCCGCGGCCGCAAAGGCCCGCCCTACCCTGCGTGTGCCCCCAAATACCCGAAGTAATTACGACTCACGTGAGAGGTTTACCATGAGCATCACATCCGCCAGCATCTGCGAGGCCGCCGAGTGCCTGAAGGGCTTTGTCGGTTTCAATGCCAAGACCGGCCGGCACATTGTCCGCTTCAGCGAAGACTCTTTCGGCCTCGATGTGCCGGAAGCAAGCATCACTCCGACCTGCGAGTTTGTCTGGCGCCCGCTCGAAGGTGAGTTGATGACCCTCAAACGCGAACATATCCAACTCTTGCTCGACCAGAATATCGACGACCGCCTCAATATCACCGAGCCGCTGCGCGTCTATATGCGCCGCCAGGATTTACCGGAGATCAGCGCCCAACGGCGCGTGCAGCGGAGTTGTGGCGGGGATTGCCAATCGGGTGGGTGTAAGAAATCGGGCCAATGACCAGGGCTGCTTCCATGCCTCTAGCCTGGTAGGGCGATCAGCGGGAATCGTGACGCGGAGCGTCACAGGCTGCGTTCCCAGGCGGAGCGTGGGAACGATCAGTAAACGGAGCGATTCAGAGCATGGCCTTCCCGGCCAGGCCCACGGCCATCGCCACCACAAGCGCCAGCAACCCCAGCAATACCTTGCTCAGCGGTTTCTTCGCCTGCGCAACTGGCGCGCTACTCTTCTGCGCGGCATTGGCCGCCGCCACCCGTAGCGGATTGACGGTTGCCGGCTGGCTGACGGGTTTTGGCTTGGCCGGTTTAGGCAAGTCGATGGCGCGCATGAACAGGGTGGCGTCTTCGTCTTCGGCCTGGGGCACCTCGACCTTGGGCCCGATCACCAGCAGAGTCACCGAGCCCATTCGTACCTGATCGCCAGGCTGCAACACGGCCGTGCTGAGCTTCTGGTGGTTGACGAACACGCCGTTGGCGGAGGCCAGGTCTTTGATCTCCAGCACGTCGTCCTTGAGGAAGAACTCGCAGTGCCGGCGCGACAGTTCCACATCGCTGAAGCACAGCTCGCACTTGACGGAACGGCCGAAGGTCATCGAGCCGGTCACATGGTACTTGTGGCCCTGATGCTCGCCCTTGATCACCTGCAGAAACCAGCGCGCGGGCGCCTCGGCCTTCGGCTTGCTCTTCGCCGGGTCAACCAACAGCAGCTCCAGCGAACCGAGCCGCACCTTGTCATCCGGGCGCAGTTGGTAGCGCACGCCGATGCGCTCATTGTTGACGTAGGTACCGGCCTGGGTGCCGCAGTCGGTCAGGTAGTAGAGGCCGTGATCCTGGCGGATTTCGGCATGAAAAGGGCTGATCTCCGAATCTGTCAGCACCAGGTTGTTGCGGCTGTCCTGACCGATGGTGAAGCGTTCATCCACCAGCCAGATGGGCGCCTGACGATTGTCCGCGAAGTGGATCCTTAGCATGTTCAGTGTCTACCTTGAGAAAGTTGCGCCAAGCCACTTCAACCCGTGACCTTATTACTCAAACCACCTGCGCCTCGACACCGGTAGCGGTCACTGCACCGACCGCTCGGCTCTGCGCTCTCAATTATCGAAGAGCTGATTCCACAGGCGCTTGATGGCGTTCGGTTGCTTTTGCTCCTGGCTGCTCGACGAGTTCGCGGCGCGGGGGCGGGGCGCCCGGGCCTTGCGCACGCGTTGCTCATGGTCATCGTAAAGCTTGAGCAGCACTTCGTTGTCGGGCTGCGCTTCCAGGCCATACTCGATGTACTCCAGCGCCAGGGCGTACTTCCGTTTGGCATAGGCGCCTTCGCTCTGGTCGATGTAGTGTTGCGCCACGCGCTGCAGCCCGGCCAACGCCTGCTCATGCCCCGGCACCCAACCCAGCACCTGGCGATAATAGAACACCGCGCTGTTGTCCTCGGGCAGCAGCAGGCGCTCCTCGGCGATGCTCTGCTCGGCGAGTTGCAGGTAGCTGGCGATCCGCGCCTCGAGGACCCGCTGGAGGCCGGACTCGGCCTGGGCATTAGTCTCGTCGAGCAGCAGGGCCTGGCGGAAGAAGTAGTCGGCATTGTCCTGCGCCGGCTCGAGCAGCTTGCCTTCGGCCAGACGCTGTTCGCCGTGGGCGAGGAAGTCGGCGATCTTCATTTGCTGCTGGACGTAATAGCCCGCGCCGCCGGCAACGCTGACCAATAGCAGCCCCAGCAGCGCCCACAGCAGGCGCATTGAAGTGCGCCGCGTGCCAGTGGCCGCCCGCTTGCGGGGTTGATCCAGGCTGCGCGCAGGGGCAATGCGCGTGTAATCCAAATCCGCCTCGCTCAGTTCGGCCAGGCTCGCCAGCAGCACCTTGCAGTTGGCAAAGCGCTCGTCGGGGTCCTTGGCCAGCATGCGCTCCAGCAGGTTTTGGTATTGGCTCAGGTGCGCCGGCAGGCTGGGCGGCTCCATCTGCACATGGTTCATCACGGTCTGGGTGTAGCTGGAGCCGCGATAGGGGTTCGCCCCGCTGAGCATTTCCAACAGGATCACGCCCAAGCTGTAGATATCGCTACGCGCATCCAGCGGCTCACACTGCGCCTGCTCCGGGCTGCTGTAGGCCGGGCTGCCGACGGCGATGTTGAACTGGGTGAGCTCGTTGTCCAGCTCCAGCGCCTTGGCGATACCGAAATCGGTGATCACCGCCGTACCGTCGTCACGGAAAAGGATGTTCGCGGGCTTGATATCGCGATGCACCAGGCCTTTTTCATGCACCACGGCGAGACCGCTGGCGATCTGCCGGACGATAGCCAGGGCGCGCTGCGGCTCGAACACCTCGCCCTTGTGCTGGGCGAGGTCACCCCCGGCGACAAACTCCATGGCCAGGTAGTAACGGCCATCGTCCAGTTTGTCGATGTCGTGGATGGTGATGATCGAAGGGTGATGCAGGGAGGCGACGATATGCCCCTCCTTGATGAAGCGCTTGCTGAACGCCTCATCATCGGTGCTGAGCAGAACCTTCACCGCCACTTTGCGGTGCAGCGACTCCTGAGTCGCCAGATAGACCTCGGCCATCCCGCCCTTACCCAATCGGCCATGCACGCTATAGCCGGGTATTTCAAGCAACCTGTCATTCATAGGGAGTCAGTGCGCTTCGTGTGATT
The DNA here is from genome assembly GCF_003596405.1 of Pseudomonas cavernicola. Classification (NCBI taxonomy): domain Bacteria; kingdom Pseudomonadati; phylum Pseudomonadota; class Gammaproteobacteria; order Pseudomonadales; family Pseudomonadaceae; genus Pseudomonas; species Pseudomonas cavernicola. Next base: position 2,611,303 of record NZ_QYUR01000002.1, read on the forward strand.
AGTGCTTTTTGGATTTCAACAACTTGCTGAGAAAACTGCGCGGGCGGGCTTCGACAACCGGCGTTTCCGGTACGCTGCGACCCAGCACTATGCAGGAGATGTTATCCTTGCCGCCCATCTGGTTGGCCAGCTCGATCAGCTGTGCTACCAGCTCATCGAGCGTGCCAGCTGTGGCGCAGAGCTGCTGGATCTGCTGATCGGTCAACTCACCGGTCAGCCCGTCACTGCACAGCAGGAGCAACTCATCCGGCTCCAGGGTGCCCCGCACCAGGCCAACCTCCAGCGGCTGGCCGGTCTGCCCCACGCATTGGAGGATGATATTTCGTCGCGGATCGCTGCGCGCCTCGTCTGCGCTCATCGCACCGGCATCGACCATCATCTGCACCCAGCTATGGTCCTGGGTCAACGGACTGATGCTGTCGGCGCTGACCCGATAGGCCCGGCTGTCGCCGATCCAGGCCACCGCGAAATCAGCACCGACAAACTGGACGGCAACCACTGTGGTGCCCATGCCGCGCGCGCCGGAGTCCTGCCCGGCCGCCGCGATGACGGCGGCATTCGCCGCGTGGATGGCAGCGACCAGGTCTTCGCCGCGCGCAGTCACTTCATGCAGGGTTTCGAGCGCGGTGGCACTCGCCACTTCGCCACGCTGATGACCGCCCATGCCATCGGCTATGGCCCACAGGTTCAGCTCCGGGCAACAGAGCACAGCGTCTTCGTTGTGCTCGCGAACCCGGCCTACGACAGACTGCGCGGCATATACCAGGGACTCGTTGGTGAGCGTGATTGGCATGGCTTCTTATATAACCTTTTGTACTGCCGGCTGGCATTGTAGCCCCACGGTGATCAGCACGAACCCACCGCAGAAGCTGTTGCAACAGCCCTGAATGATGCGGCCGCCGCCCGATGCTGTCATCGTTCCGCGCAGATTTTCGCGCGAAGTGTTAAGCAGTCGAGGCTTGGCTGCTCTGGCAGCAACTGAACTTGATCGTTCCCATGGAGCACCCTGACGCAGAGCGTCACTGACTGCACTCCCACGCAGTGCATGGGAACGATCAATGCGTCGTTCAGTTCCAGGCGTTGTCTTTGCTTGGCTGTGGGATTTGGGTGGTGCCAGCGAGCATGGGACGGATTAAAATCTGCTGCCTAATCCGTAGGTCTGGATTTCTGCGGTCGCCGCCCGTGTGGACAGGTGATCGCAAGCGATACGACCGACTCCCCCTCCATCCGCACAGATCAAGAGAGCAAACATGGGCGCACAGTGGAAAGCCAAACATAGAGAAGCGGCCGCGAATGCCAAGGGCCGCATTTTCGGCAAGCTGGCGAAGGAAATCATGCTCGCCGCGCGCTCAGGCGCCGACCCGGACATGAACCCGCGTTTGCGTCTGGTGGTGGAGCAAGCCAAGAAGGCCTCCATGACCCGCGAGACTCTGGAGCGCGCCATCAAGAAGGGCGCCGGCTTGCTGGGTGAGGCAGTGCACTTCGAGAAACTTACCTATGAAGGTTTTGCCCCGCATAAAGTGCCGGTGATCGTCGAGTGCCTGACAGACAACATCAACCGCACCGTCGCCGAGATCCGCGTGCTGTTCCGCAAAGGCCAATTGGGCGCCTCAGGCTCAGTATCCTGGGACTTTGACTATCTCGGAATGATCGAGGCCTCTCCTTCCTCCGCCGATGCCGACCCAGAACTGGCGGCCATCGAGGCCGGCGCCCAGGATTTTGAGCCTGCCGACAACGGCGCCACGCTGTTTCTCAGCGATGCCACCGATATGGATGCGGTATGCCGTGCGCTGCCAGCCCACGGATTCACCGTGCTGTCTGCACAGTTGGGTTACCGCCCCAAGAATCCGATGACGCTGACTGACGCCGAAATGGAAGAAGTAGAGGCGTTTCTGGACGCAATCGATGCACACGATGACGTGCAGAACGTCTATGTGGGCCTGGCTGGCTAACGGGTAACCCGTAGCAAGCGGCTTGAATAACGCCATGCTCAGCGGCGAATGACGCAACTCGTTATTCGCCGCAGCTGGGGTTAACGCCACGAGCTCTCGATACGAACACCAAGCGAGCGCACCGAGTAACTCGACAGCCAACGGCAGATCGAAGCTTTGCGGTTATTCGCCTTACCGGCTGGCTGACGAATGCGGCAACGCACGGGGCCGGCTAGGTATACTGCCGGGCTAGGCGCGCGTCAGCTCCCCCCTCCTTCATCACTTCATTTCTACAACCCGGATTTCTTATGACTTCGACTAAACATTCGCCTAATCAAACAACGGTTAGCCAAGACCAACCGAGCGAAGTGGAAACGGTTGCTTCAGCGCCGGTGGATGGTGAGAAGTCAGAGGGTATTCCAGCCTTTTCTTTCCCGTTTTCGCCTGCGGAATTCGCTAATGCGAAAAGCAAAGATCAGCCCTGGTATCAGAAATCCAATAAGTCCAATCACCATCAAACACCCGGCCGCGCCCCGAATGGCACACGCCGCTCTATGGGCAAGCGCTAACCACGGCGATTCAGCCACCGAACACCAGGAAGTGGAGCCGCAATGATAGTCACCGGGATGCTGTTAAAAGCCAACGAAGCTCGCATCGTGACGCTCGATGGCAGCAGAGCAACGCACTCGCTCATCGCTGAAAAATTCAACAAATTGCAGCTCCCGAAGAATCCCACCCAGGAGGATGTTGCGGCCTTCTCGCAAGCTTTCAGCGCTCACTGCCTGGCCAACAAAGTCGACAAGCTGGTTATCAATCGCCGCGCCACTGCCGGCCAGGGCGCGGGCGGCGCAGGCACCTTTCTGCTTGAGGGGGTGCTATTGGCAACGTCCCCGGCTGAGGTTTCGTTCGCGCACCCGCAAACGCTGAAAGCCACCGACCGGCGTGCCGGCGACAGCAAGCAGCAAAAGCCCACGACCGTCGACCTCGGCAAGGCTTATGACATTGCCTATGAGGGCCTGGAATAGCTTTTCCGCCCGTGAGCGACAGCGCAGCCCTCTCGCGAGGAGCGCTGTGCAAGAAAGCCCGGCGCCTACACCCGCTCCACCACATCGCCACGCTGCGCTTGCGATGCCCCCGGCCTGCTCCCGATCCAGCCTCTGAACGCGCGATGGAACAACACACTCGAATCGAAGCCCAGGCCTTCCGTGCCCCCTTGGCACGCAAAGCCCTCACCCATGCCCATCAGCGAGCAACTGGCTAACGCCCAACGAGACTGCGGGCAATGACCTCTTGCATGATTTCCGAAGTCCCGCCATAGATCGTCTGTATCCGCGCATCGCGATAGAAGCGCGAGATCGGGTATTCATCCGTGTAGCCGTAACCACCGAACAGCTGCAGGCACTCGTTAATTACCCGCAGCTGCATTTCCGTAGCGGCAAACTTCAACATGGCGGCATCGGTCACGCTCATTTCGTCGACGACGAATTTCGCCATGCATTTCTCCAGCAATGCGCGACACAGCTCCAGCTCGGTTTTTGCCTGAGCTAATTTGAACCGGGTGTTCTGGAATTGGCTGATTGGCTGACCAAAGGCTTTGCGCTCGGTGACGTAGGCGACCGCCAGGTCCAATGCACCCTGAGCGTGACCAATGGCTTGCACCGCGACACCCAAACGCTCACGCGGCAGTTCTTGCATCAGGTAGGCAAAGCCGCGCCCTTCCGCGCCCAACAAGGCATTGGCCGGCACTCGCAGATTGTCGAAGAACAGCTCAGCCGTATCACTGCAGTGCTGGCCCATTTTTTCGATCTTTTTGCCGCGGGCGAAGCCCGGTAAAGAGGCATCCACCAGAAACAGGGAAATGCCTTTGGCGCCGGCGCTGCTATCGGTTTTGGCGCAGACCACCACCATGTCAGCATGGATGCCATTGGTGATGAAGGTTTTCGAGCCATTGATGATGTAACTATCGCCATCGCGCACGGCACTGGTGCGCATGCCGGCCAAGTCACTACCGGCACCCGGCTCGGTCATGGCAATCGCGGTGACCACCTCGCCGGTGACCATGCGCGGCATCCACTGCTCTTTCTGCTCGGGCGTGCCGATGTTGTTGAGGTACAGCGCCACGATGTTCGAATGGATGTTGTAACCGCTGGCCAACCCATGAAAGTTCAGACGGCACAGCTCTTCCTGGATCATTTGGCAGACATCGAAGCCGGCCCCGGCAGCGCCATATTGCTCCGGCATATCCACCAGCAACAGGCCCGCCGCGCCCATTTTGCGCCAGAGCTCCCGCGGAACAATATGGGCACGCTCCCACTCGTCGTAATAGGGGGTAATTTCCTGCGCAAAAAAGCGCAAGGTCATTTCCCGAAACAGCGTCACCTCTTCCTGGGTGCTAGTAGTGACTGCAGTCATGGCAACTCTCTTATAGGTATAAAGGCTCTAGACGCGGATTGACTCGGTTATTCCCACCAGGGATAGAACGCTGGCATATCGCTAGAGGCTTTCTCTGTATACCTGGCAGGGCGTTTCTCAAGAAATGACTGCACGCCCTCTTTGCCACTGCTCAGGCTCGTGTAAAACATCGCCAGGGAATCCACCTTGTGCGCTTCAAGCGGGTGCACTTGGGCTGAGTTGCGGTACATCATCTGGCGGGTCAGCGCGATCGCCACCGGGCTGTGCTGGGCAATCCGCCGAGCAATCTTGTAAGCCTCTTCGAGCAGTTGCTCGGCGGGCACTACGGTTTTGACAAAACGCCCCTGCAGCGCTTCCTGCGCGCTGAGAATATCGCCGCTGTAGGCCCACTCCAACGCCTGGGAGACACCGACAATGCGCGGCAAAAACCAACTGGAGCAGGCCTCCGGCACGATGCCGATCTTGTTGAAGACAAAGCCGACCCGGGCCTTTTCCGAGGCCAGCCGAATATCCATGGCGCAGGTCATGGTGGCGCCAATCCCGACGGCCGCACCGTTGATGGCGGCGATCACCGGCTTCTTGCAGTCATAAATCGCCAAGGTGACCCGGCCACCGGTATCGCGCACGCCGTCGATGATTTCCGGCTCATCCAGGCGCAGCTGCATATCCGCCAGGGTTGGAGTCAGCTGCTCGTTGAGACCGAACACATTGCCAGCCTCCGACAAGTCCATCCCGGCACAAAAGGCCCGACCAGCACCGGTCACCACAATCGCCCGCACTTCGTCATCTTCGCTGGCACGGGTAAACGCCTCTATCAGCTCATTAGCCATCTGCACGGTGAAGGCATTCAGTTGTTCTGGGCGATTGAGCGTAAGGGTCAGAATCTGGTCGCTTACCTGATAACTGATGGTGCTGTAGGGCATGTTCGCTCCGTCATCTCATGGGCTATTCGGCAGTAACCTGGCCATTTCATGCGCTGAATGCAGCACGCGGCCGGGCATATCGGAGCCGTATCATGCCTTCATGCCAAAGCCCTAGGGGGCGCCATCAATAGGGTATTTACGCCAAGGGCTGGGTCAGAACGCAGCACCGTGCAACCAGCCTTCGCAGACAGCCCCCCGCGAGCCGAGCGCGAAAGCAGACGCAGTGATTTAATTGTGCCGCGCGCACAGGCCCCATGAGTTCCCCTTCGCTATGACCGACATCCAGTACGGCCCTCTCCCCCAGGTCATGCGGCCTCTGCTCAACAAGTTCTACCGGGCCCACCACGCCCCTATGCGTGCAGGAAGCGCGGAACAACTCTGGGTAGCCAAGAACAACGACATTCTCGCCGCCCTCTGCCTTAAGCCGATTGCCCAAGGTCATTGGCTGACCGGTCTGTTTGTCGCGCCGACCGAGCGGCGGCAGCACATCGCCAGCACGTTGATCGGCCATGCAGTCGCACAAATCTCCGGGCCCATCTGGCTGTTTTGTCATCCCGAGCTGGTGGCCTTCTATCAGCGCCTGGGTTTCCAGCCGTGCTCGGTATTGCCCGAACCGCTTGCCGATCGGCTGACACGCTATAGCCAAACCAAATCCTTGGTGGCTTTAGCCCGATAGAAGGCACTCGCGATACAGGCGCAACACGCCGGGCCTCGCTACGCCCCTCACACGCCGCCGTTGGTCGTATGGCCTATCAGTGATGCCAACCGTGCCTGTAACGCCGCAGTTTTTCGGCAGTCTACTTTTTGCACCCTCCTGCGGGAGTTACCCATGAACCGACGCACCTTGCTCCAGGGCTTTGCCCTCCTCTCCACGCTGCCACTGTCCGGCGTCTATCTACGCACCAGAACGGCCGCTGCCCAAGCCAATGTCGAAGCCAACGTGATACCACTCGACAAACCTCACAGCGCCTGGCGCGAGCTGGTACCACCGGCCGCTTACGCGGTGCTGTTCGAAGAGGACACCGAGCCGGCAGGCAGCAGCCCGCTGAATGATGAACACCGCGACGGCTCCTACATCTGCGCCGCCTGTTATTTGCCGCTGTTCGACAGTCAGCACAAGTTCGACAGTGGCACCGGCTGGCCCAGCTTCACTCAGGACATTCCCGGCCACACGGCCTTCAGTCGTGACTTCAAGCTGTTCTATCCACGCACCGAATACCACTGTGCGCGCTGCGGCGGACATCAGGGCCATATGTTCGACGATGGCCCCCCTCCGCGTGGCGAGCGCTGGTGTAATAACGGCGTGGCGCTGCGCTTTATCCCGAGGAGCGAACCACTACCGGCACTGCGGAGCTAAGCATGAACAGGCAAACTTCACAGCCAGCGCGCTGGCTAAGGCGCAACGCCGCACTGACCCGCACGCTGCTGCTAGCAACGCTGCTGGCGGCCTCCGGGCAAGCCTCAGCGCAAACCGCCGCCACCGACAACAGCGCCACGGCAGCCAGCGCTGAAGGGGTGGCGGTCTTCGCCGGCGGTTGCTTCTGGTGCACCGAATCGGATTTCGACAAGGTGCCAGGAGTGCTGTCGACGACCTCCGGCTACATCGGCGGAACGCTCGCTGATCCGACCTATGAGCAGGTGTCGTCCGGCACCACCGGCCACCTGGAGGCGGTGCAGGTACGCTTTGATCCGGGCAAAACCAGCTACGCCAAGCTGCTGGAGGCATACTGGCCGAGCATCGACCCGATAACGCCCAACCAGCAATTCTGTGACCATGGTTCGCAGTACCGCAGCGCGATCTTCTATAACAGCCCGCAACAGCAGCAATTGGTCGAAGCGTCCAAGGCGGCGCTGGTGGCCTCGGGGCGTTTTTCGCAGCCGATCGTGACCGAGATACTGCCGGCCACCACTTTCTATCCCGCCGAGGAATACCACCAGGATTACTACATCAAGAATCCTATTCGCTATAACTTCTACCGCAGCCGTTGTGGGCGCGACGACCGGCTTGCAGAGCTATGGGACAAAAAAGCCTGAGCGCACCTTGATCCCCGAACCCGGGCACACGCTCGCAAGCACTAGCTGGCTGTTACACTGGCCAGCTAAGGCGCCGCGCCACTAGCCGGCCAAAGCTCTAGCCCCATATTGTCAGCGTGTTAGGAATGCTATGAAAATCGACAAAAAGGCAGCCATCGCTCGCCGCAACCAGCAACTCGGCTCAGCGGTGCTTGGCGTCAACAACACGCATTTCGCGACGATCAATCTAAATAAAAAAATCTGGTGGTTCGACATCCCGGTCAGCCGCCTGAAAATTGGGCAATACGAGTGGGTACACTTACTGCTGCACAACCACGTCACCGATGAGCTGCATCATCTGCGCGTACCGACGCTGTATTTCCGCACCCATGAAGATGGCTTGGTCACACGCAATAAAGGCGAACGTAAAGCCACCCTCAGCCTGGAGCTTTCCGCCGACAAGGACTCGCTGTTCCAAGACGTCCGGCCAAGCGGTACTGGCGTGCGCTTTGCGCAGTTCGTGCAGCAGTAATGAGGGGCAATGACTTGGCTTGGCATAGCAAGAAGGCAGCCGCAAAGGACTGCCTTTTCAATATGCGATGATGCCGTTGAGAGGAATTTAACCCCCGACCTACTGATTACGAAGCAGCTTGTCCGCTAGTCGTCCAACCCTCCACTGCCGCCACCAGTCAGAGAATGCTCGTAGTGCTCTTTGAAAGTCTCCGCAGCCACAATCGCAGCGCTTTGGACCTCCCAGTAGTCAACCCTCACATCCTCGTCGCTCAAGTCTGGTCCAGAACTGAGGAAATCCCCAACTGCATTGAACGCTTTGGCAGCCTCGCGCGCGAGCCTGTCGGCTTTCTGCCAGTAGTTTTCACCCGCCATACTCTGATCCTCCAGGAATAGAACCAAGAGAGTTAGGCACAGCATCATGCGGTGCGCCACCCTATCCGGCCAGCATCCTTGCCCGATGCGCAGGCCGAGTGGGCGGTGAAAGCGCAGTAAATCACGGACCCGTCAGTCAGGTCGAAAGGAGCGCGGCTTACTCAATATTAGCTTTCATCAAGCCGAAACTTGATATCCAAAGGACCGCCAGGTGATCGACTGCTCGACACCTCAACGTGTCTGGCCCCGCAATGCGGGCAAATCAAAACCAGCTTTCCTACTTTCGGATCGTCATGCGTTTCGGGCTTGAAGGCTTTCCCGCAGTTAGCTGCTTGGCAAGTGAACATGGCAGGCACCCTTGGTGCTGTGACTGTCACTCCAGCATAGAACCATCGGGCCCACCCTACCCGGTCAGCATCGCTGCCGAGTAGACACTGCTATGCCCTATGCCTCTTTATGAAATAGACCAGATCACCTGCCGACCTTCATGTTCGGGCCGCTTTTGCGCACCGGTGTAGCCCGCATCGCCGCACACATGAGTTTCCTTGCCATGCAGCAACTGATCGACCTGGGTGACGTCCGCGACATTGGCCGCCGTGCCGACGACGCTGTGCACCAGCCCCGAATTGGCATCGACACCAATGTGCGCCTTCATGCCGAAATAGTATTGATTGCCCTAATGAGATGGTCAGCCCGGCCGAGAAACCCGGCGAGTCTAGACTTACCGGGTTTCTCTCTTTTGCAAAGGAGGATCTCTCATGGCTACCGTGGCACTTCTGGGTATCGACATCGGCAAACACACATTCCATCTGCACGGCCAGGATCGAAAAGGGCATCAGGTGCTGCGCAAGAAGTTTTCTCGCAGCCAACTGCTGCAACACCTGGCTCAGCTACCGGCCTGCACTGTGGCGATGGAATCCTGTGGTGGCTCCCATTGGTTGGCTCGAAAAATCACGGCCCTGGGCCATCGCGTGAAGTTGATCGCGCCGCAGCATGTGAAGCCCTTTGTCACCGGCAACAAGAACGACTACATCGATGCTGAGGCAATCTGCGAGACTGCGTCTCGTCCGAAAACCCGCTATGTGGCAATGAAGACCGTCGAGCAGCAGATCCTTTCGACCCAGCATCGGATGCGCACTTCACTGGTGAGCCATCGCACAGCGACGATCAACCAGATCCATGGCTTTCTGCTGGAGTTCGGCATCTGCTTGCCCGTGGGATATGCCGCTCTAGAGCGTGTTCCGGCCTTGCTCGACAACCCGGAGCACGACCTGCCGCTTCGCTTCAAGATACTCATTCAGCGCTTGCTGGAAGACATCCAGCACCTGAAGGACGAAATCAAGACCATCGACGCCGAGATCAAGAAACAATTGAACGCCGATGATGCCGGCAATCGCCTGCTGAGCATCCCCGGCATCGGCCCCATCACTGCTAGCGCACTGGTGGCCGACGTCGGTGACGCTTCGAATTTCCGATCTGCGCGCGACTTTGCCGCCTCACTAGGTCTGGTGCCTCGGCAACATTCAACGGGCGGCAAGACCGTACTGCTCAATATCAGCAAGCGCGGCGACAAGCACCTACGACGACTGTTGGTGCAGGGCGCTCGCGCCATCCTGATACGTATCGATAAGCGCGAAGATCTCCTCGGGGTCTGGGCCAGAGAATTGCTGACCCGCAAACACCCCAATAAGGTGGCCTGTGCCTTGGCCAACAAGCTGGCAAGGATCGTCTGGGCAGTTCTGGCCCGGGGCGGTACTTACAACCCGCATCCCAGCGTTTGAGCAATAGGAATGACCATCTGCTTTTGCGATGTCAGTGACTGATGACAGTAAACGGCACACATCCCGACTGAAAACCTGAAGACCAAGATAGCTTTCGAGGCTGATGCCCTTTTCAAGGACAGTCGGGAGCGACTTCTCATCAAGGGCCGAGCGCGCTAATGAACCGCGTTCAACAGGAGCCCGGATACATTAGCGCAAGCATGCTTTACCGTTCTCGAAACTGAGGTTGCGAAAGGTGGGCTGACCATACATTCTTGGTCTGGTGCATTTCCGGGTCGCGCTTGCCGTCTTTGTTCTTCGTCGAACTGGGCGCATGGATGATCGTGGCATCGACGATAGTGCCCTGACGCAACATCAGCCCGCGGTCGCCCAAGTAGCCATTGATGACGCCCAGAATCCCGGCGGCCAGGTCGTGTTTCTCCAGCAGGCGGCGGAAGTTGAGGATGGTGGTTTCATCCGGAATGCAATCCAGATCAAGTCCGGCAAACTGGCGCAGAATTGTGGTCTCGTACAGCGACTCTTCCATCGCCGGATCGCTGTAGCCGAACCAGTTTTGCATCAGATGCACACGCAAGATGGCCATCAACGGATACGCCGGACGACCGCCTTCACCCTTCGGATAATGGGGCTCAATCAACGCTATCAAGCCTTTCCACGGCACCACCTGATCCATCTCGATCAGGAAGCGCTCACGGCGGGTTTGCTTGCGCTTGCCGTCGTACTCGGCATCGCGAAGGAGATCTGCTTCATCGGGCAACTCGGATAACTGGACGGGCGTATTTCACCAGAATCGGGAAGTCTTTTTCAGAGTTTCCCTAAAGCGCCGCGGCGTTACGGACACACCAGGAACTCGTGCCGAGAAGCAGGACGCATCTGGGCACCGCAGCGAAGCCATGCTTGATGTATACGATCTAAGTTTGCCGCTGGTTGGGCCGTCAGCGGGCTAAAAATGTACGTCTAATTGTACGCACTGGCAAAACCGAGGGGTCTTACTACTCCGGAGACCCCTGATTCAACTGGTGCCGTTGAGAGGAATTGAACCCCCGACCTACTGATTACGAATCAGTTGCTCTACCAACTGAGCTACAACGGCTTATAAAGCGAGTAACACGGACAACTCAACAATAGCGCAAAACGTTATTCCTACTCAGCAAAAGCTGGCGTACACCTCTGGCTTGTGTCAGCTCAGCTCAATCCGATCCGCATGAATCACAATCTGGCCTTGCTTGTACAAGGCGCCAATCGCCTTCTTGAAATTGCCTTTACTGACGCCAAACAGGCTGGTGATGATGTCCGGTGGGCTTTTGTCGCTGACCTGCAGCACACCATCGTGCTCACGCAGTTTTGCCAAGATCTTCTCGTGCAGGGCGTTGGCGGCTTCCTTGCCCACAGGCTGCAGGCTCAGGCTTATTTTGCCGTCTGGACGGACTTCTTTGATGAAGCCTTTTTCCTGTTTGCCGGCACGTAAGAACTTGAAGACTTCGTTCTTATGGATCAAGCCCCAGTGCTGATTGTTGATAATGGCTTTAAAGCCCATATCCGTCGACTCAGCCACCAACAGGTCGACCGCCTGCCCGGTTTTGTAATTAGCCGGGACATTATCTAAATGCCGATCCAGGCGTGCGGTCGCAGTAATCCGGCGGGTATGTTTATCCAGATACACATAAACCACACAGTATTCGCCCGTCTGCACTTGGCGCTTTTCTTCTGAATAAGGCAGCAACAAATCTTTCGGCAAGCCCCAATCCAGAAAAATACCGATACTGTTAATTTCCACAACTTTCAAGCTGGCAAACTCGCCAACCTGCACTTTGGGCTTCTCGGTGGTAGCAATCAACTTGTCATCGCTATCCAGATAAATAAATACATTTAACCAGTCGTCAACTTCGCTCGGCGTATCTTTGGGCACATAACGGTTGGGTAGCAATATCTCGCCATCCGCCCCGCCGTCCAAATAAAGCCCAAAGCTGGTGTGTTTAACCACCTGCAGACTGTTAAAACGCCCGACTAATGCCATTCTCAATACCCTCATTGCGTGACCGGCATTCTACCCGAGTTTCACCCCGTCGGCGGTGCAGCACAGCATGACGAGATCGCCATGATCGCCGATAATTGCCCCGTCCACCGCTGGCAGTCCAGACCATCCCGAGCACAGGCAACGCATGAACACCGAGCAGAACAAGAACCCGCTTCACGGTATTACCCTGGAAGGCATCGTCAACGCACTGGTCGAGCACTACGGCTGGGAGCAGCTGGGCCAACTGATCGAGATTCGCTGTTTTCAGAGCGACCCGAGCGTGAAATCCAGCCTGAAGTTTCTGCGAAAAACCCCGTGGGCTCGGGAGAAAGTTGAAGCCCTGTATGTGAAACTGAAGCAGTGCTGATAGCTCACACGCCACGCCAAGACGGCCTTTTACGACCTCTACCGGCGCGTGATCCCACCTTCGCTGGGGGACCACGGCAATGCCCCCAGCCGAGCTGAGCGTGCGCCGAGGACGCCTGTGCCTTCTTGAGTGCACGCGTTTTTCCAGCAATGACTTGATGAAAAACAAGCAGTTACCTAGCGTCTAGGCGATATGGTGCAAGATCGTGTTTCGCTTAAATATCGCAGCCACACCCAGCTTTTATGCCATTTATTTAGCAAGCAATTACTCAGTTTTTTGTGTACAATAGCCGGTCATATTAATTTTTAAATAGGTTAATGGCCGCCATGCGCGTTAAAGCATCCGAAATGAAGAAGAAAGCACCACCCGCTGTTGAAACCCACAGTTCGATTGACGAGCAGGTTGCTGCTTTTCTGAAGTCCGGCGGTGAAATCCAGGAAATCCCAAAGGGTGTTAGCGGCCAAGTATTTGGCACCTCGAAGCAAATCACTCTTGGCAAGAAATAGTAACTTCTGCGAAACGCCCGTACTCCTCTTCTATGCGCTTTGATCTCCAGCAGACAAAGCGCTCGGGCAAAAATGCCCCTCTCCCCTCTCCGCAATACCCGCATTCAATATCTTCTGGCCTGCCTGGCTTAAATAAATTCAATTCAGCAATTACCCAGCTACTATTAATTCAGTTTTGATCTTGTTCAGCCCTCTCGCTAACGCGGTTTGGCAGCAGCAACGACCAAAGACTATTCTTTAGGTGCAATGCACAGCACATCAACCTCGTTGATGAAGAGAGGACAGCCATGAGCAAAGGTCTGGATGCAAAAAAAACGGCGAAGAAGAAGCCCGCTAAAACACTCGACGAAAAGCGCGCGATGAAGAAGGCCAAGAAGGCTGGCGGTGGTGTTTTCACCCAATAATCATCCGCTTTCCGCGATGCTCCCCTGCCAAGCAGGGGAGAAAGCTACGGAGCTTTCACCCGCAAAAATCGCTGCTTGATCAACCCATCGGCCGCGCTGCGAGGTAGCGGCACGGCCTTGGGGCAGCGAGGCCAAAGCAGCGCCCTCACAGTTGGTGCAGGGCATCACGGCTAGTGACCCGCAGCAATTCCTCCCAGCCAAATCGCTGCATAAACACTCTTTCTCACACTTAAATCCCCCTCGTTTGGCCTAAACTTACTGGCGACTAGCAAACTGTTGTTTCAAAATCATGTCCAATAAAACATCTAGCTCGTCTGGACAAATTTTTTGCGGATTCTCGCTGCCTGATCTCAGGAGTTCCTGTGCACCCTTTCAGCCGCTGGCTGCAGCACCCCGCTAGTTCTTTGATGGCTCTCGGCTTTCTGTTCCTGCTCGTACCCCTGGCCAGCCGGTATTGGCTCGGTTGGTCGAATGGTTTTGGCTACTTCTCTGACCTGGGTATCGGCTGCTTGCTGATCCTGCTGCTGCACAACCGCTCACTGCTGCTGGCTCTACCGCTGATGCTGATCTGGAGCATATTCACCCTGGGCTCGGCGGAACTGGTCGGCGCAGTCGGGCGCATGCCAGAACTCAGTGACCTGAAATACCTGACCGACCCGCAATTCGTCAGCCACTCCACCCAAGGTGGCGGCCTCACCTATCCACTGCTCGGGCTGGCCCTGGCTGGAGGCATACTGGCTAATCTGCTGTTGAGCGGCCGCAAGCCGTCGGGTCACGTGCTGGCGATCCCACGCTACTGGTATGCCCTGCCAGTAGTATTTCTCGCTGCCCATGCGGCGAGCCAATACACGAATCCCAACGAAGCGGATCAATGGAAGCAGTTCAATCTGCCGCATAAGTTGCTGGCGGAAACCTTCAATGCTGGCCAGCTACGCGTAGAAGATTGGCTGGACGGTGACACTCCCGACCCCCAGCCAGACATCGCCGGCCTGACCCAACTGGACTTGAACGGCAGCAAGTTATTCGCCGGTAAAGGCAAAGCGCGAAATGTGCTGATCATTACCCTGGAAGGCATTCCCGGCGCGTACATCGCGACCAACCGCGCCGCCATCAACAGCAGTTACCACGAGGCGCTGATGCCCAAGCTCAGTCAATGGGCCGAGCGCGCCATGAGCACTCCGGATTATGTGCTGCACAGCCACCAGACCATTCGCGGCCTCTACGCCATGCTGTGCGGTGATTACGAGAAGCTCGTCAGTGGCTCTCCGAAAGGCGTTGAGCTACTGAATAACCATGCGCGCAATCAACAGTGCCTGCCGGCACAACTGCATGAACAGGGCTTTCGCACGCACTTCCTGCAAGGTGCCGGCCTGCGCTTCATGGCCAAAGACAAAATCATGCCGCACATGGGTTTCGACAAAACCCTCGGCCGCGGCTGGTTCAAGAACAAGCCTTACCTGGAGTTCCCCTGGGGTATGGATGACAAGTCCTTCTTTGAAGGCGCCCTGAAGTACGTGAAACAACTGCGCCAGCAGAAAAAACCCTGGATGCTGACCCTGCTGACTGTCGGCACCCATCAGCCTTATTCCGCCCCCCAGGAATACCTGGATCGTTACCCCAGCGCCAAGCAAGCGGCCATTGGTTATCTGGATGATGCGGTGGCGAGCTTTTTAACCGGGCTGGAACAGCAGGGAGTCCTGAAGGACACCCTGGTGATCGTTACCTCGGATGAGTCGCATGGGATCGAGGATGTGCGCCTGGCCTCGACCTGGGGCTTCAATCTTGTACTCGCACCGGAACAGGACAAGCTACCGATACTCAAACGCGGGGTTTATGGGCATGTCGACCTGACCACCTCGGTGCTCGATTACTTCGACTTGCCGGTACCCTCGAACCTCTCCGGCCGTTCAATGTTTCGCGACTACCAAAGCGGGCGCGAAATCATGTCTTACACCAACGGCGTGCTACGCCAGCATGACGGCAAGGGCACCTTTACCGAGTGCAACTTCCAGCAGATCTGTCGGCGTTATGCCAGCGAGGGATTTATTGCCGATAAAGTGCGTTACCTCGGGCGTTTCAGTGGCAAACAGGCCCGTTTGATGGTGCAGCGTGCGGCACTGCTGGATCAATCACTGACGAGCGGGCAGATCGGCCAGCAATACCAGTTCGCCAACCGTGAGCGGATCAAGCTGCAAGAGACCATGGGCAACGACTGGGCCGACAATCTGATCGGCGCGCAATACCTGGAACTGCCGAAGGGCACCCACACCAGGGTCAGCCTGAAGATTCGCGCCGTGCGGATGGACAAGCAAGGCGCCAAACTCCTGCTCAAAACCAAAGAGTTCGATCGGGATGTGGTCGGGCTGATCCCGGAGTTGCCGCTGCTCAAGCCCGGTAAAACACTGAAAGTGAGCTTTGGCTTCGACAACCTCGACACCCGCAAGGCGTTCTCCTTCCACCTACTGGGGCAAGGCCGTGGCGCAATCGAGATTACCGACTTCAGCGTCGTCACCGAGCCACTGATAAAACCCTATCTGCTGGACATCAAGCAGGCCGAAGAAAGCGCTCTAGCTCAATAAGCCCCCTCTGGCGGCAGCCGACTTGGCGTCAAGCCGGGCCAGGCCGCCATGGCGCCTTCACTTTGGCTGCAAGCCTAACCGCAGCAGTTGCCCATCCGCTTCATCGGTCAGCACATACAGATAGCCATCCGGGCCTTGCCTGACGTCGCGGATGCGCGCGTCCAGCTCCTCAAGCAGGCGTTCCTCATGGACGATCCGGTCGCCCTCCAACTCCAGCCGAATCAGCGCCTGCTCGACCAGCGCGCCAATAAACAGACTGTGCTGCCAGTCGGGAAACCGCTCGGCAGCGTAGAACGCCATGCCGCTGATCGCGGGCGATTTCTCCCAGACATAGTGCGGCGGCTCGGTACCTGCGACGGTTTTGCCTTTTGCCTCAGGTATCGGCAGCAGCGAGTAATCGATGCCATGGGTCGCCAGTGGCCAGCCATAGTTCTTGCCGGCCTGCGCGATATTGATTTCATCACCGCCACGCGGGCCGTGCTCGTGGGTCCACAGTTTGCCGGTCCAGGGGTTGAGCGCGGCGCCTTGCGGGTTGCGATGACCGTAAGACCAGATCTCCGGGCGCACGCCCGACTGGCCCACAAAGGGGTTGTCGGCCGGCACGCTACCGTCCGGATAGACTCGCACGACTTTGCCCTGGAGCTTGCCAAGATCCTGGGCGGTCGGACGCTGGTAGTGTTCGCCGAGGGTGATGAACAGATGCCCGTCACGGTCGAAAACCAGACGCGAGCCAAAATGATTGCCAGTAGACAGCTTGGGCTCCTGCCGGAAGATCACGCTGAACCCTTCCAGCCTTGCCCGATCAACGGAGAGCCTGCCGCGCCCGACAGCAGTACCGGCACGGCCATCCGCACCACCGCCTTCGGCATACGCCAGATAGACCCAACGGTCGTTGGCAAACGCTGGGGAAAGCGCCACATCGAGCAGCCCGCCCTGCCCTTGGGCATACACCGCTGGCAGGCCCATGAGAGGTGCGGACAGAGCTCCATCCGCACCGACAATCCGCAAACGCCCCGGCCGCTCAGTCACCAGCAGCCCCTGCTCGCCCGGCAGGAAGGCCAGGCTCCAGGGGTGCTCCAGCCCAGCGGCCACTAGCGCGACGCTGAGCAGGCCGCGCTCACTGGCGTACTCCCGGGCTGGGTCCGAGCTAGCCACCGGCGCCACTAATAACGTCGCCAGGGCTAAGCCGGTTAAGAATGCCTGTCGCACCATTGATCCCTCCTGCACGGGGCTGGCCACTCGATCAATTAATAGCTCAACAACGCCCGATCGCTTACAACAATGCGAGCATTTCCTTGAGTATCAGCGCGCAGGCGCCTTGGTGCTTGATATAGCGAAGGCCACTACTGGCCGCCCACTAGTTTTTGCCTTGTCGATGAGAGGGAGAGAGTTCCGCTGGGCACACCGGACAACCGCAGAATGTCCGGTGCGCAGTCGAGCCGATCATAACCAGACGCGAGGCGGGATCGTCAGGTGAGAGGCGTCCTTGTCGACGCCCCTCCAGTAGCACGGCACCAGCGACCAATCCCAGCCGCTATTCAGCCAGTAGCCTGGCTGGATTTACCCATTACAGGCTCGGCAGAACCTTTTCCGGCAACAAAAGATTCAAGCTACGCTCGGCCAGCAACTGGCTGGCCGCCTCGATATCCGGGGCGAAGAAACGGTCCTGCTGGTAGTGGGACACCTGCTCGCGCAGTGCCTGCCGCGCCTGCTCCAGCTTCGGCGAGGTCTTGCGGCCTTCGCGGAAGTCCAGGCCCTGGCAAGCCGCCAACCATTCGATGGCGATAATCCCCCGCACGTTGTCGGCCATCTCCCACAGGCGTTTGCCGGCAGCCGGCGCCATCGACACGTGGTCTTCCTGGTTGGCCGAGGTCGGCAGGCTGTCGACGCTGTGCGGATGCGCCAGCGCCTTGTTCTCGCTGGCCAGTGCGGCGGCGGTGACCTGGGCGATCATGAAGCCGGAGTTGACCCCGCCATTGGCCACCAAGAACGGCGGCAGTTGCGACATGTGCTTGTCCATCATCAGCGAGATCCGCCGCTCGCTCAGCGAGCCGATCTCGGCGATGGCCAGCGCCAGGTTGTCGGCGGCCATGGCCACCGGCTCGGCGTGGAAGTTGCCGCCGGAGATCACATCGCCCTCGGCGGCGAACACCAGCGGGTTGTCCGACACCGCATTGGCCTCGACGCTCAAGACTTCGGCGGCCTGACGGATCTGCGTCAGGCAGGCGCCCATCACCTGCGGCTGGCAGCGCAGGGAATAGGGATCCTGCACCTTGTCGCAGTTCTCGTGGGAGCGGGAGATCTCGCTGCTCGGCGTGAGCAGATCGCGATAGGCCTCTTCGTCATCCTCGTCCTCACTCGCACCGGTACTGTAGCGACGCACCACCGGCTCACCCGAGTCGGTTAGCCACCAGGCCTTTTTCGCCACGTCGGCCTCCAGACAACCGCCGCTGATGGCGCCGACCGTCTTGCCATACAGCGGAATGAACATCCGCGCGCCAGGCCGGCGATACGCCGAACCCTCGACCTTGACCACCGTAGCCAGTACCGCTTCGTCGCCCTTTTGCTCGGCAGCCGTGATCGCCTCCAGCAAAGAACTCATACCTGAGATAGCACGCCTCCTCGCCAGATCAGCGCTTGGCCCAAGGGCAACTCAGCTTCCAGCTGCCGGGCATGGCCCGCCCGCATCCGCCCACAGCTTGAACTGGGCGACGAACTCGTCATGCGCCACCGGCACCGGCGCGCGCGTACCACCTGGGTTCCAGCCCCAGAGCACCAGCTTGTCCTCGCTGACATGTTTGATCAGCGCGGCAAAATCCCGATCGCCGTTGCGACTCTTGTCCTTGATGATTTCGCAGAGTTCATTCGCTGGCAGGCCGATCCAGGCCATTTTGTGAGCCGCCGGCGGCAAGCTCCAATGCGGCGCTCCGGGTGGAGCGTGCGGCCCGTAGCTCGCCGGTGGGTTGGCTTCAGCATGGCAGGCGGCGCAGGGCAAGCCCGCAGCGCCCTTGCCATCCTCGCCGCGCACAACGCCCATCTCATGGGGTAGGCCCGCCTCGAACTGCAAGGGTGAGTCACCGGGGATATGGCAGTTCTGGCAACGCGGGTGTTGGAAGACTTTCTGCACCGTGGCGAAGGCGGCGAGTGCGGCCTGCTGCTGTTCGCTGCCCTGGTCCGGCCCGCAGCCGGCGAGCGGTAGTAGCAGCAACGACGCTAGGAGTCTGCGCATGACTGTCTCCTCACACCTTGGCCAATTGCAGGGGCAACTCGCGCAGCCGCTGACCGGTCAACGCGAATACGGCATTGGCAACCGCCGGAGCGGTAGGCGGCACGCCGGTTTCACCTATGCCGCCCATCTTGTCTGTGCTCGGGACTATATGAACTTCGACCTGTGGCATCTCATTCAGGCGCAGCACCTGGTAATCGTGAAAATTCGACTCCTGCACCCGCCCATCCTTGAGTGTGAGTTTGCTGTGCAAGGCTGCGCTCAGGCCGAAGGCGATACCCGACTCCATCTGCGCGGCAATGCTTGTGGGGTTGACCGCGATGCCGCAATCCACGGCGCAGACCACGCGATGTACGTGGATCGCGCCGTTCTCGACGGAGACTTCCGCCACCTGGGCGACGAAACTGCCGAACGACTCATGCACGGCAACCCCTCGAGCATGCCCCTTGGCAAGCGGCGACGCCCAACCGGCCTTCTCTACCGCAAGATTCAGCACCCCCAGATGACGGGGATGGTTCTTCAGCAATGCACGCCGGTAGTCGACCGGGGCCTTGCCGGCGGCATGCGCCAGCTCATCGATCAGCGACTCCATCACGAAACCGGTGTGGCTGTGGCCGACCGAGCGCCACCACAGCACCGGGATACCGGTCTTGGGCGAATGCAGATCGACGCGATGATCCGCTACTTCCTTCATGTACGGAGAATCGGCGACCCCCTCGACCGAAGTGCCATCGATGCCGTTCTTCACGAATGACGCTTCGAACAGCGTGCCGGCCATGATCGATTGTCCGGCGATCCCATGCTGCCAGGCGATCGGCAGGCCCTGCGCATCGAGGCCGACACGTGCCCGGTGCACGAAGGCCGAACGATAGAAACCACCGCGCACGTCGTCCTCGCGCGACCAGACGGTCTTGACCGGCGCATTGGCGGCCTTGGCCACATGCACAGCCTCGAACACGAAGTCGAGCGAAGGATTGGCGCGGCGGCCGAAACCACCGCCGAGAAAGGTGGTGTGGACTTCCACCTGCTCCGGCTTGAGCCCGGTGATCTGTGCCGCGACCTGCTGGTCGAGGGTCTGGAACTGGGTGCCGGTCCAGAGTTCGCATTTGTCCTTCTCGATTCGCACCGTGCAATTGAGCGGCTCCATAGGCGCGTGCGCCAGATAGGGCACGGCGTACTCGGCCTCTACGGTCTTGGCCGCCTTGGCCAGTGCCGCGCTGGCGTCGCCGGCCTGGGCCGCGGGTTGGCCGGGTTGGCCGGCGAGGCCGGCGAACTCCTGGCGCAAGCGGTCGCTGTCCAGCGTGGCGAATTCACCGAGGTCCCAATCGATCTTCAGCGCGTCGCGGCCGAGTTTGGCGGCCCAGTAGTGATCGGCGACCACCGCGACGCCGGAAGGCACCTGCACCACCTGGCGTACGCCAGGAATCGCCTTGGTCGCCGTTGCATCGAACGACTTGACCTTGCCGCCGAACACCGGCGAACGGGCGACCATCGCGGTCAGCAGCCCGTCGAACTGCACATCCATGCCGAACTGCGCGCGGCCGGTGATTTTCTCCGGCGTGTCCAGGCGCTTGGTCGGTTTGCCGATGATCTTCCAGTCCTTCGGCTCCTTGAGCTTCAGCGAGGCGGGGTCGGGAGCCTTCAGCTTGCCGGCCGCATCGGCCAGCTCACCGTAACGGACGCGTTGGTCACCGGCTATCGCTTCGCCGTTCTCGGTGCGGATGGCCGACGGCGCTACGCCGAAGCGCTGCGCCGCCGCCTGCACCAGCAACGCCCGCGCGGTCGCGCCGGCCTGACGGTAACGATCGAATTCCGACCAGGTGCTGGTCGAACCGCCGGTGCCTTGTATGCCGAACACCAGGCTCGAATAGGCCGGCGCCGCCGGTGCATGCTCGACGCGGATCTTCGACCAGTCGGCATCCAGTTCTTCGGCGATCAGCATCGACAGCCCGGTCCAGATGCCCTGGCCCATCTCGGAATGGGCCAGCAGCACGGTGACGCTGTCGTCACTGCCGATACGCAGGAAGGCGTTGGGCACAAAAGCCGCGTCAGCCCCTTGGGTCACCGTCTCTGCCAGGGCGAAACGCTTGGCGCCAGGGATGACGAAGGCGACTACCAGGCCGCCGCCGAGTATTGCGCTGTTCTTGAGAAATCTGCGCCGGGAAGTATCGGTCACGCTATTCATGACAAGCCTCCAATCCACGAGGGTTTGCAGCGAAAATTCAGGGGCAGGTTTTACCCGAGTTCAGCCGCGCGCTTCACGGCTGCACGGATACGCGGATAGGTGCCGCAGCGGCAGATATTCCCCGACAGGGCTTGGTCTATATCGGTGTCCGTTGGCGCGGGGACCTTAGCCAGCAAGGCGGCCGCCGACATGATCTGGCCGGACTGGCAGTAACCGCACTGCACCACATCGAGTTCCGCCCAGGCGCGCTGCACTGGGTGCGAGCCGTCCGCTGAAAGGCCTTCGATGGTGACGATCTTCTGCCCGCTGGCGACCGCCGAGACTGGTGTGATGCAGGAGCGTTTCGGGGCGCCATCGACATGCACGGTGCAGGCACCGCATTGGGCGATGCCACAACCGAACTTGGTGCCGGTCAGGTGGGCCACATCACGCAGCACCCACAACAACGGCATGTCATCTGGAACGTCGAATTGCTGCTCTTTGGCATTGATGTTGAGCGTAATCATGGTTATCCCCTCATGCCATTCTCAGGACTCACGGAATCTGTTTCTGCTTACGCTGTGACTGTCATGCCTACGCGCGCAGTTATTTACCCATTCAGCTAAGCGCAGTTTCTGGATCGATACAGTTCCAGCGACCACCGGTCATATGAGCCGTGCCGCGCCATCCCAGGGGCAGCACAGGCGCACACAACGATAGCGACGAAGTTCGTGCACAGTCTGAAAGTCAAAAGTTCGTCGACGACGACAGAGCTCCCCAAGTGTCGAGCTCCTGCTGAACAAAGGCGTTCTTGCCCTCGACGAAGCTGAAGGCATCGGTGCCCAGCGGAAGCCGCAGCGGTGGCAGTCTGACCACTTCACCATTGCAATCGGGATCGATGAAGAGCGACAGCGATATCAGGTGGAACATCCGCCCATCAGCGCGCTTCCCCATCCTGGAGCTGCGTATCGCTGACTCCTGCCCGTCCGTGGCCGACGTGCTGTGCATCGCCGCGTTGTTCCGCGCCATGGTTCATCACGCAGTAGTGACGCCAGATGAGGGCGTCAAGCACAACGAGATGACCCGATTGTTAATCGAGGAAAATCGCTGGCGCGCGAAGCGATTCGGCACCAAGGCCTCTTTCCTGGATCAGGCCAGCCGCCGAAACGTCCCCATCGAGGAATGGTTGGACATGGCCTATGCCACCATTGGCGAATCCGCCGAAGCCCTTGGCGACAGCCATGCCTTCGTGCAGGCCAAAACCATCCTCCATGATGGCAGCAGCGCAGACCGGCAGCTGCGACGTTATACAGACGCCCGAAATGCCGGGCTGTCCCGCCAGCGCTCACTGATCGCTGTGGTCGACGAACTGATGGCAGTGACACGAAATGGCAGAATTAACTAGCGGGTGAAACCCTAGCCGCCGGCCTCGCTGGATTTGCTGCGCGGATTGCTCCAACCGGATCAATCGTCAGCACCCAAGACAAGCAGCTCACCAGAACCTGTGAGCAGCTTCAGGGCATGCTGAAGCGAGGGCTGATTGTGTCCGGTGCATACGCCGGGGATTATTTTTTGACCCACTGACCATCAGGGGTTTTTACGTAAGTCCCCGGCGCCGTTTTTTCTATGGCTTTCTGTCCAGCCAGACTGGCCACCTGATCCAGGGTTGCGCCATTTTTCTTGGCAATGGCCTCATAGGCATCGCGACGTTTGGCATTGATATCCGCGGCAAGCTGTACGGCGTCAGGGGTTGCCTTGACCACCCCCAGGTAACCATCGGGTTGCTCCCCCACCATTCCCTGCGACTTGGCAGCATCCAGGTCAAGCGCCATGGCCAGCGAACCGCAGGCCAGCAATAGCATTGCCACCAATAGCTTTCTGATTTTCATGGCCCTCTCCTAGAACAATGCGCTGTCTTCACTGAAGAGTTTATCGATGTCTTTTTCCACTTTGAGGCGAATCTCATGGTCAATCTTCACATTCAGATTGATGGTGATCGGCTCTTTGGGGGCCTCGAGAACGACCCGTGGGGTACAGGCTGCCAGAGCCAGTGAAACCACCAGCCAAACGGGCTTCATGGTGAATCCTCCGCGTCATGTGGTCGTGAGCCTTCTGCCGGTCTCCGGTCCAATACCGACTGGGATATCTCATCACCAATACGCAGGCTGCGCAGTAGTTCCCGCACATTTTCCCGGTGCGTGTAGTTTAGAACGACCGGCAGGTTGTTCTGCTGCGGGTTCTGGCCCTTGATGGTCACCGCAGCATCCAACCAGCCGTCCGGTTTCATATTCAGGCGGGCCTGGAGGTCATTGATCGTCAAATCGCTCAGCGTGTCCAGCGCCAACTGCACCGCGCGATTGGATTGGCCCATGGCGCCGACGCCGGCAGAAGGCAGGACCTTGAGAGACAAGGGGCCTTCGTTGCTCATGCTCCCCCCTTGCAAGTCCAGGGAGTCCTGCAACAACTGTAGCGGCAGATACCCGCCCACGCGGCCGGCGAGCTGAACAGTCGGGTTTGGATCGTTTTGCAGGGCGGCCACCTCTGCCAGGTCGATATGCCTGATCGCCACTGGCTGATGCATCGAGGAAGGCCATTGCAGGGTTGGAGCCTGCATAGAGCCCCCCAGCACCTCGGCATAGACATCGGTGAAGTGCCAGGTGGCAAGGTCGGACTGTATCTTCATGCGGACATTGCTCACCAATGTGCCCACATCCAGCTCGGCCAACTCGATGGGCCCGGTGCTGGTCAGCGTCCAGGCACCCTGGCGCAGCTCGATGTGCGCGTCGCCAATGCCCCCCGAAGCCAGTATGCCGCCCCAGCCCAGCGCCAGCCCGGACACTGTCATGTCGCCTTGTAGCTGCCAGTGATCCTGCCACTGCCAGCGACCCTGGCCATTGAGCTTGCCCTGCTGCAAGGTGACGCCAAGGCCACGGCTCATGGCGGCAGACAGGGGCGTTGTCATATTCACCCGGCCTTGCGCACCGGTTTTGCCCCCGCGGCTTGCCAGCTCTGCGCTCAGGTTCAGTTCGGATTGCCAGGCTGGCACCCGCAGTCTGGCCCTGCCTTGCTGCCCGGAGACGGTCATCTGCCCGTTCACCGCCGGCAATTCCCAGCGTTCCGCCACGACACCGTCGGCCTTGACCTGCAAGGTCCCGAATACCCCCTCGGGGCTCAGACGCAGTGGCGTACTGGCGGTGACGGCCAGCGGCTTGATTAGGGTGGTTCCGATCAGGCCTTCGGCAAAGCTGAGGCGACTACCGCTGCCCAGAAACCACTGCCCGTCTTTGTCATACCAGGGTGCAGCAAGCTGCAGCCCCCCACCCTGGGCATAGAAGGGCGGACGAGAGCGCCCTTCAAGGGCGCCTTGCCAATGCCCCTGTGCATAGGTGGCATCGAGCACTCCGGTGATGGGGTAGTCGCCATAGTGACCATCGAACTTCACCTGCGTGGCCCAGCCGGGCGCGCGAAAGCCGGTGACCGGCAGCTGCAACGCCAGCACTAGATCCTTTCCCTTGACCGTCAGGCTGGCCGGTTCGCCGGCAAGGCCAGAGGCATCGATACGACCCTGCCAAGACCCGGCCAGGTCATGCCCGGAGGCTTTGCCCTCCAGGTCGAGCCGCCCTTCCCAACCCCATTGGGTTTGCTGCCAGGACAACAGGCTGTCGACGGTATTAACCCTTATGTCCCGATACTGAAGTTCGGCAGAAATTGTGCTTTTACCAGCCAATGCCAGCGCCAGCGCCAGGGGGCTGGACCAGCTCAAGCGCAGTTCCTCGGGGAGCTGGATTGCCGCAGGCGACAACTCCAGCCGTTGCTGATTCCAGCGCAAGGGCACAGTGCCGGCCAGCGAGGGCCCGGCCAGCGTCAACCTGCCCTGGCCACGTGCCACGCCAGCGCCCTCGGTATCCAGGATCAGCAGCGCGGTGCCTTGCGGTCCTGCCGCCAGCAGATCCACATGCAGCGACTCCAGCCCATCGAGACTACCGCTAGCCCGAAGCGCTTGCCTGGCTTCCAGGCTCCAACCGCCCCCAAGCGCCAGTGGTGCCGCCAGCACGGCATTCAACTGCCATTGTTTAGCGGCCAGGCTGGCCTCGAGTCTCGTATCAGCTCGTTGCGGTTGCCCCGCATAACCCAGTTGCTGCCCCTTCGCCAGCAAAGCGCCGTCCAGGCGATCAGCCTGCCACTGTCCCTCGCCCATAAAGGTCAGCGCACCCAGGAACTGGGGTGCAATGTCAGCGGCCTGAATCTGTCCTTGCGCGGTCCAGCGCCCGGAAACGCGATCATATTCAGCGTCTACCCTGCTGATCTGAAGCTGTGCCTGTGCTTGCCAGCGCTGCTCATGTTGACGGATGGCCACCGCCAGCGGCGGCAAGCCGGGAACAGAGAGAGCGCCAATGCTGAGATCGAATGGCGGCGTCCAGGGGGGAGAAGTCAGCGCCTCAGCGCCCGTTTCGCACCTGGGTAGGCTCATGCTGGCCATGGTGATAGTCAACGGCCGCCAGCCGGTGACCCGCAATCCTCCGCCCTCGGCTTTCACGCAGCCGTTTTGCAGCCATTGCCACTGCGCCAGCTCCAGCCCGTCATGCCAGCCGGGGCCCTGTATACGCAGGCCCAGCGCATAAGCTGTGACCACCACCAGGAGCACTCCCAATAGGAGCAACGCCAACATGATCATCAGCCATCCAAAGTAGCGACGCACAAACGCAGGACCGGGGCTCATGCTCATTGGCTGCCCATCTGTTGCATGCCTCTCGAAGGTTGTCGGGCTGTCGGCCGGGACCATGCCGCAACCCGTTTACCGGCTCTGATTTCCACACTGCTCCTGAGCATATACGGGTACCAGGGATCTGCAGCACAGCATGGCCCCCGGGCCAGCCTTTGAGGGAATTGGGGACAAGGTAATTGGAAGGTAAAGGTGATTGCAAGGCAGTGAAATTCCTGAGAAAAATCTGCCCGGGCAGCCATCCACGGGCTACCGAATGAACGAGAGAGAGTGATGAGCAGCGAATTGAAGGTTGTAGACATTCAACTAGGCGACGGCAAAGAAGTGATCAAAGGCGCCTTGATCACCACCCAGTACAACGGTTTCCTGGAGGACGGCACCACGTTCGATTCCTCCTACGATCGCGGCAAGCCTTTCCAGTGCGTCATCGGAACCGGACGCGTGATCAAAGGCTGGGATCAGGGGTTGATGGGCATGAAAGTCGGCGGCAAACGCAAACTCTTTGTGCCGGCCCACCTTGCCTATGGTGAAAGACAGATCGGCGCCCACATCACGCCGAACTCAAACCTGGTCTTCGAAATCGAGCTACTGGAAGTGCTGACGCGGGACGATTGATGGCCGTCTGAATAGGCTCTACTTTCTTAGGCGTTCTGAATGCCTGCGGTGGGTCGAGGGCCGCCACTCACAGCGACCCCTTGCAAATCCAGGGTGTTCCGTCCTGTGGGGCAGCAATGGCGCGCTCCCATCGCACCCTAAGACCACTCAAGCAAACTCAAGTACCTCTTGCAGCGGCCTGCGTGGCTTTTGTGGCCAGTTGCCTGTTGCTGGGTAGCCAGCCGTTACCAGGATGACCGGCACCTCGTTAGCGGCCAACCCGAACTCGCGCGCCACGCCAAGTGCATCGAAGCCGCTCATCGCCCCTGTCGACAGTCCCATGCCTTGAGCGGCGAGCATTAGCGTCATCGCCGCCAGGGATGCCGAACGAAGCGCCTCGTCGCGCTGTAGTTGCGGGTTGCCGGGGTGCGAACCTTTGGCTGCGGCGACCCAGCCCTCAAGGGTCGACTGATCCAGGATGCCCGCATCGACCGAAGGTTGCAGCGCCTGAGCGAGGCTTTCATGCGCCGCTAGGGTGCCGCAGATGATGAAGGTAACGGGCGCGTCCACCACCTGTTGCTGCCCGTAGGACACAGCTCGCAAACGTGCTTTGGCCTCCGGCGAGCGTACGACGATGAATTTCCAGTTCTGGAAGTTGTAGGCCGAGGGTGCTCGGGTGGCTAGGCGCACCAGTTCGCTGACGTCCTGATCCGATAGATCACGGTTAACTTGGTAACGGCCGGTCGAGACCCGCGATTCGATAAGGCTCTTAATGGGGTTGGACATAGCGTTTTCCTTCTGAGGATGGCTGTTGATGATCGGCGAGTCATTCGCAATGCCCCCAAGGTGCGCATCAGCGCGCGCCTTGGGGGGCCGGCGTTGGTTCGCGTGAGCTGGAAGCCCACTGCACCGCCAGGATGCTGCCGAGCACGGCAATCAGCCCAGCCAGCGACACGCCTGTCATGCTCTGGCCCAACAGTGCCCAACCCATGACGACCGCCATCAAGGGGCTCAAAAGGCCCAGCGACGACACCGCCACTGGCGATAGCCGTGCAATACCGCGGAACCACAGCACATAGGCCAGCAGGGCACCGAAGAGCGAGAGATAGGCGTAACCCAGCATCTGCGTGGCGCTCAGCGTCGGCAGGGGCGGATCGACCGCCCAGGCCACGGGCAGCAGTAACAGCCCGCCCACCAGCAACTGCCAGCCGGTGAAGGCCAGCAATGGCACCGCGGGCCGCCAGCGCCGCGTCAGGTAGGTGCCGGCGGCCATGCACGTAGTACCGGCAAAGGCCGCGGCAATTCCGATCGGGTCCCACGCGGCACCGGGAGACAGCAGCAAGGCGGCCATGCCCCCTATCCCCAGCAGGCTGGCCCAAACGGCCAGGTAAGCAGGCTGGTGCCGGTCAAGGACCCACACCAGTCCCATCACCAACAGGGGCTGGACGGCACCGACCACTGCTGCCAAGCCGCCGGGCAACCGATATGCCGCCACAAACAGCAGCGCCTGAAAGAAGCCGATATTCAGCGCCGCGAGTACAGCCAAACGGCCCCACTCAGCCTGCTTGGGTATATGCCGGCTGAACAGCACCAGCAAAACGCCCGCCGGCAGGGTGCGCAGCAAGGCCGCCGTGAAGGGCAGGTCCGGCGGCAGCAGCTCGGTGGTGACTATGTAGGTCGAGCCCCAGATAGCCGGGGCCAGCGCGGTGGTGAGCGCATCCAGCCAGGCTAGACGGGTGTGTGTGGTGACCATGTGATTACCTTGAACTCAAGATATAATTGAAGCCTAGCGAGCATTTGTCTTGAATTCAAGCTAAATAATGGAAGGTGACTATGGCTATCAAACAACGGGCTGATGCGGTAGACGCCATCCTTGAACAATGGCGGCGGGAGCGCCCTGACTTGGACGTCAGTCCGATGGGCACCATTGGCCGGATCAAACGCTGCTCGGCGCTGCTTCAGCGTGAACTGGAGGTGATCTTCAAAGCCTTCGGCATGACCGCTTGGGAGTTCGATGTGCTGGCCACTTTGCGGCGCTCCGGGGCCCCCTACTGCTTGGCGCCGACGGCCTTGTTCTCGGCCTTGATGATCACCTCCGGCACCATGACCCGCCAACTGCAACGGTTGGAGGCTGTTGGCCTGGTAAGCCGGATGCCCAATCCCAACGACGCGCGCAGCATGCTGGTGCAGTTGACGCCGGCTGGGCTTGAGCTGATCGACCGGGCGGTGGAGGCGCATGTCGAGAACGAGGCGAGGATCCTGGCCCCCATAAAGCCTGCTGACCTGGCGGAGCTGGATGTCCGCTTGTCAGAGCTGCTGGCGGTGTTGGAGCCTAATGTCGACTGACTGGGAACGGCCACAACCCGACATTCGCACATTCGATCAATTCAGTTCCCCCGCAAGAGTCCGTTCCCAAATAGGTCATATTGCACCTACACTGGCATACACTATCTGCCGGGTTTCTCTGGAATCGTTATGCCTGTATAAACAAACAGCACGCGGGCCGCGAAGCTAGAAGGCAAGCCACTCTTAAGCGTTTCGCATGAACACGTTATCCCGCAGCCACATTTGTATCCCGCAGATGATGCGGCATACATTACGTTAGAGCCCAGAGGTACCTATGGACCCAGGACCATGGAGTTGGTTGGAAGTTGCGAAGCTCACTGCTAGCCTCTTGGTACCAGGTGCCTTGGCTGCTTTGGGCGTCTACATCCATCGCGTCACGAAGCGATTCGAACATCTCCAGTGGCGCAGTCAAAAGCTGATTGAGAAGCGACTTGCCGTCTATGACGATTTGGCCCCTCAGCTCAATGATCTTCTTTGCTACTACACGTACGTAGGTGGTTGGCGAGATCTCACCCCACCCAGCGTGATTGCAATGAAGCGCGTCGTCGACAAGAAGATCTACCTTGCCGCCCCCTTGTTCAGCGAGGAGTTCTTTGCCTCCTGCATCGAATTTCAGAGCCTCTGCTTCGAAACGTATACCGGCTGGGGCCGCGACACCTGTCTTCGTACGCTGTTCGAGCGTCGCAGAGAAGGTTGGCTCAAAGACTGGAATCCCGAGTGGGAGAGTTGCTTTAGCAAAGAAGCAGTTGATCCGGCCCTCGTGCGCAAATCGCATCAGCGTGTGATGGAAGCGTTTTCGCAAGATATTGGCGTGCACTCATCCTTTGTCGTTCCGATGTCTGGCTCCGTCCCGCTCAATGTGCGGTAGCTGTAACATTGGCTCTAACCCTTCCATCGAGCGGACATCTACAAGCTCCACTTGCGGCTATCGCTCATGTCAAATGTTGAAGGTCTGTTTCGGAGCAAGTTGACTGGCGCCGTCGGGTCGACTGCTGCCGGCCGTGACAGGCCGGAGTCGACCCATAGCTGCCGGTCAGCTAGCGACCCAAAGGACAATGGTTGGCTGGAGCATGGCAGGATATGGAACTGATCGGAGATGAGCTCCCACGGTCAAGCGTCACTGGACGCTCAAGGTTGGCAGAACCTCACGTCGAGGTTCTGCCAGTCGTCCAAGCACGCTTTTAGCCTTGAAGCGCCGTCATGAGGACTTGCACCAACTGACCACCTTCCGGCGTAGCCCAGCTTCCGGCGAGTTCTGCAATCAGCTGGTTGGTGGTGGTCAGCGTCACGCCGCCTTTATCCATCCGACGCAGGGCGATGTCATCGGCCATTACGCTCGGTGAGCCACCACCATCGGCAACCACCTGAACTTC
Source organism: Pseudomonas cavernicola (assembly GCF_003596405.1). Lineage (NCBI taxonomy): Bacteria > Pseudomonadati > Pseudomonadota > Gammaproteobacteria > Pseudomonadales > Pseudomonadaceae > Pseudomonas > Pseudomonas cavernicola. The sequence continues at coordinate 2,641,547 of NZ_QYUR01000002.1, forward strand.
ATACCCCTCGCGCACCAGACTCAGCGCCGGATAGACCGTGCAGACGTCGTTGGTGACACCGGCAATGATGAGTTTTTTACGGCCCGTGGCTTTGACGGCGGCGGCGAAGTTTTCATCGTCCATGGCGTTGACGATGCCCAGGCGTTTGACGCGGGAAGCGAATTCGGCAGGCAGAATCTGCTCCAGTTCACTCAGCAGTGGCCCCTGAGCGTGCTCCTCCATGCTGGAGGTCAGTACCACCGGAAGCTTCAGAATGCTTGCCGCCTTTGCGAGCATCAGCGCGTTGCGTTTCAGCTCTTCGAACGGAATGGATTTCACCCACCCCATCGTTCCCACCTGGTGATCGATCAACAGCAGGGCGGCATTGTCGGCACTGAATTTTTCGTACGTCATGATGATTCTCCTGGCAGTAAGGTTGGGGCACTAACGCCCCGGGTTTGGGACTGTTTCGATCATTCAACGAGGTTGCAGCTTTCCGAACGCACCGCGCTGGTAGCTCTCGACGGCCTCGGTCAGCGCTTCTGAAGAGGCAAGCGCCAGTGGCCCTTGCCAATACACCGGTTGACGAAGGGGGAGGCCAGAAAACAGCACCGCCTTGGTGTTTCCCTTGTTTGCACCCAACGTGACGATGCGATCCTCGCGCTGCGGCAGGTTCACTGGCAGCTTTGGCTCGATGAGGTTGAAGAGTTGGCCATCGACCGACACCTCACCGTCAATCGGCATCACGAACGCGGTATGGCCCTCCGGTATCGGGATGCTCACTTCAGAGCCTTCCTCGATGGCGATGTCCAGCATGCGCACGTCGGTGGGCAGCGATAGCGGCGAAGAAACACCCGCAAAACTGCCCAGCGGCACCCTGACTTTGGCCCCCGGCAAATGCACCACGGGCACGTCCTGCGCTTCGAGGCTAAACACAAACGGCGAGGCCGCTTGCCGATCCCGTGGGAGGTTGATGAAAATCTGCAGCATGTGCACGGTCTTGCCCGGCTCGGCGGGCACTTCTTCATGCACCACGCCGTTACCCGCCGCCGTCCAATGCAGCCCACCCGGCCGAATCAGGTTGCGATTGCCCAGCGAGTCCCGGTTATCAATCCCTGTCTCGGAATCAAGAAACAGGTAGGACACCGCTGAAAAACCAGCATGCGGGTGCGGTGGAAACGTCGGCCCGCTGATCCAGGCATGGTCGACCGCGAGAAACGGGTCGATGGGTTCGGCGGACTGACCTCCCCGCAGCGTGAACGCACGGAAGTGACTGCCGTGATTCATGCGCTGTAGTCGTGCGACGGTCGTCATGGCAGTTTCCTCAGGCGCTTTGTGCCGGGCTCATCGCCGGGTAATCGATATACCCCTCCACGCCCGGTGCGTAGAACGTGTCCTTGTTCGGCACATTAAGCCCGGCGCCTGTGCGAAAACGCTCGGGCAGATCGGGGTTGGCGAGGAATGCGCTGCCAAAAACTGCCGCGTCTGCTCGACCATCAACGATCAGGGATTCGGCGGAGTGTTGGTCGAGTCCGCCACCTATCAGGTAGCTGCCATCGAACAGTGGGCGCAACAAGGCGTGGTAGTCGATGCTGGCGCCGAACAGGGCAACATGCAGATAGCCGAGATTGAGCCCGCGCAGTTGCTCGACCAGATAGGTGTAGGTTTCTTGCGGGTTGGCATCGACGATGTCGTTGAAGTTCATTTCAGGTGAGATCTTGAGGCCCACACGATCACTACCAATCTCCGTCGATACTGCGTTCAGCACCTCCAGTACAAAGCGAACACGGTTTTCAACCGATCCACCGTACTCATCAGTGCGCTGATTGCTGCCAGTCGAGAGAAACTGTTCAGGCAGATACCCCGAAGCGGCATGCAACTCGACACCGTCGAACCCGGCTTCCACAGCTAGGCGTGCCGCCCGACGGTAGTCCTCGATGACCGAGGCGATCTCCACCACGCTCAACGCATGTGGAGTGACGAAGTCCTCAAGGCCCGTAGCTGTCCACGTCTGGCCTGCGGGTTTGATCGCGGAGGGTGCCTGTGGCTGGGCGCCATTAGGCAACAGCGAAGGGTGCGAAATGCGTCCGCAGTGCATCAACTGCATGAAGATCCGTCCACCGCGAGCATGTACGGCCTCGGAGACTTGCTTCCAGGCGGCAACCTGCTCGGCGGTTTCGATACCGGGGGTGCGGACGTAACCCTTACCCAGTGCGACAGGGAACACCCCTTCAGTGATGATCAACCCAGCACCGGCGCGCTGTGCGTAGTAGGTGGGCACCAGCTCGGTCGGTACCCCTGAATCATCGGAACGCGAGCGAGTCATCGGAGCCATGACCATACGGTTGGACAGTGTGTAGCGACCGAGCTGGACTTGAGAAAAAAGCGAATTCATTGCGGTGCTCCTCAGTAAACGATGTGGCTATCATTCATCAATCCGAATCCGGGATAAACCGGGTAAAATTGAAATGACTGATCCACTGATGGAGCAATGGCATTGGAGTTTCTCAACGACATGGCACTGTTTGTCGAGGTCGTGAAGGCGCGTAGTTTCCGCCGAGCGGCGGAGGCTATGGGTATGCCGAACTCGACGCTGTCTCGCCGGATAAGTGGCCTCGAGAAGGAAATCGGGCTAAGGCTTCTGCATCGTACAACCCGCAAGATCGAGCTGACTGAGGCGGGGCAGTTGTACTTCGATCGCTGCAAACGCATCGTCGAGGAGGCCAGGCTCGCGCACGAGCAGCTGGGCGAAATGCTTGCTCGACCCAGCGGTGTACTGCGGGCCTCGCTCCCGGTGGATTTCGCCAATATCTACCTGGCGCCGCTGATTGCGGAGTTTGCTCGGCTGTATCCCGGTATCAGCTTCGAGTTCGATCTGACCCCGCGTCAGGTCGATCTGGTGAGTGAGCCGGTTGATGTGGTCATTCGCATGGGCGAGCCTGCAAGTTCGAACCTGATTGCCCGTAAGCTCGCCAGTTTGCGCCGCTGTCTTTACGCCTCACCCCACTATCTCGAACTGTCCGGTGATCCTATTCATCCCTCGGATCTGACAAATCACGAATGCCTACGGCTGCGCGGAACGCGTGCTGACCGCTGGACGCTCTCCAGCAATGAAGGGGCTGTGGACGTCGAGATTGGCGGTCGATTCGAACTCAACAGCGTGGGAATGATTCGACGTCTGGCGACGCTGGACCTAGGTATCGCGTTACTACCGGAAGGCATCGCTGCGCAAGACCTTGCCAATGGCACTCTGCGCAAAGTCTTGCCGCAGTGGCACGCCTCGCCCATCTCGGTTTACGCCCTCACCGAGACGCGACTGTTGCCAGCGAAAACCCAACGGTTTATCGAGTTTCTGCGGGAACGACTCGAAAATGCATAGCGTGATCACCTTGAAAAAAGGTACTTGGAGAATCCGTGCCAGTACGGGCGCGAAACAAATTTTCGTCCTGATTTATAGGCACCTAGGACAGCCAGTGTCTGCTGTTGGCCGGTAGCTGCCTGTCGCGAAAGGCAGAAGTCGACCCATTCCGGACAATCGCAGGGCGCCTATTAAACCCGGAGCTGTTCAATTGGCCAGGGTTGTTTCATAAGACATAGAACAAGATCGCAACAAAGTGCAGCAAGCTCCCGGCAATAACAAACAGGTGCCAGATACCATGCCAATGACGGAAGCGGCTGTCGAAGGCAAAGAAGATAATCCCGACGGTGTAGAAAACTCCGCCAGCGGCCAACCAGGTAAAGCCCACATTGCCCAGGGCTGCGATCAGAGGTTTGACCGCCACCAGGACAATCCAGCCCATCAGCGCATAGATCACGATGGATAAAATCCGCGCCTCGGAGCGCGGCTTGATCTCTTGCAGCATGCCGATCAGCGCCAGCCCCCAGACTATTCCGAACAACGACCAGCCCCACGGCCCACGCAAAGTCACCAGACAAAACGGCGTGTAGCTGCCCGCGATCAATAGATAAATCGACAGGTGATCGAGCTTGCGCATGATCACCTTCGCTCGCCCCTGCACGCTGTGATAGATCGTCGAGGTGCTGTAGAGCAACAGCAAGGTAGCGCCATAGATCGCGACACTGATGATCTTCCACGGGGAGCCATCCAGGCTTGCCAACACCAGCAGCCAGACCGCGCCGATACAGGCCAGGACAGCACCGACCAAGTGAGTCCAGGCGTTGAATCTTTCACCGTGATACATGTTTTCCTGACCTCAAACCGCCGCAATTGTGCGAGCGCCCCAGGCTTATGGCTGAAAGCACAAGCCGCCGCCACCATTGCTTCCTTAAGTAGGGCATCACAAACAATCCAGAGCATCTGGACGATTTTGCCATTACTCATCAACGGCGCTCATCGACTAAGCGGAAGAGCAAAGGCCGCGAACGTTGCTTACCCAAGGATTGCCGCTTCAGCCCTTGCAGGCCCACGTTCAGCATTCACACGGGTAGCGACCTTGAGCGGTCAGTGGACAGAAAGCTGGCACTTTACTAGCGTTGTTTGGGCTGCTGCCGAATCGACTTGAGCAGCCCGGGCTTGCTGTCCAAGTCGTGTTTCACCTCGAACAGAGTCGCCTACTAGATAGTAGTTAGCCGCATGCCGCGAACCTTGGTTTCACTCTTCGCATTAGTTGCAGCCTTGTACCTGGGGCTCTGTGCCGCGCTGTTCGTGTTTCAACGCGCCCTCATCTACCACCCACAACCACGCGCCATTGGTACCTCCGCAACTATTCTTAAGCTGCCAGTAGCCGACGCGGATGTACTGGTGTCAGTCAGGCCGCACGACGGCCCGAATGCTTTGATCTACTTCGGAGGAAATGCCGAGGACGTCTCTTTGAGCCTGCCCACGTTTTCGCAGGCTTTTCCAGATCACGCCATCTACTTGCTTCACTACAGAGGCTACGGTGGAAGTTCTGGGTCGCCATCTGAGGATTCAATTCAGCGCGATGCGATTGCCTTGTTTGACAAGGTCTACGCCGCACACTCACGTATTGCGGTTGTGGGTCGCAGCTTGGGCTCGGGCGTTGCCGTTCGCCTCGCTAGCCAACGCCCGGCAGCGCGCCTGATCCTGATCACGCCCTACAACAGTCTTCAAGAACTCGCCGCAAGTCAGTTCCCCTATTTCCCGGTGAAGTGGCTGCTAAAGGACAAGTTTGAATCCTGGAAATACGCGCCTCGCATAGCTGTGCCGACACTCTTGATCGCCGCTGAGCACGACGAAGTCATACCGCGCTCAAGCACGCAGAAGCTCTACACGCATTTCGCCAACGGCGTGGCCTCGCTACAAGTCATACCGGGTAGGGGCCACAACTCAATATCCGAGAGCCCCCAGTACCTCAAAATGCTAGGCGCCGCGCTGTGAGTGCAGCGGCCTCTTTCATCGAACGTTAGTACGCGAGAGACCGCTTTTTGCCGATCTCAGCCAGCCACGGCCATCCCAACAGGCTTGTGCCATAGAACCAATATTTCTGTGAAAACCATTATCTCGGCAGCTCAGGCCTCATTAGCGTGCGCAATGACGTGCCCGCTGCCCGCTACCCCATACAGCGACACAGCGCGTGGCGGGAGACGGTGAACCAGGGGAAGCGTGCGCAGGAGGGATTGCACACTGGTGCCGTCCTCTTGCAATCACACGCGGATGAGGCTCAACGTGCCTCCGCCCGAATCGCAAACCCGCCCTTGTTCTCACTGACGATTCGGAAATGCTGGCTCTCACCCTCCTCCAACCGAACAGCCAGTTCGCTGCGCAGGCGGCCCTTGCCGCAGAGTGTGTCGTCCTGTTCATCGATGCCGATGCCGACGATGCGAGCTCCCGCTGGCACGTGGAAGTTGGCCACCTCGCCGATGCCGATACGCGCGGCCACCTGGCGGTCGATCAGGAAGGCCACGTAACAACCACCGCCGAGCATGCCCATGTCGCGGTTCACCACGACCTGACCACCGCCTTCGATAGGCTGCTGATAGGCCAGCAGGCGGTCATCGGGGACCTGGGTCACTTGGTCTGGGTCGGCGCGAAAGGATGAACAACCGGCGAGCGCCAGTAGGGGTAGTACTGCACAGATCAATCGCATTGGGGCCCTCCTTGGGCGGATGATCGGTGGGGATGCTGCAGGAACTGTAGCTGAACCGCCTCTGATTCTGTAGATGCCTCATAGCATCCGAAAGAGGTCGAGAGCGGTTTGTCGACCGTGGAAGATGGTTCCGCGATGGCAGCCGCCAGGGCTAGAGTGCAGCGCTCCGGGTACCGGCGAACGTGCTCGTGCCAAGCCAGCGCCACAGGCTTTCCGCATCCTGTGCCACGCCGTCGACACCCAGCTCTCGGGACTGAAGGACCTCCCGCGGTGTGCGGTCGCCAGTCCACACCTCGGTCAACGCGCGCACGCTAGAGTCCACGACGAGCGTCAGGTCGCGTCCGGGGTCGTCGCGGCACAGGTCTGCCACACCATGCTCGACCACGAGCCACCACTCTTGCTCGCCGGGCCGCGCGTCGCGGAACCTGAAGTGGATGACCACCGGTCGGGGCGGGAACTCCTCGATGCGCGCGAACCGGCGCACGTCCCACATGAGCAGGCCCGCGTCGAGTTCGTCATCGCGAAGGCGACTGCCGATCCAGCGCGCGCCCCAATGACCGAGCGCCATGATGATGGGGCGCAAATCCTCGCCCGCCTCGGTCAGGCTGTACTTCCAGACTTTGCCTGCGGCCGTGCGATGAACGACACCGATATCTTCCAAATGGCGCAGCCGCTGTGCCAGCAGGCTGGTGGACATCCGTGGTACGCCGCGGTGTAGGTCATTGAAGCGCTTACTGCCGCACAGCAGCTCGCGCACGACCAAAGGCGTCCAGCGCTCGCACAGTGCTTCAGCACCGCGCGCGACCGTGCAGAACTGACCGTAGCTATCTTCCATTGCCTGGACTCCGCGACTACAACGCTTCAGATTCTGGACTAGCCTTGCAACTTCGTCACGCGCACGCTGAGGCCGTCGAAAGCCCACAGCCACAGGAGAACACCATGACGACGATTGCCATCATTCAGCGCCCGCCAGTGCTGCTCGATCGCAGCGCCACGATCGCCCGGGCCGTGCAATCGGTCGCTGAGGCTGCGGCGGCGGGAGCCTCGCTGATCGTTTTGCCCGAGCAGTTCATTCCAGGTTACCCGTCATGGATCTGGCGGCTGGCGGCGGGAAGGGACGGGGCTGTAATGGGCCAGTTGCATGCGCGGCTGCTGGCCAACGCCGTCGATATCGCGAACGGTGACCTGAGCGAATTGTGCGAGGCCGCTAGAGTTCACGCCGTGACGATCGTGTGCGGCATCAATGAATGCGACCGGATCCATGGCGGCGGCACGCTCTACAACAGCGTAGTCGTTATCGGCGCGAACGGCGAAGTGCTCAACCGACACCGCAAGCTGATGCCAACCAATCCCGAGCGCATGGTGCATGGCTTCGGTGATGCAACCGGGTTGCGCACGGTCGATACACCGGTCGGCCGCGTTGGCGCGCTCATCTGCTGGGAAAACTACATGCCGCTGGCACGCTATTCACTGTATGCCCAAGGGGTGGAGATCTACGTCGCACCCACGTACGACAGTGGCGATGGCTGGATCAGCACGATGCGCCACATTGCACTCGAAGGCCGCTGTTGGGTGCTCGGCAGCGGCACCTTGCTGCGCGGCAGCGACATCCCCGACGACTTCCCGGCTCGTACGCAGCTGTTTCCCGATCCGGACGAATGGATCAACGACGGCGACTCGGTGGTAGTCGATCCCCAAGGCCGGCTCGTGGCCGGTCCGTTGCACCGAGAGGCAGGCATCCTGTATGCGGACATCGACGTCACACGCGTGGCGCCAGCGCGGCGGACGTTCGACGTCACCGGGCACTACGCGCGCCCTGACATTTTCGAACTGCAGGTGCGGCGCACGCCGGCGACAGCGGTGCGCTACATCGACGGGTGAAGGTAGGCAACCTCCAGGCGATCCATGCCATGCCCGGCGGTATCGCCTGGCAATCGATCAAGGAGTCATTCCATGAGCATTGAACGGTCTTACAAGGGCAGCTGTTTTTGCGGCGCAGTCGAGTTCACAGTCAGCGGCGAGCCGGCCGCGATGGGCTATTGCCATTGCGAGTCGTGTCGGCATTGGTCAGCAGGGCCGGTCAATGCCTTCACGCTGTGGAAACCCGAGGCCGTGCAAGTGACTCGGGGTGCTGACAACATCGGCACATACAACAAGTCACCGCAGAGTTACCGCAAGTGGTGCAAGACTTGCGGCGGGCACATCTTCACCGAACACCCGGGGATGGGGCTCATCGACGTGTATGCCGCGGTCATCCCGGATCTCGCGTACTCGCCAGGCGTTCACGTCCACTATCAGGAGACCGTGCTGCGCATCAAAGATGGGTTCCCCAAGCTGAAGGATGTTCCCAAGGAATTAGGGGGATCGGGCATCAGCGTGGACGAATAGCGCTAGCAAGCGCGTTTCCATCGGGTAGGGCGCATGGGCACTGTGTCAATCCCTGTAACGTGCGCGGCAACTCGCACGTTACCTTCTAACCATGCGCCGCTGGATGGAAGTCCTTGCAAACGGAATAGGTCGAAAGCAGCTGTTGGTGAAGGGCGGCTTATGACCCAGGCTGTGTGAAGCCGTAGCGAGCGAAGGTTAGACAAGGCAAAAACAGGCGAAAAGGCGCAGTTTACGAGTTGTAAATGAGCATTTTGAGCCTGGTTTTAACGCCGTCTAACCGAGCGCAGTAGTTTTCACACAGCCTGGACCAATTTCGGATGCCCGGATGGTCAGGGTCATTCACCAATGTCTTCATTCCAAAGCTCGGGCTTGCGGGCGATAAAGCTGCGCATCAGCTCCACGCAAGTATCATCCTGCAAGACGTCCACCTGCACGCCTCGCGCCCGGAGCGATTCTTCCTCGCCCATAAAAGTCAGGTTTTCGCCGATGACGACTTTCGGAATGCCGTAAAGCAGGATCGCACCACTGCACATCGCACAGGGCGACAGGGTGGTATACAGCACCGAAGCCCGGTAGATGTGGGCAGGTAAGCGGCCGGCATTCTCGAAAGCATCCATCTCTCCGTGCTTGATCACGCTGCCCTGCTGCACACGCTGGTTGTGTCCGCGCCCAATGATACGGCCATGGTGCACGATGACCGAACCGATCGGAATTCCGCCCTCGGCCAGACCAAGTTGTGCTTCTTCAATCGCAGCTTGCATGAACGGGTCCATCTTTTTTCCTTACGGCTTGAAGATACTGGCTGAAGAGCGCCACTCACGACTGGCAAAACCCGCCCCAAAACAGATGGTCGATATCACGATAAATAAGTTGTAGCCCGGATTCTGCTTCACTCCAACCGGGCTACGCGTGCTGGGTATCCTTTTTCATGGCAACGAACGTACCCCGAACCAGTATTTGGTCACCGCCGCGCTGCTTCAGGGTGTGGACTAGCGAGTTGAATCATCCATGCCGACAGCCTTTATTCGGCAGCATTCAGCAATGAGTGAGGGCGAATCTTCGCCGTACGTGGTCACAAAACAAGGTCGCGTCGGTGAGCAACCTTTGGCACCCCGGTAACCGCTTCCAGTTTGCCGGGCACTTCTGAGTAGAACGGCCTTGGCTCATGCCATGCCTGTCGCTCCAGGCGTTTAGCCTTGCTGTTGCCGGTAGGCACCAGGGTGTCTGAAGGCGAGCTGGTGGCAGAAATCATCGACCCGGTTACTGGCCACTTCGAGACTCTGTACAGCCCCACGCAGGCCTGCTCTATGCATGCACTTTATATCGCTTCGTGAAACGAGGGGATACGGTCGCCAAAGTAGCTGGCAGCGAGATTCGTCATAGCGGCAAGCTGCTGGACGCCTGAGGCATGAGCAAAGCCGCCGGACTGGCCGGCGGCGGCAAGGTTTACTGAATATCTTCCGGCACCACGACTATCCAGTTCTTGTCGGCAGTCACCGGCTGGCCGAGCTTGGCCTGGGCGGCGGCGTGCTTGGCGATCATGCCGTTGATCTGGTCCATGTATTTAGCCTTGCGGTTGATCCACAGATGGATGCCGCCTTTGTCCACATCGGTGCTGTGGAACAGCATGTAGCCATCGCTGCTAGGCGTATCGCCGGCCACCAGGATCGGCTTCTTCCACTCGTCGATGTAAGTGAGGATGGCCGCCTGCTTACCAGACATCCAGGTCGCCGGAGTCCACAGATAAGGCGTGAGCTCCAGGCCCAGGTTGGCCTTCTCGTCATACTTGCCAGCCGTGATCTGTTTGCGCGCAGTGGTCACCGCCCCGGTGGCACGGTCTTTCAGTAGCGTGCTGACGCCGATGACGTTTTGCGGTTTGACGTTGTAGCCGTACTTGGGGTCGGCGGCGACCATCCGCACCAGCTCTTCATGGGCGGCGGTCATCACATAGACCTCGATGCCGTTTTCCATCAGCAGGTTCATCAGCTCGCGCTGACCGGAGAAAACCTTCGGCGGGTTGATCTCGATGTTTTTTACCGTGTCGCCTTCGTAATAAGTGCTCGGCACCGGCTTGCCATAGGCCATCAACTCATCGACGTAGCCTTTCAGCTCTTTCAGGGTGAAACCCGAGAACACCTGCGCGACCCAGGGGTAGCAAACCATGTCGTCGATTTCGCAGAGGCGGTAGTAGTAGCTATTGAGGCTTTCCTTGTGGCCATTGACGTCCTTGAAGGGGATCAGCTTCAACGAGGGATCGAGCTTTTCCCGAGTCAGTACGCCCTTCATTTCCATAAAGGGCAGCAGCGACTCTTCCAAGTCATAGCGGTAGCTGGTGTTGTCCATGTCGAACACGGCGTAATTGCCTTTGTTGGCATTCGCCTTGACCAACGCGTCGAGTTGCTTGGCCGCCGGCTCTGGCCAATGGGTCAATTCAGTGGCCAGAACCTGACCGGCGAGGCCAGTTAACAACAAACCCGCGAGCAACCCCTTTGCAAATGACATATACGTCCCTCCCCTGTCGTGACAGAAATGAAGGCTCAGAACCGAGCCTCATCGAGGAACCTAACAAAAGCATCAAAAGCTTCACGACATGCAACCGACCCCGAGCATCGCGATAGCGCCATGCAACTCGAGGTGCCGCTTTCGACACTCATAGGCCTATGCCGCGACCAACCTCACTGGAACCTGGCCCTCTCTCCAGCCTTCTCCCTTTAGGATCGCCCTGGACGGGCGCCCATAGCCGTAGAGAGAACTAATCAACTCAGGGGATAGAGGACAAGTGGGACTTTTATTCCTGAAGCTGCCTTGCCGCGTAACGCTGGGCAAGCATCCTGCCGACCAGCGTCACCAGAGTCACTCCAATCAACAGCACGGAAATCGCCGCCACCGCCGGATCGATGTTGTCGCGTAGGCCCGACCAGATCTGTCGTGGCAGGGTGTTGACCTCGGTGCTGGTGACAAACAGGGTCACCGCAATCTCTTCCCAGGACAGCGCGAAGCACAGCAGCGCTGTACTGGCGATGCCCAGCTTGAGATTCGGCAGCACCACCATGAAAGTGGTCTGGCTGAGGCTGGCGCCGAGGTTTCGCGCAGCCAGTTCGATGCGTCGGTCGAGTTGGCTGAGCGCTACCAGCATGGTTACCACGCCGTAGGGCACGACCATTACGATGTGCGCGATGGTCAGACCGAACAGGGTGTCGTAACCCAGCCCGGGAGCGAAGCGACTGACAGTGGTTTCCATGAAATACAGGACCATCGCCGAGATCATCGGCGGGATCGCCATCGGCAGCAGCACCAGGCCGATCAGCAGGGTCGCCAGGCGCGAGCGCAGATACCAGATGCCAAGGCTGAAGCTCACCGCTAGGGCGGTGGCGATGATGCAGGTCGCAGTTGCCACCAAAGCGCTCTGGCCGAGACTGGAGAGCCATTCCGGGCTGTCCAGCAGGGCTTCGTAGTGGCGCAGTGACCAGTGCCCGTTGGGCATCGACAGAAAGCGTTTAGCGGTGAAGGAGACGGGAATCACCGCCAGCAGTGGAAACACCATGAAGATCATGGCGATCACCGCGAACAGCCGGCTGGTCCCTCGGGTTTCGTGTGAGTTCATGGTTCAGCCCACCAACTTGTCAACGCGGGTCATGCGCAGCAGCGCCCAGATCAAGCCCATTACCATGGCCAGCAGCACCACGCTGAGCGCGGCACCGAGGCCCCAGTTGCTGGTCTGGAACATCTGCAGGTAGACGTATTCGGCGACCATCACCGTCTGCCCGCCGCCGAGGATCGCCGGAGTGATGAAGAAGCCCAGGCAGAACACGAAGACGATGATGAAGGCACCGAGAATGCCCGGTGTGGTCTGCGGCACGAAGATCGTCCAGAAGGTGCGCAGTTGCCCGGCCCCCAGCCCGCGTGCGGCCAGCAGCACGCGCGGGTCGAGACGGCGCATGGTCGAAACCAGCGGGAACAGCGCGAATGGCACCATGAAATGGACCATTCCGATGATCACGCCGAGTTCGTTGCGGGTCAGTTGCAACGGCTCGCTGATCAACCCCAGCGCTTGCAGCCAGCCGTTCAGCAAGCCATTGCTGCGCAGTGCGATCAGCCAGCCGAAGGCACGCACCAGCACCGACAGCCAGAACGGGATGAACACGCAGATTTCCACCATGCGCTGCCAGAACGGCGAGCTGAACACCCAGCAGTAAGCCATCAGGTACGCGATCACCAGGGCGGTCACGCTCACCGTCGCGCACAGCCTGAAGGTACGCCAGAGAACGTCGTGGATCGCCGGGTCGGTGGCAATGCGCTGGTACTGTTCGATGCCGGGCTCCGGCAGGCTGAAACTCCAGCCCACCACGCCGGCGAACGGCAGCACATAGAACACCAGCAGGATCAGCGGTAGCGGCAACAGCAGAGCGCTAAGCTTGAGCCGCGAGGGAGCATTACCGGCCATGCATGTCGCTCCCGGTCATTTCGAAATTCGCGTCAGGTACTGTTCGAGCGCTACCGCGTAATGGTCGGTGTACCACTCGTGGCTGAGCTGGATCTGCTTGGGCAGGTTCTCTACCGCCGTGCAGTTCAAATGCTGCAGCTCTGGCGGGATCAGCGCCGCGCCTGCCGGGTTGGCCGGGCCATTGCCGAACAGCTTGAACAGTTCGGCCTGCGACTGTGGGTCTTGCGCGTAGGCGATGAAGCGCATCGCCGCATCGCGACCCGCGGGGTTGCCCTTGAGCACGCCCCAGTTGCTGCAAGTGAGCAGGGCGTTGTCGAAACTCCAGGCGATGCGCCCTTCGCTGTCCTCGCCGATCACCTTGGCGCGGGTGTTCCAGATCGCGCCCATGGAGACCTCGCCTTCGATCAGCAGTTGCTGGGTTTCCGCTCCCGAACCCCAGAAGGCCAGCACGTGTGGCTTGAGTTCCTCGATCTTGTTCAGGGCGCGCGCAACGTCCAGCGGGTAGAGCTTGTCCGGCTCAACGCCGTCGGCCAACAGCGCGGCCTCGAGCATGCCGTTCATCCACTTGTAGAGGGTACGCTTGCCGGGGAATTTCTCGACGTTCCAGAAATCCTTCCAGTCGCGCGGGGCGTTGTCGCCGAAGCGTTCGGTGTCGTAGGCGATCACGTAGCTGAGCATGTAGTCGGCGATGCCGTATTCATAGGCGAAGCCGGGCAGCACCTTGTTGCGGTCGACGACGTTGTAGTCGATCGCCTGCACCAAGCCTTCCTTGCCGAGGTTCTGCAGGATCGAGCTTTCCGCATCGACCACGTCCCAGCTCACCCGGCCGCTGCTCAGTTGGGTACGGATGGCGCCTTCGGTGGGCCCGCTGCCGTCGATCTTCACCGGAATGCCGGTGGCCTTGCTGAAGCCTTCGGTCCAGGCCTTGCCGAACGCCTTGATCGCGTCCCCACCCCAGTTGACCACGATCAGCGGTTTGTCCGCCGCCCAGCTCACCCCGTTTCGCAGGGCCAGTGGCAGCGCGGCGAGCAGGCCCATGCCCTTGAGGAAGGAGCGACGGTCGATCTGCCCGCGACGGGCCTTTTCCATGAGGATTTCGATGCAGTCTTGCTGATGCGGATTGTGCATGACGGATTACCTGCGAATAAGGGAAGGACGTGCGGAACCGATGGCGCCGATAGGTGGATTAGGCCAGCAGCAGACTTTTTTCGATGGGCCAGCTCAGCCAGACGTGCGCCCCATGTTCCAGGCGCGCCGCGAGGTGGTCGGCATGTACCGCCAGGCTCATCGGCGGTGTCCCGTCAGCGGAGGTACTGAGGCCCAGCTCAGTGCACGAGCCCTGATAGGTCTTGGCGGTCAGCACCGCCTGCACCACGTTGTGGCCTTCGGCGCTGGGCACCGAGGTATGCAGTTGCATGTGTTCCGGCCGCACGGCCAACAGTGGGGCACTTGCATCGAGTGCTAGCGAGGGTTCGGCGCGCAGTTCGGCTTCGCCATAGCGGCCGCAGGCGTGGGTGCCGGAACGGCTCATCTGACTCAGTGGGAACAGGTTCATTTTGCCGAGGAACTCAGCGACGAAGCGGTTGCTCGGCTGGTTGTAGATGGTGTGAGGGGTGTCGATCTGTGCCAGTTGGCCGCGATTGAAGATGGCGATGCGGGTGGACAGGGCAAGAGCTTCGTTCTGGTCATGGGTGACGAAGACGAAGGTGGTGCCGATCTGCCGGTGGATGCGCTGCAATTCGGCCTGCAATTGTTCGCGGAGGTTCTTGTCCAGCGCCGAGAGTGGTTCGTCGAGCAGCAGCATGTCCGGCTCGAACACCAGCGCGCGGGCGATGGCCACGCGTTGCTGCTGGCCGCCGGACAATTCGCTGGGACGCTTGCCACGGTGTTCGCCAAGGCCGACCACATCGAGCATGTGCCGCACGCGGCGGTTGCGTTCCTCGGTTTTCACGCCGCGGATCTTCAGCGGAAAAGCGACGTTGTCCTCGATGCTCATGTGCGGGAACAGCGCGTAGCCCTGGAACACCATGCCGAAATTACGCTGTTCGGCGGGGCGCCGGGTGATGTCTTGGCCTTGTTCTTCCAAGCGGCCATGTGAAGGATTCTGGAACCCGGCGAGAATCATCAGGAAAGTGGTTTTACCGGAACCGGAGGGGCCTAGCAGAGTGAGGAATTCGCCTTGCTGGATATCGATGGAAACGCTATCCAACGCACAGAAGCTGCCATAGCTTTTGCCGATTTCGATGGCACGAAGTTGGGGTTGTTGCACCACTGCGCTTACCTCATTTTCTTCTTGTTATCGAGTAGGTCGACTGATGGGTCAGGTCGGCCCTTTGCACAGTATTGTTAGATCTACATCCGCTTCAATCGCATTTTTTTGGAGTGATTATTCGATATTTCTCAGCATTCGATCTCCACGAACAATTGCCACGTCGGTGACGCAGTGGCAGCGGTTCGGCGGTTTGATAGCGATGTTGAAGGGCGCGCCAGCAGCAATGCCGTTCATTTGAGCATGCGTCTGAGCCGTTTATCCCTCGCCCGCCCCCGCTCCCGTAAACGGGCGAGGGGTTTTAGGCGCGCAGTCCTTAAGTGAGCGGCATCAGCGCCGCTGCGGTGCTCAGTCGTTCACTTGAGCAGGCGTTGGCGCCATTTGTCCCCTCGCCCCTTTGGGGAGAGGGCTAGCGAGAGGGGAACATGGCCAAATGAATTCACTTTTGCCTGTGACTCACCCTCTCCCCCAGCCCCTCTTCCGTGAAACAGGCGAGGGGAGTCAGGCGCGCAGACCTCAAGTGAACGGCCGTTCCTGCGCATTTTGTTTCTGCCGTCGGCAGACCGCGCGTTTCTTTTAGCCACTGAGGTCTAGACTCTATCGCAGCCGTTTTTGTCCCTGTGACTCTTGGAGAATCAGCATGCTGAAAGCCGAATACCAACGCCGCGGCCCAGTGCCGCAAGAGGTAATCGAAGCCGTCGAACTGCAGCTGCCTGCGCTGGCCCCCGGTCAGGTGCGGGTCAAAGTCTTGGCCGCACCGATCAACCCCTCGGACGTACTCACCCTGACCGGCGAATACGGCATGCTGCCGCCGCTGCCGGCGATTGGCGGCAATGAAGGGGTTGGCCGTGTCGAAGAATTGGGCCCGGAGGTGAGCCAGCTGAAAATCGGCCAAACTGTGCTTTTACCGATTGGCTGTGGCACGTGGGTAACGCACCTGAACGTCGAAGCGAAGAAGCTGATTGCGCTACCCGACGCCGACCCACAGCAGTTGGCGATGATGACAGTGAACCCGCCGACGGCTTCGCTACTGCTCAGCGAGTTCGTCGATCTGCAACCGGGCGACTGGGTAATTCAGAACGCCGCCAACTCCGGCGTCGGTAGCTATTTGATCCAGCTGGCTAAACTGCGCGGCTTCAAAACCCTCAACGTGGTACGCCGGGAGTCGGCGGTCGCCGCGGTAAAAGCCGAAGGTGCCGATGTGGTGCTGGTGGACGGGCCAGACTTGCCCAAACGCGTGCGCGAAGCCACCGGTGGCGCTGCCGTACGCTTAGGTATCGATGCGGTTGGCGGCGTTGCCACAGACCATCTGGCCGGCAGCCTTAGTGAAGGCGGCGTGCTGGTGAACTACGGCATGATGAGTCGCGAACCGTGCCAGGTTTCGCCGGCCTCCTTCGTCTTCCGTGACGTAAGTTTGCGCGGCTTCTGGCTGGCCAAGTGGTTCCGCGTGTCCACGCCGGCGCAGCAGGTGAAGGTATTTGCCGAACTGACCCAACTGATTGCCAGCGGCAAGCTGAAAACCCGCGTCGCCGCGACCTACGATGTCAGCCAGATCAAGGAAGCCGTGGCCGCCGCAGCCAGGGGTGAACGCGATGGCAAAATACTGATCGTGCCGAAGTAAGGTCGTAAAGCTCAGTTTGATGGAGTAACTGCCGTTCGATGGGTTACGGCCCGTGGCCTAACCCACCCTACAAACGCTTATTCGGCCGCTGGCTCGGTCGGTTTCTTGCGTTTGAGCGGCGCGAGACCATCGCGGCTGACCAGGGCCGGCGCATCGCTTTTCGGCCGGTTGGCGGTTTTGCGTTTGGTCGCGGTCTTGGCCGGAGCTTTCTTCTCGGTTTTCTTGTCGGTCTTCTTCTTTTTCACACCGACAGCTTTACCAGAGGCTTTGACCTTTTTCGGCCCCTGGTAAGTGCCTTTCAACTCCTTGATGGTGCGTCGCTCGAAGCTTTGCTTCAGGTAGCGCTCGATGCTCGACATCAGGTTCCAGTCGCCGTGGCAGATCAGCGAAACCGCCAAGCCTTCTCCACCGGCACGCCCGGTACGGCCAATGCGATGCACATATTCGTCGCCACTGCGCGGCATGTCGAAGTTGATTACCAGATCCAGACCGTCCACATCCAGGCCGCGGGCAGCCACATCGGTGGCCACCAGAATTTTCACGCCGCCCTGCTTCAAGCGGTCGATGGCCAGCTTGCGGTCTTTCTGGTCTTTCTCACCGTGCAGTACGAAGACCTTGTGATCGGTCGCGACCAAGCGGCCATACAGGCGGTCGGCCTGCACGCGAGTGTTGGTGAAGATGATCGCCTTCTGGTAGGTCTCGTTGGCCAGTAGCCAGTGCACCAGCTGCTCTTTGTGCTGGTTGTGGTCGGCGGTGATGATTTGCTGGCGGGTGCCTTCGTTCAGCTGGCTAACGCTGTTGAGTTGCAGGTGCTGCGGCTCACGCAGCACCGAGGCGACCATTTCCCGCAGCCCGGCACCGCCACTGGTGGCAGAGAACAGCATGGTCTGGTGCGCGCCTTTGCACTCACCGGCCAGGCGTTGCACGTCCTCGGCAAAACCCATGTCGAGCATGCGGTCGGCTTCGTCGAGCACCAGCACTTCGACGTTCTTGAGATCGAGGTTACCGGCGTTCAATTGTTCGAGCAGACGCCCCGGTGTACCGATCAACACGTCCGGCACCTTACGCAGCATCGCGGCTTGCACCTTGAAGTCTTCACCGCCGGTGATCAGCCCGGACTTGATGAAAGTGAACTGCGAGAAACGCTCGACTTCTTTGAGGGTTTGCTGCGCCAGCTCACGAGTCGGTAGCAGGATTACCGCACGAATCACCACCCGCGGCTTGGCGTCGCCCATTAGCCGGTTCAGCATCGGCAGCACAAAGGCCGCGGTCTTGCCGCTGCCGGTTTGCGCCGTCACCCGTAGATCACGCCCTTCCAGCGCCGGCGGAATAGCCGCCGTTTGCACCGGCGTCGGCTCGACAAATTTCAGCTCGGCCACGGCTTTAAGCAGGCGTTCGTGCAGGGCGAATTGGGAAAACACGGGGGTTACCTCGGCGAAAATCAGTAAACAGTTGTATAGCGTAACGGTTGTCGCCACGGAAAACTCGCAGTCTGTGCATTTTGCCGCGGATTCGTCCGCGGCAAGCGGGGTAAGCTTGCCGCCATTTTCACCACAGGGGCCGCCTGTATGAATGCACTTATTGAGCACCCTGGGGTCCGCGTCGAACAACTGCCGCCACTGCTGCAATGCGCTAGCCAGGGCACTATCCGCCTATCCGGACCGGTCATCGAGGGGCGCGGCCGTGGCTTGGCGTGGCTACTCGATAGGCTGCTGGATATGCCGGAAGCAGGTACTGCGGAGCCTTTGGTCGGCTCCTGCGGCAATCTCGACTTGCACGACAGTGCCGAACTTGTCGCCAGCGCTCCACTCCAAAAGGCATAACACACACTTGGAAGTGGACATGACTGCCTCACTTATCTACTACGTCGCCGCCAGTCTGGACGGCTATATCGCGCGCCCGGACGGCAGCGTTGACTGGCTCAAACAGATCGAGGCCGCCGGTGACGATCATGGCTACAGCGGCTTTTACCAAAGCATCGACGGCCTGTTGATGGGCCGCGGCACCTACGAGACGGTGCAAGCCTTCGAGGGAGGCTGGCCTTACCCTGGCAAGCCGTGCACGGTACTGACCCGCGCCGACCTGCCGCGTGCGGCGCCCGAGGTGAGTATCAGCCACAGCACCCCGACCGAGGCCATCGCCGAGCTGGCTGCCGCCGGCTGCAAGCGCATCTGGCTGGTCGGTGGCGGCTCACTGGCCGCCAGCTGTTTTAGCGTCGGGTTGCTCGATGAACTCGTGGTCAGCGTGATTCCGTACTTACTCGGCGCGGGCATCCCGCTGTTCTCCACGGGCCTGGAACGCAACCTGAAGCTGCATGAACAACGCAGCTTCAGCACCGGTGTCGTGCAATTGCATTACCAGGTGCAGCCGGAAGGCGAACTCGCATGAGCGTGTTACAGATCGCCGCGGCCTGCCTGCTGGATCAGCACGGCCGACTGCTGCTGGTGCGCAAACGTGGCACGCTGGCCTTTATGTTGCCGGGCGGCAAACGCGAGACAGGAGAGTCGGCCTTGGCCGCAGTGCAGAGGGAGTTATGGGAAGAGTTGCAGCTGCAGCTAAATGACGCCGACCTCACGCCGCTGGGTCGTTTCCACGCGGTCGCGGCCAATGAGGTCGATACCTGGGTGGATGCGGAAGTCTTTATCGCCGAGTTACCGCATACGGTGCATGCCGCCGCCGAGCTGGAAGAACTGGCCTGGCTGGAGCGCGACCGTCCCTACCCGGCCAACCTTGCCCCGCTGCTGCGCGACCATGTACTGCCAGCCTTACAGCCCCTGGCGCGCCTGCTTGCGCAGGACGTGCACACTGTCCCAACCGGTCAGTAATATCGCCAGCCAGATCGGCGCATAGGTCCAGATCTGAGCCGGGTCGAAGGCTTCGCCGAGAAACAGCACCGCCACGGCAAACAGCAACACCGGCTCGACATAACTGAGAATACCGAACACGCCCAGCGGCAGTAGCCGGCTGGCGGCCATCATGGCGGCAAACGCCAAGGTTCCAAGCAAGCCCACGCCTGGGAGTAGCCACCAGAGTTGCGGGCTCAGGCTGAACAGCTCCGCCGGGCTATAAGTGACGATCAACCATACCGCCAGTGGCGCCAGCATCAGCATCTCCAGGATGAAACCGGACAGCGCGTCCAAACGCATCCAGCGGCGCAGCATGAAATACGGCGGATAGCCAAGCGCGGCGAGCAAAGTCACCCATGAGAACGCCCGCGTCAGCCACAGCTCATGGGCCACCCCAAGCAGCGCGAACGCCACCGCAATACCTTGCAGCGGGCTCAGGCGTTCGCTATAGAACAAGCGGCCGGCCAGCACCATCACCAGCGGTAAGAGGAAGTAGCCGAGCGACACCTCCAGCATCCGTCCCACCAGCGGAGCCCAAAGAAACAAGCCCCACTGCAAGCCAATCAACACCGCCGCCAATGGCAAGGCGGCCAACAACAATGGCTCGTTACGCAGACGCTGGAACACCGCCCCCAACACAGCCCATTGGCGCGCCACGGCTACCAATAGCAGCACAGCAGGAATCGACCAGAGCACGCGCTGGGCGAACACCTGGATACCATCCAGCGGTGCCAATTCGCGCACATACCCCGGCATCAGGGCGAACAACACCGAAGCCGTTAACGACAACGCCACGCCGCGACCGGACAACCTCATGGCCGCCCCCCCTGCACTATCTTCGAAAAACCCAACAGCACCATGGCTAGCCTCGCAAAACAGCCGGCGACCTTAACCCGAACGTGGCGGTTTAAATAGCCTGGACGATGCAATGGATAATGAGCAAAGCGTGCCAGCACCACCGGCACCACCCAATAACCGCCATAAAAAAGCCCGGACGACCAAGGGGAATAGTCGACCGGGCTAGTACGCCCAGGAGCAACGGGCGTGAAGAGAGAACTGGTTTAGCGCTTAAAGCACCGCGGCTTGAGTCCTCAGCCACCTCTTGATACTGCCTGGCGCCTGGGCTCCCGCTTGGGTGGGAGCGAGGCAAAGCGGTGGTTTACGAGCCTTCTATCTTTAGTCCAGTAGCAAATCCGCTGGAGATCAAGCCACTTGAGCCAGTTGTGCCTTGGCCTGGTTCAGGCCCTTTTCCAAAAATTCACCACCGAGGTTCAGGCCTTCGGCATGAATAAATCTGACCTCATGAATCCCGATAAAACCCAGGGCCTGGCGCAGGTAGGGTTCCTGGTGATCCATGCTGCTGCCGGCGTAGATACCGCCCCGCGCAGTCAACACATAGGCGCGCTTGCCAGTAAGCAGGCCTTGCGGGCCGGTATCGGTGTATTTGAAGGTCACCCCGGCACGTAGCACGTGATCCAGCCAGGACTTCAAGGTGCTAGGAATCGCAAAGTTGTACATGGGCGCCGCCAGTACCAGCACATCGGCCGCCAGCAACTCATCGGTGAGCGTATTGGAGCGCGCCAGCGCGGCTTTTTCCGCGTCCGTTTGCTGTTCCGCCGGCGTCATCCAGCCGCCCAGCAGGTTGATATCCAGGTGCGGCACCTGCTCTACAGCCAGGTCACGTACAGTCACCTGGTCGGTTGGATGAGCCGCTTGCCACTGCACGATGAATTCATCGGTCAGCTGGCGGGAAATCGAACCTTGCTGGCGGGCGCTGCTTTCAATCACGAGAACCTTGGACATGCTGGCGAACTCCATCGAATGGCTGGTGTGTTTCGATGGAACGCAGATTACCCACGTCAATATCGATAAAAAAGCGCAAAAAACCGCTCAGAACAATCAATCAATTTGATTTATCCGGGTAGCCGTTTCAGCCTTCGATCAAAATCAGCGCAGCGCAGCGCAGCGCTCGTGCTGGGCGTTACTTCGGGTTGCAGGTCACCTTGATCCGCAGCCTGATGACCTTGCTCTTGAAACTGCTGGTCAGCAGTGCACTCTGGCCCGGTTCGAGGTCGGCCTTACGGGTACGCGGCGACTCGGGGCCATTGCGGAACACCACCTGGCACTCGGCCGCAGCCTTCCCATAGTTGTTGAGCTGGATGCCGGCCATGTTGAAGTCGATGGCTTGCGAGCTGGCCGACACTTCGGCGCCGTTCAGTTGCTTCTCCACTTCGATGGGAAAGGTGGCGGCCAGGGCGCTCAGCGGCAACAGAG
Organism: Pseudomonas cavernicola; assembly: GCF_003596405.1. Lineage (NCBI taxonomy): Bacteria > Pseudomonadati > Pseudomonadota > Gammaproteobacteria > Pseudomonadales > Pseudomonadaceae > Pseudomonas > Pseudomonas cavernicola. The sequence continues at coordinate 2,663,436 of NZ_QYUR01000002.1, forward strand.
CGAATACGGCACAGCGGATCTTTTGCATTGGGCAGGACTCCAGTAACGGGGGCTCAGCATAGGGCAAGAATCGGCGCCGACGAAAGCTTGCCCCTTGCCCCTGGGGTTAACAGACTGTCGACGCTCGGCCACCTAAACCGGAACGCAGGTCAACTCGATGCGCATCCGGATGATTTCGCTCTTGAAATTGCCCGCCAGCGTCGCCTGTTCCCCAGGCTCGAGGATGACCTTGCGCACCCGCGGATATTCCGGACCGTTGTTGAACACCACCTTGCAGGCCGCCGCCGTCTTGCCTTTGTTATGCAGTGACATGACACCCATATTGAACAAGAGCGGGGTGGTCTCGTAAGCCACGTCGGTACCGTCCATGTGCGGCGTGACGTCGATGGGAAAGAAGGTGGCCAGCGCGGTCACCGGCACTAACAGCGCCACGGCACAAATAAGTCTGTTCATGATCGACCTCCGACACGGCATCTGGTCCAGCGTCCATCACGGCTGGAAGGCCCCTGACGATCCCATTTTACGCCGCTCGCACCAGCCTGGAAGGTATTGGGCATACGGCCGACGCCAGGCCCCCCAGCCCAAAAACATCGAGATAAGTGCACCAAGACTGACAAAAACAAATCAATAGATTTGTTTTTTAGATATAAGCGCCCTACGATCTGAACCGGGCTGCAACGCGCCTACCCGTGGGACCTCCAGGCCGAGGCGGGCCCTCTGCCGTTTGCGCCGCCGGAGTCGCCGCCCAAGGCGTGAGTGGGGCTGCAAGCCGACTCCCAGGGTTTGTTTGCTTCGACCACGCATCACTACAGGCCCCCGACATGAGGAACTGGCGATGAAAGCGCCCCGCGTGACCCTGGATCAATGGCGCACCCTACAGGCAGTGGTCGATCACGGCGGTTTCGCCCAGGCCGCCGAAGCGCTGCACCGTTCGCAATCATCGGTGAGCTACACCGTGGCGCGAATGCAGGAGCAACTCGGCGTGCCGCTGTTGCGCATCGACGGCCGCAAAGCTGTGCTGACCGAGGCCGGTGGCGTACTGCTGCGCCGCTCGCGGCAACTGGTCAAGCAAGCCAGCCAATTGGAAGACCTGGCTCACCACATGGAGCAAGGCTGGGAAGCCGAAGTCCGCGTGGTGGTCGACGCCGCCTACCCGAATGCCCGTCTGGTACGCGCGCTGACCGCTTTTATGCCGCAGAGCCGTGGCTGTCGCGTGCGCCTGCGCGAAGAGGTGCTCTCCGGCGTCGAGGAAGTGCTCAAGGAAGGCATCGCCGACCTGGCCATCAGTGGCTTCAATATTTCCGGCTACCTGGGTATGGAGATGAGCTCGGTCGAGTTTGTCGCGGTCGCTCATCCAGAGCATCCGCTGCACCGCCTGCAACGCGAGATCAACTTTCAGGATCTGGAATCCCAACTGCAGGTGGTAATTCGAGACTCCGGCCGGCAGCAGCCGCGCGACGTCGGTTGGCTCGGCGCAGAACAGCGCTGGACCGTCGGCAGCCTGGTCACCGCCGCCACTTTCGTCAGCAGCGGTCTGGGCTTCGCCTGGCTGCCGCGCCACCTGATCGAGCGCGAACTCAAGGAGGGTTCACTCAAGGCCTTGCCGCTGGATCAGGGCGGTACGCGTAATCCGACCTTCTTTCTGTACTCGAACAAAGACAAACCGCTCGGCCCGGCCACGCAGATCCTTGTCGAGCTGATTAAAAACTTCGATGCTGCGCCGCTGGATGCGGCCTTTGCAGCACCGCAAGCGCGTACCTGAGCGACAGCGAGACCCTGCCGGCACTCTCCGGATGCCTGGCCACCCTCAGCCAATGGCAGAATTGAACCCATTTACCTGGAGTGTGCATGTCCTACTTCGATAACGATGGTTGCCAGCTGCATTACGAGGAGTACGGCCACGGCGCCCCGCTGCTGCTAGTGCATGGCCTGGGCTCCAGCACCCAGGACTGGGAATATCAGATCCCGCAACTCAGCGCCCACTACCGGGTGATCGCCCTCGACGTGCGCGGCCACGGCCGCTCGGCCAAACCGCGCGAGGCTTATAGCATTGCCGGCTTTGCCGAAGACGTCGCCGCGCTGGTCGAGCACCTCAAGCTCGGCTCGGTGCATCTGGTCGGCATTTCCATGGGTGGGATGATCGGCTTTCAGTTGGGCGTCGATTACCCGCACTTGCTGAAAAGCCTGACCATCGTCAACAGCGGCCCGGAGGTGAAGGCAAAAAGCCCGAGCGACGTGCTGATGATCGCCCAACGCTGGACGCTGTCACGCCTGCTGAGCCTGGAGACCATCGGCAAAAACCTGGGCAAGTTACTCTTCCCCAAACCTGAACAAGTCGAGCTGCGTTTGAAGATCGAACGACGCTGGCCACTGAACGACAAACGCGCCTATCTCGCCAGTCTTGATGCCATTATCGGCTGGGGCGTACGGGAACGACTCGCGCGCATCACCTGTCCTACCTTGGTGGTGAGCGCCGATCACGACTACACCCCGGTGGCGCTGAAACAGGCGTACGTGCAAGAGCTGCCTAACGCACGCCTGGTGGTTATCGACGATTCGCGCCACGCCACGCCAATGGATCAACCTGAACGGTTTAACTCCACCCTGCTCGACTTTCTCGCTGAAGTCGAACAACACAGTCCGCCCTCTAAGAAGGCCCGCTAAAAATGCTGAAGAAACTTGTCCTTGTCGCCTGTTCCCTGTTGTTCGCCAGCAGCCTGCTGGCCGCAGAAAAACCCACCGCAAAGCCCCATGTCCTGCTGACTACCAGCCTGGGTGAGATTGAGATCGAGCTGGAGGCCGACAAGGCACCGATCAGCGTGCAGAACTTCCTCTCCTATGTGGACAGCGGCTTCTACGACAACACCGTGTTCCACCGGGTGATCCCCGGCTTCATGGTGCAAGGCGGCGGCTTCGATGCGGACATGCAGCAGCGCAATACCCAGGCCCCGATCAAGAACGAAGCCAATAATGGCCTGCACAACGTGCGCGGCACCCTGGCCATGGCACGCACCCAAGTCGTCGACTCTGCTACTAGCCAGTTCTTTATCAACCACAAGGACAACGCCTTCCTCGACAATGGCTCGCGCGATTTTGGTTACGCGGTATTCGCCAAGGTCATACGTGGCATGGACGTGGTCGACAAAATCGCCCAAGTCCCGACGGGCAACATCGCCGGCTTCCAGAACGTCCCGCGCACTCCGGTGCTGATTCTGTCCGCCAAACGTTTGTAAGAGCCTGTTCATGATCTAGTCGAGTAGGCTGGGTAGAGCGCAGCGAAACCCAGCCTACGATCTATCCAGCGCCTGTGAGCCGCCATGCTTTATCGCCGTTTCGAGCAGTTGATTGCGGTTTTTCGCCCGAGCCCCGCTGGGGCCCCGCCAACCAGTGTCTGGCCGTTCTACCTGCACTTCTTGCGGCAGGTCTGGCCGAGCTTCGCCGCGCTCCTGGCGGTTGGGTTGATCGTTGCGCTGATCGAAGTGGCCCTGTTCAGCTTTCTCGGGCGCATCGTCGATCTGGCCCAGAGCACGCCGCACAGCGAGTTCTTCACCCTGCACGGCACTGAACTGCTGTGGATGGCTGTCGTCGCACTGATTCTCCGCCCACTGTTCAACGGCTTGCATGACCTGCTGGTACATCAGACGATCAACCCCAGCCTGACCAACCTGATCCGCTGGCAGAACCACAGCTATGTGCTGAAACAAAGCCTCGGTTTCTTCCAGAACGACTTCGCCGGGCGCATCGCGCAACGCATCATGCAGACCGGTAACGCCCTGCGCGAGTCGGCGGTGCAGGCGGTGGACTCGCTCTGGCATGTGCTGATCTATGCGGTCAGCAGCCTGGTGCTGTTCGCCGAGGCCGACTGGCGACTGATGCTGCCGCTGCTGCTGTGGATCGTCGGCTACCTCATTGCCCTGGGCTACTTCGTGCCGAGGGTCAAACAGCGTTCGGTGGTGGCCTCGGAAGCCCGCTCGAAACTGATGGGTCGGATCGTCGACGGCTACACCAACATCGCCACCCTCAAGCTGTTTGCGCATACCCACTATGAGCAAGGCTACGCCCGTGAGGCGCTGCAGGAACAAACCGAAAAAACCCAGCTGGCCGGCCGCGTGGTCACCTCCATGGATGTACTGATCACCAGCTTGAACGGCGTACTGATCGCCAGCACCACCGGCCTCGCCCTCTGGCTGTGGAGCCAGGAGCTGATCTCGGTCGGCGCCATTGCACTGGCTACCGGTCTGGTAATCCGCATCAACAATATGTCTGGCTGGATCATGTGGGTGGTCAATGGCATCTTCGAGAACATCGGCACTGTGCAGGACGGCATGCAGACCATCGCCCAGCCACGCACCGTGACTGACCGCGAGAACGCCCCGGCGCTGCAGGTGCAACGCGGCGAAGTACGCCTAGAGCAGATCGATTTCCACTACGGCAAAGGCAGCGGGGTGATCGACGGGTTGAACCTGTGGATCAAGGCGGGCGAGAAGATTGGCCTGATCGGCCCGTCCGGCGCCGGCAAGTCGACCCTGGTCTATCTGCTGCTGCGCCTGTATGACCTGGAAAGCGGACGCATTCTGATCGACGGCCAGAATATCGCCGAAGTCGCCCAGGAAAGCCTGCGCGAGCAAATCGGCATGGTCACCCAGGACACTTCGCTGCTGCATCGCTCGATCCGCGACAATTTGCTGTATGGCAAACCCGACGCCAGCGATGCGGAACTCTGGGAAGCGGCGCGCAAAGCACGCGCCGACGAATTCATTCCACTGCTCTCGGATGCCCAGGGCCGCACAGGCTTTGACGCCCACGTGGGCGAGCGCGGGGTGAAACTCTCCGGCGGCCAGCGCCAACGCATCGCCATCGCTCGCGTACTGCTGAAGGATGCACCGATCTTGATCCTCGACGAAGCCACCTCGGCGCTGGACTCGGAGGTCGAAGCGGCGATCCAGGAAAGCCTGGACACCCTGATGCAAGGCAAGACGGTGATTGCCATCGCCCACCGCCTGTCGACCATCGCACGGATGGATCGCCTGGTAGTGTTGGACAAAGGGCAGATCGCCGAGAGCGGCACCCATGCCGAGCTGATCGCCCACGGTGGCCTGTATGCGCGCCTATGGCAGCACCAGACCGGCGGGTTCGTCGGGGTAGAGTGAGCCAGCAGCCCTCGTTAAACCATCGCACCCAGTTCTGCCCGCCAATTTCAAGACATGTGACGAACGGTCGCACCCCCTCAACCACGGGCAATTGCCGGCGCCTGGCCGCCCGCTGAAAGGCACCTCCGGCCGGGGCCGAATGAACTAACCGGCTCTCGTGGGTCAGATGAAGTCCTTAGCAAGCGAAACCCAACAGAGGAAAAAGCCTTATGAAAATGGCCTCGGTTGTCAGCGCCGTGATCTCCAGTCTAGCGCCCAGCGTATTCGCCCAGGACGGCGTGCAAACTCCCGGCGCGGGCATCTCCGCCGTGGACTACCACTACGGGATGGAAATCGATGTACAGAAGGTGCTGCACCGCACCGACACCTCCGACAAAACAGGCGCTGTGCCGGTGACCCTGGTCTATGAAGACAGCGAGGGCGAGGTGCACAAGATCCGTTTCCTCGAATGGGGCGGTAGTACCGCCAGCACCACCAGCATTGCCTGATCAGTCCTGGCGATAGGGGAGCAGGTCGCGCGCTTCCTCGGCGTAAGCCCGCACCCCGACGCGTTCCTGCTCGAGAAAATCCGCCACCGCCGCGCGCAACCCAGGGTGTGTGAGGTAATGCCAGGAGCGCGTGAGCACCGGCTCGAAACCGCGAATCAGCTTGTGTTCGCCCTGCGCGCCAGCGTCGAAACGTTGTAGACCCTGGCTGATCGCATAGTCCATGCCTTGGTAGAAACAGGTCTCGAAATGCAGCCGGTCGAACTCCGCCAGACACCCCCAATAGCGCCCGTACAGGCTGTCGCCAGCGAGCAAACTGAAGGCCATCGCCACCGGGCGTGAGCCCTGACGCGCCAATACCACGCGGATCGCCGTAGGCATCCGCTCGGCCAGCAGGCTAAAGAATGTACGCGTCAGGTAAGGCATCTGCCCGCGTATGGCGTAGGTGTTGGCATAGCAGGCGTAGACGAAATCCCACTCGGCCTCGCTCAGTTGCTGGCCCAGCCGCCAGTCGAAGTCGATGCCCTGCCCCGCCACTTGGTCGCGCTCTTTACGGATTTGTTTGCGCTTGCGCGAGGCCAACGCAGCGAGGAAATCCTGAAAATCCCGGTAACCATGGTTGCGCCAGTGGTACTGACAGCCCAGCCGCTCCAACCAGCCCTCACGTCCGCTCAGCAGCGCATCCGCCAGATCATCGGTGAAGTTAATATGTAGCCCGGACAGGCCTTGCGCCGCCAAACCTTGGCTGAGTTGGTCGAGCAACTGACCCGCCGCCTCGGGATAGCCGAGCAGGCGCGGGCCAGTGACCGGTGAAAACGGCACGCCGCAGAGCAGCTTCGGGTAATAGGCGATGCCGGCGCGCTGACAGGCATCCGCCCAGCCATGGTCGAACACGTATTCCCCATAGGAGTGGGCTTTGACATAGGCCGGCAGCGCGGCCAGCAACTGGCCTTGGGCATCGACCCATAAACGATGGGATGGCGTCCAGCCAGTGCGCCCACCGACACTGCCACTGTCTTCCAGCGCAGAGAGAAAAGCGTGGCTAAGGAACGGTTGCGCACTCGGCACCAGGGCGTCCCAGGCGGAGGCGTCCAGATCGGCAAGGCGTTGCAGAATCAAATTCGACATCCGCGCAGTCTGGCCTGTGCCGCAGACGAAAAAAAGCCCCGCACTAGGCGGGGCTTAAATAAGGAGCGGAGCAGTTGGTTACTTGAACTTAGAACACGTACTGAGCGCGGACTACGAAGCCGTCGCCGTCGTCGTCACCCGCGCGGTTGGTGATCTTGTCGGTTTTGGCCTTGGTGTACATGCCGCTGATCTTGACTGCTTCGTTGGCGTACCAGTTGACGCCCAGGTTATGCACCTTGGCTTCGGTATCGTCAGCTTCACGCAGGAAGGTGCTGGTAGGCGTGTTGACCGCAGTGACTGCCACATCGTTGTCGGCGGAGATGCTGTCGTAGCGGTAGTAGACTTCCCAGGCGCCAATTTCCTTATTGGCCGGCTTGATGGAGTCGAACTTGCCCATCTTGTAGCCACGAGCCTCGCCGGTGAGGGTGTAGGCGGCCTGCACGTAGAAGCCATCGGCTTCCAGGTCCGTCTGGGGACCAGCGGAGTCGGTTTCGCGCTTCATCCACTCACCCTGCAGGGAGAAGGGGCCGGTAGCGAAGGCCGCTTCCAGGCCCCAGGCGGTATCGTCGTCCCAGAACTTGTTGGCGGCGTTGGTGCCGGCGAACACGGCACGGTTGCCCAGGTTGCCGGCGGAGTTGCCGCCGTTGGTATCCACACCGCGCATGCCCAGACGAGAACGGTAGCGCACGTCGGCACCCGCCACATCGTCCAGCCCGCGCTGGGCGAAGTTCACGCCGAAGTGCAGCACCTTGCCGGCTTCAGCCATGGGAGCGAACACGCCACGGGCGTTGAACTGCTTGACGCTATCGCCCTCGTCGTCGTTGGCATCCTTGCTGGATACGCTGCTGGAGACGTAGGCGTAATTGCTGATCAGCGCCTGCACCTGCAGACCCAGGCCGTCCTGGTGGCTGTTGGTCCAGTCGATCACTTCGTTGAAGGCGTTACGCTCGAGGGCGGTGACCCACTTGGAGCTGGTGGCCTTTTCCAGGCCGAAATCGGGGTCGAAACGACCAGCGCGCAAGGTAATCGGAGCGAAGCCGGTGTAGCTGAAGGAGGCCTCGTCGAAGTTGCCGCTGTTCGCGGCACCGTTGCTGTTGCCCGAGTTTTCCGAGAAGTCATAGGCAACGGTGTAGGCCCAGTCGGTATAGGCGATACCGGAGAGTTCAAGGTAGGCACGACGGAAATACGCGGCATCCCCCGTGTCACCATTGCGGGTGTAGAAACCATCGAAGCGGCCGTAGTCAGCCTGGATGCGACCACCCAGCTTGAAGCTGAAGGATTTGTCAGTAGTGGCGACTTCCAGGCCACCTTTAGTTTTGACAACGATGTCAGCGCCGTCAGTGGTTACGGTGCCGGCGAAAGCCTGGGCGGAAATGGCCAGGGCCAGGGTGCTGGCGGCAACACCGGCCCCCATCCCAAAGAATGAGTGCTTACGGATCATCGAAGAATTCCCCTTTTGGTCTTTAAAAAACACCCGAGCATCTGGCCCGTTTGTGTTGGGAGGGAATCTTGGCGACGGGTTATTTCAGCGCAGTTGCTTTTATATAAATGTTTTATGACAAAGGAACTTTTTTACTTCCAATAAGAATAAGAGAGAAACCGCTCTAGGACGTGCATCCCAGACGTTTTCGCCGACCTGACGACGACTGAAAAGCCAGCAGAAACCCCGAGTTTTGTCTCAAACTGCGCGGCGCAAACACCGCGCCAGCCAATAATCGACACTCAACCAGCGCCCAGCACCACTGAAAAAGCGCCAGCAACATAAGCAGATACGTCACCGCGAACTCCATTCCTTTATTCGGCACCTCGAACTTGCCGCTGCGGGTCAGCCAGTCATAGTGGCCATGCCTGATAAGGATCGCCCGTGCCTGCTCTAGCTTCTCTGCCAAGGCCAATATCTGGCATTGACGAAAGGCGTGGGATCGGCAATCGCTTGCTAGCCGAACTGCTACTGCCCACTGAAGATCGCCATCAGCAGGGTGACCATCAGCGACAATCGCGCCCCGCCACTCTCCGTCAGCGCCGCCAGCCTGGCCGGCAACTACGGTATTCAGACGCTGCGGCGTTTAAATGGGGCCGGCTTGGCACCCTCAGCGCAATGGACGGAACTCAATGGAGGACGTTGCAGCGAGGTAGGCTTTATTTGTTGGCCGGGCTGGCGCGAAGTGGCGCCCGGCCCCATGGCCGGTCGACCTCGGCCTGATAAGCGCCCTCCTCGCCACAGCTACTCGACCACCCACGGGGCGCGGCTGGCACTCACTGCCGTTGGCGGGAAATACCCAAGCAAGCGCAGCCCATTGAACACCACCAGCAAGCTCGCTCCCATGTCAGCGAACACCGCCATCCACAGCGTGGCATGGCCGGTTAGCGCCAACCCGAGGAAGACCACCTTGATGCCCAGCGCCAGTGCGATGTTCTGCTTCAAGACTGATCCCGCGCGGCGGCTCAGGCGGATGAAATCGGCGATCTTGCGCGGGTCGTCATCCATGATGGCTACATCGGCGGTTTCCAGCGCAGTGGCGGTGCCGGCCGCGCCCATCGCGAAACCGATGTCGGCCCGCGCCAACGCTGGGGCATCGTTCACGCCATCGCCGACCATGCCGACCGTGCCATGACGGCTCTTGAGTTCGGCGACGGCGGTTTGTTTATCTTCCGGCATCAGGTTGCCGCGTGCGTTCTGGATACCGAGTTGATCGGCAATCGCCCGCGCGGTGGCCGGGTTGTCGCCGGTCAGCATCACCGGTTCGACGTGCAGCGCCTTGAGGGCCGCCACCGCAGCAAAGCTCTCGGGCCTGACCGTGTCGGCGACAGCGAACAGCGCTACCGGGCCGCTGGCCGCGCACAGGACGATGGCGGTCTTGCCGGCATTTTCCAACAGCGCTAGCCGTGCTTCGAGTGCTGGCGAGCAAATACCCAGCTCTTCGACTAACCGATGGTTGCCCAGATGCCACGGCTGACCAGCGATGCTGCCCTTGACACCACGGCCGTTGAGCACGCCGAAGTCTTCAACCGGCACGGTCGCGGCATCCGGTTGGCGTGCTCGCCATCCGCTGACCAAGGCTTGCGCAACCGGATGAGTGCTGTGCTCGTCAAGACTGGCCGCGATCATCAAGGCTTGCTCGAGCGGCATGTCGCCGAACGGCGCCGCATCGGTCAGCACAGGTTGGCCTTGAGTCAGTGTGCCAGTCTTGTCCAACGCCACGACTTTCAGCAGCCGACCACCTTCGAGGTAAACCCCGCCCTTGATCAGGATGCCGTGCTTGGCCGCTGCCGCCAGCCCGCTGACCACCGTGATCGGCGTGGATATCACTAGGGCGCAGGGACAGGCGATCACCAGCAATACCAGCGCTTGGTAGATCCATGCCCCCCACGTACCACCGAACAGCAGCGGGCCAAGCACGGCCACCAGGAGAGCCAGGGCAACCACTACGGGGGTGTAGTAGCGGGCGAACTGATCGACGAAGCGCTGTGTCGGCGCGCGTTGCGATTGCGCATCCTGGATGGCGGCAGCGATGCGGGCCAGGGTGCTGTCACCGGCCGCGGCCGTCACGGTCGCCTCCACCACGCCGTCGGTGACGATGCTGCCGGCGTACAGGGCGTCGCCGGCCTGCTTGTCCACTGGCAGGCTCTCGCCGGTGATCGGCGCCTGGTCGAGCGCGGCCCGGCCCGAGTCGACGCGTGCATCCAGCGGCACTCGCGCACCGGTACGAACCCGGATGCGGCTACCGACCGCCACCCCAGCCACCGGTTGCTCTTGCCAGCCGTCCCCGACCCTGACCTCGGCGGTTTCCGGGGCCAGCGCGGTCAGCGACTTGATCGCGTTGCGCGCCCGTTCCAGCGACAACGCTTCGATGGCCTCGGCGACAGCGAACAGGAACACCACCATCGCCGCTTCTGGCCACTTACCGATGATGACGGCACCGGCTACCGCCAGCGACATCAGGAAATAGATGTTGAGCGTCCGGTTCTTGAGCGCGACCCAGCCCTTCTTGAGGGTTGGCAGGCCGGCGCTCAGGATGGACAACGCAGCCAGGGCCATCACCGGCCAGGAGGCTTCCTGCCCGGTCGTCCAGGCGATGACTTCGGCGCCGACCGCGGCCAAGCCGCTGATAATCAACAGGCCTTTCAGTTTTGCGCCCAGGGCCGGTGGCACGGCGGTTGCCGGCGCACCGACTTCGAACAGGCTGGGAGCCATATCTAGCGCGGTTAACGCGGCGGCGATGGGCTGCGGATCGCCCAGGCGGTGGTACACCGTCAGTTCCCGATCCAGCAGGTTGAAATCGAGCCGGGCGATCCCTGGCATCGGTTCCAACCGGTTGCGGATCAGCCGCTCCTCGGTGGGGCAGTCCATCTTGTCGATGCGGTAACGCACCCGGCTGGCGCCTTCGGGCGGCGGGGTGTGCTTGGCCTGCGATGCGCCTTTGCTGGCTTCCGTGCCGGGGGTGCTGCACGCATCGGCGTGATCATGCTGATGGCCATCGTGGCTGTGATCGTGACTCGCTTCATCGGCATGCGCAGGGTCGTGTTCAGCCCGGTGCTCATGGGCTGAGCCACAGCATTCGTCTTTTTCCTGTGCGTGGCGGCGGAACACGGGGTTGGGCTCGTTGTGCTGACTCATGCGGGTGTACCCCTGGGAACAATGCCACCATTCAACAGTCTGTAGTAACTACAGGGTCAAGCACTTTTCGGAGGAATGCGGGATGAGGATAGGTGAACTGGCGCAACGCAGCGATTGCGATGTCGAAACGGTGCGCTTTTACGAGCGAGAAGGCTTGCTCGACGTGCCAGCACGCGAGCCCAACGGCTATCGTAGCTACTCCGAAGCGCACTTGGTGCAGCTCAACTTCATTCGCCATTGCCGCTCGCTCGGCATGGGGTTGCCGGACGTGCGCACATTGCGCAGCTTTCAAGCTAAGCCGGAACTGGCCTGCGACGAGATCAACCAACTGATCGACGGGCAGATCGAGCGCATCCACCAGCAAGTCGAATCACTGCGCTTGCTCGAACAGCAATTGCACACACTGCGGGATACCTGCCACGCCAATCAGAAAGCCAGTGAGTGCGGGATCCTGCGCAATCTGGAACAGGCAGCCGAGGGACAGGGTTGCTCCTGCCATCCGCTTGGCAAGACCAGCTGAACGCGCTCGTGCTTTAAATCAAGGCGCGCATAGAGGGTGCTTGAGCGTACGATTTTTCCGAGTTCTGCCTGCGCCCCCAGTGGCCCCTTAGCGGACATGGCGCTGATTACGTTGACAACCTCTGCTACCAATCGATTCATCGACGTTTCCATGAATTGAGAGAGCTGGTAACTCTCAAACATCCCTGCCCGGTGTATTTGCGCAAGCCTTACTCGCGGTCATTGAATCCCCTAGTTTCGTAGACACCCCTGAACGTCCGTAATGGGTCAGATTTAGGTGTACTGCCTCGCAAGTACGAGGCCAAGGCCGACCAGAATCGAACCACTGACCTTTGGCATGAAGCGCATGAGCCCATTAGCCGATAACGGGCCGATCAGCAGCGAAGCGAAGACCACCGCAACGAGGTCTGCCACCGAGAAGATCAGATTGACGATGCTGCCGAGAACCAGGAATTGCAGCCAGAGCGGCGCGGCACTCTCCGGGTTGACGAACTGCGGCAGAAAGGTCAGGAAGAACAGCGCAGTCTTGGGGTTGAGGACTTCCACGACAGCACTGTCGCGCAGGACACCCGGCTTAGGCAAAGCAGAGTCCGCCGACGCCGCGTGCCTGCCGAGGATCATGCTGCCGCCCAGCCAGATCAGATAGACCGCTCCAGCGAGCTTGATGCCGAGATAGACCATCGGCGCGTGATGGAGCAGCGTGGCCAGGCCCGCGGTGGCCGCAGCGATGTGAACATAGCAACCCAGGTGAATGCCGAGTGCAGCCATGAATCCCGCTCGTCGCCCGTGTGCAAGCGTCTGTGAGGTCATATAGAGGATGGCGGGGCCAGGCATGCAGGCGAAGGCCAGCGTTGCGAACGCAAACGAGATCCAAGCTTCCGGCAATATCATGGACAGGTCATCCTTCCAGTGGAAAATAGCGCTTCTATGAGTTGCGAGGGATAACGCTGGATGGACACTCTGTCGGTCGAGCAGGCAGCGAAATGCCAGTAGCGAGGAAGGTTAAGACTGGGCTTGATCAGGAGATATACGACGGGTGCCGTATTTTGGCGGAAACCGCAGCCACCTAGGTTGTGGGTGCTGGAGCCTAATGTTGGCTGTGCACACGGTTTTATCGATCTGAATAGGCGTAGGCGTAGATTGGAAATCCGGGGATACCTGTTGCCTAGTGACCTGTGTGGCTAGTTCCATTAGTCAATTTCGGCGCCCTGAGGCCCCGATACTGCGTTGCCGCGGATCAAAGTAGCCCAGCTATGACTCGTCACGGCGCCTTGCCTCAGGACTCCAGGCATCCGAACTTGAGTTAACCAACCAGCCGTACAGGCCACTAGCTCCCGGATTGCATCCGGGCTACCGCTTGTTCATTGAATTTATTGGGCCCCCGCGCTCGCGAGGGCGGCCACTCAGCCAGTGGGCAGGCCTAGCCGAACCGCATAGGCGGCTAGCTCAGCGGTGTTGTGGAGATCGAGTTTGCGCATCAGATTCTCCCGGTGCTTGCGCACGGTGAACGGGCTGATGCAGAAGCGCTCGGCGATCTCGCGCGCCTTCGCGCCTTGAGCGATGAGCACCAGAACCTGTCGCTCGCGCCGAGTGAGCGGAACCAGCGAGATGATGTCCGCCACAGGTTCGCCCGTAGCCTGAGAGCGCCCATGGCCGTCGATCGCAAAGCGGACGGCAGCGGCGAGATAGGTCCGGTTTTGCCGGATTGCCTCGATGGCGTCGGTAAGTTCCTGAGTATCGTCGCTCTTGGTGAGGTAGCCATGGACGCCGGCCTCGAGCACGGCCCGGATGGTGCCCAATTCGACATTCGCAGTCAGCACCAGGATTTTCAAGCGGGGAAACTGCTCGCGCAGGTCTCGAATGAACTGCAGCCGGTTCACGCCGGGCATGCCGAGATCAAGCAGCAGGAGGTCGACGGACCGTTCTCCAAGGACCGCATGAATGCCGACACTGTCGGCAGCCTCGCCGACGACGCTAACATCATCCACTGTGGAAAGCAGAAACCTCAATCCTTCGCGCACGATGCTATGGTCATCGGCGATCAGGACAGTGAGCTGATGCCCCTCCTTCATTGTTGCTCTCCCTTGAGGCTTCGCTATGCCAAGCACCAGTCAGCGTAAGTATTTCGTCGACCTCTTGTTTCGCCAGTCCTATGCGGTGCTTTTTGCAAACTTCGCCATCCCGATTCCGGTTGCTTACATTTTCAGAAATGCCGTGCCCATGAGCGGACTCGTTGCCTGGGGAGCCGCCATGTACGTCCTGACGACCTGCCGCATTCTCCTGGCGCAGCGCTATTTCAAGCATGGTAATCACTTGGCATCCCCAGCACAGTGGGCCTGGCGGGCGACCGTACTCTCATGGCTGTCAAGCCTGCTGTGGGGATGGCTCGGCTGGAAGGGTTTTGCCCAGGGCGATCCTCAGCTCTTCGCCTTCACCTGCATCGTCCTGACCGGCCTCGTCTGCGGCGCAGTACCTTCGCTTTCAGCCTTTCCACCCGCCTATGCCGGCTCGCTGGTGGCCATGCTTTTGCCGGTCACTCTACAGTGCCTGACGAGCGAGGGTGAGGTCTACGCCATCTATTCCTTCTTCCTCGCCTGCCTCGCGGGTGTCAACCTGTACTACAGCCGCGTGACCTATCGCACGCTCTGCGAGACGGTGAGATTACGCCTGGAGAATGTCGAGTTGGTCGGTCGCCTGAAAGAGGAGCGTGACCGTGCGCAAGCCGCCGACCAGGCGAAGTCGCGCTTCCTGGCCGCAGCTAGCCATGACCTGAGGCAGCCCATTCATGCCCTCAGCCTCTTCGTCGGCACTCTTGCCGCGCTGGCGGATCGCGGGGACGTCCTGGCGTTGAAGGCGCAAGACATTGCCGCTCGGCTGCGCATGGTGATCGGCAATCTCGGCGGCCTCCTGAACGGTCTGCTGGATATCTCCCGCCTCGATGCGGGTGTCGTAACTGTATCCCGGGAACCTGTCTCGCTTAGCCGCCTCTTCGCCGGTCTGCAGGACGAATTCGCCGGCACCGCACAGGAGCAGAACCTGCGCTGGCGTGTGCTGAAGTCGAAACTCTGGGTCGACAGCGACCCCGTACTGCTCAAGCGCACGCTCGACAATCTTCTCTCCAACGCCTTCCGTTATACGACCAAGGGCAGCGTGCTCCTTGGTTGCAGACGACGCGGGCATTCGGTCGAAATCCAGGTGTTCGATAGCGGACTCGGTATCCCCGCCAACCAACAGTCGGAGATCTTCGAAGAGTTCGTCCAACTCCATAATGCCGAACGCGATCGTACGCAGGGCCTTGGCCTCGGTCTGGCCATTGTTCGACACACCACCCGCCTCCTCGACCACGGGGTCAAGCTCATTTCCATCGAGGGCCGTGGGTCAATGTTCTCCATCACCGCGCCGGCTAGGAAAGCGCCGACTGAAGCGAACACCCCCGCCCAACCTACCGCGCCGGAAAGAGCGCTTGGCATCATGATCATCGACGACGAGCAGGATGTGCTGGATGGGCTTTGCGGACTGCTCGAGGCTTGGGGGCACAAGGTTTATGCAGGGGGCTCGGCAGACGATGCCTGCCGGATTCATGCTGAAGCCGCTCAACGCGGGAAGGCATCGGTGCACCTCATCCTCACCGATTACAGGCTGGGCGCTGGCGTGACCGGAACCGAAGCGATCCGCGAGATCCGCGATTATCTCAATTGCGCCGTCCCGGCGATCATCGTCACCGGTGACACGTCACCGGCGCGGCTTAAGGAGGCGTCCGACAGCGGTCATCGTCTGCTTCACAAGCCGGTCGAAGCACATGCTCTCCGGGACGCGATCGAGGCTAGCCTGGCTACCGACGTGCCTGGATTCCGGGCGGAACCTGCTTCTTTACCGTGACGTTGCGCGACCAGCACTCCGACCTGCCGGTACGAAAAGGCTGGCCGCCCGGGTGCTGACGCGTACCTAAGATGTAGTGGCCGAGCGCGCTTGATTATCTATGCGTGCATTGGACTGGGAAAAATCCAGAGCAAACTTTACCGCCTGGCTCATCGCCAACCGCGGGCAGTGTGAAGGTTTCTATCATCGACCCTTAAAATCTATTAATTCGATCAAAAAGGCGGAATATTTGCGCTTTTTTAAATTGATTATCTGATCGATTATCCGGCCATTACCAGCGGCTTCCCACCGCCTGATACTCGAAAGCAGGTCTATCGAGCAGGCCATACGAGCGCCACCTGGATACCAACGGAGGACACAGATCATGATCGAGTTACGACCCTTTGAGCTGCTGGGTGGCGCTAATCACGGCTGGCTCAACGCGCGTCACCACTTCTCTTTTGCCGAGTATTACGACCCCAAGCGGATGGACTGGGGCCAGCTGCGGGTGTGGAACGACGACGAAATCGCGCCCAATACGGGCTTCCCGCGTCATCCGCACCGGGATATGGAAATCATTACCTATGTCCGCGAGGGGGCCATTACCCACCAGGACAATCTCGGTAACGAGGGTCGTACCGAAGCCGGCGATGTGCAGGTGATGAGTGCCGGCAATGGAATCGTCCATAGCGAATACAACATGGAGTCGGAAACCACCAAGATCTTCCAGATTTGGATTCAGCCGACCGAGTTCAACGCACCGCCGGCCTGGGGCGCTAAACCCTTCCCGAAAGGCGAGCGCGCCGGTGCCTTCGTCACGCTGGCCAGTGGAGACCCTGCCAATAGCGAAGCGCTGCATATTCGCGCCGATGCACGCTTGAGCGCGGCAACGCTGAAGGCCGGCCAGCAAGCCGAGTATCGCCTGGGCGACAAGCGCAAGGCTTACCTGGTTGCCGCCAGCGGTGTGATCACCGTCAACGGTGTACAGGCCAAGGCCCGGGATGGCATCGCCGTCAGCCATGAGGAGGTGTTGTACTTCAGCGCTATGGAAGACAGCGAAATCATCCTGGTGGATGTGGCCTAAGCCGCTCCAGATGGGCAGCATCGTGGCTGCCCGTCTGGCGTTACCGCAGCGCTAGGTAGGCACACCAATGCTTGAAGTTCGCAAAGCCGGTACGAGAGGGGTCGCCAATCTCGGCTGGCTGAAATCACGACACAGCTTTTCCTTCGGCAATTACCACGACCCGGATGAAATGGGCTTCTCGGACTTGCGGGTGATTAACGATGATCGCATCGCCCCTGGCCGCGGCTTCAGCCCACACGCGCACCGCGACATGGAGATAGTTACCTATGTGCTGGAGGGTGCCGTGGCCCACAAGGACTCGCTCGGTACCGGCTCGGTGATTAAGCCCGGCGATGTGCAAATCATGAGCGCAGGTACGGGCGTCACGCATAGCGAATACAACCACTCGAAGGTCAAGCCACTGCACCTCCTGCAAGTCTGGCTGGCGCCCAAAGCCAAACGCCTGCCACCGCGTTATCAGCAAAAGCACTTTGCTCTCGAGCAGCGGCGCGGGTGCCTGCGCTTGCTGATTTCCGCCAATGGCCAGGATGGCTCGCTGAGCATCCAGCAAGACGCGCGCATGTATGCCGGCCTATTCGACGGTCGGGAAACGGCAACGCTGAAGCTTTCTACGAGTCGCTACGCCTACGTCCACGTCGCCCGCGGAAAAATTCGGGTGAACGGCACCCCTCTGAGCGAAGGCGACGGTGCCAGAGTGCAGCATGAACAACTACTGACGCTTGATAGCGGGATCGACTCAGAAGTATTGGTGTTCGACTTGCGGGCACGCGCGCGATGAATCACTCTCCGGATCGAATGAATACGCACCTCGCACAAGGTGCGTATTGGTACGCCGCAGTGCCGCTGCAGGCGTTCGCACAGGCCAGGTCACTCTAAGAGCGATCACACCAACGTCAGCTGGACATCGATATTGCCCCGCGTGGCGTTCGAATAGGGGCAAACGATATGCGCCTTGGCGACGAGATCTTCAGCGACCTTGCGATCGGCCAAGGGTAAGGTGATCTTCAACTCGACTTCGATACCAAAGCCGGTCGGGATCGCGCCAATTCCGACCACCCCCTCGATCCAAGTATCCTCAGGTAGCGCAACCTTCTCGCGCGCGGCAACGAACTTCAGCGCCCCCAAGAAACAGGCTGAATAGCCAGCGGCAAACAGCTGTTCCGGGTTGGTGCCCTGGCCACCGGCACCGCCTAGTTCACGCGGGGTGGTCAGGCTGACATCCAGCACGCCATCGGAAGACACGGCGCGGCCATCGCGACCACCCGTAGCCTCAGCGTAGGCGCGATAAAGAACCTTCTCGATCGACATGGCTCATCTCCTTAGCTAATTAATTTTTGACCAGACAGCGACCTACCACTCAGCGACGCTCACCACATTCACGCCCATCGACACCGCCGCAAAAAGCAGCAGACCCGGCACGCTGCGATCACCCAGCAACCGCTCTATTTGGCCAGGAACAAGACTAGCTGATTATTTTTTGCGCACCGCGAATGACCAGCGACTAGCCAAGCGCTGGATACCCACCGCTAGGCAGGTCGGCCGTAAGTGCCACTTAAGGCGAGCAACGGATGCAAAGGCCATGTCAACGCAGCGGCACTCAAGCTAGGCTAGTGACCTTTCTCAGCCTACCGGTGCCGCCATGACCAACGAACAGTCAGATACACCGCCCAGCGCAGAGCCGCTGAACACTGTCGAAGCCCGTATCCTCGGCTGCTTGATCGAGAAGCAGGCCACCACGCCGGAAACCTACCCGCTGACCCTCAACGCGCTGGTCATCGCCTGCAACCAGAAAACCAGCCGCGAACCGGTGATGAACCTCAGCCCCGGCCAAGTCGGGCAAAGCCTGCGCAGCCTGGAAGCACGCGGCCTGGCGCGACTGGTCATGGGGAGCCGGGCCGATCGCTGGGAGCAGCGGGCCGATAAAGCCCTGGAGTTGGTCCCTGCCCAAGTGATCCTGATCGGTCTGCTGCTCTTGCGTGGCCCGCAAACCATCAACGAGCTGCTCACCCGCAGTAACCGCATGCACGACTTCGAAGATGCTGAACAGTTGCAACACCAGCTTGAGCGTTTGCAGTCGCGTGGCCTGGCCAGCCAACTGCCACGCCAGTCAGGTCAACGCGAGGATCGTTACATGCACCTGCTGGGCGACCCGGCGGACCTCGCGATCGCCCTGGCGACAAGACACGTCCACGTCGACAAAGCCGAAAGCGCCACGCCATCCGAGCCATACGACTCCCGCTTGGAAGAACTGGAAGCCCGCGTGGCCGCCTTGGAGGAACGCCTGGCCAGGCTGGAGTAGGCCTAGTTGAGCAATGCTACCTGCCCGCTAACTGTTGAGCCGGGCGGCAGCTCTTCGTAGGAACGGCTGCCGCCTCGCGAAAGCCCCCAAGCATCGCGGGCATGGCCCACTCCTACGGGTTTTGCGCGTTTCCAATGCACGCCTTGCCTACGGAGTCAGGCACCGGCGGAAATAAATTGGCTATGTACCCGTTAGCAGCTTTGACTCGCGACCTTTTTCCACGGCCTGCTAAATAGCCACCCGTTCAGCGCGCCTTGCGCTGCTCGGCTAAACGCGCCGCCAACGGTTCCAGTTCAGGAATCGCAGCGTCCGGTAGCCTTCGCAGCACCGCCTGGGTCAGCCGCATCTGGCGGATAAAGCGCCGGCATTTCCAGCAGATCGCCAGATGGGTGCGCACCGCTATCCGCTCGCGAAAGCTCAACTGAGCATCGAGATAATCGCTGGAATGTGCCACCAATTCCTTACAACTCAGCACTGGCCTGTCTCCTCGAAATGTTCCAGGGTGGCAAACACCTTCAGCCGTGCCCGGTGCAGCAATACCCGAACATTGGAGAGCGAGATCTCCAAAAGATTACAGATCTCTTCCAACTCAAGGCCCTGGCGCTCGCGCAGCAGCAACACGCTGCCCTGCAACTCGGAGAGACTACTCAAGGTTTTTTCCAGGCATTCGCGCAGCTCGTCTTCGGTCAGCAAGGCTTCCGGCGAGTCCTGATGCCAGGCAAAAGGCGCCGCCAGCCAGTGGCCGTCTTCGGCAAATCGCGATCCATCGATTGTGCCATGCGGTGCTGGCAGGTCATCCAGCAACACCTCGCGGCGGTTCTGCTTGAGCCGGCTCTTGGCGGTATTGGCGGTGATGGTCAGCAGCCAGGTCTTCAGGCTGGAACGGCCCTGAAAGCCGTCCAGGCTACGGACTACGGCGAGCCAGGCGTCCTGCACCACCTCATCGGCGTTGCGGCTGCCGACGATGGCATAGGTCACCGCCCGCATGGCGCCCTGGTAGGCCGCGACCAGCTCACGGAACGCCTGCTGCTCGCCGGCCAACAGGCGAGGCAGCAGATCGGCGTCGAGCGGCTGGCTCATCAGTGTTTACGAAGAATCACGCTGCCGATTGAATAACCGGCACCGAAGGAGCTGAGCACCCCCAACGCACCGCTCGGCAAATCATCCTGGTTCTTATGAAAAGCGATGACCGAGCCGGCCGAACTGGTATTGGCGTAGGTATCGAGAATCACCGGTGCCTCATGCGCCTCCGCCTCACGGCCAAGCAGCTTCTTGGTGATCAGCTGGTTCATGCTGAGGTTGGCCTGGTGCAGCCAGAAGCGTTTGACGTCGGATACGTTGATGCCATTCTCGCGCAGGTGCGTGCCGACCAATTCGGCGACCATCGGGCAGACGTCGCGGAACACCTTGCGGCCTTCCTGCACGAACAGTTTGTCCGGCGCACCGATGCCCTCTTCCCCAGCGCGGTTGAGGAAGCCGAAGTTGTTGCGGATGTTGTTGGAGAACTGGGTCAGCAGCTTGGTACTGACCACATCGAACTGGTGCTTGGAGGTGGCCAGATCGGCGCGCTCGAGTAGCACGGCGGTGGCCGCATCGCCGAAGATAAAATGGCTGTCGCGGTCACGGAAGTTCAGGTGACCGGTGCAGATCTCCGGGCTGACCACCAGCACCGCGCGGGCTTGGCCGAGCTGCACGCTGTTGGTCGCCGCCTGGATCCCGAAAGTGGCGGATGAGCAGGCCACGTTCATGTCGTAAGCAAAGCCCTGGATACCCAGCGCGGCCTGTACTTCGATGGCCACCGCCGGGTAAGCGCGTTGCAGATTCGAACAGGCGACGATAACCCCGTCGACATCCGCCGCGGTTTTGCCGGCACGCGCCAACGCTTCTTCAGCCGCGCCGACCGCCATCTGGCAGAGAATGCCCCACTCGTCGTTGGAACGTTCCGGGATCCGCGGCGTCATGCGCTGCGGGTCGAGGATGCCGGCCTTGTCCATCACGAAGCGGCTCTTGATGCCCGAGGCCTTTTCGATAAAGGCACTGCTGGACTCATTCAACGGCTCCAGCTCACCACGTTCGATGGCCGCCGCATTGTCGGCGTTGAATTGCCGAACATAGGTATTGAAGGATTCCACCAGCTCATCGTTAGAGATGCTGTTTGCCGGGGTATACAGGCCGGTACCGCTGATGACGACGTTATACACGGTCGTTCCTCTTGCAGGCTTATTGATCGGAATGGCGGCTATTGTGCCCGAAAACAGTGAAAAACCCCCAGCCTTCCAGGCTGACATTCGTCAGGGCATTATCGGCGGATGCTTTGGCTGAACAGTCGTACCGAATGACGAAATGAGGAGAACATCATGGGCTCCACAGTCCACATCAACGCAACTGACGGCAGCGGTCAATTCACGCCTACCTGGCCTTGCCGGAAGGCGGCAAAGGCCCGGGGATTGTCATAGGCCAGGAAATTTTTGGCGTAAACCCAAGCATGCGCGCGGTAGCCGATTTCTATGCCGAGGAAGGTTATGTCGCCATCGTTCCCGATCTGTTCTGGCGCCTGGAACCGGGCATCGAGCTGGGCTAGCAAGGAGCGGACTCTCAACGGGCCTTCGAGCGGTACCAGCGTTTCGACGTGGACAAAGGCATCGACGACATCGCCGCGACTGCCGCCCTGCGTGCGCTGCCGGCTGTAGACGGCGCAGCCGGCGTCGGCTTCAAAGGAGCTGAGCCGTTTCTATCAACACCATTTCGTCCACGGTAATCCGCCGGACACCATGCTGACGCCGATCTCGCGCACCGTGGGCGCCACCCAACTGGTCGACGAATTCCTGTTCAGCTTCACCCACACCACCGAAATCGACTGGATGCTCCCAGGCATCGCCCCCACTGGTAGATGCGTGGTGATCCCGATGGTCGGGGTGATCAAGTTTCGCGGCGCCAAGCTGTGCCACGAACACCTGTACTGGGATCAGGCCAGCGTGCTGGTACAAATCGGCCTGCTCGACCCGAAACTGCTGTGTGGGATCGGCACACAAGCTGCTGGACGAGTCGCTGCCGTCCAACACCCTGATGGCTCGCTGGAAGGAAAGCACGGGGAAGTGATCGACCTGCTCCATGGGCCAACGTACGCGGCCCCGCAACCCGGTGGGTTACGGCCCGCGGCTTAACCCACCCTACGGAATGGAGAGGCTATTCAGCTCTCCACCCTCCCCACTGTTTCGCCCGCCGCTTGTCCGAGAGCGGCGGCTTGGTTCCCAACTGCTGGGCGAACAGCGGCACGCGGTATTCCTCCAACATCCAGCGATAGAGCAGCAGTTGCGGATCGCGCTTACCTTTCTGCAAATGCTTAGCCGCACACACCTGTCATCTATGTGTCCGGTCTATACCCCAGGCAAACCAAAACCCCATACGTCCCCGGATATTCGCAGCCGTTCGGGTCGTAAAAAATATTTAACCTCTCAATCTGTAAAATATTATGAAATACCTTATAAATCATTATGTTGGCCAAACTCAGAAATTTGTCCCAGACAGTTTTCTGGTCGAATATCTTAACAAATCAACCTAATTCGTTTGACATATTTTACGGCCTTGGCAGACTGGCTCCATGGTTCTGGTTGTCGGGAAGCCGTCGTGAGTAGTTTCAACAGCCTGTCCGCACTCCCGGCGGGGGACACAGGAAACACCTACGCGACGGCAGTTGCACCCATCCAGAGTCCGCAACAAACAGGAAGCGCCGAGGCGATACAGGCTCTTTCTGCACAGTAATGGCAGGCACCCCGCCTGCCCCAAGGTGATATATGTCCAACAACAATACTGGCAACACCCAGAACGCCAAACGTAAACCTGTCGTCCTTATGCCCATGGGGGCCCAAGAGCGCAAAGGTCATGACTATCAGGTGATGACCAAGAAGTACATGAGCCCTCTGGTCGAGATCTCTGGTTGCGTGCCCCTGTTGGCACCCACCTGCTTCGGCACTGAAGACCTCGAGCAATACCTGTCCATGGTCGACGGCGTGTACCTCACCGGTGCCGGCAGCAACATCGACCCGGCTCTCTACGGCCAGGAGAACCTGACACCCGATAAGTCCCAGGACAGGGACCGCGACCTGTTCGACCTGCCGCTGATCCGCGCCGCACTGGACATGGGCCTGCCTCTCTTCGGCATCTGCCGCGGCATGCAGGAACTGAATGTGGCGCTCGGTGGTGACATGCATCAGAAGCTGTACCAGACCCCCGGCCTGAACGACCACCGCGAAGACACCACCACCCCGGTGGCCGAGCAGTACGCCGATATACACCCGGTGCGTCTGGTACCGAACACCTGGCTCGCCGAACTGATGCAGCAGGATGAAATTCCAGTGAACTCGCTGCACGGCCAGGGCATCAAGACCCTGGGCAAGGGCCTGCAGGCGCTGGCACACGCCGAGGACGGGCTGGTAGAAGCAGTTCACCTACCGGAACTGCCGCAATTCACCCTCGGCGTGCAGTGGCACCCGGAATGGCTGGCCGCGCAGAACCCCCACTCTGTGCGCCTGTTCCAGGCCTTCGGCGAGGCCTGCCGGAACCGCGCTGAGCAGCGCAGCCGCTAAACCGTCTGGCTACGACCGGCGCAGACCTCTCCCGTGAGGGGCGGCCTGCGCTGGCCCGCCGAGTGCATCTGCGGACGCCTACGCGCTGCGCAAGTTGCAAGGTAGCCTGGATATCGACTCGGCGGAAAACCGCTTCGCGGATTGTCCACCCTACGCAGGCGCATCTGACTTGATCGTTCCCACGCTCCGCGTGGGAATGCAGCCCTCGACGCTCCAGCGTCCAGCCAGCTATTTCCACAGCCCCCCTGGCGCTTGATTGCAGCCTGGCAGGACGGGGGATACCCGCGCCACCTACCCATCTACAACTAGATCATCGCCCTACATGACTTATGCGGCTCGCTCAGCCTCCGTGCCCCTTAGCCCCAAGGTGGTGCAGGTTCAAGGTTTTGACCAGATGGCCTGTAGCCCAGATTGCCAAGGCAACCACCAGGCACATGCTCGCGAACGCCAACCAGGCGTTTGGCCACAACAGAGGCATCCCAAACAAGATCAGACTGTCGAGCTAAAGGGGTCGGAGTGATTTAAAAATGAAAAAATGGGCAGATTTGTTTTCTGCCCCTGACTTAAACGGTGCACGGCCTACGGCGAGTGCACTCTACGTTTCAGATGCCACCAATTAGCTCAATCCGATCATTGAAAGCCGGGCCGGGATAGCGCCCCTTCAGAAGGCCGAACGTAATCGTTGTGTAGGGGGTTGAGCGGCATGGATGCCGCGAAAGCTGCGATGGGCCAGGGATGGCCCTTCGCGGCGGACCCTCGGAGCGGCGATGGAGCGAGGGAACCCTGCGCGCAGCGCAGGGCCGGATGGCGGGGCAAGCCCTCTTGGTTACTTCTGGGGCGACTGCCAGAAGTGACCCGCCATAAGGGCGGAACCGAATCCAAGCGCCGATGAAAGTGCGGTGTTCGAACGCGAATGGTTAGGCCACAACTGCCCTCTCCCCCGCCCCTCTCCCATAAATGGGCGAGGGGAGAAAAGCGTTCAGCGGCTTAGGCTTCGACCAAGCTCCACTGCTTGCTCACTCGCTTATCCGACACCGGCAGCTTGGTTCCCAACTGCTGGGCGAACAGCGAGACCCGGTACTCCTCCAACATCCAGCGATAGAGCACCAACTGCGGATCGCGCTTGCCTTCCTGCGCATGCTTGGCCGCACGGGCCTGATACTGCGCCCATAACCCCGCCAGTTCGCCACTCCAGACCCGATCTTTCTGCAGCTGCGCGGAAAGCTTGTCGAAGCGCTGCTCGATGGCTTTCAGATAACGCGGCAACTCCTTCAGCCACTCCGCCGGCGTTTCGCGAACGAAACCCGGATAGACCAGATTGGCCAACTGCTGCTTGATATCGTTGAGCGCCACCGCCTGGGCCAGGTCGATCTTGCCTTTGAAGCGCTTTTGCAAGGCGTGCCAGAGCTTGAGAATCTCCAAGGTCAGCCGGGCCAGGCGCTCGGCATGCTCGGTCCAGGCACCGCGCTTCTGCTCGGCCAGCGCCGCCAAGCCGACGCCATCGCGCGGCAAGCTGGTTTCGCCATCGAGCACGCAGCTGTCCAGACTCGCCAGCAGGATGTCTTCGACCAGCGCCTCGACCCGACCCAACTCACGGTGCAACAGGCCCAGGTCGGTCAGCCCCGGCAACTTGCCGCGCAGGAACTTGGCCGGCTCGGCCAGCTGTTGCAGCAGCAAGCGCTGCAAGGCCCGGCGATGCTGGTACTCGGCTTCGGCCTGGGTCGGGAAGCGCCCCTCCTTGACCGTCCCGCCCTCTTCCACCAGCGCCGGATACACCGTCATCGACAGCCCGGCGATCTTCTGCTGGGTTTTCTCGGCCACCGCGGCGAACACCTTGGCCTCCACCGGGCGCTGCTCTTTCTCGGTACGCGGCACCGCCAAGGCCGCCTGACTGGCCTCGGCAAAACGGGCCGTTAGCTCAGCCAGATCGCGGCCTTCACCAAGGAACTTGCCCTGGGCATCGACCACTTCCAGGTTCATCTTCAGGTGGCTGTCCAACTGCACCGCGGCCTCGACCCACGCCTCCTCGCTGACGCGCACCCCTGTCATCCGTTGCAACTCGCGGCCGAGCGTCTCCGGCAGCGAGCTTTCGGCGAAGCTGATGCGTTGCAGCGCGGCCTTGACGAAGTCGGGTACCGGCACGAAGTTCTTGCGGATGGCTTTCGGCAGGTTGCGCACCAGGGCGATGCACTTGGCTTCCAGCACGCCCGGCACCAACCACTCCAGGCGCTCAGCCGGCAGTTGCGGCAACAACGGCGCCGGCACCCGCAGGGTCACGCCATCGCGCGGGTGATTGGGCTCGAAGTGGTAGGTCAACGGCAGTTCCAGCTCGCCCAGGCGCAATTTGTCTGGATAGTGCGCGGCGGTGACTTCGCTGGCATCGCGCGCCAGCACATCTTCCTCGTGCATGATCAACAATTGCGGGTTCTTCGCGCTCTCGATCTTGTACCAACTCTCGAAAGTCGCGGTCTGGTGAATCTCGGCCGGCAGGCGTGCTTCATAGAAGGCGAACAGCGTTTCCTCGTCGGCCAGAATGTCGCGACGGCGGGCCTTGGCTTCCAGCTCATCGAGCAGTTCCAGCAGCTCTTTATTGGCGCTCAAGCACTTGGCGCGGGATTGAATCTCGCCGCGCACCAGGCCTTCGCGAATAAACAGCTCGCGCGACACCACTGGGTCGATCGGCCCGTAATGTACCGGGCGCTTGCCGATGATGATCAGCCCGTAGAGAGTGATCTGCTCGTAGGCGACGACTTGCCCACGCTTCTTCTCCCAATGGGGTTCGAAGTGATTCTTCTTGATCAGGTGGCTGGCCAGGGGTTCGATCCAGTCCGGTTCGATCTTCGCCACCTGGCGGGCAAACAGCTTGGTGGTTTCCACCAACTCGCCAGCCATCAGCCATTGCGGACGCTTCTTGCCCAGGCCGGATGAGGGGTGAATCCAGAAACGCCGCTGCCGCGCGCCGAGGTAATCGCCGTCTTCGGTTTTCTGCCCGATCTGACTGAGCAAACCCGACAGCACCGCCTTATGCAGCTTGGGAAAGTCCGCCGGCTCTTTGTTCAGGCTCAGCTGCAAGTCGCGGCAGATCAGGCTCAACTGACGATGGGAGTCGCGCCACTCGCGCAGCCGCAAATAGTTCAGGAAGTTCTTCCGGCACCAGCTACGCAGCGCACTGGAGCCGAGCGCCAGGCGTTGCTCTTCGAAACCGCGCCAAAGATTGACCAGCCCGGCGAAGTCGGAGTCCGCATCCTTCCACTGCGCGTGAGCCTGGTCGGCGGCTTGCTGACGTTCCGGTGGCCGCTCGCGCGGGTCTTGCACCGAGAGCGCGCTGGCGACCACCAGCACCTCTTGCAGGCTGCCCTGCTTGGCCGCCTCCAGCAGCATCCGGCCCAGACGCGGGTCCACCGGCAGGCGTGCCAGTTGGCGGCCCAGTGGCGTCAACTGGCCTTCGCGGTTGACCGCCGACAGCTCCTGCAGCAGGTTGAAACCGTCACTGATGGCTTTGCCATCCGGCGGCTCGATAAAGGGGAACGCATCGATCTCGCCCAGACGCAGATGGAGCATCTGCAGGATCACCGCCGCCAGGTTGGTCCGCAGAATCTCCGGGTCGGTGAAAGCCGGGCGGCTGTTGAAATCCTCTTCGCTGTACAGACGCACGCAGAGCCCCGGCTCGACCCGGCCACAACGACCTTTGCGCTGATTGGCGCTGGCCTGGGACACCGCCTCGATCGGCAGGCGCTGGACCTTGGCGCGGTAACTGTAGCGGCTGATCCGCGCGGTACCGCTGTCGATCACATAACGAATACCCGGCACGGTCAGCGAGGTCTCGGCGACGTTGGTGGCCAACACCACGCGCCGGCCCGGATGCGACTGGAAAATCCGCTGCTGTTCGGCCGGCGACAGGCGCGCATACAGCGGCAGAATTTCGGTGTGCTTGAGCTGAGCTTTACGCAGCATCTCCGCCGCGTCGCGAATCTCCCGCTCGCCGGGCAGGAACACCAGTACATCGCCGGGGCGCTTGCCTTCGCTGCGCTCGAACGCGGCGATTTCATCCAGGGTCGCGAGGAGCGCCTGATCGACCGACAAATCCTCTTCGAGCCGATTACCCTCTTCGTCCTGCTCGGCAGTCAGCGGGCGATACCAGGTGTCGACCGGGAAGGTGCGCCCGGAGACTTCGACAATCGGCGCATCGTTGAAGTGCTGGGAGAAGCGCGCAAGATCGATGGTCGCCGAGGTGATGATGACTTTCAGGTCGGGTCGACGCGGCAGCAGGGTTTTCAGGTAGCCGAGGAGAAAGTCGATGTTCAGGCTGCGTTCGTGGGCTTCGTCGACGATGATCGTGTCGTAGCGTTCCAGGTAGCGGTCGTGCTGGGTTTCCGCCAGCAGGATGCCGTCGGTCATCAGCTTGATTAGGGTGTTGGCGTCACTCTGATCCTCGAAACGCACCTGATAGCCGACCAAGGCGCCCAGCGGCGTCGCCAGCTCCTCGGCCACCCGCGTGGCCACACTGCGGGCGGCGATTCGGCGAGGCTGGGTGTGGCCAATCAGGCCGTGCTGACCACGGCCCAGCTCCAGGCAGATCTTCGGCAACTGGGTGGTTTTGCCTGAACCGGTTTCACCGGCGATCACCACCACTTGATGCTTTTCGATGGCCGCCTTGATCTCGTCGCGCTTGGCGGCAATCGGCAGGGCGTCGTCGTAGCGAATCGTCGGCACGCTCAGCCGCCGCGCCTCGACCTTGGCGCAGGACTGCTGGAAGCGCTCCAGCCATTGCGCCTGCTTGGCTTCGTCCGGCTGCTTGCGCAGTTCGTGCAACTGGCGACGCAGCCGATGCCGATCGGCCAGCAGGGTCTGCTCGAGGTTTTTCAGCAAGGAGTCGAAGGCGGGAATCGGGTCGGTCATCAGGCAGCCGTGAACGGTTTCGTTAAGGGCGCGATTGTCGCAGATTTCGCCGATAGGCGGCCAAACCGTCGCCCCCCCTGCCAACGCCCTGACGCCTTGCCCTGCGGGCGAATGCGCCCTACATCGCCTCAGAAGGCCGCGTCGCGGTAGACCTCCTCGCCGCCAAGCAGGGTCCAGAGCACCTTGGCTGTACCGATCTGCTTAGCCGGCAGCTCGAAGATGTTTTTGTCCAGCACCACCAGATCGGCCTGCTTGCCGACTTCCAGCGAGCCGGTTTGATCCTCTTGGCGCAGGGTGTAAGCGGCATTCAGGGTGTAAGCCTGCACCGCCGCTTCCAGGTTCGGCAGGCTGCGCTTACCCAGACTCAGGGTGTTCTGCATGATGCCCAGCGGCGATAGCGGGTTCGCGACCCCGGCGTCCCTGTTAGTTACGACACCAACCCCTGGCTGGCACTTACCGCAGCCGACCCACTTGTATTGCAGGCCAGGCTGAGCACAGGGCCCATGCCTGGCCCGCAAACATCAAACCAGCGGCATGTTCTTGGTCACGCAGTGGATACCGCCACCACCGGCGGCGATCGGGTCGATATTCACCTGGACGATGGCACGGCCCGGATACAGCTTGGTCAGCAGGTCCTTGCAATACTTGTCGGCCGCCGCATCGCCGAACTGCGGGGCGATGACCGCGCCATTGATCGGCAGGTAGTTGATATAGCCGGGGGCGAAATCCGGGTTGTTCTGGGTGTACTGGTTATTGCGCTTGGTCAGCGGTGGCGGCAGGGTGTGGATCTGCAGCTTGTTGCCATCGGCATCGGTAGCGGCCTTGAGGATCTCCAGATGGGTGCGGGTCACCGCGTAGTCATAGGACTTGGGGTCGTTGTCGAGGTTGGCCACCACCACTCCGCGGCTGGCGAAACGGGCATAGAAATCGATGTGGGCGTCGGTGATGTCCTTGCCCTTGATGCCCGGCAGCCAGATGATCTTGCGCAGGCCGAGGTTGGCCATCAGCTCGGCCTCGACCTGAGCCTTGCTCATGCCCGGGTTGCGGTTGCTATTGATCCAGCAGCTCTCGGTCATGATCGCGGTGCCGTGGCCATCCACCTCGATGCCACCGCCCTCGCCGGTCAGCTGGCTGGCGATATAGGTGGCATAGGTTTCATAGCTCAACGTATCGGCCACCTGGGTGTCGCTGGCATGCGCCTGCTTGTTGCCCCAGCCATTGAAGTTGAAATCCACCAGGCCGCGACCGCCCTGGTCGTCGACCACGAAGCAGCCGCCGAAGTCACGCATCCAGATGTCGTCCAGCGCCATGGTCAAGAAGCGGATATTGCTGGTGCCGCACTTGCTCTTGGCCAGCGCCAGCTGGTTGGGCCGACACAGCACTGTGACCGGCTGATACTTGGCGATGGTTTTGGCCAGCAGGGCGACGCAGTTATTCACCGGCGTGGCCCAGTCCGCCCAGATCGATGAGGAAGCGCCAAAAGACAGAAAGATGCGCTCCTGCTGGGCATTCTCGTCCGGCATGTACCAGCTGCCACTGAGGGCTGCTCGTACGCGCGGGGCATTCAGTCCCAGGCCCATACTGGCAACCGCGCCGAGACCGGCCACGGCGGAAAGCTGCTTGATAAAGTCACGACGCGTAGACATGCGTTTATCTCTCTCAATTATTGTTGTTGCATTGTCGTGAGGCGCCGCGAGCTCCGGCGCCCGGCCCTTCCTTCCCTGGCTTGCGCGCAGCAACAGTTGCCCCGCCTCGCCAGCTTTTGCCAAGACAACCCCTCAAGCCGGCCGCCGGAAAGACGGCCGGCTTACCGTCACTTTGCGGAGGCTGTCTTGAACTTGGTCCAGGCACGTATGCGCGCGCGCATGTCGCGCTGCGGGATGTCCTTGCCTGGGATCAGCCGCGCATAGGTGGCCTCATCCACGTAGATGTCCGGGTTGTTGCGCATGTCGGCATCGACCATAGGGCGTGCCTTGGCACTGGAGGTCGGGTAGCCGGTGAAGTTGGAGATGGCCGCCATGTTCTCCGGGCGCATGACGAAGTTGATGAAGGCGTAGGCGTATTCCGGATGCTGGGCATCGGCCGGAATCGCCATGGTGTCCATCCACACCGTGGTGCCTTCACGCGGGATGCGGTACTGGAAGTCGGCTTTTTTGCCAGCAGCATCCGCAGCGCGTTGCGCCTGGGTGACATCGCCGCTGTAGCCGAGCGACAGGCACAGGTTGCCATTGACCAGGTCGGTCACCGGCTGTGACTGGAACTTGCGGATGTAGGGCTTGATCGCCACCAGCAGCTCGGTGGCGGCCTGCAGATCTTCCGCCTTGGCGCTACGCGGCTCGCGGCCGAGGTAGTTGAGCACCACGGCCAGCACCTCGTCCGGCGAGTCGATCATGGAGATGCCGCAATCGGCGAACTTGGCCGCCAGCTCCGGCTTGAACAGCAGGTCCAGGCTGTTCACCGGGGCATCCGGCAGCCGCTTGCCGATCATCTCGGCGTTGTGGGTAATGCCGATGGAGCCCCAGGTGTAGGGCACGGTGGCATGGCGCGAATAGGGAGAATGCGTGTGCAACTGCTGCAGCCCCGGCTCGATATCGGCCAGCGCGGTCAGCTTGGACTTATCCAGCCTCTGCAGGCTGCCGGCGCGCATCAGGCGCTCGGCCACGGTGTCGCCCGGAAAGATCAGGTCGTAACCGCTGTGCCCGGCCATCAACTTGGCCTCCAGCACTTCGCTGCTGTCCATGGTGTCGTAGATCACCTTGATCCCGGTTTCGGCGGTGAACTTGGTGAGGGTGTCCTCGGCAAAGTAGTCCGCCCAGTTGAACAGCTTCAGGGTCTTTTCCTCGGCCTGCGCGGACGGCAGGGCACAGCCGAGCGCCAGGCCCAGCGAACAGAGCAACAGCTTAGGGTTAGCTTTCATGGTCATGCTCCTTGGGTGTTCCAACGTGCATTGGGTTGGCGGCCATCGAGTCCCAGCAGCGGCCCGTACATTTCCGGCCGGCGATCACGGTAGATGCCCCAGGTCAGGCGTTCTTCGCGCATGGCGGCAAGATCCAGGCTCTGTACCAGTACGCCGGCGCTGTCGCGGTCGGCCTCGGCCAGCAGCTTGCCCTTGTGATTGCTGATAAAGGATGAGCCGTAGAAGCTCATCTGCAACGCCGGGTCGGTGCTCGCCACTTCGCGGCCGACACGGTTGGCGGCCACCACTGGGAGGATGTTGGCGGCGGCATGGCCGCGCATGGTCATCTGCCAGTGGTCGCGCGAATCCAGCGCCGCGGCGCCCGGTTCGGAGCCGATGGCAGTGGGAAACAGCAGCACTTCGGCGCCCATCAGCGCCAGGCAGCGGGCGGTTTCCGGAAACCACTGATCCCAGCAGATGCCTACTCCGAGGCGGCCATAGGCGGTGTCCCAGACGCGGAAGCCGGTATCGCCGGGGCTGAAGTATTCCTTCTCCTGGTAACCGATGGCGTTGGGGATGTGAGTCTTGCGGTACACCCCGAGCAGACGGCCATCGGCATCGGCCATGCTCAGCGAGTTGAAGTAGGCGTTGCCGGCCTTCTCGTACCAGCTCAGCGGCAGCACTACGCCCAACTCCTTGGCCAGCGCAGCGAAGCGTTTAAGCACGGCGCTCTGGGCGTATTCCTCGGCCAGCGCCAGGTGCTTGTGGTTCTGCTCGATGCAGAAGTACGGGGTGGCGAACAGCTCCTGCAACAGGATCACCTGGGCGCCCTTAGCCGCCGCCTCGCGTACCAGTTGCTCGGCCAGGTCAAGGTTCTGCTTCAGATCCCAGGTGCAGGGCATCTGGGTGGTGGCGATAGTCAGCATGCTCATGACCTCACCCCTTCAGCGGCCAGGCCGGCTGTTGCTGGGTGATGCAGTGCACGCCACCGCCGCCATGGGCCAGGTGATTGATCTGCACCGGTACTATCTCGCGGCCCGGGAAGGCCATGCGCAGCACCTCGGCGGCCACCTGGTCGGCGGCGATACCGTAGGCCGGCATGATGATGGCGCCGTTGGCGATGTAGAAGTTCGTGTAAGAGGCGCAGAACACTTCGGCCTCGGTGTCCACCGCCTCGCTGGCCTCGTACAGCTCCAGCAGCTCGAATCTGCGGCCACGGGCATCGGTGGCCAACTCCAGGGCGCGACGGTTCTCGCGCACCACTTCGGCATAGACCGAGGTCTGGTCATGGGTGGCATCCACCAGCAGCGCGCCGGGGCGGGCGAAGGCGCAGACGCCATCGACGTGGCCGTCGGTCATATCGCCGGTGACATGGTCGGGGTCGCCCGGCAGCCAGATGGTCTTCTTCACACCGAGCAGGCGGCTGAAGATTTCCTCCATCTCCGCCTTGTTCATACCCGGGTTGCGGTTGGGGTTGAGCAGCACCGACTCGGTGGTGATCAGGGTGCCGTCGCCATCCACGTGAATGGCGCCGCCTTCGTTGCTCAGCGGCGTGCCGAAGCACTCCAGGCCGAGGCCGTTGAGGATGCGCCGGGCCAGGCCCTCGTCCAGGTCGTGCTCCGACTTGCCACCCCAGGCATTGAAACGCCAGCTGACCCCGGCCAGGCCCAATTGCGGGTGGCAGACGAAGCTCGGGCCGGAGTCGCGGCACCAGCTGTCGTTGACCGCCAGCTCGATCAGTTCGATGTTGGCCCCGCACAATTCACGGGCACGGAACGTTGCAGAGCGATCGACCACCATCTTCACCGGCTCGAAGCGGGCGATGGCATTGGCCACGCGGGCGAAGTCGACCTGCACCTCGGCCAAGGTCACGCCCCAGCCGGACTCCCACAGTGGCTGATTGTGCGGCCAGACCATCCAGGTGGCGGCATGCGGAGCCCATTCGGCGGGCATGAACCAAGCGTTTTCTGCGACTGCGTTATGCTGCATACAAGTGCCTTCAGTTAAGTCATTGTTATCACTGAAAACCGCGAATGCGGTGATGGCATGCATGCTAAGCCTGTAAAAATGGCGCAACAAACGATAGATTTTGCCGACAAATGATTAGCGGAGCTTATCAATATGCTCAAACACTGGCCGCCCCTGAACGCCCTGCGCGGCTTCGAAGCCGCCGCCCGCCTGGGCAGCTTCCACAAGGCGGCAACGGAGCTGCACCTCACCCAGTCGGCCATCAGCCAGCAGATCCGCAGCCTCGAGGCCTACCTCGAACAACCGCTGTTCTATCGCAGCGGACGCAGCGTCAGCCTGACCGATGCCGGCTTCGATCTGCTCAGCACCACCCAGTCGCTGCTGCAGCAGTTGGCGGTGGGTATTCGCCGCCTGGAGCAGTACCACAAGCCCAATCAGCTGGTGCTCAACACCACCCCGGCCTTCGCCCGCCACTGGCTGCTGCCGCGCCTGGGGGATTTCCGCCGCCAGCATCCGGAGGTCGATCTGTGGCTGTTCAGCACCGACGAAGCCCCGGACATGGCCAGTCAGACCATCGACCTGGCCGTGCGGGATGACCTCAGCGCGCAGGCCGAATGCAGCTTCAAGGTGCTGCACGCCGACCGCCTCTACCCGGCCTGCCATCCCAGCCTGCTGGCAGTACCCGACGAGCAGCGCACCACCCTGCACGGCGAGCGGGAAATGGACTGGAGTCACTGGGCGGTGGAAGCCGGCATCGATGTCGGCCAGCACAGCCACGGGCTGAACTTCTCCGACCCCGGCCTGCTGCTGGATGCCGTCTGCGCCGGACTCGGCATCGGCCTGGTCAGCCAGTTGCTGAGCCAGCAGGCGCGCGCCGGCGGCCTGTTGCAGCCGCTGAATGAGCGCAGCATCCGCGGCCCGAACTGGGCCTGGCTGATTCACCGGGACAGCGAAAACAGCCCGCTGACCCGCAGTTTCTGCGACTGGCTACAGGCCCGTCTGGAGGAAAAAACCACCGCATGAAAAACGCCACCCGGAGGTGGCGTTTTTGTCGTCAGCGCAGAGGCGGATTCGAGCTTATTTCTTGCCCATTTTCTTCAGCTCTTCGTCACGCAGTTCGCGACGCAGTATCTTACCGACGTTGGTGGTTGGCAGCGCCTCGCGGAACTCTACGGCCCTGGGCACCTTGTAGCCGGTGACGTTGGCGCGCATGTGCTCCATCACCTGCTCCTTGGTCAGCGTAGCGCCGGGCTTGGAGACCACGAAGAGCTTGATCGCTTCGCCGGATTTCTCGTCCGGCACGCCGATAGCCGCGCACTGCAGCACGCCCGGCAGGGTCGCCAGCACGTCTTCCAGCTCGTTCGGGTAGACGTTGAAGCCGGACACCAGAATCATGTCCTTCTTGCGGTCGACGATGCGCATGTAGCCGTCGTCCTGAATCACGGCGATGTCGCCGGTCTTCAGCCAGCCAGCGGCGTCGAGGATCTCGTCGGTGGCGTCCTGGCGCTGCCAGTAGCCCTTCATCACCTGCGGGCCCTTGACGCACAATTCGCCACGCTCGCCCATGGACAAGTCGTTGCCGGTATCGTCGATGACCTTGCACTGGGTCGACGGCACCGGAATGCCGATAGTGCCGATCTGGATGTTCTGCAGCGGGTTCACCGACACCACCGGGCTGGTCTCGGTCATGCCGTAACCTTCACAGATGGCGCAGCCGGTGACTTCCTTCCAGCGCTCGGCGGTGGCCAGTTGCAGCGCCATGCCGCCGGAGAGGGTGGCCTTCAGCGCGGAGAAGTCCAGCTTGCGAAACTCCTCGTTGTTGCACAGGGCGACGAACAGGGTGTTCAAGCCGACGAAGCCGCTGAACTTCCACCGCGACAGCTCCTTGATCATGGCCGGCAGGTCGCGCGGGTTGGTGATCAAGATATTGTGGCTGCCGATCAGCATCATCGCCATGCAATGGAAGGTGAAGGCATAGATATGGTAGAGCGGCAGCGGGGTGACCAGGATCTCGCAACCGTCATTCAGGTTGGCGCCCATCAGCGCCTTGGATTGCAGCATGTTGGCCACCAGGTTGCGGTGAGTCAGCATGGCGCCCTTGGCCACCCCGGTGGTGCCTCCGGTGTATTGCAGCACGGCGATCTCGCCGCTGCTCGGGTTGGCTTCCTTGACCGGCTGGCCGCGGCCCTTGGCCAAGACCTGATTGAATTTGACGGCGCTCGGCAGATTGAACGCCGGCACCATCTTCTTCACGTACTTGACCACGCTATTGACCAGCAGGCGCTTGAGCGGCGGCAGCAGGTCGCCCACTTCGGTGATGATGACGCGCTTGATCCCGGTTTTCGGCAGCACGGCTTCGGCCAGGTGAGCCATGTTCGCCAGGCACACCAGCGCCTTGGCGCCGGAGTCATTGAATTGGTGTTCCATCTCCCGCGCGGTGTACAGCGGGTTGGTGTTGACCACGATCAGCCCGGCGCGCATGGCGCCGAATACGGCAATCGGGTATTGCAACAGGTTCGGCAACTGCACGGCGATACGGTCGCCCGGTTGCAGGTCGGTGTGTTGCTGCAGGTAGGCCGCAAAGGCTCCGGACAGTTCATACAACTCACCATAGGTGAGCGACTTGCCCATGTTGCTGAAGGCCAGCTTGTTGGCGAAGCGTTCGCAAGACTGTTTCAGTACCGCCTGAATATTCGGGTACTGATCGGGATTGATTTCGGCAGCAACCCCAACAGGGTACTTATCCTTCCAGAAGTTTTCGGTCATGGAAGCCCACTCCTAAGCAACAGCTAATCTTCACCGCGCAATGGCGGTTGTTTATTGTGTTTTATCCGCTTTTTGCCGGCTGGCAGGCCAAAAAGCGGGCCGAGAGTAGCAGCTTTGCCAGAGAGCGCCTAGCACCAAACACGGCCTTACCAGTCAAAAAAATGACCGAAAGATAGGCTTCCGGTCATTTATTAAACAAACCCTCTCGCAAGCCGATGGACGGCCATACGTCGCCGTTTTCAAGCGATATCGCGCAGCTCGCGACGAAGGATTTTGCCTACCGGCGTCATCGGCAGAGCGTCCTTGAAGACGATGTGCTTGGGCACTTTGTAGCCGGTGAAGTTTTCCTTGCAGTAAGCCTTCAGCTCTTCCACGGTCAGCCCCGCCTCGCGCGCCACCACGAACAACTTGACCGCCTCGCCGGACTTCTCGTCCGCCACGCCGATCGCCGCGCAGCTCGCCACCTTGGGGTGGGCCATGACCACATCTTCGATCTCGTTCGGGTAGACATTGAAGCCGGAGACGATGATCAGGTCTTTCTTGCGGTCGACAATACGCACGAAGCCGTCCGGGTCGATCACCGCGATGTCGCCGGTCTTCAGCCAGCCCTCGGCATCCAGCACTTCGGCGGTGGCGTCCGGGCGCTGCCAGTAGCCTTTCATCACCTGCGGACCTTTGACGCACAGCTCGCCGCGCTCGCCGATGGCGAGTTCCAGACCGTCATCGTCGATCACCTTGAACGCGGTGCCCGGCACCGGCATACCGACCGTGCCCAGCCGGGCCTTATCGCCATAGGGGTTGGTACTGGCCACCGGTGAGGTCTCGGTCAAGCCATAACCTTCCACCACCGAGCAACCGGTGATGGCCTGCCAGCGCTCGGCAGTAGCTTTGACCAACGCGGTACCGCCGGAGTTGGTGACTTTGAGGTTGGAAAAGTCCAGGTTCTTGAACTCTGGATGCTCCATCAAAGCGACGAACAGCGTGTTGAGGCCGAGCAGCGCAGAGAAGCGCCACTTCTGCAGCACTTTAATAAAGCCGGCAATGTCCCGCGGGTTACTGATCAGCACGTTGTGATTGCCGTTGACCATCATGCACATGCAATTCGCGGTGAAGGCATAGATGTGATAGAGCGGCAGCGGCGCGATCATCACTTCCTGCCCTTCTTTCATCAGCGGCCGACCATCCGCGCCGTGCTGCGACAGGCAAGCATCAACCTGCTGCATATTGGCGACCAGATTGCCGTGGGTCAGCATCGCGCCTTTGGCTACGCCGGTGGTGCCACCGGTGTATTGCAGCACCGCGATGTCGTCCAACGTCACTTTGATCGGCTTCAGCGGTTGACCCTGGCCCTGCTTCAGCGCGTCCTTGAACGCCACTGCCTGCGGTAACTGGTAATCCGGCACCAGTTTCTTGACCTTTTTCACCACGGTGTTGACCAGCCAGCCTTTCAGTGCCGGCTGCAGGTCGCCCATCTTGGCTTCGATCAAAAATTCGATTTCGGTGTCCGCCAGCACCTCTTGCACCAGCTTGCCGAACATATTCAGGTACACCAGCGCACGCACCCCGGCGTCCTTGAACTGGTGACGCATCTCGCGGGCGGTGTACAGCGGGTTGGTGTTGACCACGATCAGCCCGGCGCGCATCGCGCCAAATACGGCAATCGGGTATTGCAGAATATTTGGCATTTGCACGGCGATGCGGTCGCCGGGCTTGAGATCCGTCTGTTTTTGCAGATAACCGGCGAAGGCGCCGGACAGACGATCCAACTCGGCGTAGGTCAGCGTCACGCCCATATTGCTGAACGCTGGGCGGTCGGCGAATTTCTTGCACGAGCGCTCGAATACCTCGATCACCGACTTATAGGCACCAAAGTCGATCTCATTGGGTACGCCGGCCGGGCGTTTGTCGCTCCAGAAATCAGGTTGCATTGTTCTTATCCCCATTACCTGAAAATGTCTGGCCCGCGCGGACGGGGCTGACGGGAACTTAGCAGTTCTGGGCGTTAGCGCAAATACTTAGGGGAGCGTCATTGACCGCGTGAATCTTGGTTCAAGCGGCGTAGCCAGACTAAGAGCCCGTTCACGATCTCGCGACCTAAGGTCAACAGCAGATAATGAACCGACTCTAACGCTGGACAAACTGGGACAACGCCCGGTGCTGGCTCTACAATGCCAAACCCTCCGGGCATAAGGATCCGCCATGCTTCACGATGACTTTTGGCTAACCGCCAGCGATGCCGCGCCGCTGTACGTCAATCGCTGGTTCGCCGAACAACCACCAAAAGCGGTGGTGATGGTCGCCCACGGCATGGCCGAACACAGCGGTCGTTATGCACGCTTGGGCGAAGCCTTGGTGCACGCCGGCTATGAGCTGTACGCGCACGATCAACGCGGCCACGGCAAGACGGCCCAACGCGGCGTGCTGGGGATGTATGCCGAACAGATGGGTTGGCAACGGGTGGTCAGTGACCTGGCCAACCTCAACCACCACATCCGCCAGCAGCACCCGCACGTGCCGATCTTTTTACTCGGCCACAGCATGGGCAGCTATATCGGCCAGGCTTACTTGATGCAGCACAGTTGCAGCTTGCAGGGGGCGATCCTGTCCGGCTCGAACTACCAACCGGTTGGGCTGTACCGCGCGGCCTCCGTCATTGCCCGTTTAGAGCGCTGGCGCCAAGGCGCGACGGGGCGCAGCGCGCTGCTTGAGTTTCTCTCCTTCGGTTCGTTCAACAAGCCCTTCAAGCCCAACCGCACCAATTTCGACTGGCTGAGCCGCGACCCGGCCGAGGTCGACAAGTACGTCAACGACCCGCTGTGCGGCTTTCGCTGTACCAATCAACTGTGGCTGGACCTGCTCGGCGGCTTGCAGCAGATCACCCCGGTGAAGCGTCTGGCACAGATCGACGCCGACCTGCCACTACTGGTGATCGGCGGTGCGCGTGACCCGGTCAGCGAGGGTAAACGTCTGGAAGACTTGGCCAATGCCTTGGGCCAGGCGGGCCATCAGAATGTGCGACTGAAAATTTACCCGGAGGCCCGCCATGAGCTGCTCAATGAGAGCAACCGTGACGAGGTGACCGCCGACCTTATCGACTGGCTAAACGAGGCTCTGACCCATAGCCGACGCCGCCAACCACAAGCCAAGGAGACCGTATGACACAGGTCACGAACTTCCCCTATGACGCCCTCGAAGTGGGCCAGCAAGCCAGCTTCAGCAAGACCGTCGAGGAGCGCGACATCCAACTGTTCGCCGCCATGTCGGGGGACCGCAACCCGGTCCACCTGGATGCCGAATTCGCCGCCGGTACCCTGTTCAAAGAGCGCATCGCCCACGGCATGCTCAGTGGCGCCCTGATCAGCGCCGCCATCGCCTGCGAACTGCCTGGCCCAGGCAGCATCTACCTCGGGCAAAACCTGCGCTTCACCCGCCCGGTAAAACTCGGCGATACCCTGCGGGTCGAGCTGGAAGTGCTGGAAAAGTTGCCGAAGAATCGCGTCAAGCTGGCCACACGGGTGTTCAACCAGAACGCAGAACAAGTGGTCGATGGCGAAGCTGAAGTCTTGGCCCCACGCACCCAACAGACGGTTGAACTGCCGGAGCTGCCGCCGATCACCATCGGCTGATATTGCTGTTGAGCTTTTTAAACATGAACGCCCTCGCCCTTTGGGGCGGGCGGCGGCAATAGCGAAACATGCCCCGCCCGTCCCTGCGGGGCACCTCCTCCCGGTGGATGAAGGGAGTTTATTTCCCCTGCGACTCTGCCCCGCCCTGCCCGCCTTCACTGACCTGCACACTCGCGGTCATCCCTGCACTCAATTGCATGCCCTCGGGCAGTTGATCGAGCTTGATCCGCACCGGAATCCGCTGCGCCAGGCGCACCCAGTTAAAAGTCGGCTCAACATTCGCCAACAACTGCGTATCCGGGCTGGCGTTGCGGTCGGTGATGCCGCGACTGATGCTTTCCACGCTGCCGCTCAAGGCTTCACCCGCGCCCATTAGCCAAACCTTGACCGGCGCCCCGACCTGGATGCGTGACAGTTTGGTTTCCTCAAAGTAGGCCTGTAGATAAAACGACTTGTCATCGACCAAGGCCATCACCGGCTGCCCGGCCGTGACGTAGTTGCCTTGCGCCAGGCGCAGGTTGGTGATCTGCCCGGCACGCGACGCGCGCAGCTCACTGCGGGCAAGGTTAAGCTCGGCAACCTTCACATCGGCCTGCGCTTCACGGTAGGCACCGCGGGCGATATCCGCGGTGATCTGCGCGTTCTCCTTCAGCTCGGCGCTGATCGCCTGCGGCCCGAGATGAGCGCGACGCGAAGCCTCGTGCTCACGCAGGCGCAGTTGTTGCTTGCGAGTTTGCGCGATTGCTCGGGCCTTCTCCAAGGCGACCTGAAAACGCTCGCGATCGAGACTCAGAAGCAGATCACCGACCTTGACCTGCTGGTTGTCATGCACCCTCAAGTCCACCACCCAGCCCGACACGTCGGGAGCGATCACCACTACATCGGCACGGATCCGTGCGTCGCGCGTCCAGGGCGACAACATGTAGTACTGCCAGAGGCCGTAACCGGCCACCAGTGCCGCAGCGACCAGGCAGAGGGTAATGACAACACGTAAAGCGAAACGCATATTTCTCTCCTTCACCAGTGGCCCAGCACAGCGGTAAGCGCCGCCAGGACACAGACATACAAGGCACAATCGAACAAGGCTTCGTGCCAGATCCAGCGCGCCAGCCCGACCCGTTGCAAACCGAAGCGCAACAGTCCGGTGAGCAGCAGCGCCAGCAGTGCATAAATCAGAAACGGGCTGAGCAAGACTCCGCCCAAAGACCACTCACGCAAGCCCATGGCTCGCCTCCTGTTGTTCACACCAATCCCGCCAGCTGTACTGCAGCTGCAACAGCGCCGCCCGGGCCAGACGCCGGTCGATGCTCGAGCCGGCGTCACGCAAGGCCGTCAGCAGGTCGGCCACCGGCGCATCCAACGCCGCAGCCCACTGAGGCTGCGGCCCTTGCAGCAGGATGGGTTCCAGCCGGCGCAAAAATCGCTCCTCTGCCCCTCCCAAGGGTGAGTCAGCCGCCGCCAGGCAGCGGCGTAAGTGCAGTAGCTCGTCGCCCAGATCGAGGCTGGCGAGACCATCATCCCAACGGTTGCGCGCTTGTGCCGGCAGCAGCGGGTAGTGCCTTGCTAGCTGCAACAAGCGATCGGCCATACGGCCACCAAACCAGTTCTCGGCACCGAGCAGGGCGCGACGAGTCAGGCGGCCAAGGTCGGCGAGCGTGGCCTCGAGCAGACGTCGAGCATGCCAGACCGGGTTGCGCAGGACGATCAGACGGAACGCCAGCACGGCAAAACCAACGCCGATCAATATCGCAATCGCCTGGTTAAGAAAGGAGGCAACGTCATAGCGCATGGCATTCTGCGGCGCGCACAGGACGATGAAGTGCAGGCAGAACGAGGTGGCCGTCGCCCCCAGCGCCGGCTTAGCCATACCCAGCGCGGCGAAGAACAGCGGCACGCCGAGGGCCAGGCAAAGCGTGGGGAAACCACTCAGCTGCGGCAACAGCAGTTGACCAACGAAGAACGCCACCGGCAGCGCGTAGAGAATCCCACGCAGAAAGCTGAAACCGATCTGCTCGGCATTCTCACGACTAGCGAACAGGCAGCAGACTACACACGTCAGGGTTAGCGCGCCGACGGCGGCAGTCCAGCCGGTGGCCAGCCAAAAACTTGCCAGGGCGAGAAACGCCAGGGCGCTGCGCAATCCGTAAATTGCCGCCGTCTGTACATCGCGGTGCCAGGACATTGCCGGTGGCGCATCGACCGGCGCCTCGCCCTTTTCCACCGCCGTGAGCGCATCGGCAGCCGACTGGGCCTGACGCAGCAGCACGGCCATGCGGGCCAAGCAGTATTGCTGCACCGCGGGCAAATCTTCAGCTTCGGATGCGCTGAGCAAACGCTCACGCAGGGCCTCCAGCACCTCCTGCCGAGGCTCGACCAGAGCCTGCTGCACTTCGTCCAGCCACGGCACCAACTGGTGCGCTTCGCTTTCCGTCAACTGCCGCCATTGCCGTGCCACGCCACGCGCCAGCCGCAACAGGCTGAGCAGGTCACGGCTCAATACGCGCAGGGCTATCGCCCGCTGGCGACCGCGATTGCCCTCGAACCAGGCATGCTCGCGCTGGGCATCCACCGCAACGATACGTCCGAGCACGCCGAGCAGGCCTTGACGCTCCTTCCGCTCACCCGTCAGCGCCGCGCTCGCCGCTTGAATACCGGCCAGCCAGGCATCCCGCGCCTGCTTCGCCAGGCGCAACTCGACACGCTGCGGCCAGAGCAGCGCGTTGACTACCGTGGCACAGATGATACCGAGGGAAATCTCGGTACAGCGGGATACGGCCTGGTCAAACACCGTCAACGGATGGCCGATCGCAGGCAGGCCAATGATCGCCACGGTGTAACCGGCCAACACGAATGAATAAGACCAGGCGCTGCGCAACAGGGTCGAAGCCGCCGTACACAGCCCCAGCCAGCCCGCCAACGCCAGCAGGAACAGCCAGGGCGTCTGGGCGAACAGCGCCATGATCAGCACCGCCATGGCAGTGCCAATCAGCGTCCCGAGCAGCCGGGCCAGACCTTTCTGCACCACCATGCCAGAGAGCGGCTGCGCGACGATAACAGCCGTCATCAGCGCCCACTGCGGCTGCTCCAAGCCAAAACGAATCGCGCACCAGAGCGCCAGGCCAGCGCCCAGCAGGGTCTTGATAGCGAACTGGACTGCCTGAGTATCGGGCGCACACAACGCCTGCAGAGTGTCACGCACGGGCGAAACCTGTGGGGAGTTCGAATGAAAGATAGTCGCCAGTGCTTGAGATAACACAGACGCAAGCTAATTATTAGTCAGCTAACTATATGTCGTCTAGTGGATTTGCCCAGATGCAGCACTTACCCCCAGCAACCACAACGCCGAGCGGCGCACCTGAGGCACACGGCCCAAGCCAGTCAGTAGAAATAAAAAAATGGGCGACCGAAGTCGCCCAAAAGCCTTGCGTGCATGAGGTCTGGAACGACTAGCGCGATTTGCGCTTGTGCGAGTCTTTCCAGATGAAATAAGAAAAACCACCGATGAAGGCGAGCATCAGGCCGACGGTGCCGATACCTGCGAGTACCACTACATCAACAAACATGACGGCCTCCTGCGCTGTAACCCCTGAGAGGAATAGCTGCAGGGTACGCAGATACGCGGGCGGGAAAATTGATCGAGATCAATACTGCCCAGGGCTGGGCAGTGGCACTGAGGAAAAACTGATCTGGATCAACAGATCAGCCTTTCGCACATACAGAACGTAGCAGTAGGGCGAGTCGAACCCGCGCGGTAATTCCACAGAGGCTAGCCACGCGGGTTTCACCCGCCCTACTAGGCTGCGAGCTGCGAGCTGTGAGCCGGATCAGCGCTTTTTCGGTTTGCCCTTAGGCTTTTTCTTCGCCTTGGATAACGGCAGCGCCTGTTCGAAAGCCTGGCGCACTTCGTTCAGGCGCTTTTCGTTGAGATCATGGATGCGCTTGTCGCGCTCGGCGCTGAAGTCGATCAGCTTGTCATCGTGGCTCATATCTACGACCGGATCAGGCGGAAAGTCAGATTCAGGCGCGGCGCACAGGCTTTGCGCGTCTTCGCGACTTGATGCTGCCAATAATGCTGTGTCGCGCCGGCCATGACCAGCAGAGATCCATGGCCCAGCTCCAGCGAGTGTTCGATGCGCGTCTGGCCGTTGCGACGCAGATCGAAACGCCGCGTGCCGCCGAGGTTAAGCGAGGCAATCAACGGGTTTGCCCCTAACTCCGGCTCGTCATCGCTATGCCAGCCCATGGAGTCCTGGCCATCCCGGTAATAGTTGAGTAGCACGCCATTCAGGCGCTGGCCGACAGCGGCCTGCACCTGTAAGCGGATTTCCGCCAGCAACGGCGTCCAGGGCAGCGGTTGATGAATCAGGCCGGAATAGCGGTAGCCCGCCTCGGCATCGCCATACCAGGCGAGCAGACGCGGCACCGGATGATAGCGGCCATGCAAGAACACCTGCGGCTGCCGCCATGGGGTTTCGGCCAGTAACCCAGCGAGCCAGCGATCTGCCGTGGCTACATCCAGCCAATCCGGTATGAAGCGCAGCTCGGCATTGGGCAAAACGACGGGAGTATCGGCAAACAAATCCACACAGACTCACTCACACTGCCGCGATAACAATGCAGCGACACCGACCGAGTGTGCGCCGCCTAGACCTCGATATCCACCCACAGGCCCTGGCGGGGCAACTCTTCGAACAGCGCTTGATCCTCGGCCGCCACTTCGCCTTCGGCCAATTCTTCGGCAGTGTAACCACGCCGCTGGCGACGCCGACGCTGTTCCTCTCGCTGCGAGGCTTCAGCCTCCTGCGGATGGCGTTTATCCAGGGCGACCGCGCTTTCATTGGCGCTGCCTTGCAGCGGCGTCACCGGGGGAATGTCTGGCCGCGGCTTGACCGGATCTTGCTGCGCGGTC
Organism: Pseudomonas cavernicola; assembly: GCF_003596405.1. NCBI lineage: Bacteria > Pseudomonadati > Pseudomonadota > Gammaproteobacteria > Pseudomonadales > Pseudomonadaceae > Pseudomonas > Pseudomonas cavernicola. The sequence goes on from NZ_QYUR01000002.1 coordinate 2,708,227, forward strand.
ACCGGCATCATGCTGTGGGGAATGGGTGGCAACATATTTCCAGCCCTCCTTTGGTCAGACTGTCGGCCGTTCGGACGCCGACTTGAGGTTGCGCTCGCTACACTTTTGACTCAAGTCTCGCCGGCAAGTGCTATAGCGCCTTTGGCCTGGGCGCAGCGTTCCGTTACCATAGCCGGCTTTTTCATCGCGGGAGACAGGCATGGCGCAGCAGTATGAACCGGGGCAACGCTGGATTAGTGACAGCGAAGCGGAGTTGGGCTTGGGAACCATCCTGGTACAGGACGGCCGCATGCTCACCGTGCTCTACCCGGCCACTGGCGAGACCCGCCAATATGCGACGCGCAATGCTCCGCTGACCCGTGTGCGCTTCTCCCCGGGCGATGAGATCACCCACTTCGAAGGCTGGAAGCTGACGGTTCAGGAAGTCGATGACATCGACGGCCTGCTGGTCTATCACGGCCTCAACGGACAGCACACAACCGTCAGCCTGCCGGAAACCCAGCTGTCCAACTTTATTCAATTCCGTCTGGCCAGCGACCGCCTGTTCGCCGGCCAGATCGACCCGCTGCCCTGGTTCGCCCTGCGCTACCACACCCTCGAACACACCAGTCGCCAGTTGCAATCATCGCTCTGGGGCCTGGGTGGCGTGCGTGCCCAACCGATTGCGCATCAGTTGCATATCGCTCGCGAAGTGGCCGACCGCATCGCCCCGCGGGTATTGCTGGCTGACGAAGTCGGCCTGGGCAAAACCATCGAAGCCGGTTTCGTTATCCACCGCCAATTGCTCTCCGGACGTGCCAGCCGGGTGTTGATCCTGGTGCCGGAAAACCTCCAGCACCAGTGGCTGGTGGAGATGCGCCGGCGTTTCAACCTGGAAGTCGCCCTGTTCGACGCCGAACGGTTCATCGAAAGCGATGCCGACAACCCCTTCGAAGATTGCCAGTTGGCCCTGGTGGCCCTGGAATGGCTGTGCGAAGACGAGCGCGCGCAAGACGCACTGTTCGCCGCCGGCTGGGACCTGTTGGTAGTCGACGAAGCGCACCACCTGGTCTGGCACCCTGACCAAGCCAGCCCGCAATACGCACTGGTCGAGCAACTGGCCGAAGTCATCCCTGGTGTGCTGCTGCTCACCGCTACACCTGAACAACTCGGTCAAGACAGCCACTTCGCCCGCCTGCGTCTGCTCGACCCGAACCGCTTCCACAACCTCGACGCCTTCCGTGCCGAAAGCGCCAACTACCGGCCGGTCGCCGAAGCGGTGCAGGAATTGCTCGATAAGGGACGCCTCTCACCTGAGGCGCACCAGACCATTCACAACTTCCTCGGCGCCGAAGGCGAGACGTTGCTCGCCGCCGTCAACGCTGGCGACAGCGAAGCTTCGCCCCGCCTGGTTCGCGAACTGCTCGATCGCCACGGCACCGGCCGCCTGTTGTTCCGCAATACGCGCGCCGCCGTACAAGGCTTCCCCGAGCGCGAGCTGCACCCCTACCCGCTGGAAAACCCGGACCAGTACTTGGAACTACCGCTCGGTGAGCACGCCGACCTCTATCCGGAAGTCAGCTATCAGGCGCAGCCGGAGACCAGCGAGGAAGAGCGCTGGTGGCGCTTCGACCCGCGCGTCGACTGGCTGATCGACACCCTGAAGATGCTCAAACGGGTCAAAGTGCTGGTGATCTGCGCCCACGCGGAAACCGCAATGGATCTGGAAGACGCCCTGCGCGTGCGCTCCGGCATTCCAGCCACGGTGTTCCATGAAGGCATGAACATCCTTGAACGCGACCGCGCCGCTGCCTACTTCGCCGACGAGGAGTTCGGAGCCCAAGTGCTGATCTGCTCCGAAATCGGCAGTGAGGGTCGCAACTTCCAGTTCTCCCACCATCTGGTGTTGTTCGACCTGCCATCGCACCCGGACCTGCTCGAACAGCGCATCGGCCGTCTCGACCGGATCGGCCAGAAACACACCATTCAGTTGCACGTGCCCTATCTGGAAAGCAGTCCGCAAGAGCGCCTGTTCCAGTGGTACCACCAGGCGCTGAACGCGTTCCAGGCGACCTGCCCGACCGGCAACGCCCTGCAGCACCAGTTCGGCCCACGCCTGCTGCCGCTGCTGGAAAGTGGCGATGACGACGAGTGGCAAGCCCTGGTCGATGAAGCCAAAGCCGAGCGCGAACGCCTTGAAGGCGAGCTGCACGCTGGGCGTGACCGTCTGCTCGAACTCAATTCCGGCGGCGCCGGTGAAGGCGAAACGCTGGTCGAAGCGATTCACGAGCAAGACGACGAATTTGCCCTGCCGATCTATATGGAAGAGTTGTTCGAGGCCTTCGGCATCGACAGCGAAGACCATTCGGAAAACGCCCTGATACTGCGCCCCAGCGAGAAAATGCTCGACGCCAGCTTCCCGCTTGGCGACGACGAAGGCGTGACCATCACCTACGACCGTAATCAGGCGCTATCGCGCGAGGACATGCAGTTCCTCACCTGGGAACACCCGATGGTGCAAGGCGGCATGGATCTGGTGCGCTCCGGTTCGATGGGTAACACCGCAGTGGCGCTGATCAAGAACAAGGCGCTGAAACCCGGCACCGTGCTGCTCGAACTGCTCTACGTCAGCGAAGTGGTCGCCCCGCGCGCCCTGCAACTGGGGCGCTACCTGCCGCCAGCGGCGCTCCGCTGCCTGCTGGACAGCAGCGGCAACGACCTGGCGAGCAAGGTGTCGTTTGAAAAGCTCAACGAGCAACTGGAGACTGTGCCCCGCGCCAGCGCCAACAAGTTCGTGCAGGCGCAGCGCGATTCGCTGAACCCGCAAATCAATGCCGCTGAAGCGAAGATCAGCCCACGGCATGCCGAACGTGTCGCCGAAGCCAAGCGTCGTCTGGCTGCGGATACTGAGGAAGAGTTGGCCCGCTTGACCGCGCTGCAAGCCGTCAACCCGAGCGTGCGTGACAGCGAGCTGGAAACCCTGCGCAAGCAGCGCGAGCAAGGCCTGGCCATGCTCGACAAAGCCGCCCTGCGCCTGGAGGCCATTCGCGTGTTGGTGGCGGGCTAAACGCGTTTTTGCAGGGCGCACGTTAACGGTAGGGTGGGTTAGCCGCAGGCGTAACCCACCGCCCAGCCGGTAAACGGCGAGGCCTGGCCCCCTTGGCGGGTTACGCCGCTACGCGGCTAACCCACCCTACAACGACCAGGCCCGCAGATGCGGGCCTGGTCGTTTCTGGCGAGTAGCTCAGGCCACGGTCTCGGCCATCGCCTGACGCATGTTTGCCGCATCGCGACTGAAACAGCGGGAGGCCTGGAACAACGAGAGCATGGTGAGGAACAACGCCACCGGGATCAGGTACATCGCGTCGTGCAAACCAACCGCCTTGAACGCCTCGCTCATCTCGGTCGCGCCGGCGGCATACATCGCCGAATGGGCAAAATGATCGGATAGCAGTCCAACCACCACTGGTCCCAGGCCACCACCGAGCAGGTACAAACCGGCAAAGAAAAGTGCCATGGCAGTCGCACGCAAACGCGGCTCCACCACATCCTGAATCGCTGTATAGACACAGGTGTAAAAGTTGTAAGCGAACAACCAGCCGATGCTGAACACGGCAACAAACACACCAATGGTGGTCTGCCCCATCAGCAAGGCGTAAGCCGTGGCCAACGCCGCGACGAGCATCGACCCGGCGCCGAACATCAGCCGACCTCGTTCGGACCGCTGGTGTAAATGATCGGCAATCCAGCCGCCCAACGTCAGGCCAACTAGACCAGTCAGGCCGACAATCACCCCAGTCGCCACCGCCGCCTGTCCCAACGGCAGCAGGAAGTAGCGCTGCAACATCGGCACCATGAACGAGTTACAGGCGTAGGTGGCGAAGTTAAAGGTCAGCCCGGCGACCACCAGCCACCAAAAGGTGCGGATTGTCAGCACCCGCCGCAGTGGCCGATCGACCGCTGCTACCGCCACCTGCACCGTCTCCGCCGCACCCCGTTGCGGCTCGCGGATAAAGAACATAAACAGCGCGAGAGTCACACCGGGCACCGCAGCGATAAAAAACGGCGCGCGCCAACTGCCAAAGGCTTCAACCATCGCCCCAATAGTGAAGTAAGCCAGCAGCAGGCCGATCGGTAAGCCAAGCATGAAAATGCCCATCGCCCGCGCCCGCTTGTGCGCCGGGAAGAGATCGCCAATCAGCGAATTGGCCGCTGGTGCGTAGCTGGCTTCACCAATGCCAACGCCCATGCGCACCAGCAGAAAGCTCCAGAAGTTCCAGGCCAGACCATTCACCGCGGTCAACCCGCTCCACGCCACCAAACCCCAGCCCATGATTTTGCGCCGCGCGCCAGTATCGGCCAGACGCCCCAACGGTACGCCGGCTATGGCATACACAATGGTGAAGGCAGTGCCGATCAGACCGATTTGGAAATCGCTGAGGCTCCACTCCAGACGGATCGGTTCAATGATGATGGCCGGGATGGTGCGGTCGAAGAAGTTGAACAGGTTGGCGAGAAATAGCAGGAACAAAATGCGCCAGGCATTGGCTGCTTGCGGGGCTTGCTGCATGGATCGGGCTCTCTTGTTGTTCTTAACTGGCTCTCTACACCGCAGAACTACCTGGGTAGCCGTTGGAGCAAACCGTTGAGTCTGCAATCTAGAGCCTTCGCCGCGGTCTGTCTGCGACCATTCGCCACATCTATGTAAGAGCATGCTACAGCGCAGGCAAAGCCCCCCGACCGTTTGACGGCTAAGCTAATGCCCCAGCGCCTTTACCGATGCCGAATGGCTGCCGAGAACGCGTTAGATCGACTGGGAATTGTCACAATCGCCAGTTGTTTGGCGCCACCAGCCCGTCAAAACTTGCAAAATCTGCGCACCCTCTATACTGATGCCAAATTGCCACAATCCCTGCCGCCAGGAAGGTGCTGGCCGCAACACTTCAGGAGCATGCGTGCTATGGATTGGCTGGGCTTGAATTTTATCTCTGAACTGCCAGCTGGCGGGCAGCTCATCCTCCAGTGCAGCTACAGCCCCTTGCTGGTGCTCCTGGCCTACGTGGTCGCCTCGGCCGCCAGCTTTACCGCCCTTAACCTAGCGGAACGCGTGGGCCACGCCGAACGCCGCGGTGCACGACTGATGTGGCGCTGGGTCGGCGCTTTCTGCCTAGCCGGCGGTATCTGGTCCATGCACTTCATTGGCATGCTGGCCTTCCAGGCTCCGGTCCCGATCCACTACGACCTCCCGACCACCGCCGCCTCGCTGTTGATCGTCTTCATCGCCGCGTTGCTGGCTATGCACACACTTGGCCACGAGCACTTGCGTCCGTCTCAGTACTTGCTCGCAGCCCTGTGCATCGGCCTCGGCATTGCCGCCATGCACTACAGCGGCATGGCTGCAATACGCTCCCCCGCCAGCCAGTATTACCAGCCCTGGCTGTTCGCCCTGTCGATCCTGATTGCCATCTCCACCAGCCTTATTGCCCTGCTGCTGGCCCTGTACTTCCGCAATGGCGATGGTTTTTTCCACCAGATGCTGAAATACCTGGCCAGCCTAGTGATGGGCGCAGCCATCGTCTCCATGCACTTCACCGGCATGTGGTCACTGAATCTGGTGGCTCCACTTGGCACCCCTTTACAGCTACAACCCGCCGAAAACAGCCTACAACTGGGTCTGACCATCGGCCTGATCGCGCTGCTGATCATCGCTAGCGGCCTCAGCGCGGCCTGGGCGGACAGAAAGCTGGAGAGCAAGGAGCGCGACTTGGTCCGAGTTAACGCCCTGCTCAGCCAACTCGACCACGCCCGCGCATCACTGCAGCAAGCCGCCCACTATGATGCGCTGACCGACCTCCTCAATCGCCGCGGCTTCAACCAGGTTTTCGCGGAAAAGCTGCAAGAGCATATCCAGTGCAACGAGGCTCTGGCGGTGATGTTTCTCGATATCGATCACTTCAAACGGATCAACGACAGCCTCGGTCACGATGCCGGAGACGAAATGCTCAAGGTGGTCGCCGAACGTATCCGCAGCACCGTGCGCGATCACGATGTAATCGCCCGCCTCGGTGGCGATGAGTTCTGCATCCTGGTCAGCCTGCGCAGTGGCGATGAGGCACGGCAACTGGCGCACAGGGTGATGGAGAAGATGAAAGACCCGATTGCGCTGTTTGGACGCAGCTTGGTGATGACCACCAGCATCGGCATCAGCCTACTCCCGGAAGACGGACAAACCTGCGAGGAACTGCTAAAACATGCGGATCTGGCGCTCTATCAGTCCAAAGGCAGCGGGCGCAACAATCTGCACTTCTTCAGTGCGCACCTGAAATCCAAGGTTTCCCTCGAGCTGCAACTGGAAGAGGAACTGCATGACGCGCTGCTGAAAGACAATGGCCTGCAACTCTACTACCAGCCGATTCTCGACCTGCACAGCGGCCAGCTCAGCAAGCTGGAAGCCCTGGTGCGCTGGCACCATCCGCAGCATGGCCTGCTATCGCCGGATCGCTTTATTGGCATCGCCGAAGCCAACGGCTTCATCGCCGAGCTGGATGCCTGGGTACTACGCCGCGCCTGCCACGACCTCAAGCTGCTGGGTGAAACAGGTTTTGCCGAGCTGAAAATCGCGGTGAACTGCTCGGCGCTCAACCTCGGCCGCGATGAGCTCGTTCAGGAGGTACAGGACGCCCTACTGAGCACCGGCGTACAGCCCCGACGACTGGAGCTGGAGGTCACTGAGAACGCCCTAATGGGCAACATCAACCGCGCTGCGGAGCTGCTACAGCAGCTCCGCAGCCTTGGCGTATCGCTCTCGATCGACGATTTTGGCACTGGTTACTCATCGCTGGCCTATTTGCGGCGCCTGCCGCTGGACACTCTGAAGATCGACCGATCTTTCGTCCAAGACATCCCGGAATTCCAGCAGGGCATGGACATCGTTCAGGCAATTATCGGCATGGCCCACACTTTGAAACTCAAGGTGGTCGCCGAAGGCGTGGAAACACCGCAACAGCTGGAGTTTTTACGTGAGCATGGCTGCGACTTCATTCAGGGCTATCTGCTTAGCCGGCCGCTGCCACTGCCGGTGCTACGCGACTTGCTACACCGTTTCAGCACGACGCCAATGAGTGCCTGAACCGGCACACGCTAGCAACTGACCCAGGGCCATCCTCGACGATCACGGCAAAATGCCGTCCCTAGACTTCAGCGCACCGCATGCCCCTACCGCCGCCAGAGCGCTAGCCAGCCAAGCGAGTCCTGACTGGTGCTACTCGGCCGATACTCTGCCGCCAGCCAACCGCTATAGCCTATCGCCGCCAGCGCCCTCTGTACCGCACTGAAATCCAGCTGCCCGCTACCCGGCTCAGCACGACCCGGACAATCGGCGAACTGCACATGGCCTATCCGCCCCGCCAACAGCTGAATACCCGCAGTCAGATCCAGCCCTTGCCGGGCCATATGGTAGAGATCGAACTGCGCCGCACAATTGGGGTGATCGACCGCACGCAACAGCTCATCCAGTTGCTGTGGCGTATTGATCAGAAATCCCGGCATATCCAGCGGATTAATTGCCTCACACAGTACGCGGACACCCGACGACTGAAACGCCTCGGCGGCGCAGCGTAGATTGTCGACCAGGGTAGCCATTGCCTGTTCGCGCCCGCAGCCCTCGACCAGCCGCCCAGGCAGTACGTTGACGCATGCAGGGCGCACCACGGCGGCATAGGCCATCGCTTGCTCCAGTGCGGCCTTGAACTCGGCCTGGCGCGAAGGCACAGCGGCCAGCCCAGCGCCACCGTCCAGCAAATCCCCCGCAGGCAGGTTGATTAGCACCAGCGGCATACTCGCTGCCGCCAAGGCCGCGCTCAGCTCGGCAGCCTGCACCTCGTAGGGAAACTGGACTTCCACCCCATCAAAGCCCGCCTCAGCCGCCGCGGCGACCCGCTGCAGCAACGGCAGCTCGGTAAACAGTAGGGACAGATTGGCGGCAATCTTCACGATTTCTCCTCTCGATACAGCTCTACCAGCGTCGCCGGATCGCGTTCGAGGTTGCCTTGGCTAGTGCCGTGCAGGCGCATCAACTGCGCCGCCAGGGCGCTCAGCGGCGTGGCCGAATCATGCTCGCGGGCGAGCTTTACGGCGGTATCGAGATCCTTCAGCAGCGTGCGGACGTGCCACTTGATCGGCTCAAAGCGACTTTCCGCCATCTGCGGGGCGAGAATCTGCAACGGTTTGGAGTCGGCAAAACCGCCAGCCAAGGCAGGTGCAAGCAAGCTGGCATCGACCCCGGACTTTTCTGCCAAAGCCATTACTTCTGCGATCACCAGCGCATTGCAGGCGACGATCATCTGGTTGCAGACCTTAGTGACCTGGCCCGCACCGACCGCCCCCATGCGCGTCAGGCGTTGGCCCAGGTTCAACAAAATCGGCCGCACCCGCTCCACGTCTTGCACGCGGCCGCCGGCCATGATCGTCAGCGTACCGGCCTCGGCGCCCAGGGTGCCGCCCGACACCGGCGCGTCCAACCAGTGCATGCCGGTGCGGCTTTCCAACTCAGCCGCCATCTCACGCGTGGCCGCCGGCTCCAGACTGGAGAAGTCCACCAGCAGCTGCCCTGGTTTGGCGCCCTCGACCACCCCATCGGCACCGAACACGACCTTCTTTACCACCCGGGTATCGGCCAGGCAGAGCATCACCACATCAGCCGCCTGACACAGTTCAGCCGGGCTGAACGCTTGCCGTGCACCGGCGGCAACCAGCGCCACGCATTTGTCTGGCGAACGGTTCCAGACTGTCAGCGGATAACCGGCGGCGAGCAGGCGCTGGCACATCGGCAGGCCCATCAGACCAATGCCGGCAAAGGCGAGAGAGGGTAAAGCGGCGCTCATGCAAGTCTCCAGTACCGGTGGCAAAGCTGCCATCTTAACGTTGTAGGCTGGGTAGAACCCGGCGAAACCCAGCTCATACACCGCTGGGTTTCACGTCGTTCCACCCAGCCTACGGTCTTCATTTACTCGTAAGGCTTTCGCGGGCATGGCCCGCTCCTACGAAGAGCAGTGGTCCGACTCGACACAAACCTTGCAGGCCGCCCTTCAATCGCCCCTCAGCAGACGATCAAGATCCACCGGTTCGCCAGAGTGGGCATGCAGCTTCGCGCGGATATCCTCGAACATCTCATCGAACTCTTTATGGTCACGCAGAATCGGCCCAAAGCTCGGGTGCAGACCATGTTTGGCTGCGATACGCGTCGCTACGCTGGCGAAGTTGAAGGCGAAGTCACGGTGCAACTCAAACTCTTCTTCGAACGCCTTCCCCGCCACCTCACCGAGCATCCGGAAGTGCAGCAGCGCACCCTCTTTAGGGTCGTTGCGCACCTCGTAGTAGAGGTCGATGGAAAACTCCGGCTGCCCGGCCAAGCCAGGCAAACCCGCGCGATGCAGATGACCAGGTTCAAACATAACGGTGCTCCTAGGAATCAAGGAATCTCGGGGCTGTGCAGAACTGAGCGGTTCGCGGCACAGGGCTGCTTCGCTGGCAGATTGAAGGTATCGGCAGACAGGCTCGTTCAGTCTAGCCTGCCCTTGTGCAACCGGGATGCCCTGGTCAGTGCAGCGACGGCCCTTCAGCTCGCTCCTGAATCAACACCCAGGGCGCCACCACCACCGCCCACAGCTTGGGGTCGCGTGCCAACAAGTCTTCGGCACGCCGCTCTTCGACCTTACTGACCTGCTCCGCCGCAAGCCAGGCCGCGACTTGCGCCTGGTCGTTCTGCGCCACAGCCAGTGCGACTTCGACCAAATCCATAGTCGCACTGACCCATAGCAAAGCACCGCGGGCGAAGAACGGTTGCAGTTCCTGCCAGCTAATCGGTGCCGTTTCTCCAAGCAGCTTGGCATAGAGGGTGCTAGGTTGTTCAGTCATGGCATGCTCTGTTGTGAATGGCTATGTTGCAGACGGGCGCAATGATAGCTTCAGTCATCTTGCAGGCAAGCCGGCCTGACGCCGATAGTCGGCTACAAGGCACGCCGTTTTTCTATACGTTTATTGCATTTAAGCGACATCGACCCTTTCATCCCTCCAGTAGCGGCTTTTCAAGGCACAAATCGGCGCTCTACACTGCACCGGTACAGTTGCCGGGGGTATGACCGGGCTTTTTTACCCGGTTCTGCAGCTTAGGCCGTCAGGACTAACAACAACGAAAATCATAAGAGTGGAGCACTATGAACAAGGCTACTAAGCAGATTTCCAAACTGTTTGCCGCCATGGCTATGGCCGGCGTCGCCAGCTATTCACTAGCAGCTGACACCATCAAGATTGGTTTGGCAGGCCCGGTTACCGGTGCAGTGGCCCAGTACGGCGAGATGCAGTTCGTCGGCGCCAAGATGGCCATCGAGCAAATCAACAAGGCCGGCGGTGTTAACGGCCAGCAGCTCGAAGGCGTGGTTTACGACGACGCTTGCGATCCGAAACAAGCCGTTGCCGTAGCCAACAAAATCGTCAACGACGAAGTCAAATTCGTGGTTGGCCACCTCTGCTCCAGCTCCACTCAGCCGGCGTCCGACATTTACGAAGACGAAGGCATCCTGATGATTACCGCGGCCTCCACCAGCCCGGACATTACCGCCCGTGGCTACCAGCTGGTGTTCCGCACCATCGGTCTGGACAGCCTGCAAGGCCCAACCGCCGGCAACTTCATCGCTGACCATGTCAAGCCGAAGAAAGTCGCAGTTCTCCACGACAAGCAGCAGTACGGCGAAGGTATTGCCACTTCGGTGAAACAGACGCTGGAAAGCAAAGGCGTCAAAGTGGCACTGTTCGAAGGCATCAATGCCGGCGACAAGGACTTCTCCGCGATGGTCGCCAAGCTGAAACAAGCTGGCGTGGACTTCGTCTACTACGGCGGCTACCACCCGGAACTCGGCCTGCTGCTGCGCCAGACCAAGGAGAAGGGTCTGGACGTTCGCTTCATGGGCCCGGAAGGGGTGGGTAACAAAGAGCTTTCCGCAATTGCCGGCGACGCCTCTGAAGGCTTGCTGGTGACCTTGCCGAAATCCTTCGACCAGGACCCGAAAAACCAGGCGCTGGTCGCCGCCTTCAAAGCCAAGAACGAAGACCCGAGCGGTCCGTTCGTGTTCCCGGCTTACTCTGCGGTAGAACTGATCGCAGAAGGCATCAAGAAAGCCGGCGACACCGACACCGCCAAGGTAGCCGCCGCATTGCGCGCCAACACCTTTGCCACGCCGACCGGCAACCTCAGCTTCGACGCCAAGGGTGACCTGAAGGACTTCAGCTTCGTGGTCTATGACTGGCACGCCGACGGCACCAAGACCGAAGCGCCTCTTAAGTAACAAGAGGGCGTCCCGCCTGAACCCAAAGCCCACTGCATCTGCAGTGGGCTTTGTTTTACTCGAGGTAACCGGGCGCAAGCTCAGCCACAAGCAATGAGCCAAAGCCCACGCGAAAGCCTGCAAAACCCCACACGCAAGCTGGATAGCAAGGCAGATTCGCCCAGGCGAATTTGAACGGCGCAAGCCGGCCCCGAGAGGGGCGAAGCAAAGGATGTGCTTCGTGAAGGAGCCGAGTAACAACCGAAGCTCGCCTGCGTTACCACGCAAACGACATTTCCCACCACCCGGTGGGTCGCAGTACAGAATGTACCGCGCGGTTTGAACGAGGGCCTGACGCCGCTATCGAGTCGCGCAACAGGTTTTGTAGGTTTTCAGGAGAGTTGTGATGCCTGATATCTACCATTTCTTACAACAGCTGGTTAATGGCCTGACCATTGGCAGCACCTATGCCCTGATCGCCATCGGCTACACCATGGTCTACGGCATCATCGGCATGATCAACTTCGCCCACGGCGAGGTTTATATGCTGGGCTCGTACATTGCCTTCATTGTCATTGCCGGACTGACCATGCTCGGCCTGGACAGCCTGCCGCTGATTCTGATCGCCGCCTTTGCGGCCACTATCATAGTCTGCAGCGCCTACGGCTACAGCATCGAACGGGTCGCCTACCGACCGCTGCGCGGCAGCAATCGCCTGATTCCGTTGATTTCGGCCATCGGTATGTCGATCTTTCTGCAGAACGAAGTCCTGCTCGCGCAGAACTCCAAAGACAAGGCAATTCCCAACCTGTTCCCCGGCAACTTCGTATTTGGCGAGAGCGCCATGCACAACGTCACCATCTCCTATATGCAGGTGTTGATCTTTGTCGTGACCTTCCTGGTGATGCTCGGCCTGACCCAGTTCATCTCCCGCTCCCGCCTGGGCCGCGCCTGCCGCGCCTGTGCGGAAGACATCAAGATGGCCAACCTGCTCGGCATCAATACCAACAACATCATCGCCCTGACCTTCGTCATTGGCGCCACCCTGGCCGCTGTCGCGGCGGTGTTGCTGGGCATGCAATACGGCGTGATCAACCCGAACCTGGGCTTCCTCGCCGGGATCAAGGCCTTCACCGCCGCGGTGCTCGGCGGCATTGGCAGCATCCCCGGCGCGATGCTCGGAGGGCTGGTGCTTGGTGTGGCCGAGGCCTTCGGCGCCGACCTGTTCGGCGACCAGTACAAGGACATCGTGGCCTTCGGTCTGCTGGTGCTCGTTCTGTTGTTACGGCCGACCGGCATCCTCGGCCGTCCGGAGGTGGAGAAGGTATGAAGCAGAATCTCAAGACCGCATTTTTCAGCGCCCTGCTGGTGCTCGCCGTCGCCTATCCGGTACTCGGCCTGAAGCTGACCATCGTCGGCATCGGCCTGGAAGTGCATGGTGCCAGCGCCATGACCCTGGCGGCCGTCGGCGTCGGTGCGGTGATGATGTTCTTCTGGCAGCTGTTCCGTGCGCAGATTGGCGCGGCCTGGGACAGCACGCCCAAGCTGCCGAGCGTACCGAGCAGCATCAGCAATCGCCTGATCCTGCCCTCGACCCAACGCTGGGCGGTCCTCGCGGTGATCCTGCTCGGTCTGGTCTGGCCGTTCTTCGGCTCGCGAGGCGCGGTGGACATCGCCACGCTGATCCTGATCTACGTGCTGCTCGGCCTCGGCCTGAACATCGTCGTCGGTCTGGCCGGCCTACTGGACCTGGGTTACGTCGGCTTCTACGCCGTCGGCGCCTACAGCTATGCGCTGCTCTCGCACTACTACGGTCTGGGTTTCTGGGTCTGCCTGCCGATCGCCGGTGGCATGGCCGCGCTCTTCGGTTTCCTGCTCGGCTTCCCAGTGCTGCGCTTACGCGGGGATTATCTGGCCATCGTCACCCTCGGCTTCGGTGAGATGATTCGCCTCCTCTTGCGCAACCTGACCTGGCTGACCGGTGGCCCCAACGGCATCAGCAACATCGACAAGCCGACCCTGTTCGGTCTGAGCTTTGAGCGAAAAGCCGCCGAAGGCCTGCAAACCTTCCACGAGTATTTCGGCATTGCCTACAACTCGATCAACAAGGTGATCTTCCTTTACCTGGTGGCCCTGCTCCTGGCCCTGCTCGCCCTGTTCGTGATCAACCGCCTGCTGCGCATGCCGCTGGGGCGGGCCTGGGAAGCGCTGCGCGAGGATGAAATCGCCTGCCGCGCACTCGGTCTCAACCCGACCGTGATCAAGCTCTCGGCCTTCACCCTGGGCGCGTGCTTCGCCGGTTTCGCCGGCAGCTTCTTCGCCGCGCGGCAGGGCTTGGTGACCCCGGAGTCGTTCACCTTCCTCGAATCGGCGACCATCCTCGCCATCGTCGTGCTCGGTGGGCTCGGCTCGCAGCTGGGGGTAATTCTGGCGGCAATCGTGATGATCCTGTTGCCTGAGCTGATGCGTGAATTCAGCGAGTACCGCATGTTGATGTTCGGCGCCTTGATGGTACTGATGATGATCTGGCGTCCGCAGGGCCTGCTGCCCATGCAACGCCCCCACCTGGAGCTGCGCCAATGAGCCGCCCGATTCTCGAGGTAAGCGGCCTCACCATGCGCTTCGGCGGCCTGCTGGCCGTCAACGGGGTGGGCCTGACGGTAAAAGAAAAGCAGGTGGTCTCGATGATCGGCCCGAACGGCGCCGGCAAGACCACCGTGTTCAATTGCCTGACCGGTTTCTACCAGCCCACTTCCGGCAGCGTCCTGCTCGACGGTGAGGCGATCCAGGGCCTGCCTGGCCACAAGATCGCCCTCAAGGGCGTGGTGCGGACTTTCCAGAACGTGCGTTTGTTCAAGGAAATGACCGCGGTGGAGAACCTGCTGATCGCTCAGCATCGGCACCTCAACACCAATTTCCTCGCTGGTTTGTTCAAGACTCCGGGGTTTCGCAAGAGCGAGCGCGCGGCGATGGAGTTCGCCGAGCACTGGCTCGAGCAGGTCAACCTGACCGAGGTGGCCAACCGCCCGGCCGGCACGCTGGCTTATGGTCAGCAACGCCGCCTGGAAATCGCCCGCTGCATGATGACCCGCCCGCGCCTGTTGATGCTCGACGAGCCGGCTGCCGGCCTCAACCCCCACGAGACGGAAAACCTCAAGGCGCTGATCGCGATGTTGCGCGATCAGCACAACGTCACCGTGCTGCTGATCGAGCACGACATGAAGTTGGTCATGAGCATTTCCGACCACATCGTGGTGATCAACCAGGGCACGCCCCTGGCCGACGGTACACCGGAGCAGATTCGCGGCAATCCGGACGTGATCAAAGCCTATCTGGGGGAGGCGTAACCTATGTTGTATTTCGATAACGTTTCCACCTTCTACGGCAAGATCCAGGCGCTGCATGGCGTCAGCGTGGAAGTGCAGAAAGGCGAGATCGTCACCCTGATCGGCGCCAACGGTGCCGGCAAGTCGACCCTGCTGATGACCCTCTGCGGTTCGCCGCAGGCGGCCAGCGGCAGCATTCGCTACCAGGGCGAGGAGCTGATCGGCCTGGACACCTGCGACATCATGCGTAAAAGCATTGCCGTGGTACCGGAGGGCCGACGCATCTTCGCCCGCCTGACGGTGGAAGAGAACCTGGTGATGGGCGGCTTCTTTACCGACAAAGCCGACTATCAGCAGCAGTTGGACAAGGTGCTGCAGCTGTTCCCGCGCCTGAAAGAACGCTTCAACCAGCGTGGTGGCACCATGTCCGGCGGTGAACAGCAGATGCTCGCCATCGCTCGTGCGTTGATGAGCAAGCCGCAGCTGTTGCTGCTCGACGAGCCCTCCCTGGGCCTGGCACCGCTCATCATCCAGCAGATTTTCGAGATCATCGAACAGCTGCGCAAGGAGGGTGTGACGGTGTTCCTGGTCGAGCAGAACGCCAACCAGGCGCTGAAACTAGCCGATCGCGCTTATGTGCTGGAGAACGGTCGGATCGTCATGCAGGGCAGCGGTGAAGCCCTACTCAACGACCCGAAGGTGCGCGACGCCTACCTCGGCGGCTAAGCGTACAGCAGGATAAAAACGGCCCTTCGGGGCCGTTTCTTGTCGTACTTCTTATGGCCTGACGCTGGGCTGAAGCCTTGTAGGAGCGGGCCATGCCCGCGAAAGCTGGCATACAACAACTTCGCGCCCCCTCGGAGCACTGCGCGTTGAAGGAGTCGCGCAAAATCGGGTTTATTGCTGGGTTTCGCTGCGCTCTACGCCAGCCTACGTTTCGCTCGCTTCGCGCGCCGCCGGCCTGCAGGCAAGGAATGAACGGCCAGCGCCCCCTGAGTTCACCAAATAAGCACGCGCCAGGCCACCCGGAAAACTCTAAAATAGCCGCCACCCGCTTGTTCGGCGCTTTCGCCCCCCCTCAATAGAATCGCTCGCTCGAGGCCTCCTTCATGTCAGTCGACTCCTTGTCCGCCCCGCCTGCGGCCGATCATCGTGCGCAGTTTCTGGCGCGGCTGGACACCAGCCTCGCCCAGAACACCTTCGTCAAACTGGTGCTCTCGAAATACCGTGGCGATGAGGTGGATCTGCAGCGCGTAGTCGCTCGCCTGGTCACGGTTCGCGAGCAGCCTTGCCTGTCGTTTGTGTACAGCTACAAGACCCGCGACATCACCAAGAACCTACCCGTGGCCGAGGCCATTGCCTGCATTGCCGACTTGCTGCCTGCGGCGTTCAAAAACGCCCACCTGCTGTCGCTGACCGATGAGATCCAGTTGGTGTTCGGCAAGAAGGACAAGAGCAGCCTGTTTGTCGGCCAGGCCGTGCAGCGCGAGACGCCCAGCGTCGAACACAACCGTGAGAAGAAGCGCTTCCTCGAATTGAGCCGGCCGTTTCTGGCGGATCTGGGGGTGACCACCGCCAAGCATGAGTTGATCCCGGCGATGGCGCGCAAATGGAAGCAGATCAACAAGTTCATCGAAGTCTTTTCCCACGCCCTGAGCGCCTCGCCGTTGCGTGAGGACCAAGCCATCCATGCCGCCGATTTCGGCTCCGGCAAAGGCTATTTGACCTTCGCCATGCACGACTACCTGCGCAGCAGCCTGGGGCTGAACGCGACGGTTACCGGGGTGGAGTTGCGCGAGGACATGGTCACGCTGTGCAACCGCGCCGCCGCGCGCCTGGAGCAGCCGGGGCTGTCCTTTCAGCACGGCGATGTGCGCACCTATTCGCCCGCGGCCATCGATATCATGATCGCCCTGCACGCCTGCGATGTGGCCACCGATTACGCGATCCATCTGGGCATCCGCAGCGGCGCCGCCATCATCATGTGTTCGCCCTGCTGCCATAAGCAGATACGTCCACAGATGCACAGCCCGGCGCTGCTGCGGCCCATGCTGCAATACGGCGTACACCTGGGGCAGGAAGCGGAGATGGTCACCGACAGCCTGCGCGCCTTGTTGCTGGAGGCCTGCGGTTATGACACCAAGGTGTTCGAGTTCGTGTCACTGGAGCACACCAACAAGAACAAGATGATCCTCGCGGTGAAACGCACCGAGCCGGTTAACCCGACTGAGCTACTGGAGAAAATCCAGGGGATCAAGAGCTTCTACGGCATCGACGAGCATTGCCTGGAAACGCTGTTGAAGGCGGACGGTCATCTTTAAAACAGGCCGAGAGTAGTCGTGCTTCGGTTGCAGACCACAAGCCGTCTATTGTCTTTTACCCGCTCACCGAGCCAGCTTATCCCGCACCTGGGGGCGCCTGGACAGCCCGCTCAGGCGGCAGTCAGGTATGAGCGTGCGAAGTCGAGAGGTTGTTACAGAATCGTCCACTCATGACTGGGCAGACCAGCGCGTGCCGGCCGCCCATGCCGAAACTGGCCGATTTTCTGGTCATTTTTTGAAATTGCGCTGTAACAAACCCGACGGGGCTTTCTCTACATGGATAGGCGAGCGACATAGCCTCTCGGTACGAGCAGCGCAGCATGGCATCCATTGCGGTCTAGGCTGCGTAGAAGTACCCGGCGCGTTCGACATAAGCCTGAACTCCACCACCCTCGTCTCTGACAGGAGCACACATGATGAAAACCACCCCCTCCAGCACCCTCCAAGCGGCAGCCCTGGCACTTGCACTGGGCAGTGCGCTGACCATCGCTGCCGCGCCGCTCACCGCTCAGGCCGCCGACACCGAGAAATGTTTCGGTGTAGCGCTCAAAGGCAAGAACGATTGCGCCTCGGGCGCCGGCACCACCTGCGCCGGCACCGCGAAAAAGGACCATCAGGGCAACGCCTGGAAGCTGGTGCCCAAGGGCACTTGCGAAAAGACCGCCTCGCCGACTTCGCCGACCGGTTTCGGCCAGCCCCAGGCCTACAAGGAAAAGGCCTGATCACCCCAGGCCGGTGTGCTAACGATGAAGCCTGATACGCCTTCCTTCGCCGTGCACAGCGGCACTCCCGCGTGCGCGGCAAGCCTGCCCGCACGCGCCGGGCTGGGGCTCAAGCCTCAGCATTTTCGGGAAATACTCGAGACTGCGGCCGACATCGGCTTCTTTGAGATACATGCGGAGAATTACATGGTGGAAGGCGGCCCCTTCCACCACTTCCTCGGCCTGATCCGCGCACGCTACCCGCTGTCTTTGCACGGTGTAGGCCTGTCCATCGGCGCCGAAGGGCCACTCGATGAAACTCATCTGGATCGTCTCGCCGAGCTGATCGAGCGCTATGAGCCGCAAGCGTTTTCCGAGCATCTGGCCTGGTCCAGCCATGGTGAGCTGTTTCTCAACGATCTGCTGCCCGTCGCTTACGATGACGCCACGCTGACCCGCGTCTGCGAGCATATCGACCGGCTTCAGACACGATTGCAACGCCGCATGCTGCTGGAGAACCCGGCCACCTACGTCGAGTTCACCTGCTCGACCATGGATGAGGCGGCCTTTATCGCCGAGATAGTCCGGCGCACCGGTTGTGGCCTGCTGCTCGATGTCAACAACGCCTATGTGTCCAGTATCAATCACCATCGCGATGCTTTCGCTTACATCCGCGCCCTGCCCTTGAGCGCCGTAGCCGAGATTCATTTGGCGGGTTTCTCCGAGGATATTGATGGCGCAGGTGACCGCCTCTTGATCGATAGCCACGGAGCCGCGGTCGATGACGCAGTGTGGACGCTCTATGCGCAGGTTCTGCAACTGATCGGCCCAACCCCCACACTGATCGAACGCGACAACCAGGTGCCAGCCCTGGGCGTCCTGCTCGCCGAGGCGCGACATGCCGAGCACCTGTTGAACGGTCGGTTGGCGAACCCGGTTGAGGCTCTGGCATGAACACCCAGCCCGCCTTCGTCGCCGCGCTGCTTGACCCTGACCGGCCCTGCCCGCGTGGTCTGAAAACCTGGAACGGCTCGGACCCAGCCAGCCGCTTCGCGGTCTACCGCAACAATCTGTTCAACTCGCTGATCGACGCGTTGGCGGACAGCTATCCGGTGGTCAGCGAACTAGTAGGTGAGACGTTCTTTCGCGCCATGGCCCATGCCTACGTGCAGGCCTACCCGCCCCGCTCGCGCCTCCTCGTTCGCTACGGCGAACACTTTGCGCCCTTCATCGAGAGTTTCGAGCCCGCCCGCAGCCTGCCCTACCTTGCCGATGTGGCGCGCCTCGAAGCGCTGCGCGTCCAGGCCTACCATGCCGCCGACCTCGCACCGCTGGCAGCGCAGGAGATTGCTGTCGTGTTGGCTAGGCCGGAGTGTCTGAGCAACCTGGTGTTCCACTTGCACCCCTCGCTCGGCGTGCTCGGCTCGCCCTTTGCGGTGGTCTCACTGTGGGCGGCCCATCAGGGCGAACTGGCGCTCGAGACAGTCGACCCACTGCAACCGGAAAACGCCCTGGTGCTGCGCAGCGACCTGCAGGTTGCAGTCATCGCCGTGCCGACCGGCAGCGTGCAGTTCATCCGCCGCCTGCAACAAGGCATGGCTTTGGGGCTCGCCGCCGAGCAGGCGCACACCGCCGACGCGGATTTCGACCTGAGCGCCTGCCTGGCCCTGCTGATCCGCGGGGGCGCCATCACCCATTTGCATCAGCCACACCAGACCACTACAAGGCCACCGCTATGAACGCTCCTGCACGGCTCGAAAGCGCTGCATTTCCCGCTCGCCTGATCGCCCGGCTCATCGATCTGTGCCAGCGTATCCCGCACAGCCTGATCGCTTTCATCGGGCGCTTTTCCATCGCCGCGGTGTTCTGGAAATCCGGACAGACCAAGATCGAAGGCCTCGCCATCGATCTGGTTTCCGGGACCTTCGAACTGGGCATGCCGCGACTGGCCGACTCAACCATTCCGTTGTTTACCAGTGAGTACCACTTGCCCTTGGTCTCAGCCGAACTGGCGGCGCACCTCGCGGCGTTCAGCGAGCACCTATTCCCTGTGCTGATCCTGCTCGGCTTCGCCACACGCTTCTCGGCGCTGGCCCTGTTCGGTATGACGCTGACAATCCAGCTCTTCGTCTATCCAGACGCCTACCCGACCCACGGCACCTGGGCCGCCGTACTCCTCTATCTGGTCGCCCGCGGGCCCGGGGTCCTGTCTATCGACCACCTGATCGCCAAGCACTACCGCTAGCCTGCTGTCGCTCCTACAAGAGCAAAGGCGCTGTATGCAGGCCGTTATAGGACGCTCCTACAGGCCATCCAACGCCCGGCGGCTCTGCTCGAACCAGGCCAGCAGATAATCCACCAGTACCTGCGTACGCTTGGGTAGCCCGCCCTGGTAGGGATGCACCAGAAATACCGGGGTGCTGCGCGTCTGATAATCGCGCAGCAACCAGACCAGGCTGCCGTCAGCCAACTCGTTGTGGAGCATGTAGGACGGCAGGCGGGCGATACCGGCGCCAGCCAGTGCCGCCTTCTTCAGCAGGGTGTAGTGATTGCTCGCCAAGGGCCCCGTCACCCGTACCCGCGACAGTTCGTGCTGGCGGTGGTAAAGCCACTCCTCGGGGCCGCTGTAATGACTGTTCAACAAACAGACGTGGGTGCTCAGCTCCTCTGGCTGCACAGGCTCGGTGTGTTGCTGCAGATAGCCTGGGCTGGCGCAGGTCAGCTCCTGCATGGAGAACAACGGCCTCGCCACCAACCGATCATCCTTCTGCACACCGGAGCGAATCGCCAGATCGAAGCCATCGGCCACCAGATCGCGATAACCATTGTTCAGCTCCAGCTCGATCCGCACTTGGGGATAGCGCTGGGAGAAGTCCAGCAGCAACGCATCGAAGAAGGTCTCACCGAGGGACACCGGCACCGTGATCCGCACCGTGCCGGCCGCCTCATCCTTGAGCCGCGCCAGGGTCTGCCGTGCGCGCGTCGCCTGGGCAGTCAGCGCCTGGGCTTCCGGCAGCAGCGCAGCACCGGCGGCGGTCAGGGAAAGCCGGCGCGTGGTGCGGTGCAGCAGGGTCATGCCCAGCACTTGCTCCAACAGGCGAATACGCTTGGACAGCTGCCCCTTGCTGCATCCCAGACGCTCGGCGGCGCGGGTAAAGCTGCCGACCTCAATTAGCGTGGCAAAGGCTGCCAGATCATCCATCTCGCTCAAGATTGTTTCCTATTGAGAACCAAATGTTTCTGATTGGCCGGATTATCAGCGACAAATCGCACTCTACACTAAACGCTGTGGTAATCACTTCATCCAGGAGCACCTCCATGAAAGTCCTTTTGATCGGCGCCAGCGGCACCATCGGTCGAGCTATCGACCACGAACTTAAAGACCGCCACGAAATCGTTCGGGTCGGCCACTCCAGCGGCGACTACCAAGTGAATATCACCGACAACCAGTCCATCCGCGCTCTCTTCGAGGAAGTCGGAAACGTCGATGCCCTCGTCAGCGCCGTCGGCAAGCTGCACTTCGGCGCGCTGGCAGAGATGACCGAGCACGAATATGCCATCGGTCTCAAAGACAAGCTGATGGGCCAGGTCAACCTGCTGCTGATCGGCCGTGAGTTCATCAATGATGGCGGCTCCTTCACCCTGACCTCCGGCATCCTCAGCGACGACCCGATCCGCTGCGGCAGTTCGGCGAGCATGGTCAACGCCGCCGTCAACGGCTTCGTCCGTGGCGCCGCAATCGAGCTGCCGCGCGGCCTGCGGGTCAACGCGGTGAGCCCGAATGTGCTGGTCGAATCGATGGGCAGCTATGCGCCATTCTTCCGTGGCTTCAAACCGGTGCCCGCAGCGGAAGTGGCGCTGGCTTACGCGAAAAGCGTGGAAGGTGCCCAGACCGGACAGGTCTACCGCGTCGGCTGATCAGCTCATACGCTCGCTGGCATAACAGGCCGGCGAGTTATCCCCTCGCCCCTCTGGGGAGAGGGTTAGGGAGAGGGGTGCATGCCAGATGAATTCACTTTTGCCCGCTATTTACCCTCTCCCCCAGCCCCTCTCCCGTAAACGGGAGAGGGGAGCTCAGGCGCACATCGCTTAAGTGAACAGCATTGCGCCAATACCCGGGCATTGTTCTGTTGCTCATCGCGGGCGGCGAACAACAAGGTCAGCGTGCCTTGCTCGGCTTTCTCCAGCAGCCCCCACCAGTGTTGCGGTTGGGCCGTCAACTCGGCCCGGTAGAGCACTCGGAATTCGTCGAAACGCTCGGCCTCGTGACAGAAGCTTTTGCGTAACTCGGTTGAAGGCGCCAACTCACGCAACCAAGCATCCAGCGCCAACGACTCCTTCATGCAGCCACGCGGCCACAGCCGATCGACCAGCACGCGAAAGCCATCTTCGCTCGCCGGCGCCGTATAGACACGTTTGCACTGGATCATCTGCCGCTCCACCCTTGTGATCGTCTATCCGCGTGGGTAACGTGGCCGCACTTGTCAGGAGACCCCCGATGCGCGCTGCCCGCCCCTTATTGTTTGCCCTACTACCGCTGTTCGCCAGCTGCCAAATGTTCGACGAGCAACCGATCACACCACCGGCCAGCCCGGTCCGTCTGCAAGGTGAGCTGAGTGTTAGCGCCGGCCAGCTACTCTTCCGTCCCTGTCAGGAACAACGCCGTTTCGTGGTCAACGACAGCGGCCACACCGGCCTGCTGCAAGAAGCGGCGGCGCTGCTGGACGGCGGCAAGGGCCCACTGTTTGCCGACCTGCGCGGCAGCCTTGGCACCAGTCAGGTGGCCGGAGCCGATGGCCAACTGAACCTCAGCCAACTGTATCGCGTGCAACGCGAAGGGCATGGTTGCGACGATCCCAACTTTAAACGCCTGACCCTGCGCGCCAACGGCCATGAACCCGACTGGAGCGTGAGCGTCAGCGGCAAAGGCCTGGTGCTCGAACGCCCCGGCCAAGAAGCGCAGGCCCTGCCCTACCTGGAAGAGCAGCTGCCGGATGGCCGTTTCAACTTGACCAGCGAAGCCAATGGCCAACGCCTGGAGCTCTGGGTTGCCCCTCAGCGCTGCACTGACGGCATGAGCGGTGCAGTGCAGTACCTGTTTGCCGAACTGCGTCTGAATGGCAAAACTCAACGTGGCTGTGCTTACTTCGGCGGCGCACGCAACGACTGAGGTTGGACTGGAGCTCGCAGAGCGGGTGAGGCTCAGGGTGGGCAAGAGATAGTCTCGTACGGCTTTGCGTATTTCCAATGCATACCTTGCAACAGCCGATTCAGGCATGACTCATAAATTCGCCCCTGCAAAAAGCCGCGAAACCCGACGCAGCGAGATCTTTTGCCACAGCTTGCCAAGCGCAGCCTGGCGCTGGGCCACCTAAGCTGAAAGCAATACCACCGCAGGAGGCACCTTATGCTGCGTATTGCTCTCAATGGTTATGGCCGTATCGGTCGCGCGGTCTTACGCGCCCTGTTCGAGCGCGGCCTGGAACATAAAATCCGCATCGAGGCGATCAACGATCTGGGCGATCACCAGACCCTCGCCCACCTGACCCGTTTCGACTCCACCTTCGGCCGTTTCCCCGGCCATCTCAGCCTGCTCGGCGAACAATTGTTGGTGAACGGCCAACCGATCAAGCTGCTGCAGGAGCGCGATCCGGTCAATCTGCCCTGGGCCCAGCTCGGCGTGGACCTGGTGCTGGAATGCTCCGGCAAGCTGAAAAAACGCGCCCAGGTGGAACACCATCTCACCGCCGGCGCCTCACGGGTATTGCTCTCGCATCCACTGGAGAGCGCCGATCTCACCGTGGTCTACGGGGTCAATCATGAGCTGCTGGGCAGCCAGCAAATCGTCTCCAACGCCTCCTGCACCACCAACTGCCTGGCGCCGCTGGCCAAGGTGCTGCACCAGGCAGTAGGCATTCGCCAGGGCCTGATCAATACGATGCACGCTTACACCAACGACCAGAACCTGCTGGATAAGGCGCATGGCGACCTCTATCGTGCTCGCGCCGCAACGCTGTCGATGATCCCCACCAGCACCGGCGCGGCCAAGACCATCGGCCTGGTCTTGCCGGAGCTGGCGGGGCGTCTCGATGGCCTGTCGATCCGTGTGCCGACGCCAAACGTCTCGCTGCTCGACCTGACCTTCACCGCCGAACGGCCAACGACCCGCGAAGCGATCAATGCCGCGCTGCAACAGGGCGCGGCGCAACTGCCCAGCGGCGTGATGGAGTGCAACGCGCTACCGTTGGTGTCCAGCGATTTCAGCGGTTATCCGGTCTCCTGCGTGGTCGACCTCAGCCACACCCACGTGCAGGGCGAGTTGGTCAAGGTGCTTGCCTGGTACGACAACGAGTGGGCCTTCGCCAACCGTATGCTCGATGTGTTGCTGGCCTGGCTGAAGCCTTAACAAGCCGTTGAAAAACTACTGCTCTAGGCTATGCGGCGTTGAAATCAGGCCGAGGCACGGCGCCTCAGACTGCTCATGTACAACTCGTACACTCGGCTCGGGCATCCTGCTTTGCCCTAACTCCTGCATCCATGCAGTCGTCCGCGTCCTCGCCTGATTGACTCGCTGCGCCTTGTGACCCACATGGATGTGGGGAATGCCGCTACCCGTAGGCGACCCCATGGATGGGGGAGGTAGGAAAAATGCCGGGAGCATTTTCGAGAACGGGTGCGGCCCTAGCCGTCGCTCGCTACATTTCTCAACGGCCTGTTAGCCGACAGCCTGGGCCAGACTCGAGATCAATCACGCGTATAATCGCCGCTTCGCAAAAAGCTGCCGGGTTGCCTCCGGCCCTGATATTGGATTGCCTCATGCTACGAATCACCGAACTCAAGCTGCCGATCGATCACCCCGAAGAGGTCTTGCGCCCCGCCATCGTGGAGCGCCTCGGCATCGCCGACGACGAGCTGCTGGGCTTTACCCTGTTCAAGCGCAGCTACGACGCTCGCAAGAAATCCGCCGAACTGTGCTTCATCTACACCATCGACCTGTCGGTGCGCGATGAAGCCGCGTTGCTGGCCAAGTTCAGTGATGACCGGCATATCAACGTCGCCCCAGACACCGGCTACAAACCCGTCGGCCAGGCGCCGGCAGTATTAGCCAATCGGCCTTTAGTGGTCGGTTTCGGCCCTTGCGGGATTTTTGCCGGGCTGGTGCTGGCGCAGATGGGTTTTCGTCCGATCATCCTTGAGCGTGGCAAAGAGGTGCGCCAGCGCACCAAAGACACCTGGGGCCTGTGGCGCAAGAGCGTGCTGAACCCGGAATCGAATGTGCAGTTTGGCGAAGGCGGTGCTGGCACCTTCTCCGATGGCAAGCTCTACAGCCAGATCAAAGACCCGAAGCACCTCGGCCGTAAGGTGCTGCACGAGTTCGTCAAAGCCGGCGCGCCGGAAGAGATTCTCTACGTCAACAAACCGCACATCGGCACCTTCCGCCTGACCGGCGTGGTCGAGAACATGCGCCAGCAGATCGAAGTGCTGGGCGGCGAAATCCGCTTCGAGCAGCGGGTCACCGACGTGCTGATCGAAGACGGTCAGCTACGCGGCGTGGAGTTGGCCAGCGGCGAGCAGATTCGTAGCGAGCATGTGGTTCTCGCCCTTGGCCATAGCGCCCGCGACACCTTCCGCATGCTGCACAGCCGTGACGTGTACATGGAGGCCAAACCCTTCTCGGTGGGCTTCCGTATCGAACACCCGCAATCGCTGATCGATCGTGCGCGCCTGGGCAAGTTCGCCGGCCACCCGAAACTCGGCGCCGCCGACTACAAGCTGGTGCATCACGCGAAGAACGGTCGCTCGGTCTATAGCTTCTGCATGTGCCCGGGCGGCACGGTGGTGGCGGCCACCTCGGAACCGAATCGAGTGGTCACCAACGGCATGAGTCAGTACTCGCGCAATGAGCGCAACGCCAACGCCGGCATTGTCGTCGGCATCACCCCGGAAGTGGATTATCCCGGCGGCCCTTTGGCTGGGGTTGAGTTGCAGGAGCGTCTGGAGTCCCACGCTTTTGTCCTTGGCGGCAGCACCTATGCGGCGCCTGGGCAGTTGGTCGGCGACTTTATTGCCGGCAAAGCGACCACCGCACTGGGCAGCGTCGAGCCTTCATACAAGCCCGGCGTACACCTGGTCGACCTGGCCACGGCACTGCCGAGCTTTGCCATCGAAGCGATCCGCGAGGCACTACCGGCGTTCGACAAACAGATCAAAGGCTTCGCCATGCACGACGCGGTGCTGACCGGCATCGAGACCCGCACGTCTTCACCGCTGCGCATTACGCGTGGCGAAGATTTGCAGAGCCTCAACGTCAAAGGCCTATTCCCCGCTGGGGAAGGCGCTGGCTATGCCGGTGGGATTCTCTCGGCCGGAGTCGACGGGATTCGCGTAGCCGAGGCGCTGGCGCGGAACATGCTCGGTATCGAGGCATAAGCACGCTTAGGCTAGAGCAATGGCCTTGTAGGAGCGAGCTCCTACATTCATGTCCAGGCGCTGCAAACGGTCTGCTACAAGGCCAATGAGCTGTAGCTCGAGCGCATAGGGAAAAGAGAGCTTCATTCGGTCAGCCGCAAATAACAGAGTGTCGTGCGCCTCGAACCATTGGGGCGCCGCTCGGGGTCTTCATAGGTCTCGATCTCGACAAACCCCGCCTTGCGCATCATCCCTGCTGAGGCGGCGTTTTCCTCGTGACGGTCGATATAAATATCGACCACACCCAGCTCGGCCAAACGTGCCACCGCCTTGCCAAGCAAGCGCGAACCCAACCCCTGCCCCGCCATCTCTCGGCGAATAACCGCCTCGCAGATATAACCCTGCACCCACTCGCTGCGCTCCGCCGCTTGATAGCCAGCAAAGTACCTGGTCACCTGAAAGCTGACGAAGCCAAGCAACTCGCCAGCTCGCTCGGCCAACACGGCCTCAACCGAACTATCGCTAATATTCTGCAAATGCGCGGTCACCTCTGCGCGGGGCAGATGATTCCAAGGGTTTTCCCCATGCTCGAAGATCAAGGCGCACATACCAGTGATGTCATCTGCGCGAGCCATGCGGATTTGCAACTCGTTCATGCCTGCCTCGCTAGAACCCAGCCGTGGGTACATCAACCAGCAATGGCTCGCCACGTTCCGCACAAGCGGCCACAGCATCGATCAACGCTGCCAATTGAAACCCCTGCGCAAGCAGCCAGGACTGGTCGTAGTAAGTGGTGGCATAGCGCTCACCACCATCGCAGAGAATCGCCACCACCGAACCCTTCTCTCCCGCCGCGAGCATGCGCCGGGCGACCAGCAGTGCGCCAATCAGATTGGTTCCGCTGGAGCCGCCAACCCGCCGCCCCAGACGTTGCGCCAGATAGTGCATGGCCGCTAGCGACAGCGCGTCCGGCACCTTGCACATGGCATCGATCACCTGCGGCAGGAACGACGCCTCGACCCGGGGCCGGCCGATGCCTTCGATCCGCGAGCCGCACTCCAGGCGCAAACTGGCGTCGCCGCTCTGGTAGTAATCGAAGAACACCGAACGCTCGGCATCGGCGCAGAGCACCTTGGTGCAATGCTGGCGGTAGCGCACATAGCGGCCCAGCGTGGCGATGGTACCGCCGGTGCCGGGGCTGGAAACCAGCCAGCTCGGTTCGGGGAAACGCTCGAAGCGCAACTGCTGGAAGATCGACTCGGCGATGTTGTTATTGGCCCGCCAGTCGGTCGCCCGCTCGGCATAGGTGAACTGATCCATAAAGTGTCCACCACTCTCCCGCGCCAGCCGCTCGGACTCGGCGTAGATCTGCGTCGGATCGTCGACCAGGTGGCTCTGGCCGCCATAAAAGGCGATCTGGGCGATCTTTTCCTTGGAGGTCGTCGCGGGCATAACCGCAATAAACGGCAGGCCCAGCAGGCGCGCAAAATAGGCCTCGGAGATCGCCGTCGAGCCGCTGGACGCCTCGATCACCGGCGCACCGGGTTTCAGCCAGCCATTACACAAGGCATACAGGAACAACGAGCGTGCCAGGCGGTGCTTGAGGCTGCCGGTCGGGTGGCTGGACTCGTCCTTGAAATACAGCTCGATGCCCGGCAAACCGGGCAGATCGAGGGGAATCAAATGGGTATCGGCGCTGCGCTGAAAATCCGCCTCGATGATCCGAATCGCCTCACGTGCCCATTGCCGTGCATCACTCATCACCTACCTCTTAATCAAGAATGCCGACGGGCGCCGGCGGCGTACTGCGCCACTGGCTAAGCGCCACACCAACGAATACCAAGCCGGCCGCCAGCATTTGGCCGTGACTCAGACGCTCACCGAGAAATACCGTGGCGAATAGCAGAGTGAACACCGGAATCAGGTTGATAAAGCCGGATGCCTGATTCGCTGGCAGACGGCTGACACCGAAGTTGTACAGGCCATAAGCGCCGACCGTGACGACCACGCCCAGGTAAATCACTGCACCCCAGCCGAGGCGGCTGATCTCCCCCGGAACAGCGGCGCTTACGGCCGCCAGCAGCAAGAAGAACAGTGCACCGATAAAAGCTTGCATGGCGGTCAGGAAGAAGGCCGAGTACCGCGCCGACAGGTGCTTGAGTAACAAGGTGTAGCCGGTGGCGCAAAGCATGGCCAGAACTTCAAAGAAGTTGCCCAACAGAGGCGCCGGAGCGTGCTCATCCGCCTCGCCGGCCAAACTCAGCCAGACGGCCCCAAGCACGGCCAGGAGAAAGCCGGCCAAGGTGGTACGGCTGATCCGCTCCCGCAGCAACAAGAAGGCGCCCACCGCCACCAGCAACGGTAGCAGCGCAGTGATCATCCCCGCCTGCGAGGCACTGGTGCGCTGCAACGCCAAGGCCTCGAAGATGAAGTACAGGCACGGCTCGCAAGCAGCCAGGCCGAGCAGGTACTTCCAATCCCCTGCGCGGTAGTCGATCTGCCCGCGCCAACGCCAGGCCAGGAGGAACACCACGCTGCCGAGTGCCATGCGGCCAAAAATCACCCACATGGGCGATAACTCCTGAAAGGCCAGCTTCAACGCAATGAATGAGCTACCCCACAAGGCCACGGCCAAAACCAAACATCCCCGGGCCAGAGCCTGACCTTCGCGCTGCTGCACGGCACACCTCCGCAATAAGGCCGCCAGTATAGGAAGCGCCTCAGCACCCGCACAGTTACAGTGAAGCAGCTATCCTCCCTGCAACTGTTAAGTTGCTGGCTGAACCTTGGCTGAAGGAGGTCTGAACATCTCACGTATATAGCTTAAAAGAATATAATTTTTGTTTTATGAAACAGCTTAGCAGGGTAGGGTAAGTCTCCCCAGACCTACACCAGGAGACTGACTTTGTCTTTGCGTAGCGCCCTCACCCGCTTCTTACAGCTGGAAGCTGCCAGCGGCCTGCTGTTGATCGCTGCCGCCGTGCTGGCTCTGACCATCAACAACTCGCCCTTGGCATTCCTCTATAACGGCCTGCTCGACACGCCCGTAATCGCCCAAGTCGGCGCGCTGAAAATCGCCAAGCCACTGCTGCTGTGGATCAACGATGGCCTGATGGCACTGTTCTTCCTGGTCATTGGCCTGGAGGTCAAACGCGAGGTGCTGGAAGGCCACCTGGCGCAGCCTTCGCAGATAGTCTTGCCGGGTGCCGCCGCGATCGGCGGGATGGTCGTTCCAGCGCTGATCTACTGGGCACTGAATTATGAAAACCCCGCGGCTATCAGTGGCTGGGCGATTCCGATGGCCACCGATATCGCCTTCGCCCTCGGCGTACTGGCCTTGCTCGGCAAACGCGTACCGGTCTCGCTGAAACTGTTTCTGATGACCCTGGCAATCATCGATGACCTCGGCGCCATCATCGTCATCGCGCTGTTCTACTCCAACGAGTTGTCGAGCCTGTCACTGATCCTCGCCGCCACCTTCCTGGCCATCCTGATTCTGATGAATCGGCTGGGGGTGAGCACACTCGGGCCCTATCTCGTGATCGGCCTGTTCCTCTGGATCTGCGTACTGAAAAGCGGCGTGCATGCCACGCTGGCCGGGGTGGCGCTGGCCTTTACCATTCCACTGCGCCCCAGCAAGGGCGGACATTCACCGCTGCTGGCCTTGGAACATGGGCTGCATCCGTGGGTGGCGTTCGGCATTTTGCCGCTGTTCGCCTTTGCCAACGCCGGCGTGCCGCTGGCCGGGCTGAGCCTCGACAGCTTCATGCACCCAGTACCCCTGGGGATTGCGGCCGGCTTGCTGCTGGGCAAAACCGTTGGCGTGTTCGGCCTGAGCTGGCTGGCGATTAAACTCCGCATCGCCAAGCTGCCCACGGGGGCCAACTGGGGTCAGGTGCTCGGCGTCGCGGTTCTCTGCGGCATAGGATTCACCATGAGCTTGTTCGTCGGCTCGTTAGCCTTTGCGCCAGGCGTCAGCGAATACGTCGGGATGGATCGGGTCGGCATCCTGACCGGTTCATTCCTGGCAGCCGCGCTCGGCTACGCCATCACCGCCATGGCCAGCCGCAAGCCCCACTAAACCGCAGGCAGAAAAAAGCCGGCCCCCTCCATCGGTGAAAAGGGCCGGCTTTTTCGCTTATAGCGAACGCTTAGTGAGAAACGCGACTGGTGCCGTTGACGCTCATGATGCGTACTCGCTCGCCGACGCGGAAGATTTCATTCTCTTGCACGCCCTGCACATAAGCACGCATGGTGCCGTCATCTTCACGCACGGTGATTTCCACGCCCTGGGTGCGAGTGAAACCCTCTTCGGTCGCGGCGCCCAGCAAACCGCCCGCCACCGCCCCAATCACCGCCGCCACCGCGCTGCCACGGCCATGGCCAATGGTACTACCGCCGATACCGCCAACCACAGCGCCGGCGCCGGCGCCGATGGGAGTTTTCGAGCCTTCGATCTTCACCGGGCGCAGGGACTCGATGGTGCCCATGCGCACGGTTTGCACGGTGCGCGCTTCGTCACGTGAGTAAGAGTCGCCAGTCAGGCTGGACTGGCAACCACCCAAGGCCAGCGCCATTGCGGTGAACGAAGCAGTCAACAGAACAGACTTACGCATAGCATCTCTCCAGAAAGAACTGTTACCCATTAGACTCCGCAGCGCCCTGCACTGTCACGACAGATGTAACAAAAACCTATTTCATTCAGCCTTCGGACAGCCGACCCAAGAACAGCGAAAACTTCTTGAGCGCCTCCTCTACAACAGCACCGCAGCCGCTTGGAAGCTCTCGCCAGAGTTCGGCTCTGTCGACGCCCAGCGCAGCAGGAACCCGCCATGGGCTACTTCATTATCATAGTCACCACCGCCGCCGATTTGTATTTTCACTGGTGGTTATACGTGCGCATCAAGCGCTGGATGGATCGTGACCTGGCCCTGTCACTGGCTGGCGCGGATGTTGGTAAGCGGGCATTTATGCTGCAACGCCTCAGCGAGGCTCAGGCCAGCGGGGTCAAGCGTCGTGATCTGCCGCACTGGCTGGAGCACGCGGCAACCGACTACCGCATCAGCAAAGACTGACAGCTAGCTCGCCAGAGCGCCGATCACGGCGCCAGGCGCTCACGTAGCCAAGCTGCGCCTTGTAACCGGTAATTCAGACGATCATGCAGCCGGCTCGCGCGGCCCTGCCAAAACTCGATACGCTCGGGCAGCAGACGATACCCACCCCAATGCTCCGGGCAATGCGGCGCCTGGTCGAGAAAACGCTGCTCGGTTTCCGCCAACAAGCTCTCCAGCTCCGCGCGATCTGCGATCACCCGGCTCTGCGGCGAAGCCCAGGCGCCCAGACGGCTGCCCAACGGACGAACCTGGAAGTAAGCATCGGACTCCGCCGGGCTGACCCTTTCCACCGCCCCTTCGATGCGCACCTGGCGCTCCAAGGTCGGCCAGAAGAAGGTCATGGCGGCAAACGGCCTGGCCGCCAACTGCTGCCCCTTGGCGCTCTCGTAGTTGCTGAAGAAGGTGAAACCGCGCTCATCCAGTCCCTTGAGCAACAGCACCCGGCAATGCGGACGGCCTTCGCTATCGACGGTCGCCAAGCTCATGGCATTCGGTTCGACCGGCAGTCGCTCGGTTTTCAGAGCGTCCGCAAACCATTGATGGAACAGTACAAACGGCTCAGCGGGCGCCTGCGCCTCGGTGAGGCCATCACGGGTATAGTCGCGGCGCATATCGGCCAGGGTCCGGGTCATGACGCAGTTCCTGAGACTGAAGTTCTTAGAACCTGTTCAAGATCTAGTCGAGCGCCGCGCGGGCAAGGCGAAAACGGACGCAACGTAGCGCAGCGGAGTAACAGCCGAAGGCTGGCCCGCAGGGCGAGCGTAGCGAGTCAAAAGCGCAGTTTACGCGTGGTAAATGAGCATTTTATTCGCTTCGCTCACCCCTTCTGGGCCGCGCTAAAGCGCGTTCAACGCTTCGCTTTTGTGAGTTCGTTTTCAACGCAGCATGAGCCAGCGCAGGCAGATATTGAACAGGTTCCTAGGGCTATTGCTTCTTGGCCGGCTCTACAACGGCCACTTCTTTATCTTTAACTGACTTTTGCACAGCTGGCTTGGCTTTGGCGACCTTGACTGGAGCTACTTTGGCTTTGGCTGCCACAGCAGGCTTGCTCTTGGCCGGGGCCGGCTTGGCTTTGACCGGGGCGCTTGGCTTCGGCGCGCTCTGCACCAAGGCTTCGGTAACAGGCTGGGCCTTGGCTGGCTGATTGTACTTCGCCAACAGGGCGGACATGGTGGCCTGGGAGGTCAGCATAATCTCGACCCGGCGGTTCAGCGCACGCCCTTCCAGGCTGTCGTTGGCGGCACGGGGCAAATCCGAACCAAAGCCTCTGACCATCAAACGATTATTCTTCAAACCACTGAGACGAAAAATCGCCGTCACTGACCTCGCCCGCTCCAGGCTGATTTCACGGTTACGCAACTCATTGCCCGTGCTGTCGGCATGACCCAGGATCAGCACCGCGACCTCTTTATCACCTTCGACAATCTTGGCTACCCGACTGAACGGCCCGAGGGTCACGGGCATCAGCATGCTCGGGCGATCCGGATTGAACGTGGAGTCTACCGGCGCAGTGACCACCAGCAGATTCTCGCGGCGCTCCAGCTCGAATTTGCTGCCTTTCAGCGCTTCACGCAGACGCGGCTCGTATTCGTCCAACCAAGCCTGGGTGATCTTGGGGTCTGGCATGGCGACGCTTTTCTTGGCTTCTTGCTTTTTGCCACCGAACGGCCACCAATGCGTGGCTTGGGCCTTGCTTTCGCTCTTGGCGACGGCTTGGGCTTCAGTGTTTTGCCCTGAATGAGCACAACCGGCGAGAGCGACACATACGGCGAGAGCGATAGGCTTGGTAGAAAACATTGGACCCTCAAACGAAAATAATAAAAAACGGGTCAGCGGACCCATACGAACAGGTGTTGGCGGCTGGCGATGCAAGCCAACTCCCCACAACCAATCCCTGTCGATGACACTACAGATCGCAAACCTTACAGACACTCGCCCAGCACGCGTGCCAGCTTCTGTGCACGCGGATCCATCAATACGTAGGGGCCAAGGGTGTTGGTGACAAACCCGAAGGCAACCTTACACTCAGGGTCGGCAAAACCGATAGAGCCGCCGGCACCCGGGTGACCAAAGGCTTGCGGCCCGAGGCCATAGGTGGCGTTCGGCACAGCCGGCTGATCGAGCATGCAGCCGAGGCCGAAACGGGTTTGCGTCAGCAGGGTTTTATCCTCGCCTACGCTGTGCTCGCGAGTCAGTTCGGCGAGCAATTCGCGGTCCAGCAAACGCCCTGCGAGCAAACCGCTGTAGAAGCCGGCAAGGCTGCGGGCGTTGCCGTGGCCATTTGCTGCAGGCTGCTGCATACGCCGCCATTCAGGCTTGTTGGTGCTGGTCATGATCGACGGCGGATTGGCAAAAGCCCGCGTGGTCATCGAGGTCGGCTCATTCATCATGGTTTTCAGCAGGCGCTGCGCCGCGGCATCGCCGAGATTGCCCTTGGCCCGGGAGATTTCAGCGACCCGATAAAACTCCTCGTCCGCCAGCCCCAGGTGAAAATCCAGCCCCAGCGGCTGTGCGGTGCGGGCCACGATGGAGTCACCCGGCCCGCGCCCATCGGCCCGCCGCAGCAGCTCACCAACCAGCCAGCCATAGGTGATCGCGGCATAGCCGTGGCCTTCGCCGGGCGTCCACCACGGCTGCTCGGCGGCCAGCGCCGCGGTCATGGTGTCCCAGTCATACAGTGCTTCCGGCGCCAGCAACTCACGCAAGGCTGGTAGCCCCGCGCGATGACTGAGTAACTGGCGCAGGGTGATCCGCTCCTTGCCCGCCGCGGCGAACTCCGGCCAGACTGTAGCCACCGGCGCATCCAGTGCCAGCTTGCCCTCAGCGACCAATTGCAAAGCCGCGACCGCGGTGAAGGTTTTGGTGCAGGAGAACAGATTGAGGATGGTGTCCCTGTGCCAGGGCTGCTCAGCGGCTTTATCCGCGCTACCGGCCCACAGGTCGATAACCGTCTCACCCTCGATTTGAATGCACAGCGCTGAACCGCGTTCCTGCGGGTCGTCGAAGAGCGCAGCGAAGGCGTCCTTCACTGCTTCGAAGTTAAGGTCGAAATAGCCCTGAATCTGCACGCGCGGCTCCTTGAGCGAATGGTTCGACGCCGAGATGTTCAACGATAAGAGCGTCAGCGAAGTGGTCGCATTGTTCCAGCCAGCGACGCCGTTGTGAACCCGCCCAAAGGCAGGCTCGGCGTCGCGAATGGAGACCTATGGCTTAGCCGGTTGTGGCTCGGGATTGTTCTCGGGCTGGGCCGGTGCGGGCTTTTCTACCGGCTTTGCCGCCGCTGCAGGCTTGGCGAGTGCAGCAGTCGCTTCAGGCGCTTTGGCTGGCGGCGCCAACAGGGTCTTGCCGACTTGCAGGTTGGCCTTGCGTACCGCCTCGACAAAGCCCTGGAACGGCCGGTCGGTAATTCCGACCAAGCCCAAGTGGCCATTTTCACCGTCGAGCAGGCGGCCGGTTACCGGCTGATCGAGATACTGGAACCAGTGCAAACCGACAATGGAAGGCTCAGCCAACGCCCGCTGCAGGAAATGCGCATAGGCCGGGCCGCGCTCTTCCTCTTTGTAGACCTCAGCCACCCCGCCCCAGAACGGCCCACGATCGCGCGAGCCGAAGTGGAACTCAGCCACCAGCAGCGGCTTATCCAGCTCTCGTAAGGCGGCGAAGTCATACCCCTGCTGCGGCTCGCGGGTGTAGAAGTTGAAGCTCAACACATCGCAATACTGCGCGCAGGAAGCCACTGCCTCCGGGGTGCTGGCGGCAAAACGCCCACCGAGCAACAGGTGGTTAGGCGCGTGCCAGTTGAGTGCATCGGCGATGGTCTTGAAGTAGGTGTCGGCAAACAGGCGCTGGAAACGCTGGAAGTCCTGCTCGATAGCCGGGTGCTCGGGGTTCGGCAGGGGTGCCTCGAAACCCGGATCCTCCATCAATTCCCACGCCGCCAGTTCGATACCCCAGGCTTTAGACAGGCCCTGCTGGTTTCGGTATTTATCGCGCAGTAGTTTGAGGAAGGCCCGTTTCGCCGGCACGTCGGTGGTCAACCGCAACGTGCCATAGGCCAGCGCATAGCGCGCCTTGGGGTCGTCACCAGGGCCGGCCCAACCCAATTCATTGTCGGCGAAAAAGCCCAGCAGCCAGGGATCGTCGCGATGGTCGCGGGCAGCAATCGCCACCGCGCGCTCAGTGGCCATGGCAAAGCGCGGGTCGAAGGGGTCGGGCATGCCGCCCCACCAGTCCAGGCCGGTGCTGATGGTTTTGTAATCGCCGCTGATCGACAGGGGAACGGTATAGGGCACACGCTTCTCGTCGCGCAGCGCCGGCTCGCTCCAGTTGCCGATGGTATTGAAACCCCAGGCCTGCAGACGATCCAGCGAATGGCTGGTCCAGCGTTCGAGATCGAAGCTCTTGGTCAGGCACGGCGCGGCTTTGGCTGCCACAGCAGGTGCGAGCGCAGCTGGCTCCGGAGCTACTGGGGATTGCTCGGTGATGACATCTTCAACCGCAGCGGCGACTGGAGCAGTCGGCGTCGTGGCCTCTTCGGCGCATTTCTGTTCGGAGTAGGTGCGCTGCAGGTTAGCGCTATAGAAGTCGAACCAACGGCCGTGATCGAAGTTGCGCCCTTTGGCCGCACCGGTATCGCTATGGTGATTGCTGTTGCCGTAATACGCGGCCAGCAGCTCACCGTCCTTTGGTAACGCACTGAACATAGCCTCGCGGCCTTCCACGTACGTTGCGCTGTGCTCGGTACTCACCGCGTTGACGCCGAGGGAATAGAACGGATGGCCCTCAGGGGTGACCAAATACCAGCGGTCGTCACGCTTTTCAGTACGGAAGAAGCCCTTGGCCTCGAACTCCGGGCCGCCTAGCAGCCCCCCGAACTGATCCTGTTTCGGTCGTTTGGCCAGCCAACCTTGCAGTTGGGTCTTTTCCTTCGCCGCAGCGGCGTTCAGCTGCGCATCGCTGCTGACCTTTTCCGGCCACTGGCCGCGGCTGTACTGACCATAGGCATCGACGATGCCGGTAAATAACACCTGCTCCGTATCGTCGCCTGTACGCACGCCAAAACGCCCCAACAGGATGCTTTGCGCGGCATCCGGATGGCTCAGAGAGAGGCTGACGGCGGTGACCTTGCTGGCGTCCAGCTCACCTTCGACGGTACTGGCCAGCAATAGGCGCTGGCCATTATTCGTCCATGGCATCGGTGGACCGGCACGCATGCCCTGGGCTCTAGGCGAAGTGGCGTGCAGCGGCACCAGCAAGGTCTGCGCCGGCCCGGCTGGCAGCGCGATACGGCTGGTCAGGGTCTTGCCGTCACTGCTCTCGATACGCACGTCGAGGGTCAGCGCCCAGTCCATCGCACTCTGGATGCGCAAACTCATGACATCCGCTTGCGACCAATCCCACTGGCCATTCTGCGGCGTCAGCCGCAGGCTCGGGTTGTCGCTCGGGTTGAAGGTGACCCGCCGCAGAGGCTCGCTGTCGGCCCCGAGTTCGGCGGTCAAGGCCGGCAAGTTGGCATTTTGCGTCGTCACCTGCACCACATCGGTAGGGCTAACAAAGTTGAACAGCGTCTGTTGCTCGGCCGGCGCGGCAAACGACGGCGTGGCAAACAACAGCGCGAAAACAGTAGGCAGTGAACGGCGAATCATGTGACAGGCTCTCCTAAACAACCAGCCAATAGACAACGGGCTTGCGAAATGATGCCAAGCAGGCCCGTGCCTTATGCAATTTCCCGGCGAAACGGCGGCAAGGCATTCAGAATCGCCTTGCCGTAACGTTGCGTGACCACCCGCCGATCCAACAGAGTAATGGTGCCGCGATCTTCTTCGGTGCGCAGCAGACGACCGCAGGCCTGGACCAGACGCAGCGACGCATCCGGTACGGCGATTTCCATAAAGGGGTTGCCGCCGCGTGCCTCGATCCATTCGGAGAGGGCCGCTTCCACCGGATCATCCGGCACGGCAAAGGGAATTTTAGCGATGACCACGTGCTCGCAGTAGGCACCGGGCAAATCGACCCCTTCGGCGAAGCTGGCCAGGCCGAACAGCACGCTGGACTCGCCGCCGTCGACTCGCGCCTTGTGCTTGTTCAGGGTCTCCTGCTTGGACAGGTTGCCCTGGATGAACACCCGTTTGCGCCAATCGCGCTCCAGGCCATCGAAGACTTCCTGCATCTGTTTGCGCGAGGAGAACAGCACCAGGGTGCCGCGCGAGCCTTCGACCAACTGCGGCAGCTCGCGGATGATCGCCGCGGTGTGGGCGGCGGCATCCCGTGGGTCGGCCTTCAGGTCCGGGACCCGCAACACCCCGGCATCGGCGTGATGGAAGGGGCTCGGCACCACGGCAGTGACCGCCACTTTCGGCAGACCGGCGCGCATCCGGTAACGATCGAAGGTGCCCAGCGCGGTCAGGGTCGCGGAAGTCACCAGGGCGCCGTAGGCGACATTCCACAGATTACGCCGTAGGGTTTCCGCCGCCAGGATCGGGCTGGCGTTAACCTCGATATCGAACAGCGCGCCGCTCTCGGCCAGGGTCAGCCAACGGGCCATCGGCGGGCTGTCCTCCGGGTCCTCGACGCAGAAGGCGGTCCACAGCTCCCAGTTGCCCTGGGCGCGCGCCAGCAGGCTGCCGAACAGCGGATACCATTCTTCCGCCTGGTGACTGGCGATGCCGATGGCAGCCTCGCCATCCATGGCTTCCTTGAGCAATTCGGTGAGGCGGGTGAAGACGTCGGTCAGGCGTGAAAAGCCCTTCTTCAGCTCGATACCCATCTCCCACAAGTGCTCCGGCACCAAGCCACCGACGAAGCGATGACGCGGGCGCTCGCGGCCTTCCATGTCTTCGCCGGCCTTGAAATCGGCCAGTTGCTCACAAGCGTTGAACATGAATTGCTGCTGCGTGCGCACTTCGCGCGCCAGCTCAGGCACCTGCTCGATCAAACGACCGAGATCGCCTGGCAGCGGGTGCTGCGCCAGCAGTTTGCTGAGATTCTTCGCGGTCTGCTCCAGCCAGTCGGCGGTCGCGCGCAGACGCGTGTAGTGGGCGAAGTGGCCGATGGCTTTGTCCGGCAGGTGGTGGCCCTCGTCGAACACATACAGCGTCTCGCGCGGGTCTGGCAGCACGGCGCCGCCCCCCAGGGCCAAGTCCGCCAGCACCATATCGTGGTTGGTGACGATCACATCGACCTTGCTCATACCCTCGCGCGCTTTATAGAAGGCGCACTGCTGGAAGTTCGGGCAATGCCGGTTGGTACACTGGCTGTGATCGGTGGTCAGGCGCGCCCAGTCGGCGTCCTCCAAGGCCTCCGACCAGCTGTCGCGGTCGCCGTCCCACTTGTTCCCGGCGAGCTTTTCGACCATTTGGGTGAAGAGCTTTTGACTGCCCTCATCCACGTCGATCTTGAACCCCTCCTCGGCGAACAGCTGGGCGGTCGCGCTCTGCGCCTCGCCTTCCTGCAGCAGCATATCGAGCTTGGACAAGCACAGGTAACGCCCGCGCCCCTTGGCCAGGGCAAAGCTGAAGTTCAGCCCACTGTTGCGCATCACCTCCGGCAAATCCTTGAAGACGATCTGCTCTTGCAAGGCAACCGTGGCGGTAGCGATAACCAGACGCTTACCGGCAGCCTTGGCGATTGGAATAGTCGCCAGGCTGTAGGCCACTGTTTTGCCGGTACCGGTACCGGCTTCTACCGCCACTACCGCCGGCTCACTGTCACGCCGGCCTTCGTCATCGACCGTGATTGCCCCTAGCACCTTGGCAATTTCAGCGATCATCAAACGCTGACCATAACGCGGCTTAAGGCTTTTGGCTTCGAGAAAGCGGGAGTAGGCGCCCTGGATCTGGGACTTGAGTTCGGTACTGAGCATGGATTCTGCGGGCGCCAAAAGGCTGGATAAATTTTCAGTAGTTTAACCGGGCGGCTATGATAGCGCGCGTTTCACCAACCGCCGACCGGAGATTACTGAATGACCGCTTTTGCTTTTGTCTACGCCCTGCATGTGTTGGCCAGCCTGATCTGGGTCGGCGGCATGTTCTTCGCTTGGATGATTCTGCGTCCTGCCGCAGTTAGCGTGCTCGAGGCACCCGCTCGGCTGAAACTATGGGCCGACGTATTTCGTCGCTTCTTCGTCTGGGTCTGGTTGGCGGTGCTGGTCTTGCCGATCAGTGGAGTCGGCATGATGCACTTGCGCTTTGGCGGTTTCGAGACGGCGCCGCGTTATGTGCAGATCATGATGGGGCTATATATCGCCATGGTCGCGCTGTTCATTCGCGTGCAGGCCCTGCAACTACCGGAGCTGCGCCGCGCACTGACAGCACAGGATTGGCCGGCCGGTGGCGCGGTACTGGGCCGCATTCGCCGCTTGGTAGGCTTCAACCTGCTACTTGGCTTGACGCTGGTGGCAATTGCCGCCGCCCGGCCGAGCTTCTAAGGCAGAGACGGGCCGTAGGCTGGGTAGAGCACAGCGAAACCCAGCGTCAGCATCGCTGGGTTTCGCCATAAAATGGCTCTACCCAGCCTACGCTCTTGTACCGTAGTTACTTGCTGGGCTCCTGGCCGAAACGCACCAGATTGAAACTGCCCGCGCCACCCGCACCGCCACTACCGGCCTTCCCCGCTACGCCGCCAGCACCGCCATCCAAGCGCACATGCAGCAGTTGCGCTGGAAACTCCTCCGGCACCTCCAGCCGTACCTGTCCACCGGCCGCGCCGTTCTGGCCATTGCCACCGTTTTGTCCGTCATAGCCACGGCTGGCTTGGCCCCAGGCACAACCCGCCGAGTCACCATCAGCGCCATCCAAGCCACGATAGCCCGGCGCCCCTACACCGCCACGCGCATCCAGGGTCAGCTCCGCAAGCGTGACATTCTCCAGGCGTATGCTCAGATTGCGCCCAGCCGTTGCCGGCTGCTGTTGGGTACCCGTGGCACCACGGGCATTGATATGGCTGCCGGCGCCGAGCTCAGCACGTGCCACCTCCAAACGGAACGCCTGCGCGCTCGGCGCAATCGCGATGCGTGCGTCACGTCCTAGGCATAATTCGCCGACACGGATTTCATTCAGGCTCGAGGGAATCAACAAAGTGCCGTAATCGGCGACTTCCAGCCGATCCAGCAACAGCACGCTGGTTGTGGTCGGCAAGCGCAGCAGTGAATTGGGTTCCACCCTGACCAGCGTTTCTGCCTGCGCCAACGGGCTGCACAGCGCTACGAACAAACAAAGGCTACGCATGCCGAGTCTCCTTCTTCAGCGCCGGCTGCGGCAAGCCGAACAAGTGAAAGCCCCCGAACAACAGCACCTGCAAGCGATCCCGCCAAGGTTGTGGACGATCTTTGAGGCGGAAGTTAAATAGGCTCAACTCAATCAGATGCGCCAGCAGAATCACTCCACCGAGGACATAAAGCAGTAGATCGAAAGGTTTTGCGAACGGGCTCAACAAATTGACCAGCACTATCGGCCAAAACAGCCCGGCCAATAACTTACCCAGCCTCAGAAACATCTTCATTGCGCACCCTGCTTATTATTTTGTGGCTTTGCCGCACCTTAACTGCTTCGAGGTAACAGAGACTAGCGCCCCCGAAAAAACTACGGGGGCCAGCAGGCCCCCATTTTGTTCGCGCTCTTCAGCACTAGCGATCGACGTGCAACTCGACCCGACGATTTTGCGCACGCCCTGCGTCAGTCGCATTGTCTGCCACAGCCTGGCTTTCCCCGTAACCGACGGTCGTGAGCTTATTGGCCGGCACCCCCTGGCTGACCAGGAAATCCGCCACACTTTGCGCCCGACGCTCTGAAAGGCCTTGGTTGTAAGCCGCCGAACCGGCACTATCGGTATGCCCGGCAACCTTGACGCCAACCAGATTGGCACTGGTCAAACGATTACTGACATCCGCCAGCAAATCCTTAGCTTGCGCAGTCAGCTCAGCTGAATCGAAGGCAAACAGCACATTGCCCAGATCACTCAGCACGATCACCTCGTCCTGCGCAGCTGGAGCTGGCGCTTGTGCTTCAACCGGGTACTGCCGGGGTGGGCAACCCTTGCTATCTACTGCATTGTTGGCCGGGGTGTTCGGGCAGGTATCGCGGCGGTCGAAGACCCCATCAGCATCGTCGTCACCGTCTTGTGCATAGCAGATCAAGCCGCCCGTCAACGCACCGATCGCAGCACCGCCGGCTGCCCAGGCTGAACTTTCGATTGCGCCCAGACCGCCACCGGCCAAGCCGCCAATCACACTACAAATGGGCCAGTTCCCTTGGTTAAGCACCGCATCTCCCGTGCTGGAAGTCGAGACGCAACCAGAAAGAACACTGCTGACCAGAAGAAGGGGTACCGCAACCCGTGAGAGTAGGGTTCTCATGGTGGGAATCTCCTGAGTCACCGGCGAATACCGGTAACTCAGGAGTAAAGACCCGCACACTGCGGTGCACAAGCTATACCCCAAGCAGGTGGGCTACCCAAACGAGGCGCGGGCCGCGGGTTACGGCTTGGATTCGACCTCCGCCTCTACGCGACGGTTTATGGCCCGGCCTTCAGAGGTAGCGTTATCCGCAACCGGTCTGGACTCGCCGTAACCGACAGAGTCAACTCGCTCGCCGCCTACACCGTACTGGTTAACCAGAACTTCACGAACAGCGTTTGCACGACGCTCGGACAGCTTCTGGTTGTAAGCGTCGGTACCGACGGAGTCAGTGTGACCTTCAACAGTTGTGGAAGTGGCTGGGTACTGGTTCATGAAGTCAGCCAGACTCTTGATGTCGCCGTAGCTTTCTTCTTTGACTTTCGACTTGTCGAAGTCGAACTTCACGTCCAACTCGACGCGCACCGGTGCGGCAGGCTCCGGCACTTCCTCGACGACAACCACTTCCTCGACGACAGCCACTTCCTCGCCCGCACCATGCACCCAGCAATAGGCCGCAGCGGTGCCTGCACCAACCAGCGTGCCCCAACCTGCCCAGGAACTGCTCTCGATGGCGCCCAATGCGGCGCCAGTCACGCCCCCGACTGCCGCGCAAACTGGCCAGTCGGTCTTTTGCACGCCGGCGCATCCGGTCAAAACACTAGTCACCAAAATCAGGGGTAATGCGGTCCTTGTGATGCTCATATGCAAAGTCTCCTCATAGGATCGGCCCAAACCGACTCTCTGGAAGTAAAGACGGCACTTTTAAAATCCGCCAGGACTAGGCCGTATTGCTACACCGCGCTAGTCTCCTCAGACTTGATCGAGGATTTTCGATGACTGACAGTTTTTCTTCGCGTACCCCGCAGCAAGCGTTGGCGGCCCTGCTTGATCGCTATGCACCAAACCGCTTGTTGCTAGTCGGTGCCAGCGATCTGCCCGCACTGGCGGCCTTTCAAGACGCGCACCCGGATAGCCAACTCGCCCACGCGGCGGCCGGCCCACTCCCGGCTGACCTGGCCGCCCAGCGCTTCGACCTGGCACTGATCGCCGACTGCCTGGAGCACCTGCCCAAACGCACCGGCCTGGAATTGCTCGGCGGCATTCGTAACCTCAATGCCAGCCGCCTGGCAGTACTGGTCGACCTCAGCGCCTGTGGCTGGCAAGACACCGATTTCTTCGCCATGGCCCTGCAAGCCAGTGAACGTTTCCAACGTGGAGAACAGACGTTGACCTTGTTCACCTACGATCTGCGCGAATACAAACAGGTCCCCGACTGGCTGAATGCCAAGTTCTGGGCCAATCCGCAAAACTTCGGCAAATACTGGTGGTAAGCCGCATGCCGGCGGCCTGCCCCTGTGGCAGTGGCAACCACTTGGACGAATGCTGCGGGCGTTACCACGCCGGCACGCCAGCGCCGAGCGCCGAGACCCTCATGCGCTCGCGCTACAGCGCCTATGTGCTGGGTCTGATCGACTATCTGGTGGCGACCACTCTACCCGCCCAGCAGGCCGAGTTGGATTGCGCAGCCATGCAGGCCTGGAGCGCACAAAGCACCTGGCTCGGCCTCGAGGTGGAAAGCGCCGAAGTGCACGGTGGCCAGCCCGAGCATGCCTTCGTCACCTTCACTGCCCGCTGGCACGACAGCAGCGGCGAACACTCTCATCGGGAACATTCGGGCTTCGTGCAAAACAGCGGCCGCTGGTACTTCATCGACTCCACCGTACCGCTCAAGGCTGGGCGCAATGATCCCTGCCCCTGCGCAAGCGGGTTGAAGTTCAAGAAGTGTTGCGCAGGGTTCATGTAAGCGGCTGATGTCCGCACGGCGCACGGACCTTCACTGAGCAGAAACAGCGAAGCCCACAGATGTGGGCCTCGCTGTTTTATTCCTGCAGTTTCAGATGCGAAGTGTCCGGCGGTGGGCCCGCGGGGCCAGGTTTGATCTGCCCCATGTCACTCCCCGCCGGAGCCAGACTGAACTGAGACAAATCGACCCGCGGCGCAACCGGCTCAGGCTTGTCATCCTGCAGATCGACACCCAGCGGGGCAATGCCGAAGTCCGGCGCCTCGACATCGACGAAAGCCGCCATGTATTCATCGCGCGGCGCCACAACCAGCCGACGAGGCTCGGCGGTGGCAACAGCTGGCGCAGCCTGGTAAGACGGCGGCGGTGCCAACTCGACTTCTTCGATCTCGACATCCATGGATTGCACATCCACCAACGCGCCGGCACGCTCCAGAGTCGCCCGATACTTCTCGGCAGCGGCGGCATCCAGGTTGTTCTTGATCACCAACCGGCGTCCGGAAAACAGCAAGGCGATGCGCTGGGCATCCGCCTGGAACAGCTTAGCCAGATTGGCCTTGACCAGCTCCAGCTGGGCACCTGGCACCACCTGCCCGGAAAAGGCGATCTCGTAGCGGCTCATGGTCACACTCCTGTCCGAGTCAGCCCTCAGTATGGCGTAGGTTTTTTCCCATAAACAACAAGTTGCAGCCAAGCAGTTGCTTGTTACACACTGAGCCGTCAAATGGAGTGTTGGAATGCTGCACCAGGCGCAAACGATAAAAATTATCAGCCTATTGATGTTTTTTGGCCTGTTTTCGGGCCTCGCAGGATGTTCCACCTG
Organism: Pseudomonas cavernicola; assembly: GCF_003596405.1. NCBI lineage: Bacteria > Pseudomonadati > Pseudomonadota > Gammaproteobacteria > Pseudomonadales > Pseudomonadaceae > Pseudomonas > Pseudomonas cavernicola. The sequence continues at coordinate 2,752,415 of NZ_QYUR01000002.1, forward strand.
GCTGACAGGTGACTTTAAGGACCCGGATGTCCGCCTCATCAAAGTTGATGTCATCAAAGCCAAGCTGCTGGAGCAACAGTTTGTCCTGCGCTTTCGCATCGACAACCCCAACTCCGAGAGCTTGCCTGTGCGCGGCCTGGACTACAGCGTGTATTTGAACGAACTGAAGCTGGCCGAAGGCGAGTCCGACGTCTGGTTCACCGTACCCGCCAATGGCCACCAGGTGTTCGAGGTACCAGTGCGCACCAACCTCTGGCGCCAGCTGAAAAGCATCGTCAAGTTACTGGAGCAACCCGACCAACCCATTCGCTATCGCTTGCAAGGCGAGGTGAAAACCGGCCTGCTGTTCGGACGCAGCGTGCACCTGAAGCGAAATGGCGAGATAATTCCCGGCGATTTTATTCCGGAGTAATGCTTCATGAGCCAAGAACCCCATGTCCATGGTCCTGACTGCCACCACGACCACGATCATCATCACGGCCACGTGCATGGCCCAGACTGCAACCACGGCCACCAAGAGCCGGTACGCAATGCACTGAAAGACGTCGGCCGGAATGATCCCTGCCCCTGCGGCAGCGCGAAAAAATTCAAGAAGTGCCACGGCGCCTAATCCACCGCCAGATCGTCCTCCAGGCCCGCTGAATGCGGGCCTGTTGGTTTATGCGGCGAACTGAGACAACTTATTCCAGACCAGTCAAACACACCTCGTCCGTGTCTGCGGCGATCCGACCGTGCGGAGATATCTCGATGATCGATCTGTATTACTGGACCACGCCTAACGGCCACAAAATCAGCCTGTTTTTGGAAGAGGCGGGCCTGCCCTACCGCCTACACCCGATCAACATCAGCCAGAACGAGCAATTCCAGGCGGATTACCTGAAGATTTCGCCGAACAACAAGATTCCCGCCATCATCGACCAACAACCGGCCGATGACAGCGAACCGCTAGCGTTGTTCGAGTCGGGCGCGATCCTGCTCTATCTCGCGGAGAAGATTGGGCAATTCATCCCCTCCGACCTGCGCGGCCGCCAGGAATGCCTGCAGTGGCTGTTCTGGCAAATGGGCGGTCTGGGCCCGATGGCAGGGCAAAACCACCACTTCAACCGCTTCGCCCCAGAGAAAATCCCTTACGCGATCAAGCGCTACGTGGAAGAAACCGCCCGCTTGTATGGCGTACTGGATAAGCGCCTGGCTGATCGTACGTTCGTTGCCGGTGCCGACTACAGCATCGCCGATATGGCGATCTACCCCTGGATCGTCCCGCACCAGTGGCAGGAACAGAACCTCGACGACTTCCCCAACATCAAGCGCTGGTTCGCGGCGATTCAAGCGCGCCCAGCCACTGAGCGCACTTACGCACTGGTGGAACAGGTCAATCCGGCCGCGGCCAAGAAATAAACTGGCAATAAAGCTGCACAGCACGTCCGTCGCCGCTTGCGCCGCAACGGACGCCTCACTAACGTAGCGCCTGCCCAATGCCATCCCCCCCGCAGGAGCTTCACGCCATGGCCTCGCCAGCCTTTCAGCGCTTCCTTCCCCGTTTCGCTGCCGCCGCCGCGCTAACCGCCATGGTCAGCCTGAGCGGTTGCCAGAATTGGCTGAACCGCCACTATGCCGACAGCCTGCCGCCCACCTCAGGCATCCAGCCGGTGAAAGGCCTGGCGCAAAGTGTATCGATCCGCCGCAACGCCCTCGGCATGCCGCTGATCGAAACCACTACCTTCCATGACGCGCTGTTCGCCCTTGGCTATGTGCATGCCAGCGACCGCCTGAGCCAGATGGTTGGCATGCGCCTGATGGCCGAAGGACGCCTGGCCGAGATGGTCGGCCCCGGCGCGCTGGAGATCGACCGTTTCATGCGTGCGGTGAACCTCAAGCAAAGCGCCGAAGTGCTCTACAAAAATGCCTCGCCGCGGTTGAAGAAGTTCTTCGAGGTCTATGCCCGTGGGGTCAACGCCTACCTGTTCCGTTATCAGGACAAACTGCCAATGGATCTGGCCGAGTCTGGCTACAAGCCGGCCTATTGGAAGCCGGAAGACTCGGTGCTGGTGTTCTGCCTGATGAACTTCGGCTTGGCGGTGAACCTGCAGGAAGAAATCGCTTCCCTGGTGCTGGCGCAGAAAGTCGGTGCCGACAAGCTTGGCTGGTTGGTCCCGAGCTACCCGGACGAACCGCTGCCGTTCGAAGAAGCAGAGAAACTCAAGGGGCTGGCCCTCAGCGGGCAGATCCAAGGTCTCAGTGCCGTCAACAACGCCGCCAGCCAGATCGCCAAACTCGACATGCTCGGTGTCGCGGCGTCGAATAACTGGGCCATCGCCCCACAACGTAGCCGCAGTGGCAAGAGCCTGCTGGCCAACGACACACATCTGCCGATTTCCATGCCCTCGGCCTGGAACTTCGTGCAAATCCGCGCGCCGAAATTCCAGGCCGCCGGCGTCTCCATCGCTGGCGTCCCGGCCGTGGTCGCTGGCTTCAACGGCAAGCTGGCCTGGGGCATGACCATGGTCATGGGTGATAGCCAGGACCTGTTCCTAGAGCAGATCAAACGCCAGGGCAGCCGGCTCTATTACCAGGCTGACGGCAAATGGCAGCCGACGCGCGAACGTCAGGAAACCTTCTTTATCAAAGGCCAGCGCCCGGTTCGCGAAACCATCTTCGAAACTCGCCACGGCCCGCTGTTAAACAGCGTGCTCGGTGAACGTAAGCACCTGCTGCAACCCATGCAGTTGACCAGCGGCTACGGTCTGGCGCTGCAAAGCGCGCAATTGGAGGGCGATAAAACTCTCGATGCCTTCTTCAACCTGTCCCGCGCGCAATCGGTCGAGCAGGCCTTCGAGGCCACCCGGGAGATCCGTGCCATCCCCTTGAACCTGGTGTTCGCCGATGCCCAGCACATCGGCTGGCAGGTCACCGGACGCTACCCCAATCGCCGCGCTGGCGTCGGCTTGCTGCCCTCGCCCGGCTGGGATGGCCAATATGACTGGGATGGCTACGCCGACCCGATGCTCCACCCCTACGATCAGGATCCGCCGCAAGGCTGGCTCGGCACCGCCAACCACCGCAGTGTGCCGCGCGGCTATGGCATGCAGCTGTCCAACTCCTGGTATTACCCGGAACGTGCCGAGCGGATTGCGCAACTGGCCGGCAGCGGCAAACACGACAGCCAAAGCATGATCGCCATGCAGTACGACCAAAAATCGCTGTTCGTCGGCAAGCTGCAAAGCATGTTCGAGGGGCCCGGCATGGCCCAACCACTGAAAAAAGCCATCGACGCACTGCCTGCTGCCGAGCGCGCGAAAGCCCGCGAAGCCTATAGCCGACTGATGGCCTTCGACGGCGCGCTGACCGCCAACTCTGCGGATGCTGCGCTGTATGAGGCCTTCCTGCAGGAAAGCGCGCGACAGACCTTCCTCGACGAAACGGGCCCGGAAACCAGCCCAGCCTGGCAAGCGCTAGTCGAAACCGCCGACCTCTCCTACTCGGCCCAGGCCGACCATCTGCTCGGCCGTGAGGACAGCCCATTCTGGGATGACCTGAAAACCGCACAAAAGGAAGACAAACCAGCCATCCTCGCCCGCAGTCTGGTCGCCGCCGTGAGCTTCTGCGAAGCCAACCTCGGGGCGGACCGCAACGCCTGGCAGTGGGGCAAACTGCACAGCTACACCTGGGCCACCGAAACCACCCAGATGGCGAAATACCTGAGTGGCCGCGACAGTGCCAGAATCAATGCGATCAAGGGCTACCTCGACCGCGGCCCTTACCCGGCCGGCGGCGATCACACCACCTTGAACGTCTCGGCCTACCACTGGGGTGAAGCCTTCGACACCTGGTTGATCCCGGCCATGCGCATCGTCGTCGACTTCGGCCGCGCAGAACCAATGATCGGGGTGAATAGCTCCGGCCAATCCGGCAACCCGGCCAGCCCGCACTACGCCGACGGCATCGACGCCTGGCTGAAGGGTCAATACATGAGCTTCCCGTTCCAGTCGCAGAACCTGGAGAAAACCTACGGCAGCAAGCGCCTGCTGCTGACACCAGGCAAATGATGACCGTTCGTCGACCGCCGCTGAACTAATCCCTCAGCGGATCGCTCTGAGTAAGTGGACTTACTCCATAGATCATTTTTAGGGCACCTTCGGGTGCCTTTCTTTTGCCCGTGCGAAAGCCGATTAACGGCAGCCGAAAGCAACGCTCAATGAAGTCGATGATGGCTAAATTGCATCAACTTTGAACTTTCCCGGCATAGGCCACTCAGAACCTATGCATCGTTTGATTCTCCGGGCGCCAAATTAGGCGCCTATTTTTTTGCCTGGCGTTTGCTGCACAGGCCTCTGCGGCCTCCACAGCCGTCTCACGACAGACGCGAGGAAAGCCCTGTCACCAAGCGCCGGGGCTGTAAGCGCCATCGGGTAGGAGGCGGGGTCACCCCCGCCGTCCTCCCACACCACCGTACGTACGGTTCCGTATACGGCGGTTCCTGCCTACTGACAAACTGCATCAGCGAGCTTGGTTTCGTTCGATGTGTCGCCCGCGTAGTCTAAGCACCCGGACAGGCTCTCGGGACTTCCGGCCCCTACCTCCTGATTGTCCAGGCCTCCGTATAAGGGAGCTTGTGCCTGCGACCCGCTCAGAGAGCACACCTGACTATCCGCTCATGGCAGGTTCAGCCCTTCATTGCTCCGGTTCCGAGCAACTACTACGGCCTCGGCTGACTTCTGCTCGCCCATCCCGTCACCTCACGATGCCGGTAGCACATGGCAGGCGAACAGATCTCCCAGGGTAATTCGCGCGACCTTCCTGCTTATGCCTGTCGGATATACGTCGTAGCGTTCCGTGCAAGTATCGGGCTTTGGCAATTATGGCTACCTCACCCTGCTACGCCGCCTAATCCGCTTCCTGTTCGTCAGGCCAGCAGTTTGCCTTCGGCTTCCTTCAGATTCGCAGTCGCCCGCGACACCCTTGCCTTCAGCTAACACTTCCCCTTGCCGGGTGTGTAGAGGACTTCCACCTCCAAGTCATCCAGCTCACCACCACAGTGAGCCAGACAGCGCCAGTCACGGCGCTACGCGCCATGCCTGGCGCACCATAAAAAAACCGGGCATTCGCCCGGCGTTTCTTATTCAAATCGAACCCCCTACCGCGCTTTTACGCCTTCGGCAGCGTAACGCCCAGCTGGCCCTGGTACTTGCCGCCGCGATCCTTATAAGACACTTCACAGACTTCATCGGATTCGAAGAACAACATCTGCGCCACACCTTCGTTGGCGTAGATCTTCGCCGGCAATGTGGTGGTGTTGGAGAACTCCAGGGTGACGTGGCCTTCCCACTCTGGCTCCAGCGGCGTCACGTTAACGATGATGCCGCAACGGGCGTAGGTGCTTTTGCCCAGACAGATGGTCAGCACGTTGCGCGGAATCCGGAAAAACTCCACGGTGCGCGCCAGGGCGAAGGAGTTTGGTGGGATGATGCAGACGTCACTTTTGACGTCGACGAAGCTCTTCTCATCGAAGTTTTTCGGGTCGACGGTGGCCGAGTTGATGTTGGTGAACACCTTGAATTCGTCAGCACAACGCACGTCATAACCGTAGCTGGACACCCCGTAGGAGATCAGCCGCTCAGCACCTTCACCGCGCACTTGGCGCTCGACGAAGGGTTCGATCATGCCGTGCTCTTGGGCCATGCGGCGAATCCACTTATCCGATTTGATGCTCATGGCGGGGTGTCCTGAATTGCAATTGGTGAAAAAGTGAGCGCATCTTACCGGGAGGTAAGGCAGCGGGCAAAGGTCTGGGTTCTTGCTCTCCCTTCAAGGAGAGCGTCGGGGGTGAGGGAAATTCGCAGTAGATCGATTGCAATCCGCTGCGCCCCTCATCCGCCCTGACGGGCACCTTATCCCGACGGGAGAAGGGCTATACGCCTCAGTCGTCGCTGATGCTGATATTCGGCATCGCCGCTGCGCTCCGTTCGCTCTGGGCGATGCGCGCGCCGACGCAGCGCGCAGCTTCCTGGTACAGCATGGCGATCTGACTCTCCGGATCGGCAATGGTGGTCGGCTTGCCGCCATCGGATTGCATGCGGATGGCCATCGACAACGGCAAGGAGGCCAGCAGATCCACGTCGTACTGCGCCGCCAGCTTCTTGCCGCCGCCCTCGCCGAACAGGTGCTCGGCATGCCCACAGTTGGAGCAGATGTGCACGGCCATGTTCTCGACCACACCGAGTACCGGGATGTTGACCTTGCGGAACATCTCTATGCCCTTGCGTGCATCCAGCAGGGCCAGGTCCTGCGGGGTGGTGACGATCACTGCGCCGGCCACCGGCACTTTTTGCGCCAAGGTCAACTGGATATCACCGGTGCCGGGCGGCATGTCGACGACCAGATAGTCCAGATCGCCCCAGGCAGTCTGGGTCACCAGTTGGATCAAGGCCCCGGAAACCATCGGCCCGCGCCAGACCATGGGGGTGTTGTCATCCGTGAGGAAGGCCATCGACATGACTTCGACGCCATGCGCCTTGATCGGCACAAACCATTTCTGGTCCTTGACCTGCGGGCGGGTGCCTTCCGGGATGCCGAACATGATGCCCTGACTTGGGCCATAGATATCCGCATCCAGAATACCGACCTTGGCACCTTCACGGGCCAGCGCCAGCGCCAGATTGGCTGCCGTGGTGGACTTGCCGACCCCCCCTTTGCCGGAGGCCACGGCAATCACGTTTTTCACGTTGGCCAACCCTGGTACTTGAGCCTGGGCCTTGTGCGGGGTGATGACAGAGTCGATCTGCACCGTGGCTTTGGCGATGCCATCGAGGTTTTCCAGAGCCATGGAGAGCATCTGCGCCCAGCCGCTTTTGAACAGACCGGCGGCATACCCCAACTCCAACCGCACACTGACTTGGTCGCCGTTAATAGTTATATCGCGCACACAGCCAGCGCTGACCGGGTCCTGGTTCAAATGTGGGTCGGTGTACTGGCGCAGTGCGGCTTCCACTGCTTGGCGGGTAATCGTGGACATAAGGAAATCCTGGCAGGCGTAAAACAGATGGGCGCTATCCTACTCCAGGCGCCCCGTTCGCGCATAAGTCAGCCCTGGCTTGTGTAGCGCTGCCTTCTCGAACGCTGGTGTAGGTTGGTGCTGAGCGTAACGATGCCCAACAAGGAGCCGTCCGCGGCTCCCTTTGCACGGTTTCGAACATGAAAGCCCGGCCTCGCAGGCCGGTTGTTGGGCATCGCCTTCGGCTCAGCGCCAACCTACCTCCTCGCTCTTCTGATGGCTCTGTACTTTTCCAATGCCGGGCCAGCAAGCCTCTACGGATGAAAAAAAACCGCCGGGCCTTTATAGTGGCCGACCTCCGTTTCACTCAGATCAGTAGCCGAGCCCCATGTCCGAGCCCCGCAAGATTCTCGTCACCAGCGCCCTGCCCTATGCCAACGGCTCCATTCACCTTGGCCATATGCTCGAGTACATCCAGACCGATATCTGGGTGCGCTTTCAGAAGCACCGAGGCAACCAATGCGTGTATGTCTGCGCGGACGACGCCCATGGCTCGGCGATCATGCTTCGCGCCGAGAAGGAAGGGATCACCCCGGAACAGTTGATCGACAACGTCAAAGCCGAGCACAGCGCCGACTTCGCCAGCTTCCTGGTGAACTTCGACAACTTCCACTCGACCCACTCGGAAGAAAACCGCGAGCTGTCGAGCCTGATCTACACCCGCTTGCGCGATGCCGGGCATATCGCCACCCGTGCGATCACCCAGTATTTCGACCCGGAAAAACAGATGTTCCTGGCCGACCGCTTCATCAAGGGCACCTGCCCGAAATGCGGCACCGAAGACCAGTACGGCGACAACTGCGAGAAATGCGGCGCCACTTATGCCCCCACCGACCTGAAAGATCCGAAATCGGCGATCTCCGGCGCCACCCCGGTGCTCAAGGAGTCGCAGCATTTCTTCTTCAAGCTGCCTGACTTCGACGCCATGCTGAAAAGCTGGACCCGCAGCGGCACCCTGCAAGACGCCGTGGCGAACAAGATCGCCGAATGGCTGGATTCCGGCCTGCAGGAGTGGGACATCTCCCGCGATGCGCCGTACTTCGGCTTCGAGATTCCCGGTGAGCCGGGCAAGTACTTCTACGTTTGGCTGGATGCCCCGATCGGCTATATGGCCAGTTTCAAGAACCTTTGCGCACGTCGCCCGGAGCTGGATTTCGACGCGTACTGGGCCAAGGATTCCAAGGCCGAGCTGTACCACTTCATCGGCAAGGACATCGTCAACTTCCACGCCCTGTTCTGGCCGGCGATGCTCGAAGGCGCGGGCTACCGCAAACCGACCGGGATCAACGTGCACGGTTACCTGACCGTGAACGGGCAAAAAATGTCCAAGTCTCGCGGCACCTTTATCAAGGCCCGTACCTACCTGGATCACCTGTCGCCGGAATACCTGCGCTACTACTACGCGGCCAAGCTCAGCCGTGGCGTCGATGACCTGGACCTGAACCTCGAAGACTTCGTGCAGAAGGTCAACTCCGACCTGGTCGGCAAGGTCGTCAACATTGCCAGCCGTTGCGCCGGCTTTATCCATAAGGGCAACGCCGGTGTACTGGTCGATGCCAATGCTGCGCCAGAGCTGACCGAAGCCTTCCTCGCGGCCGCCCCGAGCATCGGCGACGCCTATGAGACTCGCGACTTTGCCCGCGCCATGCGCGAGATCATGGGCCTGGCCGACCGTGCCAACGCCTGGATCGCCGACAAGGCGCCATGGTCCCTGGCCAAACAGGACGGTAAGCAGGATGAAGTGCACGCCGTCTGCGCCCAGGGCATCAACCTGTTCCGCCAGTTGGTGATCTTCCTCAAGCCGGTGCTGCCGAACCTGGCTGCCGATGCGGAGGCGTTCCTCAATGTCGCCCCGCTGACCTGGGACGACCATAAAACCCTGCTGGCCAACCACCAGCTGAACGCCTTCCAGCCGCTGATGACCCGGATCGACGCCAGCGCCGTCGCCGCCATGACCGAAGCGTCGAAAGAAGACCTGGCCGCAGCTGAAGCAGCACCCAGCGGCAATGGCGAACTGGCGAAAGACCCGCTGGCAGCTGAAATCGAGTACGACACCTTCGCCGCCGTCGACCTGCGCGTGGCGTTGATCGTCAAGGCCGAGCACGTGGACGGTGCCGACAAGCTGCTGCGCCTGACCCTGGATATCGGCGACGAACAACGCAACGTGTTCGCCGGCATCAAGAGCGCCTACAAGGACCCGGCCCAACTGGAAGGCCGCCTGACCGTGATGGTCGCCAACCTCAAGCCGCGTAAAATGCGTTTCGGCATGAGCGAAGGCATGGTCATGGCCGCCGGCCCTGGCGGCGAGGAAATCTACCTGCTCAGCCCGGACAACGGCGCCAAGCCAGGACAGCGGGTCAAGTAAACCGGCTTTTCGTAGGAACGAGCTTGTGACCCACATGGATGTGGGAAATGCGGCAAGCCGTAGGGAACGGCTGCCGCCTCGCGATTGTCGCTAATCGCGAACAGAGCTCACGCCTACAGCTAGCGTCGGCCGATTACCACTTTCTCGACCCATCGCCGATAATTCACCCATCTCATTCAGCGGGTTCTGCGTACGGTCATGACCGAACTCTTCCTCGCCTTGATCGGCGCAGCACTGGTCAACAACCTCTTCCTCACGTTGCCCGCCGGTGCCGATGCGTTGCGGGCTGCGCGAGTGCGGCTGCTGGGCCCGGCCAGTGCTCTGCTGATCCTGCTCGCCACGCCGCTGGCATGGTTGCTGCAAAGCTTGCTGTTGGAACCACTCGAACTCACCCACCTGCGACTTTTTACTTTCCTGCCGCTGCTGGCGCTGCTCGCCTGGCTGAGCCTAAGGGTCTTGGCTCGCCTGCGCCCGCAACTGCCCCAGGGCGGACTCTGGCCGCTGCTGCTCGGTAACGGCGCGGCACTGGGCGCGATGCTGTTGGCCAGCCAGCCGGCAGCAAGCTTTGCCCAGGCTCTGGCCCTTGGTTTCGGTGGCGGTTTGGGCTTCTGGCTGGCGCTGACGCTATTCAGCGACCTCCTGGAGCGCATCGAACAGGCCGATGTACCGGTGCCTTTCAAAGGCGCATCCATCGCCTTGATCGGCGCCGGCCTGATGGGCCTGGCTTTTCTCGGTTTCAACGGCATGGGCTTCAACGGGCTGGGTGCACCATGAGCGACCTGATCCGCATCCAAGCCATAGACGCGCTGCTGCCGCAGACTCAGTGCGGCAAGTGCGGGCACCCCGGCTGCAAACCCTACGCCCGGGCGATCGCCGAGGGCGAGGCGATCAACAAATGCCCGCCCGGTGGCGTGGCGACCATCCAGGCGCTGGCCGAACTGTTGGATGTGCCGGTGCTAGCGCCTGAAATCCCGCCGATTCCGCCGCAGATTGCCTTTATCCGCGAGGCCGAGTGCATCGGTTGCACCAAGTGCATCCAGGCCTGCCCGGTAGATGCCATAGTCGGCGCGGCCAAGCAGATGCACACGGTGATAATCGACGAATGTACCGGCTGCGAACTCTGCGTCGCGCCCTGCCCGGTGGACTGCATCGATATCCTGCCGCTGCCCGAGCCCGAGGCTAAGGCCCAACGCGAGCGCGCCGACCAGTTCCGCCAACGCTTCGAAACCCACCAGGCCCGCCTGGAGCGGGAGGAAGCGCGCAAACAGGCAGAACGGCAGGCCCGCGCCGAGCGCGTGGCGCAGCCCCAATTGCAGCAAACCGCGGTAGCGACTGACCCCATTCAAGCGGCGATCGAGCGGGTCAAGGCGCAGAAAGCCGCAGCCGGCACCCTGACCGACCAGCAGAAACGCTTGAAGATCGAGGCCGCCATGGCCCAGGTCGCGCTAAGCAAGGCCGAAAAGCAACTGGCGACCCATGGTACGCCAGCGCTCGAGGCCCAGGTCGCCGAGCTGCGCACAGCCGCCGTCGCAGTGCAGGCGGCCCTGCAAGCGGCCTCATCGACAGCGCCCGCCGGCACTGATGAGGCCGCGCTGAAAAAAGCCAAAATCGCCCTCGCCGTCCGTCGTACCGAGTTGAAAAGCGCCGAGCGCAATGGTGCCGAGGAAGCCGAACTGGTGCGCCTGCGTGCCGCCCTGAGTGACGCCGAGCAGGCGCTGCACGCGGCCGAGGAAGCCAGCGGCAAGCCGCCGCCGGAGCTGGTGCGGATCGACAAGCAGCCGGTCGATGTTCGCCTGCGCGCACTCAAGACCGAACTGGCCTATGCCCGCGCCGAAGTGAACAAACTGGAACGCCGCAGCGGGGCCGATGCGGATACCCTGACCAAGGCCAGGGCCCGACTGGCCGAGGCCGAGCGGCAGTTGCATGAATACGCCCCGGCATAACCCGGCTGTGGGCCGCGGCTGGCCGCATTTCCCATCTCCATGTGGGTCACGCTCGTCACCAAACAATGACGAGGCGACAGAGTGAACAGCCTCCCGCGCTTCGACCCTCGCCCCAGCATGCAGTTGGTGCTGCTGGCCTGCCTGCCCGGCGCGCTGGCGCTGCTCTGGCAATACGGGTGGGGCACGCTGCTGCAACTGCTGCTCACCCTCGCCGCTGCACTCGCCTGCGAAGCCCTGGTGCGCCAGTTGCGCCGCCAGCCGGTCAATAACCAGCAAGCCCTGTTCGGCATCGGCGCCTTTGCCGAAGGCAGCGCACTGGTCAGCGCCACCCTGCTGGCCCTGGCGTTGCCGCCCTACGCACCCTGGTGGCTGCCCCTGACCGTCAGCGCCTTCGCCATCCTGTTCGGCAAATCGCTGTTCGGCGGATTCGGGCAGAACCCGTTCAACCCGGCAATGCTCGGCTATGCCTTCGCCCTGGTGGCCTTCCCGGTCCAGATGAGCCAGTGGCCGGCGCCCGGTAGCGGCCACGGCCTGCTGGCAGCGCTGCAGCAGGTATTCAATCTCGATTCCGGGCTGGTGGATGGCTGGAGCCAAGCGACGGCACTGGACAGCCTCAAGCACAACGACCGCCTGACTATCGACGAGCTGTTTGCCGGTCACCCGGCGTTCGGTCGTCTCGGCGGACGCGGGACGGAATGGGTCAACCTGGCCTTTCTTCTGGGCGGCCTGCTCCTGTTGCAGCAGCGGGTAATTCGCTGGCAGGCGCCGGCGGGCATGCTCGGCGCACTGTTCGTGGTCAGCCTGCTGTGCTGGAACGGCTCAGGTTCGGACTCCAACGGCTCGCCGCTGCTGCACCTGTTTTCCGGCGCGACCATGCTCGGCGCCTTCTTTATCGTCACCGAGCCGGTGTCCGGCGCCACCAGCGAGCGCGGCCGGTTGCTGTTCGGCGTCGGCGTCGGCGTTCTGGTCTATGTCATCCGTACCTGGGGCGGTTACCCGGACGGGCTGGCCTTCGCCGTGCTACTGATGAACCTGGCGGTGCCGACGCTGGAACGGCTAGCCACGCGTAGTGCAGGAGCCACGCAATGAATAGCCGGCACGCCGTGGCGCTGGCTCTGCTCGCCATCCTTGGTTTGGTTCTGGTGGTCGGCATCCAGCACCTGCTCTCCGAGCGTATCGAGCGCGAACGACAAGCCAGCGCCGAACGCGCCATGCTCGACCTGCTACCGGTCGGCAGCTACGACAACCATCCGCTGGCCCAGCGCATCGCCCTGCCCGCCAGCGACCTGCTCGGCAAGCCCACGCCCGAGTTCGCCTATCTCGCTACCCGGCAAGGTGCACCCAGCGCGGTATTGCTGCCGGCCACGGCGAACGGCTATGAAGGGCCGATTCGTCTGCTGCTGGCCATAGGCCCTGATGCTCGACTGCTCGGCGTGAAGGTGCTCGAACAACACGAGACGCCTGGCCTCGGCGATCTGACCGCGGCCGACAAGCGCCCATGGCTGCGCGGCTTCGTCGACAAGTCACTACGCACCTCGCCCGAACCGGACTGGCGGGTGCGTGCCGACGGCGGCCAGTTCGATCAGGTCGCCGGCGCCACCGTCACCTCGCGCGGCGTGGTAAAGGCCGTGCAGCAGGCCTTGAGCTTCTTCGACGCACACCGGCAGAGGTTGCTGGAAACCCCTGCGGAGAAAGCGCCATGAAGCGCTTGCTCAGCACCCCACTTAGCCTGCTCGGCCTCGCTCCGCTGCTGGGTGCCAGCGATCTGCTGGTCAAGGCGCTGGGACTCGCGCTAGCCGGCCTACCAGTGCTGGCCGGCTTCGGTCTGCTGCTGTCGCTCACCTATACGCGAATCAGTGGAACCGCCTATTGGCTAGCCGCGCTGCTGTCCGCCTGCACCTTGGTCAGCTGCGCCGACCTGCTGATGCAGGCCTTCGCCTTCGAATTGCATCGTGCGCTAGGGCCGTTTCTAGCGCTGCTGATCCTGCCTTGCCTGCAACTCACCCTTGGCGAACCGCAGCGCCCCAGCACCGGCCTGACACTGGGCCTGATTTTCGCCCTGTGCGCCTTGCTGCTGGGTGCCTTGCGCGAAACCCTCGGCAGCGGCACGCTGTTTGCCCGTATGGACTGGCTGTTCGGCCAGAACGCCGCGCATTGGCAACTCGACCTGGCCCACTTCAGTGGCCTCCAGCTGTTCGCCCACGCGTCCGGCGCCTTTATCCTGCTCGGCCTGCTGTTGGCAGGGGGGCGCCGTCTTTTCACCGTGAAAATCGACCACTCATGAACGCCGCCAAACGCAAAGAAATCTTCCGCCGCCTGCACGAAGACAATCCAGAACCGAAGACCGAGCTAGCCTATTCATCACCGTTCGAGCTGCTGATCGCGGTGATCCTGTCCGCGCAGGCGACCGACGTCGGCGTCAACAAAGCCACCGCCAAACTCTACCCGGTGGCCAATACCCCTGAAGCCATCTATGCCCTCGGCGTCGAAGGCTTGAGCGAGTACATCAAGACCATTGGCCTGTTCAACAGCAAGGCGAAGAATGTCATCGAAACCTGCCGGCTACTGATCGAACGGCATGGCAGCCAGGTGCCGCAAACCCGCGAAGAGTTGGAAGCCCTCCCCGGCGTCGGCCGCAAGACCGCCAATGTGGTACTCAACACCGCCTTCCGCCAACTGACCATGGCAGTGGACACGCATATTTTCCGCGTCAGCAACCGCACCGGTATCGCCCCTGGCAAGAATGTGCAGGAGGTGGAAAAACAGCTGATGAAATTTGTTCCAAAAGAATTCCTGCTCGACGCGCACCATTGGCTGATCCTGCATGGCCGTTATGTCTGCCAGGCCCGTAAGCCACGCTGCGGCAGCTGCCGTATCGAAGATCTCTGTGAATACAAGCACAAGACCTCTGACGATTGAGCCGCTATTGCTAGACCTATTGAAGCGATTGAAAAAATCTTTTTTACCCGCTCCAGATTTGCCGCTATAAGGTGCGCAAATGGCCCTTGTAGCCGGGAGTGAACGTCATGAGCACTAGCAAAGAAGACCTGGAACTCGACGAAGACGTTGGCACCGATGAGGCAGATGACGCGGCAGAGACTCCGGTTGAAGTCGCTAAAACCAATCTGACCAAACGGCGCATCATCGACAACCTCTTGGAAGAGCGTCGCCTACACAAACAACTGGCCGAATACGATTTCGATCTGTAATCGCGCCAAGCAAAAGCCCCGCAATGCGGGGCTTTTTCATTCACGCCAGGAACAGCCTTGGCCGCGCCAACCTGACAAAGAACAGCCGATCAATCACCTCGGTGCGGCGACAACAGCTCGATCTTGTAACCATCTGGATCTTCGACAAAGGCCAAAATGCTGCTGCCGTGCTTCATCGGCCCCGGCTCACGGGTGATCTTGCCGCCGCGCGCACGGATGTCCTCGCAGGCCTTGTAGACATCGTCGACTTCCAGCGCGACATGCCCGTAGCCGCTACCCAGTTCATATTCCTCGACGCCCCAGTTCTGGGTCAGTTCGATCACGCTATTCTCGGCTTCATTGCCGTAACCGACAAAAGCCAGGGTGAATTGACCCTCGGGATAATCTTTGCGGCGTAGCAGGGTCATGCCCAGCACTTCGGTATAGAAGGTTATGGATTTATCCATATCGCCGACGCGCAGCATGGTGTGCAGCAGTCTCATCAGGTTTCTCCTTAATCAGTGCCGCTTGTGGCGGACTCAGAGCCTGTTCACGATCTCGCGAGCCAAGGTCAGACAAGGCTACGCCCGCTCCATGCGGGCTAGCGGCATTCACCACATCCCTGTGGATCGCGAAATCGGGCGAAGAGGCGCACTTTACAAGTAGTAAATGAGCATTTTGAGCCCGATTTCAACGCCGCGTGGCCGACGCGCAGCAGATCACGAACAGGCTCTCAGAAACGAACAACCCCGGGGAGTGCCCGGGGTTGTTTTGTCAGGCTCAGTTCACAGCCTATCAGAACAGCTTGCGACCTTTGTTGGCAGCGATGCGCATACGCAAGGCGTTCAACTTGATAAAGCCAGCCGCGTCGGCCTGGTTGTAGGCGCCGGCATCGTCCTCGAAAGTGGCGATGTTGGCGTCGAACAGCGACTCATCGGACTTGCGACCGGTGACGATGACGTTGCCTTTGTAGAGTTTCAGACGCACTACACCATTAACGTGGGCCTGCGAGGCGTCGATCATCTGTTGCAGCATCAGACGCTCCGGGCTCCACCAGTAGCCGGTGTAGATCAGGCTGGCGTACTTCGGCATCAACTCGTCTTTCAGGTGCGCGACTTCGCGGTCCAGGGTGATCGATTCGATGGCACGGTGGGCACGCAACATGATGGTGCCGCCGGGCGTCTCGTAGCAGCCACGCGACTTCATGCCGACATAGCGGTTCTCGACGATATCGAGGCGGCCGATACCGTTCTCGCCACCGATCTTGTTCAGCGTCGCGAGCACAGTAGCCGGGCTCATTTCGACACCATCGAGGGCAACGATGTCACCGTTGCGGTAGGTCAATTCGAGGTAGGTCGGCACGTCCGGCGCAGTTTCCGGCGACTTGGTCCAACGCCACATGTCCTCTTCGTGCTCAGTCCAGGTGTCTTCCAGCACGCCGCCTTCATACGAGATATGCAGCAGGTTGGCGTCCATGGAGTACGGTGATTTTTTCTTGCCGTGACGCTCGATTGGGATCGCGTGCTTCTCGGCGTAATCCATCAGCTTCTCGCGTGAGAGCAGATCCCACTCACGCCAGGGGGCGATGACTTTTACGCCCGGCTTCAGTGCATAGGCACCCAACTCGAAACGCACCTGGTCGTTGCCCTTGCCGGTCGCGCCATGGGAAATGGCGTCAGCGCCGGTTTCGTTGGCGATCTCGATCAAACGCTTGGCGATCAGCGGGCGGGCGATGGACGTACCGAGCAGGTACTCGCCTTCGTAAACAGTGTTGGCGCGGAACATCGGATAAACGAAGTCGCGCACGAACTCTTCGCGCAAATCGTCAATGTAAATTTCCTTCACGCCCATGGCCTGCGCCTTGGCGCGTGCCGGCTCAACTTCTTCGCCTTGGCCGAGATCCGCGGTGAAAGTCACCACTTCACATTGATAGGTATCTTGCAGCCACTTGAGAATCACCGAAGTGTCGAGGCCACCGGAATACGCCAGGACAACCTTCTTTACGTCCGCCATGCCATCACTCCACGGGGTTGTACGGAAAACCCGCGATTCTACTGCTCGCGCCGGCTGATTTACAGAGGCGCGACGGCTTCTGACGACGAAGCGACAGAATCTTTCGCCTGTGCGACCACTAGGAGGTTGGCGCTGAGCCGAAGGCGATGCCCAACGACTGGCCTGCAGGGCCGGGCTACCTTCGAGTCAAGGGAGTCGCTAGGCGACTCCTTGTTGGGCATCGCTGCGCTCAGCGCCAACCTACACCCGACAGGCTTCTAGGCTCAGGAGGCGGCTGCCGGATTAGGCGCAACGGCGGCCGGGGTTGGCGTGTCGGCAGGTGCGGCCTCACGTGACAGATGTACAGTCACCCGCCGATTACGCGCGCGGTTGGTTTCGTTGTTGTTCTGCGCCACCGGGTAGCGCTCGCCATGAAAGCGCATAACGATCTGCTGCTCCGGCACACCGTTGGCTTTGAAGTAATCCAGCACCGCCAAGGCGCGACGGCGCGATAAGTCACGATTGGTCAGGCGGCTACCACCGTTGTCCGAGTGGCCATCCAACTCGATGTGATTAACGCTGGGATCGGCCTTGAGGTATTGCAGGATAATTTCCAGTTTGGCCCGAGAGGCATCATCAAGCGCCGAACCGCCACCCGGAAAACCGATCTGCGCCTGCTTGATCTGATCGAAGTTAACCGGCAGCAACTTGGCTGTGCAGGCCAGATAGTCGCTATAGGCCTTGTTGAACTTGACCGGCAGCAATCGCACCTCCAGCCCCTCGCCGCCTTGTAGCGTGCGATGCCGGACTAACGGACTGCGCCCGTCGAGCAAACCACTGAGCAGACGCGCGCCTTGCTGCTGCGAGCTGTTGAGTGGCACCTCTCCCGAGCCCACGCTGACCACGCCCAGGTTGATATCGCCACGCCCTGGCTGCCAAGGTACCGCGGCCGCCAACAGAGTCGCGGAACCACTGCCCATCCACTGCTCACGTGCCTGTAAGCGGAACGTAGCTTGCTCGCCAGCGCGCCGGACGAACTCGCCAACCCCGAAATCGGTGATGCTTTGCGACAGACGGCACTCAAACTGATCGCCCTCGACCTTCCACTCAACCTTTTCCAGACGCGTCTGAAAGGTGATGGCCACGGCCGGCAAGCTGGCGATCAGACTGAGCAAGGCGAGATAATGCTGGCGCACGGCGGACTCCACAAGGAATAACGGCATTCCACAGTGGTATCGGTTGAGTCAGGCAAAACTTGATAGCGGGTGCCTGAGAGCGGCTTTTCCGGTAGCATTCCCAGTAGTTTTGCCCGCCTGGAATTCCCCCAATGACCGACCGCCTGACCCTGCTGCGCCCCGACGACTGGCACATCCATCTACGTGATGGCGCGGTACTGCCGCGTACCGTCGCCGACGTCGCGCGCACCTTTGGCCGCGCCATCATCATGCCGAACCTGGTGCCGCCGGTACGCAATACCGAAGAAGCTGATGCCTATCGCCAGCGCATCCTGGCCGCGCGTCCGGCCGGGAGTCGTTTCGAGCCGCTGATGGTGCTTTACCTCACCGACCTCACCAGCGCCGAAGACGTTCGCGCGGCCAAGGCCTCGGGCTTCGTCCACGCCGCCAAACTCTATCCGGCCGGCGCCACGACCAACTCGGACGCTGGCGTTACCAGCATCGACAAGATTTTCCCGGTTCTGGAAGCCATGGCCGAAGTCGGCCTGCCGCTGCTGGTACACGGGGAAGTCACCCGTGGCGAAATCGACGTATTCGACCGCGAGAAAGTGTTCATCGACGAACAGCTGAGCCGTGTGGTCGAGCGCTTTCCGACGCTGAAAGTGGTGTTTGAACACATCACCACCCGCGAGGCCGTGCAGTTCGTCAACGCTGCTTCGGCGAACGTCGGCGCCACCATCACTGCCCATCATCTGCTGTACAACCGCAATCACATGCTGGTTGGCGGTATTCGCCCGCACTTCTATTGCCTGCCCATTCTGAAGCGCAACGTGCACCAGGAAGCCCTGCTGGACGCGGCTGTCAGCGGCAGCAGCAAGTTTTTCCTCGGCACCGACTCGGCACCGCACGCCCAGCACGCCAAGGAAGCCGCCTGCGGTTGTGCCGGCTGCTACACCTCCTATGCCGCCATTGAGCTGTACGCCGAAGCCTTCGAGCAGCGTAACGCGCTGGATAAGCTGGAAGCCTTCGCCAGCCAGCACGGCCCGGACTTCTATGGGCTGCCGCGCAACAGCGAAACCATTACCCTGGTTCGTGAAGAATGGATCGCCCCGACTAGCTTGCCGTTCGGCAAGCAAAGCGTAATCCCGCTGCGCGCCGGTGAAAAACTGCGCTGGCGCCTGCTGGAGCAAAACACGTGAGTGACGATAGCTACGACGACGAACAGGAAGGTCACGGCGGCGGTGGCAACTCACGCCACCCAATGGCCCAGCGCTTTCGCGGCTATCTGCCGGTAGTCGTCGACGTCGAGACCGGCGGCTTCAACTGCGCCACCGACGCCTTGCTGGAAATTGCCGCGGTCACCGTTGGCATGGATGAAAAAGGTTTCCTCTTTCCCGAGCACACCTATTTCTTCCGGGTCGAGCCGTTCGCAGGCGCCAATATCGAAGCAGCCGCACTGGAGTTCACCGGCATCAAGCTCGACCATCCGCTGCGCATGGCGGTAAGTGAAGATACAGCCCTGACCGACATCTTCCGTGGCATCCGCAAAGCGCTGAAAGCCAACGGTTGCAAGCGTGCCATTCTGGTCGGGCATAACAGCAGCTTCGACTTGGGCTTCCTCAACGCGGCGGTCAACCGCAACGATATGAAGCGCAACCCCTTCCACCCCTTCTCCAGCTTCGACACGGCGACCCTCGCCGGCCTCGCCTACGGCCAGACCGTGCTGGCCAAGGCCTGCCAGACCGCCGGTATCGACTTCGACGGCCGTGAAGCGCACTCCGCGCGCTACGACACCGAGAAAACCGCGGAGCTGTTCTGCGGCATCGTCAACCGCTGGAAAGAGATGGGCGGTTGGGAAGACTTCAACGAATAAACGCAGACAAAAAACCCGGCCGAAGCCGGGTTTTTTGTGGACGCAACAGCCTTACAGCTTGCTAGCGTTCTCAGCCAGGTACGAGGCTACGCCTTCAGGCGTGGCGGTCATGCCTTTGTCGCCTTTCTTCCAGTTAGCCGGGCAAACCTCGCCGTGCTCTTCGGTGAACTGCAGAGCATCGACCAGACGCAGCAGCTCGTCCATGTTACGGCCCAGCGGCAGGTCGTTGACGATCTGCGAGCGCACGACGCCGTTCAGGTCGATCAGGAAGGCACCACGGAACGCCACGCCGTCGGCGGACTCAACGTCGTAGGCTTTGGCGATTTCGTGCTTAACGTCGGCGGCCAGGGTGTACTTAACTTGGCCGATGCCGCCTTTGTCTACCGGGGTGTTACGCCAGGCGTTGTGGGTGAAGTGGGAGTCGATGGAGACACCGATCACTTCCACGTTACGCGCTTTGAACTCAGGGATGCGGTGATCCAGAGCGATCAGCTCGGACGGGCAAACGAAGGTGAAATCCAGTGGGTAGAAGAAAACCAGACCGTATTTGCCTTTGATTGCCGAGGACAAGCTGAAGCTGTCAACGATCTCGCCGTTACCCAGTACCGCAGCCACGTTGAAATCAGGGGCTTGTTTGCCTACGAGTACGCTCATTCGATATCTCCTTGAGTGATGAGTGAGGTGCGAGCCGATTTAAACCTAGCACCGACAAACGACAGCGCAATAACACGACTCGCTCCAGGAACCGACAATGATACACCTCGATTTTGAGCGAGGCCCACCGCTTTTTGCCCCGCCCTCCAACCGATAGAGCGCATGCCCTAGATGACCGTTTGTCTGGCAGCAGAGCCTCTAGGGCGAGACTTTAAACATACGTTTTGACAAGCATTCTCATTAACATTAGTATCTTTCGCATCAAGCCACTTTGAGTTTTGGGCCTCTCATGTACGTCTGTCTCTGCCTTGGTGTCACCGACGGTCAAATTCGCGATGCGATCTTTGAAGGTTGCTGCAGTTACCGTGATGTTCGCAAGACGCTGGACGTTGCCAGCCAATGTGGCAAATGTGCCACCCTGGCCAAGCAAGTAGTCCGCGAGACCCTGACCGAAGTGCAAAGCAGCCAAGCCGCGCTGGCCTACCCCGCCGGTTTCGTCGCCGCCTAATTCGAACGTTTTGAACAACCGGACCTCGTGTCCGGTTTTTTATGCCTGAAATTCAAGCGCTTAGCGGCAAAATGCAGAACTCAAACATTCGTATTCAGATTAATTTTTACTTCAATTTCAATAGCTTAGATTTGACAGCGACTATTTGCCGGCCCAAAATTTGAAATTACCTATTCCCTTGCACGGCAGGATCCGACATGAAAGGCGACAAGAAAGTCATCCAGCATCTCAACAAGATCCTCGGGAACGAGCTGGTCGCGATCAACCAGTACTTCTTGCACGCGCGCATGTACGAAGACTGGGGCCTGAAAAAGCTCGGTGAGCACGAGTATCACGAGTCCATCGACGAGATGAAGCATGCGGACACGCTGATCAAGCGCATCCTTTTCCTCGAAGGCCTGCCTAACCTGCAAGACCTCGGCAAAATCCTGATCGGCGAAAACACCAAGGAAATGCTCGAGTGCGATCTGAAGATCGAGCATAAGGCACACATCGACCTCAAAGACGCCATCGCCTACTGCGAAAGCATTGGTGACTACGCCAGCCGTGAGCTGCTGGAAGCTATCCTCAGCTCCGAGGAAGACCACATCGATTGGCTGGAAACCCAGCTGGACCTGATCGACAAGGTCGGCCTGCCGAACTACCTGCAGTCGCAGATGGACGAATAAACCGCAGACAATAAAAAGCCCCGCACTGACGGGGCTTTTTATTGCGCGGGCTTTCTCTCCCGAGTCAGCCGGCACAGCACTCTGAATCAGGCATCAGCCTTGTGCGTCGCCGCTTTGATCAGGGCTTGCAACTCCCCCTTCTCGAACAGTTCGGCCATGATGTCGCTACCGCCGACCAGTTCACCACCGACCCACAGCTGCGGGAAGGTCGGCCAGTTGGCGTACTTCGGCAGGTTGGCGCGGATTTCCGGATTCTGCAGGATGTCGACATAAGCGAACTTCTCGCCGCAAGCCATGACGACCTGCGCAGCTTTAGACGAAAAGCCACACTGTGGGGCATTCGGCGAGCCTTTCATGTACAGCAGAACGGTGTTGTTAGCGATCTGCTCTTTGATGGTTTCGATGATATCCATGGGGGACCTCAGCACTGGACTTTCCGACTCACGGGTCGGCACGGTGGCGGCATTGTAACGGAAAGCCAAGCACTTGGCTCGGCCTCCCTTCTTTCAAGATTAAGCCGCTTCGACTTCGACGGGAACACCATTCAAGGCGGCATTGCCAGACAGCGCATCGAGTTGACGCTCGTCGGTCAAATCATTCGCGCTGGCCCCCGGTTGCGCACTGGCGATCGCCATCTGCACCCCCGGCCGGCCATGCCCCCAACCGTGCGGCAAACTGACCACGCCGGGCATCATCTCTTCGCTGGTCGCCACTTCCACCTCGATGGCGCCAACCCGCGAACGCACTCGCACGCGCTGGCCGTCGGCCAGACCGCGCTTGGCCAGATCCTCGGGATTCATCAGCAGTTGATGGCGCGGCTTGCCCTTCACCAACCGGTGGTAGTTATGCATCCAGGAATTGTTGCTGCGCACATGGCGACGGCCGATCAGCACCAGTTCGCCGGCCTTGGGTACAGGGTCCGCGGCGAAGCGCGGCAGATCGCTCAATAGCAAGGCAGGGGCAGCCTGGACTTTTTTGCCAGGCGTCTTCAGTCGCTCAGCCAGATTGGGTTTGAGCGCCCCCAGATCGATGCCATGAGGATGCTCACGCAGCTTGGCCAACGACAATTGGTGTTCGGACTTGTCCCCATACAGGCCTACGCGCAGCCCCATATCGATCATCTGCGCCGGCGCCATGGTCGGCTTCAGCTGCGCCCCGGTCTTGGCGGCAAAGGCCTTGGCCAGGCCGACGAAAATTTCCCAGTCGTGCAGCGCCCCCAGGGGCTTATCCAATACCGGCTCGTTGAAACGGGTAACGTTGCGCACGGCGAACATATTGAAGGTAGTGTCGTAGTGGTCGTGCTCCAGCGGCCCGGTGGGAGGTAGGATCAGGTCGGCATAGCGCGTGGTCTCGTTGATATAGAAATCGACGCTGAGCATGAATTCCAGGCCATCCAGCGCCTGCTCCAGCTGACGGCCGTTGGGCGTGGACAACACGGGGTTGCCGGCGACGGTGATCAACGCGCGGATCTGTCCCTCGCCGGGCGTCAACACTTCCTCAGCCAGCGCCGCCACTGGCAGCTCGCTGCTGTATTCCGGAAGGCCGGAGACACGACTCTGCCAACGATTGAAATTGTTGCCGGAGGTACTGGCCACTAGGTCCAACGCAGGTTCAGTGCAGAGCGCGCCACCCACCCGATCGAGGTTACCGGTGACCAGATTGATCAACTGGATCAGCCAATGGCAGAGCGTGCCGAAGGCCTGGGTCGACACACCCATGCGGCCATAGCACACCGCTTTATCGGCCGCTGCAAAGTCGCGGGCCAGTTGGCGAATCTGCTCGGCCGGCACGCCGCAGCGCCCACTCATGGTCTCGGCGGTGAACTCGGCGATGGCCTGGCGTGCCTCATCCAGCCCCTCGACCGGCAGATGGCTGGCGCGGGCCAGGCCTTCCTCAAACAGGGTGTTCAACATACCAAAGAGCAGCGCCGCGTCCTGGCCCGGACGCACGAACAGGTGTTGGTCGGCAATCGCCGCGGTCTCGCTGCGGCGCGGGTCGACTACCACGATCTTGCCGCCACGCGCTTTGATCGCCTTCAGGCGCTTCTCCACATCTGGCACGGTCATGATGCTGCCGTTGGAGGCCAACGGGTTGCCGCCGAGGATCAGCATGAAGTCGGTATTGTCGATATCGCTGATCGGCAGCAGCAGGCCGTGGCCGTACATCTGCTGGCTGACTAGGTGATGCGGCAACTGGTCCACTGAGGTGGCGGAAAAACGGTTGCGGGTTTTCAGTAAGCCGAGGAAATAGTTGCTGTGGGTCATGATCCCGTAGTTATGCACGCTGGGGTTGCCATGGTATGTGGCCACCGCATTCTGCCCATGGCGTGCCTGAATCTCGGCGAGGCGGCTGGCGACCAGTTCGAACGCCTCATCCCAGTCGATGGCCTGCCATTCGCTGCCCACACGACGCATCGGTTGGCGCAGGCGGTCAGGGTCATTCTGAATATCTTGCAGCGCGACGGCCTTCGGGCAGATATGGCCGCGGCTGAAGCTGTCCTGGGCGTCGCCCTTGATCGAGAGAATCTGCTGACCACCGCTCTCCAGGGCCGTGGTCTCGATGGTCAGACCGCAGATGGCTTCGCACAGGTGGCACGCACGGTGGTGGAGGGTCTTGGTCATGGCCTAGCCTCATATTCTTCTTCGAGACGACCCTTCAGGTCGTGGATTGAAGACTATGGCGGCAGGCGAGCGACTTCGCTAGGAGCGTTCGTCTTATGAATCGGCAGGCATCAAGCCTACCGATTTAACCCACAGCAGGGCGTCTACCGCGCCGAGGTGAGCGGGTTTCCCGTCACCTCGGCACAGCCGATGAACGGCCAATTCCAATCATTTTTTCCCCTGAAACAAAATATCCACGTCCTAGCTAGTCGCATTAATCGCGCAAAGTGCGTATCTTTGGGCCACTGTGCTGCATGTGTACCGCGAATCGCAACTTGGTGTTTAGATCTCGATCCAACCATCTACACGAATCCGATAACTCTTTGCACTCAGTACTGGCACAGGTTACTGCCTGGACCGCAACCCACTCTGTTCAAGGAGAAACACCATGGCTAATCGCGAAACTGGCACCGTTAAATGGTTCAACGATGAAAAAGGCTTCGGCTTCATCACCCCAAGCAATGGCGGCGCTGATCTGTTCGTACATTTCAAAGCAATCCAGAGCGACGGCTTCAAGAGCCTGAAAGAAGGTCAGACCGTTTCTTTCGTGGCTGCTAAAGGCCAGAAAGGCATGCAAGCTGAAGAAGTTCAGGTAGTCTAAGACTCCCCGATCTGATCAAAAAAGCCCTGCATCTTGCGGGGCTTTTTTGTGCCCGGCGTTAGCCCATCGGGCTAAGCACTGGCCTTCGCAACAAGCAGGGCCTCGGCTCAGAAAACCGGGTTATCGCTCTTGTCGATACTGATGACTTTAGCCAGCTCCGCCAGTGCCGCAGTCTCGGCATCGATTTTGTACTCGAAGTGCTGATCGGCGCAGATACGATGGTAGACCGCGTCGGAATCATCCCCGAGGCGGCGGATGGCCAGAAAAGCTTGCGGCTCCTTGCCAACCATTCTGGCCGCACTCCAAACGAGATGATGGGCAAAGGTGCGCTGGCTCATGACACTTCCTGCTCTAGGCTCGCCGACAAAAGGTCGACTCTGGCTTTGAGTATGCTCAGTATCCGTGAGCAGTCCTAGCTCCCAGACGGATGGGGCGGAAACTACGCCCAACGTACCCTGTGCATCCCTGGCAGCCACTTGCGCCACCTGCCACGCCGGTGCAAACAGACCTTGATGACCGAGCTGCACCTCGCTTTCATTGCCAACCCGTTGGGCCACAGTGTACAAATGCTCCCCTTCAGCGATGCGGGCAGGGGCAATTTCAGGGTGGATTGACCTGGGTTGCTGGGCACTGAGCGCAAGAATAACCGTTGCTACAGGCGCATTAGTTAACCTCTGCAGACCGCGTAGTTATTGAACTCTAATGACATGGCGCGACATTTCCTTATAAGATCGCGCCTTCCCCATTTCGTCGCACCGTGCGGCCCCTCAGCCGCTGGTCCCGCCTGCTTTTCTCGGAAAACCTGGCTTATCGATCGGCGCAACTGTTGTACAAAAGGTAGTTAATGATGAGCGCAAGGCACTTTCTCTCGCTAATGGACTGCACGCCCCAAGAGCTGCTGGGCCTGATTCGTCGCGGCATCGAGCTGAAAAACCTGCGCAATCGCGGCGTACTCTTCGAGCCGCTGAAGAATCGCGTTCTCGGGATGATCTTCGAGAAAGCCTCGACCCGCACCCGCCTGTCGTTTGAAGCGGGCATGATCCAGCTCGGCGGCCAAGCGATATTCCTCTCCCCGCGCGACACTCAGCTAGGCCGTGGCGAGCCGATCAGCGACTGCGCAATCGTCATGTCGCGCATGCTCGACGCGGTGATGATCCGTACCTTCGCCCACAGCACCCTGAGCGAGTTCGCCGCGCATTCGCGAGTCCCGGTGATCAACGGCCTGTCGGATGACCTGCACCCCTGCCAACTGCTGGCCGACATGCAGACCTTCTTCGAACAACGTGGCTCGATCCAAGGCAAAACCGTGGCCTGGATCGGCGACGGCAACAATATGTGCAACAGCTATATCGAGGCCGCACAGCAGTTCGACTTCCAGCTACGCGTCGCCTGCCCCGAGGGTTACGAGCCGAATGCCAAGTTCCTCGCCCAAGCTGGAGATCGCGTGACCATTGTCCGTGATCCACGTGAGGCCGTGGCCGGTGCTCATCTGGTGAGCACCGACGTGTGGACGTCGATGGGCCAGGAAGAGGAAACAGCTAAGCGTCTGGCGCTATTCAAACCCTATCAGGTGAACCGCGCCCTGCTTGATCTGGCTGCCACTGATGTGCTGTTTCTGCACTGCCTGCCGGCCCACCGCGGCGAAGAAATCAGCGAAGACCTACTCGATGACCCGCGCTCGGTGGCCTGGGATCAGGCAGAAAATCGCCTGCACGCGCAGAAGGCGCTGCTGGAGTTCCTGGTCGAACCGGCATACCACCACGCATGAGTCATCCTCTGCTGCTTAACCTGCGCGACCTGGCTTGTGGCTACCGCGAGCAAAGAGTCGTGCAGAACCTCCATCTGCATCTGAACGCCGGTGATATCGGCTGCCTACTCGGACCCTCCGGCTGCGGTAAGACCACCACGCTGCGCGCCATCGCCGGTTTCGAACCGGTGCTGGAAGGCGAGATTCAGCTAGCCGATGAAGTCATCTCGCGCGCCGGTTTCACCCTGGCGCCGGAGAAGCGCAGGATCGGCATGGTATTCCAGGACTATGCACTGTTCCCCCATCTGAGCGTGGCCGAGAACGTCGCCTTCGGTATCCGCAAACACCCCGAGCGTGAGCGGGTGACCGCCGAACTGCTGGAACTGGTCAAACTGTCCGCGCTGAGCAAGCGCTACCCCCATGAGCTCTCTGGCGGCCAGCAACAGCGGGTGGCCCTAGCCCGCGCGCTGGCCCCGGAACCGCAACTGCTGCTGCTCGACGAACCCTTCTCCAACCTGGATGGCGAGCTGCGCCGACGCCTCAGTCATGAAGTGCGCGACATCCTCAAGGCGCGTGGCACCAGCGCGATTCTGGTCACCCATGATCAGGAAGAAGCCTTCGCCGTCAGCGATCACGTCGGCGTGTTCAAGGAAGGCCGGCTGGAGCAATGGGACACGCCCTACAACCTCTATCACGAGCCTCTGACGCCGTTTGTCGCGAGCTTTATCGGCCAGGGCTACTTCATCCGGGGCCAACTGCTCAGTCACGACTCGGTGCAGACCGAATTGGGGGTGATCCGCGGCAACCGTGCTTACACTTGGCCGCCCGGCAGCGCTGTGGATGTGTTGCTGCGGCCGGACGATATTGTCTACGCCCCGGACAGTGAGCAAAAAGCCTTGATCGTCGGTAAGACCTTCCTCGGCGCCGCTACCCTGTACCGCCTGCAACTCGCCACCGGCAGCCAGCTGGAATCGATCTTCCCCAGCCACGCCGATCACCAGCCGGGCGAGCACGTCGGTATTCGCGTCGCCGCCGATCACCTGGTGGTATTCCCGGCCCAGGGCAGTGTCGCCGCGCAGGTCGCATTGCCTGACTCCGGCGTGCGCCGTTACAGCAGCACCACCTGATCGCGGCCGTTGCCCTTAGCCTGATACAGCGCACTATCGGCCCGCTGCATGGTGTCTTCCCAAGGCTCCACGGAGCAATAGCGGCTCACGCCGACCGACAGGGTCAGGCGCAACTCCGGACAATTCTGCCAACTGGTACCACGCAGGGTTTGCCGCAAGCGTTCGAGCACTTGCTGGGCACCTGCCACGTCGGTGCGCGAGAGCACCAAGAGAAACTCCTCGCCGCCTAAGCGCGCGACAAAATCCACATCGCGCACCGCCTGCTCAAACAACCGCGCCAGCTGACACAGCACGCTATCGCCACCAGCATGCCCATAGCGGTCGTTTACGCCTTTGAACAAATCCAGATCGATCAGGCACAAGACAAAGCCATAGGTGCCGCGGTCGGCCAAAGCCTTTTGCTGGCCGAGGATGTCCTTGGCGAAACGACGGTTGTACAGCCCAGTCAGCTCATCGGTAATCGCCAGGTGCTGGATGCGCTCCAGCGCCTGCTGCAAATCACGGTTGCGCTCCTGCAGAGCATCGCGCAACCCGCTCATTTCCAGGCCGAGGATGGACACCCCGCCCATCAGCACGAAGAACGCCAGTGCGCGGATCGACTCAACGCGCAGATCAACAGCCGCGCCCTGCTGCAGCAAAACAGCTATCAACACGGCATAGCAGGCTGCGGCGAACAGTCCGACTCGGACGAAGCCAGCCAAATTGAGGCGAAAGGCGCCGTTGCGGTGGACACCCAGAAACTCTGGGCGCAACTGCAATACACCTACTGACGAGACAAGCCCCGGCATGCCGGGGCATTGAATTTGCGTGGCGGCCGCAATGCCGCCGCGCCCCCAGGAGACATTCAGATGCTCAAGCGCCTCCTCCTGCTGATCGGCCTGAGCCTGCTCAGCCTGCCTAGCTGGGCCCTGCTCAGCGATGCCGAAGCCATGAACCTGTCTGGCATGCAGCGCATGCTCAGCCAACGCATCGCCAAGAACTACCTGATGATAGGTGCGGAGATCCGCGCCGAGGTGGCCATCCAGCAGCTCGACCAGAGCGTGGCCAAATTCGAGAGCAACTACCAAGCCCTCAGCCAATACGCACCCACCGACGAGATTCGCATCGCCCTCAGCGACACCGGGAAGACCTGGAACAGCTACCGTGAACTGGCGCTGTCACTCCCGGACAAACAGCAGGCCCCACAGCTGCTGGAACTGAGCGACCAGCTGCTGGTCCAGAGCGAGAAGCTGGTGCAACTGATCGAACGCCATACCGGCAGCCAGGGTGCGCACCTGGTCAACCGCAGCGGCCGCCAGCGCATGCTCAGCCAACGCATCGCCAAGCTCTATGTAGCCATCAGCTGGCACCTGCCGATCAGCCAGCTGGATGCGCAATTCCAGCGCGCAGTGGATGAGTTCGATGTGGCGCTGAAAGAACTACGGAGCGCCGAGCAGAACACCCCGGCAATCCGCAAGGCCCTGCAACAGGTGGATGCGCAATGGAGCTTCGCGCGCACCGGCTTCCGTCTCTCGGCCGACTCGCACTACGTACCGACGGTGATCGCCACCACCACCGAGACCCTGCTGTGGCAGATGAACGAGCTGACCTCGCAGTACGAGACCGTGATGCTGGCCGGCTCGTGAAGCAACCCGCAGTGCTGATTCGGGCGTAGGAGCGGATTTATCCGCGATAGGGCGTTCGAGTCCATCGCGGATAAATCCGCTCCTACCAAAAGCCGGCTGGGTTTCGCTGGAAAACCCCTCGACCCATCCTAGCCAGCGCGTCTTACCTAAACCACTTCAGCCCTCGCTGCGCACCCGCTGCACGGCATCCAGCCAGCCGGCGTAGAGTTTGCTGCGGTGATCCTCTGCCATCCGCGGGGTAAAGCGCTGCTGCCGATGCCAGTGCCTGCCGATGGCCTCCAGGTCAGGATAGAGACCTGCCTGCAGCCCGGCCAAGTACGCCACACCTAGCGCGGTGGTCTCGGTCACTTCCGGACGCTCCACCGGCACGCCAAGGATGTCGGCGAGAAACTGCATGACCCAGTTGTTCTCCACCATGCCGCCATCGACCCGCAACGCACTGGGTGCCGCGGCACCGTCCTGGCGCATGGCCTCGAGCAGGTCGCGGGTTTGATAGCAGACCGACTGCAGGCCCGCAGTGACGATTTCCTTGATTCCAGTATCGCGGGTCAACCCGAAGATCGCCCCCCGCGCCTTCGGGTCCCAGTACGGCGCACCGAGCCCGGTAAAGGCCGGCACCAAGTAGACGCCGCAGGAATCGCCAGTTTGTTCGGCCATGGCCTCGGTGTCGCGCGCATGGCTGATCAGCTTGATCCCATCGCGCAGCCACTGCACCGCCGCGCCGGCGACGAAAATGCTGCCCTCCACCGCGTAGGTGACCTTGCCGTGCAGGCGATAACCGACGGTGGTGAGCAGGCGATTCTGCGAGGTGACAGGCCGGTCGCCGGTGTTCTGGATCATGAAGCAACCGGTGCCGTAGGTACTTTTCACCATACCGGGCTGGAAACAGGCTTGGCCGATCAGCGCGGCCTGTTGGTCGCCGGCCATACCCAACACCGGGATGCTGGCACCAAGCAGGCTCGCGTCAGTGCAGCCGAAGTCCGCCGCACAATCCAGCACCTCCGGCAGCAGGCTGGCGGGGATGTCGAACAGTTTGAGCAGCTCGGCGTCCCACTGCTGCGAGTGGATATTGAACAACGAGGTGCGCGAGGCGTTGGTCGCGTCAGTTTTGTGCGACTTGCCTCCGGTCAGGCGCCACAGCAGGAAGCTATCGACGGTGCCGAAGCGCAACTCACCCCGCTCGGCGCGCTCGCGGGCACCTGGCACATGCTCAAGAATCCAGCGTAATTTGGTGGCAGAGAAATAGGGGTCGATCAGCAGCCCGGTCTTGGCCGCCACTGCGGCCTCATGGCCAGCTGCCTTGAGTTCGGCACAATAATCGGCGGTACGTCGATCTTGCCAGACGATCGCCGGATGGATTGGCGTACCGCTGAGAGCATCCCAAACCAGAGTGGTTTCCCGTTGGTTGGTAATGCCGATGGCGGCGATTTCAGAGGCCTTCAGCCCACTTTGCTGCAACGCCTCACGGCAGACCTTGAGAGTGGTCAGCCAAAGGTCTTCGCCGTCATGCTCGACCCAGCCATCCTTGGGAAAATACTGCTTGAACTCCTGCTGCGCCCGCGCCACCGGCAAGCCCCGGGCACTGAAGACAATCGCCCGACTGCTGGTAGTGCCTTGGTCGATGGCAAGAAGGTACTGGGGCATCACGGCTTCCTTATTATTTTGACGGCGTAATTGTTGCGATTCCAACCGGCGATTTGCGTTGGTTTAATCGCGGCCGATGGCGGCGAACTGCGCTTGGCACTGTTGCGCGAGGACATCCGCGGCCAATTCCACTTCCAAGCCCCGGCGACCGGCACTGACATAGATAGTCGAATGCCGTTTGGCAGATCCATCGATAAAGGTGCGCAAACGCTTCTTCTGCCCCAACGGGCTGATACCGCCGAGCAGATACCCGGCGGCCCGCTGCGCGGCGGCCGGGTCGGCCATATCGGCCTTTTTCACCCCGGCGGCCTGAGCCAGCGCTTTTAGATCCAAACTGCCGGCGACCGGCACCACCGCGACCAACAACTCGCCCTTCTCGCTCGCCGCGAGCAGCGTCTTGAACACCCGCGCCGGCTCCAGACCAAGCTTCTCCGCCGCCTCCAGCCCATAGGAAGCGGCCTTGGGATCATGGCTATAACCGTGGACCCAGTGCTCGGCACGGGCTTTCTTCAACAGGTCGATGGCAGGGGTCATGTTCGAATGTGAAAATAATCTGACAAAGTTCGCGTACCTTAGAGGCTGCTTTGAAAAAAGTCGAGCGAAGGTCAGGCAAGGCAAAAATGGCTGAGGACGCGGAGTTTACGAGCTGTAAATGAGCAGTCCGAAGCCATTTTTAACGCAGCATCACCGATGCGCAGACATTTTCAAACAGCCTCTTAGCCGGAAAACGCCGCGCCGACAGCCTATAATGCCGACCAAAACAAGGAAGCCTGCATGAACCTGGCGCCCCGACAGCAAAACATTCTCGACCTGGCCCGCGAGCGTGGCTACGTCAGTATCGACGAACTGGCGCAAGCCTTTGTCGTGACCCCGCAAACCATCCGCCGCGACATCAATCAGCTGGCCGAACAAGGCCTGCTGCGGCGCACCCATGGTGGCGCCGCGAGCGAGACCTCCAGTACACAGAACACCGCCTACGCCATGCGTGCCGGGCTGATGCGCGAAGAAAAGCAGCGCATCGCCGAGGCCATCGCCGCGCAGATCCCCGACAACGCCTCGCTGTTCATCAGCATCGGCACCACCACCGAAGCCATCGCCCGCGCCCTGCTCAATCACCGCGGGCTGAAGGTGATCACCAACAACCTGCACGTTGCCGCCCAGCTCAGCGACAAAGCCGACTTCGAGGTCTTGATCGCCGGTGGCACGGTGCGTAGCGATGGCGGCATCGTCGGCCAGGCCGCGGTCGATTTCATCCAGCAGTTCAAGGTCGACTTCGCCCTGATGGGCATCAGCGGCATCGATGAAGACGGCAGCCTGCTCGACTTCGATTATCAGGAAGTGCGGGTCTCCCAGGCGATTATCGACAACGCCCGGCAGGTCTTCCTCGCCGCCGATTCGAGCAAGTTCGGCCGCAATGCGCTGGTGCGCCTGGGCTCTATCGGCCTGGTCGACCGAGTCTTCACCGACAGCGCGCCACCTGCAGCGGTGGCTCGTTTGCTGACGCAGCAGAAGATTCAACTGCACCTGGTCTGACCCTGCCGCAAATAAAGCCCCACGCACAACCATTCGGCGCGCAAGCGAACTTGCGGCTGGCCAATGGTGAAGCATTCGACTACCATTTTCGAAAATGAACATTGAAAGTTCACTTTCGACTTTAGAGGCTCGCAATGCGCTCAAACCACAACCACAACAACTCGCTTGCCGAAGTCTATGACCTCGCGGTAGTGGGGGGCGGCATCAATGGTGTGGGCATCGCCGCGGATGCGGCTGGGCGCGGCCTGTCGGTGTTCCTTTGCGAAAAGGACGATCTCGCCCAACACACCTCGTCCGCCAGCAGCAAACTGGTCCATGGCGGCCTGCGCTATCTCGAACACTACGAGTTCCGCCTGGTCCGCGAAGCCTTGGCTGAGCGCGAGGTGCTACTGGCCAAGGCGCCGCATATCGTCAAACCACTGCGTTTCATCCTCCCCCACCAGCCTCATCTGCGTCCGGCCTGGATGATTCGCGCCGGTCTGTTTCTCTATGACCACCTGGGCAAGCGCGAGAAACTAGCCGGCTCACGTAGCCTGCGTTTCGGCGCCGGCAGCCCGCTGAAAGCCGAGATCAGCCGCGGCTTCGAATACTCCGATTGCGCGGTCGACGATGCTCGTTTGGTCGTGCTCAACGCCATGACCGCGCGGGAGCGTGGCGCCCATGTGCATACCCGCACCCGTTGCGTCAGCGCGCGGCGCAGCAAAGGGCTCTGGCATATCAACCTGGAACGCACCGACGGCAGCCTCTATTCGATTCGCGCTCACGCCTTGGTTAATGCCGCCGGCCCATGGGTGGCGCGCTTTATCCAGGATGATTTGCAGCAGAAGTCGCCCTACGGCGTCCGCCTGATCCAGGGCAGCCATATCATCGTGCCGCGCCTGTTTGACGGCGAGCAGGCGTACATCCTGCAAAACGAAGACCGGCGGATAGTCTTCGCCATTCCTTATCTGGAACGTTTTACCCTGATCGGCACCACTGACCGCGAATACCAAGGCGACCCAGCCAAGGTCGCGATCAGTGAGGAGGAAACCACGTATCTGCTGAAGGTGGTCAATGCCCACTTCAAGCACCAGCTCAGCCGCACCGACATCCTGCACAGCTTCGCCGGGGTGCGGCCGCTGTGCGATGACGAGTCGGATGATCCCTCGGCCGTGACGCGTGACTACACCCTGTCGTTGTCGGCATGTCCAGGCGAGGCACCGCTGCTGTCTGTCTTCGGCGGCAAGCTGACCACCTACCGCCGACTCGCCGAGTCAGCCCTGGCGCAACTCGCGCCGCACTTCCAGAACCTGCAACCGAGCTGGACCGCCAGCGCCCCGCTACCCGGTGGCGAACAGTTGGAAAGCCTGAGTGCGTTGATCGAAGCGTTGTGCGAAAGCTTCGGCTGGCTCCCCACCCAAGTGGCCCGGCGCTGGGCCAACACCTACGGCAGCCGTGTGTGGAGGTTGCTGGATGGCGTACACGAGCTCAGCGATCTCGGCGAACACCTGGGCGCCGGCCTGTACACCCGCGAAGTGGATTATCTGTGCCGCGAGGAATGGGCCATGGAAGCAGCCGATATTCTCTGGCGGCGGACCAAGCTGGGGCTGTTCATGACCCCAGGGCAGCAGGCGAAGTTGAGGGATTACCTCAAGAGCGAACACCCACACCAACCGAACGAGCATGCCGCCTGAGCAGTTGCTTTCAGAAGGGCTCCGCTCGCCGATTTCGAGAGTGGCTCCCAGAAAAGTCCAAAACCTACTAGCAGTTCACTACTGACCACTTTAATCTTTGCCCTGCTTATAGGGCTCACTCGACCGGTGCGGCTCCACCAAGGACGACCCAACTTGAACAAGGACAGTTCAATGATCATTCGCTTTGCTCGTAAAACCCCGTTAGCCCTCGTCATCGCCGCCAACCTGAGCCTGTCACTGACTGCCCAGGCACAGACCTACGACCTCAGCCAAGGCGCGCCGCTGGCATTCAATACTAACCAGAATCAGCCCCTGACCTTTATTGGCAGTGCCAGCGGCAATACGGACCTGATCGATTTCGGCGGCATTACCGTGCAGGGCGCAGTCACCAACAATGCCCAGCTCAGCGCCAGCGGCCCGTCCAACAGCGCCATAGACTTCGACGCCAGCACTATCAATGGTAACGTCACCAATACCGCCAACTTGAGCAGCAGCGGCAATCCGGCCAGCACACTCAATTTCGGCATGAGCCGGGTGCAGGGCGACCTGATCAATAGCGGCACCATCTCGGTCACCGGCATTCCCGATCCGGCTGACGACGAAACGCCCAATGCGCTATTGATCTGGAACAGCCAGATAACCGGCAAGCTGCACAACACCGGTAGCCTGATCGCCAATGGTCAGGACAGCTTTGCCTTGAAGATTGAGAACGGCAGCCAGATCGCCCACGGCATTCAGAACGATGGCAGCATTCGCGCAACTGGCCAACGCGCGACTGGCTTGTATGTCGGTGATAACAGCAGCGTCGGTGAAATCATCAGCAACCAGGGCACTATAGAGGCACTAGGTGCAGGCTCCCGCGGGATTGTGCTGGACCAGAACACTAATAACGTAATCATCGTCAATGGCAGTACCGTCCGCACCGAAGGAGTCGCCATTGATATCCTTCCAGGTAGCCATCTCTCACGCCTTACTCACGACGGCGATTTGATCGAAGGAGGCGAGACTGCCATTCGAGGCGCTGGCGTAATCAATTGGGAAGGCGGCACCATTCGCGGCAAGATTCTCGACAACTTCGTGATCAACGTGCTGGGGAAAGCGACCTTCGACGGTGACTATATTCAGGCGAAGCATTTGGAAATTTCCTGGGACGACTACCATCCCCAGCAGCCAGAATATCAAGGTTACCTGCAACTCCAGCGCCCCCATACCACGCTGGATGGCAATCTGGAATTACTGGGCGCCGGGGCTACTCTGGAAATGCTGCTCAGCCAGGCCACAGATCCCAGCCGCCCGGTACTGGATGTGTCCGGCAATGCCGAGATAGAACCCGGCACCCGCGTATTGCTCACGCCCAAGCCGAATGACTTCAGCACTAACGGCACCCAGCCCTATCAGCTGATTCGTGCGAACAGTTGGGAGAGATTCGATCTGACCCCCAATGCCCCCTCCAATGCACGGGTGCCGGTGACTATTGCCGACATCAATGTGCAAAGCAGCTCGGCGTTGCTGCAGGTGCAGGGTTATCAGCTCCAAGGCAATACTCTGATCGCCCAGTTGCAGATGCAGAGCGGTGCGGCTGCGGCCGATGTAATCGCCGGCCAAGGCGCCAGCCAGAACGCCCAGGCGGCGATTCAACCGATCTCCGAACAGCTCTCCCAGCTCTCCGCGCAGGACCCGCTGTTCCAGACCTTCGCCAACGCCGACGTAGCGCAAACTACCCGCCTGGCCGAGCAGTTGGGCCCCGATGTCAACGGCGCCGTCGGCAAGACCGCCATCAGCAACCAGAACCTGCTCGGCAACGTTCTGCAAGGGCGCAGCGCCAGTCTGCGCCAGGGCTTGTCCTCCGGCGATGGCCTGAGCGAGACCGGGGCCTGGGTGCAGGTGCTGAACAGCGATGCCGATCAGGGCGAGCGCAACGGCATTCCCGGCTATGACGCCGACAGCCAGGGCATCGCCGTCGGCGCCGATGGCAAGCTGAATCCGCAGACCACCCTGGGCTTGGCCTATAGCTACCTGACCAGCGACGTTCGCAGTCAAACGGGCAAGACCGATATCGAAGGCCATGCACTGACCCTCTATAGCGGCTTCGAGCAAGGTGCCTGGTTCGTCGACGCCGGCCTGACCTATGGGCGGAGCGATAACCAGAGCAAGCGCTATATCGCCGGCACTCGTGCCAAGGGCGATTACGACAGTGACCTCCTGGGCTTCAACCTGCTTGGCGGCTATGGCTTCGACCTGGGCCAAGGCCTGTTGCTGGAGCCACGTGTGGCGGCGCGCTACAGTAACGTGCTGATCGACAGTTTCCGCGAGAAAGGCTCGTCGGCCGCGCTCGCCGTCAACGAACAGCGTTTCGAGGTGGGTGAGCTAGGTGCCGGCGTGCGCCTGGCCGGCAACTTCGCCGCCGGCCAAGGCAGCCTGGAGCCGGAAGCCAAGCTGATGGCCTATCACGACTTCATCGCCGATCAAGTCAGCAGCACCAGCGCCTTCGTGGTTGGCGGCACGCCCTTCATCACCAATGGGGCGAAGCCGGCCCGCGACAGTTACGAAGCCAGCCTGGGGGTGACTTACCACCTCGGCGCGGTCAGCGTCGGCGTCAGCTATGACTACCTGACTAAGACGGACTTCTCCGCCGACACCCTGCAGGCCAGGGTCCGCTACGATTTCTGACCTGAGCAGTCTGTGCCAGGGCCCGCGTCAGCGGGCCTTGCTTTACCTATTCAGTTTGGCCGCCGTACTGGCCGGCTGCAGCCAGCCCAACGCCAGGCTGGAGCAACTGGCGCGGCAACACGACCATCAGTTGGCCAGCCTGCAGACCTCCCACTTCGACCTACGTGTTGCGCTGCCGGACTCAGCTCCGCCGAGCACTCGTCTGCGGGTGTACCTGGAGGGCGACGGCCGCGCCTGGATCACCGCGACCCAAGCCAGCCTGGACCCGACTCCCCGCGACCTGCTGCTGGCTCGCCTGGCCCTCGCAGACCCGCGTCCCAGCGTCTACCTGGCCCGTCCCTGTCAGTTCATCCAGTCGCCGGGCTGTGCGCCGCGCTACTGGACGGATGCGCGCTTCTCGGAAGCAGTGCTGAGCAGCCTGGGCCAGGCCCTGGACCAGCTCAAGCGACGCTATGGCAACCACGACTTCGAGCTGATCGGCTACTCCGGCGGCGGCGCACTGGTGTTGCTGCTGGCCGCGCACCGGAATGACATCGCCCAGGTGCAAACCCTGGCCGGCAACCTCAGCCCCCGGCAGTGGGCGCGCGAGCAGGGCCTGGCTCGGCTAACACAATCATTGGAGCCACTGGACTTCGCCGAGCGCCTGCGCGAACTCCCCCAACGCCATCTGGTGGGAGACGCCGACCGGGTCGTGCCAGCCAGCCTGCTCCAGCGCTACGCCGGCCGGCTAGGCCAGCCCCGCTGCATGCAACTGGCCGTTCTGCCTGACGTCGAGCATGGTGTTGGCTGGCCCGAGGCTTGGCAGTACTGGCGCGACAGGCCTATTGCATGTAAGTCGTCGGCGGCTGCGGCAGATGAGCCCACTGCACGGTCGGCTGCCGATGTGCTTCCAAGTACGGCAGTACCGCCGCCAGCAACGGCTCCTTGAAGGCCTCCTGAAAGCGGTGGGCAAGCCCCGGAATCAGCTTGAGTTCGGCGCCCTGGATATGCGCGGCGACATGCACGCCGTGCATCACCGGCAACAGCGGGTCGGCGGTGCCATGCACCACCAGGGTCGGCACACGCAGGCGGTTGAGCAGTTCGACCCGGCTTGGTTCGGCGAGAATGGCGAGAGTCTGCCGCTGCACCCCTTCCGGGTTGAAGGCGCGATCGTAAGCGATGGCGGCCTGCTGCAAGAGGAGTTGACGGTCGTCGGCGACTTTCGGGCTACCAAGAGCCGCGAGCAGGTCCGTCTGTTGTTCGATTGCCACGGCGCGGTTCGGTGCCTCCCGCCGCGCCAATAACTGCAACAGTTCCGGGCTCGGTGCGGGCAGACCTTGGGCGCCGGAACTGGTCATCAGCAAGGTCAGGCTCTGCACCCGACCAGGAGCCATATCGGCCATGTGCTGGGCGATCATGCCACCCATGCTGGCACCCAACACATGGAAGTTTTGCACGCGCAGCGCATCCATCAGGCTCAGCGCGTCGCTGGCCATATCGCTCAGTTGATACGGCGCCGACACCGACAAACCGACCCGGTAACGCAGCACTTCATACGTCAGGTTGATCGTCGGGGCTGCGTGTGTCCAGGTCGACAGGCCGACATCGCGATTGTCATAGCGGATCACCCGGAAACCTTGCTCGCAGAGGGCTGCGACCACTTCATCCGGCCAGTGAATCAATTGCCCACCCAGGCCCATGACCAGCAACAGGGCTGGGTCAGAGTCGCGACCGATACTCTGGTAGGCGAGACTCACCTCGCCCAGGTCGGCCAGTTGGGTCGGTACATTGACCTCACAGCGAGATGCCGCAAAAGACGGCACGCCGCACACCAGTGCAGCCAGGAAAAGTAGCGCACGCATAGAAAACACCAAAACGCAGAACCCCAGTAGGACGCGAGTTTGGTGATATTCATTCGGGCGCGCTGCCACAGAACCATGACAGTTTGATGAAGATTGCCGAATGGTCATTCCGGCAGTGATTCTGTAGGGCGTTAAAACCTGTAGGAGCAGGCTTGCCCGCGAAGCTTTTGCTTGAAGGGCTTCGCGAGCAGAGCTCGCGCCGACAAGAGCAGCAGCCATGCTCAACGTTTTTATTTGCGCCGGTGCCTGACTCCGTAGGCTGGGTAGAGCGCAGCGAAACCCCGCGTCGTGCAATGCTGGGTTTCGCCAAAGAACGGCTCTACCCAGCCTACGAGCCTGCTGGATTCCCACCTGCGCGGGGAATGACGGTCAAGCCACTTGGCTGCGCAATTGCCGCGCCGCCGCGACCATGTTGATCAGCGCTCGGCTCGCCTGCACCGCACGGCTTTCGGCCAAGGCCGCTTGCACGGTGGGGTCTTCCGGCGCGCTCAGCGCCTTAGCCAGTACGGCGACCTCGCTACACTTCTGCACAGCGAAGGCCAGCCAACTGCTCAGTTCGGCATCCAGCCGATCTTCACGGTTCAGATCCACCGGGCTATGCAACAACGAGCAGGAACCAGCCACCCAGAGGTTAGCGCCGAAGCGCAGTTGTGCCTCCTGCAGTTGCGCCAGGGCCTTTTCCAGATCGCAGCGCCAGACGTTGCAGCCATTGACCACGCCCAGCGACAAGACTTTGTAGTTCGGCAGCCGATCGAGCACCACCGCCAGTTGCTCCGGCGCGCGTACCAGATCGATATGCAGACCTTGCACCGGCAGCCCTACGGCCAGCCCGAGGTTGTCTTCCAGGCCGCCGAAATAGGTGGCGATCAGCTTTTTCAGCGGTGAGAACTGCAACAGGTGATAGGCGCGCTCGAAGGCGTTTTTCCAGTCTTGCGGCAAGTCCAGCGCGAGGATCGGCTCGTCGACCTGCACCCATTCCACTCCCTGCCCGGCCAAGCGGCCGAGGATTTCACCATAGAGAGGCAGCAGGCGCTCGAGTAGATCCAGCTTGTCGAAGCTGTCGCCTTTGGCTTTGCCCAACCACAGGTAAGTCAGCGGGCCGATCAGCACCGGCTTGACGCTATGGCCCAGCGCGTGCGCCTCTTCGACCTCTTCGAACAGCTGTTCCCAGCTCAGCTGGAACTGTTGGTCATGGCTGAATTCAGGGACCAGGTAGTGGTAGTTGCTATCGAACCACTTGGTCATCTCTTGCGCATGGGCGCCGCCGCAGGTTTGGCTGCTCTTGTTACCAACAGCGCCGCGCGCCATGGCGAACAGGGTATCCAGGGTCGGCAAGCCGGCTTGCGGGCGAAACCGCTCGGGGATCACGCCGAAGCACAGCGAGTGCGTGAGCACCTGGTCGTACCAGGCGAAATCGCCCACCGGCAGCAGCTCGATGCCGGCGTCTTTCTGAACCTGCCAATGGCGGGCGCGCAACTCACGGCCCACCGCACGCAAGCCGGCTTCGTCGAGATCGCCTTGCCAATAGGCTTCCAGCGCCTTTTTCAGTTCACGGTCGCGACCGATACGAGGGAAACCAAGGTTGTGAGCCAGGGCCATGACAAAACACCTCCATGCAAATGATGGAAGCATTGTCGACAGGCACCGCACCATGAGACAAACTCAACGTATTCGCGTTGATCGATAGATTAATTCATGATTAGCTTTTTTTAACCCGTAGGAGCGAGCTCTGCTCGCGATGCTTTTGCGTTGCCTGCATTCGCCAGCAGACCTGGCTCCTACAAAGAGCTCGACGCATACCCATATCACCATGAGGTTCGCTGCATGCTGGAATTTCGCCACCTCAAAACTCTGCACGCCTTGCGCGAGGCCGATAGCCTGGTCGATGCCGCCGAGCGCCTGCACCTGACCCAATCCGCCCTCTCCCACCAGTTCAAGGAACTGGAAGAGCGCCTGGGCATGCCGTTGTTCGTGCGCAAGACCAAACCTGTGCGCTTCTCCAGCGCCGGCTTGCGCCTGCTGCAATTGGCCGATGCGCTCTTGCCACAGTTGCGCGCCGCCGAGCGCGACATGGCGCGACTGGCGGGCGGCACCGCCGGGCGTCTGCACATGGCGATCGAATGCCACAGCTGCTTCCAGTGGCTGATGCCGACCATCGACCAATTTCGTGATGCCTGGCCGGAAGTCGAGCTGGACCTGGCCTCGGGCTTCTCCTTCGCGCCACTGCCGGCCCTGGCTCGCGGCGATCTGGATCTGGTGGTGACATCGGACCCACTCGAATTGGCCGGCATCACCTATGTGCCGCTGTTCACCTACGAGGCCATGCTTGCGGTGGCCAACCAGCACGGGCTGGCGAACAAGCCGTACATCGTGCCGGGCGACCTGGCCAAGGAAACCCTGATCACCTATCCGGTGGAACGCGACCGTCTGGATATCTTCACCCGCTTTCTC
Source organism: Pseudomonas cavernicola (assembly GCF_003596405.1). Taxonomy (NCBI): domain Bacteria; kingdom Pseudomonadati; phylum Pseudomonadota; class Gammaproteobacteria; order Pseudomonadales; family Pseudomonadaceae; genus Pseudomonas; species Pseudomonas cavernicola. The sequence continues at coordinate 2,793,404 of NZ_QYUR01000002.1, forward strand.
GAACCGGCCGATATCGAACCGGCGCAAGTGCGCACCTCGGAGTTGACGGTGATGATGATGCAGCTGGTGGCTAGCGGGCGTGGTGTGTGCGGCCTGCCGAACTGGGCGCTGCATGAGTACAGCTCGCGTGGCTACGTGACAGCCAAACGCCTCGGCGACAAAGGCCTGTTCGCCACGCTGTACGCCGGCATCCGCACCGACATGCTGGATGCGCCCTTCATGCGCGACTTTCTACTCACCGCCAAGGACACCTCCTTCTCCACGCTGGAAGGAGTCAGCGCGGCGCGATAATGGCTGACCGGCCGTGAAGCCGTGGCGGATGGGTTAAGCCGCAGGCCGTACCCATCCTTGCGCGCGGAATGATGGGCGTCGCTGCGCTCAACCCATCCTACAAACTGGCAGGCCAATCAGTTTCCGGTCTTAACCCTGCTCCAGACGCGGGTGCGCACTCGCTCGGCCTTGTGCGGCAGGGGCTCAAGGGCGAACAGCGTGTCCATGACCGCTTTCGAGGGATATACCCCCTGGTTCTCGCGGATCTCCTGGGAGACCAGGGGTGTGGCGTCCTTGTTGCCGTTGGGGTAGCCGAGGAAGTTGGAGGTATCGGCGATCACATCGGGGCGCAGCATGTAGTTGATGAACGCCTTCCCCTCCTGCGGATGCTGCGCATCCTTGAGCAGTACCAGGTTCTCCACCCAGACCGGCGCGCCTTCGCGCGGGATGCGGTATTCGATGCGGCGCCCGTTCTTCGCATGCTTGGCTGTCTGCTGCGCCTCGAATACGCCACCGGCCCAGCCCAGTACGACACAGATATTGCCATTGGCCAGATCGGAGATGAACTTGGAGGAGTCGAAGTAGCGAATGTGCGGGCGCAGCTTGAGCAGGAGCTCCTCCGCCTTGCGGTAGTCCCCCGGGTTGGTGCTGTTGGAGGGCAGGCCGAGGTAGTGCAGCGCGATGGGCACGATATCGCCAGGGCCGTCGAGCATGGCCACGCCGCACTGGCTCAGCTTGGACAGGTTGTCTTCCTTGAAGATCAGGTCCCAGGAATCGACAGGCGCACCCTCGCCGAGAATCGCCTTGACCTTGTCCACGTCATAGCCGATGCCGGTGGTGCCCCACAGATAGGGAACCGCGTAGCGATTTCCGGGATCGTTGACCTGCAGTTTGGCGAGGATTTCTGGATCCAGATGGGGCCAATTGGGCAGCTGGTCGCGATCCAGTTCCATCAGCACGCCGGCCTTGATCAGGTTCGGCAGGGTGCTGTCGGTGGCGACCACCACGTCATAACCACTACCGCCGGTCATCAGCTTGCTCTGCATCAATTCGCTGCTGTCGAACACGTCATAGACCGTGTTGATGCCCGTCTCTTTCTGGAAATTCTTCGTCACGTCCGGGCCGATGAAGTCGTACCAGTTGTAGATGTGCACGGCCGGGGCATCGGCCAGGGCCGTGCTCAGGCCGAGGCTGAACAACGAAGCCAGGGCGAATTTCATACTGCGGGTCGGGTTCATTTGGATCTCCTGAGCGGTAGCTTGATCTGGCGGGCCTTGCCGAGGGCTGCCCTCCAGATTGGCTACTGCTGCTGCGCATTGTTGGTTGTGGTGGTGGAGCCGAAATCGGCGCAAAGCCTGGGCTCAGGGAATCAGCAGTTCGCGGCGGCCATCGGCATGCTCGATGCGCTCGCCGGGCAGGATCAGGCGCTGGTCGTCCAGGTAGTCGTAATCACGGCGGGCGGCCTCCAGCTGGCTCAGATCGAGCTCGACGCCGAACTGGCACTCTTCGCGGCCGGCTTCGCTGAGCATCCGGCCAAAGGGATCGACCACTGCACTGCCGCCGGCGAAAACCAGGCCGCCATCGCCCTCGCCCACCCGATTGACCATCAGCGCAAAGGCTTGGTTTTCCTGGGCGCGCGCCATGATCGCGGTGCGGTGCGTGGGACCATAGGGGTCCATGTTGCCGTTGGTGACTATGATCAGCTCGGCGCCCAACTGCGCCAGCGCACGGGCAGATTCGGGGAACTCGATGTCATAACAGATCAACATCCCGACCCGCAGACCGTTCCACAGGCCGGTGGAGTAGCGATCCCCCGGAGAGACCAAACCACGCTCGTCAGGCCACAAATGAGTCTTGCGATAGCGCAGCGCGATGCCTTCCGGGGTGATCAGCAGCGTGGTGTTGTAGTAGCGGCCGGCATCCACCTCGGCGACACCGATGACCACGGCGACATTGCGCTCGCGCACGGCGCGTTGCACCGCCTGTACGGTCGGCCCATCCAGCGGCTCGGCCACCTGGGCGACGGTCTCGGCACTGGGAAAACCCATCAGCTGGGTTTCCGGGAAGACGATCAACTGGGTATCGATCGCACTGGCGGCGATGGCGTCCAGGGCGCGTTGCAGGTTGTAGGCGGTATCAGCGTCACGACCGGCAAGCTGAGCGAGTTCGACCTTCATGGGTATACCTTCTTGTAGTTATTCAACTCAATGACCCGCGCCGGCCTCGCCAGAACCGCAGGTATGGAGGCAGTATGCGCATCAGGTGCGCACGGGGTAATTACGCGGGCGTGGTAACCCAACAGGGGTAGAGGTATGACTCTCTCGCTACAGGACATCGCCTGGCATCGCTCGGTCGGGCAACTGATCGAGGCGTTGGACAAGCCGAATTTCTGGACGTTGCTGGTACGTCTGCTCGGCCAGTATGTGACGTTCGACAGCTGGGTGGTGCTGCTCTTCAGCTCCGAACTGCGGCCCCAGGTGTTCGCCGAATGCCCAGGCGTTGGCGGTGGCCCCGATCCGCTGTTTCAGGATTATCTGAATGGTCTGTACCTGCTCGACCCCTTCTATATCGCCAGCCGCGAACAGGCGCAGACCGGTTTCTTTCACCTTGCCGAAGTGGCCCCGGAATACTTCGAGCAGACCGAGTATTACCAGCGCTACTTCCGCCTGAACGTGGTGGCCGATGAGATTCAGTTGAACTGCCAACTGGATGCCGACCGCACCCTGTGCCTGTCGCTGGGCTCGACCCAGCGATTCACAACCGAACAGATCGCCTTGCTCTCGCTGATTCAGCCCTGGGTGATCGCCCTGCTGCGCCAGCGCATGCCGTTCGAGGAACTGGCACCCACTCAGCAGCCACAGCCCGCCGCGCACTGGCGAACGCAGTTGGAAGCATCGGTCAGCCAGCTCAAAGGCGCGCAACTGACCGTCCGCGAGTTGGACGTCGGGCGCCTGATGCTCAGTGGCTGCTCGAGCAAGGAGATCGCCCGCAAGCTGGATATCTCCGTGGAAACCGTGAAGGTCCACAAAAAGCACATGTACAGCAAACTCGGCATCAAATCGCAGTCCGAGCTGTTCTCGATCTTCCTCCAGGCACAGGGCGCCTGACAGGGTTAGGGGTTTCACCCGTATATGGACGCCTCCCGGTTTGCGCGGGCAGTTTAAGTAGGCCGGGGGCAACCCCAGCTGGCCTGGATCACGTGCCCATGTCTCTTACGCACGGCTATCGGTCAAAAGCGACGTGACCTCATTTCACCAAAGATCTTTCGCGCACGATGCTAGTCTTTCAGATTGGCCAGTCCTTGGAAGGACTGTCGATCAACCTTAAAGACACAGTGCTTGGCGAGAGCACCCAGGATGTCAGGGGTGAATGAAATGACTATTCACACGACAGACAAAGAAGACATTAACCTCGTGGTCCGCAATTACGTAATAGGCATGGTATCAGCAGACGAAGCCTTATTGCGGCAAGCCTTCCATCCCTCTTGTTACATCATCGGCCACTATCATGGAGCGCTTGAGTGGTTATCCCTTGATGACTTCGTTAGCGCCATCAAGATTGAAGGCCCAGCCGCAAGTGATGCAAAACCCTTTTGGGAGATAAAATCCGTAGATATCACGGGCGATGCCGCCGCTGTAACAGTAGTCGATGATTATATCGGGATGAGATTTACAGATTACTTATCGCTGCTAAAAATAAATAATCGCTGGGTCATTATCAATAAGCTTTATTACTACCATGACTGAGAAACCCAAAGCAAACCGAATAAAAGATCTCAAGATCATGACTTTATACAAGTCCTAGCAACTCTCTGAAAGCCAAGACCGGCGTCTTGGCTTTTTTATGCTCCGGCTAACCAACCAGCGTTTAATGACCTTTCGATCGACCGCATCGAAATACAACTTTTGGCATCTGCTCGCATAGCGACATATGCGATAAGCCGAGGTAATACCAGCCTGAATTCCAAAGAGAAAGAGCCAATACCGTATCTAAGACAGTGCGCGTCGATAGTTCCCACGCTCTGGTGTGGGGACTGTAATAGGTGCGACCGAAGCTGGCTAAGATCTTTAAGTGAAAGCCGGGTCAGGCTCTACAAAATCGTTGTAGCTGCATTTCCCGCAGGCGACTGAGGGTGCGGCGGAACGGAAAGGACAGATACCCCTGGGTGTACAGTTCCCCCAGCGGCACCTGGGCTTCCAGGTAGAGCGGAACCCGGCGGTCGTAGCATTCATCCACCAGCGCAATGAAACGCCGCACGCTATCGTCATGCACGGACAGTTCGGGCAGCTGACGATCACCGGCAACCACCCGCTCTACCCCATCTTCAGTGCCTCGGGCAATCTTGGCCGCTCTTTGCCGGCCACTCAGATTAGGTACATCGCTAAGCAAAATGGCCGAGAAGCGATCGCACAAGACAATGAAATCCAAGGCAGACAGTGGCTGCTCGCACAGGTCGGCATAGCGACACCAGATCACTTGCTCACTGTGCTGCATCACTGAAATGGGCCGGCGCCCAAGTACAAGGGGCTCGGCAGTAGCCTGCCGGCCTGCGGTCAACCGCCTGAAAACCTCAGTCAACACGCTTGGTTGGCCTGGATTTGCGACCCAATAGCGCTGATGTTCTGCGCCCGGATGCAAGCGGTGATCCTGCCCGCCATCTACACCAACAACCTGCATATAACGGTTAATGGCGGCAATGGCCGGCAGAAAACGCTGCCGATTGAAACCATCGGCATACAAGTGTTCTGGTGGCTGGTTTGACGTCGCGACCAGCACCACCCCCTGCTCGAACATCACCTGCAGCAGCCGACCTAGGATGATTGCGTCGCCAATGTCACTGACAAACAACTCGTCAAAACACAGCACGCTGACCTCTTCACTCAGCTCGCGGGCCAGCGCCTGCAAGGGATCTGCCGTGCCGGTCAACTGGAATAGGCGCAGGTGCACCCAACGCATGAAGTGATGAAAATGCTGCCGCCGAGCAGGTACGCGAAGGCTCTGGTGAAAGCGATCCATCAGCCAGGTCTTGCCGCGCCCGACCGGCCCCCAGAGATAAACCCCGGCCACCGACTTCGCTCGGCTGCCGTCCTGATGTAAGGCCTGATGGCAGCTTTGCAGCAACCTCGCTGCCTGCCATTGAGCTTCATCCGACTTGAAGCCATCCTGGTCAATGGCCTGCTGATAGGCAGCCAGGGGGGACACGACATTCATATTGAAAAGTAACCGCTCAATAATCCCCACCTGTTGATAGCGGGGGTAGTGTTTTACAGGGCCGCGACTGGCATTCACACCCACGGCGGCAACGCTACTTGGTACTTAGCAAACCCGCCACTGCAACGCGAGACAATTACTGCGCGACCATGATTTCGCGCGAGCGGCGCTGCTATTCCTCGTAAGTCAGAGTGTCACGGTTGAGTCGCTAGGTAAGCCAGCCTCGCGACGGGGACTGTTGAAAACATGCAGGGCGGCCTCTCAGCACGCCAACGAGTCTCTACCTTGTAGAAACTCCTACTACAGCCTCGAGGCAGTATCCGGTCTTATTCACCTAGGAAAGGTCGGGAACAGTGCGTTGGGCTTCAGGCCCAATACCCAGCGCAACCAGGCTCCGAGCGAAGCACCAAAGACAATAAGCCCGGAATAGGCTGGCGCCATTACCACAAGAAACTTCACGATATCGGTCGTCGAACTGAGAGTGCTATTGAGCTAGCCCGCCAAGTGACAGTGGACAAGTTAGGTCATCCCTACTTATGGAGACTCAACCCTGCTCCGCAGTGAAGCCCTCTTGCCGCATCTTTTGCAGCAGCGCCTGCCAATAAGGCAGGTGCTCCGTATCTCCAACGCGCTTAAGACCTTCTGCCTTAACAAAATAGAGCCCTTTGGCATCAAAGGCATAGAGCAGCGACAAATCCTGTCGTTCAGAAGCGGGGAGGATGCTATTGATCAGGTTGTCCAGCACTAGAGGCTCGGCGGCCGGCGTTGCGTGGTAGGTCACCACCATGTGCGCCTGGTTCAGCTTCAGTGCTTTGGCATAGGTGATCCGCAGCTTTTCCTCGGGTACACCCAGTTGGCGCAGGGTGAAATACTTGACCAAGGAAAAGTCCTCGCAGTCCCCAGCCCCTTTGACCAAGGTCTCGATCGGCGTCGCCCAATAGTCGCTCTGCTTCCAGAGAACGATGTCGCCACTGAAACGAACATGACGGTTGAAGTACTGGTTCACCGCCTTCAGTTTTTCCATTTCAGGTAGGTGCCGACTGCTCTCGATCAGGTCGCTCCAGGAGAGGAGGTGATCCGTGGCTGGACTCATTCGCCCGTAGCGCTTTTCCGCCTTGCGAAGGATCTTTTCGAAACTCCAGCTTGCCTTAGCTTCGGCCGTGCCAAAGAGCAAGCTTCCGCTAAGAGTCGTGACTACGACCGCCCGCCACAAAGCACACATGTATTTGGACTGAGAGACTTGCTGGAGCAACAGGATAGATCTCCGTGAATGCGGCCATGGCCGGGTTCAACTTAGCGGATCAATCCATTGAGATAATGATGAGGATCGTGCTTTCTCAAACAGTTCTGTGGCGGGTCTACCGTCCAGAACACTGCCATTTTTCCTCAACAAGCCGACTCACGCGCCGCGTGTCTACGCACCTGAGTAAGGTAATTGGTTAAAACTTGATCACAATAGCGTCATTTCAAGCTATTGATCAACATTCCACCGTCGGATTGACGATGGGGCGAGTGGTTTGCAGAACTCATCGAGCTGCAGGGCTGCGCTCTAAAGTAGGGGCTGGCGGAAGCACAGCCGTCCTGGCCGCCGGAAATCCCAAAGCCTGGGTCTAGCGGCGATCCCGCACCACGCTGATCCACATGGAGCTGAGTCTGGTGTTGTCGCGCAGGCCATGTTCGCGCAAAGCTCCTTCTGACATGCTCCAAGATCGGCTTGGTTAAGCCTCGGTCAGATTTTACCGCTCCAGGCGCTCGGAACTCGCTCTGAGCGCCTGGAGCGCTAAGTCTCCTCACTCAATGCCCGTATTCGATCCTCTGTTGGTGGATTAGAGATTTGTACTGGGGTGCCGGTCCCTTGATCGGCTGTGCATCATCGGGCTCAACCTGCGGGCCGGCAGCAGTGGGCTGCTCTTCGAGCAGTTGGGTAAAGCGCTGACTTTCATCCTCTCTTGCTCGAGCTTGGGCAACATCATTATTAAGCATGCGATATTGCAACAGGCGATCACTGCCGTTTTCCGCCAGTAAGTAGGCAGGCTCCTGCTCGAACGATGGGAGCGGCGCGCTGGTTGCTTGCCCCGAGGTGGTGGCTGCAAGTGCCACCAATAGGCCGCTGAAGGCCGTTACGCTGAATATCGACTTCATGGTGTCATCCTCCATTCCCCCCCTACCCCTGAAATTAGACGGATGAATGAGGGGGTTTGTTACAAACCCATTTCGCGGTCTGATGGGCGGTACTCCTCCAGGCCAAGCACACACTGGTGAGAGTGCCGGCGATGACCAAGGTCTTCTTTCCGGTCGCTTTGACTGGCCTGGCGCAGCCATCTTGTCGCGGGTCAACTCGGCGGAGTGGAATTCCTCGTGCAGGATTCCTGAGGTTGCCGCCATCCACTGCACGTCACCAGGGCCGATCAGGCCGCCACTGCCTGTCGAGTCACTGTGCTCCAGTTCGCCTTTGTAGACGATGGTGACCGTCCCGAAGCCGCGATGAGGGTGCTGGCCAACACCACGCGGGCGCTGCGCCGGGGCGGAGTCCTGTGGCCCTGCATAGTCGAGCAGTCGAAAGGGGCGAATGTGTTTGCCGAGGCTGTCGCAGGAAGACCGAGGCTGTGTAAAAACGTAAATCCTGGATGTTTTAGGGGGTACTTGCCCCCATACCCAAGTGGAGAAAATCGCTTGTAGCGCCTTACAGGAGGTCGGTTTTCTACCAAGTTGATCTCTCTGGGCGTTTTTACACAGCCTGGGCCATTAGCAGACACTCACCAAATCAGGCTGCAGACTAGGCATCACTCTGGAAAAGCTCTGCATAGGCGCCTAAGGTCAGTGACCTTTCATCTCGCTGGTTGACCACATGAAGACGCTAGCTCGTATCCCTACGGCGTGGCATGTAACCCGCTGGTATGCAGATCCCTATAGTCGTGGCGCCTACAGTGCGCTCTTGCCTGGCTGCCGAGCTGAGCATAGAGAGATACTTGCACGCCCCGTTGATGGCCGCCTCGTATTGGCAGGTGAGGCAGTAAACCCACAGAACCCTGGTATGACTCATGGCGCCTGGGACAGTGGTGTGGCTGCTGCCCAATGCGCCCTCGCCGCCGGAGCTCGCCGAGTTATTGTCATAGGTGCCGGCTTTGCAGGGCTTGCCGCAGCGTCGAGCCTATCGGCAAAGGGGGTTCAGGTAATCGTACTGGAAGGGCGTGATCGCCTAGGTGGGCGAGCACATACGGCATCTTTGGGGCAGATGCGGGTGGACGTCGGCGCGGCATGGCTACAACAGTTCGAGCACAACTCGCTTGCTCGGTACGCGGAGTCTCTGGGTCTTGCGATGGTTGAAACGGACTTTTCCCAGCCTCTCTCGGCGGCATCTGATGGCTACCTGCCGGATATCGATGCGGCCTACGAGGCCCTCAAGGCTGGGGTTGATCGCAGCCTGCCGCTGAAAGATGGCGTTGCTCAGTACCTGACTTCGCTTTCAGCCGCCGAGTGTCGTGCCGCTCGGTATGCCATTGATGCGAACCTGATTTCGGAAGCAGGGCTGCCACTCGACCTGCTCTCTCCGGATGCCTTGGACGAGCCGGGTGTGGGAAACGGCGATCGCTATCTGCCTCAGGGATACATCCAACTCGTCGAGCATGTAGCCAGGGGACTCGATATACGGCTTGAGCGTCCGGTGAGCAGCATCTCCTGGAACGAGCAAGAGGTTAGGGTTGAGGGCGAAGTGGGTGATTTCTGCATCTGTACTGTTCCTGCCGGCGTGCTGAAAGATCTGAAGTTCACACCGGGATTACCCACCGAACATCAGCAGGCGCTTTCCTTTCTTGGCATGGGGATGATTGAGAAGGTCGTTCTCCAGTTCGGCGAACGCTGGTGGCCGGTATCTCAAAGCGGTTATCTGCGCTGGTTCGACACCCCGGCCAATTGGGGCGAATGGCTTGATCTGACTGATGGCGTGGGCGTTCCAACGGTGGCCGGACTGATTGCGGCGGATGGGGTTGCTCGTCACTACCATGCGCAAAGCGACTATCAGGTTGCCTTGGCTGCTGCTGAGAAGCTTTCGGCCTGGGCAGACACTCTGAACTCGGCGATGCCGGGCGGGTAAAACCCGCATCGTTGCCTATGCGCGATTTTGCAGGGTCGATTTCTTCCTCTCAACCTGAGCGGGCGGTAAAAGCGAGCTTTTCAACACTCGCCCCAAGGTGGACGTTCGGAACTCCTCGCGCGGGGCCAGGCATGCGCCGTATCGACATCGATGATGTTGGCGAATGAGCGCTACGCTCACGCCCAATGACTAAGTCGCTCTAAAACCTGCCCAGAATGATATGAGAAGCCTTGATAAGGGCTGCTACCGGCTTGCCGATGCTGAGTTCAAGGCCATCTGCATGCTCATTGCTCAGTACCGCGGCAATGTGCGCCCCGCCCGGCAGTTCAATCTCCACCTCGGTTTCAGCGGCGCCCCGTATTGTCTGCCTGACTTCGCCGCGCAGCAAATTGTCCGATGGATCATTGGGTGCAAAGTCGGAGTCAACCAACAGGACCCAAGAGGCTTTTATCAGCGCGTAGATGGCCTCCCCTACCTCGAGTCCAAGACGTTCCGTGCTGTCGTTCGTAATCGAAGCGAGCAAACGATCACCGCTGTCTAAATGGAACTCAACCTGATCATTGACCTCGCCTCGCTGAATCGAGCTGACCTTGCCGAACAACTGGTTACGCGCACTGGTTTTCATGCGCAACCGCTCCATGATCTCGAGAAAGGATGAGATCCCGGCATCCTCACCCAAGCGTTCGAGAAAAAGCTGATGCTCTCGCTCATAGCGATGGAAGGCTTCGATCAAGGCATGTCCGGCTGGCGTCAAGCGGGTCCCGCCACCGCCCTTGCCACCGGCACTGCGCTCGACGAGCGGGCTGCCGGCGGCGGCATTCATGGCATCGACAGAGTCCCAGGCGAACTTGTAGCTCACGCCCACGGCTTTCGCTGCCTGGCTGATTGAGCCTGTGCTGTCGATCCGCGACAGCAATGCGATACGCCTTTCCCCGGCCAGGTCCTTGCCGTTGTGCGTGATCCAGAAACGCCCTTCCAGCTTCATCGTATGTCTGCGAGTAGTGGTCCCGCTGGCATCTTACCACCGGGACCCGTACTTACTTCGCGATGGATGGGTGCCTCACATCCGATAACCTTCCGCCCTCTTTTTCGCCCTACCCGTTGCGCGCTCGAACACAGTACCGGTCAACACATTGGCATAAAAAAACCGGGCCCTGGGGCCCGGCGGGGATGATTGGTAGGGTGGGCTTCAGCCCACCGATACAGGGTGCGTGGTGGGCTGAAGCCCACCCTACTCCACTCGATTTCACGCTTGGAAGCCCGGCCTTGCGGGCCGGTTGTTGGGCATCGTCTTCGGCTCAGCAGCAACCTACAGCAGGGGCAGGGTATAGCTGACAATCAGGCGGTTTTCATCCTGATCGTTCTGGGTCGCCACGCTGCTGCGCAGGACCGCATTGCGCCAGGAGAAACCGACCCCTTTGAAGGCGCCACCCTGCACCGCGTAGTCCAGGCGGAAGTCGCGCTCCCACTCGGACTGATCACCGGTTTTCGAGTCGATGTGGTCGCCCTTCAGGTAGGTGATCACGGCTTTCAGGCCCGGCGCTCCGGCCTTGGCGAAGTCATAGGCATACTCGCTCAGCCAGGTGCGTTCGCCCGCGCGCGCGAACTTGCCGATCTGCCGGTCGGTGATCAGGTACGCCGTCGCCCCGTCGCCCTGATCGAGGTAGGGGAAGTTGCTGTCGCCGGCGACTTGCTGATAACCGGCGCTGAGCGCGTGGCTGCCCAGGCTGTAGGTGAACAAGCCACTCCAGGTGCGGTTGTCGACTTCGCCGCTGTGGCGGTCGCCGGTGTTCCAGAAACCACTGCTTTTGAAGCCCTCGTTACGACCGCTGAGGCTGCTGTTCTTGCCATCGGAGCTGCTGTTGAAGTAGCGCAGGTCGGACTTCAAGCTGCCCGCCGGCAAGGCCAGGGTGTGGGTCAGGCCGAGGAAATGCTGTGTGTAGAAATCTTCCAGGTTGCCGTAGTAGTACTGCGCCAACAGGTCCTTGCTGATTTTGTAATCCGCCCCGGCGTAGTAGAAGGTGTTGCTGAACTGCGGATTATTGGTGCGGTTGTTCGCCCCGCCGATCGACAGGCTGTCGCTGTTGCTCGAACTACGGCCTTTGGCATGTTCCAGCTGGCCGCCGATCAGGGTCAGGTTGTCGATCTCGCCGGAGCTGATCTGGCCACCTTCGAAGGTCTGCGGCAACAGGCGACCGTCGTTGTAGGTCACCACCGGCAGCTTCGGCAACAGCGTGCCGAGCCGTGCTTCGGTCTTGGAAATCCTCGCCTTGCCGGTCAGCCCGAGGCTGCTGAAATTGTCCACCGCCTCGCCATTGCTCTCGGTCGGGAACACCGTGCCGCTGTAGCTGCTGCTGGTCGGGTTGTAATGCCTGCCTTTGCCGGAATCCAGTTTGACCCCGAGCAGGCCCAGGGCATCGACCCCCACCCCGACGGTGCCTTCGGTGTAGCCGGAGGTGTAGTTGAAGATGAAGCCCTGGCCCCACTCTTCCTGCTTGTTCGGCGTGGTCGCGGCCTTGTTTTCCCGCGCGACATTGCGGTTATCGGTGTTGATGTAGAAGTTACGCAGGCCGAGGCTGGCCTTGCTGTCTGCGATGAAGCCGGCGGCAGTGGCCTGTTGAGTCAGGATGCCGAAAGCGATGGCCAGCGCCAGGGTGGATTTTCTCATTTCTAAAGCTCCAAAGTTCTTATTGGTGTGTCCTGGCTACAAGCCTTTCCCCTGCACACCACCCGCTGTCGTGCAGCAACCCTGGCGAGGCGGCGGCCTCAGAGGGGGCACGATGCTCAGGTTGTTTTCCTATCGCTATATCTTGTTGAATATAGCGATAGACAAACGCCATGATCGCTGAGGTCTCAGCTGTCACTGATTAGGGATGGTTACGAGCGCTTTGAACGCTCAGAAAGTGCCAACAAGCGCAGGACGGCGTGCATAACGCCAAAACTTGACTTTAAAGTCAATTATTTTCAAGATGCGGAAATTCGACATCGGGTGCCTGTTCGCTGCCGAACAGCTGCAAAGGCTGACACCGCATCCCGAGTCATCGAGGCAGTGACTTTGCTGCCGCCAGCCAGGGTGCCGTGACCAAGGCAACAACCTCTTCGCCCGCTGTTAGGCCGAGGGTTCAACACCCTGCAACGTGACGGTGAAACAACTTGTCACCGTTTGGCTGAGTGAACGACGCCGCCAGCCGGAGTGCTGAAAGCTCCTTTGAAAATTGCGTGTACGGGGTTTCCCCCTCTGTACTTTCGAGGTCATACATGGCGCTATATAGTCAGCTACATAGCGGTATCGGGCGGGGACGCAGCATCACGGCAATCGTCACCCAGGCCAGTTGCGAGGTGCTTGGGCTCATGCCTGGCATGCGAGCTTGTGCCTTCTTCAAAGCGTCAAGCGTGATTCTGGCTCGCGATGCCTGAAACACGCCCTGTGTTCTCAACGATCCACAAAAACAAGGAGCAGTCCATGATTCATCGTATGTCTCGCCTGGTTGTCGCACTGTCAGCCAGCATTGCACTTAGCAGCGCGCTGGCCGAAGAGGTTCAAGTGGCCGTTGCCGCCAACTTCACCGCACCCATTCAAGCGATTGCCAGCGACTTCGAGAAGGATACCGGCCACAAGCTGGTTGCCGCCTTCGGAGCCACTGGTCAGTTCTATACCCAGATCAAGAATGGCGCGCCCTTCGAAGTTTTCCTCGCGGCTGATGACAGCACGCCGGCCAAGCTGGAAAGCGAAGGCGATAGCCTCGCCGGCTCGCGCTTCACTTATGCCGTCGGCACCCTGGCCCTGTGGTCGGCAAAGGACGGCTATGTCGACGCCAAGGGTGAGGTGTTGAAGAAAAACCAGTTCAAACACCTGTCCATTGCCAACCCGAAAGCCGCACCCTATGGCTTGGCCGCCACCCAGGTTCTGGAAAAACTGAACCTGAGCAAAGCGGTGGCTCCGAAGATCGTCGAGGGGCAGAACATCACTCAGGCCCTTCAGTTCGTCGCCAGTGGCAATGCCGAACTGGGCTTCGTTGCTCTGTCGCAGGTCTACAAGGACGGCAAAATAACCAGTGGCTCGGCCTGGATAGTGCCTGCGGAGCTGCATGATCCGATCAAGCAAGACGCGCTGATCCTCAACAAAGGCAAGGACAACCCTGCTGCCAAGGCTCTGGTGGAATATCTCCGAGGCCCGAAAGCCGCTGCTGTGATCAAATCCTACGGTTACCAACTTTAAGTCCGGGAGATAGTCCGCGATGCCACTTACCAGCGCCGATTTCGCTGCGATCTGGTTGACCCTGCAGTTGGCATCGCTGACTACGGCCTTGCTGCTAGTCATCGGCACACCCATTGCCTGGTGGCTGGCACGCACCCATTCAAGGATGAAAGGCCCCGTGGGCGCAGTAGTCGCGCTACCTCTGGTGCTGCCTCCAACCGTGATCGGCTTTTATCTGCTGGTCACGATGGGGCCCCACGGCTTTATCGGGCAGCTCACCCAGAGTCTGGGGTTGGGCACATTGCCTTTCAGCTTCGCAGGGTTGGTTGTGGGCTCGGTTTTTTACTCGATGCCCTTCGTCGTACAGCCCATTCAAAATGCCTTCGAAGCCATTGGTGACCGCCCCCTGGAGGTAGCGGCTACGCTGCGGGCAAGCCCCTGGGACACGTTTTTCTCAGTGGTGCTACCGCTGACCAAACCAGGTTTCATCACGGCATCGATCCTCGGCTTCGCGCATACCATCGGCGAGTTTGGCGTGGTGTTGATGATCGGCGGGAATATTCCCGAGAAGACCCGAGTCGTCTCGGTGCAGATCTTCGATCATGTCGAAGCAATGAATTACGCCCAAGCCCACTGGCTAGCCGGCGGCATGGTGGTGTTCTCTTTCCTGGTGCTGCTGGCGCTCCACTCCAGTGGGCGGATGAAACCGGCTGGACGCTGATGCGCGTAGAACTGATTTATCAAGGGATCTTCCAGGCATGAGCAGTACCTCCATTACGGCCCCATCGCTCCTCGACGAATCGTCAGACGGTCAGATTCATGCTCGTTTTCGCGTGCCTTATCCTGAATTTTCTCTTGATGTCGACTTGCATCTCCCTGGCCGCGGGGTTACCGCGCTGTTCGGGTATTCGGGCTCTGGCAAGACCACTTGCCTGCGCTGCGTCGCCGGGCTGGAGCGCGCGGCAGAAGGCTATCTACGGGTCAATGGCGAGCTGTGGCAAGACAGCAGCAAGCGCCATTTCCTGCCCCCTCACAAGCGTGCGCTGGGTTATGTATTTCAAGAAGCCAGCCTGTTCGAGCATCTTTCCGTGCTGCGCAACCTGGAATATGGCCTGAAGCGCATAGCCGCGAACGAGCGGCGGGTGGCGCTGGAGCACGCGGTGGATCTGCTGGGTATCGAGCACTTGCTCGACCGCATGCCCGCGCGCCTTTCCGGTGGCGAACGTCAACGCGTCGGTATCGCCCGCGCCCTGCTCACTAGCCCGAAATTGCTACTGATGGATGAGCCACTGGCAGCCCTCGATCTCAAACGCAAAGGCGAAATACTGCCTTATCTGGAACGCCTGCATGACGAACTGGATATCCCGATTCTTTATGTCAGCCACTCGCCAGATGAGGTCGCCCGCCTGGCTGATCACTTGGTCTTGATGGATGAAGGCAAGGTGCTGGCCAGCGGCCCGATTGGTGAAATCCTCGCTCGCCTGGATTTGCCCATGGCGCGCGGCGAAGAGGCGGGCGTGGTGATCGAAGGCCTGGTGACGGGCTACAACCCGGTTTATCAGCTGCTGAGCCTGGGCTTTCCGAACAGCGCCATGAGCGTCCAGGTCGCCCACTCGCCAGTCACGACAGGCAAACACATGCGCTTCAAGGTTCAGGCTCGTGATGTGAGCTTGAACCTGGAAAAGCCAATGCACAGCAGCATTCTGAATTTGCTGCCGGTCACCGTAACCGCTGAAGTGCCCGCGGATAACGCAGCCCACGTGTTGGTCCGCCTGGAGATGGAAGGCACGCCGCTGCTGGCCCGAATCACTCGCTATTCGCGTGATCAGCTTGGCCTGCACATCGGCCAGCGATTGTGGGCACAGATAAAGTCGGTAGCCCTGCTGGCATAGCTGCACGATCCAGCCAATCACCGGCTCCGGGGCTAAACGCTAGCAAGCTCCTCAACGAAATCCTCGAATCGGGTGGGTGTAGTGCTCTCGGGCTTGCGGCCCTCGCGGGACTTGACTCGCCTTTCGTTAAAGGCCTGTGCCAACTCGGCAGACAGGCTGGCGAGGTTCTCGGAGAAACCCGCCTGCTGGAGCGCCTCGACCAACTCGGTGTAGGAGAGCTGCACATACGCCAGGTCAGGCTTGCCGAGGCGCGCCCCGAGGATGCGCGTGGCCTCGGCGTAGGTGAGGTCACGTGGCCCGAGCAGTTCGCGCACTACGACGCCGCTCCAGTTGCGGTCCCTGAGCGCCTTTGCTGCGACCTCGGCGATATCGCGCGTCGCGATCATCGGGATCGCGACATCGGCTGCTACAGCGTCGCCGTTGATACCTTGCTCCTTGATGAACCCAAGAGCTCCGTAGAAGTTCTCGAAGAGCGCCCCCGCACGCAGGATGAGTACGTTCGCGCCCTCAAGCCCGCGCAGCCGCGCCTCTTGCGCATGCAGGCTGACGATCGGCCCGGTGCCCGAAGGCAGGTCCGCCCCGACACTGCTGAGGGCAACGACATGACGGGTGCCGCTGTCGTGCAAGGCCTTCACGATGGCCTCGCCTTGCGCTTTCTGCGCGGCGTGGTAGTCGATCGTCTGCACCTCGTATGGCAACAGCGTGTAGACCGCATCCGCGCCGCGGAAGGCCTTCGTCAGAAACGCAGCGTCGGTCGGGTCGCCGGCAAGCACTTGTGCGCCGGCGCGGGCCAGCCCGGCAAGCTTGCTCTCCGAGCGCCCGAGAGCGCGCACCTGCTCGCCCGCTTGCAGTAACAGCTCGGTGATTCTCTTTCCGGTATGACCGGTGGCGCCCATCACAGTGATCATGTCGTCCTCCTCATGGCTTCGAGCCTTCGGCAGATGCCTTCGGTCTCTCGTTCATTTGCCTAGCGTCCAGTCTCGGCTCAGGAAGCAGGACTCTCAATGACTCCGAGTCGCTGATTCATGCTCATTCGTCCAGAGGTTCTGGACGGTTCAACGGCTGACGCGCAGATTAATCCCCATGAATGATCAAGACGTATGGGCACCAGTGGATCCGCTCGGCGAAGCACTGCACTTCCTGCGGATGAGTGGCGCCTTCTATTGCAGTTCCGAGTTCACGGCTCCGTGGGGGCTTGCACTGCCCTTAATGCAGCAGTGCCTGATGTTCCACGTCGTCACTTCAGGCCGGTGCTGGCTCGAAGTCGAAGGCAGCGACCCCCTGCTGCTGCAGCCGGGAGATCTGGCGCTCGTGCCGCATGGCGAAGGCCACCGACTCACGAGCGAGCCTGGCATTGCCGCCGCACCGCTGTTCGATCTCCCTCGAGAGGGCGTCAGCGAACGTTATGAAATCCTTCGGCACGGCGGAGGTGGTGCGGCCACGACTCTCGTCTGCGGTGCCGTGCGCTTCGATCACCCGGCTGCGCATCAGCTTGTCAGACTCCTGCCTAGGGTGATCAGCGTCGAGGCATCGAATTCTCCCCAGGTGGACTGGATCCAAAGCACGCTGCGTTTCATCACGGCCGAAGCCAAGGCGCTGCGGCCAGGCGGCGAAACGGTCATCACCCGCCTCGCCGACATTCTGGTGATCCAGGCCATCCGAGCGTGGATCGAGCGCGACCCAAGTGCGCAAACAGGCTGGCTCGGCGCGCTCCAGGACAAGCAGATCGGCCGCGCCATTACGCTCATCCATCGCGATCCGGCGCGCGCATGGACGCTGGCATCACTAGCGGGCGAGGTCGCGATGTCACGCTCGGCATTCGCCGCGCGCTTCACCGAGCTCGTCGGCGTGCCCGCGATGCACTACGTGGCGCGCTGGCGAATGCACCTTGCGTTGAGCTGGCTCAAAGAGAATGACGCGGGGATCGGCGATCTGGCGAGCCGCCTCGGCTACCAGTCCGAGGCGGCGTTCAGCCGGGCCTTCAAGCGCTTCATCGGCGTCTCGCCAGGCGCGATCCGGCGCAACGCAGGCGCGGCATACGCTGGCAGCGAGATAGCTTATGGGGGATAGTTTCATTTCAAGAGCGCGTTGATCGGCTTGCGCGTGTCCTCTATTGCCGATCGCCGCCACTCACCAGCATTTCCTGCACGTGCTGGAAGACAGCTGCGCAACGCTCAGATCACGGCCAATGGCTGCTTGCGCCTGGGCGAGGGAAACGCCACATCGAGACGTTGCAGATCGTCCGCGTCTAGGCAAAGGTCCAAGGCGGCGGCGTTGTCGCGTACATGCGCCAGCTCAACCGCCTTGGGAATCGCGATCACACCTGGCTGCTTAAGCAGCCAGGCCAGCGCCACCCGTGCCGGGGTGGCCGCATACCGTTCGGCGACCTCGGCCAGCGCGGGATGCCGTAGCAGGCGACCGCCCTGCCCGACCGGACAATAGGCCATCAGCGGCATCCGTTGCGTCTGGCACCAGGGCAGCAGGTCGAACTCGATGCCACGCGCCTCCAGGCTGTACTGCACCTGATTGGTCACGCAGGCCGGGTTGTCCAGTTCGTGCATATCGTCGAGATCGAAATTCGACACGCCCCAACGGCGAATCTTGCCCTGCTCGCGCAAACGCTCGAAGGCTTCGACGGTTTCCTCCAGCGGGTACTGGCCGCGCCAGTGCAACAGGTAAAGGTCGATCACCTCGGTGCCTAAGCGCCGCAAGCTGCGCTCACAGGCGGCCGACACACCTTTACGGCTGGCGTTGTGCGGGTAGACCTTGCTGACCAGAAAAACCTGATCGCGCAAGCCACGGATGGCCTCCCCGACCACTTGTTCGGCACCGCCTTCGGCGTACATCTCGGCCGTGTCGATCAGGCTTAGACCCAGCTCGATACCCTGGCGCAGCGCGACGATCTCACGGCCGCGCTGCGCCGGTTGCTCCCCCATGTGCCAGGTACCCTGACCAATCACCGGCACCCGGGTGCCAGCCAAATCAACTGTGCGCATGCACTACCCCATGTGGTTTCAGTTCAAGTCGGGGCTGAGACAGGCGCGCCTTCACCCCAGCCTTTAATCGGCAAGCGATTAAGACTCATCCCAAGGGTCGTAGGTCCCAAAACTCCAGACATGCCCTTCCAGATCGCGGCAGCTGAAACCGCGGCCTCCGTAGTCTTCGTTTTTGAGCTCGATGACGATGTGCGCACCGGCTGCCTGCGCCTGGGCATAGATGGCATCGGCATCGGTGACCACCATATAGAGACTCTGGGTATTGCCGCCGACCTGATCCGGCTGGCGCATCAACCGGCCGTAAGCGGACGCCGTTTCATCAGCCGAACCGAGCATCAACATGCCATTGCCGCAACTCAGCTGCGCATGGGCGATGCCGCCGCGCTCATCGGGCACCACCAGATGCTCCTCAAAGCCAAACGTACGACAGAGCCAGTCGATGGCGGCAGGCGCATCGCGGTAGCGCAGGCAGGGAATCAGGTTGGCGCGGGTGGGTTTGGCAAAGACTGACATGGCGACCTCTCAGGAGCTTGTAGATTATCGGACTCAGGCTCAGAAGCTGTTTTCAAAATCGTCGAGCGAAGGTCAGGCAAGGCGCAACGTAGCGAAGCGGAGTAACAGCCGTAGGCTGGCCCGCAGGGCGAACGTAGTGAGTCAAAATGGCTGAGGACGCGGAATATACGAGCTGTAAATGAGCATTCCGAAGCCATTTTTAACGCAGCATCACGCGCGAAGCCCGTAGACAATTTGAAAGCAGCTTCTCAGGACACTTCAGCGTAGCCGCGCCCCTGCCATTGCAGCAGGCAAAAACCATGACCGAAGGGATCGGCAAAAGTCGCGATACGCCCCCACACTTCGCCGCGGATAGCGCCCTCGCTACGCGCCCCGGCGGCCAAGGCCCGGTCACAGGCTGCCGGCAGATCATCCACGACGAAATCAAGGTGCAGAGGCGTCCAGTGTCTGCGGTAATCGCGCTCGTCACCTACGCAGGCCGTGCTACCGGCGGGGTTGTGCAGGAGATAGAGAGGCGCCGGCCCGCCCAGCAGTTCGGCAACGTCACCGTCGAACAAGCGACGGCTCAGCCGCAGGTCCAGGGCTTGAGTGTAGAAGGTGATCGCCGCATCCAGATCCGGCACGTCGATATTCACTAGCCATTGCATAGCGGTACCTCGCAGGCTGCCAATACCATCCATTTAAGGGCAACTGTAGGTTGGCGCTGAACACAGTGATGCCCAACATGGAGTCGCCTTGCGACTCCTGTGCCCTGGCTCGCGCGTGAAAGCCCGGCCTTGCAGCCGGTTTGGGCATCTCCTTTGGCTCAGCACCAACCTACGCGCCAACGAGTTTGTGCCGGCGCAGAGGGCGGAGTCGGCCTCGGCGTAGGTTCAGCGTTGGGCGGAGGTCAGCAGCAGCAACAATGAAACCGGCTGCTCGCTATCCGGGTGCAGCGGCTCTTGCAACCACTGCAGGCGCCAGCCGGTTTCCGCGAGCAGCGTCAGCCAGGACTCCAGCGTGCGGAAGAACCAGGGCATCGGCTCATTGAAGCCTTCACCGAAACCGGCGAAGGTCTCGACCCGCCAGCCATCCTGGTAAATGCCTTCGCCACGAGCACTCCAGGGGTGGATGGTCTGGATCAGCAAGGACCCGCCCGGCGCCAGCAGCCCATGCAGGGAGCGCAAGACCGGCGCCAGGGGCTCTTCGAGCAAGGCGAAATTACAGACCAGCACCTCAAAACGCCCAAGCATGGCCGCCTGCGCCTCAAGCTCGGCATAGCCGCAGACCCGGTAATGCCCCGAACACACCGCGCGGGCGACCTCGATCAGCGGCGCCGAGGCATCCACCCCGACCGCTTCGATACCATGTGCCATCAGCCCGCGGCACAGCCACCCTTCGCCACAGCCGATATCCAACACTCGCTTCGGCTCGCAGGCCAGTATCGCCCGCAAGATCGCCGCATCCGTTACCAGCCGCCGGCTTTCAATCCGCTGCTCGCGCACAGCCGCCGTCCACGCATCGGCATTGGCCTGCCAGCTGAAGTTGAGCTGTTCACGATGATCGCGTTGCATAGGGCACTCGGGGCGACTAAGAGGCTGTTCATGATCTGCTCGCGAGATCGTGAACAGCCTCTGAAACCATTGCAATTAAAACGTTAGCTGGATTCTAGGCGAGCTGACAGCGTCTAAGCTCTTAACAAATGCGAGCAACACGCGTACCAGGGCCAAGCAAATATGGGCGCACGATGGCAATCCGACGCAGAGCAGGCTGAGCTCCCCGCGCACAGCCTCCCCGAAGTTTCTTTGCCCGTGGCGAAGCCCCGGTCAAAAACCCGCTGGTTGTTCTGGATACTGCTGTTGTTACTGCTGCTGGTGGCGCTAGCTGTGCCGCTGAGGGAGGAAATGCAAACGGCCAAATACCAGGCCCGAGAATTCAGCCGCTACGCCGCCACTCTCAGCTATAGCGTGCAACCCGGCCCCAGCGACTCCATCCACTTCCCCCAGGATGGGCCATTCGACAAGCGCCTTGGCTACGCCTACATGCCGCTGATGCTGGAGCGCCTGCAACGACGCGACTACCTGATCCTGAAACAAGCGCACTTTTCCCCGGCCATGCTCGACTACGGCAAACGCGGCTTCTTTGTGCCCTACCAGGAGAAGCTCCAAACCGGATTGGACATCACCGACTGCAGGGGGCTGCCGCTCTACACCTTCCGCTATCCACAACAGTTCTACTCGAGCTTCAGCAGCATCCCGCCACTGGTTGTGCGCAGCCTGTTGTTTATCGAGAACCGCGACCTGCTGACCACCGAACAACCGCTGGCCAACCCGGCGGTGGACTGGCCGCGTTTCACCCTGGCGGCCCTCTCGCAAGTGGGCAAGAAGCTTGAGTTGCAGCAGCAATCCGCTGGCGGCAGCACCCTGGCCACACAGTTGGAGAAGTATCAACACTCGCCGGATGGGATGACCGTTTCGGCCAAAGAAAAACTCCGGCAGATGATCTCCGCCAGCGTCCGCGCTTACCGAGGCGGGCCGCAGACCCTCGCCGCCCGCGAAACTATTGTGCGCGACTACCTCAACAGTGTGCCGCTCTCTGCCGCACCCGGGTATGGTGAAATCCACGGGCTGGCCGATGGCCTGCGGGTCTGGTACGGCGCCGACTTCCAGGCGGTGAACCGCCTACTCGACCCGCCGCAATCACCCGAGGCTAGCATTGCGCAGCGCGGCCTGGCTTTGCGTCAGGTGCTCTCACTGATGATCGCCCAGCGGCGTCCGTCCTATTACCTGGCGCAGGGCCGCAGGGAGCTGGCCGCCTTAACCGATAGCCACATTCGCCTGCTGGCCCAAGGTGGCGTAATCGATAACGCACTGCGCGAGGCTGCCCTGGCTAGCCATGTCACCTTCCGCGATTTAGTCCTGCAGCCCACGCTGCAACCCGTTGAGAGCAACAAAGGCATCAGCGTCGCCCGCAGCCGCCTTGCCGGCTTGCTGAATAAGCCGCTGTACGACCTCGACCGGATGGACCTGGCAGCCACCACCACACTGAACGGCGAGTTGCAGCAAGCCGCCAGCGCCTACCTGCGCAAACTCGCCGACCCCACCTTCGCCGAGCAGATCGGCCTGTTTGGCGAACGCCTGCTATCCGCAGAAAAAACCCAGGACGTGCGCTACAGCTTCACCCTCTTCGAGTTAACCGCCGATGGCTCGCGGGTGCGGGTGCAGACCGACAGTACCGACCAGCCCTTCGATATCAACGAAGGCAGCAAGCTGGAACTCGGCTCCACCGCCAAGCTTCGCGTGCTCACCACCTACCTGGAAATCATAACCGAGCTGCACCAGCGCTTCGCCGGGCAACCGCCGGCCGAGCTGCGCAAACTTAAAGTTGAAGTCCCCGAGCAGGATCGCCTGAGCCGCTGGGCCGTCGACTATCTGGCCAGCAGCAAAGACCAGAGCCTGCCGGCCATGCTCAACGCCGCGCTGGAACGGCACTACTCGGCCAGCCCCGGCGAGAGCTTCTTCACCGGCGGCGGGCTGCATACCTTCAGCAACTTCCGCCGCGAGGACAACGGCCGCAACCCGACGCTTCGCGAGGCGTTGCGCGAATCGATCAACCTGCCGTTTATCCGCCTGCTGCGCGACCTGGTGCGCTACAGCACTTACCAGGCACCGAACAACAGCGCCGAACTGCTGAAGGACGACCGCGACCCGCGCCGCCAGCTCTACCTCAGCCGCTTCGCCGACCGCGAGGGCACGGTGTTCCTCCTGCGCTTCTGGCGCAAATACCAGGGCAAAAACGCATCGGAGCGCCTCGACACCTTCCTCGACGGCCTGCGTCCTACCGCCACACGCCTGGCGGCGGTGCACCGCTACCTGATGCCGGAGGTCGATGAAGCGACGTTTGGCGCCTTTATCAACGCCCATCTGCCGCAGGAAAAGATCGGCGACAAGCGCATCAACGAGCTGTACAACAAATACGGCCCCGGCGCCTACAGCTTGCCGGATCAGGGCTATATCGCCCGCGTGCACCCACTGGAGCTGTGGCTGCTCGGCTACCTGCTGCAACACCCGCAGGCCAGCTTCAAGGACGCCGTGACCGCCAGCGATTTCGAGCGCCAGGAAGTCTATGGCTGGCTGTTCAAGAGCCGCCACAAGGGCGCCCGTGACAGCCGCATCCGCATCATGCTGGAGGTCGAGGCCTTCCTCGATATCCATCGGCGCTGGCAGCGGGTCGGCTATCCCTTCGACCACTTGGTGCCATCGCTAGCTACTGCGATTGGCAGTTCCGGCGACCGCCCAGCGGCGTTGGCCGAACTGATGGGCATCATCCTCAATGACGGCGTGCGCCAACCGACCATTCGCATCGACAGCGTGCACTTCGCCGCCGAGACCCCCTACGAAACCAGCCTCGGCATCGATCCAGATCGCGGCCAACGGGTGCTCCCGGCGGAAGTCGCCGCAGCCCTACGTGAGGTGCTCTCGCAAGTGGTCGACAGCGGTACCGCCCGGCGCCTGCAGGGCAGTTTCACCCTGGCCGACGGCACCCCACTGACCCTCGGCGGCAAGACCGGCACCGGTGACAACCGGATCGAAGCCGTCGGCTCCGGTGGGCGTATCCTCAGTTCACGTGCCATCAACCGCACCGCCACGTTCGTCTTCTACCTCGGCAGCCACCACTTCGGCACCCTCACCGCGTACGTCCCCGGCCGCGCGGCGGAAGGCTTCCGCTTTACCTCGGCGTTACCGGTACAGGTGTTGAAAGGCATGGCGCCGACTCTCCAGCCGTACCTGGAACCAAACGGCAACACGCGGTGCCAGTCCCCCCTACAAGTCAGTGGAAAATAACCAGGTTGAAGGTCGCCGCAGCCTTGTAGGGTGGGCTTCAGCCCAGCACAAACCTTATATCGGTGGGCTGAAACCCACCCTACGTGACTAGCGCGACGGCTAAGCACGCGCGGGGGGAATTCTGCGGCCAGCAACTCCCAGGCAAAAAAACCGGCCCAACACCCAGAGGATGAGGACCGGCGAAGCACTATCGGATCGGCTGTACCTGTTATGCGTCTGCTGCAAAACACTCAGGCAGGGGCAGGTTCTAAGAAACTGTTCAAGATCGTCGCGAGCGCAGGTCAGGGCCGCACCCGTTCCCTACGGGTAGCGGCATTCCCCACATCCATGTGGGTCACAAGGCGTAACAACAACAGGTGAGGAAGCGGAGTTTACGAGTGGTAAATGAGCATTCCGAGCCTGTTTTCAACGCAGCATGGCCAAGCGCAGCAGATATTGAACCGCTTCTAAGGCATGTTGCCGATGATTCGCCTGATCTCTTGCTCAGAGAACCCGCGCAGCGTCTGCGTCCGCACATTGCCAAGCGAGCCTGCTTTCAGTAACAAGGTGGTTGCGGCCTCATCGGCCCCCTCGACAATAAGCACCAAGTCGTAATTGCCGACGGTCCAGTAGGCGGCCTTGACCGTGATGCCGAGCGTCTCTGCCATTGCCTTGAATGCTTGGTAACGATCCGGTGAGTCTTTGACCGTCCGGATGCCCTGATCGGTGAAGTTCGCTAGCGTGATGAAGGTTGCCATGGTCTCACCCCTGTTCAGGTAGATTGATGGCGGTCACTGGGTCGGCAGCGATTACCTGGAAGAGGACCGCCATTCATCCAAATCCGCGAGTCCGACCGCACCTTTGGGCCTGTTTCTGCCATATCCCTACTCGGGCCCAGGCCGCTGCTCCGCTCCGGCAGAGCATCTTGGTAGGAATAGCAGCCCACTGCACCACACGCATGACCGCTGATCCACTGAGGCAAAAAAAAACCGGCCCAACACAACAAGGTGTGGGCCGGCGAAGCACAATCGGTCGCACGCACGGTGCCTGAGCCGCAAAGAGTGGAAGACACTCCCGCCCCAGGCTGAAACGGCAGCTGAACGACCAGTCAGCTGCCGCTGGATGGCTTAACTGACAGCAGGAGCTCCCTGGACGCCGTTGTGAGCTTCCTGATACTCCTGCTCGGCTTCGGCGAAACGCTTCAGCATGGCCGCCGAAGGGGCCTTGCCCAGCAGGCTGAACACCAGGATGGAGATGGACGCGAAGATGAAGCCCGGGATGATTTCGTACAGGCCAAGCCAGCCGAACTGCTTCCAGACGATCACGGTGAGAGCACCGACCAGCATGCCGGCCAGTGCGCCGTTGCGGGTCATGTTCTTCCACACCAGGGAGATCAACACCACCGGGCCGAAGGCAGCACCGAAGCCCGCCCAAGCGTAGGAAACCAGGCCGAGTACGCGGTTTTCCGGGTTGGAAGCCAGCCAAATGGAGACCAGCGCCACCAGCAACACCATGGCACGGCCGACCCAGACCAGTTCGAGCTGGCTGGCATTTTTCCGCAGGAAGGATTTGTAGAAGTCTTCGGTCAGGGCGCTCGAGCAAACCAGCAACTGGCAGCTCAAGGTGCTCATCACCGCGGCCAGAATGGCCGACAGCAGCACACCGGCAACCCAAGGGTTGAACAGGATCTTCGCCAGTTCGATGAATACCCGCTCCGGGTTTTCGCCCACAGCGCCGCCGACTTCCGGGTGCGCTGCGAAGTAGGCGATGCCGAAGAAGCCAACGGCGACGGCGCCACCCAGGCACAGAATCATCCAGGTCATGGAGATGCGGCGTGCGGCCGGGATCGATTTCACCGAATCCGCCGCCATGAAGCGCGCGAGGATGTGCGGCTGGCCGAAGTAGCCCAAGCCCCAACCCATCAGCGAGATCACGCCAACGAAGCTGGCGCCCTTGAGCATGTCGAAGTTGGTGGCGTCATTCAGCTCGATGGCGGCGAAGGTCGGATCGATACCGCCGGTCGCCAGCATTACCACGATCGGGGTAAGGATCAGCGCGAAGATCATCAGCGATGCCTGCACGGTGTCAGTCCAGCTGACAGCCAGGAAGCCACCGACGAAGGTGTAAGCGATGGTCGCCGCAGCACCTGCCCACAGCGCGGTCTGGTAAGACATGCCGAAGGTGCTTTCGAACAGACGCGCGCCTGCCACGACGCCGGAGGCGCAGTAGATGGTGAAGAACACCAGGATCACCACCGCGGAGAAGATACGCAGCACGCGGCTGTGGTCTTCGAAGCGGTTGGTGAAGTAGTCCGGCAGCGTCAGGGCGTTGCCGTTGTGCTCGGTCTGCACGCGCAGACGGCCGGCGACGAACAGCCAGTTCAGGTAAGCGCCGACGATCAGACCGATGGCGATCCAGCTCTCGGACAGGCCGGACATGTACACCGCGCCCGGCAGACCCATCAACAGCCAGCCGCTCATGTCGGAGGCACCAGCCGACAGTGCGGTTACAAAGCTGCCGAGGCTACGGCCGCCGAGGATGTAATCGGACAGGTTATTGGTGCGCAGATAGGCAAAAAGGCCGATCAGTACCATGGCTGCGATATACACCACGAAGGTGATCAGCATTGGAGTGTTAGCAGTCATTGGGGGACTCCCCTCTCATTTGTTTTTATTCAGGCAACGGGGATAGGCCCGCACCCTTGATTGGCAAACGGCGTCGCTTGTGGCGAACGCCTGGTACGCCCTCCCCGTTAAGGGAAAAAGCGGAAGTGAGGGAGCAGTGATGCCCCTCACCCTACAACGTGCTCAGTTGGTGGTGCGTAGGCTGGGTAGAGCGAAGCGAAACCCAGCCTACGTGTCGCTGATTATTCCGCGTCGACGAGTGATAGCAGCGAGGCGTTACCACCCACCGCGGTGGTATTCACCGAGGTGCTGCGCTCGTTGGCAAAGCGCAGCAGGTAGCTTGGGCCGCCCGCTTTCGGGCCGGTGCCGGACAGGCCGCAACCGCCGAAGGGCTGCACACCGACCACGGCACCGATCTGGTTGCGGTTGACGTAGAGGTTACCGACCCGCGCCAGCGACTCGATGCGCCGTGCGGTTTCTTCATTGCGGCTGTGTACGCCGAGGGTCAGGCCATAGCCGGTGGCGTTGATTGCGCCGACCACTTTGTCCAGATCCGCAGCTTCGAAGCGCACGATGTGCAGGATCGGGCCGAAGTTCTCTTTCTTCAGTTCGTTGATGCCGCTGATTTCGAACGCCACCGGGGCGATGAAATGGCCATCCAGGCCAGCAGGCAGAGTGGCTTCGGCAATCAGCTTGCCCTCGCCTTTCAACTGGGCAATGTGCGTTTGCAGGCCAGCCATGGCTTCAGCGTCGATCACCGGGCCGACATCGCTGGTGATCAGGTTCGAGGCACCGACTGTCAGCTCAGCCATGGCGCCTTTGAGCAACTCGATCACGCGGTCGGCGATATCCGCTTGCACATAGAGCACGCGCAGGGCCGAGCAACGCTGGCCGGCGCTGGTGAAGGCGGAGTGCACGGCATCATTGACTACCTGCTCAGGCAGCGCGGTGGAGTCGACGATCATGGCGTTCTGGCCACCGGTTTCGGCGATCAGAGCGGCGATCGGGCCGTCTTTCTCGGCCAACTGGCGGTTGATGATCCGTGCGGTGTCGGTCGAACCGGTGAAGCACACACCAGCAACGCGGGCATCTCGGCAGAACACGCTGCCGAGAGTGGCGCCGTCGCCTGGCAGGAAGGCAATCACGTCGGTCGGCAGGCCGGCCTCGAACAACAGTTCCAGCGTGCGCGCAGCGATCAGGCTGGTCTGCTCGGCCGGCTTGGCCAATACGCAGTTACCGGCAACCAGTGCGGCGCTGATCTGGCCGAGGTAGATCGCCAACGGGAAGTTCCACGGGCTGACGCAAACGAAGATGCCGCGGCCTTCATGGAACAGCTCGTTACGCTCACCGGTCGGACCATGCAGCTCTTCACGGCCCAGACGCAGGCGCGCCTGCTGGGCGTAGTAGCGGCAGAAATCCACGGCTTCGCGGACTTCGTCGATGCCGTCTTGCAGGGTCTTGCCGGCTTCCAGGGTGCACAGCGCCATCAGCTCGCCGCGCTGCGCTTCGAGCAAATCCGCGACGCGCTCGAAAATCGCCGCACGCTGCTCCACCGGGGTCGCGTTCCAGCGCGGCCAGGCCGCCGCCAGAGCATCCAGCGCCTGACCGGCCTGGGCGGCGCTGGCGAACTGGGCAGTACCGACCAGCCTGCTCAACTCGTAAGGGCAACGCACTTCTTGCGCGGTGCCAGGCAGTGTCTGCCCGTTGATCACCGGTGCGGCTTGCCATTGACGGTTGAGGTGCGGCTGATAGGCGAGCTCAAGCTCATTCCAGGACTGCTGAATGTTCATGTTGATGCCTTGGGAGTTTTTCCGCGCGGGGCCGAACAGGGCCGGCGGGAGGGGGATTTTGTCGTTTGCGAGGCTTTTGAATTTGCGCAGTTGCGTCACCGGATGATCGATCAAGGACTCGACCGGAATGCTCGGATCGACCAACTGGTGCACGAACGATGAGTTGGCGCCATTTTCCAGCAGACGCCGCACCAGGTACGGCAGCAAGTCTTTATGCGCACCAACTGGCGCATAAATGCGCACGTTCTTGCGGTGTTTCTCGATGATCGTGTCGTACAGCGCATCGCCCATGCCGTGCAGGCGCTGGAATTCGAACTCGCGGTCACTGGCCATCGCCAGGATGCAGCTCACGGTATGGGCGTTGTGGCTGGCGAACTGCGGGTAGATCACCCCACGGGTGAAGTCCGAAAGCAGGAAGCGCGCGCAGGCCAGGTAGGAGGTGTCGGTGCCTTCCTTGCGGGTGAACACCGGGTAACCATCCAGGCCCCACTGCTGCGACTGCTTGATCTCGCTGTCCCAGTAAGCGCCCTTGACCAGGCGCAGCGGCATCTTCGCGCCCAGCTCTTTGCCCAGCAGCGTCAGCCACACCAGCACCGGCAGGCAACGCTTGGAGTAGGCCTGGACTACCAGGCCGAACTCACCCCAGCCGGCGATCGCCGGGTCGCGCATGAGCTTCTCGAACAGCTCCAGCGACAACTCGAGGCGGTCGGCTTCTTCGGCGTCGACGGCGATGCCGACGTTCAGCTTGCGCGCCCGGATCGCCAGCTCGCGGACATTGGCGAACAGTTCGGTGAGCACGCGCTCACGCTGCGCCACTTCATAGCGCGGGTGCAGGGCGGAAAGTTTGATCGAGATCGACGGCTTCGGCCCTGGGCCGACCTGCGGCTCGGCGCCGACAGTGTCGATGGCCTTGCGGTAGTCGGCCATGTACTTCTCGGCATCTGCAGCGGTCAGCGCCGCTTCACCGAGCATGTCGAAGGAATAGGTATAGCCCTGTTCGCGGCACGGACGGCCGTTCTTCAGCGCTTCACTGATGCTGCGGCCGAGGACGAACTGCTTGCCCATCAGCTTCATCGCCTGGTTCATCGCCGCGCGAATCACCGGCTCGCCGGAGCGTTGCACCAGCTTGCTCAGCACGCCGCCGGGCTTGCCGGTGCTGGCGCCATCCAGGTTGACCACCTTGCCGGTCATCACCAGGCCCCAGGCCGCGAAGTTGACCAACACGTTGTCACTCTTGCCGAGGTGACGATCCCACTCGGCGGCGTTCAGCTTGTCGCGGATCAGCGCGTCGGCGGTGGCGGCATCCGGTACGCGCAGCAGAGCCTCGGCCAGGCACATGAGCATCAGCCCTTCCTGGGTATCGAGGCTGTACTGGCGAAGGAGTGCGTCGAGGGTATCGACGGCGTTGTCCCGGCTACGAACGTCTTCGATCAACGTCCGGGCGCCGCTGCGGATAGCTGCGATGCCAGATTCACCAGGATCGGCGAGCTCGAGGAGCTCTGCGAGATAGGCTGCCTCGTCAACGCTGTAATTAGCGCTGATGACAGGGAAAAAATCGGCGGCCTTTTGGGAGGAGATCCGGGTAAGGAACTCGCCCTGCAAGACGTGACTGGCTTTGAACATCACGCCCATCCTCTTGTGGAGACTGTTGTTATGGAGACTGTTATGGAGACTGTTGCGATGGAAACCACTGTTATGGCGACCACTGCTATGGGTCTAGCTCAGTGCTGCTGCTCAGGCCAAATAACACTTCGGCCTAAACGAACGCGACTGTGCAAGTGGATGGCGGAATTTAGTGGCACAGGCATGACAGGTTCTTGCAAGAACCTCTGGAGTTTTTGCAAAAAGCTCTATTCAAGGGAACTTCCGCCCAGAGGCACGCTGTATAACGCCAATCCGCTCGTTCATTTGCATGCCCGGCGACTCGACCATGGAGCATGCTCAGAACCCGCAACGGCTACAGGTGGAACTCGGCAGCGGGGCGACTCACTCAGCGCCGCGCAGGCGCTTGGGGGTCAGGCCGAGGTAGCGGCGCATCGCCGTGGTCAGCGCGCTCTGGCTGGAGAAGCCGCACTCTTCGGCGATGCGAATCAATGGCAGAGCGCTCTCGCGCAGCAAACGCGCGGCACGATCAAGGCGGGTTTTCAGCAGGTATTGGTGCGGGGTGAGGCCGACGCTGTCTTTGAACTGCGCATGGAAATGGCTGGGGCTGAGACAGACCACCTGCGCCAGCTCGGCGACGCTGATGCGCCGCGCCAGGTGCTCGCCGATATAGGCATCCAGCCGCTCGACATTCAGCAGGCCCACCGTCCGGTTCGTCTGCTCGCCAAATAAGCGCAGGTGCAAGGCCCGCAGCAGTACGCCGCCGAGGGCGCGGGCCAGTTGCGGATCGCTGCCATAACGGGCCAATTCGGCGCCGGCGTAACTCAGCAGGTTCTGAAAATCCGCGTCCAGCGCCGGGTAGCGCGGGGTGTCGAACAGGTGGCCGAGCAGTTCCAGGTCTTCCGCCGAGTTGCCCTGCTCATCCAGATCGAGGATCAACATGCGGTTGTCGCCAACCCCGGCGAACTGGTGCTCGGCATCGCCAGGCACCAGGCAGGCGCGCATCCGACACACCTCACCACCGCGGCCATTGACCTCGAACTCGGCGCGGCCAGACAACGACATCACCAACTGGTGATGGTCATGGGCATGTTCGTGGGCTTGGTCGTCCAGACGGATCAGGCGTGCGTTGAGCATGGCGGCTGCTGGTCAAATTTTGCGCATTTTACGGGAGTACGCGGGTATTTCCCAGCAAACACCGACCAGCGCAAAGGCGGCGTTCGCAACCGCGTGGGATTGAATTACTTCGACCGCCAACCCATCTACCCTTCATGTAGTCATGACAAGGTGCCGCATGAACGATCAGCACATTACCCCGGATATCGTCGACGACGACACGCGCCCCCACAGCCAGAGCCTGACCCTGCCCGGCCAACGGCTGCCGGAACGACTCTATGTGATCCCCATCCACAACCGCCCGTTCTTCCCGGCACAGGTGCTGCCGGTGATCGTCAACCAGCAGCCTTGGGCGGAAACCCTGGCGCGTGTGGTCAAGACCGAGCACAAGAGCCTGGCGCTGTTCTATATCGACACCCCGCCGACAGATGCCAGCGGCTTCGACCCGGATAACCTGCCCGAGCACGGCACGCTGGTGCGCATCCTCCATGCCACCGAGGAAGGCGGAAAGTTGCAGTTTATCGCCCAGGGTCTGACCCGCGTGCGCATCCTCGGCTGGCTCAGCCATAAACCGCCCTACCTGGTGGAGGTCGAGTACCCGCAAAGCCCGAAGGAATCGAGCGATGAGGTGAAGGCCTACGGCATGGCATTGATCAACGCGATCAAGGAATTGCTGCCCCTCAACCCGCTGTACAGCGAAGAGCTGAAGAATTACCTCAACCGTTTCAGCCCGAACGACCCCTCGCCGCTGACCGACTTTGCCGCCGCCCTGACCAGCGCACCCGGCGCCGAGTTGCAGGAAGTACTGGACACCGTGCCTATGCTCAAGCGCATGGAGAAGGTGCTGCCGCTGCTGCGCAAAGAGGTGGAAGTGGCACGCCTGCAGGGTGAGCTGTCGGCCGAGGTCAACCGCACCATCGGCAGGCACCAGCGGGATTTCTTCCTAAAGGAACAGCTCAAGCTGATCCAGCAGGAACTGGGCCTGACCAAGGACGACCGCAGCGCCGATATCGAGCAATTCGAGCAGCGTCTGGAGGGCAAGACCCTGCCCGAGCAAGCACACAAACGCATCCTTGATGAGCTGAACAAACTGACGATCCTCGAAACCGGCTCGCCGGAATACGCCGTCACGCGCAATTACCTGGACTGGGCCACCGTTATTCCCTGGGGCGTTTACGGCCAGGACAAGCTCGACCTCAAGTACGCGCGCAAAGTGCTAAATCAGCAGCACGCAGGGCTCGACGACATCAAAGAGCGCATCCTCGAGTTCCTCGCCGTCGGCGCCTTCAAGGGCGAGATTTCTGGCTCCATCGTGCTGCTGGTGGGCCCTCCGGGAGTCGGCAAGACCAGTATCGGCAAATCGATCGCCGAAACCCTTGGCCGTCCGTTCTATCGCTTCAGCGTCGGCGGTATGCGCGACGAGGCGGAGATCAAGGGCCACCGCCGTACCTACATCGGCGCTCTACCCGGCAAGCTGGTACAGGCGTTAAAGGACGTCGAAGTGATGAACCCGGTGATCATGCTCGACGAGATCGACAAGCTCGGTGCCAGCCACCAAGGCGACCCAGCCTCGGCGCTGCTGGAGACGCTCGACCCGGAGCAGAACGGCGAATTCCTCGATCACTACCTGGATCTGCGCCTGGACCTGTCCAAGGTGCTGTTCATCTGCACCGCCAACACCTTGGATTCGATCCCCAGCGCGCTGCTCGACCGCATGGAAGTCATCCGCCTGTCCGGCTACATCGCCGAGGAAAAACTCGCCATCGCCAAGCGCCACCTGTGGCCCAAGCAACTGATGAAAGCCGGGGTGCCGAAACAGCGTCTGGCGATCAGCGACAGCGCGCTGCGGGCGCTGATCGAAGGCTACGCTCGCGAGGCAGGCGTGCGTCACCTGGAGAAACAACTGGGCAAACTGGTGCGCAAGGCGGTGGTCACGTTGTTGGAACAGCCTGATGCGAAGCTGAAGATTGGCCCGAAGGACCTTGAGGGCTACCTCGGCATGCCGGTGTTTCGCAACGAGCAGGTGCTCTCCGGCGTCGGTGTGCTCACCGGTCTGGCCTGGACCAGCCTGGGCGGCGCCACCTTGCCGATCGAGGCCACGCGCATTCACACGCTGAACCGCGGCTTCAAGCTCACAGGCCAGCTCGGCGAGGTGATGAAGGAGTCGGCCGAGATTGCTTACAGCTACATCAGCTCGCACCTGAAGGATTACCAAGGCGACCCGACGTTCTTCGACCAGGCCTTCGTCCACCTGCATGTGCCGGAAGGCGCGACGCCGAAGGACGGCCCCAGTGCGGGCATAACCATGGCCAGCGCGCTGCTCTCGCTGGCGCGTAACCAGGCGCCGAAGAAAGGCGTGGCGATGACCGGCGAGCTGACCCTCACCGGCCATGTCTTGCCGATTGGCGGAGTGCGCGAGAAGGTCATTGCGGCGCGGCGGCAAAAAATCTTCGAGCTGATCCTGCCGGAAGCCAACCGTGGCGACTTTACCGAGCTGCCGGACTACCTCAAGGAAGGCCTGACCGTGCACTTCGCCAAGCGCTATGCGGATGTGGCCAAGGTGCTGTTCTGATCGTAACGGCAGGTTTGTAGCCCGGCTAAACGTACGACGGGGGTCATCCAGGGTTGGATTCCGGGCAACCCGCCGCACGATCCAGGCTACGAATGTTCAGTGCCTTGAGGTTATGCTGGCGGCCAGTGTTAGACTGACAGGAACTGTTTATGACTGCTGCCCGCCTGCTCTTACCCCTCACTCTCAGTCTGCTCGCCGCCTGCGCGCAGCAGCAGCCAAGCAACGTCACGCTGCAACAGAGCCAGCAGGACGAATGCCCGCTGGACCTACACAGCGGACAACAGCTGACCCTCACCCTGGCCAGCAATCCCACCACTGGTTTCCGTTGGGAAGTGAAGGACGCCGCGCCTGGCGTGCTGCGCAGCCTGGGCCCTGAGGTCTACAGCAATCCGGAAGACGCCGGCCTGGTCGGCAGTGCCGGACAGTCAACCTGGCGCTTCCAGGCCACCAACCCGGGCGACGGGCGCTTGCTGCTGCTCTACCACCGCCCCTGGGAAGTGGATGTCGCACCGGCCAAGACCTTCGACTGCCACATCAGCGTGAAATAAAGAGTTCTGTACCTGTTAAATGCTCAGCCGGGCTGTAGCTCTTCGTAGGAGTGAGCTCTGCTCGCGAAAGCCCATCACGCCAAAGCATTGCGGACGAGAGACAGCCTGTAGGTTAGAGCTGAACGCAGTGATGCCCCCCCCCCACGCGACTCCCCGTGCTCGGTCTCGCGCTTGGCAGTCCGGCCTTGTAGACCGGTTGTTGGGCATCGCCTACGGCTCAGCAGCAACCTAGGGTTTTTGCGCAGCCTCCCAGACAAAACGGCGGTCCCGTAGGTTAGCGCTGAACGCAGTGATGCCCAACAAGGAGTCGCCCCGCGACTCCCGGCGCTCGGCAGCCTACGTGAAAGCCCGGCCCTGCTGGCCGGTTGTTGGGCATCGCCTACGGCTCAGCGCCAGCCTACGCCTTGCACGGCGCGATTTGAGCCTGCACCTGACGCGTGTCGCCTGTGGTTCGACGCCATGGCCGGGCATAGTCGCCACTCAAGCAACCGTTGAGGATCGAATATGCGATGGCTGATAGTGGCGTTGATCGGTGCACTGGCCTTTCTCTATGGGCGGGCAAGCGACTGGGCGCAACCCTGCCTGCTGGCTAAACCTATCCCGGTGATCGCCTTGCTGCTCTGGCTGCGTAGTGCGCCAGCGGGTCTCTATCGACGCTGGATCAGCCTCGGCCTATTGTGCTCCCTGGCTGGCGATATGCTGCTGGAATGGCCGGCCGACCTCTTCGTCTTCGGCCTTGGCGCTTTCCTGCTGGGTCACTTGGCCTACCTGTTCGCCTACCTGGGCGACAGCCGTCGCCTCGCGCCGGCGGCCCTGCTCCTCGCCGCGGCGGCAGGTGCCGGCATGTTCACCACGCTCGCCAGCAGCGGCCTCGGCCCGCTGCTGATCCCCGTAGCGGTGTATGCCCTGGCCATCAGCGCGATGCTCTGGCGCGCCCTGGCGCGGATCGGCACGCCAGGCGTGAGTAGCACCTCGGCTTGGCTTGCGGCCGGGGGTGCGGCACTGTTTGTGCTGTCCGACAGTCTGATCGGAATCAACCGTTTTGTTACACCTTTTGTCACCGCGCCGTACGCCATCATCCTCAGCTATTGGCTGGGTCAGTGGGGCATCGCTGCCTCGGCGATTCACCGTCTGCCGCGTTGATCTGCCGACTCAAAAATGAAACGGCAGCCGCTCGTTAAATCGTCTATAGCAAATAGGGAGAGAACTGAAATCAGGGGGAACATCATGAGCGGCGGTCGGTGTAGTACGTTTGTGGTTCTCTCGGCAGGATTACTGGCTGGCTGCGGTAGCCTGCTGCCGAGCGAGCATGCGGAGACCCTCTCGCCCTTCGGTGATTATACGGATACCGAAATTCGCTTTTCCCAAGCCGCGCCAGGTAAGACCACTCGCCCTGAGCTGTTCTCCCTGGGATTCGATCCGCTCACCCAAGGCAATGGGCGCATGCTGTCGTTTATCGACGTGCGGCTGATGTTCGTCCAACCCAATATACCCTTGTCCTACTTGCCGGACGGCATAGTCAAATGCCTTGAGGCCAAGGATCGCTGCATCGGCTATGCCTTCGAGTTCTCCAAGACCGATACGCAACGTGTCGGCAGCTTCTGGGCCGACGTGCTCAACTTCAGCAAGAATCGTGCGGTGCAAGGCTGGGCCTTCCGCGCAGTCTTCGTGCTGGTAGACGACACCCTGGTGCACAAAGTCAGCAGCGGAGAACCGAACATCCGCCGCATTGATTCGAAAAAGAACCCCTTGGGACCGATTCAGGGCGCTGGCGAGTTCTTTTCCGACCAGTTGAAGTGATGGTAGTTTGGCTAGAAGCTGCTCAAGATCGTCGCGAGCGCAGGTCAGGGCCGCACCCGTTCTCGAAAATGCTCCCGGCATTTTTCCTACCTCCCCCATCCATGGGGTCGCCTACGGGTAGCGGCATTCCCCACATCCATGTGGGTCACAAGGCATAACAACAGCAGGCGAGGACTCGGAGTTTACGAGTTGTAAATGAGCAGTCCGAGCCTGTTTTCAACGCAGCCAGGCCAAGCGCAGCAGATATTGAACAGCTTCTAAGGCCAGTCTTGGCTAAAATGCCGGCCTCATCGTCATCGCCTTCGGAACCCCCGTGAGCAAAGAATCCGACCGCCTCTTCGCACAACCACTACCCCTCGTTCAGGACTTCGCCTTCAACGAAGCCGTGGTGCGGGTGTTTCCGGACATGATCAAACGCTCCGTACCGGGCTACCCGACCATCGTGGAAAACATCGGAGTGCTCGCGGCACAATTCGCCCAGCCGCACAGCGTGCTGTATGACCTCGGCAGCTCGTTGGGCGCGGTCACGCAAGCTCTGCGCCGGCATGTGAAGAGCGAAGATTGCCGGGTCATCGCGGTCGACAACTCCAGCGCCATGGTCGAACGCTGCAGTGAGTATCTGCACGCGCAAGACTCGATGTTTCAAGAGTTGCTGCCGGTCGAGGTCATCGAGGCCGATATCCTGCGCCTGGAGTTCCAGCCGGCTTCGCTGGTGGCGCTGAACTTCACCCTGCAATTTATCCAGCCCGCACAACGCTTGCCTCTGCTCAGCCGGATTCGGCAGGCCCTGTTGCCGGGCGGAGCACTGATCCTCTCGGAAAAATTGCGCTTCAACGATGCCGAAGAACACGCGCTGCTCACCGAACTGCATATCGCCTTCAAGCGCGCCAATGGTTACAGCGAGCTGGAAATCGCCCAGAAACGCAGCGCGCTGGAAAACGTGATGCTTCCCGATAGCCTCGAAGAACACCGTGAGCGCCTGCTGGCCGCCGGCTTCAGCAAAGTCGTGCCGTGGTTCCAGTGCCTCAACTTTGCCTCACTGATCGCCCTGCCATGATTGACCTTGCCCCCCTCGCCTGCCGTCTGGCGGACAGCCCCTTGGCCAATTGGGCTGCCGGCCTGCAACAACAGCTGGACAGCAAACTGGAGATTGGCCACGGCGACCTCGAGCGCTGGCAAGGCGCACTGGATGCGTTACCCCCGCTGACGCCGAGCCAGGTCGAACTGCGCGAATGCTTTCAACTGGACAGCGACTGCGATGAAACCAGCCGCGCGCAGTTGCGTCAGGCGTTGCTTGGTCTATCGCCCTGGCGCAAAGGGCCGTTCGAGTTATTCGGCGTGCATATCGACACCGAATGGCGCTCGGACTGGAAGTGGGAACGAATCGCGCCGCACCTCAATCTCAGTGGTAAACGCGTGCTCGATGTCGGCTGCGGCAACGGCTATTACCAGTGGCGCATGATCGGCGCCGGCGCCGAAAGCGTGATCGGCATCGACCCCAACTGGCTGTTCTTCTGCCAGTTCCAGGCGATCCAGCGCTATCTGCCGGAGCTGCCGGTCTGGCACCTGCCGTTTGCCCTGGAAGAGCTGCCGGAAAAGCTCGAAGGCTTCGACACCGTGTTCTCCATGGGTGTGCTCTACCACCGCCGCTCGCCCATCGACCATCTGCTGGCGCTGAAAGACTGCCTGGCCAAAGGTGGCGAACTGGTGCTGGAAACGTTGGTGGTGGCCGGCGATGCCCGGCAGGTGCTGGTACCGGAAGACCGCTATGCGCAGATGCGCAACGTCTGGTTCCTGCCCTCGGTACCGGCGCTGGAACTGTGGCTGCGCCGTGCCGGCTTCGTCGATGTGCGCTGCGTCGATGTCAGCGTCACCAGCATCGAGGAGCAACGCAGTACCGAATGGATGCGCTATCAATCCCTACCGGACTTTCTCGACCCCGGCGACCACTCACGCACCCTTGAAGGCTTGCCCGCGCCAATGCGGGCGGTACTGGTGGCGCGTAAGCCTTGATAAGAATGGATTGATCGCAAGCGACACTCACCTTCCCTCTCACCACCGGAGAGGAGCCAGGTAGGCTCAACCGCGTGCAGCGGCTGCGACGATCAGCTGTTTCATCTCCGCCACGGCCGCTTTAAAACCAACGAACAAGGCGTGCGCAACGAGCGCGTGGCCGATATTCAGTTCATTGATGCCGGCGATTGCGGCTACTGGCTCAACGTTGTGATAGTGCAGGCCGTGGCCGGCGTTGACGATCAGGCCATGGGCCAGAGCGCAAGCCACGCCATCGCGTATGCGCGCCAGCTCACGCGCAGCTTCAGCGGGAGTATGGGCATCGGCATAGCGCCCAGTATGTATCTCGATCGCCGGTGCACCGACCCGCTTGGCCGCTTCGATCTGCCGCTCATCCGCATCGATAAACAACGAAACCTCACTGCCCACGTTACCCAGGCGCTGCACCGCTGCGCGGATACGTGCTTCCTGCCCGAGCACATCCAGACCACCCTCGGTGGTCAGCTCGGCACGACTTTCCGGCACCAGGCACACGTGTTCGGCGCGAATGCTCTCGGCGAAAGCGAGCATTTCTTCGGTTACGCCCATTTCGAAGTTCATCCGCGTCTGCAGGGCGTCCTTCATGATTCGCACGTCACGTTCCTGGATATGCCGACGATCTTCACGCAGATGTAGGGTGATGCCATCGGCACCTGCCTCTTCGGCATCCAAGGCCGCCTTCAACGGATCGGGATAGCGGGTGCCGCGGGCTTGGCGCAGGGTAGCGACGTGGTCGATGTTCACACCCAAAAGAATGCGATTGGCGTCAGTCACGGGGTGGCTCCTTCAAGGTCATGAACAACTCGCGGCTGACTAAAGGTCGGCCGCCTAAATGGGGGGCGAGGGCCTGGCGCATCAAGCGCTTGGCCGCAGCCAAGGCGCCTGGGGCAGACCAATCGGCGTCGGCCATTGCCAGCAGCTCCGCACCGTGGAACAGGCCCGGTTGCAGCTGCGCCACTGGTTCCAGACCGGCATCCGGCTGCAAACGGTACAGTCCATCCGGCGCAATCGGTTGGCCGCTGAGATCCTCAGCCAGGGCAAAACCATAACCCAGCTCATCCAGCAGACGCCATTCGAATGCACGCAACAGCGGCTCCAACGGCCGGCCGGCCGCCAGCGCCGCCAAGGTCGCGCTGTAGTGTTCGAACAGAATGGGATGCGGGTCTTCCGCCGGCAACAGGCGGATCAGCAACTCGTTCAGATAGAGGCCACTGAACAGGGCATCGCCAAGCAGCCAGCAGGGGATACCGGCGCTGTCCAGGCGGCCAACGTTTTTCAACTCGCCACGGCCGCGGAACTCGACTTCCACTGGAACGAAAGGCCGCGCCAAGGTCCCAGCCTTACCGCGCGCGCCACGCAATACTGCCCGCAGACGCCCCTGTGGGGTAAGGAAGTCCACCAGCGCGCTGCTTTCGCGGTAGGCCCGGCTATGCAGGATAAAAGCCGGTTGCGCGCTGCTTAGCATGGGTTAAATGTCGGAGTAGCCCAGCGATCGCAGAGCCCGTTCATCGTCGGACCAGCCGCCTTTGACTTTGACCCAGAGATTGAGCATCACCTTGGAGTCGAACAGTACTTCCATGTCCTTGCGGGCGTCCATGCCGATGCGCTTGATCCGCTCGCCTTTGTCGCCAATGATGATTTTCTTCTGCCCATCGCGCTCGACCAGGATCAGCGCGTGGATGTGCAGGGTTTTGCCCTGCTGCTTGAACTCTTCGATTTCCACCGTGATCTGGTACGGCAACTCGGCACCCAGCTGACGCATGATCTTCTCGCGCACCAACTCGGCCGCGAGGAAACGGCTACTGCGATCGGTGATCTGGTCTTCCGGGAAGAAGTGATCGTTCTCTGGCAGATGCTTAGCGATCAGGCCTTCCAGCGCGTCGAGGTTGTGCCCATGCTGCGCAGAGATCGGCACGATTTCCGCGTTTGGCAGTTGCTGCTGCAACCACTCCAGGTGCGGCATCAGTTCAGCCTTGTCTTCGATACGGTCAGTCTTGTTGATCGCCAGAATCACCGGGCCTTGGACATACTGCACACGCTCGAGAACCATCTGGTCCTCTTCGGTCCAGCGGGTACGGTCGACCACGAAGATCACCACATCGACGTCTTTCAACGCCGCCGAGGCGGTCTTGTTCATGTAACGGTTGAGGGCTCGCTCACCATTCTTGTGCATGCCGGGGGTGTCGACGTAAATAGCCTGGACATTGCCCTCGGTCTTGATCCCCAGCATGTTGTGGCGGGTGGTCTGCGGCTTGCGCGAGGTGATCGCCAGCTTTTGCCCGAGGATATGGTTGAGCAGCGTGGATTTGCCCACGTTGGGGCGGCCGACGATGGCGACATAGCCACAGCGTGTTGCAGTTGAATCAGTCATGGCCGTTCTCCACGCCGAGGGCAATTAGTGCTGCCGCTGCCGCCACTTGTTCGGCGATACGACGGCTGGCACCCTGCCCTACGGTCTTGTCATTCAATAAGGTGATCTGGCATTCGACGACAAAGGTTCGGCAGTGCGGCTCGCCCTGGATATCCACCACCTCATAGCGCGGTAGCTCACAGGCGCGCGACTGGAGGAATTCCTGCAGACGGGTTTTCGGATCTTTGTTGGTGTCCACCAGCGTCAGGCCATCCAGTTCAGAGGTTAGCCAAGCCAGCACCCGCTGGCGCGCGGCATCCATACCGGCATCCAAGTAAATTGCGCCGATCAGGGCTTCCAGCGCATCGGCCAAAATCGATTCCCGCCGAAAACCACCACTCTTCAGCTCACCGGAGCCGAGACGCAGATACTCCCCCAGGTCAAAACCGCGAGCCAGTACCGCCAGGGTCTCACCTTTCACCAGCCGCGCGCGTAAACGCGACAACTGGCCTTCGCGCGCCAGCGGAAAACGCTCGAATAGCGCTTCACCGGCGACGAAGTTGAGAATGGCATCCCCGAGAAACTCCAGGCGCTCGTTATTGCGTCCGGCGAAGCTGCGGTGGGTTAGCGCCAGGATCATCAGTTCCTGGTCTTGGAAGGTGTAGCCGAGCTGACGCTCGAGGCGGCTTAGCGATGCGCTCACGGCATACGCACGCGGAATTCTTTGTCGAAACGCGCCACCAGATCGAGGTTTTCTATCAGGGCTTCACGCTTTTCGTATTTCAGGTGAGCGCGGAACTCGTTGTTCTCAACTTTCACCACGAGTGCCTTTTCCATATCCAAATCCCGGATGCTATTGACCTGCATGCCTTTGCTGACGTGCGCGTAAAACTCACCAACACTGCGGATCTCTGCGGCTTTATCCGTTTCTACCGAAGTAATGATTTTTTCCAGCGACATGTAGTCCAGGTAATGCGGAATCATCTTGAACGCCGTGCTGGCAAAGAAAGCCACCACTGCCAACGCCATCAGCCAACCTAGAACCGACAAACCTTTCTGCGAACGCGCAAATGTCATGATCGACCTCAAATGTCAGTGTTATTGGAATGTCTTAAACCGCACGGGCAAGACTATATATAGCGTGCGGCGCCGTATTGAACAGCGCCGCAAATATTCGAAAAGTCAGCGGATCAGGCCAACTCGGGAGAAGTTCGGCAGGTTGTGCAGTTTCGGATCGGACCAGCTCAACCATACCGAGAAGGCTTTGCCGACAATATTCTTGTCCGGCACCATGCCCAGTAAGTTCTTGGGGATCTTCGGATCATTCCAATAACGGCTGTCGTTGGAGTTGTCACGATTGTCGCCCATCATGAAATAGTGCCCTTGCGGCACCGACCATTCACGGCCTGGCTCGGCGCGGTAACGGTTCATTTCCTTACGGATCAGATGCTCAGCGGCACCCAGCTTTTCCTGGTAAAGCACGGCACTGCCCAACGAGCCCGGCTCATCACCGATGAGCTGCTCCGCTACCGACTGGCCATTGACGA
Source organism: Pseudomonas cavernicola (assembly GCF_003596405.1). NCBI lineage: Bacteria > Pseudomonadati > Pseudomonadota > Gammaproteobacteria > Pseudomonadales > Pseudomonadaceae > Pseudomonas > Pseudomonas cavernicola. The sequence goes on from NZ_QYUR01000002.1 coordinate 2,835,380, forward strand.
ACAGGCGCTTGTCACTGCTGTAGCGAATCTTATCGCCAGGCAAACCGACCACCCGCTTGATGTAGTTGATGTTCGGCTCGCTCGGGTAGCGGAACACCATCACATCGCCGCGCTGCGGGTCGCCCACCTCAATCACCTTGGTATCCAGCACGGGCAGGCGGATGCCATAGGCGAACTTATTGACCAAGATGAAATCGCCCACTTCCAGCGTCGGCTTCATCGAGCCGGAGGGAATCTGGAACGGTTCAATCAAGAAGGAGCGCAAGACCAGAACGATGGCCAGTACCGGGAAGAACGACTTGCCGTACTCCACCAGGAGCGGCTCCCGGCTCAGTTGCTCGAGCACTACCTCGTCTGGCTCACCGACCTGGCCTTCATAAGCGGTGATCGCGGCTCGCCGACGCGGCGCGAGCAACACCAGATCGAACAACGCCAAGACGCCGCAGACGGCCACGGCGATGACTAACAACAGCGGAAAATTGATCGACATAGTCCTTAACCATCCAACCTGAGCACCGCAAGGAAGGCCTCTTGTGGAATCTCCACATTACCCACTTGCTTCATCCGTTTTTTACCAGCCTTCTGCTTCTCCAGCAGTTTGCGCTTACGGCTCACATCGCCGCCGTAGCACTTGGCCAATACGTTCTTCCTGAGCGCCTTGACAGTCGTACGCGCGACAATCTGCCCGCCAATAGCGGCCTGAATGGCCACATCGAACATCTGCCGCGGGATCAACTCTTTCATCTTCTCGGTCAATGCGCGGCCTTTGTAGTGCGCATTGTCACGATGCACGATCAACGCCAAGGCATCGACCTTGTCACCGTTGATCAGCACATCCAGCTTGACCAGGCTGGCCGACTGGTAGCGATCGAAGTGGTAGTCCAGCGAGGCATAGCCTCGGCTGGTGGACTTCAGACGGTCGAAGAAGTCCAGGACCACTTCGTTCATCGGCAAGTCGTAGGTCACCTGTACTTGAGTGCCGAGGAACAGCATGTCGTGCTGCACGCCACGTTTTTCAATGCACAGGGTAATAACGTTACCCAGGTGCTCCTGCGGAACCAGAATATTGGCCCGCACGATGGGCTCGCGCATGTCTTCGATCGCCGACAGATCCGGCAACTTGGACGGGTTATCGACGTAGATCGTTTCACCAGTCTTGAGCAGCAACTCGAAAATAACCGTCGGCGCGGTGGTGATCAGATCCAGGTCGTACTCGCGTTCCAGACGCTCCTGAATGATCTCCATGTGCAGCATGCCGAGGAACCCGCAACGGAAGCCGAAGCCCAGTGCGTCGGAGCTTTCCGGGGTGTATTGCAGGGAAGAGTCGTTCAGCGTGAGCTTTTGCAGGGCTTCACGGAAGTCTTCGAAGTCATCGGAGCTGACCGGGAACAGACCAGCGTAGACCTGCGGCTGAATGCGTTTGAAGCCTGGCAGCACGTCGACATCCGGCGTGGAGCTCAAGGTTAGGGTGTCACCCACTGGCGCGCCGTGAATGTCCTTGATACCGGCGATGATGAAGCCTACTTCGCCGGCTTTCAGGTCAACGGTAGCAGTGTGTTTCGGGTTGAATACGCCGACGCTGTCCACCAAGTGAATCTTGCCGGTGGATTTGACCAGAATCTTGTCGCCCTTCTTCACGCGGCCGTGACGCACGCGGACCAGCGAGACTACGCCCAGGTAGTTATCGAACCAGGAGTCGATGATCAGCGCTTGCAGCGGGTCTTCGATGTTGCCGGTCGGCGCAGGAATGGTGTGCACCAGGCGCTCGAGCACTTCATCGACGCCCAGACCGGTCTTGGCACTGCAGGTCACCGCATCGGTGGCATCAATACCGATGATTTTCTCGATTTCTTCTTTGACGCGGTCTGGATCGGCCTGCGGCAGGTCGATTTTGTTCAGCACCGGCATGACCTCAAGGCCTTGCTCGATAGCGGTGTAGCAGTTGGCGACCGACTGGGCCTCTACGCCCTGACCGGCATCGACCACCAACAACGCACCTTCACAAGCCGCCAGCGAACGGCTGACTTCATAGGTGAAGTCAACATGGCCCGGGGTGTCAATGAAGTTCAGTTGGTAGGTAATCCCATCTTTGGCTTTGTAATACAGAGTAACGCTGTGGGCCTTGATGGTGATCCCGCGTTCACGCTCCAAGTCCATGGAGTCCAGAACCTGAGCTTCCATTTCGCGCTCGGCCAGGCCACCGCACATTTGAATGAAGCGGTCAGCCAGGGTCGACTTGCCATGGTCAATGTGGGCGATGATGGAGAAATTACGGATATGACTCAGGTCACTCACGGATCAACACTCAAAAAGGCCGCAGGCAGACTGCCCGCCGAAAAATAGCCGGGAAGTGTACCCGATCAGCGCCTGGGGCGTCACGTTCAGCTGCCGACCGGCGCCCATGAAAAAGGGCGGTCAAGACCGCCCTTTTCGCCTACCCAGCTGATTTATTCGGCCAGTTTGAAGGTAATAAAGCTAGCCCGCGCCTCGCGTAGAACACGCATTGAGACCGAGCGATTTTTCGGCAAGGCCTGGGCCACCGAGGTGAAAGTCTTAGCTGAGTCAATCGCCTGATTGTTCAGATGAGTGATCACATCGCCCGGACGCAGACCGATCAGCGCGGCTGGACCCTCCAGCACCTCTTTGATCACCACGCCACCCTTGAGATCCAGGCTCTTTTTCTCCTCGACGGTCAATTCAGCAACCCTGACCCCCATCCGGTTACTGCTGCGCTCTGCCTCCGGCGTACCGCTCGCGGCAAGCTCTTCACCCTCTGCCGGCAAGGCGCCGACTGTCAGTTGCAGCGTCTTACGAGCGCCTTCGCGGACCACTTCGAGGTTGGCTGTGGCGCCCGCCTTCAACCCCCCAACCAGATGCGGCAAATCGGCAGACATGATGATCGGTTGGCCATTCAGGCTGAGAATCACATCCCCCACCTGCAAGCCACCTTTGGCTGCGGGACCATCCTCCAGCACCTGAGCCACCAGCGCGCCAGCCGGCTTATCCAAGCCGAAGGACTCAGCCAGGTCCTTATTGACCTCCTGAATCACCACACCTAGCCAGCCACGACTGACCTTGCCTTCGGTTTTCAGCTGATTGGCCACATCCATCGCCACATCGATCGGAATGGCAAAAGACAAGCCCATAAAACCGCCCGAGCGAGTAAAAATCTGCGAGTTGATCCCAATCACTTCACCGGTCAGGTTGAACAGAGGTCCGCCGGAGTTGCCCGGGTTGATCGCCACGTCGGTCTGGATAAACGGTACATAGCTTTCATTCGGCAGGCTGCGGCCCTTGGCGCTGACAATGCCGGCAGTCACCGAGTGATCAAAGCCAAACGGCGAACCGATAGCCAACACCCAGGCGCCCACTTTCAGATCATCCGACTTACCCAGCTTGACGATCGGCAGGCCCTTGCCTTCGACCTTGAGCAGCGCCACATCGGTACGCGGATCGGCGCCGATCAACTTGGCTTCCAATTCACTGCGATCGGACAAGCGCACGATGATCTCATCGGCACCAGTCACCACATGATTATTGGTCAGCACATATCCATCGGCCGAGATGATGAAGCCCGAACCCAGCGATTGCGCCTCACGCTGCCGACCATTGCTTGGATTACGCGGCGCTTGCGGCATGTTGCGTTCGAAAAACTCACGAAACATCGGCGGTAGACCTTCCAGGTCCGGCATTTGCTGTTGACCAGGACCTGCTGCTATCCGCTCCGGCACTTTCTGCCGGGTGCTGATGTTCACCACGGCCGGTGCAGCATCCTCGACCAACGCGGTAAAGTCCGGCAATTCGGCGCGCGCGACCGCCGCCTGACTCAGCAACAACAGCGTGAACAGCACAGACAGACCAGATTTCAGGCTAAGCATCGACATTCAGCTCCCATCCAGAACCAGCAAAATAAACTCAGAACGAGCCAGCAGGCTCGGCGAGCATGGCGCGCAACACAAGTGGCTGCAACGCAGGATCGTCTGCGCTGCAGCCACTTCGCCGACGCAGCGCAAACCAGACCAAGGCGAAACCACCCAGACCTGCAAAAATAACCCAAGACTCATCCAGCGTCAGGCGCTCCGCGAGCATGCCCGCAGCGAACAATCCGAATTATGGCAATAGATAGACCAGCAGCGAGGCACACACCAGCGAATTCTCGCACCCTCTAATCACCACGGCATCACCGACATCTCGCTGCAAATCAGAGCGGCCGGACACATAGCCACGCCGACGCCCAACCCCAGCCTGCTCACTAAGCCCCGACCGCAACTGGTATTTGCCGAACCACTGGAACAGGTGCTTTTGCGCGATGTCTCGACCCAAACCGCACCAGTCTCGACTGTAACCCTTGCCCCGACTCTTCGATCATGGCGTAGCTTTCGCCTCGCCCGCACGCATCGACAAAGCTACACGCTCAGCGGTACCCAGGGGAATCTCGCCAACCACGGTAACCATCACATCACCATCAGCCGTCGACATGCGTTTGGATACAGCCACGGTCGGCCCCAATTGGCTACGCGCATCTTCCACCGTGGCACCGTGCAGCGGCTCAAGAAACACCGAGAAACGTGCCAAGCCATCGCCATACATCAAGTACGCGACAGGCTCGGCCGAAGCTGGGCTACGGCGCGCCAGGACGCTATTCAAGTTGAAGCCCGGCGGCAACCATTCCGAACGCCAGGCATTCGGCTCTACGGCTTGCACCTCGGCAAAATGCACAGGCTGACAATCAGCGCTCGGCTGCAACGCGCTATCCAGCGGGACGGTAGTATCTAAACTAGAAAACTGAAAGCGCTCAAGCAGCTGCCCTTTCTCATTCAACAGCAAGGATTTCAACGGCAGGCCAGTCTCACGATCCAGGTGCAACTCGAAACCATAACGATGTTGATCACGCGGCAGAACCGCCAACACCACGGCTGCACGCCCCGCCACCCGGGACTTGCCGATGATGCGCAGGTCATACCAGGCGGAGAGCTGTTTGGGATTCAGCGCTCGGGCCGGCCAAGCCTGGCCATCAGAGACCTGATCAGCCAAGGCACCACTCACACATTGAGTGCGGCCGTTCACCCGCAGCACTTCCTGAACCGGGCCATCCAGTTGTAACAAGCGCTCACGCACTTCGCCGTCATCGGCGCTGTCAACCCGATGCCAAATGCTATGAGTGGAGAAACTACCGTTACGCTCGTAGACGAACGTTCCTTGGAAATTTTGCCGCTGTTCCGCCTCGGCGAGGCGGTTCAGCCAATCTTGCGCATCAGCCGCGTAAACCGGCAGAGCCAGCCAGCTTCCCAGCAGGAGAGATAAAGGGATGGCGCGCATGATCCTCCTCAGCGGTTTTCCAGGCTGGCCGCACGGGCATAAGGCAGCACGCTGTCGGTACCGCTCATGGCCGCCTGCTGCGCATGTTGACGCAGGTAGGTCGGCAGACGCTGCTCATGCCAGCTCAACTGAGCCTGCCGAGCGGCATTTGCCTGTGAGACCGGAGCCTGCTCAACACCCTCACTATAGCCGGCCAATACCGCAGAGCCTTGCATCTGCGGCATCGCCAGCGTCGGCTGTACGCCCTGTTGAGCCAACTGGGTGCCGGCGACCTCATCCTGGTTATACAAACGCACACCCGCCAACACCGCCAGCGTGACCGAGGCGGCCACCGCCAAGCGGCCAAGAGTGCGCCAGCGTGCCGGCAGCGCGGCGGCAGGTGCGACAACCGGAACGACCTCATCGGCCAGCGCTGCCGAAACCGCCGCGGCAATATCCAAGCGCGGTTCGAGCAACTCTTTATGCATGACCGCGCGGGCGATCTGGTATCGCGACCAGGTAGAGCGTAACTCCGCGTCGTCACTGGCGTTGAGCACGCGACGCAATTCCAACTCATCCGCCTCGTTATCCATTACCGCGGACAGCGATTCCTGCAGGGCTTCACGACTCATGGCGGTTCCTCTCTTGGCTAGCGCCGCTGTCTCAGGCTTCCTGCAACAAAGGTTGCAGGACTTTATCAATGGCTTCCCGCGCTCGGAAGATACGTGAGCGCACAGTCCCCACCGGACATTGCATCACGCTCGCAATGTCCTCATAACTTAGACCGTCAAACTCGCGTAAGGTCAGAGCCGTGCGCAAGTCTTCAGGCAACTGCTGGATGGTTCTATGCACCGCGTGCTCGATCTCATCCCGCAGCATCAAACGTTCCGGCGATTCAATGTCCTTGAGGGCATGATCGCCCTCATAGAACTCGGCATCCTCGGCACTTACATCACTCTCTGGTGGCCGCCGACCACGCGACACCAAGTGGTTCTTCGCCGTATTAATGGCGATGCGATACAGCCAGGTGTAAAAGGCGCTGTCACCGCGAAAATTAGCTAGTGCTCGATAGGCCTTGATAAAGGCCTCCTGGGCAACGTCCTGAGCTTCATGAGGGTCGTGCACGAAGCGCACTATCAACCCGAGAATCTTGTGCTGATATTTCAGCACCAACAGATCAAAAGCCCGCTTGTCGCCACGCTGCACCCGCTCGACCAACTGCTGATCATCTTCCTGGGTTAGCATGAACACTCCTCGTTAAGTTCGGAGGGGTGCTGCACCAGCAAGCGAATCGTCTTGCCAAGATAGACTCGGGTCTTGCGCAAAAGTTCTCCCCCTCCAAACAAGCTTCCGTACAGAAACGCATCTGTCTTGCACGGAGTCGCGCAGCACGACATAGCAGCCGGCTGCGCGGATAATCTTGTCACCGGTCTTTGGCGCAGTGATAACGTGCGACATGAGCCACAGACACCACAGCGAAACCGGCGTTATCCCTTTTGGGTAACCGCTTATGGAACCTGGGAGACTAAGAAAGTTCCCAAGCACCATGCACAGTCATAAGCCCGCTATTGTGCCGCCCACCCCACCTATATACTAGGGGCCGCTTTTTTGCGGAATCCGAACATGAGCCAACATTATCAGCACGACGTCCTGGTCATCGGTAGCGGCGCGGCCGGCCTGACTTTAGCCCTCACCCTGCCCGCCCACCTGCGCATCGCGGTGCTCAGCAAGGGCGACCTGACTAACGGCTCGACCTATTGGGCGCAGGGCGGTGTGGCGGCTGTGCTGGATAATGCCGACACCGTCGAGTCGCATGTCGAGGACACGCTTAACTCCGGCGCCGGGCTCTGCCGTGAAGATGCCGTGCGCTTCACCGTGGAGCACAGCCGCGAAGCAATCGAATGGCTGATCGAGCAAGGAGTGCCTTTCACCCGCGATGATGAGACCGCGCGCGAGGATGGTGGCTTTGAGTTTCATCTGACCCGCGAAGGCGGCCATAGCCATCGGCGTATCATTCACGCGGCCGACGCCACCGGCGCCGCCATCTTCAACACCTTGCTGGATCAAGCCAAGCAACGCCCGAATATCGAGCTGTTGGAGCAACGCGTCGCGGTCGATCTGATCACCGAGCGCAAACTCGGCTTACCTGGGCATAACTGCCTCGGCGCCTACATCCTGAATCGCGCCAGCGGCCAGGTCGACACCTATCGCGCGCGCTTTACCGTGCTGGCCAGCGGTGGCGCCGCCAAAGTTTACCTGTATACCAGCAACCCGGACGGCGCCTGCGGCGACGGCATCGCCATGGCCTGGCGGGCCGGTTGTCGGGTCGGCAATATGGAGTTCAATCAGTTCCATCCGACCTGCCTGTACCACCCGAAGGCCAAGAGTTTTCTGATTACCGAAGCCATACGCGGCGAAGGTGGATTGCTCAAGCTGCCCAATGGCGAGCGCTTCATGCAGCGTTTCGACCAGCGGGCCGAGCTGGCTCCACGCGACATCGTGGCGCGGGCCATCGACCATGAGATGAAACGCCTCGGCGTCGACTGTGTGTACCTGGATATCAGCCACAAGCCGGCGGACTTCGTGAAGTCGCACTTCCCGACGGTGTATGAACGCTGCCTGGACTTTGGTATCGACATCACCCGCGAGGCTATTCCTGTGGTGCCGGCCGCGCACTACACCTGCGGTGGCGTAGTCGTCGACCAGCACGGCCAAACCGACGTACCGGGCCTCTACGCGATTGGCGAGACCAGTTTCACCGGCCTCCACGGCGCCAACCGGATGGCCAGCAACTCGCTGCTGGAATGCTTCGTCTATGCCCGCTCGGCGGCCGCCGACATTCTCCAGCAATTGCCGCACACCCCGGCGCCGCAAGCGCTGCCGAGCTGGGATGCGAGCCAGGTAACCGATTCTGACGAGGACATCATCATCGCGCACAACTGGGACGAGTTGCGGCGCTTTATGTGGGACTACGTGGGCATCGTGCGCACCAACAAGCGCCTACAGCGCGCCCAACACCGGGTACGCCTGCTACTGGATGAAATCGACGAGTTCTATAGCAACTACAAAGTCAGCCGCGACCTGATCGAGCTGCGCAACCTGGCGCAAGTCGCCGAACTGATTATCCGCTCGGCCATGCAACGCCACGAGAGCCGTGGCCTGCACTACACCCTGGACTACCCGGACCAGCTGCCCGAAGCACGCGACACTATTCTGGTGCCGCCCATCTACGGCGAGTGAATTTCAGCCGAACCCGCAAGCGCCGATGAATCTCCGGCGCCAGCGCATCGCGCGGGATACACAAACCTTGTACCCGCCACTCGCCCGCCAGACGAAAGCGCAACACCACCGCCAGCGGCAATGCCAGGCTATCCGGGCGCAGCTGCACTGCTTGCCAGCCTTTCTGCGCATTCCACAGCTGCCAGCCGTCGGCGTCATGGCGCAGACCACAAAACGCCTTCGCGTTGCTCAGCAAAATCTGCCGTGGCAGCACCCAGGCCGCATGCGCCAGACACAACAACAGCCCGAGCAAACGCGCCCAGAGTGGGATTTGTGCGAAAACCAGCGCGCCCAACGCACAGACCTGTGCCGCCAGATAAACCGCCAGCAGCTGCCGAGAGGCGCGCCAGCGGCATTCGAAGACCTTACTTAGGCTGGACACGATCCAGAATCATCCGAACCATACGGCGCAAGTCGGCGTCTTCCGGCTCGCCACGCTGCATGAACCAGCCAAACATGTCCTGATCCTCGCACTCCAGCAGTTTGCGATAGCGCTCCCGATCTGCCGCGTCGAGGTTGGGGTAAACCTCCTTGACGAAGGGCACCAACAGCACATCCAGCTCCAGCATGCCGCGGCGGCTGTGCCAAAAGAGTCGGTTGAGTTCAATATCGTCGACCATGCGAGCGGCTCCTTCAAAATAGGCCGGCAGTATAGCGGCGCCGTGGGCTCACCGGCACCCGCTGACAAGCTCTTGGCTGAGCCCTATGATGAGCCCCCCAGACTTTTTACTCAGCGATTCTCAATGGCCGACTCCGCTTTCTTCTGCACGCTGTCCCACGAGGGCGTTCTCGCCGTCCGTGGCCCTGACGCCAGCAAGTTTCTCCAGGGCCAACTGACCTGCAACCTCAACTACCTTAACGACACCACGGCCAGCCTCGGCGCCCGCTGCACGCCCAAAGGGCGCATGCTGTCGAGCTTTCGCATCCTGACGGACGGCGACGGTTATCTCCTGGCGATGGCCGGCGAACTGCTCGAGTCGCAGTTAACCGAGCTGCAGAAATACGCCGTATTTTCCAAATCCAAACTCGGCGATGAAAGCGCCCGCTGGGTGCGCTTCGGCCTATCCGGGGCCGATGCAGTGCTGGCCGAACTGGGCCTGGAGCTACCGCCGCAAGCCGACCACGTGGCGCGCGGCAATGACTTGATTGCCATTCGCCTGGCCGACGGCCGCGCCGAGCTCTGGGCTCCCGCCAGCACCGCCGCCCCCCTGCACGCCCGCCTCGCCGCGCACTTGCCGCAAGCGCCGCTAAATAGCTGGCTGCTCGCCCAAGTGCGCGCCGGGATCGGTCAGGTGGTGGGCGCTACGCGCGAGCTATTTATCCCGCAGATGCTGAATTTGCAGGCCCTCGGCGGCGTCAGCTTCAAGAAAGGCTGCTACACCGGCCAGGAAATCGTCGCGCGCATGCAGTACCTGGGCAAACTCAAGCGTCGTCTATACCGCTTGAGCCTGGGCGCCGGCGAACTACCGGCGCCAGCCACCGAACTGTTCTCCCCGGTTCACCGCTCGGGTGTCGGCGAGGTGGTGCTGGCAGCTCACGCGGAACACCGCATCGAACTGCTCGCCGTGCTGCAGGAAGATGCGGTGAGCGACGGCCGCATCCAGCTCGGGACTGAAGAAGGCCCAGCGCTCAGCTTGTTGGAACTGCCGTACACGCTGGACTCCAATCGCGAGATCCAACGCTAAGCCGACTTAACCAGGCTGCCAATTTTCCAAACGCCACCTTTTCCAGAGCCGCTTTTCCAAGAGAAATGCCCATGAGCAAGCTTGCCGACAAAGTCCAACAGGAACTGATTCAGGCCATAGACAATGACGAACTGGTGCTGCCGACCCTGCCGGAAGTGGCACTCAAGGTCCGCGAGGCGGCGGAAGACCCGGATATCAGCATTCCGGCACTGTGTAAGGTGATTGGTAACGATGCGGCACTGACCGCGCGCATCATCAAGGTGGTAAACAGCCCGCTGCTGCGCACCAATCGGGAAATCACCGACCTGCAGATGGCGGTCAGCCGCCTGGGCATCAACTACACCTGCAACCTGGCCACCGGCCTGGCAATGGAGCAGATGTTCCAGGCCACCTCCGATGTGGTCGACCGTAAGATGCGCGAAGTGTGGAATAAAAGCACCGAAATCGCCGGTATCAGCCATGTCCTCTGCCGTCACTACACCCGTCTGATGCCTGATCAGGCGACTCTCGCCGGCCTGATCCATCAGATCGGCGTCCTGCCGATCCTGACCTACGCCGAAGAGCACGACGAGCTGTTGTCCGACTCCATCAGCCTCAACCATGTGATCGAGAAGATTCACCCGATCATCGGCGACAAAATCCTCCGTACCTGGGATTTTCCTGAGCTGATTGCCACGCTGCCCAGCCAATACCTGGACTTCAGCCGCAATTCGGCCAAGGTCGATTACGTCGATATCGTCCAGGTCGCGACGCTGCAGAGCTACCTGGGCAGCGAACACCCGTACACGCAGTTGGACTGGAGCAAGGTGCCCGCCTTCGCCAAGCTCGGCCTCGACCCGAGCGCCGATTTGCAAGCGGATGAAGACCTCTCCGCCGCCATGGAAGCGGCGATGAGCATGCTTCAGTAGCCGTCCAGCGGGCGCAGTGCCGAATCCGTCACTAGACTGAAATCAGTTCGGTGTCGCTGGAAATCCCGGCATGCGCCCTTTTCTCCTCCTGCTTTCCCTAGCGTTCAGCGGCCTCCTGGCGGCCGCCGAGGTCACCCTGACCAATGGCGAGTGGCCGCCTTATCTCGGCCAGCAGCTGCCGCACTACGGGGTCGCCTCGCGCATAGTCGCCGAGGCCTTCGCTCTGGAGGGGGTCGAGGTGCATTGGGAGTTCTACCCCTGGGCGCGCGCCTTGCAGATGGCCGAACGCGGCCAACGCGTCGGCACCGCGGTCTGGACGCACAGCCCGGAGCGGGAGCAGAGGTTTTTCATCAGCGAGCCGGTGGTGGAAAGCGCCTATCACTTCTTCCATCGCAAAGACCGCGCCTTCGACTGGCAACGGCTGGACGACCTGCGCGGCCTGCGCATCTGCGGCACCCTCGGCTACAACTACGGCGAGCCCTTCCAGCAGGCCGAGCGTGACAAGCGTCTGCAGGTGCGCCGCCTGCCCAGCGACGAGCTGTGCTTCCGCCAACTGCTGGCCGGGCGCATCGATGTATTCCCGATGGACAAGGTGGTCGGCTTCGCCATGCTCCACGAGCACTTCAGCGCCGCCGATCGGGCCCAGCTGAGCGTCCATCCCAGGGCGTTGCGCAGCGATCCCCTGCACCTGCTGCTGTCGCGCGAGGTGCCGGGTAACGCCGAGCTAATGGTCCGTTTCAACCACGGCCTGGCACAGTTGCGCGACAGCGGCAAAGTCGCCCAATACCTGCTGGACGCGCAGCAGCCACTGAGCCTTGCGCCCTGATCAGTGCCCCTGGGGCGGGAACTCCACCCGTACTCGTAAGCCACCCCGTGCCGCGTCATGCAGACTGATCGTGGCCAGATGCGCACGGCAGATTTCCCCGACGATCGCCAAGCCCAGGCCGGCGCCGGCGCCAGCGCCCTGTGGATGGCGCCGGTAGAAACGCTCGAAGACTTTGTCGCGTTCATCTAACGGAATACCTGGACCATCGTCCTCCACCTCCAGCACACCAGGCTCCAGCACCCGCAAGATCACATTGCCGCCGCTGGGAGTATGCGCCAGGGCGTTATCCACCAAATTGCAGAGCAGCTCATTGAGCAGGGTCGGCTCGCCATGCAGCCACACCGGTTGCGCCGCCTCCAAGGCCAGGGCAATACCGCGGGCGTGGGCCAGCGGCGCCAAAGCCATACCCAGTTCACGGGCCAACTGGCTGAGGTCGATGTGCTGTGCACCACCTTCGGCAATCGCCCGCGCGCCACTTTCGATGCGCGCCAGGGAAAGCAACTGATTGGCCAACTGGGTCAGGCGATCGGTACTCTGCGCTGACTCTTCCAGGGTGCTGCGCCAGACGTGTGGCTCCTGTGCCCGCAGGCCCAGCTCAAGCCGCGCCTTGAGCGCCGCCAACGGCGTGCGCAATTCGTGGGAGGCCTCGGCGATAAAATGCGCCTGCCGCTCGAATAAACCGCGCAGCCGGGCATTGAACTGATTGAGGGCACTGACCAACGGCTGCAACTCGCGCGGTAACTGCGCCTCCGGCAGCGGACGCAAATCATCACTGGCGCGCTCCGCCACCGCCCGGCGCAAACTTTCCAACGGTCGCAAGGCGGCGCTCACCGCAAACCAGACCAACAGCAAGGCGCTGAACGACCACAAGCCCATGCGCCACAGCGTGCCGAACAACAGCTCACGGGCCATGCGCTCACGCGCGTCCTGAGTCTCGGCCACGCGGATTTCAGCGATGCCAGTCAGCGCTGGCTCACTGACCGGCTGCAACAGGCTGACCACGCGCACGCTCTGGCCCCGGTATTCGGCATCGTAAAAATGTGCCAGCGCCGGATAATCATTGGTTCGTGGCGTACCTGGCGGGGCGGCCGGCAGACTTTCGTAACCGGAAACCAGCGCGCCGTTCAAATCCAGCACCTGGTAGTAGATGCGCCCGGCGCTGTCGTAGGCGAAGGTATCAAGGGCGATGTAAGGTACGTCGGCTTCCAGCTTGCCGTCGTCGGCGTACAACCCTTCGGCGATCGCCCGCGCCGAGGCCAGCAAGGTGCGGTCATAGGCCGTGTCAGCGGCGTGCCGGGCACTCCAATAGGCGCTCAAGCTGCTGAGCAACAGAATCAGCGCAAGCAACAGTGCCAGGCGACGTAACAGCCGCCCGCGCAGGCTGCCCGGCTCAGCCACCGACGGCCTCCAGCAGGTAACCCAAACCGCGGAACGTAACGATGCGCACGCTGCTGCCTTCAAGTTTCTTGCGCAGGCGATGGACGTAGATTTCGATGGCCTCGGCGCTGGCTTCTTCATCCAGGCCAAACACTTGGGCTGCCAGCTGTTCCTTGCTCATCACCCGCCCCGGCCGGGCGATCATGGCCTCCAGCACCGCTTGTTCGCGGGAGGTCAGACTGAGGCTTTTGTCCAGCAAGCTGAAACGCCGGGTGCCCAGGTCGTAAACCAGATCGCCACAGCGCTGCTGTTGCTCGCCGCCGAGTACGCTGCGACGCAGCAGCGCCTTGACCCGCGCCTCAAGCTCGCTCAGTTCGAAGGGTTTGGCCAGGTAATCGTCGGCCCCCAGGTTCAGCCCATGCACGCGGTCTTTCACTTCGCTGCGAGCGGTCAGCATCAGCACCGGCAGGGTTTTGCCACGCCCGCGCAAGCGTGCCAACACCTCGAAACCATCCATCCGTGGCAGGCCAATGTCGAGAATCGCCAAGGCGTACTCCTCGGTGCTCAGCGCCAGGTCAGCGGTCACCCCGTCGTGCAGCACGTCCACCGTCCAACCGGCACTCTTCAGCGCCTGGCTCACGCTTGCCGCCAGTTGCGGATGGTCTTCGACCAGCAGAATTCGCACCGTCACCTCCACCAAAGTCTGACTCAAAAACCGCTGCCGACAGCGTTGCTCGCGTTATGCGAGGGCAGGAGTTTACAGGCGCAGCCACCACTGTGAATTGCCCAAATGCCGGTGCATGCCGGCCGCAAAAGAATTTTCGTCGGTGAAAGCTTGGCGAAAGCTTGACCCCCTAGCATCGGTTTCGGGTGGCTCGAACCACCCACCAGAGCGGTTCGCACAGTGGTATGCAGCCGTGACAAAAACAACAATGGAACCCACACAATGCTGACAGCCTCACGTCAGGCGCTGCCGCCTGCTCATTTGCTAAGCCTAGCCGTCACCACGGCCCTGCTCGCGCCAGTCGCCCACGCCGACTTCATCGACGACAGCTCGGCCAGCCTGGAAACCCGCAATATCTATCTGAACCGCGACTTCCGCGAAGGTACTGGCCAATCCAAGCGCGAAGAGTGGGCGCAGGGGTTTATCCTCGACCTGCAATCGGGCTACACCGAAGGCACCGTCGGTTTCGGCGTCGATGCCCTCGGCCTGCTTGGCATCAAGCTGGACTCCAGCCCGGATCGCACCGGCACCGACCTACTGCCGGTGCATGACGACGGCCGCGCCGCCGATGAGTATTCCCACCTGGGCTTGACCGGCAAAGTCAAAGTCTCGGCCACGGAACTGAAGTTCGGCACCCTGATACCCGAATTACCGACCCTCAAGCCGAGCGACGGCCGCATCCTGCCGCAAACCTTCGAGGGCGCGTTGCTGACCTCCCAGGAACTGGAGCGGTTGACCTTCACCGGCGGGCAGCTGAACCAGGTCAAAGACCGCGCCTCCAGCAACAATGAAGACCTCGCGCTGAACAACAAGAACCGCCGTTTCGCCAGCGCCGCCACGGCCGATCATTTCAACCTGGCCGGCGCCGACTACCAGTTCAGCGACAGCATCACCGGGCGTTATCACTTCGCCGAACTGGACGACATCTATCGCCAACACTTTATCGGTCTGCTCGCCAGCCAAGCGCTCGGCCCCGGCACCCTGAGCGCCGATCTGCGCCTCTCGCTCAGCGATGAGGACGGTGCGGCCAAGGCCGGCACGATCGACAACCAGGCGCTCAACGGCATGCTCGGCTACGGTCTGGGTAGCCACAAGTTCAGCCTGGGTTACCAACACATGGGCGGCGATACCGGCTTCGCCTACGTCGATGGCACAGACCCCTTCCTGGTCAACTTCGTGCAGATCAACGACTTCGCCAACGCCGACGAGCGCTCCTGGCAGGCCCGCTACGACTACGACTTCGGCAAGCTCGGCTTCCCCGGCCTGACTTTCATGAGCCGTTACGTCAGCGGCGACAACGCGCAGGTGACCGGCAGCAACGAACGCGGCAAGGAATGGGAACGTGACAGCGAATTCAAGTACGTGGTGCAGAGCGGCGCGCTGAAGAACATCGCAGTACGCGTGCGCAACGCCACCCTCCGCTCCGACTTTGCCCGTGATGCCGATGAAACCCGCCTGATCGTCAGCTACAGCCTGCCGATCTGGTAACGCTAGCCCCACAATAAAACTCCACCGGAGAACCTGCCCATGAGACTCACCCTGACTAGCATCGCTTTAGCGGCAACCTGCCTGGCATTCGCCGGCCCGTTGCTGGCCGATTCCGCTGAACCCAAGCGCCCTGAGTGCATCGCCCCGGCCGCGCCCGGCGGCGGTTTCGATCTGACCTGCAAGCTCGCGCAAAGCGGCATGCTGGACGCCAAGCTGCTGAGCAAACCCATGCGAGTCACCTATATGCCCGGCGGCGTCGGCGCGGTGGCCTATAACGCCGTGGTCGCGCAACGGCCCACCGATGGCAATGCCATCGTCGCCTTCTCTTCCGGCTCGCTGCTCAACCTGGCGCAGGGCAAATTCGGCCGTTTCGACGAGAACGCCGTGAGATGGCTGGCGGCGGTCGGCACCAGCTACGGCGCTATCGCCGTGCGCAGCGACTCGCCGTACAAGACCCTCAACGATTTGGTCAAAGCACTTCAGGAAAATCCGGACAAGGTGGTGATCGGCTCCGGCGGCACCGTCGGCAGCCAGGACTGGATGCAGACCGCACTGATCGCGCGCGCGGCCGGCATCGACCCGCGCAAGCTGCGCTATGTTGCCCTCGAAGGCGGCGGTGAGATCGCTACCGCCCTGCTCGGCGGGCATATCCAGGTCGGCAGCACCGACATCTCCGACTCCATGCCGCACGTCCAGAGCGGCGGCATGCGCCTGCTCGCGGTGTTCGCCGAAGAGCGTATGCCAGAAGCGGCGATGGCCAACATCCCGACCGCCAAGGAACAGGGCTACGACATCGTCTGGCCCGTGGTGCGCGGCTTCTACCTCGGGCCAAAAGTCAGCGACGCCGAGTACAACTGGTGGAAGGACGCATTCGACAAAATGCTGGCTTCCGATGATTTCGCCAAGCTGCGCGACCAGCGCGAACTGTTCCCCTTCGCGATGACCGGCCCGGAACTGGATACCTACGTGAAGAAGCAAGTCGCCGACTACAAGCTGCTGGCTAAGGAATTCGGCCTGATTCAATAACCGACCGCGCGCTGGCCGGCCATGCCTCTCAATTATCGAGAAGGGCCGGACCAGCTCGCTCCTCTGCCTGTTCCCGCGAGGACCTACCCATGCTTTTCCAACGCTTGTTCACCCTGAGCGGGCTCATCGCCTGCGCGGTGCTCGCTGTGTTCGCCTGGCAATACCAGACGGCCTTCTCCTACGAGCCGGTCGGCCCGCGTGCCTACCCGTTGCTGATCCTCGGCCTGAGCGCAATCGGCCTGATCTACCTGACCATTCGCCCGACCCGCCTGAACAAAGGGTACGACGACCACCCGCTGGACAACGCCACGCTGCGCAAGATCGGCCTGTGCATCGTCATGTTGCTGGCCTATGCCGCACTGTTCGAGCCGCTCGGCCTGATCATCAGCAGCACCCTGATCGGCATTGGCCTAGCCATGCTCTACGGCGCGCCCTGGAAACCTGCGGTGCTGGTCAGCCTCGGCCTGGCGATTGGTCTTTACCTGCTTTTCGACAAAGTACTCGACGTACCGCTGCCGCTGGGTTTGCTCAGCGTGCTGGAGTGATGACATGGATACCTTAAGCTTGCTCGGTCAGGGGTTCGGCGTTGCCATGACCCCTTACAACTTGACCGCGGCCCTGATCGGCACCTTCATCGGTACCATTGTCGGCCTGCTGCCCGGCCTCGGCCCGATCAACGGCGTAGCGCTGTTGATTCCCGTGGCTTTCGCCCTCGGTCTGCCACCGGAATCGGCGCTGATCCTGCTCGCCGCCGTCTACCTCGGCTGCGAGTACGGCGGACGCATCTCCTCGATTCTGCTGAACATTCCCGGCGAGGCCTCGACCCTGATGACCACGCTCGACGGCTATCCAATGGCCCGCCAGGGCCTGGCCGGCGTAGCGCTGTCGCTATCGGCCTGGAGTTCCTTCGTCGGCGCGTTCATCGCCATCATCGGCATGGTCCTGTTCGCCCCGCTGCTGGCGCAATGGGCGATTGCCTTCGGCCCGGCGGAGTACTTCGTACTGATGGTCTTCGCCATTGTCTGCCTGGGCGGGATGGCCGGCGATAAACCGGTGAAAACCCTGGTTTCGGCGCTGCTCGGGCTGTTCCTGGCGACTATCGGCATCGACGCCAACAGCGGCGTGTACCGTTTCACCGGCGATAACGTCCACCTGGCCGACGGCATTCAGTTCGTGGTTTTGGTACTGGGCCTGTTCTCGGTCAGCGAGATTCTCCTAATGCTGGAGAAAACCCATCACGGGCAAACAGCGATCAAAGCCAGCGGCCGCATGATGTTCAATTTCAAGGAAGTCACCTTCACCTTCATGACCACCCTGCGTGGCGGCCTGATCGGCTTCGTCTTCGGCGTGCTGCCCGGCGCCGGCGCGACCATCAGCAGTGCGGTGGCCTATATGAGCGAGAAGAACCTGATCGGCCCGAAAGGCAAGTTCGGCCAGGGCGACATGCGCGGCCTGGCCGCACCGGAATCCTCCATCGGCGCCTGCGCCTGCGGCAATCTGATCCCCATGCTCACCCTCGGCGTGCCGGGCTCTGGCACCACCGCAGTGATGCTTGGCGCGCTATCGCTCTACAACATCACTCCCGGCCCGCTGCTGTTCCAGAACCAACCGGACATCGTCTGGGGTCTGATCGCGTCGCTGTTCATCGCCAACATCATGCTGTTGATCCTCAACGTGCCGATGATCCGCGTGTTCACCAGCATCCTCAGCGTGCCGAACTGGGCGCTGGTGCCGCTGATCGCGATCATCACCTCGATCGGCGTCTACGCCGTGCATGCGACGACCTTCGACCTGCTGCTGATGGTCGGCATCGGGGTTTTCGGTTACGTCTTGCGCAAGCTGGATTTCCCGCTCTCGGCGCTGCTGCTCGGCTTTGTGCTGGGTGGCTTGATGGAAGACAACCTGCGCCGCGCGCTGTCGATCTCCAACGGCAACCTGGGCATCCTCTGGGCCAGCCCGATCAGCATCGGTTGCTGGGTGCTGGTGGTAGCCATGCTGGTGCTGCCGATCGTCCGCATCCTGCGCAAGCGCGCCGCCCTGCGCCGCAAGCTGGCCAATGCTTGAAAGAGCTTGGCCTGACTGGTGGGGAACGCCGCTGGTCGGCCTGGCCGGCGGCTACCTGGCCAGCCTGGTCGGCTGGCCACTGCCATGGATGATCGGCTCGTTGCTGGCGGTGATTCTGGTGCGCTGCCTGGCGGGCTGGCAGTTGGCGGAAGTGCCCGGCGCCCGCAAATGCGGGCAATGGATCATCGGCATTGGCATCGGCCTGCACTTCACCCCAGTGGTACTCGAACAGGTGCTGTCGCATAGCGGCATCATCCTGGTCGGCGCGCTGATAACCACGCTGTCCTGCCTGATAGGCGTCTCGCTACTGCGCCGCAGTGGCGAGGATCGCGCCACCGCGTTCTTCGCCAGCATGCCGGGCGGCGCCAGCGAAATGCTCAACCTCGGCGCCCGCAATGGCGCCATCGCCAGCCGGGTCGCGGCCGGGCAAAGCCTGCGTCTGCTGCTGGTGGTGCTTAGCGTGCCCGCGTTGTTCCAGTGGCTGCTTGGTGCCGGAACGCCCGTACATCAAGCCGCAGCGGTGGATTGGCGCTGGCTCGCTCTGCTGTTCCCTGCCGGTGCGCTGGTGGCGGTGTGCTGGCAACGCCTGCGCCAACCGAATCCCTGGCTGCTCGGCCCGCTAGCGGTCAGCGCGGCGATCAGCCTCGGCTTCGATCTGCAGATCGGGCTGCCCGGCTTCGCTAACACGCTGGGCCAGTGGTTGATCGGCAGTGCGCTGGGTTGCCACTTCGACCGGCTGTTCTTTCGCAGTGCGCCCGCGTTTATCGCTCGCACCCTGCTGGCTACCGTCTTGATGATGCTGTTCGCCGCGTTCGCGGCTGAGGTTTTGAGCTGGCTGGGCGCGCTGGATCAGCAGGCGCTGATGCTCGGCATGATGCCCGGAGGCATCGCCGAACTCAGCCTGACCGCCGAGGCACTACAACTCTCGGTACCGCTGGTGACGGCGTTGCAGGTGTTGCGCTTGTTGCTCGTGCTGTTTCTCGCGGAGCCAGTGTTCAGGCTCTGGCAGAAACATCAGCCCTGACTCAGTTCCGGCAGTCGCCAGTCGATCGGCTCGAGGCCGTGTTGCAGGAGAAACTTATTGGTTCGGCCAAAGTGCCCGTTACCGATAAAACCGCGATGGGCGGACAGCGGCGAGGGATGCGGCGAGCGCAGGATCAGGTGCTTGGTCGAGTCGATCAGGCTTTCCTTTTTCTGCGCATGCGCGCCCCAGAGCAGGAAAACCAGGCGCGGTTGATGGGTGCTGACCACTTCAATGACCTTATCGGTAAAGAGCTGCCAACCCTTGCCCGCATGGGAGCCGGCGAGCGCACGCTCGACGGTCAACGAGGTATTGAGCAGCAACACGCCCTGCTCCGCCCAACTCTGCAGGCAGCCGTGCTGGGCGATCTCGATATTCTGGTCGCGCTTCAATTCCTTGTAGATGTTCAGCAGGGACGGCGGCGGTGCCACCCCCGGCTGCACCGAGAAGCACAAGCCGTGGGCCTGGCCGGGGCCGTGATACGGATCCTGGCCAATGATCACTACCTTGACCTGATCCAGCGGTGTCAGGTTGAGCGCATTGAAAATCAGCGGCCGCGGCGGATAGATCTCTTTGCCGGCCGCCGTCTCATCGCGCAAGAACTCGCTCAGCTCGCGCATATAGGGCTTGTCGAATTCCTCGCGCAGGGCGTTCTTCCAACCCGCTTCGAGTTTGATACGGTCATCCACGGCGTTCATCCATCCCCCCAACAGACCTGCGCGCAGCACGGCCTTGATACAAACAAAAAGGCTATGTACCCGTTAGCCGAGCTGCAACCCTTCGTAGGAGCGAGCAGCGCGAGCGAATGCCCTTCAAGCAAAAGCATCGCGGGCAGAGCCCGCTCCTACAGGTTGCGCGCTTTCCAATGCACGCACTGCACTAGCTAATTCAGACATAGCCAACAAAATCGGCAACCTAGAGAAGCGCTCCGGGCAAGTCAAGGCAAGTGCTGATACAGCGCTATCACGCCGTTGGATGCTGATTGCCCTAGCACGCCCAGCAGCCAAGACTGCTGCTGAACCTAAACCGGAGAGATGCCATGGATAGCCCTACCGCGATTACCCGCGAGCGTTTGGAAGAAGCCCTGCAACACTCGCCGTTTGCCCAGATGATCGGCTTCGAACTGACCGAGTTCGCCCCCGGCCAGATCACCCTTGAGGTATTGCCGCGGCGTGAACTGACCCAGCACCACGGCTTCGTCCACGGCGCAGTGGTGGGTTTCATGATCGACAGCGCCTGCGCCTGGGCTGCGGCCTCGGTGGTCGGCGATGTGGTGACCTCCGAGTACAAGGTCAACCTGCTGGCACCGGCAATCGGCGAGAAGTTGATCTGCCGCAGCGCCGTGATCAAGGCCGGCCAGCGCCAGGTGGTAACCCGCGCCGACGTCTTTGCCCTGCGCGACGGGCAGGAAAAGATCGTCGCCACCGGCTTGGCGACCATCGCACGCGTGTAGGTTGGCGCTGAGCAAAGCGATGCCCAACAAGGAGCCGCTTGCGGCTCCCCCAAGCGCTTACCCCTGGTGCAGCGCCCGGTAGTGACTGGGCGCCATGCCGACGACTTTGCGAAATAACCGCGAGAAGTAATACACGTCCTCGTAGCCCAATTGCTCGGCAACCTGGCCGATGCCCTGCTCACCCTCATCCAGTAGGCGGCAGGCGTGGGCCATTTTCAGCCGGATAAAGTCCTGGATCGGCGCATAACCGGTCAGCGCGCGGTAGGTCTTGGCGAAGTGAAAGCGCGACAACTTGAACTGCGCCGCCAGTTGGTCGAGGTTCAACGCGCCGTGCAGATGGGCGCGCATCACCGCCTGCACCGCGTCCACATCCAGCACCCGTCCAGACTTCAGCGTGGCCCTTGCCGGCAGGACCGCCAGCGAAGTCAGCAACACTTGCAGTTGGTGCGCTGCCAGAATGAAATGCGGCAGGCTCAGGCCTTGTCGGCGCAACCCAAGCAGCGCATCGAACTCCGCCAGCAGACGCGGTTGCACGCCAATTCGCCAGATCGGCCCCTTGCCCAGCGGGCGCATAAACTCCGCCGCCAACTCGCCCTCGAAATGCACCCAGTACAGCGTCCAGGGTCGGCTGGCGTCCGCGCCGTAGGCATGCGCGCGACCTTTCGGCAGCAAGATCAAATCACCGCCGCCGACCTCGAATCGTCCATCCTCGGTGTCCAACCAACCCTGGCCGGCGCGACAATAGAGCAGTAGATGATCCTCCGGCTGCGGGCGACTCATGCGATGTTCGCAAGCCTCCGGATAAAACCCGAGCGCCAGCGGGTAACAACCCATCGCCAACGGATGACGGGCCAGCGCCCGGCGTATGCGCGGCGGCGTGATAAAGCGCACACCATTGGCCGGCAATGGCCAGTTAGAGGTTTCGACGCTGCGGCTCATGCGGTTTCATCCTTCGACTCTGACGGTCCGAGCAATGATCAATCCCAAGATCGTCCATCCATCAACCAAGATCGTCAATCCTCAGCACGCCCAACAGTCGCTATAAATATTGGAAACCCCGTCCCGTGGAGAGTGCGATGAGCAAGGTAATTGCGCAGTTGATTGCAGGTGAGTGGACCGAGAGCCGTTCTCGCGAGCTGATAGAAGTGACCGACCCGGCGACTCAGGAAGTCCTGGTCTTGGCCCCCAAAGCCACCCACGAGGAAATCGAAGCCGCCATCGCCAGCGCCAAGGAAACCTTCCTCAGCTGGCGTGAAGTACCGGTATCCGAGCGTGCGCGCTTGATGCTGCGTTACCAGCACCTGCTCAAGGAACACCACGACGAGCTGGCGGAAATCCTCGCCAAGGAAACCGGCAAGACCTTCGCCGATGCCAAGGGCGACGTCTGGCGCGGGATCGAAGTCGTCGAGCAGGCCGCCAACATCGCCAGCCTGATGATGGGTGAAACCGGTGAAAACGTGGCCCGCGGCATTGATACCGCCAGCTGGATTCAGCCGCTCGGTGTCTGCGTCGGCATCACCCCGTTCAACTTCCCGGCGATGATTCCACTGTGGATGTTTCCGCTGGCCATCGCCGCCGGTAACACCTTCATCCTCAAGCCTTCCGAACAGGACCCCATGACCCCCAACCGGTTGGCCGAGCTGTTTATCGAGGCCGGCGCACCGAAAGGCGTGCTGCAGGTGCTGCACGGAGGCCGCGAACAAGTCGACGCCCTGCTCACCCATCCGGATATCCGTGCCATCTCCTTCGTCGGTTCGGTGCCGGTAGGCCAGCATATCTACCGCACCGGCACCGCCCACCTGAAGCGCGTGCAGGCCTTCGCCGGGGCGAAGAACCACATGGTGATCATGCCCGACGCGAATAAGGATCAAGTCCTGAGCAACCTGGTCGGTGCAAGCTGTGGCGCCGCCGGGCAACGTTGCATGGCGATCAGCGTGGCGGTCTTCGTTGGCGAAGCGAAAAACTGGATCCCCGAACTGGCCGGACAAATGGCCGAACTGCGCCCTGGCAGCTGGAATGACCCGCACGCCGCCTACGGCCCGCTGATCAGCCAGCAAGCCAAGCAACGCGTACAACGCCTGATTATCGAAGGCAAGGCCGAAGGTGCCGAGTGCCTGCTCGACGGCTCCCACTGCACAGTGCCCGGTTACCCCGATGGCAACTGGCTCGGCCCCAGCCTGTTCCGTGGCGTGACCACCAAGATGGGCCTGTACCGCGAGGAAATCTTCGGCCCGGTGCTGGTCTGCATGGAGGTCGAGAGCCTGGCAGACGCGATCAAGCTGATCAACGACAACCCCTACGGCAACGGCACTTCGATCTTCACCAGCTCGGGCGGTGCCGCGCGACACTTCCAGCACGACATCGAAGTCGGCCAGGTCGGTATCAACGTGCCAGTGCCGGTACCGCTGCCGTTCTTCTCCTTCACCGGCTGGAAAGGCTCGTTCTACGGGGACCTGCACGCCTATGGCAAACAGGGCGTGCGCTTCTACACCGAGACCAAGACCGTCACCAGCCGCTGGTTCGATGAGAGCCCGGTGAGTGGGCCGAATATGACCATTCATTTGAAGTAGGTGGGTTTATGACAGCCCGGTGAACGAGCTGAATATAAGCTTTCAGTTGAAGTAGGCTAGATAGAGGCGCTCGCGCCGAAACCCAGCTTGAGGCGCAGCTGGGTTTCGCTGCGCTCTACCCCAACCTACGATCTGAACTCCTGCGCATATGGAGAAGACATGGATTTCGACCTTTCTGAAGAACAACGCCTGCTGGTGGAGAGTGCGCGGGCTTTCGCCAGCCATGAACTGGCACCGCACGCCGCCGACTGGGATCGCGACCATCACTTCCCCGTTGACGTGATCCGTCGTGCCGCCGAACAGGGCTATCTGGCCTTGTATATCGGTGAGGAAGATGGCGGCTTAGGGCTCTCGCGGCTGTCGACTTCGCTGATCTTCGAGCAGCTATCGGCCGGTTGTGTCGCCACCACCGCCTTCATGACCATTCACAACATGGCCTGCTGGATGCTCGCCAGTTTCGCCGACCAGGCGTTGAAAGCCGTATGGCTGCCACGCCTGATCAGTGGCGAATTGCTCGCCTCTTACTGCCTGACCGAACCGGACGCCGGCTCCGATGCCGCGCACCTGCGCACCCGCGCCAAACGCGAGGGCGGCGAGTACGTCATCGACGGCAGCAAGTGCTTTATCTCAGGCGCTGGCAGCACCGAAGTGCTGATCGTCATGGCGCGCACCGGTGAAGACGGCGCCAAGGGCATTTCCTGCTTTCTGGTGCCGGCCGATGCCCCCGGCGTTCGCTATGGGCGCAATGAATTGAAGATGGGCTGGTGTGCGCAGCCAACCCGTTCGATCAGCTTCGAGGGCGTGCGCATTCCGGCGGGCAACCGCATCGGCCCGGAAGGCCAGGGCTTTGTCTACGCGATGAAGGGCCTGGATGGCGGCCGCCTGAATATCGCCAGCTGCTCGCTCGGTGCGGCCCAGGCGGCGCTCGAGCAATCGCTGCGCTATGTTGAGGAGCGCAAGCAATTCGGCAAGCCGCTGGCAGAGTTCCAGGCCCTGCAATTCAAGCTCGCCGACATGCTCACCGACCTTACTGCCAGCCGGCAAATGGTGCGCCTGGCCGCGCATAAACTCGACCATAAGCACCCCGAAGCTAGTCTCTACTGCGCCATGAGTAAGCGCTTCGCTACCGACCACTGCTTTGACCTGTGCAATGCGGCGCTGCAACTTCACGGTGGCTATGGCTATCTGAATGATTACCCTTTGGAGCGCTGGGTGCGCGACAGCCGCGTACACCAGATTCTCGAGGGCACTAACGAAATCATGCGTGTGATCGTGGCGCGGCGCCTGCTGGAGCAAGGCGGTATGCTCGATCAACTGCTGTAACGGGATCACCAGGCAGGCTGGGCAGAGCAACGCGAGACCCAGCCCGGTTTTTTTGCACATGCTGGGTTTCGCTGCGCTTTACCCAGCCTACGAAAGGGACAAATCGCTTATGAGCACCGCAGTAGAAGCCTACAACCCCGGTCTCTTCGACCTGACCCACAAACTGACGGTGGAAAAGCACGGGCACACTGCCCTGCTCACCATCAACCATCCGCCGGCCAATACCTGGGATCGCGAATCGTTGATCGGCCTCAAGCAGCTGGTCGAGCACCTCAATCGCGATGACGATATCTACGCCCTGGTGATCACCGGCCAAGGCAGCAAATTCTTCAGCGCCGGGGCTGACCTGAAGCTCTTCGCCGATGGCGATAAAGCCCGCGCCCGCGAGATGGCCCGGCGTTTCGGCGAAGCCTTCGAAACCCTGCGCGATTTCCGTGGCGTGTCGATTGCCGCGATCAACGGCTACGCCATGGGCGGCGGTCTGGAATGCGCCCTGGCCTGCGACATCCGCATCGCCGAGCGGCAGGCACAAATGGCGCTGCCGGAGGCCACAGTCGGCCTATTGCCGTGCGCAGGCGGCACCCAAGCGCTGCCCTGGCTGATCGGCGAAGGCTGGGCGAAACGCATGATCCTCTGCGGCGAACGCGTCGATGCGGAAACCGCTCTGCGCATCGGTCTGGTCGAGCAAGTGGTGGACAACGGGGAAGCCCGCGGCCATGCCCTGCTGCTCGCGGCCAAAGTCGCGCGGCAGAGCCCGGTCGCGGTGCGCACCATCAAGCCGCTGTTGCAGGGCGCCCGTGAGCGTGGGCCGAACAGTTGGCTGCCCGAGGAGCGCGAGCGCTTCGTCGACCTCTTCGATGCCGATGACACCCGCGAAGGCGTCAACGCCTTCCTGGAAAAACGCGATCCACAATGGCGCAATAAATAAACTCTTCAGGTCGGGCGCAGCACTACGGATGCGCCCGCCTTAGACCAGATCACCCGGACGAGACCCGCGAATAATGAACGTAACTTTCGAAGAGCGCGTGAGCCGGCACGGTGCCCGCATCGGCATCGCCAGCCTGGATGCCGAACAAAGCCTGAACGCCCTCTCGCTGTCGATGCTCGAGGCATTGGACGCCAAACTGCACGCCTGGGCCGAAGACCCGGCCATCGCCTGCGTGATCCTGCGTGGCAACGGGCCGAAAGCCTTCTGCGCCGGCGGCGATGTGCGCAGACTGGTCGATGCCTGCCGCGAGCATCCAGGCCAAGTACCGCCGTTGGCCGGGCGCTTCTTCGCCGACGAATACCGCCTCGACCACCGCATTCATACCTATCCCAAGCCGCTGATCTGCTGGGCCCATGGCTATGTGTTGGGCGGCGGGCTGGGGTTGATGCAAGGCGCGGGCATCCGCATCGTCACCCCAAGCAGCCGCTTGGCGATGCCGGAAATCAATATCGGCCTCTATCCGGATGTCGGCGGCAGTTGGTTCCTCAGCCGCCTGCCAGGCAAGCTCGGCCTGTTCCTCGGCCTGACCGCCACACAAATCAATGCCCACGATGCGCTCAATCTCGGCCTGGCCGACCGCTTCCTGCGTGACGAGCAGCAGGACGAGCTGATCCAGGGGCTACTGCAGCTTAACTGGCAAGAACAACCGGCCATGCAGTTGAACAGCCTACTCAAAGCCATGGAGCACGAGGCCAACCAGCAACTGCCGGAAGCCCAGCTGCTCACGCGGCGTAGCATTATCGACAACCTGCTCGATGTGGCCGACCTCCCCAGCGCCTGGCGGGCCATCAGTGCCCTGCAAAACGATAGCGACCCGCTGCTCAGCCGCGCAGCCAAGACCCTGGCAGCCGGTTGCCCGCTCACCGCCCACCTGGTGTGGCAGCAGATCAAACGAGCCAAACATCTGTCACTCGCGCAAGTGTTCCAGATGGAATACACCATGAGCTTGAACAGCTGTCGCCACCCGGAATTCCCCGAAGGGGTTCGCGCTCGCCTGATCGACAAGGACAACGCGCCGCGCTGGCACTGGCCGGACGTCGCCAACATCCCCGAAGCCGTCATCGAGGCGCACTTCCAGCCGACCTGGGAAGGACCGCACCCGCTGGCGGGCTTGTAAGCCACAGCAGGTATGTAGGGTGGTTAAGGCCAGTGGCCGTAACCCACCCTTCGGCCCAAGGGGCCGGCCGATGGAAACAGTTGCAGCAACGGTGGGTTACGTCGCTAAGGCGACTAACCCACCCTACACCTCCTTGAAACCTTGGCCACAAGAGGACCACAACAATGAAAAAAGTCGCCTTTATCGGGCTCGGCCATATGGGCCTGCCTATGGCTCGTAACCTGCTCAAAGCCGGTTTCGACCTCAAGGTCTTCGACTTGCAGCAAAGCGCCGTCGACGAACTGGCGGCCGAAGGTGCCCACGCTGCGAAAGACGCCCGCGATGCCGTGCACGATGCCGAGGTGGTGATTTCCATGCTCCCGGCCAGCCGCCATGTCGAAGGCCTGTACCTTGGCGAACAGGGTCTGCTCGGCTATATCACCCCGGGCAGCCTGGTGTTGGAGTGCTCGACCATCGCCCCCGAGTCGGCCAAAAAGGTCAGTAAAGCCGCCGCCGAAAGGGGCATCGAACTGCTGGACGCGCCGGTCTCCGGCGGCACCGCCGGCGCTGCGGCCGGCACCTTGACCTTTATGATCGGTGGCGAAGTCGGTGCGCTGGATAAAGCCCGTCCGCTGCTGAACGCCATGGGCAAAAACATCTTCCACGCCGGCCTGAACGGCGCCGGGCAAGTGGCCAAGGTCTGCAACAACCAGTTGCTCGCCGTGCTGATGCTCGGCACGGCCGAAGCCATGGCCCTCGGCGTTGCCAACGGTCTCGATCCAAAAATCCTGGCCGAGATCATGCGCCAGAGTTCCGGTGGCAACTGGGCGCTGGAGCGCTACAACCCCTGGCCCGGCGTGATGGAAAACGCCCCGGCGTCCAAGGGCTACACCGGCGGCTTTATGGCGGAGCTGATGGCCAAGGATCTGGGCCTGGCGCAGGAAGCTGCATTAGCCACCGGCAGCAGCACACCGATGGGCTCGCTGGCACTGAGCCTGTATCGCTTGCTGCTCAAGCAAGGCCACGGCCAGGAAGATTTTTCGGTAGTGCAGAAACTGTTCACGTAGGTTGGTGCTGAGCGCAGCGATGCCCAACAAAGAGTCGCCATGCGACTCCCTATTCACGGTCTCGAACTTGGCGGCCCGGCCTTGCAGGCCGGTTGTTGGGCATCGCCTTCGGCTCAGCACCAACGTACCGCTTTACGCGGCGCGGTCCTAGCGTTCCCGCAACGCCTCGGCACGGGCACGAATGATCGGCTTGAGCAGGTAGCTGAGAATGCTCTTCTTGCCGGTGATGATGTCCACCGAGGCGACCATCCCCGGAATGATCAGCAGCGGGTGCTCCACTGAACCCAGGTGGCTCGTATCGGTGCGCAGCTTGATCAGGTAGAAGCTGTTGCCTTCCTCATCGGTGATGGTGTCGGCACTGATCTGTTCCAGCTTGGCCTTCAAACCGCCATAGATCGTGTAGTCGTAGGCCGTGAACTTGACCACCGCTTCCTGCCCCGGATGCAGAAAGGCGATGTCCTGCGGGCGGATGCGGGTTTCGACCAGCAGGGTGTCGTCCAGCGGAACGATCTCCACCAGATCGCTGCCCGGTTGAATCACGCCACCGATGGTGTTGACCAGCAGTTGCTTGACGATGCCGCGTACCGGCGAGGTGACCAGCGTACGGTTGACGCGATCTTCCAGCGCCTTACCGGTGGCTTCGGTCTTGCTCAGTTCGGTGCGCGCCTCGTTCAGCTGGGCCAGAGCCTCGCTGCGGAAACGTCCACGGGTTTCGTCGATCTTGCGCTCGACTTCCTTGATCGCCGATTCGGCACGCGGAATCGCCAGACCGGTGGCGTCCATCAGCCCGCGATTTTCTACTTCGGCACGTTTGAGCCGCAGCACTTCGACCCGGGACATCGCCCCTTCCGCCACCAGCGGTTCGGACATCTGAATTTCCTGCTGCAGCAGATTCAGGCTGCTACGGTATTGCGCCTGCTTGGAAGCGAACTCGCGCAGTTCCTGCTTGCGCTGGATCAGCTGCTCTTCCAGGCCAGCCACTTCGTCATGCAGTTGCTGCTGGCGGCTCTCGTACAACGACTGTTCGCTGGCGGCCAGGCCGGGCGCCTTGGCTCGCGTCTCATCGGTGATAAGCAGCGGACGCCCTTCGGTCTCGGCGCTCAAGCGTTCCAGACGGAGCATCCAGGACAGGCGATCGGCCTCGGTTTCGCCGACATTCGAGGCGAAGCGGGTGTCGTCCAGGCGCAGCAATGGGTCGCCGATCTTGACGATCTGACCTTCGCGAATGAACAGCTCGGCGACTATGCCGCCTTCGAGGTTCTGGATCTTTTGCAGCTTGGAGGAAGGGATCGCCTTGCCGTCACCACGAGTCACCTCGTCGACCACCGCAAAGTGCGCCCATACCAGCAGGAACAGAAAGAAACCGATCAGGCACCAGATGGTCAGCCGCACCACGCGCGGCGCATCTTCGACCAGCGCCTTGCTGACCTCGGGCAGAGGCTGCCCGGCGACCGATTCGGAACCTTTGAAGTAACGCTGGAAGCTGGCTAGCAGCGGCTTAAGCAACACTGATCTGCCCCTTCTTCAAGGCTTCCATAACCGCATCTTTCGGACCGTCGGCAATGATCTGACCTTTGTCGATGATCACCAGACGATCCACCAACGCCAGCATCGAGGCGCGGTGGGTGACCAGCAGCAGCGTCTTGTTGGTGATTACCGCCGCCAGACGTTGCTTGAGATGTTCCTCGCCGGTGTTGTCCATGGCGCTGGTCGGTTCATCCAGCAGCAGGATCGGCGGATCGAGCAGCAGCGCACGAGCCAGGGCGACGTTCTGCCGCTGCCCGCCGGAGAGGTTCTGCCCGCGTTCGCCGACCTGCAGTTCATAGCCTTGCGGATGCAGCCGGGCGAATTCGTGCACCCCGGCGAGCTCGGCGGCCTGCAGCAACTGGTCGTTTTCCACATAGCGCGCGCCGGAGGCGAGGTTGTCGCGCAGCGTGCCGCTGAGCAATTGAATGTCTTGGGGCACATAACCGATGTTGTGGCGCAACTCGCTGATATCCAACTGACGGATATCCACGCCATCCACCAGCAAGCTGCCGGAGTCTGCCTGATAGAGCCCGACCAGCAGCTTGGCCAGCGAGCTTTTACCGGAGCCGCTGCGGCCGATGATGCCGATCTTCTCGCCCGGACGAATCACCAGGTTGATGTTCTTCAGCGCGGCGTTTTGCTGTTGTGGGTAGTTGAAGTCCAGCTGACGCATTTCGATGGCACCCTGCACGCTCTGCCGGGTCAGCGGCCGATCGTCTTCCTGGCGCTCTTGCGGCAGGTCCATCATGTGGTCGATCGACGTCATGGTCAGACGCGCCTGTTGATAACGCGTCAGCAGCCCGGAGAGCTGGGACAGCGGCCCCAGTGCGCGGCTGTTGAGCATGTAACAGGCAATCAGGCCACCCATGCTGAGGTTGCCGTCGATGATCAGGTAGACACCGAAAATGACCATCACCACACCGGCCAATTGTTGAATCAACTGGGTAACGTTCATCGCCAGACTGGAGAGCATGCGCACACGCAGCTCCAGGCCGCTGAGGGTGCCGATGGTCTGCTCCCACAGGTACTGGCGCTCGCTCTCGGCGTTATTCACTTTGACCGCATCGAGCCCGCAGAGCGTCTCGATCAAGCTGGACTGGCGCTCGGCCGAAAGCGCCATGGTGCGATCCATGGTCTCGACCAGGGGCTTCTGCAACAGCCAGCCGATCAACAGCGCCACCGGAAAGGCCAGCACCGGAATCCACACCAAATGCCCGCCGAGCATGGCGATCACCAGCAACACCAGCAAGGTGAAGGGCAGATCGATCAGGGTGGTCAGGGTCAACGAAGCGAGGAAGTCCCGCAGGGTCTGAAACTCATGGATGTTCTGCGCGAAGCTGCCGACCCGCGCCGGGCGATGGCGCATGGTCATGCCGACGATGCGCTCGAACAGCGTGGCGGAAATGATCAGATCGGTTTTCTTGCCGGCAAGGTCCAGGCACAGACCGCGCATGGTTTTGAGCAACAGATCGAACATAAATGCGCCGGAGATGCCAATGGCCAGGACCCAGAGGGTCGCAGTGGCCTGGTTCGGCACTACCCGGTCGTAGACGTTCATGACGAACAATGGCGCACCCAGACCGATCAGGTTGATCAGCAGGCTGGCGGCGACGGCATCGATATAGAGCCAGCGCGAGCGCTTCAGCGTGTCGCGGAACCAGGTGCGGGTCCGCGGGATCAGGTCACCGTGGTTGATATCGAATTTGTGTCGCGGTTGGGCGAAAAACACTTGGCCGAGGTAATCCTCGGCCAACAGTTCCAGCGACACTTTGACCTCGCCGCCCTCGCTCTCGCTGAGCATCAGCCTCGCCCGGCCATCGGCGTCCCAACCAAGCAGCACGGCGCTGCGGCCTTCTTGGAGCAGCAGCATCGCCGGCATTGCGATCGCCGGAATCTGCTCCAGGCGACGGCGTAAAAGCCGGCCTTGCAGACCGACCCTCGCCGCGGCGCGAGGCAGCAGCTCGGCAGTCAGACGCTGCTTGGGCAACGGCAAGCCGGTGGTCAGCGTCGCCCGGCTGGTGGGTTTCTGATGTAAGGCGCAGAGCGATAGCAGACTGTCCAACAAAGGATCGTCGTGCTGCCCGCGTGGATCATGATTGAGTTGCACTCGACTTACTTCTGATTCCACGCTGGCACTCTTTTCTTTAACGGATAAACGTTCAATTCAAACCGGGCAGGTTCACTTGCGTCTTCACTTCGTTCTGCACGACCGACGCTAACGGTGCTACTACGCCCTGACTCTTGAGCAACTCGCCAATGGTGGCTTTGATCCGGTACTGAGTAAACAACTCGGTATAGGTCACATCCGCCAAACGACGTTGTGCAGTGAACAGCTCGTTCTCGCTGTCCAGCAAGTCGAGCAGAGTACGCTCACCCAGGGTGAACTGCTTCTGATAAGAGCTGCGCACGCGGCTGCTGTAGTCGACGTACTGCGCGGCGATCGGTTTTTGCTCGCGAGCGTTGTACAGCGCGTTCCAGGCCAGGCCTACCTCTTCGTTGAGCACGCGCAACGCGTTGTTGCGTATATCCAGTGCTTCGTTGATCTGGTAGGCCTTGGATTCCAGGTCAGCCTTATTGCTGCCACCGGCGAACAGGTTGTAACGCATGCGCAACATGGCCTGCCAATCGTTGGCGTGACCGTTCTGGCCATCCACGTCGTTGTCCGCGCTGCGCGCCAGCTCGGCATCGAAGCGTGGATAGAAGGTCGACTTAGCCGCTTCGTACTGTTTCTCGGTCGCCGCCACATCGGACTCGGCCGAGCGCAGCAACGGGCTGTTTCCCAGCATCTGCCGCTTGGCATCGTCGAGGCTTTCCGGCAACTGGCCTGGCAAACCTTGCGGCAGGCTCAGCTCCGCCGGCGCGGCACCGACCACGCTGAGGTAGTTGGTACGGGCATCCGCCAGGTTGGTCTGTTCGGTGATCAAGTTGTTACGCGCTTGAGCCAGACGCGCATCGGCCTGATCGCGGTCGGCCGTACTGCCGACGCCGCGCGAGGTGCGCAGGCTGATCTGGTCATAGATGCGAAGGTGGCTTTGCAGGTTGTCTTCGGCGAGACGCACCATCTCCTGGCGTTTCAGCACTTCCAGATAGACCTGGGCCACATCCAGAGCAGTGCGCTCAGCGGTGCTCAACAGCGAGTAGGCACGCGAGTTGACCGTGGCCTGCTGGCGGCCGACTTCACTGGAAGTCGCGAAACCATCGAACACCATCTGCTGCAGACGCAGGCTGGACTCACCGCGGGTCAACGTTTCCCAATGATTATTGGAGCTGCCGGCACGGGTCGTCGGGTCATCGGTGCCTTCGCGGCCAATCCCACCGAGCAGATCGACTTGCGGCAGGTAACCACCCTTGGCGGCCTTGAGCTGGTAGTCGGCAGACAGCCGGCTGTTCACAGCGGCTTGTACTTCCGGATGAACATCCAAGGCCTCTTGCATTGCCTCAGGCAGGCTTTGGGATTGCACCTGAAAACTGGCGCCAAGCACTAAGGGCAGAGCAGTGAAGAAACGCATGCGCATTTATTAGCTTCCTTTGAGGCGATGAACGTCCATTTTTGAATGAAGATGCCACGACGAGAACAGGACTGAAGAGCCCATGGGCACTGCGTATACACGGTGCCAGCGCCTCTCGTTGAGATCGCATTACGCCTCAACAATATCAAAGTGACATGACGGGGCGGATTGTTTAGGATGGAGGCGGTTTGGT
Organism: Pseudomonas cavernicola; assembly: GCF_003596405.1. Classification (NCBI taxonomy): domain Bacteria; kingdom Pseudomonadati; phylum Pseudomonadota; class Gammaproteobacteria; order Pseudomonadales; family Pseudomonadaceae; genus Pseudomonas; species Pseudomonas cavernicola. The sequence continues at coordinate 2,868,802 of NZ_QYUR01000002.1, forward strand.
CAATACTTTGGCATAAACTTAATAACTAACGATCATAAGACAGTTATTTGACGTCAAAATTATAGCTAGATTTCACCTGCCTCTTCCCCGCTGCACAGGCATAACCAAGCCATGAAGCCGCATGGAAGTCACAAGCCAGTTCGAACACGGAGCGTCACCCATGAGCAGTGTTATTGCCATCGTCAAAAGCATTGTTGGCCAAGTCATCGCGCTTACTCCTGAAGGCGCTCAGCGTCTGCTTATCGAAGGTGACCGCCTGTTCAAGGGCGAGCAGCTGGTAACCGGCCCGCAGAGCATGGTCAGCCTGGAGCTGACCGATGGCCGCATCGTGGACCTTGGTCGCGACTCGCAATGGAGCAGCGCCGAGCTGGAGGCGCAGATGCCTGACGCGCAACAGTCGGCAAGCCTGTCCGCCGCCGAACTGCAGCAAGCCATCGCTGCCGGTGTCGACCCGACTCAAGAATTCGCCCCCACGGCTGCCGGCCCTGCGGGTACAGGCGGCGCTGGCGGTGCGGTCGGTGGCGGTCACAGCTTCGTTCTGCTGGAGGCGACAGCCGAGCAACTGGACCCGACCGTTGGTTTTGCCACGCAAGGGCTGGACTTCTCCGCCGATGCCTTGACCGAAGATCTCGGCACTAGCACGCAAGACAACGCCGCCACCGTCGGCAACACCGGGTCGGCCGGCAGCGACACGGTCGCCGTCGACACCTCGGCGCCGCTGGCGCCGAGCCTGACACTGAGCGACGACACCGGCACCTCGAATGCCGACCGGATCACCAAAGACGGCACCCTCAGCGTCGGCGGCATCGAACCCGGCAGCACGGTCGCATACAGCACCAACGGCACCGACTGGAGCAGCACCTTCAGCCCCAGCGAAGGCGCCAACACCGTTTATGTCCGGCAGACCGATAGCGCTGGCAACGTCTCCCCGGCGAGCCCGGCGCTGACCTTTACCTACGACACCAGCGCGCCGACCGTGCAGGTCGAGATCACCGAGGCCGCCCTCAAGGCCGGTGAAACCAGTGGCGTGACCTTTACCTTCAGTGAACCACCGGAAGGCTTCGCGCTCGGTGACCTCAGCTCGGCCCAGGGCACCTTCAGTAACCTGACCGCCACCGGCGATCCGCGGGTCTGGACCGCGACCTTTACCCCAACGGCGGATATCGAGAACACCGCCACCGTCGCCGTCAGCGCCGGCAGCTACACCGATACCGCCGGCAACGCCGGTTCGGCCGGCAGCGACACGGTCGCCGTCGACACCTCGGCGCCGCTGGCGCCGAGCCTGACGCTGAGCACCGACACCGGCACCTCGAACGCCGACCTGATCAGCCGCGACGGCACCCTCCGCGTCGGCGACATCGAGCCCGGCAGCACGGTCGCATACAGCACCAACGGCACCGACTGGAGCAGCACCTTCAGCCCCAGCGAAGGCGCCAACACCGTTTATGTCCGGCAGACCGATAGCGCTGGCAACGTCTCCCCGGCGAGCCCGGCGCTGACCTTTACCTACGACACCAGCGCGCCGACCGTGCAGGTCGAGATCACCGAGGCCGCCCTCAAGGCCGGTGAAACCAGTGGCGTGACCTTTACCTTCAGTGAACCACCGGAAGGCTTCGCGCTCGGTGACCTCAGCTCGGCCCAGGGCACCTTCAGTAACCTGACCGCCACCGGCGATCCGCGGGTCTGGACCGCGACCTTTACCCCAACGGCGGATATCGAGAACACCGCCACCGTCGCCGTCAGCGCCGGCAGCTACACCGATACCGCCGGCAACGCCGGTTCGGCCGGCAGCGATACGGTCGCCGTCGACACCTCGGCGCCGCTGGCGCCGAGCCTGACACTGAGCGACGACACCGGCACCTCGAATGCCGACCGGATCACCAAAGACGGCACCCTCAGCGTCGGCGGCATCGAACCCGGCAGCACGGTCGCATACAGCACCAACGGCACCGACTGGAGCAGCACCTTCAGCCCCAGCGAAGGCGCCAACACCGTTTATGTCCGGCAGACCGATAGCGCTGGCAACGTCTCCCCGGCGAGCCCGGCGCTGACCTTTACCTACGACACCAGCGCGCCGACCGTGCAGGTCGAGATCACCGAGGCCGCCCTCAAGGCCGGTGAAACCAGTGGCGTGACCTTCACCTTCAGTGAACCACCGGAAGGCTTCGCGCTCGGTGACCTCAGCTCGGCCCAGGGCACCTTCAGTAACCTGACCGCCACCGGCGATCCGCGGGTCTGGACCGCGACCTTTACCCCAACGGCGGATATCGAGAACACCGCCACCGTCGCCGTCAGCGCCGGCAGCTACACCGATACCGCCGGCAACGCCGGTTCGGCCGGCAGCGATACGGTCGCCGTCGACACCTCTGCCACTGCCGCACCGACGGTGACCATCAGCACCGACAGCAATGACGACGGCACGCTCAGCAGCTCCGAGCTCGGCTCCGCCACCAGCGTGGCCGTCAGCATCGGCCTGCCGGCCGGCGCCGTCGCCGGCGATACGCTGACCGTCACCGATGGCACCACGCCGCAGACCTTTGTCCTGACACCGGCACAAGTGCTGGCCGGCTCCGTCGCCACCAGCTTCGCCCGGCCGGTCGATGGCCAGCCCCTGAACGTCAGCGCCACCGTCACCGACCAGGCCGGCAACACCTCGGCCCCGGGCAGCGACAGCGCCATCGTTGGCGACACCACGGCCACTGCCGCACCGACCGTGACCATCAGCACCGACGCCAACAACGATGCCGTCCTCAGCAACAGCGAGCTCGGCTCCGCCACCAGCGTGGCCGTCAGCATCGGCCTGCCGGCCGGCGCCATTGCCGGCGACAGCCTGACCGTCAGCGATGGCAGCGGCACGCCGCAGACCTTTGTCCTGACCGACGCGCAGATCGCCGCCGGTGCGGTGATCACCAGCTTCGCCCGGCCGGCCGATGGCCAGCCCTTGAATGTTTCCGCCAGCGTCATCGATCAGGCCGGCAACACCTCGGCTCCCGGTAGCGACAGCGCAAGCGTTGGCGACACCACTGCCCCGACCGTGAGCATCGGCGCCATCGCCGGCAACGACGTGGTCGATGACAGCGAAGACAACAGCGTCACCATCGCCGGCACCACCAGCGGCGTCGAGAACGGCCAGCTGGTCAGCGTGATGATCGACGGCGTCGCCGTCGGCACCGCCACCGTGACCAACAACGTCTGGAGCCTCAGCGGCGTCGACCTCAGCGGCTATGCCGACGGCCAGACCTACAGCGTCACTGCCGACGTCAGCGATGCCGCCGGCAACCCCGCCGTGCAGGCCGAACGCGACATCCGCACCACCGACACCACTGCCCCGACCGTGAGCATCGGCGCCATCGCCGGCAACGACGTGGTCGATGACAGCGAAGACAACAGCGTCACCATCGCCGGCACCACCAGCGGCGTCGAGAACGGCCAGCTGGTCAGCGTGATGATCGACGGCGTCGCCGTCGGCACCGCCGCCGTGAGCAACAACGCCTGGAGCCTCAGCGGCGTCGACCTCAGCGGCTATGCCGACGGCCAGGCTTACAGCGTCACTGCCGACGTCAGCGATGCCGCCGGCAACCCCGCCGTGCAGGCCGAACGCGACATCCGCACCACCGACACCACTGCCCCGACCGTGAGCATCGGCGCCATCGCCGGCAACGACGTGGTCGATGACAGCGAAGACAACAGCGTCACCATCGCCGGCACCACCAGCGGCGTCGAGAACGGCCAGCTGGTCAGCGTGATGATCGATGGCGTCGCCGTCGGCACCGCCACCGTGACCAACAACGTCTGGAGCCTCAGCGGCGTCGACCTCAGCGGCTATGCCGACGGCCAGACCTACAGCGTCACTGCCGACGTCAGCGATGCCGCCGGCAACCCCGCCGTGCAGGCCGAACGCGACATCCGCACCACCGACACCACGGCCCCGACCGTGAGCATCGGCGCCATCGCCGGCAACGACGTGGTCGATGACAGCGAAGACAACAGCGTCACCATCGCCGGCACCACCAGCGGCGTCGAGAACGGCCAGCTGGTCAGCGTGATGATCGACGGCGTCGCCGTCGGCACCGCCGCCGTGAGCAACAACGCCTGGAGCCTCAGCGGCGTCGACCTCAGCGGCTATGCCGACGGCCAGGCTTACAGCGTCACTGCCGACGTCAGCGATGCCGCCGGTAACCCCGCCGTGCAGGCCGCACGCGACATCCGCACCACCGACACCAGCGCCCCGACCGTGAGCATCGGCGCCATCGCCGGCAACGACGTGGTCGATGACAGCGAAGACAACAGCGTCACCATCGCCGGCACCACCAGCGGCGTCGAGAACGGCCAGCTGGTCAGCGTGATGATCGACGGCGTCGCCGTCGGCACCGCCGCCGTGAGCAACAACGCCTGGAGCCTCAGCGGCGTCGACCTCAGCGGCTATGCCGACGGCCAGGCTTACAGCGTCACTGCCGACGTCAGCGATGCCGCCGGCAACCCCGCCGTGCAGGCCGAACGCGACATCCGCACCACCGACACCACTGCCCCGACCGTGAGCATCGGCGCCATCGCCGGCAACGACGTGGTCGATGACAGCGAAGACAACAGCGTCACCATCGCCGGCACCACCAGCGGCGTCGAGAACGGCCAGCTGGTCAGCGTGATGATCGACGGCGTCGCCGTCGGCACCGCCACCGTGACCAACAACGCCTGGAGCCTCAGCGGCGTCGACCTCAGCGGCTATGCCGACGGCCAGACCTACAGCGTCACTGCCGACGTCAGCGATGCCGCCGGCAACCCCGCCGTGCAGGCCGAACGCGACATCCGCACCACCGACACCAGCGCCCCGACCGTGAGCATCGGCGCCATTGCCGGCAACGACGTGGTCGATGACAGCGAAGACAACAGCGTCACCATCGCCGGCACCACCAGCGGCGTCGAGAACGGCCAGCTGGTCAGCGTGATGATCGACGGCGTCGCCGTCGGCACCGCCACCGTGACCAACAACGCCTGGAGCCTCAGCGGCGTCGACCTCAGCGGCTATGCCGACGGCCAGACTTACAGCGTCACTGCCGACGTCAGCGATGCCGCCGGCAACCCCGCCGTGCAGGCCGAACGCGACATCCGCACCACCGACACCAGCGCCCCGACCGTCACTGCCAGCCAGACCTTCAACTACGCCGAGAACCAAGTTGCCGGCAGCACACTCGGCGCCGTCGCCGCCAGCGACAGCGTCGGCGTTACCGGCTATCGCTTCAGCAACGGCACCCAGGTGTCCGCTGACGGCTTCTTCGCCATCAGCAACAGCGGCGCCATCACTCTCACTGCCGCTGGGGCCGCCGCCGGCGCGGCCACCAATGACTTCGAGACCGGGGCTAACAGCTTCACCGTCCAGGTCGTGGCCCTCGATGCCGCCGGCAACTCTTCTCCGGTCACCAACGTGACCCTCAACCTCACCAATCTGAACGAGGCGCCGGCAGGTACTGACAACACTTTCAGCATCAACGAAGACAGCAGCAAAGTCTTCGCCGCCAGCGACTTTGGCTTCAGCGATGTGGATGCCGGCGACAGCCTGCAAGCCGTGCGCATCGACGCTCTGCCGGGCGCCGGTTCGCTGACCCTGGGCGGCGTGGCCGTGAGCGCGGGTCAGGTGATCAGCCTGGCCCAGCTCGGCAGCCTGACTTTCACTCCGGCGGCTAACGCCAACGGCAACAACTACGCCAGCCTGAGCTTCTCGGTCCAGGACGCGTCAGGCGCGTTCAGCCCCGCGCCAAACACCCTGACCCTGAACGTCACGCCGGTGAACGATACGCCGGTCGCCACGGCGACCAGCGCCACCGCAGTGGAAGACGGCGCCGCGATCACCGGCCAGTTGGCGGCCAGTGACCTCGACCAGGACGCCATGCTGACCTTTAGCCTGAACGCCGCCGCACCGGCGGGTTTCAGCCTCGACAGCACGACCGGCAGTTGGACCTTCGACCCGAGCAACGCGGCCTACCAGGCCCTGGCTGCCGGCGAAGAACGGCAAATCAATGTGCCTTTCAGTGTCACCGACGAGCACGGCGCCGCCAGCCAAAGCGTGCTGAACCTCACCATCACCGGCACTAACGATGCGCCGCTGATGCAGGCCAGCCTGGGCAACGTGGCGGGCGTCATCACCAAGCCACAAACCCAGGCGAACCACAGTTTCGCCAGCGCCATCGGGCTGGACGGCTCCTTCGTCCAAGTCGCCAACGCGGATGTGCTGAACTCTACGACCACGCCTTTCGTCTCGATCAACTCGATCGGCAACGGCGCGGCGGACTATTACGTCTTCACGGTCACCCAGGCCGGCAGCACCGCGGTATTCGATATCGACCATGCGCGCGCGGCTGATGGCAGCGGGCTCGATTCGGTCATCCATCTCTGGGATGCAAACGGCACGCGCCTCACCTATAACGATGACGCCGCGATCACCTCTGGCGCCGGTGGTAGCGCACACGATTATGACGCCTACCTGAGCTACACCTTCGCCCAACCGGGCACCTACTATATTTCGGTCGGCAGCTATTTAGCGGGCACCGATCCGTTCAATCCGAACAACTCGATTTCGGCCGGGCTCGGCTATCAACTGCAAGTCTCGCTGACTAACGCCCTGACAGGCGCGACCGGCAGCCTGACCGAGCGGGTGGACGGCTCCGCCAATGAGAACAGCGGCAACCTGACCTCGAGCGGCGTGCTCACCTTCAGCGATGTCGATCTGATCGATACCCATACGGTCAACGCCATCCTGCAATCGGCGAGCGACTCCCTCAACGGCACCACCGCCGCGCGCGGCTCTTTCACCCCGGTCATCAGCGATCCGGCTAGCGGCGACGGCGCGGGCGAGATCAGTTGGACCTACACGGTCGCCGCCGGCGCCCTGGACGATCTGGCCGCCGGCCAGGCCCTGACCCTGGTCTACCGGGTCAGCGTCACCGACAACCACGGCGCCCAGAGCTACCGCGATGTGACCATCAGCCTTACCGGCACTAACGATGCCCCGGTTGTTGGAACAGGCTCAGCCATTGTTTCAGAAGAGGGTCTGACCGGCGCGAATGCAGACAGCTTGGGCAGTACGGACACCACCAACAGCTTGACGGTAACCGGCAACATCAGCATCAGTGACGTCGATGCCGGCAGCAGTTTCATCGTCACCCTCGGCGCACCGAGCACCGCCCTGACCTCCGGTGGGCAGAGCGTTCAGTGGTCGGGCAGTGGCACCAACCTGCTGACAGGCAGTGCTGGTGGCAAGACGATCGTCACTATCGGCATCGACAACCAGGGCAACTACAGCGTCGCCCTCGCCGGCCCGCTGGATCATGCCGGCACCAGCAGCGAGGACCTGCGTTCCTTCGGTGTGACGGTCAACGTCAACGATGGCTCGACCACTACCAGCAACACCTTGACCATTAATGTCGAAGACGACAGCCCGACACTGGGAACGCCGACCGGCGTCGAGTTGATGACCGCTGCCGGAACCATAGCCACAGGCAACCTTGGCCTGTCGATCGGCGCCGATGCAACAGGCTCTGAAGTCCAGTTTTCCAGCATTTCCGGTTCGGTCGATGCCACCGGCAACATTCTGGCCAGCACCTATGACCAAAACGGCACCCTGATCAGCAGCTCTACCTATCTGACCTACCAGGACAGTAAGCTGCATTACGTGAATGCTGCCGATGGCTCGCTGACCGCGATAACCAGCGATGGCACTGCCGTGTTCAAAGTTTCTGCCAATCCGGTTACCGGGGAATACCAGGTCACCAACTTCAAGACACTGGACTCGGCAATCGCCTCGATTTCCAACTTCAACATCTCGGGCGGTAACTCTGGGGTATTCCAACTGGGCGCCGGCAGTCATTTCGAGATGGTCGCCACTGCCACCACCAATGGCATAGTTTCGACGGTAAATACCTCCGCCAACTTCTTCGGGGTTGCGGCCGGTCAGTCAATCGACGCTGAGGACGTACTCAGTTTCACCTTGCGCGACGTCGACACGCAAGCCGCCACCACCATGACCTCGATGTCGTTCAAAACCGACAAGCTGGGCAATGGTGAAACTCTGACCTGGACCGCCTACGCAGCCGACGGAAGCAGCCTGGGCAACGGTACTGTAGCCGGACAGAATGGCAGCGATGCGAGCTTCACCGTCAGTACCAGCCTGTTGAACGGCCATGCATTCAGCAGCATCTCCCTCGGAGCTTCATCCGGCACCAGTTACAAGCTCATGATCAACGGAATCAGCGGCCACGCCAGTGCTTACGACCAATCCATCAAACTTGGCGTTGCTGGGGTGGATGGCGATGGTGACAGTACCACCATCAAGTCACTGAACATCGCCTTTGATGGCGGCTTCACTTCCAGCGAGAGCATTACCGGGACAAGCAGCAACGATGCGATCAATCAAGCAACAAGCACAACGAGCAAACTGATCAGCACCCTTGGCGGCAATGACTATGTCGAAGCCGGCGCCGGTAATGACTTCATCTACCTGGGGGACTCGGGCAACAACAACCACCCGGTCACTGGTCTGGCGGTAACCCGTGCTGATGTGAGCGCAACCAACCTGCTAAACCTGGATGACAGCGCCTTGCTGCTATCCGACAGTACGCTGAGCCTGACCGCCCGCATGACCAGCGCCAGTAGCAGCCAGCCCGCCAGCGAGTGGGCAGACCTCGGCCATGCAGGCAGTGGCAACGACCATGTCTTCGGCGAGGCTGGCGTTGACCTGATCTACGGTGGTGCGGGTTCCGACGTGCTTTACGGCGGCGCCGGGGTGGATGGACTACGTGGTGGCTCGGGCAATGACATCCTCGTCGGCGGCACCGGCAACGATGTCATGCGTGGCGATGCAGGTAAGGACTCCTTCGTCTGGCGTGCCGGCGATACCGGCAACGACGTGATCAAGGACTTCAGCGCCGCCCAGGGTGACCGCATCGACCTGAGCGATCTGCTGCCGGATAACGCCAGCAACGACATCCTCAGCTACCTGCAGGTGAACACCGCAACCTCCACCCTGCAGGTGAGCACCACGGGCAACTTTGCAGGTGGCGCAGATGTGACTATCCAGCTACAAGGGGTAGACCTGACCACCTACGGGGCCAGCTCGGCGCAGATCGTCAACTCGCTGATAGCCGGTGCCGATCCATTGGTGAAGGTCGACCAAAACTAACGACTTCGGTCAGCCCTTGCCCGCAGCCGTGCAAGTGCCTGCGGCTAAGGCAAACAGACAGAGCCAGAAGGATTGCCGATGTTCTACGTACAACGCGATGCCCGAGGTCTGCTGATGCGGGTCGAGGCTGTGGCTTTTACCGAGATGGACCAGACGCTGACCGCCGACGACCAGGAGGTACAAGCCTGGTTCGCCAATCAAACCGTGGAAACCAGCCTGTTGCAGCTGCAACAGAGCGATCTGGACATGATTCGGGTACTCGACGACTTGATTCAGGTCTTGATGAGCAAAGGCGTAATCCGCATCACCGACCTACCGCCGGCGGCGCAATCCAAACTGATGAACCGCACCCAGGCGCGGGAAGCATTGGGTGGGTTGAGTCGGTTGATCAATGATGAAGAGGCTGGGGTGATCTGAGGTCTTTCTCGTTCACCCCATGACCTATAGCTGGCTGTGAGATTGCCTCGCAGGTTGCACCCGTCCTACCAATCTATCGTGCTAAGCCTCCCTCTCCCCCAGCCCCTCTCCCAAAGGTAGAGGGGAGACAAGCAGGCAACGCAGATAAAAGGCCGAGAACAGCAGTCTTTAGCCCGGACTCGAGACCAAGCCTCACCGCCACTGCGCGGGTTCCCCAAACAAGCGCCCCTGTCCACCCTGGAAGCCCATCGCCCTCAGCACCTCCAACTCACCCTGAGTCTCGACTCGCTCCGCGATCAGCGGCAGGTCGATGCTATGGGCCGCGCGCTGCATGGCTTCGATAAACAGGCGCTTATCGTTTTCCTGATCGATGTCACGGATATAACTGCCATCGATCTTCAGGTAAGCCAATCCAAGACGCGCCAGGTTGCCGATCATGCTGAAGCGGCCACCGAAGTGTTGCAGGCTGAGAGAGAAGCCCAACTCGCGCAGGCGGCGGATCAACTGTTCAAGCACTGCCTGTTCCGGTAACTGCGACTCTTCCAATTCGAGGATCAAGCGCGGGCCGAGCTGTGGGTGCTGACGCAAGCGCTCCAGCATACGGTTCAGCGCTTGCGGGTCGCGCAGAGTTGCGGCGCAAAGGTTCAAGGCCAGCGGTTCGCTGTGCCCGGCCATCTGTTGCAGCACCAGTTCCAGCATCACCTGATCCAGCCGCGCCGACCAGCCAAAGCGCTCCAGCCAGGGCAGAAAGCGCCCAGCCGGGATGCTTTCACCCTGATCGTCGAGCAGGCGCGAGAGCACTTTGTAATGCAGCACGCGCTCGGTGTTGCGGCAGTCCACCACTGGCTGGAAGAACAGACGGAAGCGGCCCTCATTCAGCGCCTGATCAAGCAGGCGGTGCCAGACGTGCCGCTCCTCGCCGATACTCGGCACTTCACTGCGTTCGAGACGAACCCAGGTGTGCTCGCCAAGGCCCTCGGCCTGGGTCAGCGCTTCATCCGCCAGGCCAAGCAAGGATTGCGACGAGTCGCCGGGGTTGAACGAAGCGAGGCCCATATAGGCGACCGGCGTGCAATCCGAGGCACCGGTGGCGCGCAGGCTTTCCAGCGCCGCTTCCAAGCGCTGCACCAATTGTTCGGCCTCCTCTCGCACCAGGCCTGGCGCCAGCACGGCGAACTCGCCGCCGCGGCTGCGCGCGACCAGATCACTGGTTTCCGGATACTCCGCGCTCAGACGCAGCAGTTGTTCGCCCACCGCCTTGAGCAATTGGTCGGTGCGCTGCCCGCCCAAGCGCTGGTTCAGCCCGACCAGGTCATTCACCCGCAACAACAGCAGATAACCGGAGCAGGCATGTTCCTCTACGCTCAGCCGCGCATGCAGCTGCATGTCGAAGTAACGTCGGTTGGCCAGCCCGGTCAGGCTGTCTTGATAGGCGTCCTCACGGAGTTTTTCACTGCGTTCGGCCTGTTCCTGAAACAGCGTCTTGAGCTTCTCGACCATCTGGTTCATCGCTTGCACCACGCGCTTCAACTCGGGAGTGCGCGGCAGCTCCGGCAGGCTGAGAAACTCACGGCGAGCGATGGCGCGTGACTGCTCGACCATGTAATCCAAAGGTTTCAGCTGCCGGCGCAGCAGCACCGCGCCTAAACCTGCGCTGACCAGACCACAAAGCAGCAGCCAGCCGAGGCTACCCAAGGCGCTTTGCCAGAGCTTGGCGATGGCGAACATCGGGTGGCTGACCACCTCAACCCGCGCCGCCTGCGCCCAACCACGGCTGACAATGGCATCGCCGCCGGCCGACTGCAGGCCGATCAACTTCACGAACCACGCCGGCACCTGGGTTTCATTCGAAATCCCACTGCGCTCGACCATCACCTTGCCCGTGGCCATATCGACCACGCGGATGCTGGCGAAATAGCCGCTGTCGAAAATCGAACTGACCATCAATTCGACCATCGCCGGATCATCGATATTCGGCGTTAGCGACAGGCCCAACGCCGTGGCCGCATCCTGCGCGTGGGAGCGCAGTTGATTGACGTACTGCGCCCGCGAGCTTTTCAGGCTGACCATAAAACTGCCGCCAAAGGCGATCACGAGAAACAGACAAATCGCGATCAATAATTGCTTGAACAGGGACATCTCAGCTCCTACTTCTAGTAGACCGGCTCCGCGGGAAAGCCTTCCGTGCGCATTTTCTTCAACAGGTCTTGCCAACGCGACAAGCGCTTGCTGTCGCCTACCCGCTTGTTCCCACCCGATCCAGGCAGCCAGAGGCCTTCACCGTTGAAGGCATAGACCGGCAGCAGGTCGTTACGCTGACTGGCCGGCAGAATGGCCGGGTTTAGGTTGTCCAAGACCAGCGGGGTGGCTGCCGGGCTGGCGTAATAGGTCACGACCATGTGCGCCTGATTCAAGCGCAAGGCTTTGACATAGGTAATCCGCAGTTTTTCGCTGGCGACGCCCAGGTGCCGCAGGCTGAAATACTTAGCGATGGCGAAGTCTTCACAGTCCCCAGCGCCTTGGCGTAACGACTCGACCGGCGAGGCCCAATAATCGGTTTCATGCCAGAGACTTTGATCATCCTGAAAGCGCAGCTGCCGATTGAAGAAGCGGTTAACCACTCGCAGCTTTTCTAGCTCGCTGACCTGCGCATGACTAACCAGCAAGCGCTGCCAGTCATCGATGCGCTGGCGCCCCTCACCCAGCGGACCATAGAGCACCTCCGCCCGCCGACTGATCAGGGAAAAATCCCAGTCGGCATGCAGGCTGCTCAGCAACAAGCACGTCAGCAGGCTTGAGCTGGCTGTGGTCAGCCATAGGCAGCAGCGGCTGCGGGGGAATGCGAAACGTACCGCCACTGCGCGTAGTCCATGCGGTCAAATTGAAAGCGTGCGGATGGTGCGTGTTGCACCGAAAAAAGACAATGGCACATTGCAATCAACCACGCCGTGACGAAAGAGGCAGAAGCCTGGACAGCCCCAGCCCCCATGGTCAGACTGCTCAGCATCCAGCCAAGGAGATGCTTCTTGAACCTGTTTTTGCTGCGCTACCGCTTCCGCCTGTTGTTCGCCAGCAGCGTCTGTCTCACCGTCATCGTGGGCTGGCCACAACCACCTAAGTGGTTGGAGTTGGGTGCCTTATTGCTGTTGGTGTTGGCCGGGATCAATACCTTGCGCCATCGGCAGGTGTTCCTGCGGCTGGTCGGCACCATTGGCACACTCAATCTGTTACTGCTGGCTTTCGGCAACTGGCTGACACTGCCGGCGCCGATCACCAACGGCCTGGCGCTGATCTTTCTGTACCTGGCGCTGTTCTTCACCCTGTTCCGCCGAGTGACCCACGAGCGACCGGTCACCAGCGAACTGCTCTACGGCATGACCGCGCTCTACTTGCAAATTGCCCTGGCCTTCGCCTTCGGCTATCAAGTCATCGGCGGCTTCTGGCCGGACGCGTTCTACAGCGAGCAAGGCCCGCTGCAGTTGGATGACTTCATCTATTTCAGCCTGACAACCCTGACCACCCTGGGTTACGGCGATATCCACGCCATCGGCCCCGCTGCCCGCCTGCTGGCAGTCAGCGAAGCCGTGGTCGGCGTGCTGTTCATTGCCCTGGCGGTAGCGCGCAGCCTGAGCTTGCTCAACGACAAGGACGAAAGCTTCTAGACTGGCGCACCCAGCGAACTGCGCGCGGTTAGCGCAGGCTGCGCAGGTGCAACACGCCAAATAACAGCACTTGCAGACGCTCCAACCAAGGCAACGGACGCACGGCCAAGCGGCGGTTGTACAGCAACACCTCAGCGATATGCACCAGCAGCATGACTCCGGCGATCAGCGAGATTGGCCCTTGAAGTGGTCGACCAAAGGGAAACAGCAAATTGAGCACTGCCATCAGCCAAAACATGGCCACCGCACCCTTGGCGAAAGACCCGATATTCAGTGTGCAAAGCTCCGCTTGAGTGTTGGGAAGACCCGTAGCAGTTTGCCGACCCGCTCGATGGCTGCCGTCTGCACTTTCGATTGGAACAGCGCGCTGGTTGGACAGTTGAACGCCCAAATCGCGGCCACGCTGCATACTCCAGATGCACCCCGGCGCCTGGGCCCCCGCTTGCACGGGAGCCCAGGAAATCGGTTTTCCCAGAGGTCGCTTAACTCAGCGCACCGTCAGCGCGAGGGGTGCCTCGGCGAAGTCGAAGCAGCCAAGGAAGGTCTTGATATCCAGCAGACTGCCATCGACCTTCACATCCCCCAGCACGGCCCCCTTGAGTAGGCTGTTCTCGCCGCTGATCACCGTGTCCAGGTAGGTCTTGTCGAGGGTCAGCTTGAGTGTGGTGCCAGCCGGAATGCCCTGGTGCAACTGCACCACACCACGACGAACCTCCAGTGCCCACTCTTCCTTGATATCGGGGAAGCTGAAGCCCAGGGTCAACTGCACATCGTTGGCCTGGTCCGGGTCGACGCGGGTGACCCAGTTCTGCAGGAAGATGTTCACCGGCAGGTTCTTCAGCATGTCCGGCGAGAGGAAGGTGCCGCGCAGACGCTGGGCCAGTGCCAGTGACTGCTCTTCGCCCAAGGAGCCCTCCAGCTCCATGGCGCTCATCAGGTACCAGTTGCGCCAGTTGATATTCATCTGCGCATAGCCGAGCTTACGGAAACTGCGCGCCTTGATATCGCGCGCCAGCTTGTCCTCATGGTCGACGCGAATCGCATAGCCCGCCAGCTCGGCCGCCCACTGATAGTCGCCCTTCAGATAGGCATCGCCAGCTGCCAGCAGCACCTTGTCGCGGCCACCCATCATGCCGATCAGGCGCTTGTCCTTCTCCACTGGCGGGGTTGGATCGAGATCCACCGGGTCACCCTGGAACCAGCCGAGGTAGCCTTGGTAGATCTGCCGCACGCTGTGTTTGACCGTGCCATAGTACTCACGCAGATAGGGTGCATAGCCGGCCAGGTGCGGCGGCAGTTTGACCTTCTCGACCAACTCGTCCGGGGTCAGGCCTTTGTTCATCCAGCGCACGGTCTGGTCATGAATATAGGCAATACCGTCGCGGGTCATGCGCAGCACTTCCTCGACCTTGTCCTGGCCAGTTACCGGCCGGCCGTGCAACGGCACCATGTATTCGGCATTGAAGCTGCGCAACAGATCGAGGCTGTTAACCCACAGCACCGGATCGCGGAACTTGGTGCCGCGCAGGGTGTGGATGTTTGGCAAGGTGGGCCCCTGGTCGACTTCCGCGCTGATCAGCACGCGGTTGTCCGGCAGGTACATGACGATCTCGTCCGGCGCCTCACTCGGCGCCCAACGAAACTGCACCTTGAGGCCGGCGATCGTGGTGTCCAATTGTTGTTTAAAGGTGATGGTCGGCGGAATAAAGGAGCTTGCCCCGCCTACGGCAATCGGGCCGATGCCGCCGTTCATGTCCTTGCGGTCGGCGGCATTCAGCATGGCTCCAAAGGTGTAGGCCGAGCGCATGCCGAGAATCGGCCCGACCAGCGCACCCTGAGTCACCACGTTTTCCAGCAGGGTATCGTGGGCGTAGATCTGCACCTCGCCGCTTTTCACTTGCTCTTCGGTGACGAAGCCTTTGACGCCGTTGATATGGTCCGGGTGGAAGTGGGTGTAGACGATGGCCTTGACCGGCTTGTCGGTGACCTTGCGGAACTCGGCGAAGACCTTGCGCGACTCCTCCACCGACTCGCCGGCGTCGACAATGATGAGCCCGTCCGGCGCCACGATCATCACGCTGTTGGCGATACTCCAACCCACCGCCGAGTAGACGTTGTCGGCGACTTTGTAGATCTGCTTGTTGAACACCTTGGTGTGCTCGGCCAGCTCGGCGTTGATCGAAGGTTCGATGCGCTCTTCTGGCAGATCTGCCAGGGCAGTCAACGGTAAAGCCGCAGCCAGCAACAGGCCACTGAAACGAGTTAGGGAGTTCATAGGCGTTTTTATCAGTTGTTGTTATAGACGCTGGCAGACTGGCAAAGGCAGACTGATAATTCCAATGCAAAATTATCCAGCTTTTAATGCGAGTTCTGCATGAATGATCTACGCCAGCTTCGTCACTTCGTCGCCCTTGCCGAGCACGGCCATTTCGCCCGCGCCGCCGAGTCGGTCAATCTCAGTCAGCCGGCCCTCTCGCGCAGCATTCAGGCGCTGGAAGCCAGCCTCGGTTGCCGCCTGCTCGATCGCGGGCCGCGTAACGCCGTACTGACAGCCTACGGCCAACTGGTGCTGGAACATGCCCGGCGCCTGCTGGGGGCTAGCCGCTCCCTGCAAAATGCCGTCAGCCAGCTAGGTAACCTCGAAGCGGGTGAGTTGCGCCTGGGGGCCGGCCCCTACCCCGCCGCGCGCCTGGTGCCGCGCGCACTCGGGCAGTTTGCTCGGCAGTATCCCAAGGTTCATGTGCAGTTGATCATCGAGGATTGGCGCAGCCTGCGGGAGCGGCTAATGAATGAAGCCATCGAGTTGTTCGTGGCCGATACCCGCGAGTTGCACGACGACCCGCAATTGGCCATCGAGCCCTTGCAGACGCATCCCGGCGTGTTGTTCTGCCGCCCTGGCCATCCGCTGTTGAAACAGCCCAACGTGAGCATTCGCACGCTGGCCGACTACCCGCTGGCCGGCACCCAGTTGCCCGAGCAAGTCGCCAGCGCACTGCGTCAACTCAGTGGCCGCGAGCAGCTATTGGGGATTCAATGCGACAACTTCATGGTGCTCAAAGCCCTGGTCGCGGAAAGCGACGTGCTGAGCATGGCGCCCTGGGATGTGATTGCCGAAGATGTCGAGGCCGGTCGCCTGGACGTACTGCCAATGGCGCCAGGCGAGTTGCCTCAGCGCTCCGCTTACGGCCTGGTCAGCCGCGCCGGGCATAGCCTGTCGCCCGCGGCGCAGGCCATGCTCGAACAACTCCGGAAAGAGGATGCAGCGTTTCCTGCAGGCTAGTAACGGTTCTTCAGCGACCAGCCACTGTGGTTGTCGCGAAGCGGGTTCTGATGGGCTGTACCTGAAACTGCTGGCGGTCGTTCTGGCCCCAGGTCCGCA
Source organism: Pseudomonas cavernicola (assembly GCF_003596405.1). Taxonomy (NCBI): domain Bacteria; kingdom Pseudomonadati; phylum Pseudomonadota; class Gammaproteobacteria; order Pseudomonadales; family Pseudomonadaceae; genus Pseudomonas; species Pseudomonas cavernicola. The sequence goes on from NZ_QYUR01000002.1 coordinate 2,885,432, forward strand.
GGCGTGGGGTGAAGTCGTGGCGGCGCTCGTGGAAGTTGTCGAAGCGCCGGTCAAAGCGCCGGTCGAAGCGCCTGTCGAAACGATGATCTATTCGATGATCGAAGCGCTTGTCGAAGCGCCGGTCGAAGCGATGATCCATTCGATTATCGAAGCGCCTGTCGAAACGATGATCTATTCGATGATCGAAGCGCCTGTCGAAGCGCCTGTCGAAGCGATGATCCATTCGATCGTCGAAGCGCCGGTCGAAGCGCCTGTCGAAACGATGATCCATTCGATGGTCGAAACGACGGAAGTCATGCCGGTGGTGGTCGAAGCGACGATGATCGGAAAGGTAGTAAGGGTAAAAGAACGGCGAGTCATAGTAGAGGTGTATTCGATAATCGCCGCGGTTGTAATAGCGGGGATAGCCGCTGTAGCCGTCGTAGCCATACACCGCGCAACCACTCAGAAACAGACCCACCACCGCCAGCAGCATAGATCGGCAGAACATGATGGCGGCCTCCTTCGACCGCTAAGGGGGCGGCACCAGTGAGTACCGGCACCTACAATCACCTGTACCAAATTTGACAGCGCAGGCACCAGCAGAGTGCTGAGCGGGGTTTGGCCATATTCTGTCGCCAGTTGTTTCAAGCCCCGGCAAGCCGTACCAAAATGACTCTCCGCGCTTCATGAGCGGGCATAAGTCATCGCGAAAAAAACCGGCCCTCCGCCTACGGCCTGGTCTGCCGCGCCGGGCACAGCCTGTCTCCCGCGGCGCAGGCCATGCTCGAACAACTCAGGAAAGAGGGTGCGGCGTTTCCCACACTTGCCGGCTAATTCCACTGCCGACGGTCATGATCGCGGTTGTGGTCTCGGTCGTGATCGCGGTCTCGGTTGTGATCGCGGTTTCGATCATGGTCGCGGTCGCGGTCGCGCCGTGGCGAGCCGACCTGATTGGAAGGCCGGTAACCGTGCCCACGGTCATGAGCTTGCGGCATCTGATAGCCACCCCGATCCCCCTGCTCCCAACCGCGCCTGCTTGAGTGCCTGGTTGGGCTGTAATAGCGCGGTGCCGGTGGCTGATAGCGCGGCGGCGCGACATAACGCTGCTGCTGATATTGGTGATGATCGTAGCGACGCGAGTCGTAACGCCGGGTGTCATAACGCCGAACGTCATGGCTTCGAGAATCGTAACGGCGGTTGCCGTAATCGTAATAGCGCGGGCTGGGGTAAACGTCATAACGCCGCACGTTGTAGCCATTACTGTAGTTGTGACCGCCGTAGCCACCGCTGTAGTAGCGGGGGTAGCTACGATCATCGTCATAGTCATAAACCGCACAACCACCCACAAACAAACTCAACACCGCCAGCAACATAGATCGGCAGAACATCATGGCGGCCTCCTTCGACCGCTAAGGGGGCGGCACCAGTGAGTACCGGCACCTACTATCGCTCCCGCTGAGTTTGACAGCGTGGGCCCAAGCAGAGTGCTGAGCGTGGTTTGGCCATATTCCGTTGCCAGTTGTTTCAAGCCCCAACAAGCCACACCACAGGCTTGGCGCAATGCTCGCCGCTGCGCTGTTTAGCCGGCCTGGCTTATGCGGGGCGCGGGCATTGGCACCCCGATTTGGGGTGTTCCTCGCCTGGAACATGAGGTGCTGGAAACTGTCCAATTTTGCATCTGGTTGAGGTTCGGAGTGCCAGCAAGAATTGCCTTAGGCACCAGGCGCCTAAGGCAATCCAAGGAGTATTCCAATGCGTGATTTAACAGTGATGCTGCTGGGAATGGTGCTGTTATTGACTGGCTGCAGTTTCAGCGCGCCGGGCGTACATGCGCGGATCGGCGAACCTGACGAAATTCACGTCGATATAGGGGGTGGCGGTGGCGGTGGTGGCTACTTCTGCCCACCGGGGCACCGCATGAAAGGTAACTGCTAATGAAGGCGTGGCTCGGATTGATCCTCGCGGCATTCTTGATGGCCACGCAGCCAGCTTGCAGCCTGCGTTTACCAGGCATCGGCATTGATATCGGCTATGTTGACGGCGGCCCGCCGCATTGCCCGCCGGGGCAGGCGAAGAAAGGTCGCTGCTAAGTCGATACTTTCGCCATGGACAGTTGTCCAACGCAGTGTGAACAGCAGCGAAGGCGAGCATCCGCTGGTCTTCCTAACTTTTGCGGTCAGAGGAGGCCGCCATGCTCTTTCGATCTTTGCTTATTGCCATACTGGGGTTGAGTCTTAGCTCTGGCGGGGCCTTCGCCCATGACAGCCGTTACCATGGCTACCCGCGTTACAACGGTGTTTGGGTCTATCCCGATTATCGCCACCGTTATGAGATCCACCTCTACTACAACCCCTACCGCTATCGCCATCCAGAATACTATCGAGACTTTCGTCACGATGGGCGCCACAGTCATCGCTATGATTGGCGCTACGATCGTCGCGATGATCGTCATCAGCAGTTTCGTCATGATATGCGGCGGGGCTGGGGTCAGCAGTGGCGTGGCGATTACCGCTACTAAGGCAAAACGCACCACGACGACGAGGGTGAATGCCTTCGTCGTCGCGAGTGCCTGAGGCCGCCCGCGGCTAGCGCCAAGCTGGAGGAGGGGGGTATTTGCTCTGGCAGTTCGGGGCGGGCCGGCGTGCGAGTATCCATGTTGGGCTGTTTCAGCAGCGGTTGGCCGGCGTCAGAAGAGCGGCACGCCGAGGTGAACCTGCAAGGGCTCGATGGCAAATTGCGGGTCGTCGTGCAACTCGCAGGGATCGGCTACGAACAACTCGATGGCCTCATTCAGCAGTCGTTCACGCAGGCTGCGCCAATCCTCGATGATAAATTGCACGCCCCCCATGGGATACCGCGGGCAAGCCGCACCAAAATGAATCTCTGCGCTTCATTAGCGAGCATAAGTCACCGCGAAAAACCCAGCCCCCCCACCTGCAGCCCTGACCTGGCAGGGTTCTCACGACTTGGCACGGCTCTCGCTTAGCAGTGGTTGTGCAGGAGTCACCCGAACCCCTGGGTTCGCGGCACTACAATTTGCAATGGATGACTAGGGTTCCGGCTCGCCGACTTATGAATGCAGGCGAGTGGCTGGTCCGAGAGTTATCGACCTCCAGTAGAGGTTACACGGCGGGACAAAAGCCCGGGAGACGAACGCCATGCCGCGTTGCGCCTGCCCGCTTTTTTCTCGAACTGGAGGTTCCTCATGCGTAAGTCCCGTCTGTTCGCCCGCCGTTTGTTATCAATAGCCGCCGCCGGCCTTACTGCCGCCATCAGCCTCACGTCCCAGGCGGAAACAAAAGACAAATTCAGCGTCTGCTGGACCCTCTACGCCGGCTGGATGCCCTGGGAGTATGCCGCCGCCGAAGGCATCGTCGAGAAGTGGGCGAAGAAGTACGCCATCGCCATCGATGTGGTGCAGCTCAACGACTACGTCGAATCGATCAACCAATACACCGCCGGCCAGTTCGATGGCTGCACCATGACCAATATGGATGCCCTGACCATCCCGGCGGCGGGTGGCGTAGATTCCACGGCGTTGATCGTCAGCGACTTCTCTAATGGCAACGACGGCATCGTCATCAAGGGCGAAGGCAAGACTCTGGCCGACCTCAAGGGTCAGCCAGTCAATCTGGTCGAGCTGTCGGTTTCCCACTACTTGCTGGCTCGCGGCCTGGAAAAAGCCAAGCTGAGCGAGAAAGACCTGACCGTGGTGAACACCTCCGACGCCGACATCGCCGCCGCCTTCAATACCGGCGAGGTGAACGCCGTCGCCACCTGGAACCCGATGCTGGCCGAGATCAATGCCAAGCCTGGCGTGAGCGAAGTGTTCAACTCCAGCCAGATCCCTGGCGAGATCATGGACATGATGGTGGTCAACAGCCAGACCCTGAAAGACAACCCAGCCCTGGGCAAAGCGCTAACCGGAGCCTGGTTCGAAATCATGCAGTTGATGAGCACCGACACCCCCGCCGCCACCGCGGCGCTTGAGCATATGGCCAAGGCTTCGGGCACTGACCTGGCTGGTTTCAAAGCCCAACTGGCGACCACCAGGATGTTCTACAACGCCCAGGACGCCCTGGCCTTCGCCACCAGCCCGAAACTGCCGGCGACCATGGACAAGGTTGCGACGTTTTCCTTCAGCCATGGCCTGCTCGGGGAAGGCGCAAAAGACGCAGGCGCAGTCGGCATGAGCTTCGCCAGGAACGTCGTTACCGGCGACAAGGGCAACGTCAAGCTGCGCTTCGATCCGAGCTACGTGCAGTTGGCTGCCGAAGGAAAACTGTAAGTCCGGTTCGTGGATCCCCGCATTCGCGAGGATGACGAAGATCCGTCATTCCCGCGCAGGCGGGAACCCCAAAAAAAGAGATCACCATGCGCCTGATCAATCGTCACCCAGACCATGCAGGAAGACTGCTGCTGATACTGCTGCCGTTCGCCTTACTGCTGTTCGCCTACTTCATGGGCTCGGTCGCACGGCTGACGGAAAACCCCAACGACAAACTGCTGCCCAGCGCGGTGCAGATGACCGACGCGGTCAAGCGCCTGGCCTTTAGCGAGGACAAACGCAGTGGCGATTACCTGATGTGGCAGGACAGCCGTTCCAGCCTGCAACGCCTGGCCATCGGCCTCGGCATCTCGGCGCTGCTCGGTCTGTGCCTGGGTATCGCCGCTGGCACCCTGCCGCTGTTCAGTGCACCGCTGTCACCGTTGCTGACAGTCCTATCGATGGTGCCGCCACTGGCGATCCTGCCGATCCTGTTTATCGTCTTTGGCCTCGGCGAGCTGTCCAAGGTGATGCTGATCGTCATCGGCATCACCCCAGTGCTGGCGCGCGACCTGGAGCAGCGCGCCCGCGAGATTCCGCAGGAGTTGCTGATCAAGGCGCAAACCCTCGGCGCCTCGACCTGGACGCTGATCCTGCGGGTGATCCTGCCGCAGCTGATGCCACGCCTGCTGATTTCCCTGCGTCTGGTGCTCGGCTCGGCCTGGCTGTTTCTGATCGCCGCCGAGGCCATTGCCTCCACCGATGGCCTCGGTTACCGGGTGTTTCTGGTTCGGCGCTACCTGGCGATGGACGTGATCCTGCCGTACGTCGCCTGGATCACCCTGCTCGCCTGGTCGATGGACCTGGGCCTCAAGCAGCTCACCCGCCTGGCCTTCCCTTGGTATGAAGGAGCCAAGGCATGAGCACAGTAAAAAACAGAACCGACGCGAGCGAGTCGAGGACAAGGCGCCCGGAGCACAGTAACCGGAGTGGACTAGCAGTCCATGAGGATTGCGAGCACCGCGCAACGCAGTCAACGGCTCGCGCAGCCGGTTCTTTCATCGAAGTGAAAAACGTCTGGCAACAGTACGACGACCAAGTCGTCCTGGAACGCCTCAATCTGACCATCGCCGAAGGCGAATTCTGCACCCTGGTCGGCGCCTCCGGCTGCGGCAAATCGACCTTCCTGCGCCTGCTGCTGGGCCAGGAGACCCCAAGCCGCGGCGAGATTTTGCTGAATGGCAAACAACTGATCGGCGAACCGGACGCCAGCCGTGGCGTGGTGTTTCAGCGCTACTCGGTGTTCCCTCACCTGTCGGTGTTGGACAACGTCGCCCTCGGCCTGGAGTTGCCGCGCTCGCCGCTGCTCGGTCGGCTGTTCGGCAGCGCCAAGCGTGAGGCCCGCGAACAGGCGGCCGCGCTGTTGCACAAAGTCGGCCTCGGCCACTCCCTGGACAAATACCCGAGCCAACTCTCCGGCGGCATGCAGCAGCGCTTGGCGATTGCCCAGGCGCTGATCATGCAGCCGCGCGTTTTGCTTCTCGACGAACCGTTCGGCGCCCTCGACCCGGGCATCCGCAAGGACATGCACGGACTGCTGCTGGAGCTGTGGAAGGAAACCCAGCTGACCGTGTTCATGGTCACCCATGACCTGTCCGAAGGCTTCAGCCTCGGCACACGCATCCTGGTGTTCGACAAGATCCGCCACGACCCCCATGCGCCGAACGCCTACGGCGCGCGCATCACCTACGACATTCCCCTGAATACCGACCGCCGCGTCACACGCGCCGCCGTCGAAGCCTTGCCGGCGACTGTCACCGGCAACCTGCAACCTGCCTATCAAGGAGCCTGACGATGAGTGCTGCTCTCATTCTGCGACCCAGCCTTTACGAAGAAATCGTTCCGGGCGGTGGCCACACCTCGTTCGTCCTCAAGCGCGGCCAACTGCTGCGCATCACCGACCTCGAAGGCGGCGCCAACGTCAGCCTGCTGTTGCTCAACGCGGTGGAGAAAAGCGAACGGCTGAACCTGCCGGATAGCCTCAAGTGTCAGCACACCGCCAAGCTCAGCGCCGGCCATTGCCTGTACTCGGATATGGGCCGCGTACTGGCCGCCATCACCGCCGACACCTGCGGCTGGCACGACAGCTTTGGCGGTGTACTGAACGCCGCGGAAGTGCAGGAAAAGTACGGCGCCGGTCGTTATCAGGAACTGCGCAACGGCTACTTCCGCAATGGCGTGGACAACCTGCTGGTGGAAATGGGCAAGTGGAACCTGAGCCTGCAAGACCTGCTGATGACCCTCAACCTGTTCAGCAAGGTCACGGTCGATGCCGACGGCTGCTTCCACTTCGAAGCCAACCACGCCAAGGCCGGCGACTACCTCGAGCTGTATGCGCCGATGGACACGCTGGTGGTGCTCACCGCGCTGCAACACCCGATGGACCCGAACCCGCAATACGCGCCTAAACCGGTGCAACTGAACTGGAGCAAAGTCGCCGACGGCATCAGCGTGCTCTGCCGCACTTCGCGCCCAGAGAACGGCCGCGGCTTCCATAACACCGAACGTCAGTACATCTAAAGCTTCGTCATTCCCGCGAAGGCAGGGACCCAGTAAACAGCAGCAGGTACGAGGTGAACGACATGACTCTTAGCCACAGCGAGAAACACCCGGAAGCCGCCGCTTACCGCGCCACCATTCCGGCCGGCGAACCCTTCCTGACCGAGGTCAAGGCTGGCCAGACTCTGCGCCTGCTCGACCTGGAAGGTAACCAGGCGGTCGACACGCTGTTCTACAGCGCCCGCAACCCGCGCGAGCGTTATGACGTGCAACGTACCCTGCGCAAACAGAATCGCGTCTACCTCACCACCGGCAGCGTGCTGTATTCCAACCTCGGCAACCCGATGCTGACCATCAGCGCCGACACCTGCGGCCGCCACGACACCCTCGGCGGCGCCTGCGCGCAGGAGAGCAACACCGTGCGCTACGCCCTGGACAAACGCTACATGCACAGCTGCCGCGACAACTTTCTGCGCGCCAGCCTGCACGACGGCCGCCTGAACAAGGCCGACATCAGCGCCAACATCAACTTCTTCATGAACGTACCGGTCACGCCGGAAGGCGGCCTGACCTTCGAGGACGGCATCTCCGCCGCCGGCAAGTACGTCGAGTTGGTGGCGCATATGGACGTGCTCGTGCTGATCTCCAACTGCCCGCAACTGAACAACCCCTGCAACGGCTACAACCCCACTCCGGCGCAGGTGCTGGTATGGGACTGATCGGCCAACGCCTGCGCCACTGGTTGTTCCGGCTGTGCCAGAGCCGCTCGGGGCAGTGCCTGCAGCAACCTCACAAGGAGCGCGAATCCCTGTAGGAGCTAGCTCTGCTAGCGAACGCAGTCGACCCAAGAGCTTCGCGAGCAGAGCTCGCTCCTACGGGGCCGGCATTGCTTTCTCTGAACGTAAAGCATCCCAACCACGGACGACCGTGGTGCTGACCGAATAGCAGCGGGACGGCCCGCCCCACATGAGTAGCCCCTCATGTTCAGCAAACTCCTGATTGCCAACCGCGGCGCCATTGCCTGCCGCATCCTGCGTACCCTGCGCGCTCTTGAGGTCAAGGGCGTGGCCGTCTACTCCGAAGCCGACGCCGCCAGCCTGCATATCCAGCAGGCCGACGAAGCCTTCAGCCTCGGCGAAGGCGCGGCCGCCGGCACCTATCTTGCCGTCGAGAAAATTCTCGCCGTGGCGAAGCAATCCGGCGTCCAGGCCATCCACCCCGGTTACGGCTTCCTCTCGGAGAATGCCGCGTTCGCCGAAGCCTGCGAAGCCGCCGGTATCGCCTTCGTCGGCCCGACGCCGGAACAACTGCGGGTATTCGGCCTCAAGCACACCGCCCGCGCCCTGGCCAAACAGCACGGCGTAGCGATGCTGGAAGGCACCGAACTGTTGGCAGACCTCGCCACCGCGCTCAAGGCTGGCGAACAGGTCGGCTACCCGGTGATGCTGAAAAGCACCGCCGGCGGTGGCGGTATCGGGATGCGTGTATGCCGCTCCGCCGAGGAGCTGAGCGACGCCTTCGAAGTGGTGAAGCGCCTGGGGCAGAACAACTTCAGCGACTCCGGCGTATTTATCGAGAAGTACATCCAGCGCGCCCGTCATCTGGAAGTGCAGGTGTTCGGCGACGGTCACGGCGAAGTCCTGGCCCTCGGCGTGCGCGACTGCTCGGTGCAGCGGCGCAACCAGAAAGTGCTGGAAGAAACCCCGGCGCCCAACCTGCCGGCCGGTATGGCCGAGGAGCTTTGCGCCGCTGCGATCAAGTTGGCCAAGGCCGTCAACTACCGCAGCGCCGGTACCGTCGAGTTCGTCTACGACAGCGTGGCGAGCCAATTTTACTTTCTCGAAGTGAACACCCGCCTGCAGGTCGAGCACGGCGTGACCGAGCAGGTCTGGGGCGTCGACTTGGTCGGCTGGATGATCCAGCTCGCCGCTGGAAATCTGCCGCCACTGAGCGAACTGGCGCAAGGCGTGAAGCCCCATGGCCATGCGATTCAAGCGCGCCTGTATGCCGAAGATCCGGGCCGCGATTTCCAGCCGAGCCCTGGCCTGTTGACCGCGGTGAACTTCCCCGCGGCCGATGGCAAGGCCCTGCGCATCGACACCTGGGTTGAAGCCGGCTGCGAAATCCCGCCCTACTTCGACCCGATGATCGCCAAGCTCATCGCCTGGGCGCCAACTCGCGATGAAGCCAGCGCCGGGCTGCACAGAGCCCTTGGCGACAGCCTGCTGTATGGCGTGGAGACCAACCGCGATTATCTGCGGCAAATCCTCCAGGACGCCCCCTTCGCCAGCGGCAATCCCTGGACGCGCTGCCTGGAAGAGCTGGTCTACCAGGCCGACACTTTTGAAGTGCTCAGCGCCGGCACCCAAACCACCGTGCAGGACTTCCCCGGCCGCCTCGGTTATTGGGCAGTCGGCGTGCCACCCTCCGGGCCGATGGACGACCGTGCCCTGCGCCTGGGCAATCGCCTGCTGGGTAACGCCGAAGGTGCCGCAGCGCTGGAAATCACCATGAACGGCCCCACCCTGCGCTTCAATACCGACGCGGTGGTGGCAGTGACCGGTGCAGAGATTCCACTGACGCTGGACGGCCATGCGCAGCCGCTAAACACCACGCTATTCATTCCGGCTGGCAGCACCCTGAGCCTCGGCACCCTCGCAGGTCCTGGCGCCCGCTCTTATCTGTGCCTGCGCGGCGGCCTGCAGGTGCCGGAGTACCTGGGCAGCAAAAGCACCTTCACCCTTGGTCAGTTCGGCGGCCACGGCGGCCGAGCCCTGCGCGCCGGTGATGTGCTGCACATCGACAAACTGAGCGATGCCGAAGCCGGTGCCAGCCTGCCGCCTGCCCTGCACAGCGACTTGCCGGCCGTGCGTAGCATCCGCGTGATCTACGGTCCCCATGGCGCACCGGAATACTTCACCCCGGCCTACATCGCGACCTTCTTCGCCACCCAATGGGAAGTGCATTTCAACTCCAGCCGCACCGGCGTACGCCTGATCGGCCCAAAACCCGAGTGGGTGCGCGAGAGCGGCGGCGAAGCCGGCTTGCACCCCTCCAACATCCACGACAACCCCTACGCCATCGGCGCCGTCGACTTCACTGGCGATATGCCGGTGATTCTCGGCCCGGACGGCCCGAGCCTGGGCGGCTTCGTCTGCCCGGTGACGATCATCGAGGCGGATCTCTGGCAGCTTGGGCAACTCAAGGCCGGGGATAAGGTGCGGTTTCTGCCGGTGGATATCACCACGGCGCGGGAGCTGGCGAAGGCGAGAAAACAGGAATGCACGACTCTCTCCCCTCTCCCGCTTGCGGGAGAGGGGAGCAGTAGGAACCTGACCTCCCCCATCGTGCTCGACATCGGCGCGGACGGCACCCGGCTGGTCGCACGGTTATCCGGCGACACCCACCTGCTGGTGGAAATCGGTGCGCCGGAGCTGGATCTGGTACTGCGTTTCCGTGGCCATGCGCTGATGCAGGCACTGGAAAGCAAAGCTCTGCTTGGGGTGATCGACCTGACCCCCGGCATCCGTTCCCTGCAAGTGCATTACCAGCCGGAAACCCTGGCGCTGGCCGACCTGCTCGGCATCATTGCCGGCGAATGGGATGCCGTTTGCGCCGCACAGGGCCTGCAGGTGCCGTCGCGCATCGTCCACCTGCCGCTGTCCTGGGACGATCCGGCCTGCCAGTTGGCGATCGAGAAATACATGACTACCGTGCGCAAAGACGCGCCCTGGTGTCCGAGCAACCTGGAGTTCATCCGCCGCATCAACGACCTGCCGAACCTTGAAGAGGTCTACCGCACCGTGTTCGAAGCCAGCTATCTGGTGATGGGCCTCGGCGACGTTTACCTCGGTGCGCCGGTCGCCACGCCGCTGGACCCACGGCATCGGCTGGTCACCACCAAATACAACCCGGCGCGCACCTGGACGGCGGAGAATTCGGTGGGCATCGGCGGCGCCTATATGTGCGTATACGGTATGGAAGGCCCCGGCGGTTACCAGTTCGTCGGCCGCACCCTGCAGATGTGGAACCGCTACCGCGAAGTCGCGGCCTTCGACGGCAAACCCTGGCTGCTGCGCTTCTTCGATCAGATCCGCTTCTACCCCGTGGGGGCCGAGGAGTTGCTGCAGATCCGCCGCGACTTCCCACTCGGTCGCTACGACCTGAAGATCGAGCAAAGCGAGCTGAAGCTAGCCGACTATCAAGCGTTCCTGGCCAAGGAAGCCGAGAGCATCGGCGCCTTCCGCAGCCAGCAGCAGGCGGCCTTCAATGCCGAGCGAGAACGCTGGAGCGCCAGCGGTCAGGCACATTTCGACAGCGAGGAAGCGGCTCCTGACCTAGGCGATGACGCCCCGCTCGCCCTCGGCCACCACTCGATTGAAAGCCATATCGCCGGCAACCTCTGGCAGGTGCAGGTCGAGGCCGGCAGTGCGGTGAAAGCCGGTGACGTGTTGGTGATTCTCGAGTCGATGAAGATGGAAATCCCGCTGACCGCACCGCGTGACGGGGTGGTGAAAGAAGTCCGTGTACAACCGGGCTCGCCGGTGCGCGCCGGACAGAGGGTCGTCGTACTCGCAGAAGCCTAAGTCCCCCACACCCGCTGCTCCCCTCGCCCGTTTACGGGAGAGGGGCTGGGGGAGAGGGTTCTCGCCACACATCCCTCTCCCTAACCCTCTCCCTGAAGGGAGAGGGAATAGTTGAATCCCGAGAAGGAATACCGCCATGACCAACGATTTCGACCTGCGCCTCGACGCCCTGCGTGCCGCCTACAAAGACGCCAGCACTACCCCGCGCCAACTGATCCTGGCCCTGCGCGACAAAGCCGCCGCACTGAACCCGGACTACCACCTGTTTATCCACCTGCTAAGCCGTGAAGAGCTGGAGCCTTACCTGGCCGCGCTGGACGGCAACGCGCCGGACAGCCTGCCGTTGTTCGGCATCCCCTTCGCCATCAAGGACAACATCGACCTGGCCGGCATCCCAACCACCGCTGCCTGCCCAGCCTTCGCCTACCTCCCCGAGCGCTCGGCGACTGTGGTCGAACAATTGATCGCCCTGGGCGCCGTGCCGCTGGGCAAGACCAACCTCGATCAATTCGCCACTGGCCTGAATGGCACCCGCTCGCCTTACGGCGAATGCCCGAACAGCGTGCTGCCGGAGTTTCCCTCCGGCGGCTCCAGCGCTGGCTCCTCGTTGGCCGTGGCGTTGGGCGTAAGCAGTTTTGCCTTGGGCACCGACACCGCCGGCTCCGGCCGCGTGCCGGCGGCGCTGAACAATCTGGTCGGCCTCAAGGCGACCAAGGGCTTGCTCTCCACCGCCGGCGTAGTGCCGGCCTGCCGCACGCTGGACTGTGTGACCTATTTCACCGCCACCGCCCGCGAAGCCAGCCAACTGCTGGCGCTGACCGCCAAGCTCGACCCGCGTGACGAGTACAGCCGCGTCAACCCATTGTGGAACGATGCCAGCGCCTTCGGCAGCCCGCGCCCATTCCGCTTCGGCGTCCCGCGTGCCGAGGATCTGCAATTCTTCGGCTGCACAGAAGGCCCCGCGCTCTTCGAACAAGCCCAGCAGACCCTCAAGGACTTCGGCGGCGAAGCGGTGGAGGTCGACTTCTCGCCCTTCCTCGAAGCCGCCCGGCTGCTCTACGAAGGGCCGTGGGTTGCCGAACGTTACAGCGTCGCCGGCGAGCTGCTGGAGCAGGCCCCCGAGGCCGTGCTACCGGTGATTCGCGCCGTGCTGGCCAAGGCACCGGCCGTCACCGGCGTGCAAACCTTCCGCGCCCAGTACCGCCTGCAAGCACTGAAAGCCGTTTGCGACAAAGCCCTGCGAGGGCTCGATTGCCTGCTGACGCCGACCATCGGCCGGCCGGCGACACTGGACGAGTTGCACGCCGAGCCGGTGCTGCGTAACTCCGAACTGGGTTACTACAGCAACTTCATGAACCTGCTGGACTACGCCGCCGTCGCAGTGCCGAGTGGCTTCATGCGCAACGGCCTGCCCTGGGGCGTGACCTTGTTCAGCCGCGCCTTCACCGATCAATACCTGCTCAGCCTGGCCGACGCCCTCCAGCGCCAGCGCGACTTGCCGCTACCGGGCGAGCGCAAGTTGGAGCTGTCTGCGCCAACCAGCACTGCGCGCAACGACCTGGCTCGCATCGTGGTCTGCGGCGCGCACCTGGACGGTCTTCCGCTGAACTGGCAGCTCACGCAGCGCGGCGGTCGCCTCGTCGAGGCCACCCGCAGCTCGCCGGACTACCAACTGCATGCGCTGGCCGGCGGGCCGCCGCTGCGCCCGGGCATGCTGCGCGTCGCCGAAGGCGGCGCGGCCATCGACGTGGAAGTCTGGGAACTGCCGAGCAGCGAGCTGGGTTCCTTCCTCACCGGCATCCCCGCTCCGCTTGGTCTGGGTAAGGTGCAGCTCGAGGATGGCCGTTGGGAAAGCGGCTTTATCTGCGAGCCTTATGGCCTGCAAGGCGCCACCGATATCAGCCATTTCGGCGGTTGGCGCGCCTATCTAACCAGCAGGGGTTAATAGCTAGTGGCCTGTGTGGCTAGTTCCATTAGTCAATTTCGGCGCCTGAAGCCCCGATACTGCGTTGCCGCTCCTCGCCATAGCCCAGCTATGACTCGTCACGGCGCCTTGTCTCAGGACTCCAGGCATCCGAACTTGAGTTAACCAACTAGCCGTACAGGCCACTAGAACCCACGCCTCAGCGCAGTGGCAATAACCACCTCACGCCGCAGCCCGGAGGTAATCCGGGCTGCGGCCAGGCAGCTCGGTCAGCCCCCTCGGCAACCGCTCGGCGCAGCCACTTGCATCGAGCCGCCGAGCGCTGCACCCTGAGCGCCCTTGCCGCCGCCACCCGCCACCCCATCGGTATGACCATCACCCTCGATCCATCCCGTTGCCCGCTCTGCGGTCTGTCCAACACCTGTACCCATGCCGACCCGGCAACGGCGAGTCAGCCGTGCTGGTGTTTTTCGCTGGCAGTCGAACCGCTGGCACTGCAACGCATCCCGTCAGCCTTGCTGAACCGTGCCTGTCTCTGCCCACGCTGCGCGCAAAACCTGCCGGCGGCAGCGGCCGGTTCACGGCCAAACTGATGCGCCTCGACCGTTTCCTCAGCAACCTGCCCCGGCTCAACCGTCAAGACGCGCGCCTACGGCTGGCCGCTGGGCACGTGCAGGTGGATGGCGTCACGGTGACCGATGGCCGCTTCGAGGTTCGCCAGTTCAACCGCGTGGAACTGCAGGGCGAGGTGCTGCAAATCGGCAAACCCGCTCGCTACTTCATGCTGCACAAACCCGTGGGCTACGTCAGCGCCACCGAGCATCCCGCTCACCCGACGGTGCTCGACCTGCTGGATGAGCCGGACAAGCACGAGCTGCACCTCGGCGGTCGCCTCGACCTGAACACCACCGGCCTGCTGCTGATCACCAATGATGGTCAATGGTCACGGCGCATTACCTTACCCAAGGTCAAACTGCCGAAGGTCTATTACGTCGAGACGGAACAACCGATCACGTCCGAGTACGCAGAGGTGTTCGCTCGCGGTCTGTATTTCCAGTACGAAGACCTCACCACCCTGCCCGCCGAACTGCAGATCCTCGATACCCGTGCCGCCCGCCTGACGCTTTTTGAAGGCCGCTACCATCAGGTCAAGCGCATGTTCGGTCATTTCCAGAACAAAGTAGTGCGACTGCATCGCGAGAGCATGGGGCCGCTGCGACTCGATCAGAGTCTGGCGCCAGGCGCATACCGCGCACTCTTAGGCGCGGAGCTTGCTCTGCTCTGAGGTCATCCGAGCCAGCCGCCCCCACACCGCGCCCTTGAGCGCTCACGCGTTTGCTGCCCGCGAACCGCGACGTTAAGCTGCAACCGCTCCCCGCCGAGGAACGTGCTGAATGAAGACCCTGCTTGTCGCGCTGCTCCTGATCATCGCTCCGACCCTGACCAGCGCCACGCCGATCAAGGCACCGACACCTGCCGCACTCAAGGCCCAACTCGAAACGCTCAAGCCCGGCCAGTTCCTCTGGGACCCGCAAGTCTCACCGCAGGGACCGGTCACCGTAGTGGTCAGCCTCACCGAGCAGCGCGCCTACATCTATCGCAATGGCATCGTCATCGGCGTGAGCACGGTGAGTACCGGCCGCAAGGGTCGAGAAACCCCCACCGGAGTCTTCACTGTTCTGCAAAAGAGCGTTGAGCATAAATCCACTCTCTATAACAGCGCGCCGATGCCCTACATGCAGCGCCTGACCTGGGATGGCGTCGCCCTGCATGCCGGCAGCCTGCCGGGCTACCCCACCTCGCATGGCTGCGTGCATCTACCCCTGGCCTTCGCCAAGAAGCTCTACGAGATCACCGGTTTCAGCTCCACCACGGTGATCATTTCCGATGCCCATAGCGCGCCCGTCGAGGTCTATCATCCCGGTGTGCTGGCGCCCATGGTTGCGAATGGCAAGCCGCAAGCCACACCGATCAGTGCCGGCGAGATGTTCTGGAACGATCCGGAGAGCGGCCAAGGGCCACTTTCCGTGCTGATCAGCCGCGCCGATCGGCGCGCCTATGCCTATCGCAACGGCCAGTTGGTCGGCACAACTGCGCTGCAGTCCCTCGACAAGCCGGGGCAGACCGGCATGGCGGTGTTCTCGCTACTGCAAAAACCGACGCCGGCCCAACTCACGTCCTCGGCACCGCTACACTGGTCAGCGGTGCAACTGAGCAACCCGGAGCATGGCCTGACGCCCACCGAGCAACTGGGCAAGATCAGCCTGGCCCCGGAGTTCGTTCAACATCTGCGCCAGGCGATGGATGTCGGCACGACCCTGGTGATCACCGATTGGCCCTCCACGCGGGAGACCCGCAGCGCGGCCAATTTCACCGTAATCAGCACCGATGAACATGCGCCACAGCAAGAGCCGATCAAAAAACAACCGGCAGACTGAACAAAAATCACGCACAATGCCGGCTTTTTGCAGAATACCCACAGAAGCCCCATGGGGAATTCACACTCATGTCGATCTTTTGCAAGATAGCCGCAACCCTAAGGCTCGGTGTTGCCGGCGCCAGCCTGTTCGCGGTCTATGCCTGGCAAAGCGCTGCTGCAGCCAGCCTACCCAGCGCCAAGGAACTGCAACACCTGGCGCCGACGGCCGACCTCTCGGCCCTGCAACTGGCGCTGACCGCCTATCAGTGCGCAAGCAGCAGCCAGGACGACCCCGATGAATTGCTGACAGTGATTGATTATTCAAAACCGTCACGGGACAAGCGCCTCTGGGTCTTTGACCTGAAAGCGAAAACGCTGCTGTTCGAGGAATGGGTCGCCCACGGCAAGAACAGCGGCGCCGATCTCGCCACCTCGTTCTCCAATGTGCCAAACAGCTACCAGTCCTCCATCGGCCTGTACCGCACCGGTCAGACCTACAGCGGCAAGCATGGCCGCTCGCTACGCCTGCAAGGGCTGGAGCCGGGCTTCAACGACAACAGCGAATCGCGCGCCATCGTCATGCACGCCGCCGCCTATGCCGACCCCAAAGTCGTCCCCGGCCTCGGTCGTCTGGGCCGCAGCCAGGGCTGCCCTGCGGTGCGACCGGCGATTGCCGGCCCGTTGATCAATACCCTGCAACGCGGCAGCTATGTGTTCGCCTACTACCCGCAACAGAACTGGCTGAAAAGCTCGCGCTTCCTCGCCGCGCAAAGCTGCCCACAGGTCAGCGAAACGCTGGCCAGCCTGCAGAAGTGATGAGTTAGCAGGCGGTTGAACAAGATAACGAGCGACGACTAGGGCCGCACCCGTTCCCTTTTCAACGACCTGTTAGCGAGCGTCCAGCGCATCCAGATAGGGCTGGATATCCACCGCGTCGGGCTGTTCCGGGCGGAGGAATTTTTCGCCGTACTCGCGATACACGCCTGAGCTGAGAAATAGCCGGAACAGCTCCCCATCGATATGGTCGTCACGAGCCATGACGCTGAGAATCCTCACCGACTCGGGAAGGGTTTTCGCAGCCTTACAGGGGCGATCGGGACGGTCGGCCAAGAGCCGTTCAACCACCGGCAGCGGATGCACCGGCAACAACGCCAGACGCTCGGCCTCTTCGTACGACAAACCGATACGATTGTCGAAGTGCCTGAGCCAGCTGCGCCGTCGGAGAGGGTTAACAGTCGCCAGAGGAAAATCCAGCATCATGTCGCACTCGCCTGCTAGAAACCTTCATTCGCAAATGCGCACGGCACGCCGTGACTTCCTTGCAATCCTTGGAAAGTTTAATACGCATGGGAGATAACGCCGGCTTTATCCACGAATGGTTATGAGAAAAGGCTTTATCACGCTTGCCAGCCCCTAGACTTACTGCTTAAATGCAAACCATAAGGTCAACCTGTGACCAATGAGTCACAAAGACCATCTAAGCGTTTCTGCGGTTGCTTGCGCTCTGCGCATAGTGGATTCCTGCCTGGTTCAAAGACGCTGCTCCCCGCCCTCAAAAGCGCTGGGAATTGCCGTCCTGTTCGATCCTAACTGCTTGAAAATAAATAACTTATAAAATCCTCCAGCCTGACATCCGTTTGTCATGTCCAGGCGCTTATCTGACTGCCATACATAGCCCGGTAAACGGTCCTGCCGCTTACCTTGTCTTACCTGCGCCAGGAGGAAAACGACATGAGGCCAGAAACCGCTGTCGTTAAGGTTCACAGCCAATACAACGTTCACACCGAGTTCTACGCTTGCCCAGCCGCTCGCAAGACCATCATCCTGGTCAATGGCTCGCTGGCGACCACAGCCTCATTCGCGCAGACCATCAAATACCTGCAACCGCAGTTCAATGTGGTGCTCTACGACCAGCCGTATGCCGGCCAGTCAAAGCCGCACAACAGCCACAAGCAACCGATCAGCAAGGAAGATGAAGCCGAAATTCTGCTGGAGTTGATCGAACATTTTCACGTCGATTACCTGCTGTCCTTTTCCTGGGGCGGAGTCGCCTCCTTACTCGCTCTGGCACAGTGCCCGGCACGGATCGAGAAGGCAGTGATCAGCTCCTTCTCGCCACTGCTCAACGCACCAATGCTGGACTACCTGGAGAAAGGCCTGGGCTATCTGCATGCCGTGGATCGCGAGAACATGGGCCAGCTGGTCAACAGCACCATCGGCAAGCACCTGCCGTCCTTGTTCAAACGCTACAACCATCGCCATATCAGCAACCTCGACGAGCACGAGTATCGGCAGATGCACGCCCATGTCCATCAGGTGCTGAAACTCGACGACCACTGCCACATGACCTGCCTCGCCGGCATCGAGATTCCACTGCTGTTCGTCAATGGAGAGCACGACGAGTACACCAGCCCAGCAGATGCGCGGTTGTTCGCCCAGCACGTTAACGATTGCCAATTCAGCACCATCAGCAACGCCGGGCATTTTCTCGATATGGAACACAAAGGCGCCTGGCTGCAGTCGCAGCAGGCACTGCTGGGTTTCCTGCAAGCCTCGCCAAACGGGCACCAGCAACGCCGGCTACGGCTTGCCGAGACCACGGCGATTGCAGTTTGAGGGTGGCCAAACAGCTGTAGCTGCACCGACTCGCAGAAATTTGCGTTCGGTGCAGGCTTCATTTCCCGCGCGACTTCTGGTACAAAGGCCCCCGCAAAAGCGGGCGTCGTATAATGGCATTACCTGAGCTTCCCAAGCTCATGACGAGGGTTCGATTCCCTTCGCCCGCTCCATGTCACAGCTGAAACCGCTCTAGCACGCGGCTTTTACGGCAGATATGGGAGAAATCGCAACGTAGCAATCACGACGCACCGCCAAAATCCCCCATCTAATCTTCAGCCGCGACAGCGGTTTTCAGCATGTCCGCACCCTGCCCAAGCCTTGGTGAAGGACCCACGCTCCCCAAACAGCTGCGCTGGCCGCTCGGCCAGAACTACGAAATCGCCTGTGATGTCGCCCGCCAACTGAATCTGACCTTCGACGATTTGCCGCGCCTGATGGCCGAGCGCGGTCTCGGCGCCGACTTCCTGCTGCGGGCCCTGGAGCAGCTCTATCAACAGCACCAGCGCGTGATGGCGAACATGCGCACCCCGCTGGGCTCCTTGATCTCTCCGCTGGAGTTGGGCACGACCTCGCTGGAACAGGGCTTCGAACGCCTGGCGCTGATCGAGCGGGTTTCAACCGCGCTCTATACCGATTCCGCGTCAGGTGAATACACCCTTGCCCTGGCAGGTGCCAGCGTCGCTCAAAAGCTCGACCTGCTCGACCTGCTCGACTTCAAGCGTTTCGAGAGAATGATTTTTTCATGTTTGATCTCTGGCCTGCCCTCTGCTTTTTACAGCTCCTGTCAGAGCCGCTGACCTTGATCTACGCTGCTATCCTTCCTTAGAAGCCACGCTTCCTGGACAATCACCTGGCGAGCATCTGACCCCCGCATACCGGCCGGCATTAGGGTCATGGCGGGTCAAAGCGGGAGTCGTTCAAGATGTACTATGTATTGCTTCAGTCGCAGCGCTGTGAGCTCAAGGTCTATGGGGCATTTTAAGCGCTTAGACCTAACCTGGATTCTGAGACTAGTAATTACCGGTCTTATTACCCTCGTCCTGCAGGCCGGCAGCCAGGGAGCCGAGCAGGCCGCCGAGACCAGCACCCGTGCCGGTTTGACTATCTGGCCCGAGCCGAAACCGGTGCCGGAAGTCAAATTCGTCGATGGCGAGGGCTCGCCGCACACCCTGACCGACTTCAAGGGCAAGGTGGTACTGCTCAACGTCTGGGCAACCTGGTGTGGCCCATGCCGCCAGGAGATGCCGACCCTGGATCGGCTGCAGGCGCAGCTGGGCGGCGCCGACTTTCAGGTGCTGGCTCTTTCCATCGATGACGCCGGAACGGAGGTCGTGCGGGACTTCTACCGCGAGATCGGCATTCAGCACCTCAAGCTCTATATCGACGACAGCGCCCAAGCGATCCAGAGCCTCAACGCGTTCGGCCTGCCGATCACCTTGCTGTTGGATCGCCAGGGCCGGGAGGTGGGTCGCAAGCTCGGTGCTGCCGAATGGGACAGCCCGGAGGTCATCGAGTACCTGCGCGAGGTCATCGCTTCAGCCCAGAGGAATTAGTCGGCGATGAGTCTGAGTAACATCGGCATCCTGAGCGCCTTTGCCGCCGGGATGGTCTCGTTCCTGTCGCCCTGCGTGCTGCCGCTGGTGCCTGGCTATCTGTCTTACATCGCGGGCCGCTCGGTGGACGAGCTGCAGGCCTTGGAAAGCCGGCGGGAGCGGCTCGCCGTGATCGGCATGAGCCTGAGCTTCGTACTCGGCTTCGCGTCGGTGTTCATCGCGTTGGGGGCCAGCGCCACCGCCATCAGCCGGCTGCTACTCGCCTATCGGCAGGAAACGAACCTGATCGGCGGACTGATCGTGATCGCATTCGGACTGTTCATGACCGGCCTGATCAACCCACGTTGGCTGCATTTGGACGTGCGCTTCGTCCACCGGCTCAAATCCACGGGCGGCCCATTGACCGCTTACGTCCTGGGCATGGCTTTCGCCTTCGGGTGGACGCCCTGCATCGGCCCCATCCTGGGCAGCATCTTGACGGTGAGCGCCTCCAGCGGCGCCACCGGCGTCAACGGCATCGCCCTGCTGTCCGTCTACTCGCTGGGCCTGGGGATGCCGTTCCTGTTGACCGCCCTGTTCACCAACCATTTCCTGGCCCACATGAAGCGGCTTCGCCGCTGGAGCCGGATGATTCATATTGGCTCCGGTGTCATCCTGATCCTCATGGGAGTGACCATGGTAACCGGCCAACTTTCGGCCTTCGCTTATTGGCTTTTGGAAGTGTTTCCGGTGCTGGGTAGGATCGGCTAGCTGTGATCGCGGATCATGCTTTCATGGAAATAGGCCAAACAACGTTCATGGCCGACGACCACGCGCTATAGCTCAGCGATAACGAAGGAAAGGGCATGTCAGAACTGTTGCTTGAGAACGAGCCGCTTATCCGCATCAGCTTGTTTCTCGGCATTCTTGTCACGTTGGCGGCATGGGAGGTGGCGGCGCCCCGGCGGCGGCGGGAAATTCCCCGCTTGCTGCGCTGGACCAACAACCTCGGCGTGGTCGTGATCGACACGATCCTTGTCCGCCTTACCTTTCCCGTCGCTGCGGTCGGTCTTGCGTTGCTTGCTGAGGAGCGTGGCTGGGGCCTACTTAACCTGTTCGAGCCGCCTGCCGGGCTCGCCTTACTGGTTTCGCTACTGTCGCTCGATCTCGCGATTTATCTTCAGCATGTGATGTTCCATGCGGTCCCCGCCCTCTGGCGGCTGCACCGAATGCATCATGCCGACCTGGAGTTCGATTTCACGACGGGGTTGCGCTTTCACCCCATCGAGATCCTGCTCTCGATGGGCATCAAGTTCGCCGTGGTCGTCTCGCTCGGACCGCCCGCCATGGCGGTGCTTGTCTTCGAGGCTCTGTTGAATGCAACTTCGATGTTCAACCACAGCAACGTACGCATTCCGCTCGGGCTGGATCGCGTCTTGCGCTGGATCGTCGTCACGCCGGACATGCACCGCGTCCACCATTCCATCCACCCGAAAGAGACCAACAGCAATTTCGGCTTCAACCTGCCTTGGTGGGACCGACTGTTTGGAACCTACCGTGCCCAGCCGCAGGAAGGCCACGAGGGCATGTCCATCGGCATCGAACAGTTCCGCAGCACCCGTGATCTCTGGCTCGACCGGATGTTGATTCAGCCCTTGCTCGGCACGGCAAACGACTATCCCATCAATCGCGAGGAGGACAAGAAGTGAATCGGCACCGCCTCTTCCCCACTCTGCTGCTTATTGCGGGTATCGCCTTTTCGTAGCGAAATTTCTCGCCTGTACTTGGCTCGGCAATGCAGGCCGCGAGGTCTTCGTCGCCGCCGCTTCCGCGATACACCACGGTCTTGTCAGCTTGCCCTCGTAGCCCATCATCTCTTGCCCTACGTGAATCAGCAGGCTCCCACTTCGCTCGACCAGGGCGGTGCGGACTCGCCCAGCAGTTGCGTGATCGCTTGACCTTGCCCCAATGACAAGGTCCACCCTTGCGCTAGAGAGCTATTTCCGGAGGTTGATGATGACCAGCGCGCTCCCCACTTCCACTGCCGCCCTGCCCGCCGGTTCAGTCCAGCAATGGACGTTCGGCGTAGCCGGCATGACCTGCGCGTCCTGCGTGGCACGTGTCGAGAAGGCATTGACCCAGGTGCCGGGCGTTGCCACCGCCAGCGTCAACTTGATCAGCGAAGCGGCCACGGTCGAAGTGGATGCCGATGTCGCGCTGGCGCCCCTGCTCCAGGCGATAGTGGGCGCGGGCTATCGTGTGAAGGAAGACGAACTGGACTTGGCCATCAGCGGTATGACCTGCGCCTCGTGCGTCGGGCGCGTCGAAAAGGCCCTGCTGAAGGTGCCGGGTGTGCTGTCGGCCACGGTGAATCTGGCCAGCGAGGCGGCCCGGGTCCGGGTGGTGTCCGGCGTGGTATCGCTGGCGGCGCTGATCCAGGCGGTAGCGGCCGCCGGCTACGAGGCTCGCGTCCCGGCTACGGAAGTGGCTGTCTCCGCGCCGTCGCACCGCGACTGGTGGCCGGTGGCTGTGGCCGCCGCGCTGTCCTTGCCGCTGGTGGTGCAGATGCTCGCCGCGTTGTTGGGGACGCAGTGGAGCCTGCCAGGCTGGGTGCAGCTGCTACTGGCCACACCTGTGCAGTTCTGGCTGGGCGCGCGTTTCTATCGGGCCGGCTGGAGGGCCTTGCGCGTCGGCAGCGGCAATATGGACCTGTTGGTGGCGCTCGGCACCAGTGCGGGCTACGGGCTGTCGGCCTACTTGCTGGCGACGCATGCCGGTCCCGGCGTCCCGCACCTCTATTTCGAGGCTTCCGCGGTAGTCATTACCCTGGTCTTGCTCGGTAAGTGGCTGGAAGCGCGCGCCAAGCGCCACACGGGAGACGCCATTCGTGCGCTGCAGGCGCTACGACCGGACACTGCCCGCGTCCGGCGCGACGGGGTGGAGTACGAGGTGCCGGCGAGCTCACTGATCGTCGGTGACCTGGTGGCGGTGCGGCCGGGCGAGCAGGTGCCGGCGGACGGCGTGGTGCACGAAGGGCGCAGCCATCTCGACGAGTCGCTGCTGACCGGCGAGAGCCTGCCGGTGGCGAAAGGTGAAGGCGACCCGGTGACCGGTGGCGCGATCAATGGCGAAGGTTTGCTACTGATCGTGACCACAGCGGTCGGCGCGGAAAGCACCCTGGCCCGGATCATCCGGCTGGTCGAAAACGCCCAGGCGGCCAAGGCGCCGATCCAGCGTTTGGTGGATCGGGTCAGCGCCGTCTTCGTACCGGTGGTACTGGTGGTCGCGGCCATGACCCTGCTGATCGGCTGGTGGCTGACCGGCGAGGTGGCTGGCCCGCTGATCAACGCGGTGGCGGTGTTGGTGATCGCCTGCCCCTGTGCGCTGGGCCTCGCCACACCGACCGTGATCATGGCCGGTACCGGGGTCGGCGCGCGCTACGGCATTCTGATCAAGGATGCGGAAGCCTTGGAGATCGCGCACCGGGTGAGCGTAGTGGCCTTCGACAAGACCGGCACGCTGACACTGGGCAAACCCCAAGTGACGGCGCTGGAGGCGGCGGATGGCAATAGCATGCGCTTGCTGCAACTCGCCGCATCGGCGCAGGTCGGCAGCGAGCACCCGCTGGCGCAGGCACTTCTGGACAGAGCCCAGCAAGAGGGCGCGACCTTATTACCGGCATCCAGGGTCACGGCGCTGCCGGGACGCGGCCTGGCGGCCTCGGTCGCAGGCTGCGATCTGCGTCTGGGCAGCACGCGGTTGATGCAGGAACTCGGCGTCGATCTGTCGCCGCTCGCGGCTTGCGCGGCGGCGCTGGCCCAGGCCGGCAATAGCGTGTCCTGGCTTGCCGACCTGTCCGAGCAGCCGCAGTTGTTGGGCCTGATCGCCTTCGGCGATGTGCTGAAGCCTTCCGCACGGCAGGCTGTGGCGCGCTTGCACAAACTGGGTATCCGCACCGTGATGATCACCGGCGACAACCATGGTGCGGCCGCTAGCGTGGCCAGACTGCTCGGCCTCGACGAGGTGCGCGCCGAGGTGCTGCCGGGCGATAAGGCCGCCGTGGTGCAAGCGCTGAAGGCTGATGGCGCGGTAGTGGCGATGGTCGGTGACGGCATCAACGATGCGCCGGCACTGGCGGCGGCCGACGTCGGCATCGCCATGTCGACCGGCACCGACGTGGCCATGCACACCGCCGGCATCACCCTGATGCGCGGCGATCCGGCGTTGGTGGCGGATGCGTTGGCACTGTCCCGCCAAACCTACGGGCGGATTCTGAAGAGCCTGTTCTGGGCCTTCGTCTACAACCTGGTCGGCATTCCGCTGGCGGCGATGGGACTGTTGAATCCGGTGGTGGCCGGCGCGGCGATGGCGTTGTCCAGCGTCTCAGTGGTCACTTACGCCTTGCTGCTGAAACGTTGGCAGCCGGCACAGCGAGAGCTGGACTGACTCGGTGGCGCACCGAGCGGGAGGAGCAAATGAACATCGGCGTAGCGGCAAGCGAAAGCGGTTTGTCCGCCAAGATGATCCGTTATTACGAGCGTATTGACCTGATCTCGTCCTCACGGCGCACGCAGGCTGGCTATCGCGTCTACCGCGAGCAAGACGTACAGGTTTTGCGTTTCATTCACCATGCGCGGGATCTGGGCTTCTCGGTCGAGCAGGTTCGTACCTTGCTGGCGTTGTGGCGGGATCGAGCTCGTTCCGACGACGAGGTTGAGGCCATCGCCCGAGGCTACCTCGAGGCATTGAATGCCCGTATCGCCTTGCTGCAGGCCATGCGCGAGGCCCTGTCGTGCCTGGCCGATCATTGCGATGACATGGGGTACCCAGTTGGGCCATTGCTGGATGACCGCCCCCCCACTACCTGACTGAAAGGAGAGCATCATGACTTGCGATAAATCCACAATGATTCGGCTGGGCATCGGTGCTGTCATTATCCTGGCGGCTGCGTATGTCTTGTTCCCGGCTTTTCAAGCGTGGATCGTGACAGCCGCGCCGGTCTTGCTGTTGCTGCTGTGTCCGCTAATGATGGTGTTTTGCATGCGCGGCATGCACAAGGATGCACCCGCTGCCGACGACACACAGAAGGTAAAACCAGTCGAGCGCAACCCCAACGACACACCGTGATCTGGAACTGCTTTCATGACCCATAAGCTGACTGAGGGCAGAGGCGCACTTCTATACCTGCATTTGCTTGAGGCGAGGACAACCGCTTGATCCACGAACACATCCATACGGGTTCTTCCTTACGGATCAGTAATTGTACGGCCCGTTTCCAGCGGCTAGACTCCCCCGCATGAAACGCTATCTGCGACTTTGCCTCGTTTTCCTGATTAGCCTGGCGCTTCCCCTCAGCGGGATGGCGGGCATTCAGGTGCAGGCAGAGCCTTGCCCGATGAAAACTGCGGGCATGGCGAAGATGGCGCCTGAAACCAGTACGGATGCGGGGCAGGACTGCTGCCAGGATATGGGCAGTCCCTCCGATCACGGCAAACCCTGCAAGCCCGGCCAGGAATGCAAGAGCGGCAGTTTGCTGCAGGTGTCGTTCGTGAAGCCTGCCAACCGCTTGTCTAGTCCCCTCGTGCTGTCCCTCTCCAGCGACTTCCTGCCTGTCCAGGCCCCTTCCGGGGTATGGCGACCTCCCCGCGTTTGATTCCTGTACCAAACTGAATGCCATCCCGCAGCAGCGGGATGGCTGGCCTGCACGCGCGTCCGAGCGGCGCGCAGCAGATCATTACAGGAATCCAGAACATGAACTCCAAACGCTATTGCACCGGGTGGCCCGTCGTGGCTGCCCTGGTGGCAACCGTGCTGGCATTGCCGAGCCTGGCCGACCCCCTGACACTCGATGAAGCCTTGCGGCTGGCCGAAGACAATGCCCCCTCGTTGACTGCCCAGGCGGCCAAACTGGAGGCGGCCAATAGCGCTGCCATCCCGGCCGGCGAATTACCCGATCCGAAGTTACTGCTGGGCGTGCAGAACTACCCCATCGGTGGTCCCGATCGCTGGAGCATTGATCAGGACTTCATGACCATGCAGATGGTCGGGGTCATGCAAGAGGTGCCCAACCGTGACAAGCGCCGGGCGCGCATCGAGGTTGCCGAGGCGGCCGTTGATCGAGCCACGGCCGAAAGCCGGGTCGAGCGCCTCAACGTCCGTCAGGCCGCCGCTCTAGCCTGGATCAGCAGCTACTCGGTGGAGCGCAAACAGGCGCTGTTCCAGGATTTCTTTCGCGAGAATCGCCTGCTCGGCGATGCCGTCCGCGCACAGATCGCCGGCGGCCGTGCACAGGCCGCCGATGCCGTGACGCCGAAGCAGGAGGCGGCCCTATTGGCGGAGCAAGAGGACGAACTGATCCGCTTGCGCGCGCAGGCCCGTGCAGCCCTGCGGCGCTGGATCGGCCCGGCCGCCGATGAGCCGCTGGCCGGCAGCTTGCCGGAGTGGCCCATCGATGCCTCAGGTTATGCCCATAAGCTGCAACACCACCCCGCGCTGACGGCCTACGAACCGATGACCCGCGAGGCGCAAGCCAAGGTGCACGAGGCGGTGGCGGAGAAGAAGTCCGACTGGAGCTGGGAACTCGACTACCAGCGCCGCGGCCGTGAGTTCGGCGACATGATGAGCGTGCAGCTCAGCTTCGATTTACCGCTATTTCCCGGCTCCCGGCAGAACCCCAAAATCGCCGCCAAACATGCCGAGCTGAACGCGCTTGCGGCCGAGCGCGAAGTCCTCGCCCGCGAGCATGCCCAGCAGCTGGAAGATGATCTTGCCGAATACCAGCGCCTGAACCGCGCCGTGCGCCGCAGCCAGGACAGCCTGTTGCCCCTGGCCAAGGAAAAGGTGGAGCTGACCATGGCTAGCTACCGCGCCGGCAAAGGCGACTTGGCGCCCGTCATCGCCGCCCGGCGCGAACTGATCGAGGCGCGCCTCAAACATATCGACTTTGAAGAGCTGCGAGCCCTGACCAGCGCCCGCCTGTATTTCACTTACGGGGAGAATCACCAATGACTGCGCGAATCTGGCAAGGCGCCTTGCTGGCCGGCTTGTCGGTCGCCCTCGGCATTGCCGGCGGCTACTGGTTCGCCCTGCAGCGCCCGAGCGGCATGCCGCAGATGGCTGCCGAATTGGCGGCAACGGCGACGGACGAACGCCCGGTGCTCTATTGGTACGACCCGATGTACCCGCAGCAAAAGTTCGACAAGCCGGGCAAATCGCCCTTCATGGATATGCAACTGGTACCCCAATACGCCGATGCGGCAGCGGACAGCGCGGCCATCAGCATCGACCCCAGCCTGACCCAGAATCTCGGCGTGCGCCTGGCCCCGGTCACCCGCGGGGCCCTCGCCAGCAGCCTGGAGGTGGTCGGCGTATTGGCGTTCAACGAACGGGATATCGCAGTGGTGCAGGCGCGTACCGCTGGCTTTGTCGAGCGCGTCTATGCCCGTGCGCCCGGCGATCTGCTGACGGCCAATGCGCCGCTGGCCGACCTGTTGGTGCCGGAATGGGCCGCTGCCCAGGAGGAGTTCCTCGCGCTCAAGCGCAATGGCGACGCCGGTTTGCTGGCGGCGGCACGCCAACGCCTGCGCCTCACCGGCATGCCGGCGGCGCTGATTGCCCAGGTGGAACGCAGCGGCAAGACCCAGCCAACCCTGACCCTCACCAGCCCGATTGGCGGTGTGTTGCAGGAGCTGGATGTGCGTGCGGGGATGACCGTGGCGGCTGGCGACACCCTGGCCCGCGTCAACGGCTTGAGTAGCGTCTGGCTCGCGGTGGCCGTTCCGGAGGCCGAGGTTGGAGCGATTGCCGTTGGCCAGGCGGTCGAGGCACGTCTGCCGGCCTTCCCAGGGGAAGTGCTCGGCGGCACGGTCAGCGCCGTTCTGCCTGAGACGAATCCGGACAGCCGCACGGTTCGCGTGCGTGTCGAACTGCCCAACCCCGACGGCCGCCTGCGGCCAGGCTTGACCGCGCAGGTGCGCCTGAACCGGTCGACTGAACAAAGCCTGTTGTGGGTGCCGAGCGAGGCGGTCATCCGCACCGGCCGGCGTGCCCTGGTGATGCTCGCCGAAGACGGTGGGCGCTACCGCCCGGTCGAAGTACAGCTCGGACGCGAAAACGAAGGCAAGACGGTGGTGCTGCAAGGTCTCGAGGAAGGCCAGCAGGTGGTCGCCTCCGGACAATTCCTGCTCGATTCCGAGGCCAGCCTCAAGGGCATAGTCGCGAGTACTGCGCAAATGCCGGAACCTGCCACAGCAGCCCCCGTCCTGCATGAGGCCGAGGGGCAAATCGTCGAGATCACTAACCAGGGCGTGACCCTCGCCCATGGTCCGTTCAAGACGCTGGGCATGCCTGGCATGACCATGACCTTCCCGCTAGCCGACCCCGCCCTGACGCAGGGGTTCAAGGTGGGTGACAAGGTACGTGTGGCGGTGCGCCAAACCGACGATGGGCTGTTGATTGAGCGCCTGCAGAAGCTCGGAGGCCAGCCATGATCGCCGCCCTGATTCGCTGGTCGGTGGCCAACCGCTTCCTGGTGTTGCTGGCCACGCTGTTCGTAACGGCCTGGGGTGTCTGGTCGGTGCAGAGCACCCCCATCGATGCGCTGCCGGACCTCTCCGATGTCCAGGTGATCATTCGCACCCCCTATCCCGGCCAGGCGCCGCAGATCGTCGAGAATCAGGTCACCTATCCGCTGGCCACCACCATGCTCTCGGTGCCGGGGGCGAAGACCGTACGCGGCTTCTCCTTCTTCGGCGACAGCTTCGTCTATGTCATCTTCGAGGATGGCACCGACCTCTATTGGGCTCGCTCGCGGGTGCTGGAGTACCTCAGCCAGATCCAAAGTCGCCTGCCGGCCAGCGCCAAGCCGGCCCTGGGGCCGGATGCCACCGGGGTCGGCTGGATCTACCAGTACGCTCTGGTGGATCGCAGCGGCGGGCACGACCTGGCGCAACTGCGCGCACTGCAAGACTGGTTCCTCAAGTTCGAGTTGAAGACCCTGGCGAATGTCGCGGAAGTGGCGACCGTCGGCGGCATGGTCAAGCAGTACCAAGTGCTGCTCGATCCGCTCAGGCTGGCCGGCCTGGGCATCACCCAGGCCGAAGTGATAGAGGCCATAGGCCGGGCCAACCAGGAAACCGGTGGTGCCGTGCTGGAGATGGCGGAGGCCGAGTTCATGGTGCGCGCTTCCGGCTACCTGAAGACGTTGAATGACTTCCGCGCGATTCCACTCAAGCTCGGTGCCGGCGGCGTGCCGGTGACTCTCGGCGACGTGGCGACTATCCAGCAGGGACCGGAGATGCGCCGCGGCATCACCGAACTCGACGGCGAAGGCGAGACGGTCGGCGGCGTGGTGATTCTGCGCAGCGGCAAGAACGCCCGCGAAACCATTGCCGCGGTCAAGGCCAAGCTCGACGAACTGAAGAGCAGCCTGCCGGCCGGGGTGGAAATCGTCACCACCTACGACCGCAGCAAGCTGATCGACCGCGCCGTGGAAAACCTCAGCCACAAGCTGCTCGAGGAGTTCATCGTTGTCGCCCTGGTCTGCGCGGTCTTCCTCTGGCATTTGCGTTCATCCCTGGTGGCGATCATCTCGCTGCCGGTTGGCATACTCATCGCGTTCATCGTCATGCGCTATCAAGGGATCAACGCCAACATCATGTCCCTTGGCGGAATCGCCATCGCCATCGGCGCCATGGTCGATGCCGCGGTGGTGATGATCGAGAACGCCCACAAGAAGGTCGAGGCCTGGCACGCGGCCCACCCCGGGGAAGAATTGGAGGGCGAGCATCACTGGCATGTGATGACCGAAGCCGCGGCTGAAGTCGGTCCGGCGCTGTTCTTCTGCCTGCTGATCATCACCCTGTCGTTTATCCCGGTGTTCACCCTGGAAGCCCAGGAGGGCCGCCTGTTCGGCCCGCTGGCCTTCACCAAGACCTATGCCATGGCGGCGGCGGCCGGCCTCTCGGTGACCCTGGTGCCGGTGCTGATGGGCTACTGGATTCGCGGACGGATTCCCAATGAAGAACAGAACCCGCTGAACCGTTGGTTGATCAGGATCTACCAACCGGCCCTCGATGCGGTGCTGCGTCGCCCCAAGGTCACCCTGCTGGTGGCAATGTTGGTCTTTCTCAGTGCGCTGTGGCCAATCTCGCGGCTGGGCGGCGAGTTCCTCCCGCCGCTGGATGAGGGCGACCTGCTCTACATGCCTTCGGCCTTGCCGGGTTTGTCGGCACAGAAAGCGGCGCAGTTGCTGCAGCAGACCGACCGCCTGATCAAGACGGTACCGGAAGTCGAGCATGTGTTCGGCAAAGCCGGACGCGCCGAAACCGCCACCGACCCGGCGCCGCTGGAGATGTTCGAAACCACCATCCAGTTCAAACCGCGCGAGCAATGGCGACCCGGCTTGACCCAGGAGAAGCTGGTGGAGGAACTGGATCGGGTGGTCAAGGTGCCGGGGCTGACCAATATCTGGATACCGCCGATCCGCAACCGCATCGACATGCTCGCCACCGGGATCAAGAGCCCGATCGGGGTGAAGGTCGCCGGTACCAACCTGACGGAGATCGACCAGGTCACCCAGGCAGTCGAGCGCGCGGCCAAGACCGTTCCGGGCGTGAGTTCGGCCCTGGCCGAGCGCCTGACTGGCGGGCGCTACATCGATGTGGACATCGACCGCCAGGCTGCCGCCCGTTACGGGCTGAATATCGCCGATGTGCAATCGATCGTGGCCAGCGCCATCGGTGGCGAAAATGTCGGGGAGACCATCGAAGGGCTGGCGCGCTTCCCGATCAACGTGCGCTATCCCCGTGAGTGGCGCGACTCGCTCGGTGCCCTGGAGCAACTGCCGATCTACACCCCGCAGGGAGGCCAGATCACCCTGGGCATGGTGGCCAGGATCAAGGTCAACGATGGGCCGCCCATGCTCAAGAGCGAGAACGCGCGGCCTTCCGGCTGGGTGTATATCGACGTGCGTGGCCGGGATATCGCCTCGGTGGTCGCCGACCTGCGTCGAGCCGTCGGCGAGCAGGTCAAGCTGCAGCCGGGCATGAGCCTGAGCTACTCGGGGCAGTTCGAGTTTCTCGAACGGGCCAACGCGCGGCTCAAGCTGGTGGTGCCGGCGACCCTGCTGATCATCTTCGTGCTGCTCTACCTGACCTTCGCCCGCTTCGACGAGGCCTGTTTGATCATGGCCACGCTGCCGTTCGCTCTGACCGGCGGGGCATGGTTCCTCTACCTGCTGGACTTCAACCTGTCGGTGGCCACCGGCGTCGGTTTCATCGCGTTGGCCGGGGTCGCTGCCGAGTTCGGCGTGATCATGCTGCTCTACCTGAAGAACGCCTGGGCCGAACGTGAAGACACCGGTGACAACACTGAGCGTGGACTGGTCGCAGCGATTCGTGAAGGTGCCGTACAGCGCGTGCGGCCCAAGGCCATGACGGTGGCGGTGATCATCGCCGGCCTGCTACCGATCCTCTTGGACAGCGGTACCGGCAGCGAGGTGATGAGCCGGATCGCCGCGCCCATGGTCGGTGGCATGGTCACCGCGCCCTTGCTTTCCCTGTTCGTCATTCCGGCGGCCTACCGCTTGATGCGCCGTCGGCACCTCCCCGCTGTATCCGCCAACCGTCAAGGAAAAACCGTATGAAGAAAACCCTGATCGCCGTTACAAGCGCAATGGTCTCGCTATCCCTTCCCGTCCTCGCCGAGGACATGCCGGGCATGAAGATGAACGACATGCCCATGGAGGGTATGCAGATGAAGCAGGACGTGAAGCAGGCGCCCATCGCCAAGGCCGAGGGCACGGTCAAGGCCATCGACACCAAGAAGAGCATCATCACCCTCGCACATGGCGCCGTCCCGGTCTTGCAGTGGCCAGCCATGACCATGGGCTTCAGCGCAACTGCGAAGCAACTGGCGGAACTGAAGGTGGGTGATCGAGTGGAGTTCGAGTTTCGTGCCGAAGGCATGAACGCCTCGATCGTGTCCATTAAAGCAGTGCAGTAACAGCGCTATGGATGGCTGGCTCGACGCTCACGCCTTGATGTCGAGCCAGCCATCTCGCAGTTCATAGACAGAGTTAACCGCTGGAGGACCTGTTGCTATGGCTGCCCGCACGTTGGTGAGCTGATTATTCTGCCAACCTCTTGTTTTGCTCCTTTGGTTTGGAGGTTGGCCCTAGGCCCCTGAATAAGGCGCCATTTTTATGGGTGCGCCCACTGCACTGAGTTCCGCAGTGATTACGTTGCTAGCTTGAAATAAACACGAAATAGGCATTGGCATGTATCCATGGTTTGCCCAGTTCGCGAGCGGGTATATCCGCAGAAAACCGTTTGGTCTTGGGCACCTAGCATCGCCACTACTGGATGAGGCCACCAACAGCCTCCAGCCGACTACAGACGACATGCCCGGCAGCCCGCCTTATCGAACGATCATGGAGAACTGACGATGAATCTGACACAGACTCTATGCAGCGCGATCCTGGGCGGGTTGTTGACCATCCTCGCCGCCTGTAGCGCCTCGACGGTTACCCTGACGCACGTGCACGGGCTGGCGTTCAGCCCGGATGGCCAGAAGTTATCCATTCCCAGCCACCACGGGCTGGCCGTCTACAGCGATGGTCGCTGGAGCAAGGCAGCCGGACCGGAACACGACTACATGGGTTTTTCTGTGACCCGCCAGGCGATCTATAGCAGCGGTCACCCGGCCCGTGGCAGCGGTCTCAGCAACCCGTTCGGCCTGATCAAGAGCAGCGATGGCGGGCGCACCTGGCAGAAGCTCGGCCTGGAAGGCGAGTCGGACTTTCACCTGTTGGCCAGCGGTTTCGACAGCGCAGCCCTCTACCTGTACAACACCCGCCCGAACTCGCGGATGAGCACCGCCGGCCTCTACTACAGCCTGAACGACGGTGCCAACTGGCAGCGCGCTTCAGCGTCGGGGGTGAGTGAGGCTCCAACCGCCCTGGCGGTGCACCCGACCAATAGCCAGATGGTCGCGGTGGCGACCAACAACGGGCTGTACCTATCGTCCGACTCCGGAAACGATTTCCAGCCGATCATCCAGAACGCACAGGTACTGAGCGCTACCTTCAGTCTTGACGGCAAGAGCTTATGGTTTGGCAGCTACAGCAACGCGGCACAGCTATCAAAGCTGGATTTGAAGACACTCCAAGTCACCTCGCTCAGTGTGCCAACATTGGACCAGGATGCCGTCTCCTACCTCGCGCAGAATCCTGCCAAGCCGCAGGAGTGGGCAATGGCGACGTTCCAGCGCGACATCTACCTGTCGCATGACGAGGGCAAGACCTGGAAAGCGATCGCACAGGCAGGCCAACCCTTGGAATGAGCAAAGGCAGGGAGCAGCCCGCCCCGAGGCATTCTCAATGGTCTAAGTGAAGCATCAAGCGGATAGGAAATACGCGTCACGTGTGACAGTCATGTTCCGCCTCAGGCCATCCGGGGCAAGGAAAAGTGCTTCGGCGCCACCAGACTAATCCTGATGTGCGAAGAGCAGTGATCGGAGAAACCCACGCCAGTCCTGCAGGCGCGGAAAGAACTTCGGCACGCTCTGCCGATAGGCCTGATAGGCCTCGCCGAAGCGCTCGGCCAACGCCGATTCTTCCCGCCTGGCCAGGCGAACATAGGCGAAGATAATTACCGGGAACAACAGCAACGTGATGACCGTCGGCCAGTGCACGATTTGCCCGAAGACGGCCAGCATGATCCCTGTATATTGCGGGTGCCGGACCAGCCCGTAGACCCCCTGTGTGGCCAGCCGGCCCTCCAGACTGGCGCGGTAGACCTGGACCCAACCGCGGATCAACAGCACCAGACCAACAAGGATAAATACTCCACCCAACAGCATTTCCAGCATGGCCCCAGTGCTGCCGTAGCCCAGGAGGGTTGCCCAGAGATGGCCGGAGAAGCCCGTCAGCGGAAGATCGATACCCAGAAAACCGGTCAGCAGATAAATAGTTAAAGGGAAGCCGTACATCTCGGCGTATAACGCGATGATGAACGCTTGTACCAAGCCGGCGCCCATCCACTCACGCCAACTGCGTGGGGCGACGAAGCGATAGAGTAGCCAGGATGCGATCAGCACCGCGACCAGCACCCAACCCCAGTGTCCATAGTGCATGGCAAAGTCGTCCATGGTCAGGCTCCTTCTAGATATCAGCAGAGGATCGGCATTTAGCGCCGAGACCTGGAACCAACATGGAAGCTTCTGGGTAGCGACACCGTTAGTACGGTTTCGCTACCCAGAGCTTATTTCTCATGCCCCCCTACCTGAGGGCACAGAGACGGGCGACAAGAGATCCGGCCTCTATTGCGCCATCTTACTGTCGCCTTGAGGGGCCTCCTTGCCCATGTGCTTGTTCATGTTCTCCATCATTGCATTGCAATTTTTCATCATCGAGGACATCTCCTGCATCATGTCCATCATCGGCATTTTACTGCCTTCCATCATTTGCATGTCCTCCCCCTTCATCATGTCGGAACTGCCCTGAGCAGTGTTCTTAGACTGCTCGGCAAAACCCGTGGAGACTGCTCCAAGAGTTATAAGGGCGGTGAGTACAGCGGTGTGGCTAATGGAGTTACGCATGGCGGCTCTCCTGGTCAACGACCTTGGTTTCTGACAGGCTCCGTGCAACTAACGGCTGATCCGGAGTTTTTTGCTCGCAGGCGGTTTCTCCACCCATGTTTTTCATGCAGAGCCCGATCATCAATAGGCAGGGCAGAATAGAAAGCAGAACAGGCAGAGTGGCTGCTGCAAACAGGCTGTGGAGGTTAAAGAGCAAGGTGAACGCTATTGCAACGGCTAACCCTGCAAGCAGCGGGTGACGTTGCAATAGGCCTTTTAGGTACAGCGTCATGTTCTTGATCATGGTGTATCCCTCAAAGTTTATTCAGGCATTTATTGCCTTCCATATTCCAGTCACAGAGCTAGAGGCCAGCACATACCTACTGGGTCATGTAGAGCCAGGCTTTAGCTCCGTCAAAGGCGTAGATTTCGAACGGTTTCTGTTGGGTGCCGCTCATGCCGGGCGAGCCGGCGGGCATACCTGCCAGGGTGATACCGCGAATTGCTGGGCGCTCCGTCAGCAACTTGTTGACGGCCGCAAGCGGGACGTGGCCGCCCACGACGTAGCCATCTATCGTCAAGGCATGGCAGCCTGCCAAAGAGGGAGGGACGCCGGACGCCTTGTTGACGCGCTGAAACTGTGCAGAATCCGCGATGACCGACACCTTGAAGCCACCTTCGCGCAGGTACTCCGCATATTTATCGCAGCACTTGCAGCTTGGATTCTTATAAAGAACGGCTTCTTCAGGAGCAGCATGGGCGACCGGCATCGCCAGGGATGCGAATGCCAACAACATCCCACCCAAAAACGTGAATGATTTGTTCATGGTAAATACCCAATGCTTTTCCCTTGACGACAGACGTCTTAGTTGCAGGAGCCATGCTTGTATCTCGATGTTCTCTTGACTGCATTAGCCGGAAGAACAAGCGAGCATATTCAGGACCTGATCAGGACAGACTGGCGATCTTGGGTGGGAAAGGATCGGGAGCAACCGCCATGCGGCCGCGGATGGGCATGTAGCAGTAGTTCTGCGCAGAGGCTAGGGTAAGCGAGGGCTCGGCAGGGTGAGCGATAGGCCCCGCATAGGGAGTGGCACAGCTTATCGAACAAGCGATTTGGCTCTGGATGTCCGGGCAGGCATCGGCCTGATGAGAGTCGATCTGCATGCTCTGCGCCGCCGCGCAATTGAGGGAAACGCTCGAAGGTTCGGATTTAAACATCAAGACCTCGCCCTGTGCCGCCACGAAAAACAGCAGCAGCACCATTAGCAACTTGATCAGCGTTTTATACTGCCTTCGCGCCATCACAACACATCGCTCCCTCAACTCTGGAAGAGCACCCTTTGAGGCTAGCGCAAAAGCCCGCCCGTGTCACAGTCGGAGCAAGACCTTTCAGCAAGTGAAGACCAGCCGGCCATGAGTCTGAGCTATTCGGGGCAGTTCGAGTTTCTCGAACGGGCCAACGCGCGGCTCAAGCTGGTGGTGCCAGCCACCCTGCTGATCATCTTCGTGCTGCTCTACCTGACCTTCGCCCGCTTCGACGAGGCCTGTTTGATCATGGCCACGCTACCGTTCGCCCTGACCGGCGGGGCGTGGTTCCTCTACCTGCTGGACTTCAACCTGTCGGTGGCCACCGGCGTCGGCTTTATCGCGTTGGCCGGGGTGGCCGCCGAGTTCGGTGTGATCATGCTGCTCTACCTGATTACCGCCTGGAAAAACCCCTGTCTTCAAGGACATCTTCCAAGTCAAAAACAGTAAATACCTCCTTATATTCATTCGCTCCCAGCCGCGACAAC
This sequence comes from Pseudomonas cavernicola, assembly GCF_003596405.1. Lineage (NCBI taxonomy): Bacteria > Pseudomonadati > Pseudomonadota > Gammaproteobacteria > Pseudomonadales > Pseudomonadaceae > Pseudomonas > Pseudomonas cavernicola. The sequence goes on from NZ_QYUR01000002.1 coordinate 2,921,693, forward strand.
GGTTTTCAGTATGACCGCCCCCCTCAAACAAGACTTCCATTCCCAAGCAAAAGCGCATGCACCCATTCTCGTAAATGCTGAATCAATATTGTTTGCTTCACAGCTAGAAGCGCCGAGCCTGGAAAGCTGGCCGGAAAATCACCCCATGAAAGTCGACCACCCAACACAAATACTCAGCCCAGGATATCGTTCAACACTTCGTAGATGCTCCCAGTGGCGATAGCTATCCGGATTACATCACGACCGATTTGCTGCCATTCATAACCGTCACCTACAAAGTTGTAGCCGTAGACTCATCGACAACTCACTCAACATGCCCCGCCAACCCTACGGGTGCGCCGAAACACCCTACCCTCAGCGCCGAAAGTCTGTGCAAAGGCGCGTGCTGCTAAGTGGCCGCGCTGTTGGTTGCGGCGCTAAGCTCTGCCGAATTTACTTTGCGTTGACGTCAACAATGTAATGATCAAGATCACAGCGAGAACGCCTGAGAGATAGATTTTTTTGGTGTCCTCGCTATAATCGAACGTGAAAAGCTACATATAGCTACAAATAAAATCAGCAACTATGTTTAATATATGTGACTGATCTCATTGCGGAGCGAAGGCTATGGACACGCTTCCCTTCGCTCGCTCGAATAACGATAAACAGGGCATGACAACAGCCCTGCTCTTGGTAGCTAAAGCAGTGAGGCTGCACGCCTCACGCACTGCCAGAACACTTTAAGACCAACGGGAAACTACGTGACGAAAGACGAACTGCGCGCCGAACTCGAGCGCCAGGCGCAGCGTTACAAGGAAGTTTACGGCGGGGAAGTCATTACCTACGCCGCCCAGCCGGATCCTGAGCGCAAGCCCTGGCGCAAGAAAGCCAGCCTTCTCGATCAAGCCTTTGAGAAAGAGCTGCAGAAAATCGAAAAAGACCAACAAGCCAAAATCGATGAGCCAAACGACTAACGATTAGAGCGCCTGTGAAAGTTCGCCCAACTTGCCACAGCGATCTTCGCGGGTATGGCGACTCGCTCGGAGCATCCGCCAAAGTCAGACAGGCTCGTAGGGTGGATTAGCCGCGCAGCGGCGTAATCCACCGTTCCGTGAAAAACGAACAGCCCGCACAGAGCGAGGGGTTCATTCAAAACCGACGCTTGGCAATCACGCGGTTCGCGGTGGAAGCCCCTATGGGGATTCCACCCTACGATCCGTCATACGGTCATGGCCGAACGGTCTTAACGACGCTTGCCGCCCAAAAGCGAGCCCATCAACCCACGCACCAGCTGTCGACCTAATTGGTTGGCGGCTTGGCGTACGGCCGTCTTCATCATTTGCCCGGCCAGGCTGCCAAGCAGATCGCCGGCCATGCCGCCCAGCCCACCTTCCGACGCGCTGCTTTTACCTTGTGCAGTAGGCGCCGGCACCGCTTCTTCAGGCAATGCCGCGCGCGCCGCCAGCAGCTCGTAAGCGGACTCACGATCAATCGGCTTATCGTAGCGCCCGGCTTGTGGCGACTGCCGGACCAAGGCCACGCGCTCAGCCTCACTGAGCGGGCCGATGCGTGACTGCGGCGGTGCGATGGCCACCCGCTGCACCATCGCCGGCGTACCCTTCTCTTCCATGGTGCTGACCAACGCTTCGCCAATGCCTAGCTCGGTGAGTACCGTCAGCGTATCGAATGCCGGATTGGCCCGGAAACCATCGGCTACCGCACGCAAGGACTTCTGCTCTTTGGCCGTAAAGGCGCGCAAACCATGCTGAATGCGCAAACCGAGCTGCGCCAGCACATCGTCTGGCAAGTCACTCGGCGATTGAGTCACGAAATAGACGCCGACGCCTTTCGAGCGGATCAGTCGTACCACTTGCTCCAAGCGCTCCTGCAACGCCTTCGGCGTGCCAGCAAAAAGCAGGTGTGCTTCGTCGAAGAACAGCGCCAACACCGGCTTATCCGTATCACCGCGCTCAGGCAGTTGCTCGAACAGTTCGGCCAGCAGCCACAACAGGAAAGTCGCGTAAACCTTTGGCGCCTCATGTACCAACCGGCTGGCATCCATCAAATGAATACGCCCACGGCCATCGGCATCAGGTTGGAGAATATCTTCCAACTGCAAAGCCGGCTCACCGAACAAGGCTTCGGCGCCCTGCTGCTCAAGGGTCGCCAGACGACGCAAAAGCGCCTGGCTTGAGCCGCCGGTGAATAACGCGCCATCCTCACCAAGCAATTCGGGATGATCTTTCAGGTGGTTGAGCAGGGCCTTCAGGTCTTTCAGATCGAGCAGCAACAAACCTTCGCGATCCGCCACCTGAAACGTGGCATACAGCGCGGCCTGCTGACTGTCGGTGAGTTCCAGCAGATTGCTCAGCAGCAGCGGGCCCATCTCACTCAACGTGGTGCGCAGCGGATGGCCGCTTTGCCCATGGATATCCCACAGAGTCAGCGGATAAGCCTGCGGGCGGTGATTGAGCCAAGGCATCCCGGCGATACGCTCCGCCACCTTGCCCTGCGGATTGCCGACGGCGCCGAGACCGCAGAGGTCGCCTTTGATATCCGCGGCGAACACCGCCACCCCGGCATCACTGAAGGTCTCGACCAGGCGCTGCAAGGTCACCGTTTTACCGGTGCCGGTGGCGCCCGCGATCAGGCCATGGCGGTTGGCCAGGCGCAGTGCCTGGCCGACAGGCTGACCGGAGGGATCAGCTCCGAGAACGAATTGGTTAGCTACGGGCATCTTGCCCTCCCTGGGTTAAAGCTTTGTGGGGTTGCTGCCGACACAGGAGGCGACCCCGCTGCGTCCAGCAGGATGCTTCCGCCTTGGCGGCAAGCAGCGGATTAAGACTGGAGCCTGACCTTCCTGGACGCAAGAAAACCATGACAAAAAGCTTGAAATTCAGCCACAAGATCCTGATCGCTGCCTCCCTGGTGGTCATCGCCGCCTTTTCGCTATTCACCTTGTATAACGACTACCTGCAGCGCAATGCGATCCGTGACGACCTGGGAAACTACCTGCACGAGATGGGTGACGTCACCGCGGGCAATATCCAGAACTGGCTGTCCGGGCGCATCCTGCTGGTGGAAAGCGCGGCCCAGTCGATCGCCAGTGACAACGCACCGGACCATGTAAGCCGCCTGCTCGAGCAGAAAGCGCTGACCTCGACCTTCGCCTTCACCTACCTGGGCAGCGCGGACGGCAGTTTTACCATGCGCCCGGACAGCGCCATGCCGGATGGCTACGACCCCCGCAGTCGGCCTTGGTACAAGGACGCCATGAGTGCCGGCGGCTCGACGCTGACCGAACCCTATATCGACGCCGCCACCAGCGAGCTGATCATCACCATCGCGACCCCCGCCAAATCTGCTGGCGTAGTCGGCGGCGACCTGAGCCTGCAGACCCTGGTGCAGATCATCAACTCGCTGGACTTCAACGGCCTGGGCTATGCCTTCCTAGCCAGCGCTGACGGCAAAATCCTGGTGCACCCGGACAAGAGCCTGGTGATGAAAAGCTTGAAGGACGTGTTCCCCAAGGACACGCCACGGATCAGCTCCGAGCTCAGCGAGACCGAGCAGAACGGCGAGACCCGCATCCTCACCTTCGCCCCGATCAAGGGCCTGCCTTCAGTGAACTGGTACATCGGTCTGTCCATCGACAAGGCCAAGGCCTACTCGATGCTCAGCGAGTTTCGTACCTCGGCCATCATCGCCACCCTTATCGCCGTGGCGATCATTATCTTCCTGCTCGGCATGCTGATCCGCGTATTGATGCAGCCGCTACACGTGATGGGCAAAACCATGCAGGACATCGCGCAAGGCGAAGGTGACCTGACCAAGCGCCTGGCTATCCAGTCCCAGGATGAGTTCGGCGCACTGGCCAGCTCCTTTAACCACTTTGTTGAACGGATTCACTCGTCGATTCGCGAGGTCTCCTCGGCCACGGCGCAGGTCAACGAAGTGGCCAAATTGGTAGTCAATGCCTCCAACTCGTCGATGCTCAACTCCGACGAGCAAGCCAGCCGCACCAACAGCGTTGCCGCGGCGATCAACGAACTCGGCGCTGCCGCCCAGGAGATTGCGCGCAACGCCGCCGATGCGTCGAACCAGGCCTCCGACGCTCGCCTGCTGGCCGAGGATGGTCGCCAAGTGGTGGAGAAGACCATCCAAGCAATGAACGAACTGTCCGGCAAGATCAGCGTCTCCTGCACCAATATCGAGACGCTGAACGGCAAGACCGTGGACATCGGACAAATCCTCGAAGTGATCAAAAGCATCTCCCAGCAGACCAACCTCCTGGCCCTCAACGCGGCAATCGAGGCGGCGCGAGCCGGCGAAGCAGGCCGCGGCTTTGCCGTGGTGGCGGATGAAGTGCGTAACCTGGCCCACCGCACCCAGGAATCGGCACAGGAAATCCAGAAAATGATCGAGGAGTTGCAAGTCGGCTCCCGCGAATCGGTTACCACCATGACCGAGAGCCAGCGTTATAGCGAGGAAAGCGTGGAGATTGCCAACCAGGCCGGTGAACGCCTGAGCAGCGTGACTCACCGTATTGGCGAGATCGACGGCATGAATCAGTCAGTGGCGACTGCTACCGAGGAACAAACCTCAGTCGTTGAATCACTCAACATGGACATCACCGAGATCAACACCCTTAATCAAGAGGGTGTGGAAAACCTCCAGGCGACCCTGCGCGCCTGTGGCGATCTGGAGCAGCAAGCCTCGCGCCTGAAACAGCTGGTGGACAGCTTCCGCATCTAACGCTTTTACTGGGTCCCCGCTTTCGCGGGGATTACGTGCGTAGGAGTTGAAATCGGTGCGGATCGGTTCAACTCATTCCAAAGCTCGGCAGCATCGGGAAAATCGGTGCCGGTTTCCTCGCTCATTGCCTCAGGGTCGTAACGGCTCAGGCAGCCCTCGCCCAAGGTCGGCGGCGGGTTTGAGGTGGCACGCTCAAGTGGATCAGTCATGGCTTGCCTCTTGGGCCGATATCGACCAACTCAAGCTCTCTACGCCCGTCGATCAGTCGAACACCACGGTCTTGTTGTCATGCACCAGCACGCGGTCTTCCAGGTGATAACGCAGGCCACGGGCCAGCACCATCTTCTCGACATCCTTACCCAGCCGAACCATTTCCTCGACGCTGTCGCGATGGCTCACACGCACCACATCCTGCTCAATGATCGGGCCGGCATCGAGTTCTTCGGTAACGTAGTGAGAAGTCGCACCGATCAACTTTACCCCGCGCAGCGAGGCTTGGTGGTAAGGCTTCGCGCCAATGAACGACGGCAGGAAACTGTGATGGATATTGATTACCCGGTGAGCGAACTCGCGGCACAACTCCGGCGGGAGGATTTGCATATAGCGGGCAAGCACTACGGCATCGGCTTGCAGCTCCTGCACTAAGCGCGACACTTCGGCGAACGCCGGCTCTTTGTTCTTCGGCTCGACCGGCACATGGTAATAAGGAATGCCGTGCCACTCGACCATACTGCGCAAATCGTTATGGTTGGAGATGACGCAGGGAATTTCACATTCCAACTCATCGCTATGCCAGCGGTGCAGCAAATCGGCCAGGCAGTGCGACTCACGGCTAGCCATCAACACGACGCGCTTCTTTTGGGCCGAGTCAGTGATCCGCCACTCCATAGAGAACTCGCGAGCAATCGGCGCGAAGGCCTGCCGAAACCCCTCGAGATCAAAGGGCAAGGAGTCCGCACGAATCTCATGGCGCATAAAGAACCAGCCACTTTGATTGTCCGAATGGTGGCTCGCTTCAGTGATCCACCCGTTGTAGGTGGCCAGAAAATTACTGACCTTGGCGACGATACCGACGCCGTCGGGGCAGGCGATTACCAGCCGAAAAGTGCGCATGCGGGAAACTCCAGAAACTTCACAAAGGCGGCCATTCTAGCCACAGCCCAGGAAAACTTCAGTAATCCGCGAGCTCGGGCAAAGACGGAGAAGGCCACAGACAGCGCAATCAATCAATTCAAGGTTCGACTGAGCACGTGCCCGATAAACGCCAAACACCCGCAGCCGAGCCATAATCCATGCCCGCGCTAGGGTTTTGCTCAGCATATATGTCCACTTGATGAAGGCCGTATTTAATTCAGCAAATGGCTCCAAGCCGATTTAGCGGGCTGAATACAGGTCGCAGCTAGAACATCGTCGGAATAATTGGCGCAAAACTTTTCAAACATGTTTACTTGCAGAAAGTGCCTGACTATTATTACTAACACTAAGCCACTGCCACCCCTCTCGATTCAAGGTAAAGCACATGTCGCTGATCAATGAGTACCGCGCTACAGAAGAAGCCATCAAGGAACTCCAAGAGCGCCTGAAAAACCTGTCGCAAGACGACAAGCTGAAAAAAGAACTCGAGTTCGAAGGTAAACTCCGCACGCTGATGGGTGAGTACCAGAAGTCCCTGCGTGACATCATTGCCATGCTTGACCCGGACGCTAAAACGAGCAAATTACCGCGCGCGACTAAAGCTACCGGCACCAAGCGCGCGCGCAAGGTCAAGCAGTACAAAAACCCGAACACTGGCGAAGTGATCGAAACCAAAGGTGGCAACCACAAGACGCTGAAAGAGTGGAAAGCCAAGTGGGGTGCCGCGGTAGTAGAAGGCTGGGCCACTCTGCTCGACTAAGCACTGCACTGCGCGCCTAATTCCAGTACGCAATAAAAAACGCCAGCACTTCTGGCGTTTTTTATTGCCTGGCGATTACATCTCTAGCGCTGACACGCAGCACAAGAGCGCTAGTTATATGCCGTAGCGCTGCCGCAGTTGCAGTGCATACTCACGCCACTCGCCCAACAGCAATTGCTGCGTAGCCGATGAGTTATCCAGCGCTTGCGCCAGCGCCGCATCAAAACTCATCAAGGTATTAGGTGCGCCCCATTCCGGCGCACTCAGACGCCGCTGACAGAATTCTCGCCAACGTTTTTGCTCAGGCTCCGACAAAGTTTCCGGAAAGTTGCGCGCCCGGTAACGAAACAACAACTCCGGCAGGCGCCCGTCATCGAACGGCCAGTCTTCCCGGGCTAACCGTTGCGGCTCGGCGCAGCGCACTTGCTCACACAAACGGCGATCGCGATCACCAAGAAAGCCGTCATATAACTGCTGTTCTGGATCTTGGCTCGGCGCAAACTCATCCGCGTTATAGAGTGCTACCAACTTATCCTTCCAAACCGGCTGCGCCTCACGCAGCAATGCAGCGCGCGCCTCACACTCTCCCATATCGATTTGTAAACGCTGTCGATCACCGTCACGTAGCACACTCAACGGCGCCAGAACCGGACAGCGATTGACATGCAACAACTTCAGCGATACCGGCAACTCACCTTCCGCCAACTGCTCCCGCCGGGTGTACAGCAGCCGCCGCAGGCTGTCGGCATCCTGCTCCAGCAACGGCGCCGGATCAGCCTGTAGATCGCAGACGATCAGGGCATTGCGATTGCGTGGATGCCAGGCCAGCGGCAGAACCACCGCCAAGTAATGCCGGGCGGCCGCAAAGCGCCCGGAAATATGCACCAGCGGCTGCAGCAAGCGGATCTGGTCGAGCACACGCTGCTTGCTGCGCAGTTGGTAGAGGTAATCATAGAGTTTCGGTTGCTTGGCGCGGATCAGTCGCGCCAGCCCGATTGTGGCGCGCACATCGGACAACGCATCGTGGGCCTGACCGTGGTCAATCCCGTTCGCGGCGGTCAAACGCTCCAGTTTGAGCGTGACCCGGCCGTCCTCTTGCGGCCATTCGATACCTTCCGGCCGCAACGCATAAGCGGTACGCACCACGTCGATCAGATCCCAACGGCTATTACCGCCCTGCCACTCACGCGCGTACGGCTCGAAGAAATTGCGATAGAGGCTGTAGCGTGTCACTTCATCGTCGAAGCGCAGGCTGTTATAGCCCGCCCCGCAAGTTCCCGGAGCGGATAATTCGGCATGCACACGCGTCATGAACTCCGCTTCGCCCAAGCCCTGCTCGGCGAGCCGGCTTGGGGTGATCCCCGTGATCAGGCAAGCCGCCGGGTGCGGCAGGATGTCGTCGCTCGGCCGGCAATAGAGGTTGAGCGGTTCGCCGATTTCGTTCAGCGCCTCATCCGTGCGAATTCCGGCGACCTGCAACGGGCGATCACTGCGCGGGTCGATACCAGTAGTTTCGTAGTCGTACCAGAAGATGCTCGAGGTCACAGTCGATTCCTAAAACGGAGGGCTGCGGCAGTCTAGCATCCACCGTCATCAAGCCGCCGGGCAGGCGTTCAGCAGCATAAAGTTTGATACCCCGCACAGCCGCGCCATCCCTTTAACCATGCGTCTTGTCGGCCACTGGCCAGTACCGCTAGCATGGTCGAGACTGGAAGTTCACCCCTCATCACAAGGACGACCAACATGAGCGACTCCCTCGCCCCAAATCCGTATGCAGCTCCGGCCAGCAACCTGCAAGAGCCAACTGTAGGCAGCCAGGTGCCGACCATCGCCGAAGCCTTAAGCCGTGGTTACAACTTCAATATCGGTGACCTGATCAGCGAGGCCTGGCAGCGCACCAAAGGCACCAAGGGCATCATCCTCGGCGGCTTTGTCATCTATTACGTGGCCATCTTGGTGATCACTACGATCCTCGGCTTGGTCTTCGGCTTTGTCGGCCTCGAAGCTGAAGAAGGCGGCGGCGCCACCCTAGTGGTCAGTCAACTGCTGATTGGCCTCATCGGCTCGGCCCTCACCTACCCCTTCCTGGCCGGCATCATGATGACGGGCATTCGCCGGGCCGCCGATCAGCCGCTGAATTTCAACGAGATGTTCAGCTACTTCGGCCTAGCGCTGCCCCTGATCGTCACGGCCCTCATCATGATGATCCTGATGTATGTCGGTCTGCTGCTTCTGGTCATTCCAGGTATTTACCTGAGTGTGGCTTATATGCTCGCCATTCCGCTGGTGGTGGAGCGCGGCCTGTCGCCCTGGCAGGCGCTGGAAGCCTCGCGCAAAGCCATCAGCCAACACTGGTTCAAGGTATTTGGCCTGCTCCTGCTGCTCGGCCTGATTATGGCGGTGAGCATGATCCCGCTGGGGATCGGCCTGATCTGGAGCATCCCACTGTTCGTGATCAGCATGGGCGCGCTCTACCGCATCATCTTCGGCGTGCTGCCAGCCGCCAAATAAGCCACGCATAGGCTCTGGGCCGTTAATACGGCCCGGTTGGTTGCTTCCCCGCCTGGTGCTCGCTAGCATCGGGCTTTCCTCGACGCAGTTCGCCGATGCCTCTCACGTCCGCCGCCAAGTTCCACACTGGCACGCCTACCGGCGTGACGCTGGACACCCGCTTTCAGGTGGAAACCCCGGAAGGTATCGACCTCATTCTGCGTCCCGCCGGCCTGGTGCCGCGTGCTCTCGCCTTCGCCATCGATCTGGCGATCCGCGGCCTGGTGCTACTGGTGATGTTCGCTACCCTCGCCTTGCTCGGCCAACTCGGCATGGGACTCGGAACGATCCTGCTGTTTCTTGTCACTTGGTGGTACATGGTGCTGTTCGAGGTGCTCAACCAGGGGCGCTCACCGGGCAAACAGTTAATGGGCCTACGCGTCGTTCACGATGATGGCACGCCGGTCGGCTGGGCCGCTTCGCTGACCCGTAATCTGCTGCGCTTCGTCGATATTCTGCCGTTCGGTTACACCCTGGGCATACTCAGTTGCCTCAATCACCCGGCCTTCAAACGCTTGGGCGATCTGGCCGCTGGAACCTTGGTGATCTATCGCGATGCCCCGCTAAAGCGCCCGCCACTCCTGGTCGCCGAACCTTTGCGCGCGCCCTTCCCTTTGAGCCTCAGCGAACAGCGTGCGCTGCTGGGCTTTGCCGAGCGCCAGGCAGAACTCTCCAGCGCCCGCCGTACCGAGTTGGCGGCGATTCTCGCCGAACCGCTAGCCGTACCCGCTGAGCAGGCTGAAGCGCAGATCAACCGCATCGCCTGCGGCTTGGTGGGACCAACATGAAACAGAGCTTGTTCGAAAGCCGCCACCAGGCCGATTGGCAACGCTTCACCCAACTGCTCGATGCGCTGGAACGCGGCAAGGCCGAGAGCAAGACCTGCCAAGGGTTCGCCTCCGACTACCGACATCTTTGCCAACAGTTGGCGTTGGCCCAAGAGCGGGGCTATAGCAGCCACCTTATCGATCAACTGCAACTACTGGCCATGCGCGGCCATCAGCAGTTTTACCGGCACCGTAGCCACCTCGGTGCGCAGTTGATTGGTTTTGTCCTCGGCGGCTTTCCCCGTCTGGTACGCGCCGAATGGCGTAGCGTGCTGGTCGCCAGCCTATTGTTCTTCGGCAGCCTGATCGGCATGGGGTTGCTGGTTTATCTGTTCCCCGATCTGGTTTACAGCGTAATCGCCCCCGAACAGGTGGCCTCGATGGAATCCATGTACGACCCCGACAGCACGCGCATTGGTCGTTTCGGCGAACGCAACTCCGGCGACGACTGGATGATGTTCGGCTTCTACATCATGAACAACATCGGCATCTCCTTTCAGACCTTCGCCAGCGGCCTGTTGTTTGGCCTCGGCAGTTTGTTCTTCCTGCTGTTCAACGGCCTGATGATCGGTGCCGTGGCCGGTCACTTGACTGAGATCGGCTATAACCAGACCTTCTGGTCCTTCGTCATCGGCCATAGTGCCTTCGAGCTGACCGGCATCGCGTTGTCCGGTGCCGCTGGCCTCAAACTCGGTTGGGCGTTACTGGCGCCGGGCCGGTCGACCCGTACTGAAGCTTTACGCTTGGCGGCAGGACGTAGCGTTCAGCTGGTCGGCGGGGTGATCCTGTTTCTGTTGATCGCCGCCTTTATCGAGGCGTACTGGTCATCCATGACCCACACCACGCCGCTAATCAAATACCTAGTCGGCGCCGGGCTGTGGCTGCTGGTACTGGCCTATTTTGTCTGCGCTGGACGGGCTGCCCATGCGTCTGACTGACGCCAGCGTGGTGATTCGCCCGCGGAGCGCCTGGGAGGCCCTGGACCTGGGCGTACTCCTGGCGCGCCGCCATGCCAGCCTGCTGATGGCCAGCTGGGCGCTGGTGACCTTGCCGATGTTCGCGTTGCTCAGCCTGCTGCTGTGGAACTACCCGAGTTGGGCCCTGTTCTTGTTCTGGCTGTTGAAACCGGCCTACGAACGCCTGCCGCTGCACATTCTTTCGCATGCCTTGTTTGGCGATACGCCGACACTCAAGCAAGCGCTCAAGGCCTGGCCGCGCTTGCTCAAGCCGCAACTGCTGGCCAGCCTGACCTGGCGCCGTCTGAGCTTGACCCGCAGCTTCGATTTGCCGGTGCTACAGCTCGAAGGCCTCTCTGGCCAAGCACGCAGCCAGCGGCTGATCGTCCTCGGCCAGCGTGACGCCGGTGCCGCAACCTGGCTGACCCTCGTCGGCATGCACCTGGAGGGCGCCCTGTGGCTGGGCCTGATCACCCTGTTCTACCTGCTGCTGCCACAGCAGATCGAACTGGACTGGAGCTGGCAGAGCCTGATCGACGCCAGCTCCGGCGAGTGGCGATGGCTGGAGCACCTGTCCAACCTGCTCTACGCGTTGCTACTGATCATCTGGGAACCGGTCTACATCGCCTGCGGTTTCACCCTCTACCTGAACCGCCGCACAGCTTTGGAAGCCTGGGATATCGAGCTGGCCTTCCGGCGCCTGCGCCAGCGCCTTACTGGCGTCGCCTACGCCCTGCTGCTCGGCGCCGGCCTGCTATTTTTGCAATCACCCAGCCCCGCCTGGGCTGCGCCGGCCAGCATTACGCCGCCCAATATCAGTAGTTGCCCGCTGCCCAGCGAAGACCCGCTGGGGCCACAGGCCGAACGCCTGCAGCAGCAACCACTGACCAGTAAAGCCGCGCAGGCCAGCATCGGCGCCCTGCTTGACCAGCCGCCCTTTGAGAATCGCGAAACCGTGACGCGCTGGCGCTTTGCTGAAGCAAGCAATCCGAAAGATCCGAGCGAGGCCGACAGCCAAGGCCTGGCCAGGCTGATCAAGCACGTCCTCGACCTGCTCGGGTTCTGGAGCAGCATGGATAAGGTCGCGTTGCTCTTCAAAGTGCTGCTCTGGGGGGGCGTCATAAGTTTGTTGGTACTACTGGGGTGGCACTACCGCGACTGGCTGAGCACCTTCGCCGGCCGTTTTGCTTCGCCGCAGCGGCGCCAACCGGCCATGCCGGCCATGTTGTTTGGCCTGGAAGTCGCGCCGGAAAGTTTGCCCGAGGATGTCGCCAGCGAAGCCGAACGGCTCTGGGCAGAGCAGCCGCGCGAAGCGCTCGGCTTGCTCTATCGCGCGCTACTCAGTCACCTGCTGCACGACTTCCGCCTGCCGCTAAAGGGCTCGCACACCGAAGGCGAAGTCCAGCAACTGGTGCAAAGCCTAGAGCAGGCCGAGCTGAGCCGCTTCACCCAGGTGCTGACGCGCCACTGGCAGAACCTCGCCTATGGCCACCGACTGCCACCGGAAAACCTCAAGCGCGGTCTCTGTGAAGGTTGGCGTCGGCTATTTCATCAGGGTGCCCACACATGAGCCGGCGCACGTCCTTCTTCCTTGGTGCCGGCCTGTTCCTCGCCCTAGGTCTGCTGGGCATCTATCTGCTCAGCCGCGTATCGCCCTACCAAACCACCATCAAACACGGGCCCGCACCGGAAGTTGCCGCCAATCCCTATCTGGCCGCTGAGCACTTTCTCCGCAGCCGGGGCTTGAGCGTGCAGCGTACCGACGGCCTGGAGGTTTTGCCCTCCTTGCCGAGCCAAGGGCAAACACTGCTGCTGCTCGGCGCGCGTAAGCATATGACTCCGCGGCAAGCCGAACGCGTACTGGAGTGGGCCGCCAAAGGCGGTCACCTGCTGTTCGTAGCCGAGCGCGTGTGGGACGAGGACGCAGGTAAAAGTGGCGACCTGCTGCTTGACCGCCTGGAAATCCAGCAGTCCCTGACAGAAGACCTCGACGAAGAAGACGAAGAAACCAGCGAGGCTGACGCAGACAGTGCCCAAGCGCCGGCAGACCAAAACGCTGCAAGCGAGGAGGACAACGCGGCCTCGGCACCCAGCAACGAGCAGGCGCCTGACGCAGATGAGTCGAGCCCGACAGACGAGCAGAGTGTTGATGAGGACCGCTACCCGGAGTTGACCAAGCTGTACCTGGAGAACGAGAAAGCTCCGGCGTACATCAGCTTCGATACCGACTTTCACCTCTACGATGCCAAGAATCAGGCTCAGGCCTGGGCCAACAGCAGCGACTCCACCCACATGCTCCAGCTCAACCACGGCGACGGGCTGATCACCGTGCTGACGGACAGCTGGATCTGGCAAAACCGCGACATTGGCAACTACGACAACGCCTGGCTGCTCTGGTATCTGACCCAAGACAGCGCCGTCACCTTGCTCTACCGCGCCGACCACGACGACTTGGCCAGCCTGCTACTGCGAAACTTCCCCGAAGCGCTGGTGGCGCTGGCGCTGCTCATCGCCCTGACGCTCTGGTCGGTCGGCCTACGCCAAGGGCCGTTGCAAGCCCCGGCCAGCCGCGCACGTCGGCAATTGGCAGAGCACCTGCGCGGCAGTGCTGATTTTATCCGCCGTTGCAGCGGCCAGCAGAGCCTGCTGCAAGCTCTGCAACGCGACATCCAGCGTCAGGCACGCCGCCGTCACCCCGGTTTCGAACGCCTCGATGTCGCGGCGCAATGGCAGATTCTCGCTCGCCTGACCCGTCTGCCGACCAGCGCCATCAGCCAAGCCATGCGCCCGCTGCCCCCGCAGCGCCTTTCCGCCACCGACTTCACCCGCCAGGTCGCCCACCTGCAAACCCTTAGGAATGCCCTATGAGCGAACAGACGCCCGAACAGCCAATAACAGAAACCACTGCAAGCGCGGCTGCCAACCCGGCGGCGGCACCTGCAGCCAATCCGGCAGTGCAACGGCAACGCGCCAGCCAGCTGGCCCAAGCCCTGCGCCAGGAACTGCAAAAGGCCGTGATCGGTCAGAGTGCGGTGATCGACGATGTGCTGACCGCCCTGATCGCTGGTGGCCACGTGCTGGTCGAGGGCGTGCCCGGGCTCGGCAAAACCCTGCTGGTACGTGCTCTGGCGCGCTGCTTCGGCGGCGAGTTTTCGCGCATTCAGTTCACCCCCGACCTGATGCCCAGCGACGTCACCGGACATGCCGTGTATGACCTGCAGTCCGAGCAGTTCAAGCTGCGCAAGGGCCCGGTATTCACCAACCTGCTGCTGGCCGATGAAATCAACCGCGCCCCGGCGAAAACCCAGGCGGCGCTGCTGGAAGTCATGCAGGAGCGCCAGGTGACCCTGGAGGGTCGTGCGCTGCCGGTGCCGCAACCCTTCATGGTGCTGGCCACGCAGAATCCCATCGAGCAGGAAGGTACTTATCCACTGCCGGAAGCCGAGCTCGACCGCTTTATGCTCAAGCTGCGCATGGACTACCCGTTGGTCGACGAGGAACTGAGCATGGTCCGGCAGGTGAGCCGCTCATCCAAGGCCGACATGCTCGAGGTCACGGCACTACGCACCCTGCTGCAAGCCAAAGATGTGCAGGCCCTGCAGAAGATCGCCAGTGAGCTGCCGCTGGATGAGCAAGTCCTCGACTACGCCGTCCGCCTGGCCCGCGCCACCCGTAGTTGGCCGGGTCTGGCCATCGGCGCGGGACCGCGCGCCTCGATCGCCCTGGTGCGTGGCGGCCGTGCGCGGGCGCTGTTGCGCGGTGGCGACTTCGTGATCCCGGACGATATCAAGGGCTGCGCCCTGGCCGTGTTGCGCCACCGCATACGGCTATCGCCGGAACTGGATATCGAAGGACTGTCGGTCGATCAGGTGCTCCAGCAGTTGCTTGATCAGGTCGCAGCGCCACGCCTATGAAACGTCCCGCATGAAACCGTCCCGCACACTGTTAGTGCTGCTCGGCGGCCTGCTCGGCGCAGCCATCTTGCTCGGCGCCTTATCGGCGCTGGGAGTCAAGCTGCCCGCAACTCTGCAGCCACTCTGGTGGGGCCTGTTGCTCGCCCTGACGCTGATTGCGCTGGTCGATGCTGTCTGGCTACACCGCCAGCCCTCACCGCACCTGGAACGCCAATTACCGGGCAACCTGTCGCTAGGCCGTTGGGGCGATGTCCAGCTGACGGCCCACCACCGCTTCAGCCAGGCGCAAACGCTGGAGGTGTTCGACCACGTGCCCGCCGGTATGGAGTTCGAACACCTGCCGCAACGCATCGAGTTGCACCCCGGCGAGCGGACTCAATTCAGCTACCGTGTGCGCCCGCTCGTGCGCGGGCACTACAGTTTTCCCCGCTGCGAGCTCCGCCTGCCCAGCCCGCTGCGCCTGTGGCAGGGCCGACGCTACCTCGAACTTGCCGCTGAGACCCGCGTCTATCCAGACTTCGCCCGCCTCTATGGCGCCCAGTTGATGGCGGTGGACGACTGGCTCAGTCGGCTCGGGGTGCGCCAGCGCCCACGCCGCGGCCTGGGGCTGGAATTCCATCAACTGCGCGAGTTCCGCGACGGCGACACCCTGCGGCAGATCGACTGGAAAGCCACCGCACGCAAACGCACCCCGATTGCCCGTGAATACCAGGACGAACGCGACCAGCAAATCATCTTCCTGCTCGATTGCGGTCGCCGGATGCGCAGCCAGGATGGCGATCTCTCGCACTTCGACCACGCCCTCAACGCCTGCCTGCTGCTCAGCTATGTAGCCCTGCGCCAGGGCGATGCAGTGGGGCTGGCGACCTTTGCCGGTGACCAGCAGCGCTTCCTGCCGCCGGTCAAAGGCCCGGCACAGCTCAGCGTTTTGCTCAACGCCGTCTACGACCTGGATAGCAGCCAGCGCCCGGCCGACTTCGCCGCTGCGGTGGACGCCCTGCTCGCCCGCCAACGCCGCCGCGCGCTCGTCGTACTGGTGAGCAACCTGCGCGACGAAGACGACGAGGAATTGCTCAGTGCGCTCAAACGCCTGGGGCGCCAGCATCGCGTACTGCTCACCAGCCTGCGCGAAGAAGTCCTCGACAAGCTGCGCCAGGCGCCGGTGCAAGGCTACGAAGATGCCTTGGCCTACTGCGGCACCGTGGATTACCTGAATGCCCGCGCCGGCCTACACGAGCGGCTAGCCGCCCATGGGGTGCCGGTACTGGATGCACGGCCAAGCGAACTCGGGCCAGAGCTGGTCGGGCGTTATCTCGCGTGGAAGAAAGCTGGGGTGTTTTGATCTGGAATAGAAGCGCTACGCCCGCCTACAGATTAGTAGGGTGGAATCCCCGAAGGGGCTTCCACCGCCGCTAGTCCGATTTGGTGGGTTACGCCGCTGCGCGGCTAATCCACCCTACCTGCTCACCCGCCTGAGCGTGGCGTTATACCGATGCGGCTAACGGGTGGAAGCTGAAATACAGGCGTAAGGCATCAACCATCTCGACATAGTCCGCCGGTGGCGCGACCAAGGCGAAACCGGAATCGTAGCCGCCCGGGGTGACATCTTCGCGGCACCACTGACAGGTGGCCGAGAAGTCGATGAGGTGTTGGCCAGCCTGCCCAGGAATCTTCAAACACATGTCGAAACGCGCGCCCACCAGCATCGGCAGTTGGCTGATCAGCATCAAACCATCCAACGAGACGTTGCCGATGTAACCCATCGGCTTATCGGTAATGCGGTTGAAGACCTTCAGGTAGTAAGGCAGCTGATGGCGTTCGATTCGGCGTTCAATTCGCATGATGGCAAATCGCTATAAATGGCAACTAAGTATGGTCGCACTCTTACAACCGAGCCAGTCTCAACCACAGCGGTCGGCCACGCGGTCGGTCAATTGGCGACGAGCGGCGTCTATCTGGGTATCGCTGTAATAGACCCGCTGGCCCTGCGCATCGGTTGAATAGTAACGCCCCCCATCGGCTAGCTGCGCCAGCCTATTGCGTAGCTCACGGCACTCTTGCTCACGCTTGTCCTGGCGCTCTGCCGCTTGGGTCGAAGCCCGCTCCTGCTCCTGCCGACGCGCCTCATAAAACTTCTCGGTGCGCGCCTCGCGCTCGCGGGTGGCGGCATCGCGTTCGATCACCTGCGGCTTGACCACAATCTGTTCGGCACCCGCAGCCGGGCGCTGATCGAAGTGCACCTGTCCCTGAGCATCGGTCCAACGGTAGATCTCCGCTGCGGCCAATCCCGGCCACAACAGTACACAACACCACAGGTAACGCATGGCTTTCCTCCCTGAAATAAGACTTGAGCTTAGCGCTGTGCAGCAGCCACTCAAGCAGGCCACGACCGGCGGCTAGACCACGGCCGAACGGTCATCACAATGACGCTGCAGAGGCCTTGGCCGGCTCCGTCCGGTGGCCGAGTTGCTGCAAGGTGTCCAGGCGGGCACGGGCACGGTACGCATACTCGCTCGTCGGGTAGCGAGCGATGATGAATTGATAGGTCTGCGCCGCGTCGACAAACAACTTCTCGCGCTCCAGGCATTGGCCGCGTAGCAACGAGATTTCCGGCTGCAGATAGTTACGTGAGCGGCTCTTACGCTCCGCCTTCGACAACTCCAGCATTACCCGATCGCAATTGCCGCGACTGTACTCGTGATAGGCATTGTTCAGATGGTAATCGAGCGACCAACGGGTGCAGCCAGCAGCACTCAGGGCCAAGGCCAGAACTAGAAAAATTCGCATGGGCATATCCTCCGATGTGCAGTTTATCGACCGTCTCGGCAAAAACTGCAGATTCCAGAATGCAGCATATCCTCCGATTGGAACTGCACCGCAGCGCTTGGCTCGCAGCGCTGGCGCTGACTAGACTGGCCGCACCCGGCCCAGGTGCCAAGGAAACATCATGCCCACTCGCCTCGCTCTGTTGGTCTGCTCTGCCTTGCTGGCCGCCTGTTCTCCCACCACGCCCTTGTTTATCGCCCAGGTCACCACCCACGAGGTGGCCGAGTACAAGACGCTGAAGAGCAACCGCATGACGGCGGCGATAGAAGAGGAAGGCGATCTGCTGACTTACAGCGCCATGGCCATCCGCGATGCGAAAAGTGCCCAGGCCGAGCAAACCTACCTGGCCGGCTACCACGACAAAAAACTCAGCCCTGAAGTCCGCGCCATCGCGCTGTACCAGATTGGCCTGATTTATATGAGCCGCTACAACGATGAGCGCAACGACGAGAAGGCACTCAACTGCTTTTATCAGGTGCAGAACGAGTTTCCGGGGACGCGTGCAGCAATGCGCAGCACTGCTCGCATCGAGTTGATCCGCCAGCGCGCCCAGGAACCGGTGCAGAAAACCTCGCGCGAGCTGCTGGCACATTGGCAACCCAGCCAAAACCTCGACCTCTACCAAGCCAGTCTCGACCCGGATATGACCCTGCTGTCGCGTCGCGCGGTGCTCAAGGATCGGGTTGCAGAAGCCGAAGAACTCTACCAACTGGCCCTCAGCGATAGCGGCGTGCAGGCGGACATCAAGGCAAAAGCGCTCTACCAGTTAGCCCTGATGTACCTCGCCCCCGACAACCCCCACGCCAATCGCGACAAGGCCATCGCTTACCTGCGGCAGTTGCTGGTGCAGTTTCCGAGCAGCGAACTGACCAGCCAAGCGTCGCGCCATTTGGATCAGGCACTTAACCAGGCGACACCCTAAGCTGTCACGTTCAAGCCCTGGCGGCGTCTTTTACCGCCATGCAATGTTGCCATTCCTCGCCATAACTGGCTATGACTCGTCGTGGCGCCTTGCCTGGCGATAAAATCCACTCGCCATCCCCTCGCCAAATTTATGCGCCGAGGTACTAGGCTTAGTGCACCGAGACCGATGCACTCAAGCCTTTGCAGCACACCGATCGGCAATCTCGCAGAGCGCTTTTGCGGCGACGCGCCAGGTCCTGCCGGAGCTACAAACCGTTGTTTTAGGTAGTGCAGCGGAACAATGACTACAGCGCCGCAGCATAGTAGCCTCGCACTCTGCTCGAACCCTGGAGTCCCTCGCATGACCTTCCGTCGCACTAAAATCGTCGCCACCCTCGGCCCGTCCAGCAACTCCCCTGAAGTGCTGGAACAGCTGATCCTCGCTGGCCTGGACGTTGCCCGCCTGAACTTCTCCCACGGCACCCCGGACGAACACAAGGCGCGGGCGCGCCTGGTTCGCGAGATCGCCGCCAAGCATGGCCGCTTCGTCGCGCTGCTCGGCGACCTGCAAGGGCCGAAGATTCGCATCGCCAAATTTGCCGATAAACGCATCGAGCTGAAGGAAGGCGACACGTTCCGCTTCTCCGTCACGCATCCGCGCGATGCCGGTACCCAGGAAGTGGTCGGTATCGACTACCCGGACCTGATCAAAGACTGCAAAACCGGCGACGAACTGTTGCTCGATGATGGCCGGGTGGTGATGCGCGTCCAGTCGACGACTGCCGACGAGCTGAACTGCAAAGTCCTGATTGGCGGGCCGCTGTCCGACCATAAAGGCATCAACCGCCGTGGCGGAGGCCTAACGGCTCCAGCGCTGACCGCCAAAGACAAGGCCGACATCAAGCTCGCCGCGGAAATGCAGCTGGATTACCTGGCGGTGTCCTTTCCGCGCGATGCCGCCGATATGCAACTGGCCCGCCGCCTGCGCGACGAAGCCGGTGGTAGCGCCTGGCTGGTGGCGAAGATCGAACGCGCCGAGGCGGTGGCCGACGACGAAACGCTGGACGGCCTGATCCGTGCCAGTGATGCGGTGATGGTCGCCCGCGGCGATCTCGGCGTTGAAATTGGCGACGCAGAACTGGTCGGTATCCAGAAGAAAATCATCCTCCACGCGCGCCGCTACAACAAAGCGGTGATCACCGCGACGCAAATGATGGAGTCGATGATCAGCAGCCCGATGCCGACTCGTGCGGAAGTCTCCGACGTCGCTAACGCCGCGCTGGACTTCACCGACGCAGTGATGCTTTCAGCCGAAAGTGCCGCCGGTATGTATCCGGTAGAAGCCGTGACCGCCATGGCACGCATTTGCGTCGGTGCCGAAAAACACCCGACCAACAAACGCTCCAGCCACCGCCTGGGCCAGACCTTCGAGCGCTGCGATGAAAGCGTCGCCCTGGCGGCGATGTACACCGCCAACCATTTCCCCGGTGTGAAGGCGATCATCAGCCTGACCGAAAGCGGCTACAGCCCGCTGATCATGTCGCGCATCCGCTCCGAGATCCCGATTTTCGCCTTCTCTCCGCACCGTGAAACCCAGGCCCGTGTGGCCTTGTTCCGCGGCGTCTACACCGTGCCCTTCGACCCAGCGGCACTGCCGGCGGACAAAGTCAGCCAGGCAGCGGTCGACGAACTGCTCAAGCGCGGCGTGGTACAGAAAGGCGACTGGGTCATCCTGACCAAGGGCGACAGCTACCACACCACCGGTGGCACCAACACGATGAAGATCCTGCATGTCGGTGATCCGTTGATTTAAGCGCAGCCGTTGTTAATGAAAAGGGCCGCTCAATGAGCGGCCCTTTGCTTTTGTAGGGTGGGTGAAACCCACCATCGACATCAAAGGTGTCGCGATTGCCGACGCGTTGCGCCGGTTGGTGGGTTGCACCCACCCTACGCCCTACGCAAATTTGGAGAAGTCCGGTTTGCGCCGCTGCATAAAGGCCGATAACGCCTCGACGGCTTCCGGCGAACGCAGGCGCTGACCGAACAACTCGCCCTCTTCGGCAATCACCTGCCGCAGCGCTTCGCGGCCCGGCGCTTTCATTAAGCGCTTGCTGACCTCCACCGCCGAGGGCGCCAATTGCTGGAAGCGCAGCGCCATCTCACGGGCTTTAGCCAAGGTGGCCGCGCCATCCTCCAAGGCCGCATTGGCGATACCCCAGGCAACCGCCTGTTCACCGCTAAAGGACTCACCCAACAGCAGTAGTTCAGCCGCTTTGGCCTGACCGAGCATCTGCGGCAGGATCAGGCTGGAGCCGAACTCCGGGCACAGACCGAGGCTGACGAAAGGCATTTTCAGCGTGGCATCGCGGCTGACATAGACCAGGTCACAATGCAGCAGCAGCGTGGTGCCGATGCCGACGGCGGCGCCAGCGACGGCCGCGACTACCGGTTTCTTCATCTCGAACAAGGCGCGCATAAAGCAGAAAACCGGACTATCCAGCCCTGTTGGCGGCGCCTGGAGGAAGTCGGCGACATCGTTGCCACTGGTGAAACACTCGGTGCTGCCGCTGATCAGCACCGCGCGCACGCTCGGGTCGGTATCGGCGGCTTCCAGCACCTCAGCCATGCGGCTGTACATCGCGCGGGTCAGCGCATTCTTCTTATCCAGGCGATTCAGGCGCAGGGTCAACAGACCCTCTTCGCGCTCAACGACTACATGCTCGCTCATATCAATCCTCGGGTAGCGCCCGTGCTCAGAACCTGTTCGATATCTGTCTACGCTTGTTCAGGCAAGGCGCTCGACTAGATCTTGAACAGGTTCTCAGCGCGCGTGGGGCAAAAACAGGTCAGCGAGCATCTGGTTGCGCGGCAGACCAGCCAAATAAAGCCGGCGGGCGAAAGTTTCGACGCTGGCAGGGTGGCCGCAGAGTAAGGCGAGGGTTTGTCGTGAAACAAGCCGCAGTTCAGCCAAAGCCGCTGGCAACTCGGCCGCACTGAGCAGTTCGACCTGCAGTTGCGGGTAGCGGCGGGCTAACTCGGCGAGTTCGGCGGCGAGGTAATGCTCGGACGCGTCGTGAGCCAGATGGATCAGCCGAATAGCGCCCTGATGATCCTGCCGCAAGGCTTCGCGCAGCACCCCGTACAGAGGCGCCAAACCGGTGCCGGCGGCCAGCAGCCAGAGCGGTCGCGCCTGCCAGTCCGGGTCGTAATGCAGGGCGCCGCTAAGCAACTCGCCTAAACGCAGCCTATCTCCAGCGTTGAGTTGGCGCGCCGCATCGCTAAAGGCGCCGCTTTGCCGGCAATCCAGATGAAACTCCAGCCAGGGATCTTCACCCGGCAGGCTGGCCAGGGAGTATGGCCGCGCCACGCCCGTCGTGCTCCACAGGACCAGGTGCTGACCCGCGCAATAGCGCAACGGTCGCTCGGGAAGCAAACGCAGACGCAGCACACTGGGGCTAAGCCAGGTACAGCTGTCGACCCGTGCCGGCAAGCCATCGCGCACGGGGTCGAACACTTCAACACTCAGGTCTTCGACCACTCGGCATTGGCAAGCCAGGCGCCAACCCTCCTCACGCCGCTGCGCCGCCAGCGCCTCGGGTTTGGCATCCAGCGGTTCGCCACGCACACAACGGACCAGACAGGCATGACAACTACCCGCGCGACAGCTGTAGGGCACCGCGATACCCGCGCCGTGCAGGGCATCCAACAGATTACTGGCCGGGGCCACCGTGCAACGCTGGCCGGCGACATAGAGCTCAGGCACCGCTGCCCTCCCACGCTGCATCGCAGCGGTTACGCCCGCCACGTTTGGCCCGGTAAAGCGCCTGGTCGGCCCGGTGCAGCGCCTCGTCGAGATCATCCCCCATGGCCAGCAAGGTCATGCCGGCAGACAAACTGATGCTCTCCACCTGCACCCCGACCGGCTTGGCACTGGCAAACGCTTCACGCAGGCGCTCACAGCAGGCGGTGAACTGATCGGCATCGGTATTGGGTAACAACAACACAAACTCCTCACCGCCATAGCGCGCCAAAATATCGCCATCGCGCAGGCACGCCTGCGCCACCGCGGCGAAAGTTTGCAGCACGCGATCACCGGCCGCATGCCCGTGAACATCATTGATCCGTTTGAAGTAATCCAGGTCGATCAGCGCCAAACCATGCTGGCGCCCTGGTCGAAGGCCAGCCAGCTCCCGCGCGGCAAGCCGGAGGAAATGCCGACGATTGAACAGTCCGGTCAGTTCGTCCGTCGCGACCAGATCTTCTAGCTGGCGCATCATGCCGCGCAGGGTGTCCTGGTGCGCCTGCAAAGCGAATCTCCGCTGCCGCATGCGTTGGCGCAGCCCCTGCACATAACCGGCAAACAGGCTCAGCCAAACCAGCACAAAAAACAACGCACAGACTTGCAGCAGCGCCAGCCCCGGATCGGCCAGGCGCATTTGGTAGGCATCCCAGAGGTTGATGCCGGCGAAGCCGAAAAAAGCCAAAGCCGCGCACCGGGCAAAGATCCGGGGCTGCAGCTGAAATACGCCAAACAACAGAATCAACGCGTAGATCACCAGTAAGGTGCCACGGGCACTATCGAGGTTGGAAAGCAGGTAGGTATGCCAAGCCAGGGCTAACAGCACCTGCGGCTCGGTCAGGCTGGGATCGCGGAAGCGCAGGTTGTAGCCACTGATAAACACGACAAACAGAATGACTTGACTGAGTACCACCAGAGCGCAGCTGATCAGCGCGGTGGACAAAGGGGCGCGGTACAGATCACTGAGCACCGTGATCCAGAACAAGAGCAAACTGAGGCCGTAGGTTGCCACCGCCATGCCAAAACGCTTCAGCAACAGGCTTTGCAGGGCTCTATGTGTGACCCTTTCACTTGCGGTGCTCATGGGCTCCATCCCGTACTGGCATCTTGCCGCCACTCTACAGCTGTGATCACACAATGCCTAGTACGCTGACTGGTACGTTAACCGACCAAGGCCTATTGTCGGCGGGTGCGCCGGTGGCGGCCACCGCGTTATACTGCCGCGCCTTTTTTGCCTTGCCTTTTTTCCTTGAGAGCCTGCGCCGGGTCGTGGTCCGGCGCGCCTTGATGTTCCCGTGTTTATAGAGGAGCGCGCCGCATGACCGTGATCAAGCAAGACGACCTAATTCAGAGCGTCGCCGACGCCTTACAGTTTATCTCGTACTACCACCCGGTAGATTTTATTCAGGCCATGCATGAAGCGTATCTGCGTGAAGAGTCGCCGGCCGCGCGCGACTCCATGGCGCAGATCCTGATCAACTCGCGCATGTGCGCGACCGGTCATCGGCCGATCTGCCAGGACACCGGCATCGTCACCGTCTTCGTTCGCGTCGGCATGGACGTGCGCTGGGATGGCGCCACCATGGGCCTGGACGACATGATCAACGAAGGTGTACGCCGCGCCTATAACCTGCCGGAGAACGTCCTACGCGCCTCTATCCTCGCCGATCCGGCAGGCGCCCGGAAGAACACCAAGGACAACACTCCGGCGGTGATCCACTACTCCATAGTCCCGGGTAACACCGTGGAAGTGGACGTGGCGGCCAAGGGCGGCGGCTCCGAGAACAAATCGAAGATGGCCATGCTCAACCCATCCGACTCGATCGTCGACTGGGTGCTCAAGACCGTGCCGGAAATGGGCGCCGGTTGGTGCCCGCCCGGCATGCTCGGCATTGGTATCGGCGGTACCGCCGAGAAAGCCGCGGTAATGGCCAAGGAAGTGTTGATGGAATCCATCGACATCCACGAGCTGAAAGCCCGCGGCCCGCAGAACCGCATCGAAGAGATGCGCCTGGAGCTGTTCGAGAAGGTCAACCAACTGGGCATCGGCGCCCAGGGTCTGGGCGGTCTGACTACCGTCCTCGACGTGAAGATCATGGACTACCCGACCCACGCCGCCTCCCTGCCGGTGTGCATGATCCCCAACTGCGCCGCCACCCGTCACGCGCACTTCGTGCTCGACGGTACTGGCCCCGCCAGCCTGGAAGCACCGCCGCTGGATGCCTACCCGGAGATCGTCTGGGAAGCCGGCCCGTCGGCCCGGCGCGTCGACCTCGACAGCATCACCCCAGAGGACGTGCAGAGCTGGAAGCCCGGCGAAACCATCCTGCTCAACGGCAAGATGCTCACCGGCCGCGACGCCGCGCACAAACGCATGGTCGAGATGCTGAACAAGGGTGAAACCTTGCCGGTCGACCTCAAGGGTCGCTTCATCTATTACGTTGGCCCGGTCGATCCGGTACGCGAAGAAGTGGTTGGCCCAGCCGGCCCGACTACGGCGACGCGGATGGACAAGTTCACCCGGCAGATCCTCGATCAGACCGGCCTGCTGGGCATGATCGGCAAGTCCGAACGCGGCCCAATCGCCATCGAAGCGATCAAGGACTACAAGGCCGTCTATCTGATGGCAGTCGGCGGCGCCGCTTACCTGGTCGCCCAGGCGATCAAGAAGTCCAAGGTGCTGGCCTTCCCGGAACTCGGTATGGAAGCCATCTACGAGTTCGAAGTGAAGGACATGCCGGTGACCGTCGCGGTCGATGCCAAAGGCGAGTCGGTACACATCACCGGCCCGGCGATCTGGCAGAAAAAGATCAGCGAAAGCCTGGCGGTGGAAGTGCAGTAAGCGCTTTAACCGTTAAACAAGAAGCCCGGCCAAGTGCCGGGCTTCTTGTTGGACTATCAGCCCTCCGATACAGGGTGCGTGGTGGGCTAAAGCCCACTCGACAGGGCGCGCGGAACCAAGCTCAGTTCCGTCACGCGCCGCTGGCTGAGATAACGGGTACAGCTAACGCGTAGGAAGGAGGCGAAGTTCAGCACCTCGCCGCGATAATCCATGACCTCCTCGTACAGCTTGCTGATTAACTGGTTGGTGGTCATGCCATCGACTGCGGCGATTTCCGCGAGGAGGTCCCAGAACTGGTTTTCCAACCGCAGGGTAGTGACCACGCCGCAGATGCGCAGCGAGCGAGAACGGGACTCGTAGAGAATCGGGTCGGCCTTGACGTAGAGCTCGCACATGGTGAACGTCCAGTGTGATGCGGTATTCGTAGGAGCGGTCTAGAGGCTGATCGTGGTTCCCAGCAGCGCCAGGAAACCCGCCAGCCAAGTCGGATGTGCCGGCCAGGCTGGAGCACTGACCAGATTACCTTCCACATGAGCGTGACTGACTTCGATATCGACATACTCGCCACCGGCCAACCGTACTTCCGGCGCGCAGGCAGGATAGGCACTGCACTCACGACCTTTGAGCACGCCCGCCGCCGCCAGCAATTGCGCACCGTGGCAGACAGAAGCAATCGGCTTGTTGGCCTTATCGAAGGCTTTTACCAGCGTCAGCACTTGCTTGTTCAAGCGCAGGTATTCAGGCGAGCGACCACCTGGGACGACCAGGCCGTCATAATCTTTCACCTTGACCTTGGAGAAGTCGAAATTCAGGGCGAAGTTATGCCCCGGCTTTTCGCTGTAGGTCTGGTCGCCTTCGAAATCATGGATCGCGGTGCGCACCGTCTGCCCGGCAATCTTGTCTGGGCAGACCGCATGCACGGTATGGCCAACCATCTGCAGGGCCTGGAAAGGCACCATGGCTTCGTAATCTTCGACGTAGTCGCCGACCAGCATCAGAATCTTTTTCGCGGCCATCTGGCTTCTCCTGGCTAAGATTGGGGGCAGATGAATTATCCCACCTGCCCGGAGCGGACAGGTAATAGGCTAGTACTACCTGCAAGCTTTGAGCGCGCCTCTGCGTCTGCCCCCTAAACCTCTCACGACAAACGGGCCAACCATCGGCAGCGAGTGCCAGTAGCTAGCAAAGCCGAGAGCCGAGAGCCGGCTCACGAGTGTTAGCGCGAAAAGCCGCTACGGCCGGATTACTTCGCCGTAGCAAGCAACCGCTTGAGCTCGCTGCGCACCATGCTGGCGTATTCGGGTGGCGACAGCGTACCGAGCTGAGCACGCATCCACTCTTCCCACTTGCCTTTTCTCTTCGCCTTTTCGCCGAGAATCCGTCCGGCTTCGACTTTCGAGCGCGACAGATTGGCCTGCCACATTTCGTAGAGACGCGACTTCTGTTCCTCGATGGAAGAGCGCGCGTCACCGGGTTGATTGGCCAAGTTGAAGCTCATCGAGCACTCCTGCGAGTGAAAAAGGGGCGCGCATTCTACCCAGCTTGGCAGAGATGACCAGAGCTTCATGCGAGTTGACCCACCTGGCGATCGCCAGCTGAAAGCCTGTCTTTGCAACAGGCCCGCCGCGCTTTAGATGCCGATTTTATCCAGTGCCTTACCCACCCCACGCCAGAAGCCACGCTGGGTTCGAACACGCTCGCCACTCGCGGCAATCTGCTCGAACGGCTGCACTTCGTGGGTGGTGCTGATTTCCTCTTGCGCCAGGCTTTTCGAGACCAGTTGCAACGGCCCGTCCCCCGCACTCGGCGCGCCATTGCTGGCGGGTGGAGGATTCAACTCGTCGTAGCGCAGGTAGTAAATGCCGCCGGCCTCGGCATCCAGGGCAAAGCTGGCGATACGGGTGAAGTCCAACGGCCCGTCGGCTAATAGCGTCCAGTAGCTGCCAAATAGCGGCCGACGCATTTCCAGCTGATAACTGGCGATATCGAACTCCAGTACCAGATAACCGCTACTCGGCAGGCTGCCGATCAGTTGATTGTTGAGGAACAGGCCCGGAGCCTCCAGCTCCTGATCGGCCCAGTCGCTTTGCGGACGATAGAGGTAGACCAGGGCATGGTTGTCATCGCTCAGTGTGTGTTTTGTGAACACCGCGCCATCGCTGGCGCCGAAGAACGCGCCTGGCGTGGAGCAACCGGCCAGGGCGGCCAGCAGCAACGGGACGAACAGGTGATGGTGGCGGCGCATGCGCGCGTCCCTCTTGTGGTTATTGGCCGAGCATAGCCAGCTGGCTAGCGCGCAGCACCCGACAAAAGGCTGGGCAGCACCCGCCGTGTGGCTTAGCGGCGCCTATCGAGCAGGTTCACCACCAGCCGGTCCAACCAGCCCCACACTCGCTGCTGCACGCGCCGCCACCATGGCCGCGCCTTCCAGCGCTCCAGGGTGATTTCTCGACTGTTGGCAAAGTCTGTGGCAAAGCTGGCGGCGACCGCATCGGCCAGCGCCGGGTCCAGCGCTTCGAGATTGGCCTCAAGGTTAAACCGCAGGTTCCAGTGATCGAAGTTGCAGGAGCCCAGGCTGACCCAATCGTCGACCAGCACCATCTTCAAATGCAGGAAACTCGGTTGGTACTCGAAGATCCGTACCCCGGCCTTGAGCAAGCGCGGGTAGTAACGCTGACCGGCGAAACGCACCGGTGGATTATCCGTACGCCTCCCGGTCAGCAGCAAGTGCACCTCCACGCCCCGCGCGGCAGCTCTGCGTAGCGCGCGGCGGACTTTCCAGGTCGGCAGGAAATACGGCGTCGCCAGCCAGATCCGTTGTCGCGCGCTATGTAGCGCGCGCACCAGCGACTGCACGATGTCCCGATGCTGCCAGGCATTGGCATAGGCCACACGGCCCAGGCCTTCGCCCGCGGGCGGGCATGGCGGCAAACGCGCCAGCCCAACCTCCTTGGGTGGTTTCCATGCGAGGCGTGTCAGGCAAGCCTGCCATTGCCGGTCAAACAAGCACTGCCAGTCGACCACCAGCGGCCCGGTCATTTCCACCATGACCTCATGCCAGGCGCTGGTGTCTTGGCCTGGCGTCCAAAACGCGTCGGTGACTCCGGTGCCGCCGACAAAAGCCCGCTGGCCATCGACCAGCAGCAGTTTGCGATGATCCCGGTAAAAATTGCGCAGGCCCCGGCGCAGGTTGATCGGGTTGTAGAAACGCAGCTCTACCCCCGCCTTTTGCAGACGCTCACGCTCACGCGAGAGAAGCCCCAGGCTGCCGTAATCATCGAACAGGCAGCGCACCTGCACGCCGCGCTCGGCTGCCGCGCAGAGCACCTGCACCAGCGCCTCGACACAGGCACCCGCCTCGACCAGATACAGCTCCAGCTCGACCTGCCGCTCGGCCCGCGCAATAACCTCAAACATGCGCGGAAAGAACGCCGGGCCGTCGATCAATAAGTCGAAGCGATTAGCACTGCGCCACGGGAAGACCGCGCCGGGCATCAGGTGGCCTTCCCGCGCAGTAAGGCGGCGCGTTGCGGCAATAGTCGTTGCTCATTTGCACTGGCCAAACATTTCTCCCTACTCCCTGGCCTACACCCTCTACAGAACCTAGCGCACCGTGAAGATCAACACCGCGCCAACCGGTACCGACAGGCTGATGGCAGATAAACCCGCCACCTGACGTAGCGACTCGAGGCCCGCTGCCAGACCGAAGTCCTCGGCCTGCAGCACCAGCGGCGCCAGGGTCACCACTTGAAAGCGCTGATCATCCAGGCGCGTGGCCAGCAATTCGGCATCGTAACTGTGTTCCTGGCCATGCAGTTTGACCGTCAGCGGCAGGCGCAGCTCCAACTGGGCTCCGGGCGCCAGGTCGGTGATCGGGCGCAGATCGAGCTGCGCAGTCACCTCTGCTTCGGCAAAAGCCGCGGTATCGAAAAGCAGCGTACGCAAACGCTCATCGCGCAGGGGAACGCCTGTGCTGACCGAGTCCAGCTCGACGCGCAACTGCGCCAGGCCAGCGTTATTGATCTTGCCGTGCAGCGTGAGGAAGCGATGAACTTCGGAGAAGTTGCCGATTTTAGTCGAGATAAACGACAGGCGCGAAGACTCATTGTCCAGATACCAGCCGGCCTGTACCGGCAAGGTAGCGCAGGCCGCGAGTAGGAAGGCAAACAGTTTGGGCATCAGAACTCTCGGGCAGCAGACTCAGGCGGCACGATAACCGCCCGAGTCGACCTTGCAAACCCGAGGATTGCGCAAAACCGTTGGCGCTGAGCCAGAGGCGATGCCCAACAACCGGCCTGCAAGGCCGGGCTTCTAAATATTGAGACCGAGCATTGGCAGTCGCGGGGCGACTCCTTGTTGGGCATCGCTGCGCTCAGCACCAACCTACGCGCCAACCAACACCGAGCCGTTTGCAAACGGCCTATCAGGACTCCGGCAGCGCTGCCGCTGCTGGCAGCAACTGGCAACCCTGCCGCGGACCGAGCCAGGCTGCCGTTTGGCTGCTACCGAGGCCCCGCGCGGTGACCCGCTTGTTGGCCACGTCATCGAAGAAGCCACTGGTGGGTACGTACTGTTTGACGTAGCCCAGACAGTAATCAGCCGGGTTATCCATCACATAACGGCAGGAGCAGTACTCCTTGGCCGAATAAGCTCCAATGATGCCGGGGAACGCCGCGAGGTGAACGCGGTTCTGCCAGCCGAGCAAGGCCAGCGCAACCAAGATCAGCAGTAACAGGCTGGTGAACGGACGACGTTTGATAAAGGCGCTCATTGGTTGGCCTCCGCAGCGAAAGCCGCCTTCGCGAGTTTCAGCAACTGATTGTGCTGGTAGCTTTTGTCGCGGTCATCGCCATAACGGACGATCACCAGCTTCTCGCTCGGCACCACATACAGCGCCTGTCCCCAGTGGCCAAGAGCGGCGAAGGCATCCTCCGGCACATCGGGCCATGGCTTGGCAGCACCGGCCACTGCAGCGTTCAACCACCACTGACCACCCGGCACCGCCTCACCGGATGTCTCGGCAGACGGCTGGTAATTGGCGAACGGCGTGCGATTGAACGCAATCCAGGCCTTCGGTAATAGCTGGCGCTCGC
This sequence comes from Pseudomonas cavernicola, assembly GCF_003596405.1. Taxonomy (NCBI): domain Bacteria; kingdom Pseudomonadati; phylum Pseudomonadota; class Gammaproteobacteria; order Pseudomonadales; family Pseudomonadaceae; genus Pseudomonas; species Pseudomonas cavernicola. The sequence goes on from NZ_QYUR01000002.1 coordinate 2,952,031, forward strand.
CCCAGCGCCCGTCGCGCTGCATCAACAAGCCGACCCGGGCCAAATCGCGGGCGGTCATGTAAGCGTAGGAAGACGCGACGAAGGTGCCGCTGGCATCGGTTTCCCATACGGCACTGGTGATTCCAAGCGGATCGAACAGCGCGGTCCACGGGTAATCCTTATACGCCGGCTCGCCGACCATGCCCTTCAAGGCTGCCGAAAGCAGGTTGCTGTCGCCACTGGAATAGCGAAAGCGAGTGCCGGGCGCGACTTCCTGGTCGATGCTCGTCGCATACGCTGCCATATCGGCGCGACCACGGGTGTAGAGCATCGCCACCACGGTGGATTTCAGTGGCGCATATTCGTAATCCTCCTGCCAGGCCAGACCGGAGGCCCAGTTCAGCAGATGCCCAAGCTTGACGTCTGGATGCTCGGCGAACGGCGGGTAGAACTTGGCCACCGGATCATCCAGTTTGAAGCGCCCGTTGCCATAGGCCGTACCCAGGGTGGCGGCCATCAGGCTCTTGCTCACCGACCAGGTCAGGTGCGGAGTTTCGGCTTTGGTCGGGCCCGCGTAACGTTCGTAGACGATTTCACCATCGCGGATGACCAGCAGCGCATCGGTGCGGATGCCCTTGCGAGTCGCGTCATCGCGGGCGGGAAAAGCATAAGCCTCCAGGGCCTCGATGGCCGAGCTGGGCGCGGCGGCTGCGGCCACCCAATCGGCGGCAGGCCAGGTTTCGGCGTTAACCAGGCTGGCCGTGGCACTCAGGCAGGTGGCGAGGCATAAGCGACGGAACAGGTGGGCGGGCATTGAGCAGCCTCTGGTTGGCAGAAGGGGCAAACCCTAGCACGGGCCAGATGACGAAAAACAGCGCCGAACGTACCGCTATTGTGGGGTATTCGGCGCGCTTTGTCCGCGGCCAGAGCGGTCCTGGACTCAAGCCAGCGCTAACGCCGCCAGCGCGTTTTCCAGGCGTTTGGCCCTTGGTCCACGGGCGATTTCCAACAGATTGCAGTCGCGCTGCCAGAGTGCCGCCAACTCCAAGGGGCCAGCGGCAAATGCCGCCGTCAGCTCGGCTTTCAGCGCGCCGAACTGAGCGAATACGCCAGCCAACAACAGATGGCTCGCCGGCGCCGTGGCGCTCTGCCGAGCCACTTCGGCGCAACCACTGAGTACACCCAGCAAGCGCAATCTGAGCTCCTGCGGCCAGCCGTGCTCTTGACCGATGCCATACAGCCAAGCGCCGATGGCACTAAGCACGTGCAGGTCTTCGAGGGTGCGGAAAGGTTTCACGTAAGCATCCCAGCCATCGCCCGCCAGGCGTTCGCACTGGGCACCGTCCAGATGCAAGCGGGCGTGGCCGATATCCGGCATCAAGGGCAACGCCGGCAAGGGCTCGATGCGCACGCCCGGCGCGCCGCTGTAGGCCACGCATAAGGCCAACTGCGGCGCACCACCATTCATCTCGGTACGCGCGGCCACCAGCAGCCAGTCGGCGGCCTCGGCGGCGGTGACGAAATCCTTGCGCCCGTGCAGCGTCAGCCCGTCCAGGCGCGTGTGCATATCCGCCGGGCGCACGGTTTTGTTCTCAGTCACGCACAACGCGCCGAGGGACCAAGGGGCCGACGGCCACAACGCCCGCAACGCCCCCTGATAGCCAGCGAGAAAGGCCAAGCCCGGCGTGGCCGCCAAACGCCCGCCGAGCAGCGCCAACTCGAAAGGGCTGACGCCTTTCCCGAGCTGCGCCAGCAACGCGGCATACCAATCATCCAGGGCGGGCACTGCGGGCAAGCGCTCACGAGTTTCGAGCAGTCGTTGCCAGTACATGGGGGGACTCCTTGTTCTCTGTCATACAAGCATCACCAAAGTTTAATGGGGGTGACACCGGGGCTACCTAACGTGAGCTTGCACAACAAAGACGCTTGGCCGCAACCCGCATAAGGCTGGCTAACCAGGCCGGGTGAAAACGTAGCGAGCGAAGGTTAGACAAGGCGAAATCAGGCGAAGACGCGGAGTTTACGAGCTGTAAATGAGCAGCCTGAGCCTGATTTCAACGCCGTATAACCGAGCGCAGCAGTTCTCACACGGCCTGTAACGGAGGCTCATAGATGACCCAGATTGCCCGCACTCGTGACAGCAACACCCAGGAACGCCGCCTGCAGGCCGAGCGCCTGATTGGCCTGGGCGCACTACGGGAAGCCCAGGCGCTGCGCTTTAGCGTATTCAGTGCAGAGTTCGACGCCAAACTGAAAGGCGCCGAACTCGGCCTGGACATGGATGACTACGACAGCCACTGCGCGCACATCGGCGTGCGCGATCTGAACAGCGGGCGCCTGGTCGCCACTACCCGCCTGCTCGACCATCACGCGGCGCGTAGCCTCGGCCGTTTCTACAGCGAAGAGGAGTTCAGCCTGCACGGCCTCGCCCATCTGCAAGGCCCGGTCCTGGAGATCGGCCGCACCTGCGTCGACCCGGCTTACCGCAACGGCGGCACCATCGCCGTGCTCTGGGGTGAGCTGGCCGAAGTCTTGAATGAAGGTGGTTACAGCTACCTGATGGGCTGTGCCAGCATCTCCATGCAGGACGGCGGCATCCAGGCCCAGGCGATCATGCAGCGCCTGCGCGAGCGTTACCTGTGCACCGAACACCTGCGCGCCGAACCGAAAACCCCGCTGCCGGCGCTGGATCTGCCGGGCAACGTCATCGCGGAAATGCCGCCGCTGCTCAAGGCCTATATGCGCCTGGGCGCGAAGATCTGCGGCGAGCCCTGCTGGGACCCGGACTTCCAGGTCGCCGACGTGTTCATCTTGCTCAAGCGCGACGAGCTGTGCCCACGCTACGCCCGCCACTTCAAGGCCGCCGTGTGATGGGCAAGCTGCGGCTATGGCTGCGCATCATCCGTCTGCTGGCGGTGATCGGACTGGGGCTGCTGCTGGCCAGCTGGATGAGTTTGCTGGAGCGCTTAAAACTGCGCGACCTGCGACACACCCGGCAACGCCTGACCCGCTGGTACCTGCTGCGTCTGAGCGCGGCGCTGCCCTTCAAGGTCGAGGTCCAGGGCGAATTGCCGCGCCAGCCGATGCTGTGGCTCAGCAACCATGTGTCCTGGACCGATATCCCGCTACTCGGGATGTTGGCGCCGCTGTCCTTCCTGTCCAAGGCCGAAGTGCGTAGCTGGCCGGTGGCGGGCTGGCTGGCGAAAAAGGCCGGCACCTTGTTCATCCGTCGCGGCTCGGGCGATAGCGGTCTGCTCAACCGGCAGCTGGCGGAACATCTGCAACAAGGTCGCGACCTGCTGATTTTCCCGGAAGGCACCACCACCGATGGCCGCGCGTTGCGCAACTTCCACGGGCGCTTATTGAACAGTGCCATCGAGGCCGGCGTGCCCTTGCAACCGGTGGCGATTCGTTACCTGCGCGACGGCCAGCTGGATTGCGCGATTGCGCCCTTTATCGGCGAGGATGACCTGCTCTCGCACCTGATTCGCCTGCTTTCCAGCGACTTGGCCGCCGTCCAGGTACAACTGCTGACGCCCATCGCCACAGCCGAACTGTCGCGTAGCGAGCTGGCGAAACAGGCTCATCAGGCCGTCAGCAACGCGCTTTACGGTGAAGCCGAACAGTTGCGTAGCGCCGCTTGAGTTGCGCTTGGAAAGGGTCCGATTCGGCGCATTACGCCGAATCGATTTGCATGCGCGCAAACGCCTGCAAATCCGGGTAAAACAGCCGGAAGTCCTCGCTGAGCGGCTGGTACAAGGCTTCCAGCTCATATAGCGCGCCATCTAGCATCTGTGGCCGTGACAACCGCCGACTCATCCCCAGCAGCACCCGCTCGAGTACCGCGAACTCCCGATAGCTGCCTAGCCAGTCCTGCGCCGCCATGCGTGGGGCGACAAAGGCAAGGCGCTCCGGCAGCTCGGGCTCTCTTAACAGCACCCCGTAAACCCGTGTGGTAAAGACCTGCAACGGCTCGTCGGCGTAGTCCTGCCAGTGCAGCGCCAGGCAATGATCGAAGAACAGGTCGAGCAGAATCCCCGCCGTACGCCGCCGCTCAGCCGGAAAGCGCGCCTTGGCCAGCAACACTCGCGGATGACTGTCGGTGAAAACATCGATGCGCCGATGCAGACGGATCGCCGCCTCGATATCCGCCGGATAGCGCCCAACCAAGGGGCCTTTGACGAAGTCGCCGTACAGGCTGCCGAGCAATTGTGCCGGCTGCTGGCCGCCCAGATGAAGGTGTGCGAGATAGTTCATGGCATCAAGCTTACTGCCGGACAGCCATCCTGGGTATCGGCGGTCACGGCCGCTGAGCCCCGCGTTGCCGGCATCAAGAATATCGATAGTCAGTATCGGCGCAAACAATCTGCATATCGTTAAATGACGATATACAGTTCGCTTCATCGCGATATAGCGGTATGCAACCGCACAGGTGTCCGAACATGACCATCGACCTCGACGAAATCATCAAAGCCCTGGCGCACCCGGTGCGCCGCGACATGCTGCACTGGCTGAAGGACCCGGAAAAGTATTTCGTCGAGCAGGACCACCCGTTCGAGATCGGCGTTTGCGCCGGCAAGTTCGACCAGCGCACCGGTCTCTCGCAGTCCACCGTTTCGGCGCATCTGGCGACCTTGCAGCGCGCCGGGCTGGTGACTAGCCACAAAGTCGGCCAATGGAACTTCTTCAAACGCAATGAAGCGGTCATTACCGAATTCCTTCGCCAGATGAGCGAAGAGCTGTAACTCACAGCCTCCTGCCATAACCACCCACTTCAAGGAGCAGGTACATGCCTCCTGCGCTTTTCGTCCTCGCTTTGTCCGCGTTTGCCATCGGCACCACGGAATTCGTGATCATGGGCCTGTTGCCCGAGGTGGCCGCCGACCTCGGCGTGTCGATTCCCGGCGCGGGCTGGCTGGTGACCGGTTACGCCCTCGGCGTGGCCATCGGCGCGCCGTTCATGGCGCTGGTCACCTCTAGCTGGCCGCGCAAGGCCGCGCTGTTGGCGCTGATGAGCATCTTCATCGTCGGCAACCTGTTCTGCGCTCTGGCCAGTGACTATCAAATGCTGATGCTGGCGCGGGTGATTACCGCGCTCTGCCACGGCGCCTTCTTCGGCATCGGCTCGGTCGTCGCCGCCAGCCTGGTACCGGCCAACCGGCGTGCTTCGGCGGTGGCGCTGATGTTTACCGGGCTGACCCTGGCCAATGTGCTCGGCGTGCCGCTGGGCACCGCGCTCGGTCAAGCCGCCGGCTGGCGCTCGACCTTCTGGGCGGTGACCGTGATTGGCGTGCTCGCCTTGATCGGCCTGTGGCGCGTCTTGCCGGCCAAGCCCGACGAAGAAAAAGCCGACCTGCGCAGCGAACTGCGTGCCCTGCGCGGCGCCGGCCTGTGGCTGGCACTGAGCACCACGGTGCTGTTCTCTGCGGCGGTGTTCGCCCTGTTCACCTATATCGCGCCCTTGCTCGGCGAAGTCACCGGCGTTTCGCCAACTGGCGTGACCTGGAGCCTGCTGCTGATCGGCCTCGGCCTGACCCTCGGCAACGTCCTCGGCGGACGTTTGGCCGACTGGCGCCTGGCGCGGACGCTGATGGGCGTGTTCATCGCCCTGGCGCTGATGTCGACGCTGTTCGCCTGGACCAGCCAGATGCTGATCCCGGCCGAAATCACCCTGTTCTTCTGGGCGGTCGCCGGCTTCGCCGCGGTGCCGGCCTTGCAGGTCAATGTGGTGGCCTTCGGCCAAGGCGCGCCGAATCTGGTGTCGACCCTGAACATCGGTGCCTTCAACCTCGGCAACGCCCTGGGTGCCTGGGTCGGCGGGCTGGTGATCAGCCACGGCTTTGGCCTATCCCAAGTGCCGCTGGCCGCCGCAGTGCTGGCCGTACTGGCCCTGGTCGCCACCCTACTGACCTTCGCGATCGGGCAAAGAACCGATCTCGAGCCGCTACTCGACTGATTACTTCACTCATTACCCCCGACCGGAGAACCCACCAGATGGCTACCCTTTTCGACCCCATTACGATTGGCGACCTGCAACTCAAAAACCGCATCATCATGGCGCCGCTGACCCGCTGCCGTGCTGACGAAGGCCGCGTGCCGAATGCCTTGATGGCCGAGTACTACGCCCAACGCGCATCGGCCGGGCTGATTCTCAGCGAAGCCACCTCGGTGACTCCGATGGGAGTCGGCTACCCCAATACCCCCGGCATCTGGTCCGATGCGCAAGTACGCGGCTGGAGCAATATCACCAAGTCCGTGCACGCCAACGGCGGACGGATCTTCCTGCAACTGTGGCACGTTGGGCGAATCTCCGACCCGTCGTTCCTCGACGGTGAAGCCCCGGTCGCACCGAGCGCCATAGCCGCCAAAGGCCATGTCAGCCTGCTGCGCCCACAGCGCGAGTACCCAACCCCGCGCGCCCTGGAGACCGAGGAAATCGCCGACATCGTCGAGGCCTACCGCCATGGCGCCGAGAATGCCAAGGCCGCGGGTTTCGACGGTGTGGAAATCCACGGTGCCAATGGCTATCTGCTCGACCAGTTCTTGCAGGACAGCACCAACCGGCGCAGCGACCAGTACGGAGGCTCACTGGAGAACCGTGCCCGTTTGATGCTGGAAGTGACCGACGCCGTGCTCTCGGTGTGGGACGCCGGCCGCGTGGGCATGCACCTGGCGCCGCGTGCCGATAGTCACGATATGGGCGACTCCAATCGCTCGGCGACCTTCAGTTATGTGGCACGCGAGCTAGGCAAACGCGGCATCGCCTTTATCTGCACCCGCGAGAAGCAAGGCGAAGACAGCATCAGCGCCGAACTGAAAGAAGCCTTTGGCGGCGTGTTTATCGCCAACGAACGTTTCACCAAGGAAAGCGCCAATGCCTTGCTGGCCAGCGGCGCGGCGGATGCCGTGGCCTTTGGCATTCCCTATATCGCCAACCCGGACCTGCCTGCGCGCCTGGCGCAGGACGCGCCGTTGAACGAGCCGCGCCCGGAGACCTTCTACAGCGCAGGCCCAGTCGGCTACCTCGACTACCCGCGTTTGTAAGGCTGCACCGCTGACGAAAAAGCCCCGCGAATGCGCAATGCTGTTCACTTAGGCAACGTGCGCCTGGGCTCCCCTCTCCCGTTTACGGGAGAGGGGCTGGGGGAGAGGGTAAATAGCGGGCAAAAGTGAATTCATTTGGCATGCACCCCTCTCCCTAACCCTCTCCCCAGAGGGGCGAGGGGATAGAAGGCGAAGACGCATGCTTAAGTGAACAGCATTGCCGTGAATGCGGGGCTTTTTTATGCGGAGTAGGTTGGTGCTGAGCCGAAGGCGATGCCCAACAACCGGCCTGCAAGGCCGGGCTTCCAAGTTCGAGACAGTGAATGGGGAGTCGCTCAGCGACTCCTTGTTGGGCATCACTGCGTTCAGCGCCAACCTACCGCCAACCTACCGCCACCTACCGCGCGTTGAGCTGCTGTTGCAGGTTCTGCACCTGGCTTTGCAGGGCGCTGATGTTGCGCGTCATCTGCGCGCGGAAGGCATCGAACTCGCTGGTGTTGTTGGCTGCCGGACGGTTTTCCTGCTCGCTCTTGAGCACCAGCAGATCCTGCTCCAGACGGCTGATGGCCTGGTTCGGGTTACCGAGCTTTTTCAACGCATCGACTTCGCTGCCCAGGCTCTTGAGCTGGCTGTCCAGCTTGGCTTGCTCGTCTTGCGCAGCTTTCAGCGCAGTCTGCTCGCCAGCCAGGCTTTTCAGCTTGCCATCCAGTTGGCTGGCGGAGTCCTGCTGCGCCTTCAGGTCGGAGGCCAATTGCTCGACACGCTTGCTTTGCTCGTTTTGCTGGGTGCTGACGGTTTGCTGCTGCTTGCTAAGCTCAGCCACCTTGCCCTCCAACTGTTTGACCTTGAGCCGGAGTGCTTCGCTGCCGCTGGTCACGCTGGACTCGGTGGCCACCACCTTGCCGGAGATGTCCTGAATTCGCCCAGCCGCTTCCTCGCTGATCCGAGCGAAGCTTTCCTGGGTGGCAACCAGTTGCTGACTCATCAGATCGATCTGCTGGTGGCTCCACCAACCGAGGCCTCCCAGGGCAATCACCAGAGCCCCCACCAACGCCCACAACGGCCCGGTACTGGCGCTTTTCACAACCGCCGGCGCGTTGCCGCGACCATGGGTGGGGCTGCGCTCGGCCGACTCAAGCTCATGGCCGTAGTCGTGATCGCGTGCATCGGTGGTCAGGCTGGGCACGCTATCCAGCTCGTCGAGGGCATCGTTACGCATGGGTAAACCTTCAGGGGCACACAAAGAGGGCGAGATGACGCGCAGTATACCGGTTCGCGCGCAGTGCTTCAGCGTCGCGCCAAGCCAGTGCGCGGCGCACCGACGAGGCGCGCGAACCTATCCATCGACCATCCCCAGGCCGCGCAGTTCCTCATTCTGTGAACTGGTACAGCATTTGCTAAACCCTTTGCGGGAACTGACGAAGTGTCTGCGCAGCATCTTTGCTGGGCTAGGCGTTGCCGGCCGCAGAGCTGCCTGTCACCGAGTCGGCCGACTTCGAGCTCGCTGGAACTCACGTCATTGGGGGAGAGATCGCATGGAACTGACCAAGGCTATACTCGACTGCATGCAGCTGCTACGCCGCCGCTTACGCCAGGAGCAGGCGCTGGACATCCGCCTGAGCCAGCCTGGCGCAGTAATGAGCATGCTGGCGGCCTGCGCCGACTCGACAATCGATGAAACCCGTGAGCTGGGCGAGCGCCTGAGCCAACTCAGCGGCCTGCGCCTGGCGCCGCCACCACCGCCGGTGCTGAGCGAAGCCGAGTTGATCGAGAAGTACACCCAGTACGCCGGCCCGCTGCGCGGCTGACTCGATCAGGCCTGCTGCGCGGCTTTCCACCATTGGCAAAACTCGTCCAGCGCGGTCCACACGCTAACCTGCGGGTCATAGTCCAGATACTGTTGCGCGCGGCTGATGTCCAGCGAGAAGTCCTTGGCCATCACCGCCACGCCGAGGCGGAACAGGCTGGGCTCCGGGCGCCCCGGTAGCACTTTGCAGAATGCTTCGTTCAGCGTCGCCGCCGCGTAAGCCACGCCATAGGGCATGTGCCGGGTGACGGGCGGCAGGTCGAGTTGGCGCAGCACGTAATTGACCGCATCCCAGAGTGGCACCGGCGCGCCGTTGCTGATGTTGTAGACCTTGCCCAGCGCCGGCCCGGCAGCCAGCAGGCCACTGAACAGGGCATCGTTGAGATTCTGCATGCTGGTGAAGTCAACCCGATTCAGGCCGTTGCCGATGATCGACAAGCGTCCCTTGCGCTGCATATTGATCAGCCGCGGGAAGATGCTGGTGTCGCCGGCGCCGGTGACGAAGCGTGGGCGATAGGCAATCACCTCCAGGCCGAACTCCTCGGCGCCGAAGACCTTTTGCTCGGCCAGGTATTTGGTCGCTCCGTAATGATCGGAAAAACGCTTGGGCACTTGCTCTTCCTTGATCCCGACATGCGCCTGGCCATCGAAATAGATCGACGGCGAGGACAGATGCAGCAACCGTCGCACATTCTGTTTCAGGCAGCCCTCGACGACGTTTTCGGTGACCGCGACATTCGCCTGATAGAAGTGCTGGTAGTTACCCCAGACGCCCACGGCACCGGCGCAATGCACCACGGCCTCGACATCCTGGCATAGGCGCTGGACCAACTGAGGGTCGGACAGATCGCCCTGGATAAACTCGGCACCACGCTTGACCAGATGCTCCACCGCCTCCGGCCGCCGGCCATTGATCCGCACCGTCAGCCCCTGCTCCAGAGCGAAACGGGCAAAGCGCCCACCGATAAAACCGCTCGCACCGGTCACCAGAATCTTCATTGCCCGCCCCTGTGGTTGTAATTATGCCCACGACTTTAGCAAGGACCTGCAGTCTTGTGCTGTGGCGTCGCGAGCCAAGCCTCTGACTTACGACGCCGAACTTTAGGCATTCGACTTGGCGTCGGGCATGGCGTTGAATGGCGGCTTCCCTGCAAAAGGACGGCAGCATGCGCAAGAATCTCTGGATGATTTACGGTGCCAACGGCTACACAGGCCGCTTGCTGGCGCAGGAGGCCGTGCGCCAAGGCCTGACCCCGATCCTCGGCGGACGCAATGCGGCGGCAGTCGAGGCCTTGGCGAATGAGCTGAATCTATCCGCGCGGATCTTCGACCTCGCCGATGCAACTGCCAGCCGTGATGCGCTGAATGGCGTGGCAGTCGTCGCTCACTGCGCCGGGCCCTTCTCCGCCACCAGTGCACCGCTGATTGCCGCCTGCCTGGCCAGCGCCACGCATTACGTGGATATCACCGGCGAGATTGCCGTGTTCGAACACGCCCATACCCAGCATGCGGCTGCGCAAGCGGCAGGCATCGTTGTATGCCCTGGGGTCGGTTTCGACGTAATTCCCACCGACTGCCTCGCTGCCTGCCTGCAAGCAGCGCTGCCGGATGCCAGCCACCTGGCCCTGGGCTTCGACACCGCCAGCGGCCTATCGCCGGGCACCGCCAAGACCAGCGTGGAAGGCTTGCAACTGGGCGGCATGATTCGCCAGGACGGCCAACTGCGTAGCGTGCCGCTGGGCTTCAAACGCCGCAAGATCGATTTCGGTCGTGGTCCGAAAAGCGCGGTGACCATCCCCTGGGGCGATGTGGCGACCGCCTTCTACTCCACCGCCATCGCCAATATCGAGGTCTATTTGCCGGCCCCCGCCGCCCTCGCCTTCGGAATGCGCCTGATCGATCCACTGCGTGGTCTGCTTGGGCGACCGGGCGTGCAGAACTGGCTGAAAGCGCAGGTCAACAAACGCATCGCCGGCCCCGATGCCGCGACCCGCGCCCGGCAGCTGACCCGGGTCTGGGGCGAAGCACGAAATGCCGCCGGCCAGGTGAAAACCGCGCGCCTGCAAACCGCCAACGGTTACGACGTCACCGTGCATGGCGCGCTGCTGGCCGTGCGGCACCTGCTGAAGTATGCGGGGCCCGGCGGCTACTACACGCCCTCGAAACTGCTCGGCGAGCGCTGTGTGGAGCAGTTGCCGGGCTCGGGCAAGATTCTGATCTCGTAAGCTGGGTAGAGCCATTTTCAGGCGAAACCCAGCAAGGGCCCAGCTGGGTTTCGCTACGCTCTACCCAGCCTACGGTTGAGAATCGCTTTGTTGCCCTTATGCATCGGCAGGCACCAAAGTCTGGGCGGCCGTGCGCGCCAGATGGGCGGTGAGTTCGTTAAGCAATTCACCGCCATTGCGCCAGTGGTGCCAATACAGCGGCACATCGATCGGCTGCTGCGCTAACAGCTCAACCAGCTCGCCCCGCGCCAATTCCCCCCGCACTTGCAACTCCGGCACCAGCCCCCAACCCAGCCCACCTTCGGTCAAGCGGACAAACCCCTCCGAGGAGGGACAAAGGTGGTGGATAAAACCGCCCTCGACCCCGAGCGCCGCCAGATAGCGGTGCTGCAACAGATCGTCCGGGCCGAACACGATGGCCGGTGCCCGCGCCAAAGCCGCCGGCGTCACTCCGGTAGGAAAGTGCCGGGCGATAAACTCCGGGCTGGCCAACGCGCGATAACGCATCGCGCCCAACGCCAGGCTGCGCGCCCCGGATACCGGGCGATCGCTGGCGCAGACACAGGCGGCCACTTCGCCGGCACGCATGCGCTTGAGGCCGACATCCTGGTCCTCCACCACCAGATCCAGCAACACCCGATGGTTCGCGCAAAACTCACCGACCGCCTGCGCCCACCAGGTCGCCAGGCTGTCGGCATTCAGAGCGATGCGCAGACGCTCCGGCAAACCGCCTTCGTCCAGCGCCGGCACCTGATCTTGTAGATCGCGCTCGAGCAGACGCACCTGCTGCACATGGTTGAGCAGCCGCCGGCCGATTTCCGTTGGCGTCGGCGGCGTGGCGCGCACCAGCACCGGCTGGCCGACGCGCGCTTCGAGCAATTTGATCCGCTGCGACACCGCCGATTGCGACAAGCCCAGCACCTGCGCGGCCCGCTCGAACCCAGCCTGCTCCACCACGGCGGCCAAGGCAGACAGCAGTTTGTAATCGAACAAAATCAATTCTCCTAATGAGTTATCAGCAGGATTCGTTTTCCTTATACAGCTATTCGCAACAGACTTGCCACATCCAAAGCCACCACCCTCAAGGAAACCACCATGGCTGGCGAAACTTCACTCTCCCATCTGCTGCGCAGCATGAGCCCGCAACTGAACGCCGGCGACTATGTATTTTGCAGCGTTAACGACGAAAACCTGTTGGCGGGGGTTCAAGTACTGGGCAGCTTTCGCGAACGCGAGGGGCTGACGGTGATTCTCCAACGGCAGCAGGCCGAGCGCCTCGGCTTGCCGTTCGACTATATCGCCGCCTGGATCACCCTTACCGTGCATTCGGCGCTCAGCGCCGTGGGCCTGACCGCCGCCTTCGCCACCGCGCTGGCCATGGCCGGCATCAGTTGCAACGTGATCGCCGGTTACTACCACGACCATCTGTTCGTCGCACAGGCCGATGGCGAACGCGCCATCGACGTACTGCGCCAACTTGCAGCAGACGCGGAGTGACGGCCATGTGGCAAAGTTATCTGAATGGTTTGCTGGTGGCCGCCGGGCTGATCGTCGCCCTCGGCGCGCAGAACGCTTTTGTCCTGGCGCAGAGCCTGCGCCGCGAGCATCACCTGCCGGTGGCGGCACTCTGCGTGCTTTGTGATGCGCTGCTGGTTGCCGCCGGAGTGTTCGGCCTGGCCACTCTGCTCGCGCAGAATCCCGTGCTGCTGGGGATCGCCCGCTGGGGCGGCGCGGCCTTCCTGCTCTGGTATGGGGTCAAAGCCTTGCGCCGCGCCCTCAATCCGCAGGCCTTGAATGAAGCCGCCGGAGCCGGCCCCCGTTCGCGGCGGGCGGTGCTGCTGGCCGCCTTGGCTGTGACCCTGCTCAATCCGCATGTGTACCTGGATACCGTGCTACTGATCGGCTCACTCGGCGCCCAGCAAACCGTTCCCGGCGCCTATGCCCTGGGCGCCGCCAGCGCCTCCTTGCTCTGGTTTTTCACCCTGGCCCTCGGTGCGGCCTGGCTCGCGCCCTGGCTGGCCCGCCCCACGACCTGGCGCCTGCTCGATCTGAGCGTAGCGCTGATGATGTTTGCCGTAGCCGGGCAACTACTAACTGGCTGATGGGTCAGCTCGAGCCAGCACTCTAGGCTCTGTTGACGCAAGCGAACATGCCGCGACTCGCTTGCGTCAACAGAGCCTCGAGCCCTTGCGCCACGGCGAGGGCCCTGGCATCGGCTTCTTCACTCGGCCTGCACAGCCTTTTCCACACAGTTGTTGCGTGGTTATGCCACAGACCCAGTGCTATGATCCCGAGTCCACGGCGCAAAGAGTACAAACTCCCGCCGTATGTCTGGCCGCCCGTGAACGGCCTCGCGCTCACCGCACCTGACCTGAGTAGGAGATAGACCATGGCTTTCGAATTGCCACCGCTGCCGTACGCGAAAAACGCCCTCGAGCCGCACATTTCTGCTGAAACCCTGGAATACCATCACGACAAGCATCACAACGCCTACGTCGTGAACCTGAACAACCTGGTGCCAGGCACCGAGTTCGAAGGCAAAACCCTGGAAGAGATCGTCAAGACTTCTTCGGGCGGCATCTTCAACAACGCCGCACAAGTGTGGAACCACACCTTCTACTGGAACTGCATGGCGCCAAACGCCGGCGGCCAACCGACTGGCGCGCTGGCTGAAGCCATCAACGCTGCGTTCGGCTCCTTCGACAAGTTCAAGGAAGAGTTCAGCAAAACCTCCATCGGCACCTTCGGCTCCGGCTGGGGCTGGCTGGTGAAGAAAGCTGACGGCTCCCTGGCTCTGGCCAGCACCATCGGCGCCGGCTGCCCGCTGACCAGCGGCGACACCCCGCTGCTGACCTGTGACGTATGGGAACACGCTTACTACATCGACTACCGCAACCTGCGTCCGAAGTACGTTGAGGCGTTCTGGAACCTGGTCAACTGGGACTTCGTAGCGAAAAACTACGCAGCCTAAGAACCTATTCACGATCCAAGCGAGCGTAGCGGATCGTGAACAGGATCTAAGACCGGCCTCCAGGCCCAGAAGAACCCGGCATTCGCCGGGTTTTTTCGTATCTGCCCTGCTACTCCTTACGCCAGCAACCTTGCTGCGCGATCTCGTGCGACGCGCGCTGCTCGAGATGCGCGAAAGAAACCACCGAATGTCCTCAAGTCCAAGCACCGTCGCACCGACACAGTTAAAGAGATCGGACGTAAGCCGGCAGCGCACGCCACGGTCGCACTGCGATGGCACAACTGTGTTCATGGTAATGGCCCTTTGACTGCTTCCGCACGATTGCTAATACTCACACCGGTCTGACGGCTCTGGCCTCGAACAAGGAACGGTCATTTGAAGCTGGAACTCAAACACAGTTTGTCGCTGAAGCTGCTGCGCGTGGTGCTGCTCTCAGCACTGGTAGTTGGAGTGGTGCTGAGCTGCGGGCAAATCATGTTCGACGCGTACAAGACGCGCCAGGCGGTGGCCAACGATGCACAACGCATCCTCGACATGTTCCGTGACCCCTCGACTCAGGCGGTTTACAGCCTGGACCGGGAGATGGGCATGCAGGTCATCGAGGGCCTGTTCCAGAACGAATCCGTGCGTTTCGCCGCGATCGGCCATCCGAATGAACCGATGCTCGCGGAAAAGTCCCGCGACCTGATGAAGCGGCCCACGCGCTGGCTGACCGACCCGATTCTCGGCAATGAAGCCACCTTCACCACCCAACTGGTGGGCCGCAGCCCGTACAGCGAGTACTACGGCGACCTGACCATCACCCTCGACACTGCGCCCTACGGCGAGGATTTCGTCACCAGCTCGGTGGTCATCTTCATCTCCGGCGTGCTGCGCGCACTGGCCATGGGCTTGGTTCTCTATCTGGTCTACCACTGGCTGCTGACCAAGCCGCTGTCGAGGATCATCGAGCACTTGACCAACATCAATCCGGATCGCCCCAGCGAGCACAAGCTGCCGATGCTCAAGGGCAACGAGAAGAACGAACTGGGTCTGTGGATCAATACCGCCAACCAGCTGCTCGCCTCCATCGAACGCAACACGCATTTACGCCGTGAGGCAGAAGACAGCCTGCAGCGCATGGCCCAATACGACTTCCTCACCGGCCTGCCTAATCGCCAACAACTGCAACAGCAGCTCAACCAGATTCTCAGCGATGCCGGCCGCCTGCAGCGCCGAGTGGCGGTACTCTGCGTCGGCCTGGACGATTTCAAAGGAATTAACGAGCAGTTCAGTTACCAGACCGGCGACCAGTTGCTGCTCGCCCTCTCTGACCGCCTGCGCAGCCACAGCGGTCGCCTCGGCGCCTTGGCGCGCCTGGGTGGCGATCAGTTCGCCCTGGTGCAAGCGGACATCGAACAGCCCTACGAAGCCGCCGAGCTGGCGCAAAGCGTGCTGGATGACCTGGAAGCGCCGTTCATGCTCGATCAGCAGGAAGTACGCCTGCGCGCCACAATCGGCATCACCCTGTTTCCGGAAGATGGCGACAGCACCGAGAAGCTGCTGCAGAAAGCCGAACAAACCATGACCCTGGCCAAGAGCCGCTCGCGTAACCGCTATCAGTTCTATATCGCCAGCGTCGACAGCGAAATGCGCCGCCGCCGCGAATTGGAGAAGGATCTGCGCGACGCCCTCGCCCAGGGCCAGTTGCATCTGGTCTACCAACCCCAGGTGGACTACCGCGATCATCGCGTGGTCGGCGTCGAGGCTCTGTTGCGCTGGCAGCATCCGCACCACGGCTTGGTGCCGCCGGATCTGTTTATTCCGCTGGCCGAGCAGAACGGCAGCATCATCCCGATCGGCGAGTGGATTCTCGACCAGGCCTGCCGACAACTGCGCGAATGGCACGATCTGGGCTTTGTCGACCTGCGCATGGCGGTCAACCTCTCCACCGTGCAACTGCACCACGCAGAGCTGCCGCGGGTGGTGAACAACCTGCTGCAGGTCTACAGGCTACCGCCACGCAGCCTGGAACTGGAAGTCACCGAAACCGGCCTGATGGAAGACATCACCACCGCCGCCCAGCACCTGCTCAGCCTGCGCCGCTCCGGCGCACTGATCGCGATCGATGACTTCGGTACCGGCTACTCCTCGCTGAGTTACCTGAAGAGCCTGCCGCTGGACAAGATCAAGATCGACAAGAGCTTTGTACAGGACCTGCTAGACGACGAGGACGACGCGACCATCGTGCGCGCCATCATCCAGTTGGGTAAAAGCCTGGGCATGCAGGTCATCGCCGAAGGCGTGGAAACCCTCGAGCAAGAGACCTACATCATTGCCCAGGGCTGCCATGAGGGGCAGGGCTATCTGTACAGCAAGCCGTTGCCGGCTCGCGAGCTGACGCTGTTCCTGAAACAATCCCGCCGTCTCAGCAAGGCCAGCACTAACCCCGCCACACTCTGAACGCCGCACTAAGAACCGGCTCAAGCAGGTAGGGTGGATTAGCCGCGCAGCGGCGTAATCCACCAAACTGGGGGCTAGCGGCCAGTCGGTTCGCCGCAGACGGTGGAAGCCCCTCCGGGGATTCCACCCTACTAATCTGCCCGCGCTTCGCGCCAACCGAGCTCGCGCTTAGAGAACCGTCCCTTCCAGCAGCCATGCCGTCCCCAGCGCGCCAAGCAGACACAACACAGCCCCCGCCGCGGCTTGCCAGCGGAACTGCCGGGCCATATCGTCCTCACCATAACTGGAAAGGATAAACGGCTGCGATTCCCGCGGCTGGGCCAGATGGTTCTGTGCCGGCTGTACGCTCACCTGCCGATGCCGATCCTCGGCTTCCAACTGCGCGGCCAGGCGCACGCGGTTCCATTCCCGCTCATCCAGCTGACCGTCGCGGTCGTTATCGAAGCGCTGCAAGAGACCAGCGAAGTCGCCCTTCCATTGACGGATCACGCTGCTCTGCGCGGCGCTCAAATCGAGGCCCTGACGACCACCACCAGAAGTGCGGAAATCGCCGATGGCATACAACGATTCGCCCACGTGGAGGCGCTCCTCGGTGTAGCGGTAATCTTTGCCGCTGGACAACCAGCCGCGTATCCCACCTTGGGCCAGGCCACGCGGGTGACGCAGGTTGCCCTTCCAGACCTCGCGCGTCGCCGGACGCACCTGCGCCCCCTGCGGATTGATCAGACAGTCTCCCGTCGCATCGGCCAGCCGCAACCAAGCTTCGCTGCTACCGCTCTCGACCGGGCGCCATGAGCGCCCCTTGCCGTTGCTACTGTATTCCTCGATTCTGAAGCGCCACCACAAGCAAGGTTTACCCGTCAGCGGGCCATAGATCAGCGTCTCCGGCACCGGCTCCAGCACACCGTAAAACTCGACATAGCCCTGCGCCGCCGAACGGATCTTCGAGGTCGGGGTATCCAGCAAATGGCGAGCTTCGGCCAAGCGCCGCAAGCACCACCAGGCGCCTCCCGCACAGGCGCCGACGCTGAATGCCAGACCGAACGCCAGCTCTTGAATCTCCACGGCTTAACCGAACAAGGCTTTGAGGTCGACGTCGGCCTTTTCGGCCTCGCTGAACTCCAGCAATTCGGCCGCCTTGAAGCCGAACAGGCCGGCGATGATCAAGTCGGGAAACTGCTCGATGCGCACGTTGTTCAGGTTGACCGTTTCGTTGTACAGCTCACGCCGATCGGCGATGCCGTTCTCCAGGCCACTGATGCGCTGCTGGAGAAATTGGAAGCTCTCGTTGGCTTTCAGCTGCGGATAGTTCTCGGCCAAGGCGAACAACTGACCAAGCCCCGCACGCAGGCCGCTTTCCGCCAACCCCAGGGCACCCACATCGCCCTTCTCGCGGGCGCTGGCCACCGCGTTACGGGCGCGGATCACCTGCTCCAGGGTGCTGCGTTCGTGCTGCATGTACTGCTTGCAGGTCTCCACCAGCTTGGGTAACTCATCGTGGCGCTGCTTGAGCAGTACCTCGATATTCGCCCAGGCCTTGCTCACCCCATGCTTCAGGCGCACCAAGCCGTTGTAGAGAATCACCGCGTAAGCGGCGAGAAGGAACAGAACAACCAAGACGGCGACGCTGGTCAGGCTCATGCAGGCTTCTCCATAAGGACTGCGGGTAAGGATGCCGGCATTCTAGCGGCACTGCGCAGCACCGAGCAGAGCTGACGCACGCTATGGAAGAACAATTAGGAGCGCTCGCCCTTTGCACAAAATGCAAATCTTTCGCATTATGTTGTGGTTTTACGTGCGCCGCGCGCACCGTTCTCACCTCTCGACGCAAAGGACTTCGCCATGATTCGTATGCCCCTGGCCACCGCCAGCCTGCTGGCCATTGCTATTTCTCTCGCCGGTTGTGGCGAAGACAAAGCCCCAGCAACCCAAGCGGCGGCGCCAGCTGCCAGCAGCACAGCCACTCCAGCAGCAAGCGCCGGCAAGCTCGATGAAACAGCCGCCAAGGCGGTGGTCAACCATTACGCCGACGTCGCCCTGGCCGTGTTCACCGACGCTGCCATCACCGGCAAAGCGCTGCAAACCGCAGTGGACGCCCTGCTCGCCAAACCGAGTGACGCGACGTTGAAAGCCGCCCGCGAAGCCTGGCTGGCCGCCCGCGTGGCCTACATGCAGAGCGAAGTGTTTCGCTTCGGCAACCCGGTGGTGGATGACTGGGAAGGCCAACTGAACGCCTGGCCGCTGGACGAAGGCCTGATCGACTATGTAGCCGCCGACACCCCACACGCGCAGGGCAACCCTGGTGCTACCGCCAACATCATCGCCAACACCCAGATCCAGGTCGGCGAAGACAAGCTCGACGTCACGGAAATTACCGGTGAGAAACTGGCCAGCCTGAACGAGTTGGGCGGTTCCGAAGCCAACGTCGCCACCGGCTACCACGCCATCGAATTCCTGCTCTGGGGCCAAGACCTGCATGGCACCGGCCCTGGTGCTGGCGAACGCCTTGCGAGCGACTACGCCACCGGCAAAGACTGCACCAATGGCCACTGCGACCGCCGCAGCGCCTACCTGAAAGCCGCCACCGACCTGCTGGTCAAAGATCTGGACGGCATGGTCGAGCAGTGGAAAGCCGGCGTTGCCGACAACTACCGCGCCACGCTGGTAGCCGATACTGCCGAGAATGGTCTGCGTAAAATGCTCTTTGGCATGGGCAGCCTGTCGCTCGGCGAACTGGCTGGCGAGCGCATGAAAGTCGCCCTGGAAGCCAACTCCACGGAAGACGAACATGACTGCTTCAGCGACAACACGCACAACTCGCACTTCTACAACGGCAAGGGTATCCGCAACGTTTACCTGGGCGAATACAAGCGCATCAACGGCATCGTCCTGAATGGCCCGAGCCTGTCGTCCCTGGTGGCCAAAGTCGACCCGGCCACCGACGCCACCCTGAAAGCCGATCTGACCGCCACCGAAGGCAAGCTGCAAGCCCTGGTGGACAGCGCCAACAACGGCCAGCACTTCGATCAACTGATCGCCGCCGACAACAGCGCCGGCCAGCAGATCGTGCGTGATGCCATCAGCGCCCTGGTCAAACAGACCGCGGCGATCGAACAGGCCGCGAGCAAACTGGGCATCAGCGACCTGAACCCGGACACCGCCGACCACCAGTTCTAACAGTCGGCAAGACCGAAACGGATGTGGCTGTGGCCGCATCCGTTTTTTTTCGCCTGGACTTAATGCGCGACATTTCGCCCACCCAGTAAACGCTAATCCCTCTTATTCGAATTCCCTTAGCCTGATAAGCTTGCGCGCCTGATTCCGTGGTCTGGATCGTTGCCAATGCCCCGCCTGTTTTCTCTCCTGCCCTTACTGCTACTGGCGCTTGGCCTGGCCTCGTGCGATGACGCACCACGTTTCAGCCAAGCCGAACCCGGCGAAGCCCTGTCCGCCGGCAGCACCACCGTGCGCAAAAGCGATCACAACGCCTTCTCCCAGCCCTCCGCGAATCTCTCGCCGCTGCGCCGGCTGGACTTCAGCGTCGGCAACAGCTTCTTCCGCAACCCGTGGGTCATCGCTCCGTCGACCACTATTGCTCGCGATGGCCTCGGCCCGCTGTTCAACACCAACTCTTGCCAGGGCTGCCATATCAAGGACGGCCGCGGCCACCCGCCGACCGCCGATGCCGTCAATGCGGTGTCGATGCTGGTACGCCTGTCGATTCCCGCCAGCGCCGAGCAGGCGCAAATCCTCCAGCGCCACGGTGTAGTGCACGGCAATTGGTTTGATTAGTGGTCTTTGCGGAAGAAGCTGTTGCCGACGCTGAAGTCCAGCGGCGCAGCGGCGAGAGATTCGCGAGGGCTGGAGAAGGCGTTGTGATCGCTTTTGCGCAGGTGGTGCTGCCGGCGGACAGGGCTTCGCCGGGTTCGGTTGGCTGAAACGTGGTGCGTCATCGCACGAGGCCAGGCAAGCGCCAGTAGCAGTAAGGGCAGGAGAGAAAACAGGCGGGCATTGGCAACGATCCAGACACGGAATCAGGCGCGCAAGCTTATCAGGCTAAGGGAATTCGAATAAGAGGGATTAGCGTTTACTGGGTGGGCGAAATGTCGCGCATTAAGTCCAGGCGAAAAAAACGGATGCGGCCACAGCCACATCCGTTTCGGTCTTGCCGACTGTTAGAACTGGTGGTCGCGGTGTCCGGTTCAGGTCGCTGATGCCCAGTTTGCTCGCGGCCTGTTCGATCGCCGCGGTCTGTTTGACCAGGGCGCTGATGGCATCACGCACGATCTGCTGGCCGGCGCTGTTGTCGGCGGCGATCAGTTGATCGAAGTGCTGGCCGTTGTTGGCGCTGTCCACCAGGGCTTGCAGCTTGCCTTCGGTGGCGGTCAGATCGGCTTTCAGGGTGGCGTCGGTGGCCGGGTCGACTTTGGCCACCAGGGACGACAGGCTCGGGCCATTCAGGACGATGCCGTTGATGCGCTTGTATTCGCCCAGGTAAACGTTGCGGATACCCTTGCCGTTGTAGAAGTGCGAGTTGTGCGTGTTGTCGCTGAAGCAGTCATGTTCGTCTTCCGTGGAGTTGGCTTCCAGGGCGACTTTCATGCGCTCGCCAGCCAGTTCGCCGAGCGACAGGCTGCCCATGCCAAAGAGCATTTTACGCAGACCATTCTCGGCAGTATCGGCTACCAGCGTGGCGCGGTAGTTGTCGGCAACGCCGGCTTTCCACTGCTCGACCATGCCGTCCAGATCTTTGACCAGCAGGTCGGTGGCGGCTTTCAGGTAGGCGCTGCGGCGGTCGCAGTGGCCATTGGTGCAGTCTTTGCCGGTGGCGTAGTCGCTCGCAAGGCGTTCGCCAGCACCAGGGCCGGTGCCATGCAGGTCTTGGCCCCAGAGCAGGAATTCGATGGCGTGGTAGCCGGTGGCGACGTTGGCTTCGGAACCGCCCAACTCGTTCAGGCTGGCCAGTTTCTCACCGGTAATTTCCGTGACGTCGAGCTTGTCTTCGCCGACCTGGATCTGGGTGTTGGCGATGATGTTGGCGGTAGCACCAGGGTTGCCCTGCGCGTGTGGGGTGTCGGCGGCTACATAGTCGATCAGGCCTTCGTCCAGCGGCCAGGCGTTCAGTTGGCCTTCCCAGTCATCCACCACCGGGTTGCCGAAGCGAAACACTTCGCTCTGCATGTAGGCCACGCGGGCGGCCAGCCAGGCTTCGCGGGCGGCTTTCAACGTCGCGTCACTCGGTTTGGCGAGCAGGGCGTCCACTGCGGTTTGCAGCGC
This sequence comes from Pseudomonas cavernicola, assembly GCF_003596405.1. Lineage (NCBI taxonomy): Bacteria > Pseudomonadati > Pseudomonadota > Gammaproteobacteria > Pseudomonadales > Pseudomonadaceae > Pseudomonas > Pseudomonas cavernicola. The sequence continues at coordinate 2,973,776 of NZ_QYUR01000002.1, forward strand.
TTTGCCGGTGATGGCAGCGTCGGTGAACACGGCCAGGGCGACGTCGGCGTAATGGTTGACCACCGCCTTGGCGGCTGTTTCATCGAGCTTGCCGGCGCTTGCTGCTGGAGTGGCTGTGCTGCTGGCAGCTGGCGCCGCCGCTTGGGTTGCTGGGGCTTTGTCTTCGCCACAACCGGCGAGAGAAATAGCAATGGCCAGCAGGCTGGCGGTGGCCAGGGGCATACGAATCATGGCGAAGTCCTTTGCGTCGAGAGGTGAGAACGGTGCGCGCGGCGCACGTAAAACCACAACATAATGCGAAAGATTTGCATTTTGTGCAAAGGGCGAGCGCTCCTAATTGTTCTTCCATAGCGTGCGTCAGCTCTGCTCGGTGCTGCGCAGTGCCGCTAGAATGCCGGCATCCTTACCCGCAGTCCTTATGGAGAAGCCTGCATGAGCCTGACCAGCGTCGCCGTCTTGGTTGTTCTGTTCCTTCTCGCCGCTTACGCGGTGATTCTCTACAACGGCTTGGTGCGCCTGAAGCATGGGGTGAGCAAGGCCTGGGCGAATATCGAGGTACTGCTCAAGCAGCGCCACGATGAGTTACCCAAGCTGGTGGAGACCTGCAAGCAGTACATGCAGCACGAACGCAGCACCCTGGAGCAGGTGATCCGCGCCCGTAACGCGGTGGCCAGCGCCCGCGAGAAGGGCGATGTGGGTGCCCTGGGGTTGGCGGAAAGCGGCCTGCGTGCGGGGCTTGGTCAGTTGTTCGCCTTGGCCGAGAACTATCCGCAGCTGAAAGCCAACGAGAGCTTCCAATTTCTCCAGCAGCGCATCAGTGGCCTGGAGAACGGCATCGCCGATCGGCGTGAGCTGTACAACGAAACGGTCAACCTGAACAACGTGCGCATCGAGCAGTTTCCCGACTTGATCATCGCCGGCCTGTTCGGCTTCAAGGCGGCCGAATTGCTGGAGTTCAGCGAGGCCGAAAAGGCCGACGTCGACCTCAAAGCCTTGTTCGGTTAAGCCGTGGAGATTCAAGAGCTGGCGTTCGGTCTGGCATTCAGCGTCGGCGCCTGTGCGGGAGGCGCCTGGTGGTGCTTGCGGCGCTTGGCCGAAGCTCGCCATTTGCTGGATACCCCGACCTCGAAGATCCGTTCGGCGGCGCAGGGCTATGTCGAGTTTTACGGTGTGCTGGAGCCGGTGCCGGAGACGCTGATCTATGGCCCGCTGACGGGTAAACCTTGCTTGTGGTGGCGCTTCAGAATCGAGGAATACAGTAGCAACGGCAAGGGGCGCTCATGGCGCCCGGTCGAGAGCGGTAGCAGCGAAGCTTGGTTGCGGCTGGCCGATGCGACGGGAGACTGTCTGATCAATCCGCAGGGGGCGCAGGTGCGTCCGGCGACGCGCGAGGTCTGGAAGGGCAACCTGCGTCACCCGCGTGGCCTGGCCCAAGGTGGGATACGCGGCTGGTTGTCCAGCGGCAAAGATTACCGCTACACCGAGGAGCGCCTCCACGTGGGCGAATCGTTGTATGCCATCGGCGATTTCCGCACTTCTGGTGGTGGTCGTCAGGGCCTCGATTTGAGCGCCGCGCAGAGCAGCGTGATCCGTCAATGGAAGGGCGACTTCGCTGGTCTCTTGCAGCGCTTCGATAACGACCGCGACGGTCAGCTGGATGAGCGGGAATGGAACCGCGTGCGCCTGGCCGCGCAGTTGGAAGCCGAGGATCGGCATCGGCAGGTGAGCGTACAGCCGGCACAGAACCATCTGGCCCAGCCGCGGGAATCGCAGCCGTTTATCCTTTCCAGTTATGGTGAGGACGATATGGCCCGGCAGTTCCGCTGGCAAGCCGCGGCGGGGGCTGTGTTGTGTCTGCTTGGCGCGCTGGGGACGGCATGGCTGCTGGAAGGGACGGTTCTCTAAGCGCGAGCTCGGTTGGCGCGAAGCGCGGGCAGATTAGTAGGGTGGAATCCCGGAGGGGCTTCCACCGTCTGCGGCGAACCGACTGGCCGCTAGCCCCCAGTTTGGTGGATTACGCCGCTGCGCGGCTAATCCACCCTACCTGCTTGAGCCGGTTCTTAGTGCGGCGTTCAGAGTGTGGCGGGGTTAGTGCTGGCCTTGCTGAGACGGCGGGATTGTTTCAGGAACAGCGTCAGCTCGCGAGCCGGCAACGGCTTGCTGTACAGATAGCCCTGCCCCTCATGGCAGCCCTGGGCAATGATGTAGGTCTCTTGCTCGAGGGTTTCCACGCCTTCGGCGATGACCTGCATGCCCAGGCTTTTACCCAACTGGATGATGGCGCGCACGATGGTCGCGTCGTCCTCGTCGTCTAGCAGGTCCTGTACAAAGCTCTTGTCGATCTTGATCTTGTCCAGCGGCAGGCTCTTCAGGTAACTCAGCGAGGAGTAGCCGGTACCGAAGTCATCGATCGCGATCAGTGCGCCGGAGCGGCGCAGGCTGAGCAGGTGCTGGGCGGCGGTGGTGATGTCTTCCATCAGGCCGGTTTCGGTGACTTCCAGTTCCAGGCTGCGTGGCGGTAGCCTGTAGACCTGCAGCAGGTTGTTCACCACCCGCGGCAGCTCTGCGTGGTGCAGTTGCACGGTGGAGAGGTTGACCGCCATGCGCAGGTCGACAAAGCCCAGATCGTGCCATTCGCGCAGTTGTCGGCAGGCCTGGTCGAGAATCCACTCGCCGATCGGGATGATGCTGCCGTTCTGCTCGGCCAGCGGAATAAACAGATCCGGCGCACCAAGCCGTGGTGCGGATGCTGCCAGCGCAACAGAGCCTCGACGCCGACCACGCGATGATCGCGGTAGTCCACCTGGGGTTGGTAGACCAGATGCAACTGGCCCTGGGCGAGGGCGTCGCGCAGATCCTTCTCCAATTCGCGGCGGCGGCGCATTTCGCTGTCGACGCTGGCGATATAGAACTGATAGCGGTTACGCGAGCGGCTCTTGGCCAGGGTCATGGTTTGTTCGGCTTTCTGCAGCAGCTTCTCGGTGCTGTCGCCATCTTCCGGAAACAGGGTGATGCCGATTGTGGCGCGCAGGCGTACTTCCTGCTGATCGAGCATGAACGGCGCTTCCAGGTCATCCAGCACGCTTTGCGCCAGCTCGGCGGCTTCGTAGGGCTGTTCGATGTCCGCTTGCACCAGGGCGAACTGATCGCCACCCAGGCGCGCCAAGGCGCCGAGGCGACCGCTGTGGCTGCGCAGGCGGTCAGAGAGGGCGAGCAGCAACTGGTCGCCGGTCTGGTAACTGAACTGCTCGTTAATTCCTTTGAAATCGTCCAGGCCGACGCAGAGTACCGCCACTCGGCGCTGCAGGCGGCCGGCATCGCTGAGAATCTGGTTGAGCTGCTGTTGCAGTTGTTGGCGATTAGGCAGGCCGGTGAGGAAGTCGTATTGGGCCATGCGCTGCAGGCTGTCTTCTGCCTCACGGCGTAAATGCGTGTTGCGTTCGATGGAGGCGAGCAGCTGGTTGCGGTATTGATCCACAGACCCAGTTCGTTCTTCTCGTTGCCCTTGAGCATCGGCAGCTTGTGCTCGCTGGGGCGATCCGGATTGATGTTGGTCAAGTGCTCGATGATCCTCGACAGCGGCTTGGTCAGCAGCCAGTGGTAGACCAGATAGAGAACCAAGCCCATGGCCAGTGCGCAGCACGCCGGAGATGAAGATGACCACCGAGCTGGTGACGAAATCCTCGCCGTAGGGCGCAGTGTCGAGGGTGATGGTCAGGTCGCCGTAGTACTCGCTGTACGGGCTGCGGCCCACCAGTTGGGTGGTGAAGGTGGCTTCATTGCCGAGAATCGGGTCGGTCAGCCAGCGCGTGGGCCGCTTCATCAGGTCGCGGGACTTTTCCGCGAGCATCGGTTCATTCGGATGGCCGATCGCGGCGAAACGCACGGATTCGTTCTGGAACAGGCCCTCGATGACCTGCATGCCCATCTCCCGGTCCAGGCTGTAAACCGCCTGAGTCGAGGGGTCACGGAACATGTCGAGGATGCGTTGTGCATCGTTGGCCACCGCCTGGCGCGTCTTGTACGCGTCGAACATGATTTGCCCGCAGCTCAGCACCACTCCAACTACCAGTGCTGAGAGCAGCACCACGCGCAGCAGCTTCAGCGACAAACTGTGTTTGAGTTCCAGCTTCAAATGACCGTTCCTTGTTCGAGGCCAGAGCCGTCAGACCGGTGTGAGTATTAGCAATCGTGCGGAAGCAGTCAAAGGGCCATTACCATGAACACAGTTGTGCCATCGCAGTGCGACCGTGGCGTGCGCTGCCGGCTTACGTCCGATCTCTTTAACTGTGTCGGTGCGACGGTGCTTGGACTTGAGGACATTCGGTGGTTTCTTTCGCGCATCTCGAGCAGCGCGCGTCGCACGAGATCGCGCAGCAAGGTTGCTGGCGTAAGGAGTAGCAGGGCAGATACGAAAAAACCCGGCGAATGCCGGGTTCTTCTGGGCCTGGAGGCCGGTCTTAGATCCTGTTCACGATCCGCTACGCTCGCTTGGATCGTGAATAGGTTCTTAGGCTGCGTAGTTTTTCGCTACGAAGTCCCAGTTGACCAGGTTCCAGAACGCCTCAACGTACTTCGGACGCAGGTTGCGGTAGTCGATGTAGTAAGCGTGTTCCCATACGTCACAGGTCAGCAGCGGGGTGTCGCCGCTGGTCAGCGGGCAGCCGGCGCCGATGGTGCTGGCCAGAGCCAGGGAGCCGTCAGCTTTCTTCACCAGCCAGCCCCAGCCGGAGCCGAAGGTGCCGATGGAGGTTTTGCTGAACTCTTCCTTGAACTTGTCGAAGGAGCCGAACGCAGCGTTGATGGCTTCAGCCAGCGCGCCAGTCGGTTGGCCGCCGGCGTTTGGCGCCATGCAGTTCCAGTAGAAGGTGTGGTTCCACACTTGTGCGGCGTTGTTGAAGATGCCGCCCGAAGAAGTCTTGACGATCTCTTCCAGGGTTTTGCCTTCGAACTCGGTGCCTGGCACCAGGTTGTTCAGGTTCACGACGTAGGCGTTGTGATGCTTGTCGTGATGGTATTCCAGGGTTTCAGCAGAAATGTGCGGCTCGAGGGCGTTTTTCGCGTACGGCAGCGGTGGCAATTCGAAAGCCATGGTCTATCTCCTACTCAGGTCAGGTGCGGTGAGCGCGAGGCCGTTCACGGGCGGCCAGACATACGGCGGGAGTTTGTACTCTTTGCGCCGTGGACTCGGGATCATAGCACTGGGTCTGTGGCATAACCACGCAACAACTGTGTGGAAAAGGCTGTGCAGGCCGAGTGAAGAAGCCGATGCCAGGGCCCTCGCCGTGGCGCAAGGGCTCGAGGCTCTGTTGACGCAAGCGAGTCGCGGCATGTTCGCTTGCGTCAACAGAGCCTAGAGTGCTGGCTCGAGCTGACCCATCAGCCAGTTAGTAGTTGCCCGGCTACGGCAAACATCATCAGCGCTACGCTCAGATCGAGCAGGCGCCAGGTCGTGGGGCGGGCCAGCCAGGGCGCGAGCCAGGCCGCACCGAGGGCCAGGGTGAAAAACCAGAGCAAGGAGGCGCTGGCGGCGCCCAGGGCATAGGCGCCGGGAACGGTTTGCTGGGCGCCGAGTGAGCCGATCAGTAGCACGGTATCCAGGTACACATGCGGATTGAGCAGGGTCACAGCCAAGGCGGCCAGCAGCACCGCCCGCCGCGAACGGGGGCCGGCTCCGGCGGCTTCATTCAAGGCCTGCGGATTGAGGGCGCGGCGCAAGGCTTTGACCCCATACCAGAGCAGGAAGGCCGCGCCGCCCCAGCGGGCGATCCCCAGCAGCACGGGATTCTGCGCGAGCAGAGTGGCCAGGCCGAACACTCCGGCGGCAACCAGCAGCGCATCACAAAGCACGCAGAGTGCCGCCACCGGCAGGTGATGCTCGCGGCGCAGGCTCTGCGCCAGGACAAAAGCGTTCTGCGCGCCGAGGGCGACGATCAGCCCGGCGGCCACCAGCAAACCATTCAGATAACTTTGCCACATGGCCGTCACTCCGCGTCTGCTGCAAGTTGGCGCAGTACGTCGATGGCGCGTTCGCCATCGGCCTGTGCGACGAACAGATGGTCGTGGTAGTAACCGGCGATCACGTTGCAACTGATGCCGGCCATGGCCAGCGCGGTGGCGAAGGCGGCGGTCAGGCCCACGGCGCTGAGCGCCGAATGCACGGTAAGGGTGATCCAGGCGGCGATATAGTCGAACGGCAAGCCGAGGCGCTCGGCCTGCTGCCGTTGGAGAATCACCGTCAGCCCCTCGCGTTCGCGAAAGCTGCCCAGTACTTGAACCCCCGCCAACAGGTTTTCGTCGTTAACGCTGCAAAATACATAGTCGCCGGCGTTCAGTTGCGGGCTCATGCTGCGCAGCAGATGGG